>NZ_CP102263.1:3235468-4629452 GCF_025147485.1 Bacteroides uniformis | reverse complement strand
AACGGCTATAAATACATTTATTAATTAAGCATAACTTCTACGATTGCAAAATTGGCAATCTTATTCGAGAAAAACAAATCCTTTTTTTCTTGCGTTTTTAGGGAAAGTAATAAGCTCTTTACTTTCAGCTACTTATCGGTTACTATGAGTATACTCCTTATATAAGGTGTGTTGCATTTATCTAATACTTTGTCATATAGTGGTTTATGTAGCTTTGCGTCTCTTGTTTTCTTTCTGTGCCCAGAGCAGGAAAAAGCCCTTTTTCGCTCCTTGTATAGAGCAAATGAGGGCTTTCCTTTTAATTCCTTTATAGACTTATTATTTAGACAAAATCTATATAACGTCCATCTTTTACTTATCTTTCTTGCCGAATAGGGAGAAATGGACGTATCGTTTCGGATGCGATTTCAAGTCTTCCAATAAACTTGCTGCGTTGGCAGTGGTGGCGTTCAGATTATTATATAGAGAAGGGTCGTTTAGCAAAAGTCCGACGGTATTGTCTTTCTGGTTCAATTTGTCTGTAATCATTTTTACATTGTTCAAAGTTGCGTCTACCTTTTGCATGGCGGCAGCATAATCTATCTCCTTTAAGTTGTTGGAAATGAGTGCAAAGTTGTCTCCAATGGTATTGAGCTTGCCGGTCAGTTGTGGAATATCATCCTTCATTAGAGTTTGCAACTGGCGGCTTGTGACGGCCATACTTGCTGTTAAATCTTGTACGTTATGCAAGGTTGCAGGGATGGCGGGGTCGGCTAGTATGACATTTAAGGATGCGAGGATGGAATCCAGCTTGGGCAGCATCTTCTCTACTTGCGGCATCATGGTGGCAACTTTTTCCATCATTCCGTTGTTCAGCACGCCGGGGATTGTGTCTCCAATCTGGTATTTCTCCCGTGGGTTATTGGCAAGCAGCAGGTTCATCTTTACGCCGCCAAGCATTTCGGCTGCCAGTTCTGCCGTACTTCCTTTGGGAATGCGCAGCTCTGGGTCAACATCTATTTCGGCAACGACTTTGCCCGGTTGGGTATAGTCGTAGTACAAGTCGCGGACAATACCCACGCGGAAGCCGTCGGCAAAGACCGGGCTGGATTTTGTCAGCCCATTGACATTCTGGAATTTCACGTAGAAATAGCTGGAGGGCTTGAACATATTTATCCCTTTCAGGTAGTTGATGCCGTATACCAATATGCAAAGTGCAGCTATGCCTGCTATTCCTATTCTAACTTCTTTTGTAATATACTTCATGATGTATCTTTTGTTATTTATTTCTGTTCTTTTTAAATTCGCTGATGGCTGTGTTGACGTTTATCTTTTCTCCATTCTTGAACGCAATGATGAATGCGTCCTTGAATTTGTCCGTAATGCTACGTTTGCTGCGCAGCACCTTGTTGTAATCGGGTGATGCGCCGTACGTATATTTGTAGATTCCGCCTTCTTTATAATAATCCACGTCTTTCAGTCCTTTCAGTCTTTTGTCATTCTTGGCCAGAGGACGTGAAGAAGTGAGTATCTGTATCTTAAACACGATGCCGCTCTGTTCTGTTTGGGAAACGGCTGCATTTTCTGACCTTTGCGGGCGTTGGGCAGCTTGGTTACTCTCCGCTTGAGGTGCATTTTTCTTTTCCGGTGTCGCTGTAGCTGCGTTGCCTTCTTCTTGAACGGGCTCGGGTACATCCTCCGGAAGAATGGTATTGCTGCTTCCGTTCAACCGGATTTCCTGCTCGCGCTTATAGGTGAGGAAAGCGCGGAAGATACCGTTGGCAAGTGAGGTGGTTCCTGCTTCAGTGTTCAGGTACCGTTCCTCTTCCGGTGTGGAGATGAATCCGAGTTCCACCAGTATGCTTGGCATGGCACTGGCCTTCAATACCAGAAAACCTGCCTGGTGCACGCCCCGATCTGTACGTTTGCAGGTTTGGCGGAAATGCTTTTGTACGAGGGAGGCGAGGTGCACACTCTGTGACATGTATTTGTCTTGCATGAATTCGAAGATGATGTAGGACTCTGCCGAGTTGGGATTGAAGCCGGCATACCGCGTCTTGTAGTCGCTTTCGTAGAGGATAACGGCATTTTCGCGCTTGGCTACTTCCAGATTGGCATCCGATTTTGCCAGACCCAGTGTCCAGGTGGAGGCTCCTTTGGCCGTCCGGTTTTTGGCCAGGGCATTGGTATGTATGGAGATGAACAAATCAGCTTTGGCGTTATTGGCAATTTCAGCGCGCCGGTCCAGGGGGATGAATATGTCCCGGTCCCGCGTATAGATAACTTTTACATCAGGGCAGTTCTTCTTGATTTGTTTGCCAAGTTTGAGTGCTACATTCAGGTTGATATTCTTCTCTTTGGAAATTTTTCCCACTGCACCCGGGTCGTGTCCACCGTGTCCGGGGTCTATAACGACAACAAAGTCTTTCGCTTCAGCGCTGCCACTGCAAAAGGGGGAGATAAGCAGCCCTAAGCATATACTTATATATAATATGTATCGTCTGTATAGTTTCATATAATTGTAGCAAAGACAATGCTTCCTTTTCGCTTGGCAAATGTAGTGGAAATTTATAGAAAACTAATGGATTATGTTCAGTTTTATTGTTCTTCTTCTCATTTTTAGTGTAATTAATGTCTGTGTTTGAGTAATTAGTGGCTCAATGTATTGATAATATGCGTAACTTTGCGGCAGATAATTAAAATAGCAAATCAAGTATGCTGGTTCGTTTTATAAAGAACTGGACGTTGCCTTTGGCAATGCTTGCCGGTACTTTGGGATATTTCTTTTTTGCAGACATTCCTTTTGTGGAGCCTGCCAAACCTTATGTGAATGGGTTAGTGGCTTTCCTGACTCCGCTTTTGATTTTTTCCCAACTTCTGCTCACTTTCTGCAAGGTGGAGGTGCATGAACTGAAACCCAAATCGTGGCATGGATGGTTACTGCTGTTCCAGACGGTTTCTTGCTTGATTGTTGCGGTATTGTTGGTGTGTTGCCCTATGGAGGAGGTCTACCGGGAAGTGTTTGAAGGTGCAATGGTCTGCCTCATTTGTCCCACTGCAACCGCTGCGGCTGTCATTACCGGTAAACTGGGTGGAAGCGCATCCAGCCTGACGACCTATACGTTGTTGTCCAATCTTCTGGCAGCTGTGGCTGTTCCTTTGGTTTTCCCGTTGGTGGAGCCTCATGCTGACATTACTTTTTTTGTTGCATTCCTGAAAATTCTGAGTAAAGTCTTTCCATTGCTGCTTTGTCCTTTCTTGCTGGCATGGTTTCTGCGTGCGTTTGTGCCGAAGGTGCATCATTTTCTGTTGGGTTTCCATGATGCAGCCTTCTATTTGTGGGCGGTAGCTCTTGCCATTGTCTCAGGGCAGACGGTACGTTCATTGGTCAATAGTGATGCACCGGTATTTGTTGAACTGCTGATAGCCCTGGCGGGACTGATAACCTGCTGTATACAATTCTATTTGGGAAAGAGAATCGGCGGTCATTATGGTGAGCGCATCAGTGGAGGGCAGGCGCTGGGGCAAAAGAATACGGTGCTTGCCATCTGGATGGCATATACTTATCTTAATCCGTTATCTTCCGTCGGTCCGGGATCGTATGTGCTGTGGCAGAATATAATCAATAGTTATCAGCTGTGGAAGAAAAGGAAAAATGAGACGGAATAACTGCTGAGTATTTTACATCTTATTTGCTTTATGGACATAGAGGGCGGTTGCAACAATTATCAGTACAAATGCCATAATGAGGAATATTATCCGGATAAGGCGATGTTTTGAAAATAGGTTGGCCATGCAGGCAGAAGCCACGCTGAAACGGGCTATTATAGAATCAATTGTGGCGTTTTCGAAAAAGACTGATGCAATACTCCATAGTGCAATAATGGTTAATATAGCATTGGCTGATAAACAAAGAATTTTATCAAGTGGCATTCTAAATACTTTTCTTGTTCTCATATATAGGACTCTATGTTTAACTCCTTTCATTCCTGCCTTTCGCTGAATCAGCCAAAGGATAGGGCAAAGATAAAAGAGAACTTCCTAACAGAATCAATATTGTCTTGGAATATTGTTAAATGATTGAATTTCTAAACCTATGTTTATTCTTTGCTGTCAAAACTCTGTTTGTGTCTGATGCGGCTCATGTGAATAGGGGTTATTTTCAAGTAAGACGCAATTTCTTTTAGGGGTACCATTTGTAGGATTTCTGGACATTTTTTAAGAAGTTGGAGATAGCGTTCTTCCGATGTAAATCTGAACAAATCCAAGTAACGTGAATACGACTGAAAAAATAATTGTTCGGCTGCAATACGGGCTATTCGTTGATTTTCTTTGTTCTCTTCAAATTCTTGTAGAAGTAATTCGGAAGAACAGATGTAGATTCTACATGGGGTTATTGCTTGTATATTCAATTCAGATTTTATGTCGTATAAACAATTGGGATAATCAGAGATAAATTCATTGGCAAAAGAAAAACCTACATTATATGTTTTGTTTTCAGTTTGGTTGATGCAGGTATATTTGATTACACCGGATACAATAAACCCGAAGAAAGAACCGACTTCTCCCTCTCGGAGGATAAATTCATTTCTTTTATAATACCGTAGTTCTCCGTTTCTTAAACACAGTTCCCTAAAAAAGTCAGTGTCTATATTGCCCATGTATGAATTAAAATCTGTCATTTACAACACATGTTTTTCGAAAGGTACAAAATTATTATTTTATTCCTGATTTTTTGTCATTGTTGGTAAGTTGGTTGTGGATTCTCTTATTATAATACTTTAAAAATTTAACTTCACCTACGTTTTTTAAAAGCTTTTGGTTTTCAATGAAGTTTTGTCCGTATTTTAGCCAACGTTTGGTAAATCTTTTGAATTTAGTACATGGGAAATCAGAACACTGGAAACAATGTGTTATTCTTTTTTCCAAGCAACATAAATGGAATGTTTTACATTTTTCACAGCGAGAACCATTCTGTTCTGCTCCTTTGCAGGGACTTTTTTCTCTTGTGTATATGGGACAACCACCACAAAAGACACCACAAGCAGGAATACGTCCGTTATACGATTTCATTCAGCCAGCCTTTTCGCCATCCAAAAATTGGTGAGATAAAGTTGGTTGGCTTTGCGTTTCTGTTCCACTTCTACTATATAGCCTCTTTTCTCAAAGAATGGACGGGCTGTCAGGCTTACTTCTGATGTAATTCGCATGATTCCTCTTGCGGTTGCATACCGTTCTATCTCATTTAGAAGTATGGTAGCAATGCCTTTACCTTGAAAATCTTTATGAATAAACATAGAATGCAAATATCCTTGGTGGGTAATGGATGAAAAGCCGACAATCTGTGACTGTTGATTGGTTGCCACAATAAAATAATGTGTCTTAATCATGTCTTTTATGTGGGAGAGGTCGTTTCCGCACGATGCCCAATCTGCCACTTCTGCTTCTGAATAGTCACGTTTGTTTATATGGAGGACTGTCTCTTGAAACAAACTCATAAGTTCAAGGGCATCAGACTGTTGGGCAATTCTAATTGTAAAATCTGTATTCATGTTTTTAAGTGCTAAAATGTATGCTTTTAGATGTTCCATGTTCTAACAGAAAGTCTTTCAATGTATTTATTGTGTTTGCAAAGATAATCTTTTCATTTCTAATTTATTGGTTTTGGAAACCAAGTTGTTGATTCTCTGCTTCGAATATAAAAAGTATGCGAATTTTTTATGAAGCATGGGAATCTGCTTTCAATCGCCAGCCAATGGCTGATGAATTTAACCGGGTAGATTTCTTGTCAATCGGTTTCAGACCTGCTTATAAGAACAATTTATAACAAAGTACTCCCAATAAAAGCAAGACTAAAGCACATGCTGCAAGAATCGTCTTTGCCCTGAATAGATGTTCTTTATCTGATAATTCCTTTTCAGTAGTATTTCTTCGGATTTCTTCTATTTCCTCAATGGTTACATCGGCTCTCTCAGGACCTTTCCTTTTTACAAGGTATTTGTAGTGCTCCCGCATCCGTCCTCTGCTCAACTTGCGGAGAGCACGGTTCTCTTTATCCCTTTGTAGCATGTCATTGATGCAGCCTAATGTTCCCATAAGCAGATTCTTATCATGTGTAAGCAAAATGGTTTGCTTGCACGTGTACTAAGATACGGCATTTATGTCGCTTTCGCAAGCGATTTTGTGTTTTTTGATATAAACTGATGTGACGATACGATTTTGATAGTTATGTTAACTCATTGTCTGCCAGAGAGTAATTTTGCCAACCCATTGTCATGCTTTTGGCAAACTTTTGCCATGCCTATGGCAAAGTCTTGCCAATAGGGTGGCAAAATCTTGCCAACTTGTCGGCAAGAAAGACACACACTGTTCCCTATACCTTTATTATAGTGTGATAGTGTGAGAAGTGTTTTTCCTTTTTAAAACTTTTGTGTAGAATGATGATGGGCTTCTTTTATTCTGTTTTGCCGGACGGCATCAGCAGTTCTTCTTCATTGTAGCGCGGTCGGTCCTTCACCTCAATGTATATTTTGCCGATGTATTCGCCTACAATCCCCAGCGACACAAGTATCACACCTCCTACCAGCCAGACGGAAATCATCAGTGATGACCATCCGGGGACGGCGTTATGCTGTGTGTAAGAGTGAAGTGTCCATCCGGTGACACACAGTGCCACAAGAATAAAGATGCAGCCTATCCAAAAAATCATACGGACCGGTTTGACGGAAAAGGAAGTGATACCGTCGATGGCAAAATTAAGCATCTTCCGGAAAGGATACTTTGATTCTCCGGCAAAACGCTTGTCACGATTGTAGTACACGCTGTCCGTCTGGTAGCCGATGAGGGGAACCAGTCCCCGAAGAAAAAGGTTGCGCTCGCGGAAGCGGCATAGGTGTTGTACAGCCCGCTGGCTCATCAGGCGGTAGTCGGCATGATTGTAGACGGATTTTACCCCCATTGCCTTCATCAGCCGATAAAAGACCAAAGCGGTGTTGCGTTTGAAGAAAGTGTCGGTCTTCCGTTCTTTACGTACGCCATAAACGATGTCATTGCCCGCTTTATAGCTGTTTATCATGTCCGGAATCACTTGGATGTCATCTTGCAAGTCTGCATCAATGGAGATGGCTATCTCGCAACGCTCTTTTACTGCATTGAGTCCTGCTAGCAGGGCATTCTGGTGTCCTACGTTTCCTGCCAGGTTCAGTCCGCAGGCATAGGCCGTATTTTGGTGCAGTTCTTTGATGATAGCCCATGTCTGGTCGGTGCTTCCGTCGTTTACATATAATATATAGCTTTCCGGGGAAATTTGCCGGGCTTGTATCAGCCGGTCGAATAATTGGCTCAATCGTTTATGGGTTTCATGCAGCACTGCCTCTTCTTTGTAGCAAGGTACGACAACGGCGAGTATGGGAGAGTTTTCCATCATAGAACAAATCTTTTTGCAATATTCGTAAGAAATCGGGAGAAAAACAAATTATCACTCTTTTCTTTTGAAAACGAAACGTACGAGTAAGAAGTTGACCGGAATGGCGATGGCGAAAACCGGAATGGGGGCCAGAGGTTTGGGGATGCCCATCCAGAGAGAGAGGTTCAGCAACCCCATGTGTAGCAGATAGCTGCATAAGTGTGCCCCTCCAAATCCGAAGGCTTTTCTCCATGAGGGCTTCCGGCCGAAGGTAAAGTAAGCAGTCAGATAGAAATTGGCGATGAAGCTGAGAGCATATCCCAGTGTATAGGCTATGTTTACATTGATAACCCATTGTAATACAAAATACAATCCGTAGTGCAGAGCTGTCGCAAAGATGCCCACCATTACGAAGCGTACAAATTCCGGTAGTTGTTTCAGCCGCTTCATCTTAACATTAAATATCTACTCTCTGTTGCCATTATCATTGGGGCGGCAAAGTTAGGCATTGTTTCAGAATTATTTGTAATTTTGCTTTGCGAAATTAAGCTGCATCTCAGCAAATTGCAAATAAATTTGCATCTGCTTTCGGTTTGCGCTATCTTTGCGTCCAGAAAACATAAAAAACAAATAAGGTATGTCGGACAGAAAGAAGGCGTTCTGGTTTATTGCGCTGCTGAGTGTGCTTGTGGTTGTTCCCTTTCTGGGAGAAACCATTTTTTATTCCAAGGGGGAACCGCGGGAGGCGATTGTTGCCCTTTCTATGCTGGAAAGTGGAAACTGGATACTTCCGGTGAACTATGGTACTGATATTGCTTATAAACCCCCTTTCTTCTACTGGTCAATAGCCGCCGTCTCTTCCCTTTTTGGAGAGGTGACGGAGTTTTCCGCCCGTTTCCCGTCTGCATTGGCTTTTTTAGCCATGCAGTTGATGTTCTTTGCCTTTGTGGCAAAACGTAAAAACGTTCAAACGGCGTTTCTGGCCTCTATTCTTCTTTTGTCTTCTTTCGAGGTGCATCGGGCGGCTGTCGCTTGTCGGGTCGATATGGTTCAGGTTGCCTTTATCGTTATTTCCCTTTGTCTGCTGTTCCGCTGGGATGAGAAGGGATGCCGCGGAGTGCCCTGGCTTGCGGTGTTGTTGATGGGATGTGCCACGTTGACCAAAGGGCCGGTAGGCTCCATATTCCCTTGCGCGTGTATCGGTGTGTATCAGTTGTTGCGCGGACGTTCTTTCGGGAAAGCGTTTTTCTCGTTGGTAGGTATCGGCTTGCTTTCTTTTGTTCCTTATTTAGCTTGGGTATACGTAGCTTACAGACAAGGTGGACAACCGTTCCTCGATTTGGTTCTGGAGGAGAATACCGGGCGGTTTATGGGCAAAATGTCCTACGAGTCCCACGAAAATCCTGTATGGTATAATTTCCTGACTTTGATTTGGGGATGGATTCCCTGGACGTTGGTTCTGGTAGTTTCCTTGTTTGGCTTGAAGTGGAAAAACATGCATTGCCTGCCGGAAGGGGATACCCTGCTGTTGCGGTTGAAGAAGGGCTGGAGTGCTTTCCGCAACCAGTCTCCGGTACAATTGTTCACGTGGCTGGTCATTCTGATAATCTTTGTCTTCTACTGCATCCCCAAGAGTAAGCGGAGCGTTTATCTGCTTCCCATCTATCCGTTTATGGCAGTGCTGATAGCTGAGTATCTGTTGGCTTTGGTACAAAAGGGGGCACGAGTTTTCAGGATTTGTGCAATCATCTTTGCTTCTTTGGGCTTGTTGCTTACGCTTGTTTTTGTCGTAGTTCGTCTCGGCCTGGTTCCCGACAGCGTTTTTGGAAGTGGACGCCATGCCGCTGAGAATGTAGCCTTTATGCATGCGTTGGAGGATGTGGCTTTGTCTGTTCCCAAGTGGCTCCTGGTAGCGCTTCCCGTAGTAGCCGCTGTCTGCACATTATGTATGGTGGTAAAGCGTGCGGATAGCCGGTCATTATTATATGGTATAGCAGGATGTATGCTTTGTCTTTTCGTATCATTGGATTCGGTTTATCAGCCCACGGTGCTGGCTGTGAAATCAGATAAACATTTGGCTGAAAGGGTCAATACGTATGTTCCGGAAGGTGTGGTCTATTCTTACTCGAAAATGAGTTTCTATGGTGTTAACTTCTATCTGAAAGACCGCATGCGGCACATTGAAAAGGAACGTCCGTCCAGCGGGGAGGGCTATTTGTTGGTTCCCGTAAAGGAGGAGGAGAATATGTTGGGAGAGCTGGAACAGACGTATCATCTGGAAAAGATATTCCGTACAGACAGACGCAGTTGTGATATGCGTAATGAAATCTGCATGTATAAATTTAGGGCGATTGACATTCATAACCCATAATTTATAACTCATAACTTAAAATGAATCCGATAGATATCATTAACAAATATTATCCGGAAGAGAATGAGTTGCGGCATATACTGTTGACGCACAGCCGTTCCGTAGCCGACAAGTCGTTATGGATTGCCGACCGCCATCCGGAACTTTCATTGGATAAGGATTTTCTGTACGAGGCTGCCATGCTGCACGATATAGGCATTTTTCTTACAGATGCGGCAGGTATCCATTGTTTTGGCGACAAGCCTTATATCTGTCACGGTTATTTGGGAGCCGACCTGATACGCGGCGAAGGCTATCCCCGCCATGCTTTGGTTTGTGAACGCCATACGGGTGCCGGACTTTCATTGGAGGGAATCATTGCGCAGGATTTGCCCGTACCGCATCGTGAAATGGTTCCGGTCAGCTTGGAAGAACAAGCTATCTGTTTTGCCGATAAGTTTTATTCAAAAACTCATTTGGAAAAGGAGAAAAGTGTAGAAAAAGCCCGAAAAAGTTTGGAACGTTATGGTGAAGAAGGGGTACGGCGCTTTGATAATTGGTGCGAACAGTTCTTGTAGCAATCTAAATTTCTTTAAAAAGGGAGATTATCCGTATAAATTATGTACTTTTGCCCCTCCAAGCGTAAACTATTAGTTAATGACGC
Source organism: Bacteroides uniformis (assembly GCF_025147485.1). Taxonomy (NCBI): domain Bacteria; kingdom Pseudomonadati; phylum Bacteroidota; class Bacteroidia; order Bacteroidales; family Bacteroidaceae; genus Bacteroides; species Bacteroides uniformis. Next base: position 4,619,054 of record NZ_CP102263.1, on the reverse strand, counting down.
CATTGAAAGCAAATACATTCATATCATTCATACTACTATTCGTCTTGCTTCTTCTCTCCGGTGGGGCTGCTTCTCAGCGCCGTAGAGCGAAGGTCGCGCCTCCGAATATTCAGCGGACAGACACGTTGCAGGTAGGGGATAGTTTGCAGATGGGAGACTCCCTGCAAGGGGGAAAGGGGCTTCCTGCCGATTCGTTGCAACAAGATACGGTAGCGGCTGCGCCTCCCAAGAAGGATGCATTGGATGCTCCCGTAGCCTACGAAGCCAATGACTCCATTGTATTTACGCAGAGTGGCTTTGCCCATCTTTACGGCCAGGGAAAGGTGAGTTATCCGGGTGCTGACCTGGAGGCTGATGTCATCTCTATGGATATGGACAACAGTACGGTTTTTGCCCGTGGCGTGGTCGATTCTGTAGGAACAGCCAAGGGAAGACCGGTCTTCAAAGACGGGGACACCTCCTACGAAACCGATACTATCCGTTATAACTTCAAGAGTAAAAGAGGTCTTATCAGCAATGTTGTCAGCCAGCAGGGCGAGGGATACGTGACCGGTAATAATGCCAAGAAAGGGAATAATGATGAACTCTATATGAGGAGCGGTCGTTACACGACTTGTGACCATCATGACCACCCCCATTTTTATATGCAGATGACTTATGCCAAGGTACGTCCGAAAAAGAACGTGGTGACGGGACCTGCCTATCTGGTAGTAGAGGATGTGCCGCTTCCGCTTGCCGTTCCATTTTTCTTTTTCCCGTTTTCTAGCAGTTACCAGTCCGGTTTTCTGATGCCTACCTATATGGATGACTCCAATCGTGGCTTCGGTCTGACGGACGGTGGATATTACTTCGCCATCAGTGACCAAATGGACTTGAAGCTGCGGGCGGATATCTTCACGAAAGGTTCTTGGGCGCTGAATATGGAGTCGAACTATGTGAAGCGTTACAAATATTCCGGTTTGCTGCAGGCAAGCTATCAGGTGACCAAGACCGGTGACAAAGGCTTGCCCGACTACTCGGTTGCCAAAGACTTCAAGGTGGTGTGGTCTCACCGGCAGGACCCGAAAGCGAGTCCGAATTCTACCTTTTCTGCCAGTGTGAACTTTGCTACCAGTAGTTATGAGCGTACCAATATCGGCAATATGTACAACTCCCAGGCAATGTCGCAGAATACCAAGACTTCCAGTGTCAGCTATTCGCGTAACTTTCCCGACCAGCATCTGAGCATCTCCGCTTCAGGTAATATTGCCCAGACCATGCGCGACTCCTCTATCGCGGTGACTTTACCGGACATGACCATTTCCTTGAGTACCATTTTCCCTTTCAAGCGCAAACATGCAGTGGGAGATGAAAAGTGGTATGAGAAGATTTCCGTTCGCTATACTGGCCGTGTGAAGAACAGTATCAAGACGAAGGACAATCTGTTGTTCAAGAAGAACCTGATACGCGATTGGGAGAACGGTATGCAGCATGAGATTCCGGTAAGTGCCACGTTTACTTTGTTCAAGTACTTCAATGTGACGCCTACCGTAAACTATACGGAGCGTTGGTACACCCGCAAGGTGAAGAAGGACTGGGACGATGAGCAAGGCAAGGAGGTGAATGATACGACCTACGGTTTTCACCGTGTATACGACTACAGTGCCAGTCTGGGTATCAATACCAAAGTTTATGGTATGTACAAGCCATTGTTTATGAAGAAGAAGGAGATACAGATACGTCACGTCATCACTCCCTCCATCAGTTTCAGCGCTGCACCCGATTTCACTTCGTCCCGTTTTGGCTATTATGACTCTTATATAAAAGACCAGAACGGCATTCGCGATACCGTGCAGTATTCCTATTATGCCGGTCAGGTGTTCAGTCCGCCAAGTGGAGGAAAGCAGGGGCTTATCAGTTTCAATATCTCCAATAACCTTGAAATGAAGTTCAAGGATAAGAATGACTCTATCCGCAAGGTGAGCCTGATTGACGATTTGAGTATGGGTATCAGTTACAACACGGCTGCCCAGGTGCGTCCTTGGAGTGACTTGAGCTTTAATCTCCGTCTGAAGTTGAGCAAGAGTTATACGTTGAGTATGAGCTCTACCTTTGCCACTTATGCTTACGAGTTTGATGAGAACGGAAGGGTGGTGCCCGGTAACCGTACGGAATGGTCGTATGGCCGTTTCGGTCGTTGGTCGGGATATGGTACGTCGTTCAGTTGGACCGTGAACAATGATTCGTGGAAGAAAATAAGGAACTTCTTCACCGGTCAGAAGGATGACGAGGAGCAGGGCCAAGACCAGAATGCCTCGACGGAGGAAGACGGTGACATGGAGGGGGAAACTACCGAGGACGGCACTCCGAAGAAGAAGAAGGAAAAGGCTGCTGCCGATGCTGACGGCTATCAGGTATTCAAGATGCCTTGGTCTATCAACTTCAGTACCGGTTTCAATATTACGGAAGACACCAGTAAGCCCATTAATCGTAAGAACATGCGCTATCCGTACAAATTCAGCCTGAATTCCCTTAATATAAACGGTAACGTCAAGCTTACCAATAAATGGGCTGTCAGCTTCAATTCCGGTTATGACTTCAATGCGAAGGAGATAACGCAGACCGCTTTCAACATCACACGTGACCTGCACTGTTTCAGCATGACGGCTGCCATATCACCTTTCGGACGCTGGAAATACTATAACTTTACCATCCGTGCCAATGCAAGTATCCTGCAAGACTTGAAATGGGAACAGAGAAGCCAGACTCAGAGTAATATTCAGTGGTATTGATGTTTACCAAATTATTTCCGTCTCTCCATGTTCCCGCAAATACTCGTTTGTTTTGCTGAAATGCTTGTTCCCGAAGAAGCCGTTATAAGCGGATAGGGGAGATGGATGTGCCGAGGTAAGTACCAGATGTCGGCTACGGTCGATGAATGCCCCTTTACGTTGGGCGTAGGCTCCCCAAAGAATAAATACAAGATGCTCTTTTTCTTCGGCGAGAATGCGGATAGCCGCATCTGTAAATGTTTCCCAACCTCGGTTTTGGTGAGAACCGGCTTGGTGTGCACGTACGGTGAGGGTAGCATTGAGCAGCAATATGCCTTGCTCTGCCCAGCGTGTCAGATTGCCGGTAGTGGGGGCATCAGTGCCAATGTCATTTTTTATTTCCTTGAAAATATTAAGTAAGGAAGGAGGGAAAGGAACACCGTCATTTACGGAGAAACAAAGTCCGTGTGCTTGTCCCGGACCATGATAGGGGTCTTGACCGATTATCACGACTTTTACTTTGTCAAAAGGGCATAGGTTGAATGCATTGAATATCAGCTTTCCCGGAGGATATATTGCATATTTCCCATATTCGTCCCGTACAAAATCAGTCAATGTACGGAAATAATCTTTCTCAAATTCAGGTTGCAGATGTGCTTTCCAGCTTTCTTCTATTTGAACATTCATACTAATTGGATCTGTTAGTAGTTTCGGATGCTAAAGTACAAAATAAAAAATAAAGTCCAACCTTTTGAGGGGGTGAACTTTATATTATATGACGGGATAAATGTATATCAAATCAGGTGTATATTGTGTTCCTTGCACTCTTTGCGCATATCTTCCGGCCAGATACTGGCTTGTATCTCACCGATATGCGCCTTGCGCAGATAGAACATACAGAGGCGGGACTGCCCTATACCGCCACCGATGGAAAGCGGCAGTGTATCATTCATCAAGCGTTTGTGGAAGTAAAGTTCCAGGCGTTCCTCTTCGCCTTCCTCTTTGAGCTGGCGAAGCAGGGCTTCCTTGTCTACGCGGATACCCATGGAGGAAAGTTCGATGCTGCGTTGCAGGATGTGGTCCCATAGCAGGAGGTCACCGTTCAGTCCGGGGAGGTCGTTCAGCCCTTTGCTGGTATAGTCGTCGTAGTCCGGGGCGCGTCCGTCGTGCTTCTTGCCGTCGCTCAGCTTGCATCCGATACCGATGATGAACACTGCACCGTATTTCTTGCAAATGGCATGTTCGCGGCATTTGGGTTCCAAGTCCGGATACAGTTGGCGCAATTCTTCGGCATGGATAAAGTGAAGTTTCTGGGGCAGGCAAGGCTTGATTTGCGGATACATCTCATATACCATATATTCTGTGCGCACCATAGCTGCATAGATACGGGTTACTATCTCCTTGAGGAATTCCACATTGCGGTCTTCGGCAGTAATGACGCGTTCCCAGTCCCACTGGTCTACATAAAGGGAATGCAGATTGCCCAGTTCTTCATCGGCACGGATGGCATTCATGTCTGTGTAGATGCCATATCCCGGTTCGATATGGTATTCGGCAAGCGTGAGGCGTTTCCATTTGGCGAGGGAGTGCACCACTTCAGCTTTGGCGTCGCCCAAATCTTTGATAGGGAAAGTTACGGCACGTTCCACTCCATTGAGGTCGTCATTGATACCCATTCCTTTCAATACGAACAGTGGAGCTGTCACACGTCGCAGGCGCAGTTCGGAAGAGAGGTTCAATTGGAAGAACTCTTTAATTTGTTTAATCCCTAATTCAGTCTGTTTTAGGTCCAATAAAGGTTTGTAACCTTCAGGTGTTATCAGGTAGCTCATAAATTTATTCAGTATAACTTCTATTAAATTGCTCGGCAAAGATAGGAATAATATTGATACTTGCTTCTGTTTTGTGGGAAAAAAGAACAAAATGTTTGTGTAATTGCGGTTAGTCTTCTCAAAGTAATAATAAAAATATTCCTCGGTTTGATATAAAAAGCGTTTGAATGTTAGGAATCTGCTAATTTTTTTATACTTTTGCATCCACATTTGGCTCCGTAGCTTAGTGAATAGAGCGTCAGATTCCGGTTCTGAAGGTCGTGCGTTTGAATCGCACCGGGGTCACAAAGAAAGGAACTCCCTTTGCATGAATACTTTGCAAAGGGAGTTTCTTTTTATACAATACATCCAGAAAAGTCAACCATACGGTTCTCTTTCTTGTTATAATTTCCATAGAGTTAGAGGTATGAAACAAATAATATTTATTTTTGCAATGTTAATGACTTGTCTGTCCTATGCCGGTAAGCCGGAAGGACGGTCAGAAAGGAGAACAGACATGAAACCAATGAAAGAGATTTATCTGGCAGGAGGATGTTTTTGGGGTACCGAACATTTCCTGAAACAAATAGAAGGTGTGGAGGCTACCCAGGTGGGATATGCCAATGGAAATATAGCCAATCCTACCTATCAGCAGGTATGTACCGGTACCACGGACTTTGCCGAAACCGTAAAAGTACAGTATGATCCCGATGAGGTGGACTTGCCTTTCCTTATCGACCTTTATTTCAAAACGATTGACCCTACCAGCCTCAATAAGCAAGGGGGGGATAGAGGTACACAGTATCGCACGGGTATCTATTATACGGATACCGCCGACCTGCCCGTTATTCGTGAAACCGTTGACCGGCTGGCTGCCAACTACTCCCGTCCGTTGGTTGTAGAGATAGAGCCTTTGAAGAACTTCTATCTCGCCGAAGATTATCATCAAGACTATCTGGACAAAAATCCTGGTGGATATTGCCACATTAACCCCACCTTGTTCGACCTGGCACGTAAAGCGAAGATGAAGAAAGAAGGAGATGGCGAGTATTTAAACCTGGAAAAGTAACGGACAATGGATATACTGTTAATAAGTAATGAAGATACGTGCCGCAGCCGTATCGCGCAGGAACTCCTGCATGCATTTGGCAGGGGAATGAATATCTCTACGGCAGGAATTATGGAGGGGAACTGCGTTCCCGATGCCGTGTGCAATGTGATGGAACAGAATGGTTTCAGCGTGTCTCGCAAGAAACCGTCTGGTGTCGGGACCTATACGCACCGGTCGTGGGACTACGTGATTACCCTATGTAAAGAAGCCGGAGAAGAACTGAAGTTTATCACTCTGGATGCCAAGCAGCAGGTGCATTTTGATTTTGAAGATCCCTTTAAAAATCGTTTTCAAAATGAAAGTGAGCAGGAGAAACAAGTTGCCTCACTCTATGAAACCATGTACCGGCGGCTGTATGAATTTTACCGCGATGAACTGAGTGAGCAGCTGTTGCCTCGTTGTACGTGCGGTGCAAACACCTATTGCCGTTGTGAATAGTGAAATATGTGTTTTTTTTGAAGCAATCTCTTGACTCGTCCCTAAGGGCAGGACCTATCTTTGCTTCATAAACAAAATGCGCATGAGTTTATGAAGAATAAAATGAAGTTTAAAATCGGAGAGTTTTCCAAACTTTGCCAAGTGACCGTTAAGACGCTTCGTCATTATGAAGAGATAGGATTGATGATACCCGTTGAAGTGGATGAGTGGACGGGGTATCGCTATTACGACATCAGCCAGCTCCGGTGTATGAGCCGTATTGTTTACCTCAAGCAATTAGGGTTCAGCCTCGAAGAGATATCCGAGTTGTTTGCCGATGGCAAGGAATTTCCGGATGCTGAATTGTTGAAGGTTAAAATAGAACGTTGCAAAAACGAGATTGAACACTTGATATGGCGGCAGACCGAACTTGCCAAATTGGAAAATTTACTCCATAAACAAGAGAATGTTATGGAAAAAGTGTTTAAGAAATCCCTCCCTTCAAGAATTTTTGCTACCCATCGCCGTAAAATAGACTCTTATCAGGAACTGTTCAATCTTTGTCCGAATATTATCGGGCCTGAAATGTACCGTTTGGGTTGTGAATGTCCTGCCCCGGAATATTGTTTCACGGTGGAATATAATGAGGAATATGGGGTTGATATTGATATCGAGTTTTTTGAAGCGGTGGCTGAACGCAAGGAAGATTCGGAACTGATTAAATTCAAGGAACTTCCGGAAGTACCGGTTGCGCTCTGTGTCAACCATTACGGTGCTTATGAGCATATGCCCGAAACTTTCGCCGAGCTTTTTGCGTATGCCGAGGCAAATGGATACGAGGTCATTGACCGTCCCCGGTTTTGCCATATTGACGGCATTTGGAACAAAGAAACGGTGGATGAATGGATGACGGAAATTCAGTTGCCCATCAAACTTTCTTAATCAGCCTTTGATTTTTGCGGAAAGCTTTCAACCGTGAGAATACCTAAAAATAGGGATAGGTAGTCAACTTATTTTCTGCGAACTTTGCAGACTGAAAAAAGAATTGAAATGAGAAGCCTGCATATTCTGTTTATATTGGTAGTTGTCACTTGGCTCGGTTTTCCGCTGAGAGCGCAAGAAGCTATTTCTATCGGGACTCGCCACACTTTGTTTTCGCATGTCTTGAATGAGGCTAGAGAATATTGGGTGTATGTACCTGCAACCCGCCCGGGTGAAAAAGAGGAAAGTTATCCGGTTCTTTATTTGCTGGACGGTGATTCTTTTTTTCATTCGGTGGTAGGTTTTACTCGCTTGTTTTCCACCTCCAAAGTTTCTTCCTTACCGCCCTGTATCGTTGTGGCTGTCCTGAATACAAACAGAACCAGAGACTTTACGCCAACCTGTTCCGCTGCCCGGCGTGACGGAACTGTCCGTCCGGGCGATAAACCGGAAGGGGGTGGGGCAGGACAATTTTGCCGTTTTCTGACGGAGGAGCTACGCCCCGCAGTGGAACAAGACTTGCCGGTGAATGGACAACACTTGTTGGCCGGACATTCTTATGCCGGGTTGTTCACGCTGCATGTTTTGCTGAATTATCCCGGTACATTTGATACATACATCGCCATAGACCCCAGTTTATGGTGGGATAAAGGATGTTTTCAGAAACAGGTAGAACGGCAGGTAGATAAGGTTGACTTTTCAGGAAAACAACTGTATGTTGCGTTTGCCACTCAGCCGCGTCCTGATAGGAAGCTGAGCCACTTTTCCCTGACAGATGATTTTATAGGGAGTGCAGTTCCTCGTATGGAGAAGCGGCATTTGCGGGTGGTATCAAAAAAGTTCCCGGAAGAGACGCATGGAACGGTTGCTCTTCCGGGATTTTATGACGGACTGAAAACGTTGTTCTTCCGTTCTGCGGTTGGAATTTCTCTGCCGAACAAACCTCTCTGAAAAAAACTCTATTTTTCAGTAAGCTGAATGATATGCACCATTGTACTAAGGGGACTACCTATACCATGGTGAGGTCTGCCAAAATCCTGAAAGCGTCATAGCCTGAGTCGCCTTCCGGCAGGAAGCGCCGAGAAGCGCCATTTCCTTATAAATCAGTATTTTCAGCTCCGGAGAAGGTTGAGTGTCCTTCTCCGGACACACTGATTAAAAAACTGCAAAAGTGCAGCCGGGGCTTCGTTGACTCCGGGCAATTGGAATAGTAGTACAACCACTGTTGTACAATGAGCGCAGCACCATATGCCCTGCTACCGTACGGAAGTGCATAAAAAAAAACAGTTGCCTGGAGAAACCCTCTCCAAGCAACTGTTTTCAGTTTCTTGATACTTTATAATCTACATATTCTAAATCTTTCTTGTCATCAATCGTCAATGTCAATCACCCTCATTTTAGAGTCAAATGTAATTTCCCAACGATTAGACAACTTTATCTCATACTCATTGTCATCGTACTCAATCTGAAGAATTCTTGCATCCGGATAATTGGTCTTTACATAGTTACGTATCGCTTCCGGTACAATCTGTACAGGAACTTCACTTTGTCTGCATCGTACCTCTTTCCATTCCCCCGATTTATCAAATTCTACCTTCTCCCCATTCGTGAACACCACATCATAGCTTTTATAAAACATTCCCGACTCCAATTTAGCCATTGCCACCTTATGGTCTTTAAAATAAGTCTTGATAAATGTCTGCGCCTTCGCCGGCAACTGGCTCACCTCTATCGGCTTATCATTATCCGCCATTACCATTGTGTGCACTGCAAACATACAAACCAACATCATAACTAATTTTTTCATACTTCTCTATTTTTAATAATTAATACTTTATTTGTTTTCTGTATTACAAAGATGGGAAGGAAATCTGGAAAGAATTGGGAAAAAAACTCTATTTTTGGAAATGAAAAAAAATCTATTTTTGAAAATGGGTGTTGCGGCTCTTCACCTATGAATTTTTGTTTGCAATGAATATTATTTAAAGACACAATAGACTATTATGGCTATGAAAATATTAAATCAGTTTATCGATGATTTTGTAGGTGTTTTCCAATATCGGTTTATGGATACCTTTCAATATTTTAAAGAAAGGAAGAAAAGTAAATATTTAGGAGATAGATTTGAGGAATGGGTTGTGAAGAACTCCAATATTAGTAAAGATGGTTATTCGGATCTATGTGATAAGAAAATATTTTGGCGGCTTTTAGATTGGAGAGGTGATAAATACATTGAGGGGTATAGGCCTCTGTCTTCATCATCTCCGGATTTGTTGATGGAGTGTGTTACCACAACGAGTACCATTCATGAAGTTGGAGATATTATAGCTGTAGAATGTAAATGGCGAAGTAAGATAGGTTTTTATCTCGATATAAAAGACATTGAAAAGTACGAGGGGTATATGAATTCCAATCTGTTGAACCGTCCGATAAAAAACTTGTTTTATGTTTTTGGCTTTGGATGGTGTGGTGACGGTCCGGAATCTGTTTATGTAGTTCCTGCCAGAGAATTGTACGATTATGATAAAGATACTCGTAGGATAACGTTCCCTATTAAAGAAACCGAGAAGGAGAAAATGAGTAGATTGGAGCGTTTTAAGAAGAAAGACAATAGATGCCTTCTGTATATCAAGTAATGGTATTACTTGGTTATATAAGCTCCAATCAACTGTTATATTGTTTGGGTCGCCGTCAATCTTTGTGGCGAAGGCTATTACTGGCATCTAATGCGGTTTGCAACCTTTCCCAGTCGTCACAAAGCGCCTGCATGGACGGAAACAATAAATCTGCTCCGGCATCCAGTAATACCTGCCTGTCCAGCGGACCGGTATTGACTGCCACAGTGAATATGCCGGCTGCTGTTCCGGCTTGTACTCCGATAGGTGCATTTTCTACAACTATAGCTTCGTTGGCTTGTACTCCGGCTTTTTCCAGTCCCATTAGATAAGGCTCAGGATGAGGCTTTCCGTATTTCACATCAAAGGCGGTCACCATGTGGTCGCGCTGAAACATACCAGGGAAGTTGTGGGCAAGGCGGTTCAGCAGGGAGTGTTGGCCCGAACCGGTGACAAGTACCGGAATAAGTCCTGCCGCTTTTACCTTTTGCAGCACTTCCCAAGCACCCGGCATACGTTCCGGTTCCGGGTGGGTACTGAATTCGGCGCTTTTCTCTGCATAGATGCTTTCTATCATCTCGGGAGTGGCATCCTTGCCATACTGGCGTTGATAAACGATGTTGATGGTGGAGGCTCCGGTACGTCCCTCGTGCATGTATGCCTCTTCACGGCTCAAGTGCAGGCCATGACGTTCCATTACTTTATGCCAGGCATCGGCATGGTAGGGCATGGAGTTGAATAACACACCGTCCATGTCAAAAAGAACGGCTTTCAGTTGGATGTAGGGGTGCCCGTGCTTTTCCAGATAACGGGCGATAGAGTTTTCGAACACTTGGTAGATTGGGGATTGAGAATTTAAAAATGCGGGGTAGATAAATAGAGAGTTGAGAATCGGGGAACGGTTCTCTTCGCACTTGTTGTGCAGCCATTTCTCAATTCTCAACTCTCAATTCTTAATTTATCAAAGTCTTGCCTGGATAGCTTTGGACTCTTCTTCGTAGCCGGGCTTGTTCAGCAATGCAAACATATTCTTCTTATATGCTTCCACACCCGGTTGGTTGAACGGATTGACTCCCAAAATATAACCGCTGATACCGCAAGCTATTTCGAAGAAGTAGAGCAGACCTCCGATGCTTTCTTCATTCAGTGCAGGGATAACGATGCGCATGTTGGGTACGCCGCCGTCAACGTGGGCAAGCTGTGTGCCCAATTCAGCCATCTTGTTCACTTCGTCCACGTGCTTGCCTGCCAGGAAGTTCAGTCCGTCGAGGTTGGCTTCGTCCGAAGGTACTTGCAGGGAGTGCTGTGTCTTCTCCACGGAGATGACAGTTTCGTAGATGGTACGTTCGCCTTCCTGAATCCATTGTCCCATGGAGTGCAGGTCGGTGGAGAAATCTACGGCAGCAGGGAAGATACCCTTGTTTTCCTTACCTTCGGATTCACCATAAAGCTGCTTCCACCATTCGCTTACGTAGTGCAGTTTGGGATTGTAGTTTACGAGGATTTCAATTTTCTTACCGTTCTTGTAGAGCTCGTTACGCGTAGCTGCATAGATGGCAGCAGGATTTTCTGCAAACGGAACATCTTTTCCACAAGCCTTTTCCATGGCAACTGCACCTGCAACCAGTTTCTCAATGTCGAAACCTGCTATTGCGATGGGCAGCAAGCCTACCGGAGTCAGTACGGAGAAACGTCCGCCCACGTTATCGGGGATGATGAAGGATTTGTAGCCTTCGTTGTCGGCCGTTACGCGGGCAGCGCCCTTTTTGGCATCGGTGATGGCAACGATAACCTTCTTTGCCATATCCTTGCCGCGTTGGTCTTCGCATTGCTTTTTCAACAGACGGAACGCCAAGGCCGTTTCAGTGGTAGTACCGGATTTGGAGATGTTGATAACACCGAATTTCTTGTCTTTCAAGTATTCGGTGAGTTCATATAGATAATCTTCACCGATATTGTGTCCTGCATACAGAATGACCGGAGCCGTTTTCTTGTCTTGCAACCAAGTGAAGCTGTTTGACAAAGCCTCTATCACCGCACGTGCACCGAGGTAACTTCCGCCAATACCGGCAACTACTACTACCTCGCAGTTGTCACGCAACGTCTGTGCGGTAGCCTTTAGGTCGGCCAGGTGCTCTTTAGTGATGGAAGAGGGGAGGTGCAGCCAGCCTAAGAAGTCGTTGCCCTTACCGGTACCATTCTCTAATGCTTCCTGTGCAGCCTTTACTTGGGCTTCATAGGCGAAAACGTTTTCTTTGGAGATGAATCCAAGAGTCTTTTCAATGTTCAAACTAATCATAATATTCTAGGTTTTAAATTCAGTATTTCGTTTTATCTTTTTTCGCGCTTACCGGAATGAATCGGTAAGCAGCTTGATTTCAATCGTCGGCGAGATACGCTCATACAGAATGTTGTATACTGCATCTACAATAGGCATGTTGACATGATAATGCTTGTTGATTTCCTTGATACATTTTGTACCGTAATATCCTTCAGCAATCATTTCCATCTCAATCTGCGCGCTTTTCACGGAGTATCCCTTGCCAATCATCGTACCGAATGTGCGGTTGCGGCTGAAATTGGAATATCCCGTCACCAGCAGGTCACCTAAATAAACGGAATCACTTACGTTTCTGTTCAGCGGATGTACCGTTTGCAGGAATCTGTTCATTTCCTGTATGGCATTGGACATGAGCACAGCCTGAAAGTTGTCGCCATATTTCAGACCGCTGCAAATACCGGCTGCAATGGCATATACATTTTTCAGCACCGAACTGTATTCAATGCCGGCAACGTCATTACTGACAGAGGTCTTGATGAATGAACTGGCCAGTTTGCGGGCAATGGTGCAAGCCTTGTCGGTGTCGGGACAAGCAATGGTCAAATAAGAAAGGCGTTCCAGAGCCACTTCTTCCGCATGGCAGGGACCTGCCAATACAGCAATATTCTCAGCCGGGACGCCATATTCCTTAGTGAAATATTCCGAGACAATCAAGTTGTCATCGGGCACAATACCTTTAATGGCAGTGATGATGAATTTATCCTTAATCTTAGTCTTCAGTTTCTTCAAGTGAACCTTCAGATAAGGGGAAGGTGTAACGAAGATGAGCGTATCAGATTCTTTCACGACATCATTGATGTTGGAGTTGAAGTTGATACGCTTGGTATCAAACTTGACGCCCGTCAGGTAGGCAGGGTTATGACCAAGCCGTTTGAAGTCGGCAATACGGTCATCGCGTCGCATGTACCAATTTATAGACTCCGCTTGGGCCAGAACCATTTTTGCAATGGCAGTTGCCCAACTTCCTCCGCCCATGATGGCTATCTTACCGGGTAGTTTCATATCGAAATTAATAATTAAAAATTAAAAATTAAAAGAGGGGAAAGGAGTACCTTCACCCTCCTCTTATCTTTAATCTTGCCTATTTAATTCTTTAATTTTTAATTCTTAATTCTTCCGACCCAGTCAGCAACTTCGTTTACGGTCGGGTTTGCCAGTTCCAATTTATATTTTTTGTTGATACCGCAGATGTCCATGTGGAGCTTTTGCGGATTCACATCTTTCATGTCACTCACCAGGTTGTAGCCGGCCTTCTGGATTACGGCTACCCAATCTTCTGGGATGCCCAGTTCCGTGTATCGTGCAGGAGCATCTTTGGGGATAACCTTTTCCGGACGCATCTGCGGGAAGAAAAGCACTTCCTGAATAAAGGATTCGCCCGTCATCAACATTGTCAGACGGTCGATGCCGATGCCGATGCCCGATGTGGGAGGCATACCGTATTGCAATGCTTTCAGGAAGTCCTGGTCGATGAACATCGCTTCGTCGTCTCCCTTTTCGCTCAAGCGAAGCTGGTCTTTGAAGCGTTCTTCCTGGTCTATCGGGTCGTTCAGCTCGCTGTAAGCGTTGGCAAGTTCCTTGCCGTTCACCATCAGTTCGAAGCGTTCGGTCAGTCCCGGCTTGCTGCGGTGCATCTTGGTCAGCGGGCTCATCTCTACGGGATAGTCGGTGATGAAAGTGGGCTGTATGAAAGTTCCTTCGCAGAATTCGCCGAAGATTTCATCAATCAGCTTACCCTTGCCCATGGTGTCGTCAATCTCCATATTCAGTTCCTTGCACACCTGGCGGATTTCGTCCTCGCTCTTTCCTTCGAGGTCGTATCCGGTCTTTTCCTTGATGGCTTCCAGGATGGGCAGACGGCGGTAGGGAGCTTTGAAGCTGATGGTCTTGCCGTCTATCTCGGTTTCTGTACAGCCGTTTACGGCGATACAGATGCGTTCCAGCAATTTCTCCGTAAAGCTCATCATCCAGTTGTAGTCCTTGTACTGCACGTACAGCTCCATACAAGTGAATTCCGGGTTATGGTTCTTGTCCATACCCTCGTTACGGAAGTTCTTGCCTATTTCATATACACCTTCGAATCCGCCTACAATCAGTCGCTTCAAGTAAAGCTCGGTGGCGATACGCAGGTAGAGGTCCATATCCAGAGAGTTATGGTGGGTGATGAACGGACGGGCGCTTGCTCCACCGGGGATGGATTGAAGAATCGGCGTCTCCACTTCCGTGTAGCCGGCTTCATCCAGCACAGCACGCATGGTCTTGATGACGGTGGCACGCTTCAGGAATTTTTCTTTCACGCCGTCGTTTACGATAAGGTCTACATAACGCTGACGGTAGCGCAGTTCGGGGTCCTCGAAAGAGTCGTAAGCCACACCATCCTTATATTTCACGATAGGCAGGGGCTTGATGCTCTTTGCAAGTACGGTCAGCTTCTTGGCATGGATGCTGATTTCGCCCATCTGGGTACGGAATACGAATCCTTCGATACCGATGAAGTCGCCTAAATCGAGCAAACGTTTGAACACGGTGTTGTACATCTCCTTGTCCTCGTCCGGGCAGATGTCATCGCGGGTGATATATACCTGGATGCGTCCTTTGGAGTCCTGCAATTCGATGAAAGATGCTTTACCCATGATACGGCGGCTCATGATACGTCCGGCAACGGACACTTGGCGAGGCTCTGCATCGTCGTTGAATTCAGCTTTAATATCGGTAGAGAAAGCATTTGTTACATACTCTGCTGCGGGATAAGGCTCAATGCCCATCGCGCGAAGTTCATTCATGCTGTTGCGACGAATGATTTCTTGTTCACTTAGTTCTAATACGTTCATTTCGCTATATTTCACTCAATTTGGGTACAAAAGTACGAAACATTTTTCAGATAGCGAACCTTTTTCCTTGAAATATAGGGAACGGGGAGTGACATTAATCCTCTCCTTCGGTATCTACCCATTCGATATGCGGGGAGAGGAGGGTGCGTTCCGTCACTTGTCCGCATTGCCCGCGGTAGTATTCGGGGATGAAGCGTATCTGCACCGCAGTGATTTGCGCCGGACTCACTTCTTCTGGGGTGTCTACCCCGGTGCCTTCCGAACGGCAGGTGTAGTAGAACGTCCCGATGCCCTTTAGCTTTACGGAGTGTCCCGAGCTCATCAGCTTGCCCAGCACTTCACCAAGGTTCATTAATACTGCATAAGTATCTCCCGGGGTTACCGTAGACATTTCCGACAATAATCGGGCTATTTCATCCGTTGTATAGGGATGTCCTTTGGTGACGGCTCTTGGGTGCCATTTGTCGTCGCCTTTCTGTTTTACTTTCTTATAGAATGCCATGGGGGCTTGTTGTTATTATGTGTCCGGCTCAACCGGTAGGTCAGGCATGGTTCATACGGTATGAATGTGCCAATCATACGGTATGATTATATCAATCATACGGTATGATTATGGTAATCATATCTTATGATTTATCATTGAATCGCAAAGATAGCATAAATCATCCGCATAGTGTGCAGGTTTAAGGTGTTTTTTCTGCTGTTCTGTTTTAAAAAAAGAGTACCTTTGCACCCGCTAAAAAGAAATAGGTATATAATATGGCAGGACAAAAGACTCCCTCGGCGTTGGGGACGGAAAGTATAGGTAAACTCTTGATGCAATATGCCGTTCCGGCAATCATCGCAATGACGGCATCCTCTTTATATAATATGGTAGACAGTATCTTCATCGGTCACGGCGTTGGGACGATGGCTATTTCGGGATTGGCGTTGACTTTCCCGTTGATGAATCTGGCTGCGGCGTTCGGCTCGCTGGTGGGTGTGGGAGCCTCTACACTGATTTCCGTCAAGCTGGGGCAGAGGGATTATGACACGGCACAGCGTGTGCTGGGCAATGTCTTTGTGCTGAACATGGTGCTGGGAGTGGCCTTTACCATCATTGTCATGCTCTTTCTCGACCCGATTCTCTATTTCTTCGGAGGCAGTGACCAGACGGTGGGCTACGCCAGGGATTATATGCAGATTATCCTTTTGGGAAATGCCGTTACGCACCTCTATCTGGGGCTGAATGCAGTGCTACGCTCTTCAGGGCATCCGCAGAAGGCGATGTATGCCACCATAGCCACGGTGGTTATCAATACCATACTCGACCCGGTGTTTATCTATGGTTTCGGCTGGGGCATACGTGGCGCTGCCGTCGCTACCATTGTGGCGCAAGTCATCTCTTTGACGTGGCAGTTCAAGCTTTTCAGCAATAAGGACGAGCTGTTGCATTTCCACCGGGGGATATTCCGTCTGAAACGTAAGATTGTATTCGATTCGCTTGCTATCGGCATGTCTCCTTTCCTGATGAACCTGGCAGCCTGCTTCATCGTTATCATTATCAATCAGGGGTTGAAGAAGTATGGCGGCGACTTGGCTATCGGGGCTTTCGGCATCGTGAACCGTCTGGTTTTCATTGTAGTGATGATTGTGATGGGGCTGAATCAGGGAATGCAGCCTATTGCCGGATATAACTTTGGGGCGAAGCTGTACGGACGGGTGAACAAGGTGCTGAGACTGACGATAATCTATGCCACGGCAGTGACCACTTTCGGCTTTCTGGTCGGTATGCTGGTGCCGGACCTGGTGGTGGGCATCTTTACATCGGATGCGGAACTGACAGAGCTTTCGGTCACGGGACTGCGTATTACGGTAATGTTCTTCCCGATTATTGGTTTCCAGATGGTGACTTCCAACTTTTTCCAGAGCATAGGCATGGCAGGCAAAGCGATATTCCTTTCCCTCACCCGGCAGATGCTGATCCTGCTTCCTTGCCTGCTTGTCCTGCCGCAGTTTTTCGGAGTGGCAGGAGTGTGGTACAGCATGCCGGTATCCGATTTGCTTGCAAGTTTGATAGCATTGGTGATGTTGGTTTGTCAATTCCGCAAATTCAGAACCTCTCCCTTGTAGGGATGGGTCGGGGGAGAGGCTTTGAATTTTTCTTCCTACTTTCTGCAGATATTCCGTAAGAATATTTATATTTGCTATCTGCAAACCAATAGATGAACAAGCGTATGGGCAATAATTTTATAATCAATATAGGCCGTCAACTGGGCAGTGGCGGACGGGAGATAGGCGAGAAACTGGCTGCCCGTCTGGGTATTGACTTTTATGATAAGGAACTGATTAGGTTGGCTTCTGAAGAGAGTGGACTGTGTTGTGAGTTTTTTGAGAAAGCTGATGAGAAAGCTTCACAAGGTATTATTGGAGGGCTCTTCGGCATGCGTTTCCCTTTTGTCAGTGACGGGGCTATCCCAGCCACGAATTGCTTGAGTAATGATGCTCTGTTCAAAGTGCAGAGTGACGTGATACGCAGATTGGCAGAGGAGAAGTCCTGCTTGTTTGTGGGGCGTTGTGCCGATTACATCCTGCGAGAACATCCACGCTGTGTCAATGTCTTCATTTCCTGCTCCAATGAGGAGCGCATCAAGCGTATTTGCCGAATGTATTCCATTTCTGAGCGTGAAGCGGAGGAGATGATGAACAAAGCGGACAAGAAGCGTGCCGAATACTATAACTACTACAGCTACAAAAAATGGGGAGCTGCCGAAACATACCACTTGTGTATCGATTCTTCCGTATTGGGTATTGAAGCTACGGTGGACTTTATAGAAGAGTTCGTCAAGAAGAAGCTGAAACTTTAAGGAATTAAAATTAAAGGCTGCGCAATGTTGGTTTAACCCAACTACGCAGCCTTTAATTTTAATTCCTTAATTCCTCCTACATCATTGTCAGCAATATCATCTGTCCCGCCAGAATACGCAGGAACATTGTCAATGGATATACCGTGGAGTAACCTACTGCCGGAGCATCATTGCCTGATGTCTGATTGGCGTATGCCAATGCGGGAGGGTCTGTGTTGCTACCTGCTATCAAACCCATCAGGGTGAAGTAGTTCACTTTGCAGTAGAAACGGGCTATCATACCGATTATCAACAAGGGGATAACAGTTATCAGGAATCCATAGCCTACATACAGTAATCCGCTACCTTCTACTACTGTTTGTACAAAATGCTCACCAGCTTCTATACCGACACTGGCAAGGAAGAGCACGATACCGATTTCACGCAACATCAAGTTGGCACTCATGGTGGTGTACGTCACAAGATGCATTTTGTGACCGAAACGTCCGATGAGGATGGCAACTACCAGCGGACCACCAGCAAGACCTAACTTAACCGGTGTCGGCATACCCGGGAATGCAATAGGGAGGCTTCCCAGCAGGATTCCCAAAAAGATTCCCACAAAAATAGTTACGATATTCGGAGTGTCCAAACGTTTCAACTGATTACCCAATACGCCGGCTACACGTTCTACGGCATCCTGCTGGCCTACCACCATTACACGGTCACCTACCTGAAGTACCAGATTGGGATCGGCAAACAAGTCCATACCCGAACGGTTGATACGGGTTACATTTACACCGTACATGCTGCGGAAGTGGAGGCTTCCCAGCTTCTTGCCATTGATTTCAGATTTAGTGACGAGGATACGGCGGGAAACCATCGGAGTGTCCTGTTTTTCCCAGTCTACGTGTATTTCTTTTCCGATAAAGGCGGTTACCGCTTCGGCATCTTCTTCGGAACATACGATGAAGAGCTGGTCTCCTACGTGGAATATTGTTTCATGATTGGGGATACTGACGTGCCCCTCGTGGCGTATGCGCGAACATACAAACGGGCGTCCCAGAAAATCCTTTATCTGGAGCAGGGTCTTTCCGGAAATTGATTCATTGCGTACCTCGAGGTGAAGCATGTGCGGCTGATGCTTTACATCTGCTTCCTGCGTATTGAGTTCCTGTTCCTCCTTCTTGAGGTTCACCCGGCAAATATAGCGGATGGCTATGATGGAACCTATGATACCTACCACACCAAGCGGATAGGCGCAGGCATATCCCAATGCAATGGGGTCTCCCGTATAGTTTATCTGGTTCAGGGCTTCTTGTGCGGCACCCAGACCCGGAGTATTGGTTACGGCACCATAGAGAATACCTACTATCATTGGCAGGTCTATCCCTCCGTCAATGAAGTAGATGCTCAATGCTACTGCGATATTCAGCAACACGATACCGACAGCAAGCATGTTCAGCCGCATACCCCCTTTCTTAAAGGAAGAAAAAAAGGAGGGCCCGACTTGCAGACCGATACAGAATACAAATAAAATCAAACCGAATTCGCGGATGAAATGCAAAATGTGTGTTTCGCCCGTGAAGCCAAAATGGCCCATCAGGATACCGGCAAAGAGGACGAATGTAACCCCCAACGATACCCCGAAAATCTTAATCTTACCCAGCAATACGCCCACAGATATTACGAATGCATACAAACAAACGATGTGAGCGACAGATGAAGAGTCCCATAGCAAGCTTTCTAACCAATTCATAGTACCTATTAATATGTCGTTTTTTAAAATTTCGCGCAAAAATACTTAATAAAAAGGAGGTGGCAAAGGCTTTGTGGTACTTTTTGCTATATCAACTTTGCAAAAGTAGAGTATGCTTCCGGTGAATACGCTGAATCCGTATGGGCACGGAGTCATCTGTTAGTGCAATTTTCTCTAAAAAAAGATTTTGTTCTAAGTATTTCCTTATATTTGCAAGTCTCTTGATGACAAAAATGAATAGTATTCATCTATTTAAATTTTAAATAAACTATGGCAGACAGTAAAGAAAAACTCTTCTCCGACTTTCCTCCCGTTTCCACTGAGCAGTGGATGGAGAAAGTTACCGCAGACCTGAAAGGGGCGGATTTCGAGAAGAAGCTCGTTTGGAGGACAAACGAAGGATTTAAGGTGAAACCTTTCTACCGTATGGAGGACTTGGAAGGTTTGAAGACAACAGATGCTCTTCCCGGCGAGTTTCCTTATCTCAGAGGTACCAAGAAAGACAACAATGAATGGCTTGTTCGTCAGGAAATCAAAGTGGAATGCCCCAAAGAGGCCAATGCCAAGGCGTTGGACATCTTGAATAAAGGTGTAGATTCACTCTCTTTCCATGTAAAGGCCAAGGAATTGAACGCAGAGTATATTGAAACTTTGTTGAAAGATATCTGCGCGGAATGTGTCGAGTTGAATTTCTCTACCTGCCAGGGGCATGTGGTGGAACTTGCAGAACTTCTTGTCGCTTATTTCCAGAAAAAGGATTATGACTTGACGAAATTGCGGGGCTCCATCAACTATGACTACTTCAACAAGATGCTGGCCAAAGGTAAAGAAAAAGGTGATATGGTGTCAACAGCCAAGGCGCTGCTCGAGGCTACCGCTTCCCTTCCGAAATACCGTGTATTGAATGTGAACGCGTTGACATTAAACAATGCGGGTTCTTATATTTTCCAGGAACTGGGTTATGCTTTGGCTTGGGGTAATGAATATATGAATCAGTTGGTTGATGCCGGTCTGCCGGCTGCAATGGTAGCCAAGAAGATTAAGTTCAATTTCGGTATCAGTTCCAACTACTTCCTTGAAATAGCCAAATTCCGCGCTGCACGTATGCTGTGGGCTAATATTGTGGCTTCTTACAGTCCCGAGTGTCTGCGCGACTGCGACAACAAGGGTAAAGATAACGAATGCCGCTGTGCAGCCAAGATGAAGATTCATGCGGAAACTTCTTCATTCAACTTGACTTTGTTTGATGCACACGTAAACTTGTTGCGTACGCAGACTGAGGCGATGAGTGCCGCCCTTGCCGGCGTTGACTCAATGACGGTTACTCCGTTCGACAAGACTTATGATGCTCCTAACGAATTCTCTGAGCGTATGGCGCGTAACCAACAACTGCTGTTGAAAGAAGAATCGCACTTCGATAAAGTTATTGACCCAGCTGCAGGTTCTTACTATATTGAGAATTTGACCGTCTCTATTGCCAAGCAGGCTTGGGACCTCTTCCTCGCTGTAGAAGAAGACGGTGGTTTCTATGCTTCCGTGAAAGCCGGAAAAGTGCAGGCTGCCGTAAACGAGAGCAACAAGGCGCGTCATGCCGCAGTTGCCAAGCGCAAGGAAGTGCTGTTGGGTACTAACCAGTTCCCCAACTTTAATGAAAAGGCGGGAGATAAGAAACCGGTTGAGGCTACTTGCTGTTGCGGCGGCGGACATACCTGCGAAAAAGATGTTCCGACACTGAACTTTGACCGTGCTGCCAGTGAATTTGAAGCGTTGCGTCTCGAAACAGAGGCTTCCGGCAAACGCCCGAAAGCGTTTATGCTGACTATCGGTAATCTGGCCATGCGCCAGGCACGTGCACAGTACTCTTGCAACTTTCTGGCTTGTGCCGGATACGAAGTTGTGGATAACCTCGGTTTCCCCACCGTAGAAGAAGGTATAGAAGCAGCTATGGCTGCCAAGGCCGACATCGTGGTATTGTGTTCAAGTGATGATGAATATGCAGAATATGCTGTTCCTGCCTTCAAGGCTCTGAATGGCCGTGCCATGTTTATCGTAGCCGGTGCTCCTGCTTGCATGGACGACTTGAAGGCTGCCGGTATCGAGAACTTTATCCATGTCCGTGTCAACGTATTAGAGACATTAAAAGAATTCAACGCCAAACTTTTGAAGTAAGCAACTTCAATCGTAAATCATAAATCGTCAAATCGTAAATAACATGATGCGAAAAGATTTTAAAAACTTAGATATATATGCCGCTTTTCAACCCGTCAATGGTGCTGAGTGGCAAAAGGCTAACGGCATCCATGCTGATTGGAAAACGCCGGAACACATTGAGGTGAAGCCTGTTTATACAAAAGAAGACCTTGAGGGAATGGAACATTTGGGTTATGCTGCCGGACTTCCTCCTTATTTGCGTGGTCCGTACTCTGTAATGTATACATTGCGTCCCTGGACTATCCGTCAGTATGCAGGTTTTTCTACAGCGGAAGAGTCAAATGCCTTTTACCGTCGTAATTTGGCTTCCGGACAGAAAGGTCTGTCCGTAGCTTTCGACTTGGCCACTCACCGTGGCTACGACCCCGACCACGAACGTGTAGTGGGTGACGTAGGTAAGGCAGGTGTGTCTATCTGTTCCTTGGAGAATATGAAGGTGCTGTTCGATGGAATTCCTTTGAACAAGATGTCCGTCTCCATGACCATGAACGGTGCCGTACTTCCTGTTATGGCATTCTACATCAACGCAGGTCTGGAGCAGGGTGCCAAGTTAGAAGAAATGGCTGGTACTATCCAGAACGATATCTTGAAGGAATTCATGGTGCGTAATACCTATATCTACCCGCCTGCATTCTCTATGAAGATTATCTCTGATATCTTTGAATATACTTCCCAGAAAATGCCTAAGTTTAATTCTATCTCCATCTCCGGCTACCACATGCAGGAAGCGGGTGCTACGGCAGACATCGAGTTGGCTTACACCCTGGCAGACGGTTTGGAATATCTGCGTGCCGGAACGGCTGCGGGTATTGACATCGATGCTTTCGCACCGCGTCTCTCTTTCTTCTGGGCCATCGGAACGAACCACTTTATGGAAATTGCCAAAATGCGTGCCGCACGTATGTTGTGGGCAAAGATTGTGAAGCAGTTCAATCCTAAGAATCCGAAGTCGCTGGCTTTGCGTACGCACTCCCAGACTTCCGGCTGGTCGCTGACAGAGCAAGACCCGTTCAACAATGTGGGCCGTACTTGTATCGAGGCGATGGCTGCTGCATTGGGACATACCCAGTCACTGCATACCAATGCTCTTGACGAGGCTATTGCCTTGCCGACGGATTTCTCTGCACGTATTGCACGTAATACGCAGATTTATATTCAGGAAGAAACTTACATTTGCAAGAATGTAGACCCATGGGGTGGCTCTTATTATGTGGAAAGTTTGACTAATGAGTTGGCTCACAAGGCTTGGGAATTGATTCAGGAAGTAGAGAAGCTGGGCGGTATGGCAAAAGCCATCGAAACCGGTATCCCCAAGATGCGTATCGAAGAGGCTGCTGCGCGTACACAAGCCCGTATCGATAGCGGTTCGCAGACCATTGTCGGTGTGAACAAGTATCGTCTGGAGAAAGAAGCTCCGATTGATATTCTTGAAATCGACAATACGGCTGTTCGTCAGGAACAGATTGAGAACCTGAAGCGTCTGAAGGAAGGACGTAACCAGGCAGAAGTGGACAAGGCATTGGAGGCTATTACTGAATGTGTAAAGACCGGTAAGGGCAACTTACTGGAACTGGCAGTGGAGGCAGCCCGTGTCCGTGCCACTTTGGGGGAAATCTCTTATGCTTGCGAAAAGATTGTAGGACGTTATAAAGCAGTAATTAGAACTATATCAGGCGTGTATTCATCAGAAAGTAAGAATGACAGCGACTTCCACCGTGCTTGTGAATTGGCAGAGAAGTTTGCGAAGAAAGAGGGACGTCAGCCTCGTATCATGGTAGCCAAGATGGGCCAGGACGGTCACGACCGCGGTGCCAAGGTTGTTGCAACCGGATATGCCGACTGTGGCTTCGACGTGGATATGGGACCCTTGTTCCAGACACCGGCCGAGGCTGCCCGCGAAGCGGTTGAGAACGACGTTCATGTAGTGGGGGTTTCTTCATTGGCTGCCGGACACAAGACATTGGTTCCGCAGATTATCGAAGAACTCAAGAAGTTGGGACGTGAGGACATCGTAGTGATTGCTGGTGGTGTAATCCCCGCACAAGACTATGACTTCCTTTACAAGGCAGGCGTAGCTGCCATCTTCGGCCCCGGTACTCCGGTTGCCAAGGCTGCTTGCCAGATATTGGAAATCTTGTTGGATGAAGAATAATCCGACACGTTAAATGTTAAAAGAGGGACGGCATATGTTTACATATCCGTCCCTTTTTCTTAATCTGTGTTATAGAACATATTTTTTTAGTTGGATAATTTGCAGATTTATCAGAAGTCCGTATCTTTGCAATGTGTTTTTCATAGTATTAGATTTAAGGTTAACAAAGGTTGGAGTACAGCGGTACTCCTTTTTTTATGTTCATATGTCAGCTTTTGGAGAGAAAAAATTACCAGGTCTATGTTATCGTTCCTTGCTTATCGTTTCGTTCTTGCCCCCTTTTTATTACCTTTGTCCCACTAAATAAAATAGCGAATGATAGTTTGTATTGCCGAAAAGCCCTCTGTGGCGCGTGACATAGCCGATGTATTGGGAGCGAGAGAAAAGAAAGACGGATACATCGAAGGAAATGGATACCAGGTGACCTGGACATTCGGTCATCTTTGTACGCTGAAAGAGCCGCATGAATATACCCCTAATTGGAAGTCATGGAGCTTGGGAAGCCTGCCCATGATACCTCCCCGTTTCGGCATTAAGCTGATTAGTAATCCCACATACGAGCGCCAGTTCCATACGATAGAGAACCTCATGCAACATGCCGATATGATTATAAACTGCGGTGATGCCGGGCAGGAGGGAGAATTGATACAGCGTTGGGTGATGCAGAAGGCCGGGGCACGTTGTCCGGTGAAACGTCTTTGGATATCTTCATTGACAGAGGAAGCTATTCGTGAGGGGTTTGCCAAGCTGCGTGATGCGTCGGATTTCCAGCCTTTGTACGAAGCAGGCTTGTCGCGTGCCATTGGCGACTGGCTGCTCGGGATGAATGCCACCCGCCTCTACACCATGAAGTATGGGCAGAACCGGCAGGTACTTTCTATCGGCCGTGTGCAGACGCCGACACTGGCGCTGATTGTAAACCGTCAGTTGGAAATACAGAATTTTGTTCCCAAGCAATACTGGGAGCTGAAGACCGTCTATCGTGATACCACTTTCTCCGCCATCCTCCGGAAAAGTGAGGAGGAACTGGTACTGGAAGCCGAGAAGCAGAAAGAGGCCATAGCTGCCGGGAAGAAACCTAAAAAAGAAGAAGAGAATCGAGGTATCGACCCCATTACCGACCGCGAACGTGGGCTTGCTCTATTGGATCAGATTAAGTATTTTCCTTTTACTGTGACGGATGTCACCAAGAAAGAGGGGAGGGAGGCGCCACTTCGCTTGTTTGACTTGACTTCTTTGCAAGTGGAATGTAACAAGAAGTTTGCCTATTCCGCTGATGAGACGCTGAAAATCATCCAGTCTTTGTATGAGAAGAAAGTGGCTACCTATCCACGTGTAGACACTACCTATTTGAGTGATGACATCTATCCCAAATGCCCCGGCATCTTGAAAGGTCTGCGTGATTACGAGACATTTACAGCCCCTTTGACAGGAACTGCATTGTTGAAGTCCAAAAAGGTTTTCGATAACTCGAAGGTAACAGACCACCACGCCATTATTCCTACCGGCCAGCATCCGCAGAATCTGACGGATATGGAACGTCGCGTATTCGATTTGATAGCACGCCGTTTCATTGCTGTATTCTATCCCGATTGTAAGTTTGCCACTACCACCGTATTGGGCGAGGTAGAGAGCATAGAGTTCAAGGCCACCGGCAAGCAGATTCTGGAACAGGGTTGGCGTGTTATCTTCGGCACCCCCTCGGTACAATCGCAGGAGGAGAAAGAGGAAAAGGGAGAAGAGGAGAATGTGCTTCCGGCTTTTGTGAAAGGAGAAAGCGGACCGCACGTTCCTGATTTATATGAGAAGTGGACGCAACCGCCCCGGCCTTATACGGAAGCCACCCTGCTGCGTGCTATGGAAACGGCGGGCAAGCTGGTGGATAACGACGAACTGCGTGATGCGCTGAAGGAAAACGGTATCGGTCGTCCGTCTACCCGTGCAGCCATCATCGAGACGCTGTTCAAGCGGAATTATATCCGCAAGGAAAAGAAGAATCTGATAGCCACTCCTACCGGTGTGGAGCTGATACAGATTATTCATGAGGAGCTGTTGAAGTCGGCGGAACTGACCGGTATTTGGGAGAAAAAACTACGTGAGATAGAAAGGCGGACATATAATGCCGGACAATTCTTGGAAGAATTGAAGCAGATGGTATCGGAAATCGTGATGAGTGTACTTTCTGATAACAGCAACCGCCACATCACCATCCAAGCGTCTGCTCCCGAAAAGGGCAGTAAGGCTTCTGTCAAGACAGAGGATGCCGATAAGCCGAAAAAGGAGCCGAAGAAAAGATCACCGAGAAAGTCTGCCGCCGCAGGTAAAAAGACGGAACAGGCTTTGGGCGCTGTGGCAGCTTCAAGTGTGTGGGTTCCCGTACAAGCTGACGATTTCGTCGGTCAGTCTTGTCCGCTTTGCGGAAAAGGTACCGTTATCAAGGGGAAAACAGCTTACGGTTGTTCCGAATGGAAATCCGGATGCACATTCCGCAAGCCGTTTGAATAAGGGTAATCACATTAAATAATTCTCTCCGCCATGTATTTCCAGAGGGGAGCAGCCATCAGCGCCTGGCGGATGCTTCCTTGCTGCAGCAATTCCTTGACCTCTTGCAAGGAAAGCAGGTGTACGGTCAGGTTTTCCGTATCTTCCAACTGTTGCTCGGAGATTTTCTCCACGTCCGTAGCCAGGAAACAGTAGGTAATGTTGGTGTGGGTACTTGGATTGGGAGAGATTTGCATGAACTCTTTCCATACTCCGTTTCCATAGCCGGTTTCTTCCAAAAGTTCCCGTTGTGCGGAAACCATCGGAGAGCCGTCCTCTTCTTCGCATACCCCTGCACAGAGCTCATAGGACGTTTCTTGTATGCCATGCCGGTATTGGCGGATAAAGACAAATTGTCCATCACGGGTGATGGCAATGGTATTCACCCAGTTGGGATATTCCAATATATAATAGGAGGGGATATGGTTGCCGTTGGGTAGCACTACATGGTCCTTACGCACAGTGAGCCACGGGGCCCGATGAAGGTATTCGCTGGATAAGACGGTCCAGGTGTCTTTTGATTTTTCCATAATGGTAGAATTGACTATATTTTAAACAGCATCCCTCCGATATTATCTGCCGTGGCTCCCGTTACCGAGGCGAGGCATCCGGGTGTGTCCGCCATATAGAGGGCACCCAGGAAAGCAAAGATTAGGGCTTCCTTGTACTCTATGATTTGCCGGCTGGGAATCACGATCTCACACGGACACAAGGCGTCGATACGTTCTATGAGGAACTTGTTGAATGCACCTCCACCGGTAATCAGCAGCTTTCCATTGCCATCGGGCAAGGGGTGGGCGGTGATGATGCGTGATATTTGCCAGGCGGCATGCTCGTAAAAGGTACGTAGCATATTTTCCATACTCAAGCCATAACGCTCGAGCATGGGATATACCAGCGTTTCCACCCACTCCCGTCCCAATGATTTCGGTCCGGACTGATGGTAGAAATCCATTCCGTTCAGTTCGTCCAGCAGTTCTTGGCAAATGTTGCCTTGCCGTGCTATCTCGCCGTCACGGTCAAATTCCAATCCTATTTGCCGGCAGTAATGGTTGATGACGTAATTCACCGGACTGATGTCAAAAGCGATGCGCCGCCCGTCCTGCTCGAATGAGATGTTGGAGAAGCCGCCGATATTCAAACAGAAGTCGTAGTCAGCAAAAAGCAACCGGTCGCCAATAGGTACGAGTGGAGCGCCCTGCCCACCTAGCATGATGTCCAGCCGCCGGAAATCCGAAACGGTAGGTATATGGGTTTCAGCGGCAATGGCGGCTCCATCACCTATTTGGTACATGATTCTCTTTTGAGGCTCATGGAAGATAGTATGCCCGTGGGAGGCGATAATATCGGGGTGGACTCCAAATTCTTGCATGAACTCGTTGACACGTTCACCGAGAAACTTTCCATAGGAGCTGTGGAAAGTGATGAACTCCAAAGCACTCATTGTCTGTGCACCGGTACCCAATATCTGCTTCATGGCGTCGGGGTAGCTATAGCCTTTCGCACAGTCTATGTGGAAAGACCATTTTCTAGCTTGTCGTCGGAAAGTGCAACAACATACGTCCAGTCCGTCAAGAGAGGTGCCGGACATCAGGCCGATGGCTTGAATTTGGAAGTCTTTCATCCTGATTTTCTTGTTTTATTTATAATTGAGGTAGAATTCGACAACGGCTTCTATTCCTTTACGGAAGATGTCCAATGGTATATTCTCATTAGGTGAGTGGATGGCGTTGGATTCGAGCCCGAAGCCCATCAATACGGTTTTGATACCCAGCACTTGCTCGAAGGTGGAAATGATGGGGATACTTCCACCTCGACGCACTGCCAGCGGTTTCTTTCCGAATGCTTTTTCAAAACCTTTTTCGGCGGCTTGATAGGCGGGCAGGCTGATGGGGCATACATATCCTTGTCCGCCGTGCATCGGAGTGACTTTTACCTGCACCGAATCCGGTGCTATGTCTAAGATATAGTCAGCAAACAGTTTGGATATTTTATGGTGGTCCTGGTGGGGAACTAACCGGCAGGATACCTTGGCGTATGCCTTGGATGGGAGCACGGTCTTGGACCCTTCACCCGTATATCCGCCCCAGATGCCGCATACGTCGAAAGATGGACGGCAACTGTTACGTTCCAGCGTACTGTAACCTTTCTCTCCGAAAAGCGCTTTTACATTGATAGCCTTTTTGTATTTCTCTTCGTCGAAAGGAATGCGGGCTATCATGTCGCGCTCAGCTTGGGGAACTTCTTCCACATCGTCATAGAAACTCGGTACGGTGATACGTTCCTCCGCATCCGTTACTTTGCTGATAATCTGGCAAAGCACGTTGATGGGATTGGCGACGGCACCGCCGAAGTGTCCGCTGTGCAGGTCGCGATTAGGGCCGGTCACTTCTATTTCCCAATAGGCAAGTCCGCGCAATCCAGTGGTCAGTGAAGGCAGGTCGGCGCCAAGCATGCTGGTGTCCGAAACCAGTATGACATCTGCTTTTAGCAGTTCTTTGTGCTCTTGGCAGAAGCTTTCCAGACTGGGCGAGCCGATTTCTTCTTCTCCTTCAAAGATGAATTTCACGTTGGTTTGCAGCAGTCCGTTTCTGACGAGGTATTCAAATGCTTTCACTTGTATGAAAGACTGCCCTTTGTCATCATCAGCACCACGTGCCCAGATATGTCCGTCGCGTATTTCAGGCTCAAAGGGTTCGCTTTTCCAAAGTTCGAGAGGCTCGGCCGGCATCACGTCGTAGTGGGCATATACCAATACGGTCTTGGCGTCCGGGTCTACGATTTTCTGTCCAAAAACAATTGGATTTCCTTTTGAAGGCATTACCAGAGCTTCGTCTGCTCCGGCTTCGAGCAACAGTTGTGCCCAGCGTTTGGCGCAGGCAAGCATATCGTCGTGATACTCGGGTTTGGCACTGATGCTTGGAATACGGATGAGGCTGAACAAGTCTTCCAGCATTTTAGACTCGTTCTCTGTAATATATTTCTTTATTTCCATAGGTGAATATTATAGCTGAGTTGTTCTGTCAATCAGGTAATAATCCAGCAATGTCATTGCTGTCATTGCTTCCACGATGGGTACTGCGCGTGGCAATACGCACGGATCATGGCGTCCGCGGGCTTTCAGGGTGGTGTCTACACCGTCAATGTTCACGGTGTGTTGCTCCATCAGTACGGTTGCCACGGGTTTGAAGGCTACACGGAAATAGATGTCTTGTCCGTTGCTGATTCCACCTTGTATACCGCCCGAATGATTGGTGCGGGTCTCGATACGTCCGTTGTTGTTGTAGAACACGTCATTCTGCTCTGAGCCTTTTTGCTTTAATCCCTTGAAACCGTCTCCATACTCGAATGCTTTTGCTGCATTGATGCTGAGCATGGCTGCTCCGAGTGCCGCATGGAGCTTGCCGAATACGGGTTGTCCCAGTCCGATGGGGCATCCTTTGATGACACAGGTCACCACTCCTCCGATAGTATCTCCTTCTCCCTTTATCTTGAAGATGAGTTCTTCCATTTCTTTCGCCTTCGCCGGGTCGGGGCAGCGGACCGGATTGGTCTCTATCAGGTCGAGGTCGTATGCGGTATAGTTCTCTTCAAGGCGGATAGAGCCTACTTGTGAAGTGTATGCCGTGATGTGTATACCCAACTGCTTTAGTGCCAATTTGGCCAAGGCGCCCGCCACTACACGCGAGATTGTTTCACGGGCCGATGAACGTCCGCCTCCGCGATGGTCTCGGATGCCGTATTTTACCTTATAAGTATAGTCGGCATGTGACGGGCGGTAGACCTCTTTCAGGTTATTGTAATCGTCAGAATGCTGGTTTTGGTTCCATACAATGAATCCTATGGGGCAGCCCGTGGATTTTCCTTCGAAGATGCCGGAGAGAAACTCCACTTTATCACCTTCTTTCCGGGCAGTAGTGATACGTGACTGTCCGGGGCGGCGTCGGTCGAGCTCTGCCTGGACGAAATCCATATCAATGACTATTCCTGCAGGGAATCCGTCTATCACTCCTCCCACACCCTTACCGTGTGATTCCCCAAAACTGGTAAGACGGAGAATATTTCCAAATGAGTTGAACATATCAAATGCTTTAAAGGTTTATATATGAGGTTAATGTGCCAATACGCTTTATAGGAAATGCTTTTGACTTTATAAAGATAACAACTTTTTTTGGGATTCGTTTGAATAGAATGTATTTTTTTGCAAACAATAGGTTCCTTGTGGTGGCTATTTTGCAGTGTAGAGAGGCAAAAGAAGCGGTTCGGTACTAATCATATTAAAGATGAGCTGTGTTAAGTTGTTGAATATCATTTGTATATCGGTCCTAATGCAGTTCAATGTATTGGTACCTTCAGTGTCAATACTTGAAAACTCTACATTGATATAAGATCAACTTATGATTGATAAGAAGCGAACAATTGTTTTTTGTGGAATCCTTCTACTTGGATTAATAAGGGATATCTTAAAAATGGAACATCCTTTTTTTAGAAAAGACCTTGCTCAGTATTTCTAAAAAGTGTTCCTTTGCATTTTCTCTTTAAAATGGAGACAATTATCTCTTGGGAGATTTTTTTATTAACTAAATATGTTTTTTTAAGTATGAAAAAGAATTTGTTTTTTTTATTTGCGTTGATTTGCTCTATGAGTTTGTTCACTGCTTGTAGTGATGACGACGATGATAAGATTAAAGACCCGGTTATTGGTACTTGGAAAGTTCCGGCTGTTGAATTGGATGAAAATAATTCGGTGATCGGAGGTAGTGTTTTTATGACATGGGAGGCACCTGAGGACACATATCTATTATTTTTGCCGGTAAGTGCTATTCCGTCGTTAGCTATACAGATGGGGTCTGTGATATTGCCGCAGGTATTGCAGGATGTTACTTTGAGTGCTGACGGTAATATAGTGGCCACTTATTCTTCTGCAGGGATAGATCTTTCAGGTGAGAAGCCAATAACTCCGGTATGGGAGACTTCACCGGCAGATTATGCAACCTTTAAATTGCAGGGGAATGGTAAAATGTTGCTTTTCCTGAATCTGGAAAAAATAATAGCCGATGCTAATACTAAAGCTGATATAACTACTGTTATATCTCAATTGTTGGAACTTGTGAAGAATGGAATCCCTGTGAATTATGCGTTGTCTAATAATAATGAAGAAGTGAAAATCTTTATTGATAAAGAACTTATGACTACTATTGCTGCTATGGGACCGGCAATTGCAGAATTGATTCCTGATGATCCGGATGCATTAGGTAGTTTTGGTCCTATGATAAAAGCTATATTGGGAGACCTTCCGACTGCAATGTCAAAAACTACAAAGTTTGAATTGGGTTTGAATTTGAAAAAGTAATCTAATTTAGACAGGAAGATAACAACTTAAGATAGGGAATCCCACTATTAAGCAATGTCTTAATAGTGGGATTTATTTTATTCCTTCTATTCCTTCTATTATAGAATAAAATACATTACCTTTGTCTGCATCTAAATTGAATAAATATGACAAAAACGGAAAGACAACAGATTATTGATTTGGTTAAATCCGAGGTCGTTCCTGCTATAGGTTGCACAGAACCTATAGCTGTGGCATTGTGTGTGGCAAAAGCTGCGGAAGTATTGGGCAGACATCCGGAAAAGATAACGGTTCTTTTAAGTGCCAATATCTTGAAGAACGCGATGGGCGTAGGAATTCCCGGTACAGGAATGATTGGGCTGCCTATTGCAGTAGCGCTTGGTGCCTTAATCGGTAAATCGGAATATCAACTGGAGGTATTGAAGGATTGTAATCCCGATGCCGTGGAAGAAGGAAGACGTTTTATAGATGAAAAGCGCATCCATATAGCACTGAAAGATGGCATTAAAGAGAAGCTTTATGTTGAAGTTTGTTGTGAGGTCGGGGATGAAAAGTCCACTGCTATCATTGCAGGTGGACACACTTCCTTTGTATACATGGCACGCAATGGGGAAGTGCTGTTGAACAAGCAGGCTGTTGCAAGCACAGAAAAGGAGGAAGGTGCGCTGGATTTAAGCTTGCGGAAAGTCTATGATTTTGCTTTGACGGCTCCGTTGGACGAAATTCGTTTTATCCTCGAAACGGCCCGTCTGAATAAGGCTGCCGCAGAAAGCT
Organism: Bacteroides uniformis; assembly: GCF_025147485.1. Taxonomy (NCBI): domain Bacteria; kingdom Pseudomonadati; phylum Bacteroidota; class Bacteroidia; order Bacteroidales; family Bacteroidaceae; genus Bacteroides; species Bacteroides uniformis. Next base: position 4,586,582 of record NZ_CP102263.1, on the reverse strand, counting down.
CTTTTGAGGGTGATTACGGACATGGCTTGGGAAAAATCCTTCGTGGTACTTACGAGCATAAGGTTATGGGGGACAGTGTTTTTTCCCATATTCTTTCTTATACTTCCGGTGCTTGCGATGCCCGTATGGCAGGAGCCATGATTCCGGTCATGAGTAATTCAGGAAGCGGTAATCAAGGTATATCCGCTACGTTGCCGGTTTTGATTTATGCCGAAGAAAACGGGAAATCAGAAGAAGAATTGATTCGTGCCTTGATGTTGAGCCATTTGACAGTAATCTATATCAAGCAGAGTTTGGGACGGTTATCCGCCTTATGCGGTTGTGTGGTTGCTGCCACTGGTTCCAGTTGCGGTATAACTTGGCTAATGGGGGGTACTTATGAGCAGGTGGCATATGCTGTACAGAACATGATTGCCAATCTTACCGGAATGATTTGTGATGGTGCCAAACCTAGTTGTGCATTGAAAGTGACTACCGGAGTTTCAACCGCAGTACTTTCAGCCATCATGGCCATGGAAAACCGTTGTGTAACTTCCGTAGAAGGTATTATTGATGAGGATGTGGATCAGAGTATCCGTAATCTGACAAAAATCGGTTCTAAAGGAATGAATGAAACGGATAAATTGGTATTGGAGATAATGACAAGTAAATAATTAAAAAAATGAAGAATTAAAAATGAAAGAATTATCATGCAGCATACTTATATTGCGTAGTTTGATTCTTTCATTTTTAATTCTTCATTTTTAATTCTTCTAGTGGCAGCATCCGCCTCCACATTCATGGTCGCCGCATCCGTCGCCACAGTCACCACAACCGCAGCTGCCGCAACCGCCACCCATCATACGGGCGACTTCGGCAAGTTCTTCGTTTGTAGCCAGGCGGCTTTCCACTACTTCTCCAGTGAAGTTCAAGTCACAACCTGCGAGCGGATGGTTCATATCCATTACGACGATATCTTCCTTCACTTCTACCACACTTCCGTTGATGCGTTGACCTTCAGAAGTCATCAAGGGGATAACGGCACCTTCTACTACACGATCGCTGTCGAATTCTCCTTCTATCATGAAGATTTCTTTGGGGAGGTCAATAACATGGTCGTCGTCATATTCACCATAAGCTTCTGATGCCGGAATGGTAAAGTCGAATTTATCGCCTATTTGCAAGTCTTTTATCTGGGCTTCAAAGGGTTCGAGTGTCATTCCCAGACCTGAGATAAACTGAAAAGGATGCTCTACGGGTGCTTCTTCTTCGAAATCTTTTTCTCCGTTTTCGATTGAGTACAGCTTATATGCTACGGTGATGTACTTGTTTTCTACTGTTTCCATTAATTTTCTATCTTTATTTAATTAGTAAATACTGTTTTTTTGAGTATTTGAAGAGACAAAGATACGAATTATTTGTTTCGGGATGTAGAGAGCCTTTGGTAATTTTCAGATTATTAAATGGTTTCAATGATTGGCAATACATTTACATTGGCTGTCTGAATGGTTCTATTTAGAACTGTTAAGTGATAAAATAGGATTTTAGGGCGATATTTTCTTACGATTATTCATATTTATCTTATTTTTTTCTTCAATTTGTTTGGAGATTATAAAAAAGCCCTTACCTTTGCAGCACGTTTGAAACAAAAAAGAAGAATTAAGTTATGAATTTACATACATCTATTAACCTGGCAGTCCTGCATATTATTCGCGTCGTGGTGGTGGCATCAAGAGCGTGAGAAAGGTTATGTATGTATTCGTACGTTAGAAGATAATTTATTAAGCCTTTCTCACTATAGTGGGAGAGGCTTTTTCATTAAAAGGAGATTTGAAAATGAAGCATCAGTTACGCAGCTCGTTCAGCACACAAGGTCGCCGCATGGCGGGAGCCCGTGCATTGTGGACGGCGAATGGTATGAAGAAGGAACAGATGGGTAAGCCCATTATCGCTATAGTCAATTCATTTACACAATTCGTCCCCGGGCATGTACACCTGCACGAAATAGGCCAGTTTGTAAAGGAAGAGATTGAAAAGCTGGGGTGTTTTGCTGCGGAGTTCAATACGATTGCCATTGACGACGGTATCGCTATGGGACACGACGGTATGCTTTATTCCCTGCCTTCAAGAGATATCATTGCCGATAGTGTGGAGTATATGGTAAATGCCCATAAGGCGGATGCTATGGTTTGCATCAGTAACTGTGACAAGATTACTCCGGGGATGTTGATGGCGGCTATGAGGCTGAATATACCGACTGTGTTTGTTTCAGGCGGTCCGATGGAAGCCGGGGAATGGAACGGACAGCATTTGGATTTGATTGATGCCATGATTAAATCTGCTGATGAAAGTGTGGGCGATAAAGAGGTGGCACAGATTGAGCAACATGCCTGCCCCACTTGCGGATGCTGCTCAGGCATGTTTACCGCTAATTCCATGAATTGCCTGAATGAAGCGATTGGATTGGCACTGCCCGGTAACGGCACGATTGTAGCCACTCACGAAAATCGCAAGAGACTGTTTGAGGATGCAGCTAAGTTGATTGTAGCGAATGCCTTTAGATATTATGAAGAAGGGGATGAGAGTGTACTCCCGCGCAGTATTGCTACTCGCGAGGCATTTTTGAATGCCATGACGCTGGATATTGCGATGGGCGGTTCCACTAATACAGTACTTCATTTGTTGGCTGTGGCTCACGAAGCCGGAGCGGATTTTAAGATGGACGACATTGACATGCTCTCTCGCAAGACCCCCTGCTTATGCAAGGTAGCTCCCAATACCCAAAAGTATCATGTACAAGACGTTAACCGTGCCGGTGGCATCATTGCCATCATGGATGAGCTTGCCAAGGGCGGATTGGTCGATACGAATGTCCGCCGTGTGGATGGAATGACGTTGGCAGAGGCAATCGACCGGTATAGTATTACCAGCTCTAATGTATGTAAAGAGGCAATCAAGAAATACTCCAGTGCGGCAGCCGGAAAGTTCAATCTGGTACTCGGCTCACAAAATGCGTCTTATAAGGAACTCGATACGGACCGTGCGACCGGTTGTATCCGTGATTTGGAACATGCATACAGCAAGGATGGCGGTCTGGCGGTTTTGAAGGGAAATATAGCTCAGGACGGTTGCGTTGTCAAGACTGCCGGTGTAGACGAGAGTATCTGGAAATTTACGGGGCCAGCGAAAGTCTTCGACTCACAAGATGCGGCTTGTGACGGTATTCTGGGTGGAAAGGTGGTCAGTGGAGACGTCGTCGTCATCACTCACGAAGGGCCGAAAGGTGGACCGGGTATGCAAGAGATGCTTTATCCTACTTCTTATATCAAATCCCGCCATCTGGGTAAGGAGTGTGCATTGATTACCGACGGGCGTTTCAGTGGTGGTACTTCCGGACTAAGTATCGGACATGTTTCTCCCGAAGCGGCTGCCGGTGGTAATATCGGCAAGATTAAGGATGGGGACATTATCGAAATTGATATACCGAACCGTTCTATCAATGTGAAGTTGACGGATGAAGAGCTTGCAGCACGCCCTATGACTCCGGTAACCCGCAACCGTGAAGTCTCCAAAGCATTGAAAGCATATGCCAGTATGGTGAGTTCCGCTGACAAAGGGGCTGTGAGGCTGATTGATTAAAAGCCCCCCTTTCCGAAAGCGAGGGGAGGAGAGAATGAAACAAATTTTTCAAGCTACTATTGAGCTTTTAAATATAATGAATAGATAAAGTATGGCTGATAATAATAAAAAGAGTAACTTTTCCTCCCTCTCCCAAGGAGAGGGTCGGGGTGAGGCTCTAATAACAGGCGCAGAAGCATTGATGCGCTCTCTGGAGCATCAGGGAGTAAAGACTATTTTCGGTTATCCGGGAGGGAGCATCATGCCGGTATTCGATGCCTTATACGACCACCGGAAGGAATTGAACCACATCTTGGTTCGCCATGAACAAGGAGCAACCCATGCGGCACAAGGCTTTGCACGTGTATCAGGCGAGGTTGGCGTTTGTCTGGTTACCAGTGGACCGGGTGCTACCAATACTATCACGGGCATTGCAGATGCCATGATTGACAGTACGCCTATCGTTGTCATTGCCGGCCAGGTAGGGACGAACTTCTTGGGTACGGATGCATTTCAAGAAGTGGACTTGGTAGGCATTACTCAGCCTATCACGAAATGGAGTTACCAGATTCGTCGTGCAGAAGATGTGGCCTGGGCAGTGGCACGTGCTTTCTATGTGGCAAAGAGCGGACGTCCGGGACCGGTCGTGCTGGATTTTGCTAAAAACGCCCAAGTGGAGAAAACAGAATATGCGCCTACTAAGGTGGACTATGTCCGTAGCTATCTTCCAGTTCCCGAAATGGAGCCGGAGGCCATACGGCAGGCTGCTGAATTAATAAATGGTGCGGAACGGCCTTTGGTGCTGGTAGGACAAGGCGTGGAGCTGGGAGAAGCCCAGCAAGAGCTTCGTGCTTTCATTGAGAAAGCCGGAATGCCTGCCGGATGCACTTTATTGGGACTTTCCGCATTGCCTACGGACCATCCGTTGAACAAAGGAATGCTTGGTATGCACGGTAACCTGGGGCCCAATATCAATACCAATAAATGTGATGTCCTTATCGCCGTAGGCATGCGCTTTGATGACCGTGTGACGGGTAAATTGGAAACATATGCCAAGCAGGCGAAGATTATCCACTTTGATATTGACCCTGCCGAAATAGATAAGAATGTAAAGACTGATGTTGCTGTCCTGGGAGATTGCAAAGAGACACTGGCTGCCGTTACCCAATTGCTGGAACCCGCCAACCATCAGGAATGGATTGACAGTTTCCGGCAATACGAGGAAGTGGAAGAGGAAAAGGTAATCCGTCCGGAATTACATCCGGCAGGAAAAGCGCTAAGCATGGGTGAGGTGGTGCGTGCTGTGAGTGAGGCTACCCATAACGAGGCGATATTGGTGACTGATGTCGGCCAGAATCAGATGATGTCCGCCCGTTATTTCAAATACAGCAAGGAACGTAGCATTGTTACTTCCGGTGGCCTGGGTACTATGGGCTTCGGCCTTCCGGCAGCTATCGGTGCCACTTTTGGACGTCCGGACCGCACGGTATGCGTATTCATGGGAGACGGCGGCTTGCAGATGAACCTGCAGGAACTGGGTACCATCATGGAACAAAAGGCTCCGGTGAAGATGATTCTGTTGAACAATAACTTCCTGGGCAATGTTCGTCAATGGCAGGCGATGTTCTTCAATCGTCGTTATTCGTTTACTCCGATGATGAATCCGGATTATATGAAGATTGCTTCGGCATATGATATTCCTGCACGCAGGGTAATGACCCGCGAGGAGCTGGCAAAAGCGATTGACGAGATGATAGCGACTGACGGACCATTCCTGCTCGAAGCTTGTGTGGAGGAAGAAGGAAATGTAATGCCGATGACACCTCCGGGCGGTTCGGTCAATCAGATGTTGTTGGAATGCTGAAGTCATGCGAAATTAAAGAATTTACTCTATCTATGGATAAAAAACTATATACAATCATTGTTCATTCGGAAAACTTTGCCGGTTTGCTGAATCAGGTGACGGCTGTGTTTACCCGCCGGCAGATAAACATCGAGAGTTTGAATGTATCGGCCTCCTCCATCAAGGGGGTACATAAATATACCATTACCGCTTGGACGGATAAGGATACCATTGAAAAGGTGACCAAGCAGATTACCAAGAAAATAGATGTGCTGCAAGCCCATTATTTCACGGATGATGAAATCTATCAGCACGAGATTGCCCTTTATAAAATAACGACCCCTACGCTGGAAGAAAAACCGGAGGTGTCCAAAGTAATCCGTAAGTACAATGCCCGTATTGTGGAGGTGAATGCTGTATTTGCCATTGTTGAGAAGAATGGCATGAGTGAGGAAATAACCAATCTTTATGAGGAGTTGCGCCAGTTGGATTGCGTACTTCAGTTCGTCCGTTCGGGTCGCGTAGCCATTACGACCAGCTGCTTTGAGCGTGTCAATGAATATCTGGCGGACCGTGAAGCAAAATATCGTCAAAGTAAACACCAGGAATCATGATGAGCGAGAACAATAAAATAGGTACCTACAAGTTTGTTGCCGAACCGTTTCATGTCGACTTTACCGGACGGCTGACAATGGGAGTATTGGGCAACCATTTGTTGAATTGTGCGGGTTTCCATGCCAGCGACCGCGGTTTTGGCATCGCGACTCTAAACGAGGACAATTATACTTGGGTATTGTCCCGTCTGGCTGTCGAACTGGATGAAATGCCTTATCAGTACGAAGATTTCTCCATTCAGACTTGGGTGGAGAATGTCTATCGCCTTTTTACAGACCGTAATTTCGCTATCATCGATAAGGAGGGCAAGAAGATTGGGTATGCACGTTCCGTTTGGGCGATGATTAGCATGAATACCCGTAAGCCGGCAGATTTGCTGGCTCTTCATAGTGGCAGCATTGTAGATTATGTTTGCGATGAGCCTTGCCCGATAGAAAAACCTTCGCGGATAAAGGTGGCCTCAAAGGAACCGGTTGCTGCTTTGGTAGCCAAATACAGTGATATTGACATTAACGGGCATGTGAACAGCATCCGTTACATTGAGCATATCCTTGATTTGTTCCCGATAGAGATGTATAAGGAGAAGCGCATCCGTCGTTTTGAAATGGCATATGTAGCCGAAAGCTATTATGGGGATGAGTTGACTTTGTTCATGGATGATGCCGGTGAGGGCGTTTACGATGTGGAGGTGAAAAAGAATGGCAGCGAAGTGGTCTGTCGCTCTAAAGTGATGTTTACAGAGAAATAAATAAATTTATCAACGTTGGCGTAAGCCACAAATAAAAATTAAAACAAAAAATGGCACAATTGAATTTTGGCGGTGTTATTGAGAATGTAATGACCCGCGAAGAATTTCCTTTGGAAAAAGCACGTGAGATTTTGAAAGATGAAACAATTGCAGTAATCGGTTATGGCGTACAAGGCCCGGGCCAGGCTTGCAACTTGCGTGATAACGGTTTCAATGTGATTGTAGGACAACGTCCGGGCAAGACATACGAAAAGGCTGTGGCTGACGGATGGGTACCGGGTGAGACTTTGTTCGGCATCGAAGAGGCTTGTCAGAAAGGTACTATCATCATGTGTCTGTTGTCTGACGCAGCTGTAATGTCTGTATGGCCGACTATCAAACCTTATTTGACTCCCGGAAAGGCTCTTTACTTCTCTCATGGTTTTGCTATTACCTGGAACGACCGTACCGGCGTGGTTCCTCCTAAAGATATTGATGTTATTATGGTTGCTCCCAAAGGTTCCGGTACTTCACTTCGTACCATGTTCCTCGAGGGTCGTGGCTTGAACTCATCATATGCCGTCTATCAGGATGCTACGGGTAAGGCTTTTGACAAGACGATTGCACTGGGTATCGGCATCGGTTCGGGATATTTGTTCGAGACAACTTTCATCCGTGAAGCCACTTCCGACTTGACCGGTGAACGTGGTTCCTTGATGGGTGCTATCCAGGGATTACTGTTGGCTCAGTATGAGGTATTGCGCGAAAACGGCCATACTCCTTCTGAAGCATTCAATGAAACAGTGGAAGAGTTGACTCAATCTTTGATGCCATTGTTTGCCAAGAATGGTATGGACTGGATGTATGCCAACTGTTCTACTACGGCACAGCGTGGTGCGCTGGATTGGATGACCCCGTTCCATGATGCCATCAAGCCGGTTGTACAGAAATTGTATGCAAGTGTGAAGTCGGGTAACGAAGCTCAGATTTCTATCGACAGTAACTCCAAACCCGATTATCGTGAGAAGCTGAATGCAGAATTGAAAGCCTTGCGTGAAAGCGAAATGTGGCAGACAGCTGTTACAGTTCGTAAACTTCGTCCGGAAAACAATTAATCAGCTTTATATAAATAGGTGAAATACCCTCTTCGGTGTTACCGGAGGGGGTATTTCTTTATTATTGATTCCCTATATTTTGAATAAACTCCAATAGCTTCCGGTAAAAACCGTGATGTTTCAGCGTCTCTGCCTCTCCCAATATCACCAGCTTCATACGTGCCCGGGTGATGGCTACATTCATTCTCCTTAAATCATTCAGGAATCCTATCTGCCCTTCTTCGTTGGCACGGACAAGGCTGATGAAGATAACATCGCGCTCTTGCCCTTGGAAGCCATCCACCGTATTTACAGTGAACAAGCTGCGATAAGGCTTGAGTGAAGCGTCTGCCTTTATCTTGTTGCGGAGATATTGCACTTGTGCCTTGTAAGGGGAGATGATGCCGAAGTCTATTTTTTCTTCCAGAATGCGGTTGCCACTGATACGGTTGATGTAGATTTTCAGTTCTGATAGGAGCAGGTCCGCTTCCGCCTTATTAATGCGCCCGAAAGTCTCTCCCACAAATTCTTCTTTGAAATCCATTTCGGAGGTGTCAATCCAGTGGATGGGGGTATCCCAGTCCAGGATGCCCCGGTAACGCACTTCGGAAGCGGCTTCCAACTCGCCATTATAAAACCATTGGGAAGGAAATTTCATGATTTCCTCGTGCATGCGGTATTGTACTTTCAGCAAAGAGACAACGGCAGGTTTGTTGGACACCACTTTCTCCATCAATGTTCGTTCCAGACCTCCACGGGCGGCTTCGTAGCATTTTATGGTGGGCGGAAGTTGGCAGTGGTCACCCGCCAATACCACGCGGTCTGCTTTTCGGATAGCTATCCAGCAGGCAGCCTCTAAGGCCTGGGCTGCTTCATCAATGAAAAGGGTGCCGAAACGGCGTCCGTTCAGTAGCCGGTGATTGCTGCTTACCAGCGTGGAGGCTATGACATGTGCCCCATCAAAAAGCTCTGAATTGATTTGTATTTCCAATGCGGTGGCGCGGTCGCGCAGGCGGCTCATACGGCTGCGTACTCCTTCGCGTTCGTCATAGCTGCCACGGCGGGCACGGCTGCCCAGTTCACGGAGATTTTTCCGGATGCTCCACAGTTCCGGATAAAGCGGATGGTTCTCGAAACGACGCTCGTAGGTAAAGGAAAGCATCTTGTCGTTGACACGGGTCGGATTGCCGATACGCAGGACATTGACGCCACGGTCCACAAGTTTTTCCGAAATCCAGTCGACGGCAGTATTGCTTTGGGCACATACCAGTACCTGCGGTTCCCGATGCAGGGTTTCATAGATGGCTTCCACTAAGGTGGTCGTTTTTCCGGTTCCCGGAGGACCATGTACAATGGCCACGTCGCGGGCACACAGCACTTTGTTTACAGCTGTCTCCTGCGTGGAGTTCAGCCAGGGAAACCGTACGGGGTAGAGCTCTCGGAAACCGGCTTTCGAGGTTCCCAGCAATATGTCCCGCAATTCGGCCAGGCGGTTGCCTTTGGAGCGTAACGTATCTTCCAAGGCTTCGAACATGGTCCGATAGGATGTTTCGTCGAAATAAAGTTGCACGCCGAGGTTGTCCGTTTCCTGCACTTCCATAACGGCACCGGCTCCGGGCATTATCGCTACCATCCGTGTCTCGTCGGCATAGCTTACGGTAGCGGTGAAGTTCATATAGGTTATTTTTCCATCGGCAGACTGGCGGAAAAAACATACGGGACGGCCGAACTCAAAATTATGTTCTATATCGGTATTTTCTGTGTGTGTAATTTCTATTACTAATTGATTCAGTGAATTATAGTAACTTCGTCCCGGAGTGGCAGGATACCAGCAAAGTCCCCGTTTCACTTTCCGGGCAATCCCCATGTTTTCGGTTTGGCGTTTGAATTCCTCTTTTTCGTATTCGTATTCCATGCGCAGCAAAAGTTGTTGCTGCTGGAGGTGAATAATAGGACTATTTGAATCTTGTTCCTTCATGGTTGCAAAGGTAATCATTCTTCACTTCCGACGGAAAAAATGCTTTATTTTGTTAAACTATTCAGCCTTTTTATTTGTTTATGATATTAATTTGTAATCTTTACAATAATGAAAAACTAAAAAATAGTGGTTATGGTATATGATTTAACGATGCTCAAAACGTTTTATGCCGCTTATTCGGAGAAGATAGAACGCGTACGGAATGTACTACAGCGTCCGATGACTTTAGCGGAGAAAATTTTGTATGCTCATTTGTATGATGGGGATAAAGTGAAGAACTACAGACGGGGAGAAGACTATGTGAATTTCCGTCCCGACCGTGTGGCCATGCAGGATGCAACGGCCCAAATGGCCTTATTGCAATTTATGAATGCAGGCCGTGAGCAGGTTGCCGTGCCTTCCACTGTGCACTGTGACCATTTGATTCAAGCATATAAAGGTGCAAAAGAAGATATCGCGACTGCTACGAAGACCAACGAGGAGGTCTATAATTTTCTCCGTGATGTTTCTTCCCGCTATGGCATAGGTTTTTGGCAGCTGGGAGCAGGCATTATTCACCAGGTGGTATTGGAGAACTACGCATTTCCGGGTGGAATGATGGTAGGCACGGACTCTCATACGCCCAATGCCGGAGGTTTGGGCATGGTGGCCATTGGTGTGGGTGGTGCCGATGCGGTGGATGTGATGACTGGCATGGAATGGGAATTGAAAATGCCGCGTCTGATAGGCGTACACTTGAAGGGTAAATTGAGTGGCTGGGTAGCTCCCAAAGATGTTATTCTGAAGTTGGCGGGTATTCTTACTGTAAAAGGGGGAACCAATGCCATCATTGAATATTTTGGACCGGGAACCGCTTCATTGTCTGCCACTGGAAAGGCTACCATCTGCAATATGGGGGCAGAGGTGGGGGCGACTACCTCCCTTTTCCCTTACGATGAGCGCATGGGTACTTATTTGAAGGCTACCGGACGTGAAGAAGTGGCAAAAATGGCTGCTTCCGTAGCTGCCGACCTTCGCGCCGACGACGAAGTGCTGGCAAATCCGGAAAAATATTACGACCGCATCATTGAAATAGACCTCTCGCTGTTGGAACCGTATATCAATGGGCCCTTTACGCCGGATGCAGCAACACCGATATCGAAATTTGCCGAGGTAGTGATAACCAATAACTATCCCCGCCGGATGGAAGTCGGCCTGATAGGGTCGTGTACCAATTCGTCCTATCAGGATTTGAGCCGCGCAGCCTCCCTTGCCCGGCAGGTAAAGGAAAAGAATTTGAAGGTTGCTTCTCCGCTGATTGTCAACCCCGGTTCGGAGCAGATACGTGCCACTGCTGAACGCGACGGCATGATTGCCGCTTTCGAAGATATTGGCGCAACGATAATGGCGAATGCCTGCGGACCTTGTATTGGCCAGTGGAAGCGCCATACTGATGACCCTGAACGAAAAAATTCCATCGTCACCTCTTTTAACCGTAATTTTGCCAAACGTGCCGATGGAAATCCCAACACTTTTGCTTACGTCGCTTCCCCGGAGATAACGATGGCGCTGACCATTGCCGGTGACCTTTGTTTCGACCCGTTGAGGGATACGCTGGTCAATGCCAAAGGAGAGGTTGTGAAACTGTCCGAACCGGTCGGTGAAGAACTGCCGGCACACGGGTTTATAGGAGGAAAGGAAGGATACATTGCTCCAGGCAAAGGACAGACGGAAATTACGGTCAATCCTCATTCACAGCGCTTGCAACTGCTGACTCCCTTCCCTGCCTGGGATGGCATGGACTTGCTGAATATGCCCTTATTGATTAAAGTGCAAGGGAAATGTACCACCGACCACATCTCTATGGCGGGGCCATGGCTCCGTTTCCGGGGACATTTGGAGAATATTTCGGACAATATGCTGATGGGGGCTGTCAATGCTTTCAATGGAGAGACGAACAAGGTTTGGAACCGCTCCACCAATACCTATGGAACAGTGTCAGGCACTGCGAAGCTGTATAAGGCCGAAGGTATCCCTTCCATTGTCGTTGCCGAAGAGAATTATGGTGAAGGGTCCAGCCGTGAGCATGCTGCCATGGAACCACGCTTCTTGAATGTACGCGTCATTTTGGCGAAAAGCTTTGCCCGTATCCATGAGACGAATTTAAAGAAACAAGGCATGTTGGCACTGACCTTTACGGATAAGGCCGATTATGACAAGATTCGGGAACGCGACCTGATTTCTGTCATGGGGTTGAAAGATTTTGCTTCGGGACGTACGTTGAAGGTGGTTCTTCATCACGAGGACGGGAGTAAAGAAAGTTTTGAAGTACAACATACGTATAACGAACAGCAGATAGCCTGGTTCCGGGCCGGTTCTGCACTTAATGCAAGATAGAATATGGAAAAAATTACTGTACCTTTTATTTCCGGCGATGGAGTGGGAGCAGAAGTGACCCCATCCATGCAGGCTGTCGTGAATGCCGCTGTCAGGAAATCCTATGGTGACCGGCGTGGCATTGAATGGAAAGAAGTGCTGGCAGGAGAACGTGCTTTCCACGAAACCGGCTCCTGGCTGCCGGATGAAACGATGGAAGCCTTCCGCACTTATAAGGTGGGCATCAAAGGTCCTTTGACAACACCTGTCGGCGGAGGTATCCGTTCGTTGAACGTGGCATTGCGTCAGACGCTTGATTTGTATGTCTGCCAACGTCCGGTACGTTGGTATAAGGGTATTGTTTCTCCACTCAAAGAGCCGCAGAAGGTGGATATGTGCGTATTCCGTGAGAATACCGAGGATATTTATGCAGGCATCGAATGGGAAGCCGGAACTCCGGAGGCTGAAAAGTTCTATCGTTTTCTCCATGATGACATGGGGGTGACAAAAGTCCGTTTTCCCGAAACCTCCTCGTTTGGCGTGAAGCCCGTTTCAAGAGAAGGAACAGAGCGCTTGGTGCGTGCCGCCTGCCAATACGCGCTTGAGCATCATCTGCCTTCCGTGACCTTGGTACACAAAGGAAACATCATGAAATTTACGGAAGGCGGTTTCAAGAAGTGGGGGTACGAGCTGGCAGAATGTGAGTTTGGTAAAGAGCTGGCAGAAGGGCGTCTGGTCATCAAGGACTGCATTGCCGATGCATTCTTGCAGAACACGTTGCTTATCCCCGAAGAATATTCCGTGATTGCCACGTTGAATCTGAACGGTGATTATGTGTCCGACCAACTGGCTGCCATGGTAGGCGGCATCGGCATTGCACCGGGTGCGAATATCAACTATAAAACGGGGCATGCCATTTTTGAGGCTACTCACGGGACGGCTCCGAACATTGCCGGGAAAGACATTGTGAATCCCTGTTCCATCATCCTTTCCGCTGTGATGATGCTTGAATATCTGGGTTGGAAGGAAGCAGCCTCTCTTATAGAGAACGCCTTGGAGGAAAGTTTCACAGAAGCCCGTGCTACTGCCGACTTGGCCCGTTTTATGCCGGGTGGCGTCTCGCTGTCCACTTCGACTTTCACCCGGGAGATTGTAAGGAGAATAGAAAATGGGAATAACGAATAAAACGAAACGATTATGAAGAAGGAGTATCTGATTTACAAGCTTTCCGAAGATTTGAAGGAAGCTACCCGGATTGAGAATGAACTGTTCAGGAAGTTTGATGTGAAGCGCGGTTTGCGTAATGAGGACGGCACGGGAGTCTTGGTGGGGTTGACCCAAATAGGCAATGTGGTCGGCTATGAACGCATCCCCGGTGGAGGGCTGAAGCCTATTCCCGGCAAATTGTTCTACCGCGGTTATGATGTGGATGACTTGGCACACGCCATCATCAAAGAGAAGCGTTTCGGTTTTGAGGAAATTGCCTACTTGTTGCTTTCCGGTCGCCTGCCCGACAAGGAAGAACTCTCTTCTTTCCGTGAACTCATCAACGACAACATGCCGCTGGAGCAGAAGACCAAGATGAATATCATTGAACTCGAAGGAAACAACATTATGAACATCCTGGCGCGCAGCGTGCTCGAGATGTATCGTTTTGACCCTGATGCAGATGACACTTCCCGCGATAATCTGATGCGGCAGAGCATTGAGCTTATTTCGAAATTCCCGACCATCATTGCGTATGCCTATAACATGCTTCGCCATGCCACCCATGGCCGTTCACTGCATATCCGCCATCCGCAGGAAAACCTTTCCATTGCCGAGAATTTCCTCTATATGCTGAAGAAGGACTACACGGAGCTGGATGCCCGCACGCTCGACCTGCTGCTGGTTCTTCAGGCCGAGCACGGTGGTGGTAACAACTCCACTTTTACCGTACGTGTCACTTCTTCTACCGGGACGGATACTTACTCTTCGATAGCGGCAGGTATCGGTTCCTTGAAAGGGCCGCTTCATGGAGGTGCCAATATCCAGGTTGCCGATATGTTCCACCATCTGCAGGAAAACATTCAGGACTGGACGAATGTGGATGAGATTGATACTTACTTCACCCGCATGCTCAACAAGGAAGCCTATAACAAGACCGGCTTGATATATGGTATCGGACATGCCGTCTATACCATTTCCGACCCGCGCGCCATTCTGCTGAAAGAGCTTGCCCGCGACCTTGCCCGCGAAAAAGGGAAAGAACGCGAGTTCGCTTTCCTTGAACTGCTCGAGGAGCGCGCCATTGATGTGTTTGGCCGTGTGAAGAATAATGGCAAGACGGTTTCGAGTAATGTGGATTTCTATTCGGGCTTTGTCTACGAGATGATTGGGCTGCCGCAGGAAATCTTCACGCCTTTGTTTGCCATGGCACGTATTGTCGGTTGGTGTGCACATCGCAATGAAGAATTGAATTTCGAAGGCAAGCGTATTATCCGTCCTGCCTATAAGAATGTTTTGGATGAGGTGGCTTATGTGCCCATTAAGAAACGGTAAGGATTAGACTTGTATCTTTTAAATCGTTCCATCACGGGGAAAAAATCGTTCCACCATGGTGGAACGGTTTTTTCTCCATGGTGGAATGAAATTTACTCCATGATGGAACGATTAGATTTTCGTATCTCTACTGCTTAATCTTCTCAGTAAAAAACACTGGTTTTTGCATGAAAAAACAATTATCCGGGGAAAACGATTTGTTTGTTGTGAGTTTTCTTTATCTTTGCTTCGCATAAATAAAGAACTATGAATCAGGAAACTTTTCAGATATTTCTGTGGGTAATGAGTGCTGTGGCATTGGTTGTCTTTATTGCACTCTATTTTGTCAAAGCGGGTTATGGCATGTTCCGTACTGCCTCGTGGGGAATCTCCATCAATAATAAACTGGCGTGGGTGCTTATGGAAGCGCCGGTATTCATCGTCATGTTTGGGTTGTGGGGGAAGAGTGGAGCGGGATTTGCCGTGCCGGTATATTTCTTCTTCCTGCTGTTTCAGTTGCACTATCTTCAGCGGGCCTTTATTTTTCCGTTCCTGCTGAAAGGTAAAAGCCGGATGCCGGTAGCTATTATGGCGATGGGTATCGTCTTCAACCTTTTGAACGGGATGATGCAGGCGGGCGGTTTGTTCTATTTCGCTCCCGAAGGCTTGTATGCCGATGGCTGGGCCTATTTGCTGAAACCTCATGCCTTGTTGGGAATCATTCTGTTTTTTGCAGGTATGTTCGTCAATTTGCATTCCGACTATGTGATACGTCATCTGCGCAGGCCAGGTGATACGAAGCATTATCTTCCCGGAAAAGGGCTTTACCGATACGTCACTTCTGCCAATTACTTCGGTGAACTGGTGGAATGGACGGGGTTTGCCATACTCACAGCTTCTCCCGCCGCCTGGGTGTTCGTCTGGTGGACGTTTGCCAACCTTGTTCCCCGTGCCGATGCCATTCACCGCCGTTATCGGGAGGAGTTTGGTGATGAGGCGGTAGGAAAGCGCAAACGCATCATTCCATTTCTTTATTAATGGAAAATGGAGAGTTGAAAATGGAAAATGAATAATTCATAACTTATAACTTATAACTCATAACTCATAACGATGGAATCCAAGTTATTCACCCCCGTCACTTTCGGACCGTTGACTTTGCGTAACCGTACCATCCGTTCGGCTGCTTTCGAGAGCATGTGTCCCGGAAACGCTCCGTCGGACATGTTGCTCGACTATCATCGGTCGGTAGCGGCGGGCGGTATAGGTATGACTACTGTTGCTTATGCGGCAGTTACTCAGAGCGGCTTGTCTTTTGACCGCCAGTTGTGGATGCGTCCTGAGATTATCCCCGGACTCCGTAGGCTGACTGATGCCATACATGCGGAGGGGGCTGCGGCAGGCATCCAGTTGGGACACTGTGGCAATATGTCCCATAAGAGTATTTGCGGTTGTATGCCTGTCGGCGCATCTTCCGGTTTCAATCTTTATTCTCCTACTTTTGTGCGCGGACTTCGTGCCGATGAGCTGCCGGAGATGGCGCGCGCTTATGGACGTTCGGTGAATCTGGCACGGGAGGCCGGATTTGATTCTGTAGAGATTCATGCAGGGCATGGCTATCTCATCAGCCAGTTCTTGTCCCCGTCCACCAACCATCGGAAAGACGAGTTCGGAGGCTCGTTGCAGAACCGTATGCGTTTTATGGATATGGTGATGGAAGAAGTGATGAAGGCTGCCGGCAGTGATATGGCTGTGCTGGTGAAGATGAACATGCGTGACGGTTTCCGTGGAGGGATGGAACTGGATGAGACGATGCAGGTGGCCCGGAGGCTGGAGCAGTCGGGAGCACATGCGCTGGTCTTGAGCGGTGGGTTCGTCAGTAAGGCGCCGATGTATGTCATGCGGGGCGAAATGCCTATCCGCAGCATGACGCATTACATGACCTGCTGGTGGTTGAAATACGGTGTACGCATGGTAGGCAAATGGATGATACCGAGCGTACCGTTTAAGGAAGCCTATTTCCTGGAAGATGCCTTGAAATTCCGTGCCGCCTTGAAGATACCGTTGGTTTATGTGGGTGGCCTGGTTTCCAGGGACAAGATAGATGAGGTGCTGGATGACGGTTTCGAGGCTGTGCAAATGGCACGTGCTCTGCTCAATGAGCCGGGGTTCGTCAACCGCATGCGTGCCGAAGAGAATGCACGTTGCAACTGCCGGCATAGTAATTATTGCATTGCCCGGATGTATTCCATCGAGATGGTATGCCATCAGCATTTGAAGGAGGAGCTTCCACCTTGTCTGAAAAAGGAGATAGAGAAAATCGAAGCGAAAGGCTGATTTTTAGTTTTTAATTTTCAATTTTTAATTATTAAAGTGAATTTAGCTGTTATAACTGGGGCAGACGGTGGCATGGGCATGGAAATTACCCGCGCAGTGGCAACTGCCGGCTATCAGGTCATCATGGCATGCCGTGACCCCCAAGCTGCCGAACCCAAGCGGCAACTACTGATGCGTGAAACCGGTAATCCGCGTATTGAGACTGCTCCCATTGATTTGGCATCTCTGGCTTCAGTGGCCGCATTTGCAGAGCATCTGTTGAAGCGGGGAGAGCCGTTGGCGTTGCTGATGAACAATGCCGGAACCATGGAAACGGAACGCCGCATTACCGAA
The DNA here is from genome assembly GCF_025147485.1 of Bacteroides uniformis. Classification (NCBI taxonomy): domain Bacteria; kingdom Pseudomonadati; phylum Bacteroidota; class Bacteroidia; order Bacteroidales; family Bacteroidaceae; genus Bacteroides; species Bacteroides uniformis. The sequence continues at coordinate 4,569,186 of NZ_CP102263.1, read as the reverse complement.
GACGGACTGGAACGGACGGTGAGTGTCAATTATGTAGGGCCTTACCTGCTGACCCGCAAGCTGCTACCATTGATGGGAGAGGGGAGCCGTATTGTGAATATGGTATCTTGTACGTATGCCATCGGTCATCTTGACTTTCCGGATTTTTTCCTCCGGGGAAGGAAGGGTGGCTTTTGGCGCATTCCTATATATAGCAACACGAAGCTGGCATTGACTCTGTTCACCATCGACTTGGCCAGTCGCGTCAAACACAAAGGTATTGTTGTGAATGCGGCCGACCCGGGGATTGTGTCTACCAATATCATCACCATGCATATGTGGTTTGACCCGCTGACAGATATACTTTTCAGGCCTTTTATCCGTACTCCCCGTAAGGGAGCTGCAACAGCTGTCGGCTTATTGCTGGATGAGGATGCCGGTAAACGTACGGGGACATTGAATGCCAGTTGCCGTCCCAAGTCTCTTTCGGAGAAGTACACCCGGCATGTACAGATGGAAGAACTGTGGGAGAGGACGGAAAGTATAGTGAAAAAATGGTTGTAAAAAACAGAGAAGGCGCATATGTCGCCTTCTCTGTTTATGGGGTATCTGAACTGTCTGTCATTAGATAGACAGTTCTCTCAATACATTTACAAGGTCTTTCTTGATGGGTTTGTCATTCTTGATGGCCTTCGTGAAGGGAACGTATACCACTTCATCGTGGTCAATGCCTATCATGACATTGCGCTGTCCTTCCATGATGGCGTCGATGGCGGCTGCGCCCAGACGGCTGGCAAGGATACGGTCGTGTGCCGTAGGGCTACCGCCGCGTTGCAAGTGACCGAGGATGGTTACGCGTACGTCATATTGGGGGTATTCGTTCTTTACACGCTCTGCATAGTGCATTGCACCGCCGGTCAGTTCACTCTCGGCTACCAGTACGATACTGCTGTTCTTGGATTTCCGGAAACCGTTCTTGATGAATTCTTCCAGTTGGTCCACTTCCGTACTGAATTCCGGGATAATGGCTGCTTCTGCTCCGGAGGCGATGGCGCCGTTCAGAGCGAGGAAACCGGCATCGCGTCCCATGACTTCTACGAAAAACAAGCGCTCATGGGAAGTGGCTGTATCACGGATTTTGTCCACAGCATCCAGGATCGTGTTCAGCGCGGTGTCGTAGCCGATAGTGGTATCTGTTCCATAAAGGTCATTGTCGATAGTTCCCGGCAGCCCGATACAAGGCACGTCAAACTCTTGTGCAAAGATACGAGCACCGGTCAGCGAACCGTCGCCTCCGATAATCACTAAGGCGTCAATGCCTTCTTTCTTCATGTTGTCGTAAGCAATCTGGCGGCCCTCGGGAGTCGTGAACTCTTTGCAGCGGGCTGTCTTCAGGATTGTACCACCCAGCTGGATGATGTTGCTGACATTTTGGCTTTTGAATTCTTTGATTTCGCCGGTTACCAGACCTTTGTAACCTCTATATATACCTTTAACTGAAAGTCCGTTGTAAATAGCCGAACGTGTCACGGCACGTATGGCTGCGTTCATTCCCGGAGCATCACCTCCTGATGTCAAGATACCAATGCACTTAACTGTTCCCATAACAATCTTTTTGTTTAGTATTAATAATCATGATGAAAAATAGATTTGGACTATTTTTTCATGCCGCAAAGATAGTAAAAAGCTGAGGCGGTGACTAATAAATTACGTTAATTTGCTGTTCCAAAAGGATGACAAACTGTTATTTAAGTTTTGACTTTATGGCTTCTGAAATTTCTTCCATCAGCCATTTGGGGGTGGAAGTGGCTCCGCAGACACCGATGGAATTGGCACCGGCTAACAGAGAACTATCTATTTCTTCGGCACTGTCTATCAAATGTGAATTGGCATTGACTTTTTTACACTCACTGAACAGCATCTTGCCGTTAGAGCTTTTTTTGCCGCTGACAAAGAATATTAAATCATGGGAAGCTGCAAATTTCCGGATATTAGGTATCCGGTTTGCTACTTGTCGGCAGATAGTGTCATAGGACTCGAAAGTGACTTTCGGTGAGATATGTCCCTCTATGTATTTCACAATGTTTTGAAATCCGTCCAGAGACTTTGTGGTCTGGGAGTAGAGACGGATGTCTTTGCTGAAATCCAGTTTCCTTGCCTCTTCCTGCTTTTCGATGACGATGGCCTTTCCGGTGGTTTGTCCTACCAGACCCAGTACTTCGGCGTGTCCATTTTTGCCATAGATGACAATTTGCTTGTCGCGGTTGTCTTCCTGGACGTACTCTTGCTTAATCTTCTTTTGCAGGCGGAGTACGACCGGGCAGGTTGCGTCAATGATTTCTATATTGTTGCGGCGGGCAATGTCATAAGTTTCAGGGGGCTCTCCATGAGCACGCAGCAGCACTTTGGCGTTGTGGAGGTGGTTGAATTCCTCATGGTTGATGGTAATCAGCCCCATTGCCTTCAGGCGTTCCACTTCACGGCTGTTGTGCACGATGTCTCCCAGACAATAGAGGGTTCCTCCTTTCGCCAGTTCCTCTTCTGCCTTGTTTATTGCGGTGACAACTCCGAAACAGAAGCCGGAGCCTTCGTCTATTTCTACTTTTGCCATATCCGGTTCAGTTCTTCTCCTTTATAACCCGTTCGAATTGTTCCGCCAGCCATTCCTTTTGTTGGGAAATGCTCAGGTGGCTGTTGTCCAACAATAAAGCGTCAGAAGCTTTGCGCAGCGGACTTACATCCCGGTTTTGGTCAATATAGTCCCGTTGTTTCACATTTTCCAGAATTTCGTCAAAGCTGGCTTCTTCCCCTTTGGCCTTTAGTTCGTCATAGCGGCGTTGTGCCCGTATCTCGGGGGTGGCGGTTACAAAAATTTTCAGCTCGGCATCCGGAAAAACGGTAGTGCCGATGTCGCGCCCATCCATAACGATACCCTTGGCCTTGCCCATCTCTTGTTGCTGTGCCACCATAGCTTCGCGTACGAAATCCAATGTTGCAATGGGGCTGACACGTGAAGATACTTCCATGGTACGGATTTTGTTTTCTACATTTACTCCGTTCAGGTAGGTATCCGGGCGTCCGGTTTCGGGGTTCAGGCGGAAAGAAATATGTATATCCTTTATTAGACTTTTCAGTTTTTCGGCATCTATGCGGTCACCCTGGAAAATACCATTCTCTATACTATATAATGTTACTGCCCGATACATGGCACCACTATCTATATATATGTAACCGATTTCGCGGGCGAGGTCTTTGGCCATAGTGCTTTTCCCGCAAGAGGAAAAACCGTCGATTGCTATTGTTATCTTTTTCATGACTTTTATGCTATAGTTATATAGGTATAACACCTGCAAAACAGAAAATTTCAATATTTCATTTAAAATTCTTGCCAAAGATACGGTATTTTTAAAATATCTCGTTACATTTGTGGCACAAAAGCACATGGAGGTTTTTGAAGGATTAAAAAAATGAAAATGGAGCGCCTATTGTGTAAAAAAAAACAGCAGAGCGTGAACATTCTTGGGAAAAGTGCTATATTTGCCCCAAATGAGAAACACTAAAATTATATTATAAATTATGGAAATTAAGAAATCACCTAAGGCAGACCTGGAGAGTAAGAAGTCGACTTGGCTGCTTGTCGGTTATGTAATCGTGCTCGCTTTCATGTTTGTTGCGTTCGAGTGGACAAAGCGTGACATCAAGATTGACACGAGCCAGGCTATTACCGACGTATTTTTTGAAGAGGAAATCATCCCTATTACAGAACAGCCGGAGCAGGTTACTCCTCCGCCTCCCGAAGCCCCTTCAATTGCAGAGACGTTGACTATCGTTGAAGACGATGCTGACGTGGAAGAAACGGCCATTGTATCTTCTGAAGAATTGAACCAGGCTGTGGAAATCAAATATGTTCCCGTAGCAGTGGAAGAGGAAGAACCGGAAGAACAGACTATCTTCGAGGTGGTAGAACAGATGCCTGAGTTCCCGAATGGTGGTATGGCTGGTTTGATGCAGTATTTGAGCAAGAATATTAAATATCCTACTATTGCACAGGAAAACGGAACTCAAGGCCGTGTAACTGTACAGTTCGTGGTTAATAAGGACGGTAGTATCGTAGATGCTAAAGTTCTGAGAGGCGTTGACCCGTATTTGGACAAAGAAGCTGTCCGCGTGATTATGGGCATGCCGAAGTGGAAACCCGGTATGCAGCGTGGTAAACCCGTTCGTGTTAAGTATACCGTGCCTGTAATGTTTAGATTGCAGTAATAAAATATCTATAAGTGGGAGAGGCTGCCGGAATGCAGCCTCTTTTCATTATCCGCTATTCCCTAAATTCTGAAAATGCCATGTTTACAGCTTCCGAGCTTTTAGAAAGAATAAATTCTCATATTGCAGAATTGCAGTTTACCCGTACTCCTCAAGGTTTATATGCTCCCGTTACCTATGTGTTGTCCATGGGCGGAAAAAGAATCCGTCCGGTATTGATGTTGATGGCCTACAATCTGTATCAGGAGGATATTACCCGTATTTTTAACCCTGCAACGGGGATTGAAGTGTATCATAATTATACTCTTTTGCATGACGACTTGATGGACCGTGCAGACCGTCGCCGTGGTAAGGAGACGGTACATAAAGTTTGGGATGACAATGCTGCCATCCTTTCGGGGGATGCAATGCTTGTATTAGCTTATCAGTTTATGGCTCAATGCCCGGTTGAACACCTGAAAGAGGTGATGGATATATTTAGCCTGACTGCACTGGAAATCTGTGAAGGACAGCAGCTGGATATGGAGTTTGAACATCGGAAGGATGTGAAGGCAGAGGAGTATCTGGAAATGATTCGTCTGAAAACTTCGGTATTGTTGGCTGCAAGCTTGAAGATTGGCGCTCTTTTGGGAGGGGCTTCTTCTGAAGATGCGGAGCAGTTGTATGATTTTGGCATGAACTTGGGTGTCGCTTTTCAGTTGAAAGATGATTTCCTGGATGTTTATGGCGATGCTGCCGTCTTTGGAAAGAATATTGGAGGTGATATTCTGTGCAATAAAAAGACCTACATGCTGATAAAGGCTTTTGAACATGCGGATGAGGAGCAGTTGACCCGCTTGAATGCTTGGGTGGATGCTGTTGCATTCAACCCGGAGGAGAAAGTTGCTGCGGTGACGGAACTGTATAACCGGATTGGCGTCAAGGAACTGTGTGAGAAAAAGATGGAAGAGTATTGTGAACGCGCAATGGAAAGTCTGTTGGCGGTGAAGGTGGCAGATGAAAAGAAAGAGGAATTGAAGAACCTGATGGCTAACCTGATGCATCGGGAAGTATAACTTTAAATCCGGGAGAAAATGCCTTATAGAAGATTGCCTAATACAGATCAAGCGAGAATACGGGCGCTGAAAGCAGTGGTCGTCAAGGGTGATATATGTAATGTGTATGATTTGGCCGTATCTTTGAAGGCGTTGACTGATGCGCGGAATTTTCTTACAAAGTTTGAAGCTGCGCAAGCTTATTATGCCGACTGTTTTGAGCGGCAGGCTCGGGCGGGACGTAAGCATCAGGCTAATGTAAAGACTGCCCGTCTGTATATTTCTCATTTTATCCAGGTGTTGAATTTAGCTGTCATCCGTTCTGAAGTGCGTATTGCTCATAAGGAATATTACGGTTTGGACACAAGCAACAATAATGTGCCTGATTTATCGACAGAGCCTGCCTTGGCAGAGTGGGGGCGTAAAATCGTGGATGGGGAAAACAAACGTATATCCCAGGGAGGAATTCCCATTTATAACCCTACGATTGCAAAAGTGAGGGTGCATTATGATATTTTCATGGATAGTTATGAGAAGCAAAAGAATCTTCAATCTTTGACAGCCCGCAGTTTGGACACCTTGGCTTCGATGCGTGCAGAGGCGGATGGTTTGATTTTGGATATATGGAACCAGGTTGAAAAGAAATTCGAGGAGGTCACTCCCAATGAGAAACGTTTGGATTTATGCCGTGATTATGGAATAATCTATTATTACCGTACCGGTGAGAAACGCAAAGAGTAAGTTGAAGAATGAGATTGATTGATTCACATTCCCATCTTTTTTTAGAAGAGTTTGCAGAGGATTTGCCTCAAGTGATGGCTCGTGCCCGTGAGGCAGGAGTCACGCATATTTTTATGCCCAATATCGATAGTACCACCATAGGACCTATGCTTCGGGTGTGCCGTGAATATAAAGGGTATTGCTATCCGATGATTGGATTGCACCCTACCTCTGTGGGTGCGGATTATGAAAAGGAGTTGGAAATAGTGGCCCGGGAGCTGGCTTCACCGAATGAATTTGTTGCGGTTGGCGAGATTGGTATGGACTTGTATTGGGATAAGACTTTTCTTAGAGAGCAGCAAAGGGTGTTGGACAAGCAGATTGAGTGGGCTTTGGAATACGGTTTGCCGGTAGTGCTGCATTGTAGGGAAGCGTTTGACCATATATATAATGTGTTGAAACCCTATCAGCAGACTCCTTTGAAAGGAATTTTCCATAGTTTTACGGGAACCTCGGAAGAGGCCTGCAGGATTATGGAATTTGCGGATTTCATGATAGGAATAAATGGTGTGGTGACTTTCAAGAAATCAACTTTGCCCGAAGTCTTGAAGAATATTCCTTTGGAACGCATCGTGCTGGAAACCGATTCCCCTTATCTGACTCCGGTTCCCAATCGAGGCAAGAGGAACGAAAGCGCATATGTTAAGGATACTTTGGTAAAGGTGGCCGGAATCTATGGGAACTCTCCTGAAAAGGTGGCCCAGGTTACTTCTGATAACGCTTTAAAAGTGTTCGGAATGCTCAAATAAGCTCTTTAAGATTTTAAAGTTTATTAATTTTGAGATTTTATTTAATATAAAACGGGGAGAATGAGGCAGAACAACAAAAAAAAGAATACATTTGTAGCTGAAAACGCTGGTGGTTCGCATTTTTTTTGTAATTTGCACCCGATTTCAGAAAAGGCGTCTATTGGAGAGATGCTCGAGTGGTTGAAGAGGCACGCCTGGAAAGCGTGTATACCCCTAAAGGGTATCCGGGGTTCGAATCCCCGTCTCTCCGCAGTGTGATAAAATGGAGATAAAACAACAAATTATAATAAATAAATTAATTAATTAATCTTAAAAATTAGACACACAATGAAAAAGTTATTTGCAATTGTTGCTGTGATGGGAGTCTTAACATTTGGCTCAACTCAACTTGCTCAGGCTCAAGATGCTCCTGCAGCTGAACAAACTGAACAAGCAGCTGTAGCACCTGCTGCTGACGCTGCTGCTCCTGCCGCTATGGAAGCTACAGAAGGTGGTATCCACAAAGAACTCAAAACTAAGTTTATTGAAGGTACTGCATCTTTCATGAGTTTGGTAGCTATCGCATTGGTTATCGGTCTTGCATTCTGTATTGAACGTATCATTTATTTGAGCTTGGCTGAAATCAACACAAAGAAGTTCTTGGCTGCTATTGAAGCTGCTTTGGAAAAAGGTGACGTTGAAGCTGCTAAAGACATCGCACGTAACACTAGAGGTCCTATCGCTTCTATCTACTATCAAGGTCTGATGAGAATTGACCAAGGTATCGACGTAGTAGAAAAGTCAGTAGTTTCTTACGGTGGTGTACAAGCTGGTTACCTGGAAAAAGGTTGCTCTTGGATTACACTGTTCATCGCTATGGCTCCGTCTTTGGGATTCTTGGGTACTGTAATCGGTATGGTGCAGGCATTTGATAAGATCCAGCAGGTAGGTGATATCTCTCCGACGGTTGTAGCAGGTGGTATGAAGGTTGCCTTGATTACAACTATCTTCGGTTTGATCGTTGCCTTGATTCTGCAGGTATTCTATAACTACATCCTGGCTAAGATTGAAGCTTTGACCAGCGAAATGGAAGATTCTTCTATCTCTCTGTTGGATATGGTTATCAAATATGACTTGAAATACAAAAAATAATTAAGATGGCTAAGTTATCATATAAAGTATCATACTATGCACTGTATGTCATGTTCGCTATCATCTTGGTAGTGTTGGGCATGTTCTTCTTCGGTGGAGATGCTCAGGGCGATGCAGTGTTGGCAAGCGTTGACGCAGAAATGTGGCAACCGGCTCATACAGACGCATTGATTTATTTGATGTACATTCTGTTCTTTGTAGCTATTATTGCTACCGTGGTTGGTGTTTTGTTCCAATTTGGAGCTGCACTGAAAGACAATCCGGGAGCAGCGTTGAAATCTTTGATTGGTTTGGTTATATTGGTTGCAGTTGTTGTTATTTCTTGGACTATGGGTAGTGAAGAACCACTTGTTATTCCGGGTTATAGCGGAACTGAGAACGTACCTTTCTGGTTGAAGCTTACTGACATGTTCCTTTATTCTATCTATATCTTGTTTGCTGGTACAGTCTTGGCAATCATTTTTAGTAGCATTAAGAAAAAATTATCATAATCAATTGAGGTAACTCAATTTAAAGATATAATTACAATGGCTAAAAAGAAAAGAGAAGTTCCTGAAATTAACTCAAGTTCTACTGCGGACATCGCTTTCTTGTTGCTGATTTTCTTCTTGATTACAACATCTATGGATACCGACCGTGGTTTGGCAAGACGTTTGCCGCCTCCACCGGAAAAGGACCAGAAGTTGGACGATGCAAAGAAGAAGGAACGCAACGTATTGCAAGTCTTCTTGAACATGCAGGACCAGTTAATGTGCGGGAATGATTATATTACTGTTGACCAATTGCGTGCAAAAGCAAAAGAATTTATTGCCAATCCGTATAACGAAGATACAAAACCGGAAAAGATTTCTAAGAATGTTCCTTTCTTCGGTACAGTACAAGTGACGGAAGGCCATGTGATTTCTTTGCGTTGTGACCGTGGTTCTTCATACAAAGCATATATGTCTGTACAGAATGAGTTGGTAGCAGCTTATAACGAGTTGCGTGATGAATTGGCTCAGGAAAAGTGGCAGAAGAATTATATGGAGTTGGATCAAGAACAACAAGATGCAATTCGTGAAATTTATTCTCAGAAGATTTCTGAGGCAGAACCTAAAAAGTACGGAGAAAAGAAGTAATGGGAAAATTTAATAAGACTGGTAAACGTGGAATGCCGGCGTTGAACACTTCTTCTCTGCCTGACCTTATCTTCACCTTGTTGTTCTTCTTCATGATTGTAACAACGATGCGTGAGGTAACATTGAAGGTTGAGTTTAAGGTTCCGCAAGCTACAGAATTGGAGAAACTTGAAAAGAAGTCTTTGGTTACGTTTATCTATGTAGGAAAACCTACTGCCGAATTTCGTAAGAAGTTAGGTAATGAGAGCCGTATCCAGTTGAACGACAGCTATGCTGAAGTTGCTGAAATTCAAGATTACATTATTGGTGAACGTGCCAGTATGAAGGAAGAAGATCAGCCGCAGATGACAGTGTCTTTGAAAGTTGACCAAGATACGAAAATGGGTATCGTAACAGATATCAAAGAAGCGCTTCGTAAGGCTTATGCTTTGAAGATTAACTATTCTGCGCAACCGCGTCAGTAAAAGTTAGTTTAATGATATAATAAAGGTCGTTTCATTTGTTGAAACGACCTTTATTGTTTTAAGTATATTGTTTTTTTAAGATTTCACATTATATACTTCGCGGTAGATGTGTTCCTTTACAGAGTCAAAATCCTTTCCACATTCTATATCTCCATAGGCCATGATGAGCATAGGCAGGTAGTTGTCGCCTGTTTTATAGGGTGGTTGTTGGTAGGGCTTTTCCCATAAGGAGAATCCTTGCCGTTGATAGAAGTTAATGCGGCGTTTAGCCATTTCTTCTTCGGGTATTTCCACTTCCAAGACGATGGGATGTTTTAAGAGTTGGCATAAATGGTTCAGTACGCTCTTTCCATATCCGCCGTTACGCTGTGCGGGGTCAATGGCAAAATGCTCTATATAGTAAAAATGTCCGAAATCCCAGTAAGTGATGAGACCTACCGGGGTGTTGTTATGGAAGATGATATTGTTATAGAAGTGCGTTTTGGTATCTGTATACTTGCGCAATTCCTCCAGTTCCCGGTACTCCTCTGAAGGGAACGATTGAGTCATTAATTTCTCCATGTAGCTGTACAAGTCTGTGTCAGCTGTTGTAATACGTTGAAGTCTGATCATAAGTTCTTTTAGTTTAGTTTGTTTTTATTCAGTATAAAATTCAATGACGCGGCAGATGGCCCGTTGGCAGACCGGGCAGAAAGTAGGGTATTCATTGGTGCGCATGCGGCAATTGTCTGCCGGACGGTAGATGCCTTTGGCAGAATAGCCAGCTCCTTCATATACGCCTACGGGATATGTTCCACTTTCAGAAGAGGGAGTAGGAACGGGAGTTCCTTGAGCAAGCATATCTTTCCATTTGGAAGTGAAATCGATTCTTGTGCTGATGTTCTGTTCCCAGGGTTCCACATCTAGTGGATAGGTATCTGTCATCACGTCATTGTCGTAGAAGTATTCATCGGCCAGTCCGCCAAAGCTATGCCCGAACTCATGTACCACAACGGGGCGGAACATGGAATGGTGGGCGGTAGTAAGGGTATAGGAATTATAGATTCCACCGCCTCCGTATTCTTCCGTATTGGCAAGGATGATGATGTGTTCATACGGTATTCCCGCCAGCGCATCGTGTATGGATTTGACACGGGAGGTTGTCAGATACCGGTCTGAATAGAATGTGCTGAAATGAGAGCTGAATGCTGTCCGTTTCCATTCTCCGAGGCGTGGTACGCTTACTCCGCTGTCTTCGGAGGGGCTGGCCACTGCTACAATGTTGAAGTGCTTTTTCATGGACCGGAAGGGTTCGTGGGCAAACAGACTTTCGCAGGCAATGGCTGCGTCTTCGTAGAATACCGGCATCTCTTCGGGAGTATATCCTTCTGCAAGGATGGCTACGTCGATGCATTTGGCCGTATTGCCGCTTTGCAGCAGATATTTATGTGGTGTGATGTGGGCAGTACCTTTCTGATGTATCAGGATGTCGTCGGGACTGACCGTATGTTTCATGCTTGCCCGTACATTTCTACGCGGGTCGAGAAGTGTTATTTCTATTTCTGCAGGACGGAGGGGATAGGGAAGGAGAAAGGTGTTTTCGAATCCTTTGGTCACCGCTTTGGCTTCATCCGTTTCCAGCCACTCCTGGAAGAGCGAAGAAAAGGATGTTTTGTAGATTACGCTGCCATTGGCTGCATCTCGCATAATGATTTGTCCGTTTCCTTGCAGGGGTAACTCAGATAAATGATGCTTCCTTCCTGCCCAAGAGGGGAGACAAGACAATCCGTCCAGGCATATCTCTTGTTTGGCTGCATTTCCGGTAAAGATATAGTCGACACGCAGGGTTTTATCTGCAAAATAATCGGCAAAACTTTGGGCATGCAAGGATATTGCTGCCATCAGGCATAATAGGAATAAGGAATACTTTTTCATAACGGTTCATTATTATTGCTACTACAAAGATAATATCTTTAAAGCTCATCTGCAATTTTCCGGTCGTGCGAGATGGAATTTTGCATATGCACTTTGAAATGCCTGATATGCGGTATTATTCTTTTTTTTGTAAGAAAAGTTATAAACCGTATTTTTATTGGCGAAAAAATAGCTAACTTTGCATGTTGCCGTATAGATATGCGGGAGATATAGTAATTTATTAATCATTAGAATTTGAAATGGGACATCATCAGTTGGATACTTTAGACGAACAGATTTTAAAACTTATAGCCGATAATGCACGCATTCCTTTCCTTGAAGTGGCCAGAGCTTGTAATGTATCGGGAGCAGCCATTCATCAGCGCATTCAAAAGCTGACAAACTTAGGTATATTGAAAGGTTCTGAATATGTGATTGATCCGGAGAAGATAGGATATGAAACATGCGCCTATATCGGTATCTACCTAAAGGATCCTGCTTCCTTCGATGCTGTAACGAGAGCATTGGAAGCTATTCCCGAGATTGTGGAATGCCATTTTACAACGGGCAAGTATGATATGTTCATAAAGCTTTATGCCCGCAACAACCATCATTTGCTGAGCATCATACATGATAAGTTGCAACCGCTGGGACTGGCGCGTACGGAAACCTTGATATCTTTCCATGAAGCCATCAAGCGGCAGATGCCTATAACGGTAGAAGAAGAGGAAGATTGATTCTACCGACGGATATAATCGACGAATGCATAAGGGCAGGGATGCTTCTCATCTGCGGGATGGGACTCCCTGCTTTTTTCTTGCCATACAGTCGGAGCGACTTCGGGAAAGTAGGCGTCCACCTGAGGGGCTTCTGCATCCACTTCGGTCAGGCAGAGGGTATCTGCAAAGGGGAGTGCCTGGCGATAAACGCTTGCACCGCCGATGATGTAGACGTGTTCGTCGGGCTGGCAACTGCTTAGTGCTTCTTCCAATGAGGGAAAAACTTCTGTACCGGGACAGATCAAATCTTTTTGAGTGGACAGAACAACGTTGCGGCGGTTGGGAAGCGCACCTTTGGGGAGAGATTCAAAAGTCTTTCGGCCCATGATGATGGTATTTCCCGTGGTGAGGGCTTTGAAACGCTTCAAATCATTGGGAAGCCAGAATAACAACCGGTTCTGATAGCCGATACCTCTCTTTCTGTCTACTGCAGCAATAATACTAATCATATGTGTGTAAAATTCTTTTCTCTTTCTATCTTTTTATTGTAGGATTTATACTGACACTTTTCCTGCAATATGCGGATGCGGGTTATAGTTGACCAACTCAAAATCCTCGAACTTGAAGTCGAAGATGTTTTTCACATCCGGATTGATTCTCATCTGCGGCAAATCCCGCGGTTCACGAGATAGTTGGAGTTTTACCTGCTCCAAATGGTTCAGATAGATGTGAGCATCTCCTAAGGTATGGATGAAATCTCCGGCTTTCAGTCCGGTGACTTGCGCCATCATCTGCAGGAGCAGGGCATAGGAAGCAATGTTGAAGGGCACTCCTAAAAAAATGTCCGCACTACGCTGATACAGTTGTAGGCTCAGCCGTCCGTTGGCGACATAGAACTGGAAGAAGGCGTGGCAGGGAGGGAGGTTCATGTTGTCCAAATCACCTACATTCCATGCGCTGACTATAATCCGGCGTGAGTCGGGATTGTGCTTGATGGTTTCTACAGCTTCGCTGATTTGGTCGATGAATCCACCTTTATAGTTCGGCCAGGAGCGCCATTGATACCCGTAAATATGTCCCAGGTCACCGTTTTCGTCCGCCCATTCGTTCCAGATACGTACACCGTTGTCCTGAAGATATTTCACATTGGTGTCTCCTTGGAGGAACCATAGCAGTTCGTATATGATTGATTTCAGATGTAGCTTCTTGGTAGTAAGGCAGGGGAAGCCTTCATCCATGTTGAAACGCATCTGGTGGCCGAATACGCTGATGGTGCCGGTACCCGTACGGTCGCTTTTCTCTACGCCTTCGGTCAGTACGCGGTTCAGCAGGTCTAAATATTGTTTCATGATGTAATGCTCTGTTTTTATCCGAACGCAAAGGTAGGAGAATTAATTAATAATTAATAATTAATAATTAATAATTAGAGGAAGGGGGTCATCAGGTTTCCCACCCAGCCTACGAATTTCTTCCATCCGGAACGCTTTTTCCAGACTTCGGGAGTGAGTAGCGTACTGTTTTGCACGTCCCGTTCGAACATGGCATTCAGCTCATTGGTGGTCTTGGGGTCGAAGATGAAAGCGTTTGTCTCGTAGTCATAGCGCAGGCTGCGGCTGTTGAGATTGGCAGTACCCACCGTGCAGAAAGTGCTGTCTACCATCATTATCTTGGAATGGTGGAAGCCGCCGTTGAAGAGATATATCTTGGCTCCTTTCTTCATCAGCTTGTGTGCTATGTAGAATGAGGCATCCGGAGTAAAGGCTATGTCCGACACGGCAGGTATCATGATTTCCACTTCAGTACCTTTTTTCAGTGCGTTCTTGATTGCCTTGCGGATTGATTTGGTCGGAACGAAATAAGGATTCACGATTCGGATGCTCTTCTGTGCGGCTTGTATGGAAGCTGCATAGGCATGGCTGATGGAGCGTGGTGTTTCGCGTGGCGTGCGGTCCACGATGGCTATTTCTTCGGCAATACTGTCGGGCAGTTGCTGAGTATCCGGGAAGTAGGCAGGTCCACCTACGTGTTGTCCCGTTTCCCGGTTCCACATGGTCAGGAAGATGCCCTGCAGATAGCGCACGGCATCTCCTTCAAGATGTATGTGCATATCGTGCCATTTACCGATTTTAGGCAATCCGTTGATGTAGTAGTCGGCAATGTTCATGCCGCCGGTATAACCTATCTTGCCGTCAATCACTACTATTTTCCGATGGTCGCGGTGTATGGCATGATTCACCCAGGGAAAAGTGATAGGATCGAACTTAACGATTTCGATGCCTTGGGCGCGGATGGATTTCAGATGGCGTTCTTTCAATGGTTGGTTGTTGGACCAGTTGCCGAAGGCATCGAACATGGCGCGGACTTCAACTCCCTCCTTGACTTTCTCTGCCAGAAGGCTGAACAAGGCATTGGCTATGGAGTCGTTGCGGAAGTTGAAGTATTCCAAATGGATATGATGCCGGGCATGGCGGATATTCTCGAAGAGATCGACGAACTTGTCATGGCCGGTCATCAGCAATTTCACTTCATTGTTATAAGTGACGGGGGCGCCCATTTCCTTCAAGTAATTCATGACGATGGAATCGCTTGTTGCTTGCGCCCCGGCATTCCCAATAGAAAAAACGAATAATATGATGAATAGAATCTTTCTCAAAACTTTCTCCTCTTAGTTAGTTTTATGAGGGGACAAAGATACGATTTATCATTGAAAAACAACTATGCCATAGATGAAATCTTGCGGTAACCGAAATAGAGCAATACCACTCCGGCAATGATTAACGACTTGGGGTCAAGCTCCGAAGCTCCGCTCCGGATGGCAGTATCGAAGGTTTCGCGCAAGGTGTCCAGTATCAGCTGCACTCCGTCGAGGGAGACGAACAGTACGAGGGCCAGAGTAAAGCAGAATGCTGTCCATATCTGCGCCAAGTGGCGGCTACGGTCGGGCAGATGTCGCAGTACGCGGCGGCTGAACCCGTTATCGGCTATTTCCTGCCGGTGTTCGGCAAAGAATGAAGTCAGGAGTTTATCATCATTTTCCATCATAACCATTTTGTTTTAAGTAGGAAGCCATTTTGTCTTTCGCCCGCGAGAGGTGGCTTTTTACCGTTCCCGCCGGACATCCGGTGATACCTGTAATCTTTTCGATGCTTTGGTCTTCCATGTAGAAGAGCGTGATGCAGGTGCGTTCCATTTCCTTCAGTGTGGCCAGGGCACGGTAAATGTCCATGTGCTGTCCCACGTCCTGCTGCAGTGTGCTGCATTGAGCGTCCACTCGGTACGTATCCAAATCGTCCGTTTCTTTCCGGCTGCGAATATAATCATAAAAAACGTTATAGGCAATACGGTAGAGCCAGGTTGAGAAGCTGGACAGATTCTTGAACGAAGCGATGTTTGTATAGGCCTTGATAAACGTATCTTGTGCCAGGTCGTCACTCAACTCGCTGTCGCCGCAGGTCTGGTGCAGGAAGAACCGCCGCACGGGCGACTGGTACTTCTTTACCAAC
Organism: Bacteroides uniformis; assembly: GCF_025147485.1. Lineage (NCBI taxonomy): Bacteria > Pseudomonadati > Bacteroidota > Bacteroidia > Bacteroidales > Bacteroidaceae > Bacteroides > Bacteroides uniformis. Next base: position 4,553,553 of record NZ_CP102263.1, on the reverse strand, counting down.
TGGTCGAAGGCCCTGGTGTTGTGAAACACCACGACCTGTGCGACTAACGATATGTCACCCATCTGACTCATTTTTCTTCGTTCTTCTTCTGTTGGCTGTAGAAAATCACCAATTGTCCGAAGCCGGTGAACATGACGAGTAAGCCGATACATCCGAGACCGAATTCTCCGGTAATGGCCCAAAGGAAGATGAACAGGCCGATGCCGACGAATATGTTGTTGATGCCTTTGCTGCGGATATCCGTTGCTGCGGCTTCTTTGAAGAAGTTTTCAGGCAGTTGCTGTCCGCTGGCCAGGGCCTGTTCCGCCAGGCGGTACTTGGCTTTCCGGTTTTTATAGCGGAAGAAGAATACTACGAATATGATGAGTAGCGGCAGTCCGAATACAAAGACGATGGCTGTTACGGCAATCACGGTCTCCGAGGTCTTGCTCCCGAGGTCGAACCCGTTCCAGTCCATACTGCTGTGGTGGGTTCTCCATTTTTCCGGAGCATTGCTACTGCCGGCACCGTTTTCATAAGTCATGACACTAAGTGTGTCTGTTACGGTTTCTCCATTGATGACAGTGTCTCTCAATTCGATGACTCTTTTCTTGTTCCCCTGACCGTCGTTCTCTGTTACGGTTCTGTTTGCGCCTTGCACCAGTGTGCAGAACATCATGGCGAGCATTAATCCAAAAATGATACGTTTCATAATCTATGGTCTTTTAATTTGTTTCTTTGTTGGTTAGACGTGTCGTCACCTTTATAAAGTTGCAAAGAGAAGATATTTTTTTTAGAAAACCGGAAATAAGGCGATATTTTTCCGTGAAAATGTCTTATTGTCTTTTTTCCGGAATAACAAGAAGTAGGTATTTGCGACTGTAAATAGAGGTAAATATACAAACCGGGTTGTTTCTTATTGTAAATACTGTTATCTTTGCGCATCTGTTTTTATTGGGAAGTCTTGATGAAGTTGAGGAATATAATGAAGTGTTTCCTCCCTCTGCTGTTCATTGCCTATCTGGGAGGAATTACGCTGTTTACCCACTCGCATGTGGTGAATGGTGTTATCATTGTGCATTCCCATCCATTCAAGGGCCAGCATGAGCATACAGAGGTGCAGTTGGAAACCATTTTCTATCTAGCCTCTTTCGTCTCTTCTTCCCTTCCGTTGCTTCCGGTTGCCGCGACGGTTTTCCTTGTTTTGTTGTGTGTACTGAGCATTCTTACCACGGAATGCATCAAGTGTGTAAAGCTTCGTGGCGGTATTTGCCTGCGTGCTCCCCCTTCTTTTTTTCAAATCCGATAGATTAAGGCAATTCCGTTGTGGGATTGCGTCAACCTCATTGATTAACATATTATTTTAGAAGTACATGAAAAAATATATATTTTTTGTGGTGGGAGCAGTATGTCTGTTACTCTCATCAACCGTTTATGCCGAAGATTTGAAGAGTACCGATGCCAATATTGTCGGTCATGTAATAGAAAAAAGTACAAGGGAACATTTGCCTTATATGACAGTTTCGCTGAAAGGCACCACCATCGGGACCATGACCGATGCCACCGGTCACTATTTCCTAAAGAATCTGCCTGAAGGTGAGTTCACGTTGTCCGTCAGTGCCGTAGGTTATAAGTCGCAGGAGCGCAAAGTCGTTCTGAAACGTGGTAAGACCTTGGAAGAGAACTTTGAGTTGGAAGAAGACATGGTGGCACTGGACGGGGTGGTAGTCACAGCCAACCGCAATGAGACTGCCCGGCGCTTGGCACCCACTTTGGTCAAAGTGGTCACTCCTAAACTGTTTGAGCAGACAAACTCGCATACTTTGTCGCAAGGACTGGCCTTTCAGCCAGGTGTGCGGGTGGAGACCGATTGCCAGAATTGCGGTTATTCACAAGTGCGCATCAACGGGCTGGATGGGAAATATACCCAAATATTGATAGACTCACGTCCCATCTTTTCCTCTCTGGCCGGTGTGTATGGGTTGGAACAGATTCCCGCCAACATGATAGAGCGTGTGGAAGTGGTGCGTGGAGGTGGTTCAGCCTTGTTCGGTTCTTCGGCCATTGCCGGGACGGTGAATATCATTACGAAGGAACCGATTCGCAATTCCGGTTCTTTCTCGCATACCATTTCCAATTTCGACGGTTCCGGCTCGTTCGACAACAACACGACCCTGAATCTTTCCTTGGTTTCTTCGGACAGTAAGATGGGGGCTTATGTGTACGGCCAGAGCAGGCATCGTTCGGCATGGGACTCCAACGGAGACGGTTTTTCCGAATTACCGAAGCTGAAGAACCAGACTGTCGGTCTGAATGCTTACTACCGGACAAGTGCCTATTCCAAGCTGAGCCTTGAATACCATCATATGGAGGAATTCCGCCGTGGTGGAAGTGGCTTCAGCCTTCCCCCTCATATAGCCGAGGATGCCGGATTGAACGGTACCGGGGCGCCCGGACTGGTGGAACAGCTGAAACATTCCATCAACACGGGTGGACTCAAGTTCACGGCTTTCTCCAAAAACCAGAAACATACGTTCAGTACCTATGCTTCGGCTCAGCACATCGTGCGCAATAGTTATTACAGCGCTTATGGAATGACTACGGACTTTACCGGTGTGCTGGGTGCCCAGTATATTTATCATTTTGACAAGTGTCTGTTTATGCCTGCCGATTTGACCGGAGGCATTGAGTTCAATCACGACAATCTGCATGACAAGGCAACGGACGTACAGAAGTATCGTGATGCTGCTTTGGCCGAAGATCCTACGGCAACGGGTGACCGCTTGCAACAACTGATTGAGAAATATACCCCCGCCCCGTTGAACCAAGTGGTGAATATAGCAAGCGTCTATGCCCAGAATGAGTGGAAGAACGAACAGTGGAGTTTCCTGATTGGCGGGCGCGTAGATAAAAACAGCATCATGGACAAGGCTGTTTTCAGTCCCCGTGCCAATATCCGTTACAATCCTACTCAGGATGTGAATATCCGTTTCAGTTATGCTGAGGGATTCCGTGCTCCACAAGCGTTTGATGAAGATCTGCATATCAGTAATGTGGGTGGAGAGTTGGTTTCCATTGTCCGCGCCAAAGGATTGAAGGAAGAGCGTTCGCGCAGCTTCAATGCTTCGGTAGATTGGTACCACTATTTCGGAGATTTCCAGGCAAACCTACTGGTGGAAGGCTTCTACACGAAACTTTCCGACCCGTTTGTCCTGACGCCTCCGGTGAAAGACCCGGATGGTAGCGCTTATCTGATACAGACCCGTATCAATGGTTCGGGAGCTAAAGTGTATGGCGGCACATTGGAAGGAAAGGTTGCCTATAAGGATAAGGTTCAGTTGCAGGCAGGGCTGACGCTTCAACGAAGTATCTATGACTCTCCCGAAGAATGGAGTGCGGATGAGGAGCACTTGTCGGAGAAAGAACGTTACAGCGACAAGATACTGCGTACTCCCGACGTCTACGGCTACTTTACAGCTACCTATATGCCGGTTAAAGCCTTCTCAATAGCTTTGAACGGCAATTATACCGGGCGGATGTACGTTCCCCATTTGCTTTCGGAGGTGAACGGTGAGGCGGATGTATTGGTAAAGAGTCCGGACTTCTTTGAGCTTGGAACAAAGATAGCTTACGACTTTGATTTTCAAGGGTTCTGTTTGCAGCTCAATGCCGGTGTACAGAATATATTCAATTCTTATCAGAAAGATTTTGATAAAGGAGCGAGCCGCGATTCCGGTTATATCTACGGACCGGGTGCACCGCGTTCCTATTTTGCAGGGGTGAAACTCAGTTTTTAAAAAGAGTATTGAACCGTGCTTTTTGTTTAGCCCCGTAGATTGGTGAAACGTATTTTGCACTATCTTTGCTGCCATAAAACAGTTCAAAGCATGAAGCTACCCTCATCTTTCACCGATTATACACGCGCCCTCTTGGGTGTGGAAGAATATGAAAAGCTGGCTGCCGCCCTGGAAGGGGAGCAGCCGGTCAGTATCCGACTGAATGAAGATAAATTACCGGAATCTTCATTCAGTCTTTTTCGTTCCTCTTTTAGGCATGTCCCTTGGTCTACTGCCGGATACTATCTGGACAAGCGGCTGACATTCACTTTTGACCCGCTGTTTCATGCAGGCTGCTACTATGTGCAGGAGGCTTCGTCTATGTTTGTGGAGCAGGCTTTGAGGCGGTATGTGGGCGAAGGACCGGTGGTGATGCTTGACCTCTGTGCGGCTCCCGGCGGGAAATCCACGCATGCCCGTAGCGTGTTGCCCGCAGGCAGTCTGCTGGTGGCCAATGAGGTAATCCGCAACCGCTCGCAGGTATTGGCGGAGAATCTTACGAAGTGGGGGCATTCCGGTGTGGTGGTCACTAATAATGACCCGGCAGATTTTTCTTCCTTGACGGACTTCTTCGACGTCATATTGACGGATGTCCCCTGCTCTGGCGAGGGGATGTTCCGTAAAGACCCCGTTGCGGTAAGTGAGTGGAGTGGGGAGAATGTGGAAATCTGCTGGCAGCGCCAGCGTCGCATCGTTACGGATATCTGGCCTTGCTTGAAGTCCGGAGGCATTCTCATCTACAGTACTTGTACCTATAATACAAAGGAAAACGAAGAGAACATCCGTTGGATACGGGATGAATTCGGGGCGGAGGTATTGCCGTTGGAAATTTCTACTGACTGGAATATTACGGGTAATCTATTGTCGGGAGAGGACTTTCCCGCCTATCGTTTCCTGCCCCATCGGACGAAGGGGGAAGGATTCTTTTTGGCAGTTCTCCGCAAACCGGGCGTGAGCGATGGGAATACCTGGGCCGGGCAGGTGAAATCCTGGGAAAAAGGAAGAAAACCTCAAGGAAAAGGAGCGAAAACTCCGGGTGTTTCCAAAGAACAGCTTTCGGCACTGCATGAGTGGTTTGCGGTTCCGGATAATTACGAATTTATCGTCAATGGCAACAACGTCAGCGCTTTCCCTAAAGCGTATCTCTCCGAACTGTCGGCTTTGCGTTCGTCACTCCGTATCGTGCAGGCTGGGGTAGATGTTGCCGAGTTGAAAGGAAAAGACTGGATGCCTGCTCATGGGCTCGCCATGAGTATAGCACTGAATCCGGATGCCTTTGCCCATGAAGAGATAGGCCGCGAGCAGGCCATCAGCTATCTGCGCAAGGAGGCTGTTGTCCTTTCGGAGACTGCTCCGCGCGGCATTGTCTTGCTCACCTACAAACAGATACCTCTAGGATTTGTCAAGAATATAGGTAACCGTGCCAATAATCTTTATCCCCAGGAATGGCGCATACGCAGCGGATATTTGCCGGAAGGGGTGCTGGAATTGGCAACAATAACCGGGTGAAATCAATCACGTTACTGCAAAGCTGCTGTATATATTTTGCAGTAGCACTGCAGAGCTGTTGCAGTGACACTGCAAATATATATGCAGCGCGACTGCAACACATATGCAGTGGTGCTGCAACACATATGCAGTGCGACTGCAAAAAATATGCAGAACTTTGCAGTATGATAATAGAGTAGGAATGTACTATTTTTTATTGTTTCTTCAATGCAGTATTTTGTTTGTTCAAGCATTTTCTATATATAGATAACTGTTTTAAAACTAATACTATTTGCTTATGCTTAAAAAAACGATTACTGCCTTAAGCCTACTTTGTATCCTTGCAGCCTGCCAGAGTGACGACAACTCTTCACCACAACCCAAGCCTCGCAAAGACATTGCCTTGACCCGTGCCGAGCAGGAGATGATGGATTTAGGAACGGATTTCGCTTTCCGTTTCTTTAATCAGGTTTGTAAAACTGAGGTGGAAAAGCCCAATCTGTTCATCTCTCCTTTGAGCGCTTCGCTCTGTCTGTCTATGATTGCCAATGGAGCGTTGGGAAACACACTATCTGAGATGACAGATGTCCTGGGCTTTTCGGGCTATTCGTTGGAAGAAATGAACAACTATAATAAGAAGCTGGTGGAGGCGTTGCTCGATTTGGACAATACCACACAGTTGGGAATTGCCAATTCCATCTGGATAAAGAAAGGGTTCGGTGTTCATGACGACTTTGTAAGCGTAAACAAAAAGATGTATGACGCGCAAGTGCAGGAGCTGGATTTTGCCTCTCCCAAGGCTCCGGACATTATAAACGGCTGGTGTGCCGGGAAAACGAATAATTGCATCCCCAAAGTCTTGAATGAGATTCCGGAGACGGCGCGTCTTTATCTGTTGAATGCGCTTTATTTCAAGGGGATTTGGAAGAATCAATTCAAAAAATCGGATACGGCAGAAGAGGCTTTTACGAATGCTGACGGAAGCAAATCGACTGTACACATGATGAATCTTCGTGACGAGAGATTCAACTATGCCGAGAATGAGTATTTCTCAATGGCAGAGTTGCCTTACGGCAATGAGGCTTTCAGTATGGTGGTGCTCTTGCCGGCAGAGGGAAAATCGTTGGATGAGTGCCTGCCGCAGCTGAATGACGAGCGCTGGGGGGAATGGAACAGTAGTTTATCAAGCTCTGCCTTGAACCTTAAGTTACCCCGGTTTGAAATGGAATATGATAAAGAACTCATTGACGATATGATGGCAATGGGAATGCAGGAGGCTTTTACTCCATCGGCCGATTTTTCCGGAATGGCGGATGAGGATTTGTTTATCAGTTTGCTGCAACAGTTCACTTATGTGAAAGTGAATGAAGAGGGGACGGAAGCTGCGGCTGTAACTGTCGGAGGAATGGACGTGGCCGCTCCCGGACCAAGTACGGTAATTCCGTTCTATGTGGACCGTCCTTTCATCTTTCTGATAAAGGAGAAGAGTACGGGAGTTATTCTGTTTATGGGTAAAGTCACAAAACTATAACTACAATATATTGAAATAGAAAGAGCTGTCTGTCAACCGCAGACAGCTCTTTCTATTTATAACCGGCTCTTGTATATCTGTGCCATTGCCTTCTGATACTGGTTTTCCAGTTGCAGGAGGTTTGTCTTGCTTTGATAGACAACCGATATTTCAACGAAGTATTCAATCATACTGATTTGTCCTCCCATAAGTGCTTGTTTCAGTAAAGAAAGGTCTTGCTGTTGATGGAAGGTGCGCTCGTATTCCTCCATGGAAGCGTGCAGGTTCTTGGCCTCTTCATAGAGTTGCCACAAGGCAGAGCTGGCTTGCAGTGCGGCGTTCTCCTTTTGGTAGTCAATGTTGAGCGCTTGTGTCTTGGCTATCTTGACCTTATTGCGGTTTTCGAAAAGCGGGAAAGAGAAGCCTACTACTACACCGTTTAGCGGATGCCCCGATTCGGTATTTCTACGGTAACCCAGTTCCAGTTTGGGCAGCCAGCCTTGCTTGCTTGCCGAAATCTGTTTCCGGGCGGCAGAACTTTCACCCTGCAAGGATTGCAGGGTGGGGTCTGAAGCCAGCAGTTCGTCGGCCAGCGGGTGGAAGTCGGCCGGCAACGGCACTGCCGGGTATTCTGTCAATCCGAGTGTTTGGGCGTCGGGTGTGGTATCGGGTCTGGGACGTCCCGGTGTGAGCGGCTGGTTTCCGTTGAGGACAAGCAGCTCTTTCAGTTTATTGTTAAGTGCCGTCTGGTTCATGCGGGCTTCCGTGCGTACATTCAGCAACTCCAGATTAATCTTGTTGGTTTCCAGTGCATTGGCATCTCCCGTTTCCAAACGCCGGGTGTACATGGCCGACAGTTCCTCCGCATTCTTCAACCGTTCGTCGAGCAGGGCTTGCTGGCGTTGCAGCATGATGATGTCCAAGCATACTTCCTTCGCTTGCAACAATATCTGCTGGCGGAAGGCGGTGGCTTGTGCATCCAGTGCATTTGTCTTGAGTCGGTTCATCTTCCCTCGGGTGGCGTAAAGCGTGGGGAAGTCGAAGCTTTGCGAGATGACCATTTCGCCGACTGTCTCGTCACTGTTCTTGGAGTCCCAAAGGTGGGCGTATGACAGTGTAGGGTCGGGGAGGTTGTTGTTTGTCTTGTTCTCCAGTTTTTGTGAGGAAATGAGGTGGGAGTTAGCCTGCAATTCCTTGTTGTTGGCCTCTATCTGCTGGAGCACGGCATCAATGCCGGACGTTTGTGCGCTCATCCCCGCAAAAGCGAGGATGGCGGCGCTGAATATGAAAAATCTTTTATTCATTGTCTGACGTTTTAGGTTGTTGGTTATGGTGCATCATCAGGTAAACAATCGGAATGATGAAACCGTTCAGGAACGTGGATGTTAAAAGGCCGCCCAAGATAACCTTTGCCATCGGGCTTTGTATCTCGTTGCCCGGCAGGTCGCCACTGAGAGCCAGCGGGATAAGTGCCAGTGCACTGGATAGGGCGGTCATCAGGATTGGATTCAGACGGTCGAGCGAACCGCGGATAACGCTGTCGTAGACGCCATAGCCTTCTTCCTGCTGCAAGTGGTTGTAATGGCTGATGAGCAGCATTCCGTTTCGGGTGGCGATACCGAACAGTGAGATGAAACCGATGATGGCGGGGATACTCACTTCTCCCGTTGTGATGAGCAGGGCGAATACACCGCCTATCAATGCCAGCGGCAGATTGATAAGGATGATGGCACTCTCCTTCACACTGCGGAATTCATGGTAGAGGAGCAGGAATATCACCACGATGGACATGAACGAAGTAAGTGCCAGCGTGCGGCTTGCTGCCTGCTCGCTTTCGAATTGTCCGCCGTATTCGATGTGGTATCCTTCCGGCAGTTTGATTTGTGCGTCTACCTGGGCTTGTATATCATTGACTACACTTCGCAGGTCGCGGTCGGCCACGTTGGCGGAGATGACGATTTTACGCTTTACATTCTCGCGGCTGATGGTGTTCGGACCCATGGCCGAGCGGATTTCCGCTACATAGTTCAGTGGAATTTTCTGTCCGTCGCCCGTATCAATCATCAAGTTGCGTATTTTTTCCATTTCGTCGCGTAGGTTGTCTTTCACGCGTACGGTCAGGTCGAAGCTCTTTCCCTTTTCGTAAACTTGGGAAACGGCTTCACCGGCCAGGCAGACATTGACAAACTCCGAAAATTCGGGCAGTGAAATGCCGTATTTGGCAAGCATTTCCCGTTTGGGTGAAATGACAAGTTGCGGACGCTCAATCTGCTGTTCCACGTTCAGGTCAGCAATACCGGGAATACCCTGGATGGCACTCTTGATTTCATTGCCCAGAGTGAACATGCGGTTCAGATCGTCGCCGAACAGTTTGATGGCGATGTTCGCCTTTGTACCGGATAGCATGGCGTCTATACGGTGGCTGATAGGCTGGCCTATTTCCACGTTTGCCCCTACAATGGTACCCAGTTTTTCGCGGACTTCTGCCACGAGCTCGCTGCGTGAGCGGTCTTTCAACTCAAACGGTGCCTCGATCTCAGAGACGTTTACTCCCAGAGCGTGTTCGTCCAGCTCTGCACGTCCCGTTTTACGGGCCACGGTCTGTATTTCGGGGATGGAGAGCAGCAGCTCCTCGGCACGGTGCCCCATCTTGTCGCTTTCTTCCAGGGAGATACCCGGAAGCGAGGAGATATTGATGGTGAACGAACCTTCATTGAAAGGCGGCAGGAACGAGCGGCCCAGGGTGAAGAAACAGCCGAGTGCCACTACAAATAGTCCGATAATACCTCCAAGTACCCCTTTCTTATGCCCCAATACAAAAGTCAGTGCTGAACCATACCATTGCTTCATCTTGCGTGCTACGGCAGAATCGCTGTTTTCGTTATTTTGTTTTTTCGTTTTCTCTTTTCCCAATAGATAGGAGCAAAGTACCGGCGTTACGGTCAGTGCCACAACGGTTGAAGCCGCCAATGCCACGATGAATGCAATGCCTAGTGGTACCAACATCCTACCTTCCATACCACTAAGGAAGAACAGTGGTACGAAGCTGACAATGATGATCAGCGTTGAATTGAGGATAGGCATACGCACTTCTTTCGAAGCATTGAACACCACTTCCAGAATAGGAAGTTGCTCGCCGGCAGGTTTCAGTCGGTTTTCGTGCAAACGCTTGTAGACATTCTCCACGTCCACGATGGCATCATCCACCAGCGAACCGATGGCGATAGCCATACCTCCCAGGCTCATGGTATTTATCGTAAAGCCCATATAGTGCAGGGCAAGGATGGAGGCAATCAGTGACAACGGCAGTGTCACCAGCGAGATGACTGTGGTACGTACGTTGGCAAGGAACAGGAAAAGCACGATGACAACGAAAATACCTCCCTCCAACAACGACTTCTGAACGTTTCCGATGGAACTTTCGATGAAACGGCTTTGACGGAAGATGTCTGTGGAAACCTTTACGTCCGCCGGTAGATTCTTCTGCAGGTCTTGCAGGGAAGCTTCCAGTTTGTCTGTAAGCTCCAGCGTGCTTGTGGCGGGTTGCTTGGTGACTGTCAGCAGTACGGCATGCTTACCGCGTTCCGAGGCGGTACCCAGTTTAGGAAGTTTGGCTCCGATTTGAACGTCGGCAATATCTTCCAGCAGGATAGGGGCGCCGGAGACTCCGTTGCTCCGCACCACGGCCTTGGCTATCTGGTCTACCTTGTCGGTAGAAAGTACGCCGCGTACGATATATTCATTGCCATATTCATAGAGTACTCCACCATTGGCATTCAGGTTCATTTCGCGGGTGATGTTCATCACTTCGCTCAATGTCACGCCGTAATGGCGCATCCGTTCCGGGTCCAGCTGCACTTGATATTCCTTGATGTCGCCACCCAGTACGGCAACTTGTGCCACACCGCCCGTAGAGAGCAGGCGGGGACGTATGGTCCAGTCGGCAATGGTACGCAAATCCAGCATAGAGGTCGAATCTGCTGTCAGACCTACAATCAGCATCTCGCCCAAAATGGACGATTGTGGGCCTAGTGTCGGCTTGCCTACGTTGGCCGGTAAGGATTCGCTGACGACTGCCAGCTTCTCACTGACAATCTGCCGGGCAAGATAGATATCTGTATCCCAGTCGAATTCTACCCAGACTACAGAAAAACCGTTCGTTGAGGAAGAGCGTACACGGCGCACACCCGTTGCACCGTTTACAGCCGTTTCTACGGGAAAAGTGACCAGCTGTTCCACTTCCTCTGCTGCCATACCATTTGCTTCGGTCATGATGACCACGGTCGGCGCATTGAGGTCAGGGAACACATCCACTTCCGTATGCATGGCGGTATAAGTACCGCCAATCAGCAACAGCACCGATGCTACCAGCACCAGGATGCGGTTCTGAAGAGAAAAACCAATTATTTTGTTTAACATCTTTTTATTTACTATTTACAATGTACAATTGGGCTGCGCAATGTCAGCCGCACTTGCTGTTTTATCTAATATTTCTTGTTTATCTGACTTTACACTCCCCATTCGTCACGTAGCCCTTATACTGCATAGCGAAATGGTACTTTGTAAATTGTCAAATTGTACATGAGATTAGTGTTCATGGCTATGTGCCGGAATAGCATTCGTTGCCGATGCCAGCTTCACTTGATAGGCTCCTTGGGTTACGACGCGATCGCCTGCTTTTATGCCGGAAAGGATTTGTACACTTTCGCCATTGTCGGCACCCAGGGTGACAAGCTGTTTTTTGTAGCCCTCTTCATCCAGTTGCAGGTAGACAAAGAAGCTGCCTTGTTCCTCGGTCAGCGCACTGTGAGGAAGAGACAACACGTTCTCCATTGGTGAGGATAATAGGAATACTTCTACAAACGAGCCGGGAATAACGTCTCCCTTATTGTCGAATTCAAAAGTTACGGGTACATAATATCCGTTCTCACCCGAAGCCTTTCCATAAGAAAGCATGCGCCCGCCCAGTTCTTTCAATGTATATACCTTATTATTATAAGGAGTACAGAAGTTGGCAGAACCGATGCTGTTTAGGTAAGGATAGTACTTTTCGGATACATCCGCACGCAGGAAAAGCTTGCGGTTCTGGGTGACGCTTACCAACGGCTGGCCGACGCTGACGTAGTCCCCTTCTTTCACCAACAGATTCTTCACATAACCGCTGATGGGAGAAACAACAGCCTGGCCGCTTGCCGAATGGTTCTTTGCGACTGCCTCGTAACTGATACGGGCATTTTCGTAAATCTGTTCGGCTTGCGCGAATTCCTTTTCAGATACGATTTTGTTGCCTACAAGCGCTTTCATACGCTCGTATTCTTTTTTGGAAACCTCGTAGGCTATCCGGGCTTTCTGCACCGGGTCTCCGTCGGCCATGTTTTTGGATGACAATACCACCAAAGGAGTACCTTTGCTGACACTCATTCCTTCGATAACTTTTCCCTTGAAGGAAACCACGCCTGCTACTGTAGCTACGGCTACGCTCTCGTCTCCCTGGGCTGCCATCACCTGGCCGCTGGTCTTGATGACTTGATGGAAACTACCCGGTTCAACAGTGCTGACTGCTACGCCGGCAGCTTGCGCCTTTGCTGGTGGCAGGATGATTTCATCGCTTCCTCCGGCATGGTTTTCCTGCTCTTCGTGCTCATGGTTGTGTTCCTCATGTTCGTGGTCATGTCCCTCGTGGTCATGTCCGTCATGATTGTGCTCTTCTGTTTCGTGATTATGTCCTTCGTGGCTGTCTCCGGACTTGCTGTTACAGGAGCCTAAAAGGAATAATCCCAAGACTCCCATGAAAATAACTTTTTTCATGATGATATTTGTTCTTACTTTTTGATTTTGAATACAAAGTTAGGGCATAGGGCGTGCAACCAAATTGCATTGTTCCTTATGCCGGATAGAAATCTGTCCCGGTGATGTTCCGGTAACAGTTAAGCAAGAAGAGACGGAGGGGCACGAAGTCCCGTAGCACATATGATAAATGTGCTATGAAGAGATTCCAGATAGATACACTCCTGCCTGCTTATGTCAAACTCGGGTAGGATGAGTAACTTGGAAAAAGGTTCAATGAGTAGGGTAACTGCCCACAAGGCATCCGGATGTGAACACACATCATTGGAAGAGCTGGGCGTCTGTTGTACAAAGTGGGTTGTCATGCATCCCGTGTCGCAACAGCAGTGCTCGTTGCCCGGGCTATGACGGTGTCCGCAGCAATCGGCGGTGATATCATTCTTCATGCATATCATTCCGTCGGCATGATGATGGTGGGGAATGACGGGTATCACCAGCATTATCAAGCTGATGAAAAAAAGAATATAGGTTATGTACTGTTTCTTTTTCATTCCTCTATCTTTGGACGGATGCAAAGATAAAGGTTAAGGACTTAATTACCAAATAGAAAATGCTAAAAAGGTTTGAATAACATATTCAATCCCTCATTCATGCTGGGGTGGGTGAAAATGAAGTCCCGCAGGAAATGGTAACGCTGTCCCGTTTTCATGATTGATGCTACGGTATTGATTACTTCTGGTGCATCGGCACAAAGTAGGGTACAACCCAGAATCCGTCCGGTATGGATGTCTACAATAGCTTTGAGCATACCGTCTATGCTGTGTAGCGTACGGGCACGTGGAATCATGGCAGCAGGGATACGTGCCACATGTATGGAATAACCGTTCTTCATCGCTTCCTCTTCCGTCAGTCCTATATGTGCCAGCGGTGGGTCGGTGAAAATGGCAAAGGGGATTGGATACCGGTCTTTTGTACTCCTTTTTTTGTTTTCAAAGAGTTGATTACGGATGATACGGAAATCATCGATGGACAAGTAGTCGAACTGTTCGTCTCCTTTTACGTCCCCCAGGGCCCATACGTGTGGGGCTGTAGTCCGTAATTGGTTGTCGACAACGATGGCTCCCCGCTTGTCTGTTTGTATACCCGCTTTTTCCAGATTCAGCTCTGCAGTCATAGGCTTGCGGCCGATGGCTACCAGCAAGGCATCTCCTTTCAGGTAGTAGGGAGTGCCGTTTGCACTGTCCGTATAGGTCAGAGTTATTCCTTCGGCTGTGTCGTACACGGATTGGACACGGGCGTTCAACCGGACATTGATACGCTTTCGGTTCAATGCTTCCAGCATGGAGGCGGCAATGTCGCGGTCCACTTTAGGCAGAAAGCGGTTTCCCGCTTCCAGCAGTGTGACATGGCTTCCAAAGCCTGCATACATAGTGGCAAACTCCAATCCGACAGCACCGCCGCCGATGACGAGCAGGTGTGCGGGCAGTTTGTTCGATTGCAGCAAGGTCTCACTGGTATATACGTACTTGCTCTCCTTGAGTCCGTCGATGGCAGGCAGGATAGGGGTGGACCCGGTGTTGATGAATATCTCTTTTCCCTCAAGAATCGTTTCGTCCTTGCCGGAGACTATACGGATTGTATTTTCGGACAAGAAAGAAGCAGTTCCGTCATAGAGGGTTATATTAGGCTCGTTTTTTACATTTTCATAATTTTTCTCACGCAGGAAGGATACAAGCTTGTCTTTCCGCGCCACGGCAAGTGCATACAGTTTGGACTGGTTCTTATAATCGTCATAGTATCTTTTTTCCGCATATTCCGATTCGTGAATCAGAGTTTTGGTAGGGATACATCCTACGTTTACACATGTTCCTCCGTACATCTGAGGGGAACGTTCCACGATGGCTACTTTCCAATTCCGTTCGGCCAGTTCGGCGGCCAATAACTTGCCGCCCTTGCCGAATCCTATTATGATGGCATCATATTGTTTCATTTTAATATCTCTTAGTTAAGTGTTTAGTAAAATGAAAACAATATGTATCGGCCATTTGTTCGGACGCCGGGTTTAGCAGATGCTTATCGTTCCAGTTCGCGGAGGGAGTCCATTTTCTTCTTTTCAAGGAATTCGTAGATGCCGCTCAAGTGCTCTTTCACTTGTTTGTTGCCGAATTCATATACCTTGCTTACCAGTCCGTCCAGGAAGTCACGGTCGTGGCTGACGAGGATAAGGGTACCGTCAAAATCCAGTAACGCTTGCTTCAGGATATCTTTGGTTTTCATGTCCAGATGGTTGGTCGGTTCGTCCAGTATCAGCAGATTCACCGGTTCGAGCAAAAGCTTTATCATGGCGAGGCGCGTGCGCTCTCCACCGGAAAGCACCTTGACCTTCTTCATGGACTCTTCGGGGCCACCGAACATGAAGGCACCCAGCAGGTCGCGTATCTTGTTGCGGATTTCCCCTTTTGCCACATCGTCGATGGTCTGGAATACGGTCAGGTTCTCATCCAACAATGAGGCCTGGTTTTGTGCGAAATATCCAATCTGCACGTTGTGTCCTATCGTGAGGGTGCCTTCATGTTCTATTTCCTTCATGATGCACTTCACTAACGTTGACTTTCCTTCCCCGTTCTTACCAACGAAAGCAACCTTGTCTCCCCGTTCTATGGTGAGGTTGGCATTCTTGAAGACCACATGGTCACCGTAACTTTTCCCTACTCCCTCCATGATGACGGGATAATTGCCTGAGCGGGGAGAAGGAGGGAATTTGAGGCGTAACGCTGAAGTGTCTTCTTCATCCACTTCCAGCAGTTCCAGCTTCTCCAGCATTTTTACGCGGCTTTGCACTTGCAGGGTTTTGGAGTAGGTGCCTTTGAACCGTTCGATGAATTCCTTGGTTTCGGCAATGAACTTCTGCTGGTCGTCGTAGGCTTTCTGTTGCTGTTCGCGGCGTTCCTTGCGGAGTTCCAGGTATTTGGAGTAGTTTACTTTGTAATCGTATATCCGTCCCATGGTCACTTCAATGGTACGGGTGGTGATGTTGTCTACGAATTTACGGTCGTGGCTGATGACGATGACAGCCTTTCCATTGCTGATAAGGAAATCTTCCAGCCATTGTATGGATTCTATGTCCAGATGGTTGGTAGGCTCGTCTAGCAACAGCACGTCAGGCTTTTGCAGCAACAGCTTGGCAAGCTCGATGCGCATGCGCCATCCGCCGCTGAAGTCACTGGTCTGGCGGTTGAAGTCTTCGCGTACAAAGCCCAGTCCGAGCAGTGCTTTTTCCACATCCTCCTCGTAATTGGTGGAGTCGATGGCATAGAACTTTTCGCTTAAGGCGGAGACATTCTCGATAAGTTCCATGTAGCTGTCGCTTTCGTAGTCGGTACGCGTTTCCAGTTCCTTGTTGAGGCGCTCTATTTCAGCTTCCATTTCATGCAGGTGGGCAAAGGCTTGCGCCGCTTCCTGGAATACGGTACGTCCGTCTTCCGTCATAAGGTGCTGTGGAAGGTAAGCTATGACACTGTCCTTGGGGGCTGAGATTTTTCCACGGGTAGGTTGTCTTACACCTGCCAGGATTTTCAACAATGTACTTTTCCCCGCTCCATTTTTACCCATCAGGGCGATACGGTCTTTTTCGTTGATAACGAAAGATATGTCACTGAATAAAGTAGTTCCGCCGAATTCTACGGCCAGTCCGTCTATAGAAATCATTATATATTTTTTTAATGAGCTGCAAAGATAGTGCAAATCTATTATTTTTTATATCTTTGCCCCTATATAAACAAAACGCATAGGTCATGGAAATAGAAAAAGTGTCAGGAGATTACCGTCCGCTTATTCTGGTTGCGGAAGATGATGATAGTAACTTTAAACTGATAAAGGCTATTATCGGCAAGAAATGCGAGATACTATGGGCAAAGAATGGTGAGGATATTGTAAATTTGTTCGAAGAGAATCGCGACAAGGCGGAAGCTATTCTGATGGATATAAAAATGCCTATTATGAACGGGCTGGATGCTACGGTGATTATTCGCAAGAAGGATAAGGAACTTCCCATCATCATGCAGACCGCTTACGCCTTTACTGCCGACCGCGAAAAAGCCTTGGAGTGCGGAGCCTCGGAAGTGTTGGTAAAACCCATCACTCTGTCTGCTTTGCGTACATGTCTGAGCCGTTATTTACCCAAATTGGTTTGGTAAGGCTTTACTGATAATAAAAAGGGAACCGGATGACTAAGTAATGAATATATCATCCGGTTTCCTTCTTTTTATTCTTGTGCATTGTCTTTTCTCTCTTCCATCTTCTTTTTTACAAATTCGATTTTGAGATTGGCTTCTTCCATATTCTTCTTTATTTCCGTCATGGATGACAGCAGTTGTGCCAGTTCGTAGACGCTGGCAAGGGCCTGGCGGTCGGCGGCAGTCATGGTGATGGAATAGGGACGTTCCCCTTGATAGTTGACTTTGATATTCTTGTCCTTGTTCAGATAAAGGAACCCCATGACGTTTCCGTCTTCTCCCAGTTTGAAGTCTGCCTTTTCAATCTTTTCACCGAGGTCAGTGGTTTCGTAGCTGTCTTTGGCGGCGGGTGTTTCGGCAAAGCTACCATCGGGAGCAGTGACTTTGACGGCCACATGGTGGATATTATGGGCTCCGCAATAAATGGAAGTCATGCTCATGACTCCGTTTTCGTCTACCTGGAAGCGAAGGAAAGAGCGATGCAGATTTTTTTCTATCACTTGGGAAGGATGAAGGTAATTGCCGATATTCTGGTATTCGGCATCTTTTTCAAAGGTGTATTTCCCTTTGATTGCATCGAAATCCTTTTGCTTGGCTTGAAGCATACTGTCCAGATAGACCAGGCTCTTTTCCTGCTCTTTCAGTTCCACTTCCTGCATCAGGCCGATGCCTGCACGGCGAGTTTCAAACGCTTTGGGATAGAGCATCTTGATGCTGTCAATCAGAATCTTCGCTTCATTGTAGTTGCCGAGTTCAAACGCTTCGCGGGCAGCTTGTAGTTTTTCACCGGCCTTCTTCTCCACATCTTCGCAAGAGAAGAGTGTACAGCATAGGCATGCAAGGAGTATTACTTTTTTCATATTTGTTGTTCTTGGAGTTAGAGTCCACAAAAATAGAAATAATATCTTTATCTTTGCAGCATTTTAATGTGCAAATGTGCTAATAGACCATTAACACATTTGCGTATTCATTACATTAGCGCATTATTTATGATAGATTTGACGGCAGAAGAACTGAAGCAATATTTTAGTGATGATATATTCAAGCGGATATCCGAAACGGCTGATGAATTGGGATTGGAATGTTACGTAGTCGGTGGATATGTACGTGATATTTTCCTGCAACGTCCTTCCAAGGATATTGATGTGGTGGTGGTAGGCAGTGGCATTGCCATGGCCGAGGCGCTGGGTAAGCGTCTGGGGCGTGGGGCGCATGTTTCCGTCTTCAAGAATTTCGGTACGGCACAATTGAAGTACTATGGTACGGAAGTTGAGTTTGTGGGTGCAAGAAAAGAATCGTATACACACGATTCCCGCAAGCCTATTGTAGAGGACGGTACATTGGAGGATGACCAGAACCGCCGTGATTTTACCATCAATGCACTGGCTGTTTGCCTGAACCGGGTGCGTTATGGCGAGTTGGTCGACCCCTTTGGCGGTATTGGAGACTTGAAGGAAAAGACCATCCGGGCTCCCCTCGACCCTGATATAACTTTCAGTGATGACCCTTTGCGCATGATGCGCTGTGTCCGTTTTGCCACCCAGCTGGGATTCTATATTGACGATGAGACATTCGATTCTCTGGAGCGTAATCGCGAACGCATCTCCATCATCTCCAAAGAACGCATTGCAGACGAACTGAACAAAATCATCTTGTCACCTATTCCGTCTAAGGGATTCATTGAGCTGGACCGCTGTGGTCTGCTGGAACTGATATTCCCGGAACTTGTTAGGCTGCAAGGCGTGGAGACGCGCAATGGACGCGCCCATAAGGACAATTTCTACCATACGCTCGAAGTACTCGACAACATCAGCAAGAAGACCGACAACCTTTGGCTACGCTGGGCAGCTCTTCTGCATGATATAGCCAAGCCTGCCACCAAGCGTTGGGAACCCCGTGCGGGCTGGACGTTCCATAACCATAATTTCATTGGCGAGAAGATGATACCCGATATTTTCCGCAAGATGAAGCTCCCTATGAATGAGAAGATGAAATATGTGCAGAAAATGGTGAGCCTGCACATGCGTCCCATTGTGATAGCGGATGATGTAGTGACCGACTCGGCAGTGCGTCGTCTCTTGTTTGAGGCAGGTGATGATATAGACGACCTGATGACACTGTGCGAAGCCGACATTACTTCCAAGAATATGGAGCGTAAGAAACGCTTCCTTAATAATTTTCAGTTGGTACGCCAGAAGCTGAAGGATTTGGAGGAACGCGACCGTATCCGTAATTTCCAGCCTCCGGTCAGTGGTGAAGAAATCATGAAGACTTTCGGCCTTTCTCCTTGCCAGCAGGTAGGTGCCTTGAAGAGTGCCATTAAGGATGCCATTTTGGACGGCATCATTCCCAATGAATACGAAGCCGCCCGTGCATTTATGTTGCAACGGGCGGAGAAGATGGGGCTTAAGGAGTTATGAGTTATAAGTTGCATGTTATGTACCATGCGTTATAACTCATAACTTATAACTCTTCTTTTTCTACTTGGAACTTGCGGCTTACTTTCATCAGGTTGATGGTGTAGGTCACTACGTTCTGGGCTTCTTGTATCATAGTCAGGTATACCATGCTGACTTTGATGCTGCCGCTCTGGCTTTGGATGCGTTGCAGCTCTTCGCGTTTCAGGTGAGACAACTGTCCGTTGAGGTCGTTGGCTTTGCGAATCTCTGTTTCCAGTTCATCATAATTGTTCGTTTCCAGCTTGTGGCGGCATACTTGTAACAGATAGCAGATGTCTTCGGCTACGTCTGTAAATTCTCCTTTCTGAATGGCATCCAGCGGATTGAAGTTATTGTCTATGTGCTCTAAGCAAGGTTCGCAAAGACGGCCTACGCTGTACACCAGTTCGCTGGCAAAGTCGTTGCCTTGATAGTAATAGAGTCCTTTTTCCAGTACGGTATTGTTGTCGAGACGGCACATGGCAAGTGTTCCGGTACGCTTCATCTGCTTGATGAGTTGTTTTTCGAATTTTACTGAGCCCATGGCACGACGCAGTCCGCGTAGATTCTCGTGTAGGAAGGAAGTGACGGTACGTTCAAAATTCTCTTCTGTGAATTCCATAATCTTCACCAGTTCTTCACGGGTATGCTTGCGGAGCAATTCGATGACTTCATTGTTGTCCGTACTCTTCATCAACTGTTTCAGGGTCTCGTTGCCTTTTTCTTTCTCCTTGCGCTTTTTGTACATCACTTGGCTACGAATCAGCATGAAGACTGCCAGACCAATCAGTGCCAGGATGGCAACCGTACCGCCGAAATGGATAATCAGTGCTACGAAGAAACAGATGGTGAACGCTGCTCCGGCAGTGATGAACCAACCGCCGATAACGCTG
The DNA here is from genome assembly GCF_025147485.1 of Bacteroides uniformis. Taxonomy (NCBI): domain Bacteria; kingdom Pseudomonadati; phylum Bacteroidota; class Bacteroidia; order Bacteroidales; family Bacteroidaceae; genus Bacteroides; species Bacteroides uniformis. The sequence continues at coordinate 4,533,387 of NZ_CP102263.1, read as the reverse complement.
AGCACACCCGTAATGCGGAATACCGCCGAATCACGTCCCCAGGCACGGTCGGCAAGCGATGTACCCATGGCTACCATAAAGGTGACGTAAGTGGTGGAAAGGGGAAGTTTCAAGGAAGTTCCCAAGGCGATGAGCAGACCAGCCAATACGAGATTGACGGAGGCGCGAACCAAGTCAAAAGCGGCGCCGTCGGCTATGATGGCTTCATCCTTCTGGAAGCGTGTGTTCATCCACCGCTTGCTGCTTTCGGGCATCGTTTTGGATATTCCGTTAGCCAGAGTCATGCTGAAGCGTACCAGCGTACGGGCTATCGGGGTACTTCCGAAGTTCTCTTCACCGTCATCCTGGCGGGCAAGGTCCACGGAAGTCTTGATAACGTTGTGGGCTTTCTTGGATGTGCAGAGTGCATAAACCATAATGGCGCCTGCACCGATAAGGAAATACCACGGGGTTTTGGCTGCACCGAGGAGTGAGGACATCAGGAATCCGTCGGGGCCGGCGGCCGTACCATTGGCTGTATAGTCAATAAATGAGGAATATCCTGCGAGGGGAACACCGATAAAGTTCACCAAGTCATTGCCGGCAAAGGCAAGAGCGAGGGCGAAAGTACCCATCAGAACCACTACTTTGAAGACATTTATCTTGCACCAATGCAGTATCTGCATCAGTATGGTGAAGAATACAAAGAAACCGGTTATCAGCAATGCGGTATTGTCGTGTATCCATTGCTTGTTTTCAGGGGTCATGAATGAGCTGTCTTTCAGCCCCTTTATCAGCATGAAGTAGATGATGCTGGTGGCAGCTATACCACCGAACAGCGCGATGCTGTATTTCATGTTCTTCTTGTAGTTGAAGGTGAACACGATACGTGCCAGCCACTGTACCAGCATACCGAAGAAGAAGGCAATGGCTACGGATACAAAAATGGCCATGATGACAGACAGTGCCTTGTCTGTATTGATGAGGTCGCCCAGTCCCAATGTATCGCTGTTATAGACCTTGATGAGCGCCAGTGCGAACGTACCTCCCAACAGTTCGAACACCATGGATACAGTGGTGGAGGTAGGCATTCCCATAGTGTTGAAGACATCTAATAGCACGACGTCCGTCAACATGACGGCAAGCAGAATGCACATGATTTCGGCAAAGTAGAAGTGCTCCGGTTGATAGATGCCGTGTCGTGCAATGTCCATCATGCCATTGCTGAGTGCCGCACCGATGAAGACGCCAATGCCTGCAATGAACAGTATGGTTTTGAAAGATGCTGCCTTTGCTCCGACAGCCGACTGAAGAAAATTGACCGCATCATTACTGACACCTACCACGAGGTCGAAAATCGCGAGTACGAACAGAAAGATGACGATACCCAGATAAATTGTTTCCATAGACATGTATTTTATTTCCGGCTGCAAAGGAAAGAGTTTGGTGTTGCAGGGAAATGTCATACATGTTACAGAAATGTTACAAAGCGATTGACGATTGATAATTGACGATTGATAATTATCGTTAATCGCTAATCCTTAATCCCTTGTTTCAAGTATTCGTAAAAGCTATATTGCGACCGTACCTTCTCCTTTTGCGGTCGCGACGACTTCCAGCGGTTTCGCAACCGGTCGTCCACAAAGCAGGCTTTCCGTTTGTCCGACAGTTGTATGGATAGCATATCGATGAGCTCTTGCTTCAAGTCCGGGTCCAGAATGGGGGTGACGGCTTCGATACGGCGGTACAAGTTACGCCGCATCCAGTCCGGCGAGCCGAGGAAGAGCTTGGGTGCGCCGCCGTTGCCGAAGTACCACACACGGGCATGTTCCAGAAAGGTATCCACGATGCGTGTCACGCGGATGTTGTGGCTGTACTCCTGCCCGGGGATGAGGCAGCAGATGCCGCGGACAATGAGGTCTATCTCTACACCGGCTTGCGAGGCTTCGTAGAGGCGGTCTATCATGGCAGGGTCTTGCAGGGCATTCATTTTTAGGATAATCCGTCCTTGCTTGCCTTGCCGAGCCAGTTCTATTTCGTGATTGATGAGGCGGTTCAGTTCAGGAATCAGGTTGAAGCGGGCCACAAGCAGGCGGTGGAACACTGGATTTTCCTTTCCCTGCAGAGTACGGAACAAGTTGTGCAGGTCGTTTACAATCACCGGGTTGCAGGTGAATAGTCCGCTGTCCGCATAGAGGGTGGCGGTCTTTTCGTTGAAGTTGCCGGTGCTGATGTAGGCGTAGCTTGTCAGTTTGCGCCCTTCCTTATCGCGGCGTAGCACGAGGGCTACTTTGGCATGTACCTTTAGTCCTGGTATGCTGAAAATGATGTTGATGCCGGCGGCTTTCATCATCTCGGCGGTGGCGAGGTTGTTTTCTTCGTCGAAGCGGGCTTTCAGTTCCACAAAGACGGTGACTTTCTTTCCGTTCTGTGCGGCGGCTATCAGGGTGTTGATGACGGTGGAGTTCTCTGCCACGCGATACTGGGTCACCATGATTTCGCGCACGGTGGGTTCGTGGACGGCTTCATATAGAAAATGGATGAAGTGGTCGAAGGAGTGGTAGGGATAATGCAGCAGCAGGTCCTTCTTCTCCACATAGCGGAAGATGGATTCGCGTTCGTCCAGGCAGGTCAGCTTCATGGGCTGGGGTTTCTTGATGGGACGTACGCTTTGGTTGGGATTAGGCAGATGCCGCAAATCCTCCATGTTGAGGTGCTTGTCTCCCGGCACCAGCTCCCGGCGGTCTATGCGGTAGGCATCTACCAGAAAGTCGAGGAAGTCCTGGGGCATGGCGCGGTCGTATACAAAACGGCACACGGCGCCTATCTTGCGTTTCTTTACCTTCTTCTTCACCTGCTCGATGATTTCGGAGGTATTGGCGGCATCGTCTATCAGAATATCCGCATCGCGTGAAATCTTGATGCAATAACTGCTGTCCACTTCATAACCGGGGAAGATGGTATCCAGATTGGCCTTGATGATGTCTTCAATGAACATTAGATAATAGTCTTTCCCCACCTTGGGCAGCTGGATGAAGCGCGGCACTTTGCTGTACGGCAGTTTCATCACGAAATACTGGATACGGTTTGGAGAACTGGCGGGAGCTCCTTTCAGATGAAGCCGTACGGCCAGATAGAGACGGTTGTCGCGCAGGAATGAAATCACCTTGTCCTTGCTTACGGGCACCGGGGCCAGATAAGGGAATATCTCTTCGCGGAAGAAGCTGCGCACAAAGTCGCGGTGAAACGGTTCTACGTTGCGGCTTTGATAAAATATGATGTGATGTTTCCGCAGGGCGGGCAGTATCTTCTGTTCGTAGATGCGGATACGTTCCTCCAGTTGGCGGTTGACTTCTTGGTTGATTTCATCTACCAGTTCGGCGGCAGACTGCATAGTCTCTTCATCGCTTTGCGAGGCTCCGGTGGCTATGGCCTTATGGTCGGCTACGCGTATCTTGTAGAATTCTTCCAGATTGGAAGAGTATATAGAAATAAAGTTGATGCGTTCGTATAGCGGCAATGTCTCGTCTTCCGCTTCCAGCAGTACGCGGTAGTTGAAGGAAAGCCAGCTGATGTCACGTTTGAAATATCTGTTGTCCATGGTGTTAAGGTGTTAATGTGGCATATTAGCACATTACCACATTGTATTCTTCCCAAATATAATTACCTTTGTCTTAATAAACAAAGGAAAGATGACAAAAGTTGGTTTATTATCGGATACGCATGGCTACTGGGATGAAAAGTACCTGCAATATTTTGAGGGCTGTGACGAAATATGGCATGCCGGTGACATCGGTTCGCTGGAAGTGGCACAGAAGCTGGCGGCTTTCCGTCCCTTCCGTGCCGTGTATGGCAATATTGACGGGCAGGAGATACGGCAGCTCTATCCGCAGATTCTCCGTTTCACGGTGGATGGGGCGGAGGTGCTGATGAAGCATATCGGCGGTTATCCCGGCAACTACGACCCTTCCATCAAGGGCAGCATTCTGGTGCGTCCCCCAAAGCTGTTCATCAGCGGGCACTCGCATATACTGAAGGTGAAGTATGACAAGACGTTGGATGTACTCCACATCAATCCGGGCGCTGCGGGCATTCAAGGTTTCCATAAGGTGCGTACGATGGTACGCTTTGCGGTTGATGGGGGAACGTTTAAAGATTTGGAGGTGATAGAACTTGCTGACCGATGATGTAGTTTGTTTATTTTCAATGGATTGTATTTACCGATTGCTTGCGCTATAGTGTAAAAGCCGTTACATGCTAATGTAAAGGTCGTTACGCTATTGGGTAAAGGCCGTTACACTATTTGGTAAAGGTCGTTACACGCTGAGGTGAAGACCGTTTCATCAAGGGGTGACGGCCGTTACGCACTGAAGTAAGCAAAACAATGTACCGGAGTAAGCAAAGCAATGAAGTAAAAAGATGAAACCAAGCCTTCACTTAATCGAATTTTTCCATTATCTTTGTACCCGAATAGCAAGTAGAGCCGTGGGGCATCGTCCTCCTTCTTATTTTATTCTCCATTTTGAAGTATCACCGAAAAAGAACTGAAATATGAAAGGAATTATTCTTGCAGGTGGCAGTGCCACTCGTCTCTATCCGTTGTCCAAGGCTATCTCCAAGCAGATAATGCCCGTCTACGACAAGCCGATGATATACTACCCGCTCTCTACACTGATGTTGGCGGGAATTCGCGAAGTGCTTATTATCTCTACTCCACGTGACTTACCCATGTTCCGCGAGCTGCTGGGAACCGGCGAAGAACTCGGTATGTCCTTTTCCTATAAGATACAAGAGAATCCCAACGGACTGGCACAAGCCTTTGTGCTGGGTGCAGAGTTCTTGGACGGCGGACCGGGCTGCCTTATTCTGGGCGACAACATGTTCTACGGTCAAGGCTTCTCCGCCATGCTGAAGCGTGCCGCTTCCATAGACAAGGGTGCCTGCATCTTTGGTTATTACGTCAAGGACCCCCGTGCCTACGGTGTAGTGGAGTTTGATGCCAACGGCAAAGCCGTCTCGCTGGAAGAAAAGCCTGCCAATCCTAAAAGCAACTATGCCGTCCCCGGACTGTACTTCTACGACTCCACCGTGACAGAGAAAGCCGCCTCCTTGAAGCCCTCTGCTCGCGGCGAATACGAAATTACCGACCTCAACCGTCTCTATCTGGACGAGGGCACACTGAAAGTGGAGCTCTTCGGCCGTGGCTTTGCCTGGCTCGACACCGGCAATTGCGACAGCCTGCTGGAAGCCAGCAATTTTGTCGCCACCATCCAGAACCGTCAAGGCTTCCGCGTGAGCTGTATCGAAGAGATTGCCTGGCGCAAGGGCTGGATAGATGTAGACCAGCTGTATCGCTTGGGTGAACAGCTTGGCAAGACCGAATATGGCAAATACCTGATGGAACTGGCTGAATCGAAGCGATGAACTCTTTGTTCCCCAAAAAGAGAAGGAGAATAGTTCTCCTATAAAGGCCCGCTGACTTTAATTTTTAATTTATAATTTTTAATTCTCATGAAGACTTATCTCGTAACCGGTGCCGCCGGTTTTATCGGCGCCAACTATATTAAATACATCCTGGCAAAACATAATGATATTAAAGTGGTGATACTGGATGCCTTGACCTACGCAGGCAATCTGGGCACCATTGCCAATGACATTGACGATGAACGTTGCTTTTTTGTAAAAGGTGACATCTGCGACCGCGTGCTTGCCGACGAACTGTTTGCCAAGTATAAATTCGATTACGTAGTGAATTTTGCTGCCGAGAGCCACGTAGACCGTAGCATAGAGAATCCCCAGCTTTTCCTGATGACTAACATCCTGGGTACACAAAACCTGCTCGATGCCGCCCGCCGTGCCTGGGTCACGGGTAAGGACGAGTCCGGTTATCCCACTTGGCGCAAAGGCGTTCGTTACCATCAAGTGTCTACCGACGAAGTTTACGGCTCACTTGGTGCCGAAGGCTACTTCACAGAGCAAACCCCGCTCTGCCCGCACAGCCCTTACAGCGCCAGCAAGACGAGTGCCGATATGGTAGTGATGGCCTATCACGATACCTATAAGATGCCCGTCACTATCACCCGCTGTTCCAACAACTACGGTCCTTATCACTTCCCCGAAAAGCTGATTCCGCTTATCATCAAGAATATTCTCGAAGGCAAGAACCTCCCCGTCTATGGCGACGGCAGTAACGTGCGTGACTGGCTCTACGTGGAAGACCACTGCAAAGCTATCGACCTGGTTGTCCGCGAGGGTGTGGAAGGCGAAGTCTACAACGTAGGCGGTCACAACGAAAAGACCAATCTTGAAATCGTGAAGCTGACTATTGCCACCGTCCGCCGCTTGATGGAGGAAGAACCCCGTTACCGTGCAGTGCTGAAGAAACAAGTAAAAGCCGCCGACGGCACGATTGACATCAGCTGGATAAACGAAGACCTTATCACCTTCGTCAAAGACCGCCTAGGTCACGACCAGCGTTATGCCATCGACCCCACAAAGATTACCAATGCCCTGGGCTGGTATCCGGAGACGAAGTTCGAGGTCGGCATCGTCAAGACCATTGAATGGTACCTGAACAACCAGCCGTGGGTGGAAGAAGTGACCAGCGGTGATTATCAGAAGTATTACGAACAGATGTATGGAGGTAGAGGTTAAGGTTTAGGGATTAGGGTCTAACCGCTAATCCTTAACCTCTAACCTCTCAATTCAGCGCCACCGCTAACAGTAATCCTAAGAACAGCATATTGCGCGACGTCTCGCCCAGTATGCTGTTCAGCTTTTTACCGCTACCTATCTGTATCATTTTGCGCCACGTCAGTGCGTGCATATAGAGATAGACGCAGGGAGCCCAGATAAATTCCAGCGGAGTCAGCTTGCCCGTGTAGACAAACCAGAAGCAGAGCAGCACGGCGGCGATGCCCAGTGCCAGATACATATTCTCACCGAACTTCTTGCCGTAGCGTACCACCAGCGTACACTTGCCGCTCACGGCATCCTGCTCGCGGTCGCGATAGTTGTTCACCATCAGCAAGGTGTCTATGGCGAGGCCACTGACGAGCGACAGCACCACCACATCCATATTCAGCGTATAGGCCTGCACGTAGTAGGTGCCGCATACGGGCACGAAGCCGAAGAACACCAGCACCAGTACGTCGCCCCAGCCCCGATAGGAGAGCAGCGTGGTATAGAGGAAAGCAAACAGTATGCACACCACGCCCAGCACCACCAGTTCCCAGCCTCCGTGGGGCAGCTGCCCCCAGACGGTGAACAGCACTGCCAGCCCTGCCAGGCACGACAGTGTCAGTGCGATGCCGATGCCGGTTTTCATGGCTGCCGGCGTAATCCAACCTTCGGCGCAGGCGCGCTGCGGCCCCAGCCGGTCTTCCCGACGGTCGGTCCCTTTCTGGAAGTCGAAGAGGTCGTTGATAAAGTTGGCGGCAATCTGCATGCCGCAGGCAAAGAGGGCGCACAGCAGGGCGGGTGCGGTCTTGAACTGTCCGTCGCTGAAGGCAAGGGCACTGCCCAGCAATACCGGGATGATGGCTCCCGTCAACGTCTTGGGGCGGGCGGCGAGAAACCATGCGTAGGGTGAATTCTGTTTAATCTCGTTCATCGTAGTTCCAATTTAGTTCGGCATCTGCCAGCAAAAATACTGAAAATCCCTATATTTGTACCCACTTATGATGAAGAAGTTAGTCTACATATCCATTCTTTCTCTGCTGCTCTTGTCTTCCTGCCGTTCCAAGCGGATGATTACCGTGTCGTTGCCGCAGCCAGTCATGCAGGCAGACAGCACGCAGCTTGGCGATACTATCGGGTTGCCTGCCCGCCTTTCGCCGATGTTCACCTTTGACCAGTCTGATTTGCGTAATGTCCGCCGCCAGCCGGCGAAGGGCGAGGTAAAGAAACAGCAGATAAAGAAAACGGCACCGGTACAAAAGGTAATTGTGCAGCGAGGTACAAGAATCACATCGAAAACCACCCACGTAGGCTCGGCCTATAAGGGCGTCAGCCGCATTAAGACGTACGACTTCACGCATCGCGACGTGCCTGCCGCCTTCGAGGGCTTCCGCATCGCCTTTGTCTCCGACCTGCACTACAAAAGCCTGCTGAAGGAGGAGGGATTGAAGGACCTGGTCCGCCTGCTCATAGACCAGAAGGCCGACGTGCTGCTGATTGGCGGTGACTTTCACGAAGGCTGCCAGTACGTGCCGCCCGTCATGGCTGCCCTGGCGCAAGTGAAGACGCCGTTGGGCACCTATGCCGTGCTTGGCAACAATGACTACGAGGCTTGCTATGACGACATCGTGCGCGAAATGAGGCATTATGGCATGCATCTGCTGGAGCATAAGGTGGACACCCTGCGGCGTGGCGGTGAGCGGATTCTTGTGGCGGGCGGGCGCAATCCTTTCGACTTGGGCAAGAACGGCACATCGCCCACACTCGGCCTTTCGCCCGACGATTTCGTAATCCTGCTGACGCATACGCCAGACTATGCCGAGGACGTCCCGGTGACAAACTCCGATCTCATCCTGGCCGGACACACGCATGGCGGGCAGGTGACGCTGTTCGGGCTTTATGCACCGATAGTCCCCTCGCACTACGGGCAGCGGTTCCTCTCCGGGCTGAAGTACAACTCAAAGAACATCCCGATGATTGTCACCAACGGCATCGGCACTTCGCAGAAAGCCATCCGCATGTTTGCTCCCGCAGAGGTGGTGATGATTGTGCTGCACCGGCTGACGGACTGATTTATTCTTCGGGCATCAGCACCACTCCCAGTTTCTTCTTGCCATCCATCTTTACCACCATCGGCTGGTGGAAATGTACATGCCGCAGGTACTTCGTCTCGTGTACGGCAGGCTGTGCATTCAGGAATTCCTGGTTGTATACGCCGTCATTCATAAAGGCGTTGATGGTAAAGTATCCCACTCCAAAGGAGGTCAGGTTCTGGAAGAAGTGGGTTCCCTGGCTGGGGTCTACCCGGTAGTTGGTCAGTCCGGCTTCCACTATCACGCGGGCAGCGCTGATGTGCGGCCACTTCACGGGGATGCCGAGCCAGGTGTCACTGCTACCCCAGCGTCCGGGACCTACAAGGACATAGTTGCGGCCTTCGTCCAGGAACTGCTGGTTCAGCTTCTCTATCTCCCAGGCAATCTCCTGGTTGTGGGAGGCACTATAGTCGTCTGTCTTCACATAGATAATGTCATGTATCTCGTTCATGATGCCATGTCCCAATGAGTTGTTGGAACGGAGCAGTACCTGGTCGTCCGGAATGGCGGTAAGGTCTTCATCCAGCATCTCCTTGGTGTCGACTATCGGGCGGATTTGCAGCAGGTAGAAGGTGCCGGTTTTGTCCTTCTCGCGGCTCATGGTGGCGGCAAACTCTATCTCTACGGGACGGCGCATCTCCTGCTCTCCGTATTTCAAAGCCAGTTGCAGGATGCGTGGCAGGGGGAATACGTCGTGTTGCAGGATGTTGGCAAAGGTGATGACTTTGCGTCCGCCGGGATAAAGCCCGTCGCGGATAATCTGGTCGTAAGGGTCGTAGGTGGAGGCTATGTAGTTCAGTGCTCCGTCCTTTTCCGCTTCTTTGACGTGCAGTTTCAGCAGGTTGAAGCCGTCGTCGATGGAGAAGTCGTGACCGGCATTGCGCAGGTCGAGGGCATAGAAGCGGGTCTGAGTCTCTTTGAGGGCAATCTCCATTTCGCTGGTTTGCAGCACCTGGTTGGGGTGATAGGGCGAGAAGCGGAGCGTCATGCCACCGTCCACGATGTATTTACCTAAACCGAGCGCCAGATTGACGATACCTTCTTCTGCCTTCTCGTCGCCGATGGGGTAGTAGTTGAGCGAACGTGCCACACCGGACATGCTGGGGTAGTAGCGGTCACCATACTGGTTGCCCACTACCTCTTGCAGGATGACAGCCATCTTTTCCTGGTCGATAACGTTGCTCGTTGCCTGCATGTATGCCTTCGAGTCGCGGAAGTAGACCGAAGCATATACTCCCTTGATGGCATCGCTCAGCATGCGCAGCATCTCGTACTTGTCGTCCAGATAGGGAATCATATAGGTGTTGTAGATACCGGCGAAGGGTTGGTAGTGCGAGTCTTCCAACAACGAGGACGAACGGATGGCAAGGGGCGACTTCACCACGTCGAAGAAGGTGAAGAAGTCCTCCACCAGGCGGTCGGGCAGCTTTGCTTTGAGGAAGTAGCGCAGGATGACGTCATCGTCGGCATCGGACAAGGCTATCTGATACAGATTGTTGGTATCCATAAACTCGTCGAACACATCGGTACAGAGCACGATGGTCTTGGGGATGGCGACACGGGCATTCTCAAACTCTTCGAACTCGGGGTGATGCTTCACCAGGTTGTCGATGAAAGCCAGTCCGCGCCCCTTGCCTCCCAGCGAACCGTCGCCAATACGGGCAAAGTTGGAGTATCGGTCAAAGCGGTCGCGCCTGAAGACTGCCACTACTCCCTGGTTTTTCATCTTGCGGTATTTCACGATAGCCTCGAAGATAATTTTACGGTGGGCATCCACGTCTTGCAAGCTATTCCAGGTGATGGGCCGCAGGAACTCTGCCACGGGAAACATGGCACGCGAGTAGAGCCAGCGGCTGACGTGGTTGCGGCTGATGTGGTAAAGGAATGATTCTGCCGGAACAGCAAAAAGAATGTTCTGCAGCTCTTTGAGATTCTTTACGCGGGCAATTTCTTCCAGCGTGTCCGGGTTGCGGAAGATAAAGTCGCCGAAGCCGAAATTGTCTGATACAATACGGCGCAGGTCCACATCCATCTTTTTGGAATTCTTGTCGATGAAGGCGGCATCGTATTTGGCTGCATACGCTACGTTGTCCGATTCGCTGGACTGTATGATAAGGGGTACAAACGGGTCTTCCTTGCGGATGGCGGCACAGAGCTTGATACCGGCCAGTCCGTCCTTCTCGCCCCGTTCTACGCGGGGGAAGCGTACGTCGGTGATGACACCTAATATATTATTCTTATATTTTTGGTAGATGCCAAAGGCTTCTTCATAGGTACGTGCCAGTACAATTTTGGGACGTCCCCTCATGCGCAGTGTGCGCTGGTGGGCATTCAGTGCTTCAGTAGAGAATTCCTGGCTCTGCTTCAATACGAATTTATACAGATTGGGCAGGATGGAGGAGTAAAAGCGGATGCCGTCTTCCACCAGCAGGATGAGCTGCACACCCACTTCGTTGACGTCGTGCTCCAGGTTCATCTTGTCCTCTATCAGCTTGATGATGGAAACCAGCAAGTCGGTGTTTCCCAGCCAGCAGAACACATACTCAAAGGGACTGAGGTCTTCATTGGCAATACGCTTGGTGATGCCGTGGCTGAAAGGGGTAAGTATCACCATCGGAATCTGTTCATACAGGTTTTTGATGTATCGTGCCACGTCGAAGCTGTCGTTGTCTCCCGTGCCCGGCATGCAGATGATGAGGTCGAAAGAGATGGAGGACAGCTGTGTCAGCGCCTCCTCGCAAGTGGAAACCTGCGTGAAACGGGGAGGGTAGCGCAAGGAGAGCGAAGTGTATTCATTGAATATCTTTTCGTCGATGCGGCCGTCATCTTCCAGCATGAAAGCATCGTAAGGATTGGCTATCAGAAGGACGTTGAAAATGCGCCGTGTCATGAGGTTGGCAAACTGTGTGTCCTTGAAATAGAGCTGGTTTAATTTGAACTTACTGAGCATGGCTTCTCATGATTTGTTGGTTTCGGAAGGCAAAAGTAATAGAAATCGAACCTATTCGGATAGTTTTTCGACCGTTTTTTTTATATTTATGCGTAATATTGCATCCGAAAAACAATATATGACCTATGTCTGCTCCATATCCGTTTCCATATAAATCCGTTGCATGTACATTTTTGCTGTTATGGGTGTTCGTTTTTTTGTCCGCTGACTTGTTTGCCGGTTCATTCCGCACCTTGGGTATCAAGGAGGGATTGGGCAGTCGGCAAGTATTCCAGATAAACAAGGATTCAGCCGGATTTGTCTGGGTGTATACTCATGTCGGGATAGATCGTTATGACGGGAATGAAATCAAGCATTACAAGCTGGACGGAATGGTTGATTCCAGGGACAATATCCAGTCTTCCACTACCATGATGTGTGATAAGGAGGGTATTGTCTGGGTTGCATTGAAGAATGGAAAAATCTATGCATACAACAAACTGACGGACTCTTTCCAATTGCGTGTGGACTTGGCCGATTACCTGCCTTCTCCGGTATTGTATAATATGCTGTTTGATGACGAAAACCGTTTGTGGTTGTGTATGTCGAAGGGGCTTTATTCTTGGGAAGAAAGTGCAGGACTGTCTTTTGCCGGATTGAAGGGGCAATCTGTCCGTTGCATGGTCCAAATGGAAGATGAAGTGTTTTTTGCAGGCACCGACAAGGGTGTCTTCCGGCTGACGAAGGCAGGAGCGGCAGGTTCTTCGTCTTTTGAGACGAGGCCGGTTGACCTGCATACAGAGATGCATGTGGAATCGCTCTATGTCTTCGGAGCGAAGCTGTTCATCGGTACCTTTTCAAACGGCGTATTTGTGCTTGACGGTCCCGAAGGGCAAATACATTCCTTGAATGACCGGATTCCTCATGTACCTATCCGTTCGTTTGCAAGGACAAAGGATAATTTGCTGCTGGTGGGAGCCGACGGTGCAGGTGTTTTTTGCATGGATGTCGCTACCGGAGAACTTTTGAACCATTATATGAATAACGGGGATGATGACAAAAGCTTGAGTGGTAATACGGTATCCGATATTTGTGTGGATGAATCCGGAGTTGTATGGATTGGCACTTCTACGAATGGCATCAGCTATCTGGATCCGGAGATGCCGGATGTCTATAGAATCAGGCACGAACGCAATAATGATAATTCCCTGAAGTCGGACCATGTAAATGTGATGTTTCAGGACTCGGAGGGAGATTATTGGTATGGTACAAACAACGGCGTCAGCCTCTATCAACCTCGGTCACGCAAATGGACCCACTATCTGGACGGTACGGAATATAGTGGCAAAGTGGTATTGGCACTTGCCGAAGACTCCGGGGGAAACATCTGGGTAGGTGGCTATGGTATCGGTGTCTATTGTATTCATAAACAGACCGGACGGGTACAGAAGAAAGAGAAAAGAAATGCACATCCGGAGAAGGGAATGGCCACCGACTATGTTTATGCCATTTATGCGGAAGGGGATTATGTCTGGTTCGGTGGTATTGAAGGAGAGTTTACCCGTTACGATATACGGACGGATACTTATACATATTACCCGATTGATTGCATAGGTGACATAAAGCCGGGTAAGGGGGGCTCATTACTGATTGCCGGTTGCAGCGGGTTGGCCGTCTTTGATAAGAAGTCGGGAGACATGCAGTGGCATCAGACGTTTGGAGACATCTCTCTGCATTATCCTGTCCGTTGCCTGATGCAGTCCTCATCCGGCGATACCTGGCTGGCTACAGACGGGGAAGGCCTTATACGTGTTGGGCCGGATGGGAAAGAGGCGCATGCCTATACCGTAGATGACAATCTGGTTTCCAATTCCATCAACAGCCTGCTGGAGGATAACGAAGGGCGTATCTGGTTCAGTACGGAGAAGGAATTGTATTGCTTGGACTGCTCCCGGGATATTATCATCAGTGCCAATGATTTTTTGGATGTCAGCTGGGGATATTACAATCCGAATGCTGCCCTTAAGTTGAAGAATGGATGTCTTGCTTTCGGCACCGCAGAAGGGGTTCTTTCCTTTCTCCCGTCTTTGGACTTGGGGACTCATGCACCCGTTGAGCTGATTCTGACAGACTTTAAACTGCTTTATGAATCGGTCAAAGCGGGAATGAAAGGCTCTCTTTTGCAAACGAATATCAATGATACCCGGAAAATAGATTTGAAGTATAATCAAAACTCCTTCTCTATTTCCTTCTCTGCCATCAACTTTGCAGTCCCGCATCGTATCAGGTATGAGTATAGGCTCGAAAATCACAATGAAGAGTGGGAACACTCCAATTCAGTGCGGAACGTGAGCTATATGAATCTCTCGTCCGGTAAGTATGTATTCCGCTTGCGGGCATTTGATAAATACACCGGGCAGCAGGTGGGAGAAAGAAGTCTGGATATTGTCATTCATAACCCTTACTGGGTTTCGTGGTGGGCGCTGTTCATCTATTTCATTTTGTTGTCTGTCTTTGTCTACATGTTTGTGCAGTATAGGAGGCATAAGGTGAACGAGGGGCGTATAAGGGACAAGATACGTTCCTTTATCAGTATAGCCCATGATATCCGTACACCGGTTACTTTAATAAAGGCTCCGCTGAGCGAGCTCGAAGCGCAGGAGGGACTTCCGGAGCAGGGTAAGAAAACCGTTGCGGTGGCTATGAAGAATGTGGAAAAACTGATGGGAATGATTACTCAACTGCTTGAGTTGCAGAAAACGGAACTGCATGCCGAGGAGTGTCTGAAGGTTTCTCCATACGACATTAAGGCTTATCTGGAGGAAAAAATGGCGGAGTTTCACTTAGCTGCCATGCAGAAGAGCGTCGGGATAGAGTTGGAGGTGGAGCCGGATATGCCCAAGGTTTGGATTGACCGGGAGAAGATGGATCATATCATAGACAATCTGCTCTCCAATGCCTTGAAGTATACAGAGAAGGGAGTCATCCATATACTGGTGAAGACTGCAAGAAAGAAATGGACTATTGAAGTGAAGGATACGGGCATCGGCATTCCGAAAGAGGAGCAGGGCAATATCTTCCACGAATATTATAGAGCCCAGAATGCCATGAACTTTGAGGAAACCGGTTCGGGCATCGGTCTGATGATTACGCGCCGCATTGTGAAACAGCATCACGGCACCATCTCTTTCAGTAGCGTGGAAGGACAGGGAACTACGTTTACGGTAACTTTCCCGCAGAGGATAAAGGCGAGCGTGGCGGTGGAAGCGAAGGCTGACGGCCGGGAAGAAGCTCAGGCCGCTACCGGGGCTGTGCATGAAGAAACGGAACGTGCCGGGAAGAATGTCCTTCTTCTGGCAGAGGACGATGCGGATATGAGGGAGTATCTGGTGGACAGCTTGTCTTCCGAATATAAGGTAGTTGCCGTGCCCGACGGCGGAAAGGCATTGGAGACGGCAAGGGAAATCAATCCTGATATCATTATCTCGGACATTGTGATGCCGGTACTGGAAGGTGATGAATTGTGCCGGATTCTGAAATCATCGGTAGATACAAGCCATATACCTATTATATTACTGACCGCACTGAGTGAGAGGGAAAATATCATCTTCGGACTGGAAGCCGGTGCCAATGACTACATCATCAAGCCTTTTGACTTGTCTGTGCTGAAAGTACGTATCAGGAATATTCTTCAGAATAGGCAGCATTTGCGCGAAACCGTGTTGGCGATGGATGCGCAGCCCGAAGAGACAGACTATACCAGCCAGTTGGACAAGGAGTTTCTGGACAAGGTTATGAAAGTGATTGAGGAGGAGTTGTCCGATTCGGAATTCTCCATCAATGACTTCTGCCGGATGCTGGGCATGAGCCGCACTTCTGTCTACAATAAAATAAAGACGCTGACCGGGCAGGGACCGAATGACTTCATCCGCATTGTCCGTTTGAACAAGGCAAAAGAGCTGCTGGTTTCCCGGAAATATTCGATAGGGGAAGTGGCGAATATGGTCGGATTTTCTGACCCGAAATATTTTAGTACATGCTTCAAAAAGCAGTTTGGCACCAGTCCCAGCAAAATTTAGAGCCATGAAGACTGCTTTTGAACCACCGCTGACAAGTATTAAACCTTTTTTGTCAGAGAATAAACCCTTGTCTCCCTGATAGTGCGTAATATTGTGGACAGTAAACAATATTAAAAAACGCATATAAAAAATGGAAACGTATTTAGGTCTTGATTTAGGAGGCACGAAGTTGCTGATTGGCGAAATGGATAGCCGTGGCAACATTTTGAGGTATAAGAAATATGACTCCGGTTACTTTAATCAGCAGGCTGCGCTGGAAATCATCAAGTCGTCGCTCGATGATTATATCCGTACCGTGGGCTGGTATGACCAGAAACCGGTAGCGATGGGTGTTGGGCTGATAGGGCGTGTAGATCCCAACGAAGGTGTCTGGCTGCAGATTGACCCGAGCAGGACACAGAGGATTGAGTTGGCAAAGGAACTGTCGGATATATATGGCATGCCTTGCCATATAGACAATGATGTGAAGAGCGCTACAAGAGCCGAACGCGTCTGGGGATTCGGACAAATTTCCAAAAACTTCATATACGTAAATATAGGTACAGGCATTGCCGTGGGTACGGTGATAAATGGGAGACAAATCCGTGGCAGCCATTTCAATGCCGGCGAAGTGGGACACGTGCGTGTAGGTGTGAACATAGGCATTAAATGCGGTTGTGGACGGATGGACTGTGTGGAGGCGATTGCTGCCGGCATAGGTTTTGACAATTGTGCCCGTCTGCTCCGCAACCAGTATGAGACCGGCCTGCATATTCCGGCTGAAAAAGGGGAACGGGTGATTGTGAGTGAGGTGTTTGCACTTAGTCAGAAAGGTGACCCTCTCTGTACGGTGCTGGTGGAGAATGCAGCTGAGGCGCTTGCCAATCTTATCATGAATCTGGTACGTGTGATTGACCCGGACACGGTGGTGTTGGGTGGAGGCATTGTGGCCGACGGGTATATGCACGAGAAGATTCTGGAGAAACTTCATCCTACGACCATGCGTTTTGTCAGCAACGGGGTTGTCATTACGAAACTGAATCCCGGATTTATCGGGCTTCTGGGGGCCGGCGCGGTGGCGATGAATATGTGATTAGGAATTAATGATTAAGAATATGAAAATAACAATAACAAAGAATGAAAAGGAGTTTGACTGCACGGCTGCATGGCGCATCATCGGGCAGATGTTGAATGAACCGGAGAGTGTGATAGGACTTTCGACGGGACGTACTACCGGCAATCTTCATCGGTTGGTGGGAGAAATCTATACTAAATATCCGTTTAAGGTGGATACCGTTACTTTCTTCGGATTGGATGAGGTAACGAATGTGCCGCGCGAATATGCCGGAGCATGCTACACGATGCTGAAAACGGAGTTGATGGATACATTGGGCATCAAGGAAGAGAATTTTTTGATGCTGCCTACCATTTCTGGTGATTTTGAACAGTCATGCAGGGATTTCCAGCAGGAAATTGCGAACCGTGGCGGCATTGATTTGCTGATTTTAGGGTTGGGTGAGAACGGACATCTGGGATTCAACCAGCCAGAATCTCCCTTTGGCGGTGAAGCATGGGTGACCCGGATGAATGTGGAACTGGAAGAACGCATCCGTAGAGAAACGGGTACTCCTCCCGATAAAGAGTTGGGAGGGGCTACTTTGGGAATAAAGAACATTATGCAGGCACGCCGGATTGTACTGGTTGCCAAAGGGACTAATAAAGCGGATATTGTCAAGCGGATGCTTGAAGGGCCTGTGACAACAGATGTTCCTGCTTCCATCCTTCAGCTTCATCCCAACTGTGAATTTCTGCTGGATGAGGCGGCGGCAAGCATGCTTAACTGCTAAGTCGCCTTGCAGGCGGCTGATAACTAATTATTTGAATTAATAATCAAAATACTATGACACAACAAGAAAAACAAATAAACTATATGGGGCCATTCATCACGATGGTGTTCTTGTTCTTTATTGTAGGTTTCCTTACGACTGCCAATACTCAGTTTCAGGGTCCTCTGAAAGAAACTTTTCTTTCGGAAGTGGGCGGGTTGAAAAATACTTTTGCTACTTTGATTACTTTCTCCTGGTTCCTTGCTTATCCGGTTTGTGGAGGGGTAGGCTCGTCGTGGATTAGCAAATACGGATATAAAGGAACATTGATGCGTGGATTGCTGGTGATGATTGTGGGGCTTGGTTTGTTCTTTGCCTCTTCCTATTTCACAGTACACTTTCCTGAAGCGAATTGGCATGCAGGAAATAATGTTATCCCTGGAGGGTTCTTGATTTTCTTACTGGGTTCTTTCGTGGTAGGGGCTTCGGCTACCATTCTGCAAGTGGTTATAAATCCTTATCTGACGGCTTGCCATGTCAAGGGTACCCAGTCCATTCAGCGTTTGGCTATAGGCGGTTCTGCCAATTCTGTGGGAACTACGCTTGCTCCTTATTTCGTGACTGGTGTCGTGTTTGGCGGTCTGTCTATGGAGGACATTCAGATTGACCAGCTGATGGTTCCGTTCCTGGCATTGATGGCTGTTATTTCTTTGATTGTATTGTTGTTGATGAAATTGTCTTTGCCCGATATCCAAGGAACCAGGGTAGAGAAGGGAGAAAAGCTGGAAAAAAGTGTATGGTCCTTCCGTCATCTGACATTGGGCGTGGTGGCTATCTTCTTTTATGTAGGAGTGGAAGTCTGTATCGGGGCCAATATCAATCTGTATGCCATCGAGATGGATTATGCTTCTCCGGCACTGATGGCTACGCTCTATTGGGGTGGTATGCTTGTGGGCCGCCTGGTGGGGAGCAGCCTGAGCAGGATTTCTCCCCGCGTGCAGTTGACGGTTACTACGGTATCGGCAGGACTACTCGCCCTACTGGCCATTCTTCTGAATAATCCGTGGCTGCTCACGGCAGTAGGTCTGTTCCATTCCATCATGTGGGGAGCTATCTTTACTTTGTCCGTTGCCCATTTGGGAAAATACACTTCGGTGGCTTCGGGTGTGTTCATGATTGGAGTGGTAGGCGGTGCCATATTGCCCTTGTTGCAAGGAGTGCTTGCCGATGTTCTTGGATGCTGGAGATGGTCATGGCTCATCGTTCTTTTTGGAGAAGCGTTTATGCTGTATTATGCATTGATAGGTTCACGGGTCCGTCAGACCTGCGATAATTTGTAATTAAAGATAGTACTTATGAAAAAAATTAGAATGATGATGGCTGCCGCTTTGGGCGTATTGGTTTCATGCGGTAGCGTTAAGTCGGGAGAAGAGGTCGTTGCGGCTTCCCGCGATTCAAAGGTTGTGGTTGCTTATGTCACTTCGTGGAGTGAGGTGATGCCCGACCCGCAGTACATGACGCATATCAACTATGCGTTCGGTCATGTAAACGAGAGCTTTAACGGTGTCAAGATTGATAATGAGGAACGTTTGAGACAGATTGTTGATTTGAGGAAACAGAAGCCGGAGCTGAAAGTGCTGCTTTCCATCGGTGGCTGGGGAAGCGGACGTTTCAGTGAGATGGCTGCCAATGATGAATATCGCCGTGCTTTTGCCGCGGACTGTGACCGTGTGGTGAAGGAGTTCGCTTTGGATGGCATTGACATCGATTGGGAATATCCCACCAGCTCTATGGCAAATATATCCTCGTCACCGGACGATACGGAGAATTTTACACTTCTGATGCAGGATATCAGAGCTGCCATCGGCAATGAAAAGGAACTGACACTTGCCACCGTAGCTTCTGCCCGTTACATTGACTTCAAGGCTATCTTGCCTTCCGTCGATTTTGTGAATATCATGGCTTATGACATGGCTTCTGCTCCCAAGCACCATTCGGCGCTTTATCCGTCAGGACATAGCGGTGACATTACTTCGGACGGTGCCGTTACTGCACACTTGAAAGCGGGCGTACCGCCTTCCAAGCTGGTGATGGGTATGCCCTTCTATGGTCGTGGAGGTGACGGTTATCCCAGCTTCCAAGACTATAATAAGGTAGGGAATACGGATACCCAATATACTGAAAAGTGGGATGAGGTGGCTCAAGTGCCTTATCTGGCCGATAAGAATGATACGTTGGTATTTGGTTTTGAGAATCCCCGTTCACTTGCCATCAAGTGTCAGTATATTCTGGATAAAGATTTGCTGGGAGGCATGTATTGGGATTATAGCGGAGACAATGAGCAGGGTGATTTGCGCCGTACGGTAGCAGAAAACCTATTGGGCAAGCCGCACAAGGCGAAGGTACTGGTGTTGACGGAACGTGGTGGACAGCACGGAGGATTTACGGATGCCGGCTTGAAGTGGTTGGCGGCCGAAGGTGCAAAGGGGAATTTCAGTATTACCGAGATAAACAATGCCAGGAACATAACGGAGGCTTACTTGTCGCAGTTCAGCTTGGTTATTCAATTGGATTTCCCGCCTTATACTTGGCCGAAGGAAGCGGAAGATGCGTTCGTCAAGTATATAGAAGAAGGCCGTGGCGGCTGGATAGGTTTCCATCATGCTACTTTGCTGGGCGAGTTTGACGGTTATCCCATGTGGCAATGGTTCTCTGATTTCATGGGTGGTGTACGTTTCAAGAACTACATAGCTCCGCTGGCCGACGGTACGCTGATTGTGGAAGATAAACAGCATCCGGTAATGAAGGATGTTCCGGCCTCTTTCGTGGTGCCCGATGACGAGTGGTATACTTATGACAAGAGTCCGCGCCCTAATGTACATGTATTAGCCAATGTAGACGAATCGAGCTACACGCCTGCATCGGACATCAAGATGGGCGATCATCCGGTGGTTTGGGTCAATGAAAGCAAAAAGGCACGCAATGTTTATTTCCAGATAGGGCATAGTAGTAAGTTGTACGAAACGGAAGGGTTTACGACCATGTTCAGAAATGCCATTAACTGGACTTTAGAAAGGTAATACTTTTTATAATCAATGGATTTGGAAGAAAACGGGTACGTACAGAAACGTATCCGTTTTTTTATGGGTTTAAACTTTATCACTTTAAGTTTAAAATAAAACGTTTTTTATGGATGTGTTAGTAAATGAACTCCTTATGAGAAATATTCAACTTCCATTTCTTGTTTAGTACGTAATTTCGCTTATCGAAGTATTGGAATTTGTATCAATACAATATGAATAACTTTCTATTTTATAAACTAATACTATTATCATGAAAAGAAAAAGAGTCCTTTTGCTGCTTTGCATTCTCAGTTGCACTTTGCAGCTCTTCGCACAACAAATTAATGTGCAGGGTATCGTTTATGATCCTTCTGGAGAAACGGTTCCGGGTGCTAATGTCAGTATGAAAAGTAATCCGGCTGTGGGTACTGTGACGGATATTGATGGGAATTTCAGTCTGAAAGCTTCTGTGGGTGATGTGTTGGTCTTCACCTTTATCGGTTATGAGCCTATTGAGTATAAACTGACTGCTGCAGATACAAATCTGAAAGTCCGTTTTACTGATTCTTCTGAGTTGCTGGACGAGGTAGTTGTAGTAGGCTATGGTGTACAAAAGAAGAGTGTACTTTCGTCTGCTGTGAGCCGTGTTACCAGTGAAGAGTTGGATAAAGGTAATCCTACAAATATTCAGAATGCTTTGAAAGGTAAAGTTTCCGGTGTACAGATTATCTCTAATTCAGGTCAGCCCGGTGCGGAATCAAAGATTCGTATTCGGGGTACCGGTACGGTCAACAACTCCGATCCGCTTTATATAGTAGACGGCATGCCGTCTGAAAGTGGTATCAGTCATTTGAATCCTTCTGATATTGAGTCTATTGAAGTGTTGAAAGACGCAGCTTCCGCCGCTATTTACGGAGCCCGTGGTGCTAATGGTGTTGTACTGATTACTACGAAGAAGGGTACTAAAGGAAAGGCTACTTTGAACTATGAATTTACGTACGGTATTCAGAATCCTTCCAAGAAGGTGGATTTGCTGGGTAGTGCGGATTATCAGATGTTGATGAATGAAATGGCTGCCAATGCAGGTAAGGACCCTTATTTCCCGACTGTTTCCAGCGTCAATACCGACTGGCAAAAGGAACTGCAGAACAAGAATGCTCCTATTATGAACCACAAGGTTTCGTTGAGTGGCGGTACGGACAACTCTACCTATTATGCTTCTTTCGGTTATGTAAAGCAAGAAGGTATTTATGCTAAAGGACATGCTGATTATGAACGCTACAATGTACGCTTGAATTACAATAATGTATTACTGGACACGAAATCACGAAATTGGTTGAATAAGATTAGTTTTGGTGCAATTGCAAGCTATTCCAAGTCAATCCAGACTGGTAATACTATTGGCAATAGTGAAGCAGCAGGCTTGATTACTTCCATGAATATGTTGCCTCCTACCGAGCCGGTTTATCAGACCGACCCTGCTATACTGGAGCAATATGCCGTAACTTATCCAAATCATGTCATTGCTCCTAACGGCCTGGCATACAATATCATCGAGATGCGTGAAATAACCAATCCGCTGGCAGCCATGCAGGTCAGTCATAACCAGAGGACTATGCCTCAGAATTTCGGTGCGAACTTTAACCTTGATGTCGACTTGTTGCCAGGCTTGAAGTTCAAGACTACCTATGGTGCGGAATGGGTGTTCAATTCCATCAAGAATGTAACTCCGGTCTACGAGCTAAATGCTACCAGTAAGAATGCCACTTCCAAGGTAGAGGATAAGAAAAGGGAGTCTTCCTATTGGCAGTGGGAAAATGTACTGTCGTATACAAAGTCTTTCGGCCGTCATAATATAGGTGCACTGTTCGGTACAAGTATGTCTTCCTACCATTACTCCAATTTGGAAGCGGAAGATTATAATCTGCTGGTGGTGGATATAGACAAGGGATATATAGACACGGCCACAGCGCCCGAAGAGCAGTCCAAAGTATGGGGTGGGGCAGAAGACCACCGCATTGCATCCGTATTCGGACGTATCAATTATAATTATGATGAAAAGTATTTGTTCGAAGCGGTAGTGAGACGGGACGGTTCGTCAAACTTCAGTCGCGAGCACCAATATGCTACATTCCCTTCGGTTTCTTTGGGTTGGGTGTTGACTCGTGAGAAGTTCATGGAGAACAGACCTTCCTGGTTGGATTTTGCCAAGATACGTCTAAGCTGGGGACAGAATGGTAACGAACGTATTGGCTCCTTTGCCTATACAAGTATGATGAGTCAGGGTAAGAATGCAGTCATAAATGGAAAGGTATATACGGGCATGCTGCCCAGTGGCTATGCCAATGCCGATTTGAAATGGGAGACCTCCGAACAGACCGACTTGGGTATTGACTTGCGTTTCTTCAACAGTGCATTGACATTCTCTGCCGACTATTTCGTGAAGAAGACGAAGGACATGCTGCTTTCCATGCCGATTCCTCTTTATACCAGTTATGGCAGTATGACGGTCAATTCGGGTACAGTGAAGAACGAAGGTATCGAGTTCGAAGCGTCCTATCGCTTTAAGGTGGGTGAAGTGAATCTGGGTATCAATGGAAATGCTTCTTATGTGAAGAATACCGTAACAGACCAGGGCCCCGACCGTGTCGGTCTCAATAATATCGGCGGTGGTATGGGCGGCCAGGTCAGTTGGAGAGAGAACGGGCGTCCGTACGGCTTCTTCTACGGTTACTTGCATGATGGTATTTTCCAGAATCAGCAGGAGATAGATAGCTATACCTACGTAGATTCTAACGGAAAGACTCAGCTGATACAGCCGAATGCCAAGCCTGGAGATATTCGTTTTAAAGATTTGGATGGTGAAAATGGGTTGAATGGTGATGACCGTACCATGATAGGCAAGCCGAACCCTGACTGGACATATGGATTCACTCTTTCTGCCGATTGGAAAGGAGTTGATTTCAGTGCATTCTTCCAGGGAAGTATCGGAAACGACATTTATAAACTGTACAGACGTTCCAATGTGACTTTTGGTAACTACGACAAATCTTGGCTGAACCGTTGGCATGGTGAAGGCACTTCCAATTGGGTGCCACGTGTGATAGATGGTGACAACAATAACTATCAGGTTTCAAACTTTTTTGTGGAAGATGGTTCGTATATGCGTTTGAAAGTGTTGCAGATTGGCTATAGTCTGCCCGGACAGATGTTGCAGCGTGTCGGCGTCAAGGGGCTGCGTTTCTTTGTGCAGGGCGAAAATCTGTTTACAATTACCAACTACAGCGGTTATGATCCTGAAGTGGGAACACGTGATGGATTTGACGGGGGAACATATCCGCAAGCACGTACTTATACTATCGGTGCGAATATTACATTTTGATTAACCTAAAAATTAGATACAATGAATAAGATATTAAAGGTATTGGCTTTGGGTGCGATGGCTTTGTCGACCACAGCTTGTTCAGATTTTCTGGAAGTGAATCCGAGAACTCAGGTGTCAGAAACCGAATTCTATAAGACGGAAGACGATATGATGAAGGGCTTGTATGCCGTGATGAATGAAATGCAGACCCGTATGCCGGAGGTTTGGTCTTACTCTTCTTTGCTGGGTGATGAGTCCGAAACCGGTGGTGGTATCGGTGAGGGGTCTTACAAGACGAAATGGGATACTTTTACCTATGACGCGACTTCTTGTTTCGGTGCATGGGGATATGGTTCTTGGTGGAATGAGTGGGATTTTGGCTTGTTCAATGGAGTCATTGCTGCCAATCTGTTGATTGACAAATTGGCCGGATGCAACCTCAGTGCAGACTTTGTCAATTCCATTTCTGCCGAAGCGCGCTTTTACCGTGCCATTTTCTATTACCATCTGTTTATGGGGTATGAGCAATTCCCGCTTATCAAACATTATCTGGCAGCCAGTGAAATGTATAGCGTTGCCAAAGGAACCCGTGAAGAAATTTATGAGTTTATGATGGGTGACTTGGATGACGAAGTGACTAAGTATCTGCCCCAGCGCAGTGCTACACAGCAGGGACGCGTTTGCCGGGATGCTGCCAAGCTGCTTCGTGCCAAAATTATTTTGTTCCATCGTGATGAGACTAAATATCAGGTGGCATTGAATGACATGAAAGAAATAATCACCAGTGGAAGATACCGGTTGAACCCTGATTATCAAAACTTATGGGTGAAAGACGGAGAATGGTGTGCGGAATCTATCTTTGAGGTATGTTATGCCGGCAATAACTCCGGTGAAGGGTTTGGTCTTGCACGTTCTTTGGGTGGTCGTAACATTGTTGACCCGAGAAGTGCCGAGCAGGGCGGCTTGGGCGAAGGTTATGGGCAGAATACCATGCCGAGTACTGTTTACAACATGTTTAAGGAAGGTGATACGCGCCGTGAGGGAACAGTCATTGTCTATGCGGACGAGGCTAAAAAAGTGGCAGAAATGGTGGCCAAAGGTGAACTACCGGCAGGAAGTGCTTTCCAAGTCAGTGACCAGCAGGAAAATTACGAGGGTCTGGGGCACTATAAGATTCATCCGAGAAAGGAGACGACGTCTACGGTGAATCCTACGGATAACTATTATAACTCTTGGCGTATTTACCGTTATGCCGATGTTTTGCTGCTGGCTGTGGAGCTTGATGTACGCATCAACGGAACTGCCAGTGCCGATGCGCAAGGCTGGTTCGACCAGGTCAGAGACCGCGCTTTCAAAGACAAAGAGCATCGTATCAACTTGGCCGGAAAGAGCAAACAGGAGCTGTTGGATATTCTTTTTGAAGAGCGTGGGTATGAGTTTATGGATGAAATGCAGCGTTGGTTTGATATTCTGCGTTTCGATAAAGGAACAGAGATTTTAGGTAACAAAGGTTGGACGGAGAAGTTCAGATACTTTCCAATTGACCAGTCGGAAATGGATAGAGCTAAAGGTGGCTTGACACAGAACCCTGGCTGGTTATAAGTTTTGATTGTTTTTTTCTGAAGAGTCCCCGGTATTTCCTTGTGAATAATACCGGGGATTTTTTGTTCCTTCACAAAGTTTGTTTTGGCAAAACATCTGTCATGCTATCACGCAAATGGGTGTATTGTTTTGATTATAAATCAATTAAAGCGTGATAGATACCCGTGACAGATAAAAAACGTTACAACCATCTATCACGCTTTCCAATCTTTCTAAAAGATGATGCCTCCTATTTATTGGGTGAATCGTAAAAGTGGCTATTATCTTAGTTCTCAGCATGAAACTTTTAGTTTTGAGGCTAAATACGAGAAGTTTTAATTGGGAAAATAATTGGTTTCATTAAGGAAAACCTTTAGTTTCCTTTCGTAAAACTAAAAGTTTCAGCAAGTGAAACTTTTGGTTTCAACGATATGAAACTGTCATTTCGGCCCGTTGGGAACTGGCAAGGGTATCTATATAAAACGACCGAAACAGATACTTTTCCTTCGAAAAGTATCTGTTTCGGCATAAAAACGTAGTGTTAACATAGGAAATAGGGGAATTATCCCCTATTTATTCTCTTGATTGCTGTTATGGAAACCGTTTTATTTGAGGAACGGGTTGCCGCTTTTGTCTTTGCTCACTACCCAGCGGAAAGCATTAACTAATAGCAGGTTCTGTGTACCGTCGATAAACTCTTCGTCACCATGCCCCATATTCAGGTAAATCATTCTGTAATTCTTGTTGGACCATACGATGGGGAAGTCGCCAAAATTCACTACATCCTTGATACCCAGTGGATAGTTCTTGGGCGATAGGGACAAGAGTACTTCTACGTCCTTATTCTGGCGGGGGCTGGGAGTCCATTGGTACCATTCGCTGGCGGGAGCCACGAATGATGCAGGCAGATTCTTGGTAACGGGATGTTCTTCGTTGTCGACTTCGACCAATACCGGCTGGGGAGGCCAGTTGTTGCAATAGAACACCCCACCACCAAGAAACTTAACGAACCAGGGCCAATGCGTGTTTTTGTCGTTGTAGGCAGCTGCGTGGAAACCTACCCAACCGCCTCCGTTTTCCATATATTGCTCAAAAGCATCGCGTTCGGCCTTGGTGTTGGGGGATGTGTTAAGCATGATAATGACATTGTATTCTTTCAGTTTCTCGTATGGGTATTTTGAAAAATCGGTAGTAATATCCAGAACAAAGCCGTCACCGTAATTGAGCTTCTTGAAGAAAGTGGTTGCTTGTTCTGCAAATTGTACGTGTGCTTCTTCCGCATGTTGCGTGTAATAAATCAAGGCCTTGAAGCGAGGAGCTTTGGCATAGTTTGCCGGATAACCTTCGGGGACTTGTGCGTACGTCAGCAAGGTGCAAGCCGTAAACAATAAAATAAGCAGATGTTTCATAATTTGTAATTTATCAGTTATTAATTCTTCATTATCTAATATTCCGCAGTCAGAGACAGCCATTTGCCTGCCGAGGTAACCCATACCTCTTTATAACAGGCATTGTTGGTTTGCGGCCAATAGGGGACATCGTCGTTACCCAGGGTACGGATACCAACGGGCATCTCTCCTGTCATTTCTCCCGAAGAGAAGGTATTCAGTTGCGGATAGTTGTGTCCTTCTCCATAAATCAAGGATTGTCCGAAAGGATTCTTGCCTACGGTCCAGTACAACTGTTCCAGACCGATGTTGAGCAGTTCCTTGTCCTTCAGGAAGTTTCCGCAGATGGCGGCGGACTTTCCGTTGGAAAGATGGATGGCGGTATTGCCGTTGAAAATGTTGAACCACACGGGGAAGCGTTTCATGTAGTGCTCTTTGTCCAGTTGTACTCCTCGTTTAATCTGTTCCGTGTACAGTTCCTTGGCATTGGCAGGTGGAAACAGATGGAGGGCGTAGAAGTTGGTGGTATCCTTATATTCCTCTGCATGGTAAACACCGCTTGGAATCATACCGTAGGGATGGGTATATTTCATCATTCCTTTCAGATAGTCTCCATATAGTTGTATGGAATTCACCCATTTAGGGTAATCGGGGTGCTCCTTCTGGGTTTCGCAAAGCATCACCATAGCCTGCATATAGACCTGCTCGCGCGA
The DNA here is from genome assembly GCF_025147485.1 of Bacteroides uniformis. Classification (NCBI taxonomy): domain Bacteria; kingdom Pseudomonadati; phylum Bacteroidota; class Bacteroidia; order Bacteroidales; family Bacteroidaceae; genus Bacteroides; species Bacteroides uniformis. The sequence continues at coordinate 4,505,716 of NZ_CP102263.1, read as the reverse complement.
CTGGTGTATGTAATGTACGATGGATTTGCGGGATTTGTCCCGGTAGAAGAATCCGCGTGTCCCGTCTTTGTCTTTCAGCGGTTCCGTGCGCTGGCAGTCGAGGGTGTAGCGGATGTATTCGGCGGCGATGTCCGCATAAGAAGGTTTTCCGGTCAGCTTGTATAATTGGCTTGCCGACCAGGAGATGGTAGCCATATACTGACTTTTCGAAGTGTTGTAACTGTGTTCGTAAGGCTGGACGAACTGGTCGAAACCGTCTTTTTTGAATTTCTCCATGGCGAAAGCGAAATCTTCTTCGGCCACGCGCAGAAGATATTCCTGCTGCATCGGGTCGTTGTCCAGCGTCATGGAGGCATACGCCTCATATCCGGCATAGAGGAAATTGTCGAATGCCATGTTCTGCACGCGTACAGAAGATATGTCGTCCAGTGTGTTGAATACACCATCCTGCCAGATTAGCAATCCCATGCTGCTGGCGCGGTAGCCGTCTCCATAGCGGTTCTTTAGCATAAACTCCACTCCCCATTCCGCTTCTTCGCGCAGGCGGGCGGCGAGGGTGGGGTTGGTGTTTCTTTGTTTATTATAGGCTTCGAGCAGGGCGAAAGCCACATCTCCCGTCTGCAGGGTCTGCTGGGACAAGTCGCCCGCATCGTGCCATCCACCGGAGTAGGAGATACTGCGTCCGTCATGCCGGGACATCAGGTCTGCATGGCAGGAGGCATGCTTGCCGGGAACTGGATGCCCGCAGCGTTGGCAAAAGATGAAATTCAGCACTTTCCATTGTGAATCTTCCCAAAGCCGTTCTCCAATCCGAAAGGTGGGAGTTAGCGATGTTCCGACCTTCAGCTGATACTCTCCGGGATTATTGAAGGAGGTGAAATCAATAAGGCCAAATTCTCCGAGAGTGGTTTTCTCTTTTCGGATGTCTCCTTCGTAAGCCACTTTTCCGTCCGTGGTAAGCAGTTGGAAGCGCTTTCCGGCGTCTATGGTGAGGTTTGTGTTGATGAGGGCGGTTTTGGGGTGGTTGACGGCATAGCCGGTTGTCGAGTAGGAGATTTTTCCATCGGCAGGTATCCATCCGCTGACTTTCTCAGGGGCTTTCACCGTTTGCAGTTGTAGATTGTCCAGGTAGTAGATAGCTGAATCTCCTGTTGTCCGGTCTTTGCCTTTGAGGGCTGTGCTGAAGGTGATGGACATCACCTTGTCGCGCTGATACTCGTCTATTTCGAGGAAGCATTGGTTCCACTCCTTATTAATAAGGTTAATGAGGTGTGAACCCGAAGGCTGATTATATCCTTTCTTGGCAGGAGTATCTGCATTGCGAAACGTGAGGTTCATGTTGACGATGCGCGCGCCGTCGCAATCGGGATAGATGGAGAATACGATGCGGTTGTACTTCTCCAGATTGGCGCCGTCCAGATGATAGGTAACACTGCTGTTTCCGTAGGTGGCATAGTCTGGGTCGGAAGGAGAGCCGGTCGCCCTTTTCCCGGTGAATGTGGAGAATTGCAGTTTGATGCTGCCTTTGCCGGAAACGGTCTTTTCCGTACTGAAGGACATGCTTCCTGCGCCGGAATGACTCCATCCCTCTGTACCTGCCGAGCGGGTGAGAGGAGCGCTTTGCAAGACCTCCTTTTTCCATCCGTTGGTTTCGAAAGAGTTTTCAATATCCAGGGGGAGGGGTTGATGTATCAGTCCGCTTTCGTGGAGTTGTCGTTCCAGTTTGGGGTCTTGGGTCAGACGTGTCTGACCGTATGCGGCAATACTGCCGAGAGATAAAAGGTATAAAAATAATAATGTCTTTCTCATGTTGATGTCAACCTTTGGTTTCGGTTGCAATGTTAGCCATTATTAGGCAGAAGGAGGTTTGAAAACTGCCATAAAAGCTTTAAAAGCTATCCGAAGTAGAGGAAATATGAATTTCGGTAGATGTATAATCCCTATGATGTACGACTTATAATGCCAAAGAAAATACTAAAATCGTATTTTCATAACAGAAGAAAATTGTAACTTTGCGAAGTTATGTCACAATGTTAACCTATGATGCGTATCTTGATTTTAATAATAATGCTGTTGCCATGTTCGCTTGGTATGTATGCATCTGCAATAGATAGCCTTTTGTCTGTTCTGGATAAGACTATCGTGATGCGTAGACAATACGAGGAAGAAAAAGAACGGTATATTTCTTTGATAAAGGATGAGTTGAAGCAAGGGAGGCTTACTGACATGGAGCGTTATCTGATACAAAATCGTCTTTTTGCCGAATATAATTCTTATATTAGTGATTCTGCATTACATTATATAAATGAAAATATTCTTATTGCCACACGGCTAAATAATAGGCAATGGATAAATAGTTCTATATTAAATAAAGTACATATTCTAAATACTTCGGGCCTTTTTGTTGAAGCAATGGAATTGCTGAAATCGCTTCCTCGTAACACGTTGGAGGGTGAAAATATAGTGGACTATTATGTATGTTTTGAAAACCTATATCTCTATCAGGCAGAGTACGCCACTGATCGGAACTACGTGAACAATTATCTTCGGATAGCAAATTTGTATAGGGATTCTATAATCAGCCTAGTACCGGAAGATACTTATAGATATGTAGTCGTGCATGCACCTCAGCTCATTGACCAGGGAAAAAGTCAGGAGGCTATATGTTTATTGAAGAATTTTTTACCTCGGTTGAAATCCAATACGCGTGAGTATGCAGTAGCTACTTCAATTCTGGCTTTTGCTTATCATGTCGTGGGGAACAAGCAGAAAGAAATGGAAGCACGTATTAGCAGTGCCATTGCTGACATTAGGGCAGTGGTGAAAGAAAATTATTCTTTGTGCGCATTAGCGGAATTACTTTATGGAATGGGCGATTTGGAACGTGCTAATCACTATATCAAGATTAGTATGGAAGATGCTAATTATTATACTACTCGGTTGCGTAGTTCGCAGAATTCCAAGATGCTTCCGCTCATAGATCGTGCTTATCAGCAAGAAAAGGAAATACAGCAACAGCGGCAGAGAATGTTTATTACAGGCATATGTATCCTTTCTGTTTTCCTTCTATTGACAGTACTGTGTGTGCTATGGCAAATGAAAAAATTGTCTTATGCCCGTAAAAAAGTTGTTGCTGCCAATTCCCAATTGAGTATATTGAATAGTGAATTGAAGAAGCTGAACAAGTCTCAACATGAGGCTAATGAACGATTATTGCATACTAATCAGACTCTTACGGAAGCCAATCATATTAAGGAAGAGTATTTGGGACGTTTCCTCAGTTTAAGTTCCTCTTATATAAGTAAGATGGAAGAATATCGCCGCATATTGAACAAGCAGGCTGCTGCCGGTAAACTTGAGGAGTTATATCGTACATTGAAGTCCGACCGTTTCATAAATCAAGAGTTGAAAGAGTTCTATCACAATTTCGATGTATCTTTTCTTAAGATATTCCCTAACTTTGTAGAAGAATTTAATCGTTTGTTGCCAGTTGAAGAACAATTGCATCCTAAAAATGAAGAATTGCTTGTTACCGAACTGCGCATATTTGCACTGATTCGTTTAGGTATTACAGACAGTGCGCGTATTGCAGAATTTTTGCGTTATTCCATAACTACCATCTATACTTATCGTTCCAAGCTAAAAAACAAGTCTCTTTGTAAAGAGGACTTTGAAGAACGAGTGATGAAAATAACTTCTTTTTGATTTTATCCTCCTTTTGAGGCTTTCTTCTGCCTTAAAAAGTTTAGAAATGATTTAGAAATTAGTAGCAATAGCATTTTTGTAATGCGTTGTATTATAGTTGATTGCCTGTTGCAGGACTTTAGATTTTTATCTCAGCCCAAATCGTGCGTTTGTTTTGATAATACATTTGCATCAATCTATTTATTGTTTAACTAATTTCTAATAAGATGAAAAAGAAAAGTCTAAAGAGATGCCTTAAAAAGCGCATGATCCTTTTACTGGGTTTTCTTATGATGACTGGTGTTGCTGTTGCGCAACAACTTCAGGTACAAGGAAAGGTGACCGATGCAACGGGTGAAGGTCTTATCGGTGCAAGTGTATTGGTAAAGGGTACAACTTCGGGGGTGATAACTGACATTGACGGTAACTATGTGTTATTGAATGTCAATCCTGATGCAATACTTATTTTTTCTTATGTAGGTTACCAAACGCAGGAACTGAACGTATCCGGTAGAAACAAGATTGATGTTGTCTTGCATGATGACCAGCAGGTGTTGGAAGAAGTTGTAGTAGTGGGTTACGGTTCATTGAGTAAAAAAGAAGTTTCCAGTTCCATTGTACAAGTGGATAAGAAAAATTTTAATTTGGGGGCTATGAATAACCCGATGGAAATGGTATCGGGAAAAGTCGCGGGCTTGAATGTCAATACGCAGGCAGCTGCCAATCCTAACTCCAGTTCTTCATTACAAGTACGTGGTGCAACATCTGTTTCTGCAAGTAATAGTCCTTTGATTGTCATAGATGGTGTGGCAGGTGGCGATATCCGTAACATCGCTGCACAGGATATTGAATCTATTACGGTATTGAAAGATGCGGGTTCAGCTGCTATTTACGGAACGCGAGGTGCTAATGGTGTGATTTTAGTTACAACGAAACGTGGCTCGGGTGAAGCTGGAAAAACGGTAGTCACATATGACAGTTACATCGCTTTTAATGTAGCCAAGCCCTCTCCGGATATTCTGTCGGCTGATGAATTCCGTCGTTCGAGACGAGGTACAGACTATGGAGCCGACACTGACTGGTATGGACTGATTACTCGTGATGTAGCATACGACACAAACCAATATATATCTATTGATGGTAGCACAAAGAATGGTTTCTATGGTGCTTCCTTCAATTACAAAAGTGCCAATGGACTTGACATCGTGAGTGGTCGTGAAGAATTTGGAGGTCGTTTTTCTATGGAACAGCGTGTACTGGAGAATCGCTTACAATTCAACGGTTCGTTGAGTGCACGTCGTGTAAATGAAACCTGGGGAAATGATGGTTTCTTCGATAGGGCACTCACAATGAATCCTACAATGCCGGTATATAATGCAGACGGTTCGTATTATCAGCCTACTTCTCCTACGGGTGCAACCAATCCGGTTGCGGAGCTTGCTTTGAGAGATAACAACGGCCAGCGTATGTATTTGTTGGGTACGGCTGAGGCTAAACTGAATATTTTGCAGACAGAAAAGCATTTGTTGAATACAACATTAAGTTACTCATTGCATTACAATGACATGAAGCAACAATATTATGCTTCGTCTGCCGGTTCGGAGTCCTATTGGAATGGTTATAAAGGACGTGCGGAAATGAAGTATCAGAAATGGTACACCAATCGATTGGAGTGGTTGGGAAATTATGCACTGAACTTGGGCGACCACAATATTAAGGCTGTAGTGGGCTATACTTATGAGAAGTCTATCTGGGAACAGATTGGTGGTAGTAACAACGACTTCTCTTTTGATAATACGAAATATTGGGATTTGGGCAGTGGCTCTTATCTGAAGGATGGTTTGGCAAGTTTATATAGCGGTCGCTCTGAATCGACACTTATTGGCTTCTTTGGTCGGTTGAACTATAATTGGAAGGATATGCTTTTTGCATCGGCTTCGTTGCGCTATGAAGGCTCTTCCAAATTTGGTGCTAACCAAAAGTGGGGGTACTTCCCAGCAGCTTCTTTGGCTTGGGAAATGATGGAGATGGGCTTTATGAAGAATACCCGGAAAGTGTTGACCAGTTTGAAACCGCGTGTTTCTTTCGGAATTACCGGTCGTTCGGATTTTGATGCTTATAAATCACTTTCTACTTACAATACCAATGGTAGTTATCTCTTTGACGGGCGTTGGGTAACGGGCTATGCTCCCTCTAGTAATGCTAATCCGGATTTGGCTTGGGAAAAGAGCGTTGCGATTAATCTGGGTGTTGATTTTGTTCTATGGAATCGTTTACGTGGTTCAGTGGAGTATTTTGACCGTAGTTCTAAAGACTTGCTTTATACGTACACGGCACCTCAACCGCCTTTTGTCTATTCCACTATTTTGGTTAACGTTGGAACAACGAAAAATACCGGTATAGAAGTATCTTTGGATGGTGACATCCTTACTAAAACAGCAGTGAAGTGGACGAGCGGAATCAATTATTCTTATGGGAAGACTAAGTTGACCAAACTTTCTAACGATATTTACAAGGCATCTTATCTCGACCTTTACTTAAAACCGGGTACTGGCTCCAGCGAATATTTCTTCCGTGTGCAGGAAGGGGGAGAGATAGGGCAGTTCTACGGTTATGAATATGCAGGTGTTGACGAAAATGGCAATATGCTTATTTTGAATGATAAAGATGAGCAAATACCGATTTCTCAGGCTGATGCCAAGTATAAACGTTATATTGGCAATGGTGCTCCCAAGCACTTCTTGTCTTGGAGTAACAACCTGACTTGGAGAAATTTTGATTTGAGTGTATTCTTCCGCGGTACATTCGGTTTTGATGTATTCAATATGCGTAAATATGGTATGGGGCTTCAGGGATGTGGTACAGATAATGTTCTTCGCTCTGCGTATCTGGAAGATAAGAATATCCGTACCGGTGGTGGAGTAATATCTTCCTATTTCCTGGAGGATGGTAGCTTCATAAAACTGGAAAATGTAACCTTGGGATATAATTTTACTCCTAAGAACCGTAAGTTACTGGATAATATGCGCATATATCTGTCTGCCAAGAATCTGTTTACCTTGACCGGATATTCTGGTAATGACCCTTCAATTATAGACGTGAATGGTATCCAGCCGGGAGTAGATAGTAATAGTGCTTATCCTACAGCAACTCAATTGAGTTTAGGTGTGACTCTTCGCTTCAAATAAATGAGAAACAAATTATTAAAAATATGAAAGATATGAAATATATAAAATGTCGTTGGTTATTGGCGATGATTATGTCATGTTCACTTTTCTCTTGTACTAATTTGGACGAGGAAGTGTTCGATCGTGTGGATGCCGGAATTTATTATCAAGATGAGACGAGTGTTCAGGGGGCAGTGGCAGCCATCTATTCGAAAGCTGCATATAGTTATTTGGAATACTTCTGGTATTTGCAGGAGTTTTCTGCCGACCAGGTGGCATGGCGCAGTTGGAACGGTGGACTTTGGGGATGGGATGAGGCATTGAAGTTTGCTTTGTCTTCACATACCTGGACGTCAGAATCAACCATTATTCGCCAAACTTGGGAGAATGCGTGGACCACTATTGGGCTTTGCAATACGCTTATTACAGATTTGCAGGCAATCAGCCCCGCATCTATACGCATGACTGAGGATGCTTTGAATAGTTATATTGCCGAAGTACGTACCCTGCGTGCTTGGGCATACTACAATATCTTTGAGATTTGGGGTGGAGCACTTCCCTTGAACATTTCTTCGGGTGCGGAAATCCCTGGTTCTGCAGATACTGATTTTGATAAGGGGTGCAAGATTATCTACGATTTTATCAGTCAGGAATTAGATGAGTCAGTTACAGATCTTATGAAAGAAGATGGTTCTGGAAAGACTCGCAACCGCATGAACCAAGCTGCCAATCGTATGATTAAGATGCGCTTGTTGCTGAATTCTGAGGTGTTTATCAAACAAAACAGTTATAATGAGTGTGCCACTCTTTGCCAAAAAATTCTGAATGGCGATTATGGTACTTACAGCATTACCGATGACTATCGCGATATTTATTCGATAAACAATGTAGAATGTCCGGAAGTTGTAATGGCATTGGCGATGGAAGTCGGTCAGGTCAATACCGGTTGGATGCGTAACATGCCTTTCATGCCTTACAATTGTTGGGATTACTTTGGAGGTACATACAGCCAGAGCGGATGGAATTGTGTATGCTTGGCACCTTCATGGGATAATTCTGGAAATGTACAGCCGTATGGTGGTACTGACAATCCTAAGAGCTTTCTTACCGACTACGGTGATAAGTTAGGAGCAGTTTATGAACGTTTCCACGATAAAGATATCCGTAAGCAGAACTATGTGTATAATGAAACAACAGGAAACTATCAAGGCATTTTTTTGAAAGGGGCTATTAAAGCCAACTATGGTAAGGGTGCGGCTTTGAAAGCAGATGCCGACCGTGACGGTCAGGATTTGGTTTATGTGGATCAGGTGGGTACATTCCTTAATTTAGGACGTAATCTGGAGACTGTCATGTCACCTCGCTGGGGTGAAACGAATTCAGGTGTCCGTTTGGTAAGATATCCGGTTTATCCGGAGAGTGCAGGCATTGATTTCCAAAACATCGATGAGGTGGAATTCCGTTTGAGTGAAGTGGTCTATACTCTTGCTGAATGTAAAATGCGTGCAGGTGATACAGAAGGTGCTAAAGAGCTGGTATATAGAGTTAAAACACGCTATTTTACAGATAAATCGGCTCTCGAACAGCCCGGTCCTGGTTTTACATCCTTTGATATGGATTGGATGTTGAGTGAATGGGGACTTGAATTCTTGGGAGAGGGGCGTCGTCGTCGTACAGACTTGCGTCGTTTCGATAAGTTTACGCAAGGACAATGGTGGTTCTTTGGCCGTGCCACGGACGACGGTTTAAGCTATCCGGCTAAACGTGACCGCAAATACGAGTGGTATCCCTTGCCCCAGTCTGCCCTTATGGTAAATCCGGGACTGGTACAGAATCCTAATTATTAATCATCCTATAATAATAGTAACAATGAAAAAATATATATGTAATCCGCTATGGCTTTTGTTGCTTTTTGTAGCTTTCATCAGTAGTTGTGACAAGGAGGAAATTGTGTTTGACCATGAGTTGCCGCAATTTGAACTTCGTAGCGATGCTATCTTGCTGGAGGTGATTATGCCCCAAGGAACTGGTGCCGATGAAATAATTTATATTGCAGGCGATTTCAATGGAGGTCAGGATGCTGCTTTCGGAGACCTTAAGTGGCAGATGGAGAAAGCTGCAAACAATGATGTTAAATGGGGCATATACCTCTATCCGGAAGATTTTGTTAATGGAAAGACACTTGCCGATGGCTTTTATTTCGTTTCTAAGACACAAGGTATAGAGCGTACTTTGCAGAATGGGGATGCTTTACATCAAATTTCGGCTAAGGTAGGTACTCGCACTGATATAACGGTAACCCGCTGGAATGCTTATTTTGAGGAGCCGGAAGACCCAAGTGAAGTGACCCATGACGGTTATGCTGTGTTCGTGATGGACAATACAGGTTGGGATGCACTGACACTTTATGCGTGGGGAAATGATTTGCCGGAACTTTTTGGAGGTTGGCCCGGTATTTCACCTACTGGTAGCGTTGAGATAAAAGGAATTACCTATAAATACTTCGATACAGGTGAAGCAAATAAGGGATTGGTTTACAATTTGATATTTAACGATAATGGAGTAGGTTCACAATTTGATGGACCACAGAACTTTACTCTTGACCGTGACATATATTTGGAAATCACAGAAAGCGGTTGGACGGAAATAGATCCGGATGCAGTGGTCATCCATGATGGTTATACCATTTTTATTGAAGACCAGTCCGGATGGGCAGAAACAACCATATACGCGTGGGGAAATGATATACCGGAACTCTTTGGCAGTTGGCCAGGAATATTACCAACCGGTAGTGTTGAGATAAAAGGTGTCACGTATAATTATTACGATACAGGTGAAGCAAATAAGGGATTGACTTACAATCTGATAATGAATAATAACAATGGAGGCTCACAATTTGACCTCGCAGCAGTGACGCTTGATCGAGATTATTATTTCCGTATTACGGACATAGCTGGTGAGGAGATTGACCCTAACAATCCGGACGGAGACTCTGAACCGGAATCTGAAGCGGCTTTTGTTTCTAATCAGAATAATTTCTTGAAATGAGTTTTGTATAGTAATGAAGATGTTAAATGACCTATTGGTGGAATGAGATTGGGGATAGGATATCTCTTTTCAATCTTGCGGATATATGTCCCAAGGCTTGGTTTTTCTATCCCAAGTCTTGGGATAGAAAAACCAAGCCTTGGGAAGAAGTTATCTCTTAGCTCTTTTGTTTTTTAGTATTGGCTTCCGGGATTTTGAGTATTAAGGCTTAGTATCTTTTCTGCCAATGCCCATTACTGGAGAGTTTGGATGCTCCTTTTGCAGATATCAGTTCCGCCAATGAGTATAAGTATAGATAAAAAGTAGAAATATGAAAAAAGTAATAATTGCGACACTGCTCTTTACGATGCTACATTCTTGTATGGGGTGTAGTGATAGTCAGAGTGACATGGAACCGATTCCCGTCCCACAGGAAGAATACATGGCTTCGGATATGGTGATTTATGAGGCAAATCCCCGCATTTTTGCCGAAGAAAATGCGTTCTCTGCCATCAAAGCAGAGCTTGACCGTATTCAAAGCCTGGGGACTACCGTGCTTTGGCTGATGCCTGTAAATGAGCCGGGAGTACTGAAAAGTGTGAATTCACCTTATTGTATAAAGGATTATAAAAAGCTGAATACACGTTACGGAACAAAAAAAGACTTGAAAGAACTGGTAGATGCTGCCCATGCCAAAGGAATGAAAGTGATTCTTGACTGGGTTGCCAACCATACTTCGTGGGACAATGCTTGGGTGACTGAGCATCCGGATTGGTATACACAGGATGCAAATGGCAATGTGGTACAACCTCAAGAACAGCCTTGGGCGGATGTTGCTGACTTGAATTTTGACAACGAAATCATGCAGCAAGCCATGATTGATGCCATGAAGTATTGGGTAACAGAAATTGGTATTGATGGATACCGTTGTGATTATGCCGAGGGGGTACCAGATGCTTTCTGGAAGAAAGCAATCGCCGAGCTCCGTACACTTGACAATAATTTGCTGATGCTTGCCGAAGGCGGAAAAACGTCTTTAATGAACAATGGTTTCAATCTGCTCTACGGCTGGAACTTCCATAGTAAACTGAAAGACTATTATGCCGGTAAATGCTCACTTACTGACCTTTATGCTATGAATACTTCCGAATTGGAGGGAATGCCGAAGGGTACGTTACGGTTACGCTATTCTACTAATCATGACCAGGCAAGTGAGGCATCACCGATAGAATGTTATGGCGGTGAGCGTGGTGCCATGTCTGCTTTTGTATTGACGACTATGCTCGAGGGGATACCTCTTATTTATAGTTCGCAGGAAGTAGCCTATCCGCGGTCACTTAACTTTTTCAATTACGGAGTTATAGACTTGAAGTCCAATGAAGTCTTTGCGCAAGAGATGGCAGAAATCATCAGAGCCTATAAAGCTACGAGCAGTGTACGTGGTGGTGAACTGGAAGTTTATACTACCGGAGATGTCGCTTCATTTTATCGGGCAGCAGGCAGTCATGGCATGTTGGTCATGGTGAATACCGCCAATGAGTCTGTACAAGTGAAAGTACCTATGGAGCATGCTGGCAAGACCATGACCGATGTGATTGCCGGTGTGGATGTGGAGTTGCCTACAGTAATGACGATGGAGCCTTATCAATATTTTATATATCAACAATAACGGATGTATATGAAACATGTATTATTAACAGTTGTATTTCTGGGAATTGCTTGTGTGGCGATGGCACACGAATTGTTATCTCCCAATGGGAATCTGAAACTCAATGTTGTGCTTGATTCCGAGGGAGGGCCGGTCTATAGCTTATATTACAAAGGAGAGCCGGTTGTAGAACCTTCTGCCTTGGGAATACTTATGGAAGAAGCGGATTTGTCAAATGGCTTCCGGATTCTTGATGCAACAAATTCTACTTTTGATGAAACTTGGATGCCTGTATGGGGAGAGTATGAAAAAGTCCGTAACCATTACAATGAACTTACTGTCACTTTCTCACAACCGGCAAAGCACGACCGTATGATGATTGTACGTTTTCGATTGTTTGACGATGGACTCGGATTCCGTTATGAGTTGCCGGAGCAGAAAACCATGAATTATCTGACGGTAAAAGACGAACTGACGGAATTCAATCTGACCGGTAATCATACACTCTATTGCATTCCCGGTGATTATGATACGAATGAGTTTGCCTATACTACTGCGGCCATTTCCGAAGTGCGCGAAGCTATGGAACGTAATCTACGTAAAAAAGGATATGAAGCTAAAGCGACTTCATTCACAGTACAAACACCCCTTATGATAAAGACTACCGAAGGACTTTATATCAATATTCATGAAGCTGCCTTGGTAGATTATTCTGCCATGTTGCTGAATGTGGATGATAAAGAGTTTAACTTTTCTGCTCATCTTACTCCCGATAAATTAGGAAAGAAAGGATATCTGCAATTACCGTTGCATACCCCGTGGCGTACAATTATGGTTAGTGACGATGCACGTAGCATCCTTGCTTCTCAGTTGATTCTTAATCTGAATGAACCTTGTAAGCTGGAAGATACTTCTTGGATTAAGCCACAGAAATTTATCGGTGTCTGGTGGGAGATGTTTACTGGTGGAGGAGGTACATGGGCATATAGCGACTATTATAAGGCTAAACCCGGCATAACCGACTATTCAAAGTTAACTCCTAATGGACATCATCCGGCCAATACTGAACATGTGAAAGAGTACATAGACTTTGCGGCGGAGAATGGTATTGATGCGGTATTGGTTGAGGGTTGGAATGAAGGTTGGGAAGATTGGGCATCCTATCGTAAGGATCGTCAGTTCCTTTTTGACAAACCTTATCCGGACTTTGATGTTGCGGTACTACATGCCTATGCCAAATCAAAGGGGGTAAAGATTATCATGCATCATGAGACGGCTGCTAATGCTGCCGATTATGAGCGGCAGCTGGATGTAGCCTTTCAATTTATGGTAGATAATGGCTATAATTCTGTAAAGACAGGATATGTGGGCTCAATCATTCCCCGTAGTGAATATCATTCCTCACAATGGATGAACAATCATTATATACATGTGGTGAAGCGTGCTGCTGATTATAAGATTATGGTAGATAGTCACGAGGCTGTTCGTCCCACCGGCTTGTGTCGGACCTGGCCCAACTGGGTAGCGCAAGAATCTGCCCGTGGTGGTGAGTTTGAATCTATGGGGGGCAATGATCCGGATCATACTTGTATCTTGCCGTTTACTCGGTTGAAGGGTGGTCCGATGGATTACACTCCTGGTATTTTCCAGACAAAACTTTCGTATTATAATAGTTCGAAACCTAAAGGTCAGGCGGGTACTACATTGGTAAAACAATTGGCTCTATATGTAACGATGCCCTCTCCGTTACAGATGGCAGCAGACCTGCCGGATAATTATCGCCGTTTTCCCGATGCGTTTCAATTTATTAAGGATGTAGCGGTGGATTGGAGCAATTCTTGGTATTTGGAAGCCGAACCGGGTGATTATATCACAGTGGCTCGTCAAGCCAAAGGAAAACAAGAGTGGTATGTAGGTGCTATTACCGACGAACATCCTCGTACGGCAACTATTCCTTTCTCTTTCTTACCCGAAGGAAGGAAATATATTGTTACCGTTTATGCAGATGGTCGGGATGCAGACTGGAAAGATAATCCGCAGAGCTATGACATCCGTCGTGGCATAGTAACGTCAAAGAGTGTGCTGCGTCAACCTTTGGCAAGTAGTGGAGGGGTGGCTATCAGTGTTCGAGAAGCAACAAAAGAAGAGGTAAAAGGATTGAAGAAATTATGAAGCTTGTCCGTACATAGTAATTATTATGTTGCGGATTTAATACAAGCATTTAAGAATTAAAGTTAGCAATTGGAAAGGCATAGTCCGTGAGGATTGTGTCTTTTTTCGTAAATTATTCGTCATTTCTTATTTTCTTTATTATAATTTTTCTATATTTATGCCGTTATGGCGAATTGTTGACAGAATAGGAAAAGAATAGACCATTTAGGTATGAATAGAGAATGCCGGGGATTTGACATTTTATCATTCTTTAATCAAAATATAACCGTAAAATTTAGCTGTTTTGAAAAGTTTTCTTATATTTGCGGTGTTATTCATTGACATTTTGTTTGAATAGCGTGAAGTCAACAAGGTAATAACCTTTAAAACGTAATATTATGAATATCGAACGTATCATGGCCTCTTTAGAGGCAAAGCACCCCGGCGAGTCTGAGTATCTTCAAGCCGTAAAGGAAGTTCTTCTTTCCATCGAAGATATCTATAACCAACATCCTGAGTTCGAGAAAGCGAAAATTATAGAACGTCTGGTTGAACCTGACCGTATCTTTACTTTCCGTGTAACGTGGGTGGATGATAAGGGTGAAGTTCAGACGAACCTCGGCTATCGTGTGCAGTTCAACAATGCCATTGGCCCGTACAAAGGCGGTATTCGTTTCCATGCTTCCGTAAATCTTTCTATCCTCAAATTCCTGGGATTTGAGCAGACTTTCAAGAATGCTTTGACTACATTGCCTATGGGCGGTGGTAAGGGTGGTTCCGACTTCTCTCCGCGCGGAAAGAGCGATGCTGAAATCATGCGTTTCTGTCAGGCCTTCATGCTGGAATTGTGGCGTCACCTCGGTCCGGATATGGATGTTCCTGCCGGTGATATCGGTGTAGGCGGTCGCGAAGTGGGCTATATGTTCGGTATGTATAAGAAGTTGACTCGCGAATTTACGGGCACATTTACCGGTAAAGGATTGGAATTTGGCGGTTCGCTGATTCGTCCTGAAGCAACAGGATTTGGTGGCTTGTATTTCGTAAACCAAATGTTACAGACAAAAGGCATTGACATCAAGGGCAAGACCGTGGCTATCTCCGGTTTTGGAAATGTGGCTTGGGGTGCTGCTACCAAGGCTACCGAATTGGGTGCCAAGGTGGTTACCATCTCCGGTCCCGACGGTTACATTTACGACCCGAACGGTATCAGTGGCGAAAAGATAGATTATATGCTGGAACTCCGGTCATCGGGCAACGATATCGTAGCACCGTATGCCGACGAATTCCCCGGCTCTACTTTCGTGGCAGGCAAACGCCCGTGGGAAGTGAAAGCGGACATCGCTCTGCCTTGCGCTACCCAGAACGAGCTGAACGGCGAAGATGCACAACACCTCATTGACAACAAGGTGACATGTGTAGGCGAAATCTCCAATATGGGATGTACGCCCGAAGCTATCGACCTTTTCATTGACAACAAGATTATGTATGCACCGGGTAAGGCTGTCAATGCAGGTGGTGTGGCTACCAGCGGATTGGAAATGTCGCAGAACGCCATGCACCTCAGCTGGAGTGCAGCCGAAGTGGATGAAAAACTCCACGCCATCATGCACGGAATTCATGCTCAATGCGTAAAATATGGGACAGAACCTGATGGCTACATCAACTACGTGAAGGGAGCGAATATCGCCGGCTTCATGAAGGTGGCTCATGCCATGATGGGTCAGGGAATTATCTAAGAGAGAAACTTTGTTTAGTTGTATTTGTATTTGTGGTTTGTGCTGCCCTACGCCTGTGAAGGTATGGGGCAGTACTTTTTTATTCTCAATTAAAAAAGTTGTATCTTTGTATCCGAGAAACCATAAATGACAAAGAGATGTTACTACCTGAATTGAAACTGAGACGTGATAAAATACGCTCTCTCATGGCTCAACAAGAGATTGATGCCGCTCTTATCGCTTGCAATGTAAATTTAATCTATACGTACGGACGTGTCGTCAGCGGTTACTTGTATCTGCCGTTGAATGCTCCCGCCCGTTTATTCATCAAACGTCCCAACAATATTGAAGGGGAACATATTCATCCTATCCGTAAACCGGAACAACTGCCTGACTTACTAAAGGAATGTGGTTTGCCCATACCTGCGAGGTTGATGCTGGAGGGGGATGAGTTGTCTTTTACGGAATATAACCGTTTGGCTGCGTGTTTCCCTGAAACGGAGGTGCTTCCTTGTGGTACGGCACTTATCCGGAAGGCCCGAAGTGTCAAGACTGAAATAGAGATTGAGATGTTCCGCCGTTCCGGCATTGCACATGCTAAAGCTTACGAACAAATACCCTCGGTTTATAGACCAGGAATGACAGACCGCCAGTTATCCATCGAAATAGAGCGCCTGATGCGTTTGGAAGGTTGTCTGGGTATTTTCCGTACCTTCGGACAAAGTATGGAGATTTTTATGGGAAGTCTGCTGGCAGGAGATAATGCTACTGCGCCTGCCCCCTATGATTTTGCTCTGGGAGGCGAGGGACTTGATCCGTCACTGCCTATCAGTGTGAACGGTGCACTGTTGCAGCCCGGCCAGAGCTTTATGGTCGATATGGGGGGTAACTTCTATGGCTATATGGGAGACATGAGCCGTGTATTCTCTATCGGAAAGCTGCCGGAAAAGGCATATGTTGCCCATCAGGTTTGCCTGGACATACAAGAGGCTGTTGTAGAAAAAGCGAAACCAGGTGCTGTTTGTGAGGACCTTTACAATCTCGCTATCGATATTGTCACCAAAGCGGGCTTTGCCGACAACTTTATGGGAGCCACTCAAAAAGCCAAGTTTATCGGTCATGGCATCGGACTGGAAATCAATGAAATGCCGGTGCTGGCTCCACGCATGAAGCAGGAGCTGGAACCGGGCATGGTCTTTGCTTTGGAACCGAAGATTGTTTTGCCAGGCATTGGTCCCGTCGGTATCGAAAACTCTTGGGTTGTAACAGCGGAAGGAGTGGAGAAACTGACGTTGTGTAAGGAAGAGATTGTGGAACTTTGAAAATTGATAATGGATAATGGAAAATTGCCATGCGGTTTCAATAAATACGCTGCACTGTTTATTTTTCCATTATCCATTTTCCATTATTTCACCCTTCTGTTAAGCTGATTATTCGCTTTCGAAGGTTTGGATTTACCAATCCGTTTTCCGGTTGGCTTGGCCTTGTTGCTCCGTTTGGGCTTTATGCCGGAATGGTTACTCGCCTTCATAATATTCACATAAGTAGTAGCGGGCTATAAAGTCCCAATATTGATGCAGTGTTTCTTTTCCTTTCAGGAAGGGAAGTTCCACATCGGGTAGAATTCCTTTGGTCATTCCGTATTTCAGCAGGTCGAACGGACACTCTCCGGGTTGGCAGAACATCTTGTAACCCTCTGCAGCAGCGCGTTTGGCATCGTACATCGGGTTATGTTCTTCACAGAAATAGGCGGCCACGTTGTGGGCTACGAGCATACCTTTGGCGTTGGCATAAATCACGAACTCTTTTTGGTATTCCAGGTCGGGCAATAGTGCGGACCGTTTGTTTTCCCATCCCAAGACATCGACAAAGAAAGTGCAAAGCTCCTTGTAATCGGTGAAGTATAGCAGCGGTTTCCCCTGGCTGTATTCCAGACAGCGGGCGGCATCTTTACTCAGTTTGGTTTCCGGAGTGACTTCCGGCAGCGGAGTAATGGGCATATCCAGTAAATCAAGTCCCATTACCCAAAGGAAGGAAGATTCTCCCTCGCTGATGGGAGCTTCTTCGAAACGTGCATCCATCAGTTCATAGGCGCTTTGGCTTAATGCAAGCAGGTCTTTGTCATAAGGACTGAACAAGGTGTATTCCTTGTCAAAAATACTGAATTGTGATTTCAATGTCCACAGTACGAATGCAATGTCTTCCTGATTTATTTCATCGGGCGTATAATCGTCACCCAGTGGATAGAACGGCAGGTAAGTTCCGTATACTCCCTGAAAGGCTTCGGAGAAAAGTTTCCAGCCTCCGCTTTGGGCAATGGCATCTTGAAAGTACATGCCGAGGGAGATGGCTGCGTCAATTTGGGTACGCAGGTCTTCCTTGTTGAACAAGGGAGAGGTCTTGACGAGGGGCAGGATGCTTGTGGCAAAGTCGAGGTACCATTTGTCCGTTGGCAGTACGTGGGTGCGTTCATTGGCCCCCAACCAATATTGCATGTTGATTGTTGTCATGATTTGTTTGTTTTAGATAAATATTATAGTCTTTTTAATGCCAATTTGATGACTTGTTCCACCGGTGCGCTTGGTTCTTCCTTCAAAATGGCAAGCACTACTTTTTGTGAGGGGGCTTGTGCAAAGCCCAGCATGGTAAGGGCGGCTATGGCTTCTTCTTGTACTTGTGCGTTGGCTGCCGATACCAGTGTACCTATGGTCCCTGCGTTGCCGGCTACAACGCTGCCGGTCTTGATTTTGTCTTTTAAATCCACAATTATCCGTTGGGCTGTTTTCAGCCCGATACCCTTGACTGTTTTCAGTAGAGTGGCGTTTTCCGTGCTGATGACATTTATCAGTTCGGATGGCGAGAGTGCCGAGAGAATCATGCGAGCTGTATTTCCGCCGATGCCTGAAACGGAGATGAGCAACAGGAATAGTTCGCGTTCCTGCTTGTCAGCGAACCCGTAGAGGACATAGGCGTCTTCACGGATAGCTTCATATATATATAGTTTGCATTCTTTCTTGCCCTGGATGGCGGCATACGTATTCAATGAAATATTGACGCCGTATCCCAGTCCGTTGCAGTCTATTATTGCGGTTGCCGGACTTAGTTCGGCAATTCCGCCTCTGATGTATTCTATCATAATTCTTTTGCTTGTTGGCCCCAAATGTGCCTTGCGTACATATCATCTGCGAATGTATGAATTATTATTGGACTTTCACTCACTAAAAAAAGAAAAACTGTGTGAAACAGCAGGGAGTTCTGCCGATATAATAAATTAAAATGCTTACTTTTGCGCCGATAAAGTAGAAAACTGATAAATAAATTCATAAAAAGAATGAAAAAAGTAAGAGCAGCCATCGTTGGCTATGGTAATATCGGGCATTATGTGCTCGAAGCCCTGCAAGCAGCTCCCGATTTCGAAATTGCCGGTGTAGTACGCCGTGCCGGAGCTGAAAACTGTCCTGCGGAACTGAGTGCATATCCCGTTGTGAAGAATATCAAGGAACTGAAAGGCGTGGATGTTGCTATCCTTTGTACGCCTACCCGCAAAGTGGAAGAGTATGCAAAGGAGATCCTTGCTTTAGGCATTCATACTGTGGACAGTTTCGATATCCATACGGGTATCACTGCCTTGCGCCGCACACTGGATGCAGAGGCTAAAAAGCATAATACGGTATCCATCATTTCTGCCGGCTGGGACCCGGGTAGTGACTCCATTGTCCGCACCATGCTGGAAGCCATTGCTCCGAAAGGCATTACCTATACTAATTTTGGTCCGGGCATGAGCATGGGACATACCGTGGCTGTAAAGGCCATCGAAGGTGTGAAAGCCGCCCTTTCCATGACTATTCCTACAGGAACCGGCATTCACCGTCGTATGGTGTACATCGAGTTGAAGGATGGCTACGAATTTGACAAGGTGACTGCAGCCATCAAAGCCGACCCGTACTTTGTGAATGACGAAACACATGTAAAATTGGTTCCGAGTGTGGATGCACTGCTCGATATGGGTCATGGGGTAAACCTGACCCGTAAAGGTGTGTCTGGCAAGACGCAGAACCAGCTATTTGAGTTCAACATGCGTATCAACAATCCTGCCCTCACGGCACAAGTGCTGGTATGTGTGGCGCGTGCCGCTATGCGTCAGCAGCCTGGTTGCTATACAATGGTTGAAGTTCCGGTAATAGACCTGCTTCCGGGCGACCGCGAAGAGTGGATCGGCCATTTGGTATAAGACACAGAAAAAACAGATGATGTGTTTGGTTCAAACGCATCGTCTGCTTGCCCCGAATACATCATCTGTTTGATGCAAACGCATCATCCGTTCTACCGCGAATGGATGATGCGTTTTTTTATGTCTTGTTCTTTAAAAGAAATACCTCAGTATATCATTGAAGTTTGCCCAAATCAGCAAACCGAACAAGAGGAACATGCCCACCATCTGCGCACGTTCCATAAACTTGTCGCTGGGCTTGCGGCGTGCAATGATTTCGTAAATGAGGAATAACACGTGTCCGCCGTCCAGTGCAGGGATGGGCAGAATATTCATAAAGGCAAGGATGATGGAGAGGAATGCCGTCATGTACCAGAACTGGTGCCAGTCCCACGTGGCGGGGAAAATACTGCCGATGGTTCCGAAACCTCCGAGTTGCTTGGCTCCTTCCTTGGAGAAGAGATATTTCATCTGGCCTACGTAGCCTTTCAGAGTCTTTACCCCCAAAGATACGCCGGCAGGGAAAGAGGAAAGGAAACTGTATTCCTTGCGGACAACGGGCAGCAGTTTGTCGGTTGCCGTACGTGCTGCTACGCCTATTTCATAGTCGGCATTGGTCATCATGCTCAAGGTGTCTGTCACACCGTTACGGACGTATGTCAAGGTTACCTCATGGGATGCATTGGCTTTCTTGCGCTTCAGCATCTCTTCTTTGAAGTCGTAGTAGGCTATTGACTTTCCATCCAAGTGGGTGATGCTGTCACCTACTTGCAGACCGGCGGAAGCGGCAGGGTATCCTACAATCAGGCTGTCGACTACATAAGGGAAACGGAAACTGGCGAAACGCACACTGTCTGCCAGCAAGCGGTTCATCATGTCTTCGGGGATGTAGACTGAAGCAGCTTCCCCGTCACGCAATACGCTTACCTGGCGGGCATCGACAATACTGGTCAGCAGGTCGCCGTCATAGCGTTCGAATGGTACCCCGTCGGCAGATATTAGGATATCGCCGTCGCGGAAGCCTATGGCTTTGGCTGTTTCGTTAAAATCCATACCCAATGGGGCTTTTTGTACTGGTATATATTCGTCGCCCCAAGTAAAGAGTATCATGGAATAGATGAACAATGCGAGCAGGAAGTTGAACAATACACCGCCTACCATAATTAGCAGGCGCTGCCATGCCGGCTTGGCACGGAACTCCCATGGCTGCATGGGTTGCTTCATCTGTTCGGTATCCATAGATTCGTCTATCATACCTGCTATTTTTACATAACCACCTAAGGGTAGCCACCCGATACCATATTCCGTGTCACTGTGTTTGGGCTTGAACTTGAATAATGTGAACCAAGGGTCAAAGAATAAGCAGAACTTTTCTACCCGCGTCTTGAACAGACGCGCAAAAAGGAAGTGCCCCCCCTCATGAACAATAACGAGCAACGAGAGGCTCATAATGAGTTGCAGGGCACGAATCAAGAATGTTTCCATCTAATTATTTGCTGTTTTACGATTTTTATAATTTTCGCAAAGGTACGTTTTCTTATTTAACGTATCAAATGAGTAGATGTTTTTTATAATTCTTTTCATTCCGGTGTATCTATCAAATCAGCTCTTCTGCTATCCGTCGGGCTTCGGCATCCGTAGCCACATAGTCTTCATAGGTGGGCTTCTGTAAGTAGGATACGCGCGACATGGTCTTTTCTATTACTTCACTCATGCCAAGGAACGAAATTTTGTCCTGCAGGAAGGCAGCTACCACCACTTCATTGGCGGCATTGACAATGCAAGGCATATTGCCTGCACGATGTAGCGCTTCGTAGGCCAGGGCGAGGTTACGGAAACGGGTGGTGTCCGGTTGCTCGAACGTCAGTTCCGTGCACAGCTTGAAGTCCAGGCGCGGGAAAGAGGCTTTCAACCGGTCGGGATAGGAGAAGGCATATTGGATGGGCAGGCGCATGTCCGGCATTCCCAGTTGTGCTTTCACGGCACCGTCCTCAAACTGTACCATGGAGTGGATGACGGATTGCGGGTGTACCACGACTTCTATCTGGTCGGGACGTACACCGAACAGCCATTTGGCTTCGATTACCTCGAACCCTTTGTTCATCATGGAAGCAGAGTCTATCGTGATTTTGGCGCCCATGTCCCAGTTGGGGTGTTTCAGTGCTTGCGCTTTGGTGACGGTTGTTAGTTGCTCCATAGTGCAGGTGCGGAACGGACCTCCGGAGGCAGTCAATATCACTTTTTCTATTTGGTTGCCTATCTCACCGGCCAGGCACTGGAAAACGGCGGAGTGCTCGGAGTCGACGGGTAGGATGGGGACACCGCTGAAACGTGCCAGGTCATTGATGAGCTCTCCCGCCACCACCAGCGTCTCTTTGTTGGCAAGGGCTATCGGCTTACGGGCTCGGATGGCATTCATGGTGGGCTTCAGCCCTGCATATCCCACCATGGCGGTCAATACCATATCAATGGGATTTTCGGTCACAATCTGGCAGAGGGCATCTGCGCCGGCATATACCTTGATAGGTAGGTCGGCAAGCGCTTCTTTCAGTTGCGTGTATTTCGATTCGTTGGCTATTACCACTGCCTCAGGCTTGAATCTGCGTGCCTGGGCTATGAGTTCCTCTACGCGGTTATTGGCGGTCAATACGTATGCTTCGTACTGGTCGGGATGTTCTTCGATGACCTGCAACGCTTGTGTACCGATGGAACCGGTAGAACCGAGTATGGCAATCTGTTTCATTTACTATTATGCTATTTACAATTTACTATTTGGAGACTAAAATACGATGTAAAGCTCGGGATTTACGGCCCTGCCCTTATGCCACAGCTCGAAGTGAAGGTGGGGACCGGTGGACAGCTCGCCGGTGTTTCCTACCAGTGCGATGGCTTCACCCCCTTTCACCGCATCTCCTTCCCGTTTCAGCAGAGAGCCGCAATGCTTGTAGACTGACACGAAGTCCTGGTTGTGCTGTATTTCTATCAGATAACCCGTCTCGGCAGTGTAGGTACTCAGTATGACGGTACCGTCTAAGGTGGCCAATACGCTTTCGCCCGGATTGGCGGCAATGTCCGTGCCGAAGTGTTTTGTTTCGGCATTGAAGGGAGATGAAATCATGCCGCGTGTGGGGCGGTAGAAAATCAGTCCGTCTATTTCGGGGCGAGCGGTGATGCTCGTCAGGTTGTACTTTTCTGTCTCCTCGTACTGTTTGCGGAATTCGGCTTCCCGTTGTGTGCGTTCCATGAGCGAATCTTCGCGCAGGTGGGTCAACGAGTCGATGGAATGTATGGTATCTGCCTTTATCTTGCCCTGGAAGATGTCCTGGATATTCATGATATAGAGGTTCTGTCTGTTCACCAGTTGCTGGAGGGAATCTACGCGCAAGGCATTCTCCACTACCTGGGCACGGATTTCACTGTTCATATATCCCGGCAGGTAGTTGCGCAGCGGGGTGAAGGCTACGATCAGGGAGGCGATGAGAAACAATACGAACAGCACGGAGAGCAATACGGACAGTCCGTTCAGCTTGGATACGCGCAACGTGATGATATCCTCAAGGGTATTCTCGTTCGTAATCGTCAGTCTGTACTTGAACTTGATGTTACTCCAAAATGCTTTTCTTCGTTTCTTTTTCATACCTCTTCTGTTTCGTCCAAAGCTATCAAACCTTCCGGCAGGTCTACGGTGATGACCTTGTGCTTCTGGTCAATGTCTATGATAAACTCTTCTTGTGCCGGCACCAGCAGTTCTTCTCCCTGATAATCTACCACAAACAGTGTGTTGATGGTCGATGTGTCCACGTCCGTCACTTCTCCCAGCGTGCCGTGATGTACTTCCTCCATACGAAAACCGACGAAGAAGTCCCAACTCAGTTCACCTGGTCCTGCCTCTTCTGCATGCTTTACGGGGAAGTAGACCTCAATATTAGTGAACATGCGGGCGCGTTCTGCCGTGTCCACGCCTTCCAGTTTGACAAGGGCGGTGGTGTCGGAGCGGAAACGGTATTCTTCCAAGAAGAAAGGCACCAGTATACCATCCAGCAGGCAGATTAGGTATTCGGCTTCCACCCGGTCGAAGATGTCATCCGTAAAAGTGAACGATAGTTCTCCGTGAATGCCGTGGGGCTTGTTGAATATACCTATCTTATATACTTCTTCTCTCTTTATCATCTTATTCTATTCTTGTTATTCTTGCTCCGAGCGCATTCAGTCGCCCTTCGATGTTCTGATAGCCACGGTCTATCTGCTCTATGTTGTGGATGCGGCTGATGCCGTCCGCACTCATGGCAGCTATCAGCAGGGCGATGCCCGCACGGATATCGGGCGAGGTCATGTTGCCGCCACGTAGTTTAAAGCCGTGGTCGTGACCGATGACAACGGCGCGGTGCGGGTCGCAGAGGATAATTTGCGCTCCCATATCTATCAGCTTGTCCACAAAGAACAAGCGGCTTTCGAACATTTTCTGGTGAATGAGTACACTGCCTTTTGCCTGGGTGGCAACCACCAGCAGCACACTGAGCAAGTCTGGTGTCAGTCCGGGCCAGGGTGCGTCGGCAATGGTCATGATGGAGCCGTCGATAAAGGACTCTATCTGGTACGTCTCTTGTGAGGGCACGTAAATGTCATCTCCTCGCTGCTCCATCTTGATGCCGAGGCGGCGGAAACTGTCGGGGATAATTCCCAAGTTCTCGTAGGAGACATTCTTGATGGTCAGTTCGCTACGGGTCATGGCTGCCATGCCGATGAAACTGCCCACTTCAATCATGTCGGGGAGGATGGTATGCTCGGTTCCGTGCAGCTCGTCCACTCCTTCGATAGTCAGGAGGTTGGAGGCGATGCCTTCTATCTTAGCTCCCATCCGGTTCAGCATTCTGCAAAGTTGCTGCACGTAGGGTTCGCAGGCGGCGTTGTAGATGGTGGTCTTGCCTCTGGCAAGGACTGCTGCCATTACGATATTGGCAGTTCCCGTAACAGATGCCTCGTCGAGTAGCATATAACTGCCATGCAGTTGTTTGGCTGAGATTTCGTAGATGCCACGCTCCTCATTATAGACAAAGTCGGCTCCTAAATTCTGGATACCGATAAAGTGTGTATCCAGACGGCGGCGTCCTATCTTGTCTCCGCCCGGCTTGGAAATCATGGCCTTGCCGAAACGTGCCACCATCGGCCCCACCAGCATGACGGAACCGCGCAGGCTGGAACATTTTTTCAGGAACGCGTCACTTTCCAGATAGGCGAAATCAATGTTGGCAGCTTGAAAGCTGTAAGTGTCAATGCCTTTTTTAGATACGCTGACTCCCATATCCCGCATCAATTGGATAAGGTTGTTGACGTCCAGTATGTCCGGGATATTGTGCACAGTCACCTCTTCGGCAGTGAGCAATGTGGCGCAGATAATTTGCAACACCTCGTTTTTTGCTCCTTGGGGGTAAATGTCACCGGAAAGTCTGTGTCCTCCTTCGATTACAAATGATGCCATGAAATTAGTGATTAGGGGTTGGTGATTAGTGATTAGTGGTCTGCATGGTGATGCCGCATGGCATTAATCACTAACCACTAATCATTCAATTTTAGTATTTCCGTTTATTGTTCCGGTTGTTGTTCCGGTTATTCTGGTTGTTCACTTTCGGACGGTAGTTCTGGTCAATACGTTCGGCCATGAGACGGACGATACTGTCTGTCATTTGCAGTTTTCCGTCAGAGAGTTCGGTGAGATCATCTGAAATCTTACGGTCATCGACGGTATCTTTGTTCCATGCCATGTAGTCTTTCTTCATGTGGTTACAAATGAGCGCTATCAAGTTCTGCTTCTCTTCTCCTTCCGGAAATTCGATGGCTTTCTTTATCAGTACTTCCAGTGTACGGCCATAGTGGCGGTAGCGGATTTTGGTACTGGGGTAGGGGATGCTCTCCGGCTTGGTATTCAGATTGTCCTTGCGGATAATTTCGTACGGATAATCTATATCCAATTGGAAGTTGGCCATGATGGCAAGGTGGTCCCATAGCTTATGTTTGAAGTCGGGCACATCGCGCAGATGGGGAAACATGTTTCCCATGATGTTGATGATTGTGTTTGCGCAACGCTGGCGTTCTGCACGGTCTTCGATTGTCAGCGCGTGGTCTACCATATTCTGGATGCTGCGACCATATTCGGGTAGGGGCATCCGTTTTTGTTGAGTGTTATATTGCATCTTTAATTAGTGATTAATGTTCAACGATTAGTGATTAGGGTTTAGCGATTAGTGGTTAGTGATTAATGGGCTACGTAGTGATACCGCATGGTATTCATCCCTAATCCCTAATCGCTAAACCCTAAATAAGTTTCTTTGGCGTGCCGGCTACGAATTCCTTCAAATAGAAGGGTTCGAAATAGGCCACATCCTTGAAATCTTGTTCGGCTATTGCCTTTTCTGCCAACGGGAACATCATGCCGGCAAGCGGGCGGATGCCGTCGATGAAGTGTGCATTGGGATGCGTGATTTTCTCTTTGCATTTGGCTGCACCGTCACCGAAGAAATAGACGGGATGTTGCTCTAAAAATTCCAGGTAGGAGTTTTCGTCCACAATATCGGCTGCAATGTCGCGCACCGATTTCAAGGCACGGTCGTAGATGGCAGCATAGACTTCCATACGGCGGGCGTCAATCATCGGGCAGAGTAATGCGTCGTCGGGTAACTCATCGTGGTAGAGCAATACCGGTACACACTGGACTTTCAGGGTTTCCAGCCCGATAAGTGGCAGGTTACGTCCATAGCAGACACCTTTTGCCATCGACACGCCGATACGCAACCCGGTATACGAACCAGGGCCGCAGCTCACGGCGACTGCATCCAACGGCATGGCATGGCTATCGGCAAAGGATAGCGCCTCGTCCACAAAGATTCCCAATGAAACGGCGTGTGAAGGGCCATTCAGGTCCTCTTTCTTGAAAACGTTCTGTCCATCCTCGCTCACGGCTACGGAGCAGGCAGAAGTGGACGTTTCAATATGCAAGATACATGACATAACTTTTATTCTTGATTTTATTGTGGCAAATTTACGTGATTATTTTCACTAATTAAAATAATCGTGTAATTTTGCGCAAAACTATAACATTATGATACAATCTATGACAGGCTACGGCAAAGCAACCGTCGAACTGCCTGATAAGAAAATCAACGTTGAAATAAAGTCGCTCAATAGTAAGGCAATGGACCTATCTGCCCGCATTGCTCCGCTTTATCGTGAGAAGGAGATGGAAATCCGTAATGAAATATCACGGAAACTGGAGCGCGGAAAGGTGGATTTCAGCCTTTGGATAGAAAAGAAAGAGAGTGCGGAAAGCGCCACTCCCATCAACCAGACATTGGTTGAGGGATATTACAAGCAGATTTGTGCTATATCAGAAAATCTAGGAATACCTGTGCCGGATGCGACGGACTGGTTTGCCACGTTACTCCGTATGCCGGATGTGATGACTAAGAATGATACGCAGGAACTGAGTGAGGAGGAATGGGCTGTGGTTTATTCGGCTGTGGAAAAGGCTGTTGGTGCGCTGGTGGACTTCCGTAAGCAGGAAGGAGCTGCCCTTGAAAAGAAGTTCCGTGAGAAGATCGCCAATATCTCCCATCTGTTGGAGACTATCGCTCCCTATGAGAAAGAGCGTGTAGCCAAAGTGAAGGAACGTATTACAGATGCACTGGAAAAGACCTTAAGTGTGGATTATGACAAGAACCGCCTGGAGCAGGAACTCATCTACTACATCGAAAAGCTGGATGTGAACGAAGAGAAACAGCGTCTTGGCAATCATCTGAAATATTTTATCAATACGCTGGAAACCGGAACCGGACAAGGCAAGAAGTTAGGGTTCATCGCCCAGGAGATGGGACGCGAAATCAATACCTTGGGCAGTAAGTCCAATCATGCGGAGATGCAGAAGATTGTCGTTCAGATGAAAGATGAATTGGAGCAAATCAAGGAACAAGTATTGAACGTCATGTAGTATCAAATAGTAAATCGTCAAATCGTAAATAATTCGATGGCAAAACTTATCATATTTTCAGCCCCTTCGGGCTCCGGCAAGTCAACGATTATCAACTATCTGCTGACTCAAAATCTGAACTTGGCATTCTCCATCTCAGCGACCAGCCGCCCGCCCCGCGGAACGGAGAAAGATGGAGTGGAGTATTTCTTTCTGACTCCTGACGAGTTCCGTCGTCGCATAGCCAATGATGAATTCCTGGAGTATGAAGAGGTATATCAGGACCGTTTTTACGGAACACTGAAGGAGCAGGTGGAAAAGCAATTGGCTGCCGGACAGAATGTAGTGTTCGATGTGGATGTAGTGGGTGGTTGCAATATCAAGAAATTCTATGGTGAGCGTGCTTTGTCTGTTTTCATTCAGCCACCTTCAGTGGAGGAATTGCGCAAACGCTTGGTGGGGCGCGGAACAGATGCTCCCGAAGTGATAGAGAGCCGCGTGGCGAAAGCCGAATACGAACTGGGCTTTGCACCGAAGTTCGATACCGTGATTGTGAACGATGACCTGGAGACAGCCAAAGCGGAAGCATTGAAAGTAATCTCTCAATTCTTGAACGAATGAAACAACGTGGAGGAGTGTACAACCAGTTGGCACCGAGGAGGAAGAATAGCCCGAAGCTGAACAAGGCATTGCTAATTATTAATAGCGTTCTGTTCGTCTGCTCCCTTGTTGTGGGTGTATTGTATATACATCATGGCGAGCCTCGTTCCAGTATTTCAATGTTTCTTATCTCTGTAGTGACGATTTTCAATGCTTGGGCTGCCTGGCGTGCGTTGCAAAGACGTCCTTTGTAAGGTTGTATATGAATAAGAATAAATGAATATAGGAATCTTCAGCGGCTCGTTCAACCCGATACACATCGGACATTTGGCCCTCGCCAACTATCTTTGCGAATACGGGGACCTGGACGAAGTGTGGTTTATGGTCACCCCCCACAATCCGCTGAAGGAAGAAAACGAACTGATGGATGACAAGTTACGTTTGAAGCTGGTGCAGCTAGCCACTGAGGGTTATCCCAAGTTTCGCGCTTCCGATTTTGAATTCCATCTGCCTCGGCCTTCTTATACTGTTCATACGTTGGACGCACTGAAACGGACTTATCCCCAACACACTTTCCATCTTGTCATTGGTTCGGACAACTGGAGGCTGTTCCACCGTTGGTACGAGTCGGAACGCATTATTGCCGAAAATCATCTTCTGGTTTATCCCCGTCCCGGCTATCCGGTAGAGGCCACCTTTTTACCGCAGAATGTGCGGACAGTTTCTTCTCCGGTATTCGAAATCAGCTCCACTTTTATCCGTCGGGCCATAGAGGAGGGAAAAGACGTACGCTACTTCCTGCATCCGGCTGTGTGCGATGAACTCAAACGGATGCAGAATGAATCTTTAAACTGAAATAAATGTCTGTATTTGTACGTGTTTTCATATTTATTTCTTATTTTTGAACGTATCAACCTTGAATGCATGGAAGATTTTCTTAATACATAGATATTCCTTAATTTAATAATCCGCATATGAGAAAAGAACTACTGTTACTGGGAGCATTCGGTATGCTGACGACAGCGACGCTTTGTGCGCAAGAATTTCATTTGCAACCTACTCCCCAAGAATATATTACGCAAAAAGATTCTGTTGATATTCCCCGACAATACCAGATCCTTTCCGGCAATTCCGTGCAGGACGGACCTGCGTTGCCTTTACTCCGTTCATTGATGCCGGAAGAGGTGCTTGGCGCTTCTTTCCGTGTATATATAGGAGTGAAAGGAGATAAGATTATCAAGAAATACCAACATCGGATTCCACGCAAATCCGAAGGTTATTTCCTGAAAATAGAAAAAGACTGCATCGTCATAGCCGGTGCTGACGAACGGGGAGCGTACTATGGTGTACAGACTCTTGCGCAGTTGCTTGCTTTAGACAAGCTGCCTTTGGCTGAAGTGACGGACTATCCTGATGTTCCCTATCGGGGTGTGGTAGAAGGTTTTTACGGTGCTCCCTGGAGTCAGGAGGCGTGTATACGCCAGCTTGATTTTTATGGTCGGAACAAAATGAATGTCTATATCTATGGACCGAAAGACGATCCTTATCACCGGACTCCCAACTGGCGCAAGCCTTATCCTGCTCGAGAAGGAGAAGAGTTGAAAGTATTGGTGAATAGGGCGAAGGAGAACAATGTTATTTTCTATTGGGCCATTCATCCGGGTCAGGATATTCGCTGGAATGAAGAAGACCGCTCGTTATTGTTGCAGAAGTTCGAAAGCATGTACCAGTTGGGTGTGCGTGGTTTTGCCGTTTTCTTTGATGATATTTCGGGTGAGGGGACAAAGGCGGACAAGCAGGCTGAACTGTTGAACTATATTGACGACCATTTTGTAAAAGTCAAGCGGGATGTTGCACCATTGATATTGTGTCCCACAGAGTACAACAAGTCATGGACCGATGTGGAGGGAGGCTATCTCACTACGCTTGGTGATAAGTTGAACGAGGGTATCAAGGTGATGTGGACCGGTGATATGGTAGTTGCTACTATAGATAAGTCTACGCTGGACTTCGTCAATCCGCTGCTGAAACGTAAGGCGTACATTTGGTGGAATTTCCCCGTTTCGGATTATGTACAAGACCATTTGCTGCTAGGGCCGGTTTATGGAAACGGGCTTGATGTAAAAGATGATATGTCTGCTTTTGTTTCCAATCCGATGGAACATGCCGAGGCTTCCAAAATCTCTCTGTACAGTGTAGCTGATTATACTTGGAATATGGAGAATTATGATAGTGAAACTTCTTGGAAACATGCAGTCAGAGACCTTATGCCACTTCATGCCGAATATTTGGAAATCTTCGCTGCTCATAATTCCGACCCGGGACAGAATGGACATCGCTTCCGTCGTGAAGAGTCCGTTGCCATTCAGCCTGCTCTCTCTGCCTTGTTGAAAGCCTATCAAGAGAAAAACGAGATAGATGAAGATGCCTATCGGCAGGTAGCTGAGGAATGCCGGAAGATAATCGTTGCCGCTGATGGATTGCTTGCGTCGGGAAATGAGAATCGTCCGTTGATAACTGAAATAAGGCCTTGGCTCATTCAGTTCAAACAAGTGGGAGAGTATGGTGCGGAGGTGCTGAACATGATACGCCTGCGCCAGCAGAAGGATGCATTTATAGGTAGCTACGAACACGCCCGCGCCCTGCTGGTGCTGATGGGTGAGACGGATGCCCAATATAAAGCGGGCATAAAGAGCGGCAGCCTGCATCTGATGCCTACTTTCAATGCTTTGTTCGAAGCGGCGACAACGGGCTATAATGCAGCGTTCCATGCCGGGCTTGATACAAAGGCTGTTTATTCTCCCTACACGTTGAAGAGCGACGTGAATCAGTTGGCTTCGCTTCCTATTCAGCAGAAGGGAAAGGTGAATACAATTATTCCGTCCAATGAAGTCATCAACTGGCAGGCAGGCGGTGTGCTGACCATTTCGATGGATTATGCCCGCCAGTTGAGTTCGGTGCTTATTGATTTGGGAGATGCGGAGGTGGCTAATTCTAAGTTTAAACTGGAAGTAACTTCGGATGGTACAAACTGGCAGGCGGTGGATTTGAAACCGGGATACAGAACGCAGGTGAAGGCATCTCTCAAGGATTTGAGCGTTGCGAAGATGAGGCTGGTGAATGTATCCGACACAGAGCAGAAGGTGTATTTCAAAATGTTCCGTTTTACGGAGAATTGATATGGTTCTTGATTCTTAAAATAGAGTTACGCGTCTGGGACGATGCTCCCCGTTGTTCTTAAGATCGGAATGACGGGGAGCACTTTTTTAGGAAGTTATTCAAGGCATTTGTCCAAGTCGCGGATGATTTGCTCTTTATCCATATTTTGTCCGATGAATACTATCTTCAGCATGCGGTCGCCGTATTGCTCGTCCCAGTCTCTTAGCAATCCCGGTTCTTGGCGCATCAGTTCTATCATGTCTTCTTCGGGGGCGGTGGCATACCATTGTCCGGCTTCAGTTATTTTCTTCTGTATACCTGCTTGTTCAAAGAGGAAGGACATGTCGCGGTTGTGGCTGAAGTAGCAGACACCCTTGGCGCGGATAACGCTGCGGGGCCATTTGGTAGCGACATAGTGGTCGAACTTATGAATGTCGAATGCAGGACGGCGGTAGTAGACAAATGTGCCAATACCGTATTCTTCTACTTCACCTCCTTCGTGATGGTGGTGATGATGACCCTCTTCATGATGGTAATGCGCCTCTTTTTCCTCCTCTTCGCTTACTTGTTGCTCTATGCCACGAATCCATCCGGCGGAAGTTGCGGCACGTTCAAAGTTAAAGAGGTGGGTATGGATAATCTTATCCAGGTCTACATCTGCATAATTGCACTCTATAATTTGGGCACCGGGTTGCAAGGTGTGGATAATCTGCCTGATACGTTTTAATTCCTCGGGCTGTACTTCTGCTGCTTTGTTCAGCAGGATAATATTACAGAACTCAATTTGCTGAATGATGAGGTTTTCTATATCTTCCTCATCAATGCCTTTGCGTGTCAAATCATCTCCGCAAGAAAATTCACTTTGCAGACGTAAGGCGTCCACCACGGTGGTAATGCAGTCTAAGCGGCAAATACCGTATTTAGTATACGCTCCTCCCATATGAGGAATGGAGCAGAGTGTTTGGGCAATAGGCTCCGGTTCACAGATGCCACTCGCTTCAATCACGATGTAGTCGAAGCGTTGCATCTTCATGATTTCGAACATCTGCTCTATCAAGTCTGTCTTCAGCGTACAGCAGATACAGCCATTCTGTAGAGCTACCAGGCTGTCGTCTTTCTTTCCCACCACGCCACCTTTCTGTATAAGGTCTGCATCAATGTTCACTTCGCCTATGTCATTGACGATAACGGCAAACTTAATGCCACGTTTATTAGAAAGAATGTGATTTACCAACGTCGTTTTGCCACTGCCTAGATAACCGGTCAACAGCAGTACGGGGATTTCTATTGTATTCATAATCGTTTGGTTTGCTTCAATGATAATGGTCTTCTTTTATTAACTTCCGCAAAGTTATCTGATTTATGTGATAATGGATTGAAAAAAACAAAATTTTGTTTCTTCTATATTATTAAACAGAAAAAAGGTGAAAAGCTTTGAGCCCCTCACCTTTCTTCTGTTGTAGTTGTACTATGGCTTTAGTTCTTACAGAATCCCTTGCGCCATCATCGCCTTTGCCACCTTCATAAATCCGGCCACATTGGCACCCTTCACGTAATTTACATAACCGTCGGCTTCCGTACCATATTGCACGCAAGCTTCGTGAATGTTCTTCATGATGCTCTTCAATTTCTCGTCCACTTCCTCTGCACTCCAGCTCAACTTGATGGAGTTCTGAGTCATTTCGAGACCGGATACTGATACACCGCCGGCATTGGCTGCCTTACCCGGAGCATACAGAATCTTTGCATCTTGGAATACGCGGATTGCTTCAGGGGTAGAAGGCATGTTTGCACCTTCGGACACAGCCATGACACCATTAGCAATTAGTTTTTTGGCATCATCTCCATTTATTTCATTCTGAGTTGCAGAAGGCAGGGCGATGTCTGCCTTTTCACCCCAAGGACGTGCACCTTCTACGTACTTGACACCCGGATATTGTTCAGCATATTCGCGGATACGTCCACGATAGAGGTTTTTCAGCTCCATGATGTAATCCAACTTTTCGCGGTCAATGCCGTCCGGATCGTATACATAACCGTCAGAATCAGACATGGTCAATACCTTACCACCCAATTCCAATACTTTCTCGGCCGTATATTGAGCTACGTTACCGGAACCGGAAATCAGACAAGTTTTGCCTTTCAAGTCAGTACCCTTAGTCTTTAACATTTCCATCAGGAAGTAGATGTTACCGTAGCCGGTAGCTTCCGGACGAATCAGCGAACCGCCGAACTCACGGCCCTTACCGGTGAAAGTACCCGTAAATTCATGAGCCAGCTTCTTATACATACCGAACATGAAACCTACTTCGCGACCACCTACACCGATATCACCAGCAGGTACGTCTGTTTCAGGGCCGATATGACGCCATAACTCCAGCATGAAAGCCTGAACAAAACGCATGACCTCAGCATTTGACTTGCCGCGCGGAGAGAAGTCCGAACCGCCTTTACCGCCACCCATAGGCAGAGTTGTCAATGAGTTTTTAAATGTCTGCTCGAAAGCAAGGAATTTCAGGATGCTCAGGTTTACAGAAGCGTGGAAACGAACACCGCCTTTATAAGGGCCGATAGCGTTGTTGTGCTGCACACGATAGCCCATGTTGGTTTGTACGTTACCTTTATCGTCTACCCAAGTAACACGGAATTGGTAAACGCGATCGGGGATGCAAAGACGTTCAATCAGATTGGCTTTGTCAAACTCCGGATGCTTGTTATACTCTTCTTCAATCGTAGAAAGAACTTCTTCTACTGCTTGATGATACTCCGGTTCGTTGGGGAACCGTCTTTTCAGGTCTTCTAATACCTTAGCTGCATTCATAATCTATTTCTTTTATTGGTTGCTACTATATATTACCTAAAACAATTCGATTTTCGGTTTGTTTCCTTTTCCTCTCATTGCGGTTGCAAAAGTACACATAAAAATGAAACGAACAAACATTTTATAAAGAAAATGCGGTATAAAACAACAATTTTATTGTTTTATACCGCAAAATGGAATAAAAAGATATTATTTATCCTCTTTTTAGAGACTTTATGACGGGAATAAATACTAAAGCCGCCGAAATGGCAAGCGTTAGGATGATTGGACCGTCAATTCGTTCGACAGATATCAAAACAATGTAGCAAAGTGCTGCCCAAAGCAGCATAATGCAAACTATTTGGAATTTTGATAACGGTCGTTTCATTTGGCTGCTTTCTTTTTGTCTACGATAGCATCGATAACTGCCACTGCGGTGATATTCACGATATCTCGCACGGAGCTTTCAAAATCGGTGAAGTGGATAGGCTTGTTCAGCCCCATTTGGATAGGACCAATCAGTTCGGAGTCCGTATCCATCGCCTGCAGCAGCTTGTAAGCAGAGTTTGCAGAACTCAAGTTCGGGAAAATCAGTGTGTTTACGTCTTTTCCTTTCAAGCGCGTAAACGGATACTTGGCATCACGCATTTCGCGGTTCATGGCGAAATTCACCTGCATTTCTCCGTCAATGGCAAGGTCAGGATAGTTTTGTTGCATATAATCCACTGCTTCGTGTACACTTACCGGACTTCCTTCCTTATCCGCACCGAAGTTGGAGTAACTCAACATGGCCATTACCGGTGTATGATTGAAGAAGCGGACGGTATATTCCGACAGCTTGGCAATGTCAATCAGCGTTTCGGCATTGGGATGACGGTTAATCAGCGTATCTGCCAGGAAGTATGTGCCTTTCTTGGAGTTCAGAATATGCATGGTGCCGAAATGCTTGTATTCCGGACGGATGCCGATGACTTCCTTGGCAACCTTGATGGTATTGCTGTATTTGGTGTAAAGACCTGTGATGAAAGCGTCTGCTTCACCCGTCTCCACCATCATCATACCGAAGTAGTTACGTTCGAACATTTTGTCGTTGGCTTCTTCGTAAGTGGCTCCTTCGCGGGCACGTTTTTCAGATAGGATGCGGGCATAGCGTTCACGGCGCGGCGCTTCATCCGGATGACGCAGATTTACTATCTCGATACCTTCAAGGCTAAGGTCGAGTTCTTTTGCCAGCTTCTCGATGGCTTCGTCGTTGCCCAATATAATAGGATGGCAGATACCTTCAGCCTTGGCTTCCACAGCAGCTTTCAGCATATTGGGGTGGATGCCTTCGGCAAATACCACACGTTGTGGGTTGCGGCGGGCGGTGTCGTAGAGTTGGCGGGTCAGTTTGCTTTCGTAACCCATCAGCTCGCGCAGTTGCAGGCGGTAGGCATCCCAGTCTTCGATGTCTTTGCGAGCTACACCGCTTTCCATGGCAGCTTTGGCCACAGCGCAGGACACTTCGGTGATGAGGCGCGGGTCAACCGGTTTCGGGATGAAGTATTCGGGACCGAAGGTGAAGTTGTTTACATGGTATGCTTCATTCACAACATCGGGCACGGGCTGCTTGGCAAGGTTGGCAATGGCGTGCACGGCAGCAATTTTCATGGCTTCGTTGATGGCTTTTGCCTGCGTGTCGAGGGCGCCGCGGAAGATGTAGGGGAAACCGATTACATTATTAATCTGGTTAGGATAGTCGGAACGACCGGTGGACATCAGTACGTCCGGACGTGCTGCCATGGCGTCTTCGTAAGAGATTTCCGGAGTAGGGTTGGCAAGGGCAAACACGATGGGATGGTCTGCCATGCTGCGAACCATGTCCTGGGTCAACACATTACCTTTTGACAGTCCAAGGAATACATCGGCACCTTTGATGGCTTCTGCCAGTGTATGTACGTCGCGACGGTCGGTGGCAAAGTAACGTTTCTGCTCGGTCAGATTCTCGCGGTCGCTGGTGATGACTCCCTTACTGTCCAGCATCAGGATATTCTCACGGCGTGCACCGAGCGCTTCATACAGTTTGGTACATGAGGTGGCGGAAGCCCCGGCACCGTTTACGACGATTTTCACTTCCTCTATCTTCTTGCCTGCCACTTCCAGGGCGTTCAGCAATCCTGCGCTGGAGATGATGGCGGTGCCGTGCTGGTCGTCGTGCATCACGGGGATGTCCAATTCCTCTTTCAGGCGGCGTTCTATTTCGAAACATTCGGGTGCTTTGATGTCTTCCAAGTTGATACCTCCGAATGTTGGGGCAATAGCCTTGACAGCTTCGATGAACTTGTCGGGGTCTTTTTCATTTACTTCGATGTCGAATACGTCGATACCTGCATAAATTTTGAACAACAGACCTTTACCCTCCATGACGGGTTTGCCGCTGAGGGCGCCAATATCGCCCAGGCCGAGCACGGCGGTTCCGTTGGAGATGACAGCTACCAGATTGCCTTTTGCTGTATATTTATATGCATCTTGCGGGTTTTTCTCAATTTCGAGGCACGGTTCTGCAACGCCCGGAGAGTAGGCGAGAGAAAGATCGGTTTGTGTACTGTAAGGCTTGGTGGGTACTACTTCAATCTTACCCGGTTTGCCTTGCGAATGGTAGAGCAAGGCTGCTTCTTTGGTTATTTTAGCCATGGTAGAATAGTTAAATTGGTTATAATTTGGCTGCAAATGTAGGTATAAAAGTTCTAAATTGTAGCTCGCTGTCAATAAAATCTATTACTTTTATCAGTTAATTAGCTTAAAATGCTTATTTTTGGCATCAGATTTTAGAAATTACCCCCATTTATTAACTTAACACATGAGTTGCATGAGAATTTTGAAACTTCCTCTGGCAGGATTATTATTTTGTGTAATGGCACTATTTGCTGGATGTAAAACGAGTAATGAACCTAAGGCACCGGTTGCTCTGACCTGGGAAATGGGTGCAAGTGACATCGAACCCGGATATTATGAGAATACCTTTATTCTCAAGAATATCTCTCAAAAACCTCTAAAAAAGAACTGGACGATTTACTATTCACAGCTTCCCCGAGGGGTGAAGCAGGAAGGAGCCTCTGAAGTGAAGGTAGAGGTAGTGAACGGTAATTTTTTCAAAATGTATCCGACAGACGAATTTGCTCCGCTGGCTCCCGGTGATTCCATGCGGATCACTTTCCTTTGTACTTACAAGCTGGACCGGAACTCCCATGTACCGGAAGGAACTTATTGGGTGGAGACTGTGGATGGTAAAGAGGGCAGTCCGTTGCCCGTGGCTTTGAAGGCGCTGCCGCTTCCTTCTCCCGAGTCAATGAGCGGCTATCCGGATGCGACTAAGATTTATGAATCCAATCTTCGCTTGGCTGGTGCTCCTGCTTTGGTGCAGTCAGACATTCTTCCGTCTGTAAAGAAAGTGGTAGCCATTGAAGGCGATAATGTCGTATTGGAAGGTAAGGTAGCTTTGGCATTTCCGGAGAACTTTGCCGGTGAAGCCAAGTTGCTGAAAGAGAAACTGACTGGTTTGTATGGTTTGGAAGTTGTCGGAAATGCTTCCGTGAAGATTGTGCTGGAAGAACTGCTTGATAGGAAGGAGGCCGTAAATGATGAATATTATACTATCAATATAGGTGACAACCTGATAAAAATCAGTGCTGCCACTCCTCATGGCATTTTTAATGGTACACAGACACTTTTGTCAATGTTGAAGGGCAAGCAGACACCTTATTTGCTGGAGGCAGTCTCCATTCGGGATTATCCGGACTTGGCATATCGTGGACAAATGATAGATATTGCCCGTAATTTCACCGCTCCGGAGAACTTGAAGAAACTGGTGGATATTTTTGCATCTTATAAATTGAATGTCCTGCATTTCCATTTTTGTGATGATGAAGCCTGGCGTTTGGAGATTCCCGGTTTGGAGGAACTGACTGCTGTGGGTAGCCGTCGCGGGCATACCACTGACGAAAGCCAGTGCCTCTACCCATGTTATGACGGTGGCTATGACCCTGATGCAAAGACTGTAGGCAATGGATATTATAGCCGCGAGGAATTTATTGATTTGCTGAAGTATGCTGCCGAAAGACATGTCCGCATTGTTCCGGAAATAGAATCTCCGGGGCATGCCCGCGCTGCCATTGTCTCCATGAAGGCACGCTATAACAAATATTTTGAAACTGATCCGGGGAAAGCTACAGAATATATATTGAGTGAACCGGAAGATACTTCACGTTATGTTTCTGTACAATATTATACGGACAATGTGATGAATGTCGCCTTGCCTTCTACCTACCGTTTTATGGAGAAGGTGATTCAGGAACTTAATGCGATGTATCAGGAAGCTGGTCTTTCACTGTACACAGTGCATTTGGGTGGTGACGAAGTGCCTCGCGGTGTGTGGATGGGCTCCCCGAAATGCCAGGAACTGATGAAGGAAAAAGGCATGACGAAAGCTCATGATTTGTCGGAGTATTTCATTACGCAAATGGCGGATGTGATGCAGAAGAACGGACTGAAATTCAGTGGTTGGCAGGAAGTTGCTTTGGGGCATACTGAAGAGGCTCATCAACAGTTGAGGGGCCAGGCTGCCGGTGTGTATTGCTGGAATACTGTACCGGGCTCTGATGAAGTGGTTTATCAGACAGCCAATAACGGTTACCCGGTCATCCTTTGCAACGTGGGCAATTTCTATATGGATATGGCTTACAATGGTCATCCGGACGAGCGTGGACTCGATTGGGGAGGTTATGTGGATGAGTCTGTCTCTTTCTCTATGCTTCCTTTCAGCATTTATCGTTCGCTGCGTGTGGATATGGCAGGCAATCCCATTGATTTGAATAATGCGGAAAAGGGGAAGACTGCTTTGACAGAGATAGGCAAGAAGCATATTATGGGTGTACAAGGGCAATTGTTTGCCGAAACTATCCGTAGTTTTGATGGCGTGGAATATCTTCTTTTCCCAAAAATATTAGGGCTGGCAGAACGTGGCTGGAATGCCCATCCGGCATGGGAAAATTTATCCGGTATACGGGAGGAGCAGGCTTTCAATCAGGCTTTGGCACTTTATTATGAGAAAATCAGCAAGAGTGAAATGCCTTATTGGGCAAAGCATGGGATTAACTTCCGCTTGCCTCAGCCGGGTTTATGGATAGAAGAGGGAAATCTGTTTGCTAATGTGGCCATTGATGGGGCTGAGATACGTTATACGACTGATGGGTCGGAACCTACTGCCCAGTCTGCTTTGTGGCAGGAGCCGGTGAAATGCGATGCTTCGGTATTGAAGGTAAAGACATTCTATCAAGGAAAGGAAAGTTTGCCGATAACGTGGCAGGTAAAATAATTGTTGTAATATTTAGGCGCGAATTACGTGGATGTAATGGACTAAATCCGTGAAATCCGCGTAATTCGCACCTAAAAAAATATCAAGAAAGTTTTAAAATTTCTATCCTTATCAAGCGTTCAGCGCTTGTTCTATATCCGCAATAATATCCTCTGCATTCTCTATACCTACCGAGAAGCGAATCAGGTCGGGGCGTACACCTGCCTCCATCAGTTGCTCGTCTGTCAACTGGCGGTGTGTATGGCTGGCTGGGTGCAGCACGCAAGTACGTGCATCGGCCACATGAGTCACGATGGCTGCCAGTTTCAGTGAATCCATAAACTTGATAGACTCTTCCCGTCCGCCCTTCAAGCCGAAGGTGACAACGCCGCAAGAGCCGTTCGGCATGTACTTCTGTGCCTGCTCGTAGTATTTGTCGCCCGGCAGACCACAATAATTCACCCAAGCCACTTTGTCGTTCTGGGCAAGATACTCGGCTACCGCTTGTGCATTCTTGCAATGTTGGGGCATACGCAGGTGCAGTGTTTCCAGACCCAGGTTCAGTAGGAATGCGTTTTGTGGAGACTGGATGCTGCCCAGGTCGCGCATCAGTTGGGCTGTAGCCTTGGTGATGTAAGCCATTTTGCCGAAGGCTTTCGTATAAGTCAGTCCGTGGTAAGACTCGTCCGGTGTGCACAGTCCGGGGAATTTGTCGGCGTGTGCATCCCAATCGAAGTTACCGCTGTCTACAATGGCTCCACCTACGCTGGTGGCATGTCCGTCCATGTATTTGGTGGTAGAGTGTACTACGATGTCGGCACCCCACTCAAACGGGCGGCAGTTGATAGGGGTAGGGAAGGTGTTGTCCACAATCAAGGGCACGCCGTGGCTGTGGGCAATGCGGGCAAACTTCTCTATATCGAGCACTTCGAGCGTAGGGTTGGAGATGGTTTCGCCGAATAGGGCCTTGGTATTGGGGCGGAAAGCAGCGGAAATTTCTTCCTCGCTGGCATCCGGGTTGACGAAAGTGACGTCGATGCCCAATTTCTTCAAAGTTACTCCGAAGAGGTTGAATGTTCCGCCATAGATGGTAGAGGAGCAAACAAAATGGTCTCCTGCCTGGCAGATATTGAAAATGGCATAGAAGTTGGCTGCTTGTCCGCTGGATGTCAGCATAGCGGCCACACCACCTTCGAGGGCGGCAATCTTGGCGGCTACAGCATCGTTCGTAGGGTTCTGCAGGCGGGTATAGAAATAGCCGCTGTCTTCAAGGTCGAACAAGCGTGCCATCTGTTCGCTGGTATCATATTTGAAAGTTGTACTTTGATAGATGGGGAGTACACGGGGCTCGCCCTTTTTAGGAGTCCATCCGGCTTGTACGCACAGCGTCTCCGGCTTGAATTGCTTTGCCATAATGTTATCTGTTTTAAAAGTTTCTTATCTATTATCGCGTAAGTTGTCGCAAAAGTAGGGAAAAAATTATAATTTTGTGCTTAAGTATGGTAAAATGCTATAAATTAGCGGCTGGAAATTTGTAGCGAACCGAATAAATGATGAATAATTGGAATATGAAACGCATATTTTGTTTACTGACCATCCTCTTTTGTACTTTGTTTGCTTTTAATGCTTCGGCTCAGGAAGAGCGGGATAGTCCGAGACGTGGAGAAGGAATCTCTGTTTTCCTGGAACGTAACAAGCGCCTGGGGAGAGCCTATTATAAGGAGTTTTTGGAGCTGAACAAGAAACTTCTTAAAGGGAAGGAGGAATTGCGGCTGGGAGTGAAGTATGTACTGCCCCCATTATCAAAGCCGGTTGGCAATGGGAAGAAGACAATCAATGAACCTTTGTTCGGGAAAGCGCTTGCCAGTGTAAAAGTGACATCCAACCGTTTGCAGGGCGCTTGTTTTTATGTAGTGAGCGGGCATGGAGGCCCCGACCCCGGAGCTATCGGCAGAATCGGCAAAATAGAACTGCATGAAGATGAGTATGCGTATGATGTGGCTTTGCGCCTTGCCCGTAACTTGATGCAAGAGGGGGCGGAAGTCCGTATCATTATCCAGGATGCTAAAGACGGAATCCGTGATGACAAGTACCTTTCCAACAGCAAACGTGAGACGTGCATGGGAGCTCCCATACCCTTGAACCAAGTGGCACGTCTCCGGCAACGTTGCGCCAAAATCAATGAGTTTTACAAGAAGGACCGCAAGAACTATAAATATTGCCGTGCCATTTTTCTTCATGTGGACAGTCGCAGTAAGAGCCATCAGACCGATGTGTTCTTTTACCACTCTAAAAGCAAGCCCGACAGCAAGCGTCTGGCTAAGACCATGAAGAAAACTTTCGAATCGAAATATGACAAGCACCAGCCCAACCGTGGGTTTACCGGAACTGTCAGCGCACGCAATCTTTATGTGTTAGCCAATACTTCTCCCGCTTCCGTATTCGTGGAATTGGGAAATATCCAGAACACTTTTGACCAGCGCCGTTTTGTAATCAGTTCGAACCGCCAGGCCTTGGCCAAGTGGATGATGGAGGGTTTCATCACGGATTATAAAAAGGCGAAATAAGGACAATCAACTCTCACTCTCCTTTTTCTTTTCGTGTACCACCACGACTGTAACGGCCGTTATTATCAGCGCCATGCCGATGGCGCTGGCCGGTGTGAAGCTTTCATTGAATATCAGGCAACCGATAACTACGGCTGTCAGAGGTTCCAAGGCCCCGAAAATGGAAGTCAGTGTAGGCCCTATGTATTTAATGGCTTTTACCAGGGTGATGTTGGATATAGCTGTTGCCGGCAGCGCCAGTCCGAGAATATTCAGCCATGTGTGGGTATCATTGGCCAGCCGGATGCCTCCGGTCAGATATCCTCCTATAATAAAGAACAAGGCTCCCAGCCCCATTACGTAGCATGTCAATGCAGTGGAGGGAATCTGCACGGCACGGCTCTTCCTTACTCCTACGATATATCCTCCATAAAAGAATACGGACAGACCGGCAGCAATCAGCCCGATGGTCGTGTTTC
Organism: Bacteroides uniformis; assembly: GCF_025147485.1. Taxonomy (NCBI): domain Bacteria; kingdom Pseudomonadati; phylum Bacteroidota; class Bacteroidia; order Bacteroidales; family Bacteroidaceae; genus Bacteroides; species Bacteroides uniformis. The sequence goes on along the minus strand of NZ_CP102263.1, from coordinate 4,463,238 downwards.
CTCCTTCAAAGTCTATTTTGCCGGATGACAAAAGTCCAGCTCCGCTTAGTGACACCAACACGGCAAACAGAATGGCGAATGACCTCTTTTCTCCGAAAAAGCCCATCATGGCCAGTGCCACGGCCAGCGGATACATGAAATGAATGGTGGATGCCACTCCGCTGGCTATGTTCTGATAGGCGATGACCAGACTGAAGGAGGTAGCTGCCCGGAGCAGGCTGAGGATGAACACCGTTCCCCAGTCTTTCCTGCTGATGCGGAATGTCTCGCCCAGCATAATGCCGAAAACGACCAAGGCAAGTGAAGCTATTCCCCATCGGTAGGCCAATACTTCGAAAGAGGAGAAGCCCGCAAGGAGTAATGAAATGGTGAAAAAAGGAGCCAGCCCGAAGGTGGCAGAGGAGAGAGCCGCATATATAAACCCTTTTATGGAAACATTTTGCATCTTTTATCTTGATTTTAATGGAGATTTTAAAATTATCTGTTTGCGTCAATTGCTTGATTCGCATTGCGTCGTGCAAAATTAATGAATAAAAACAAGCATACAGACAAGGGAGTGTCCCTTTTTTACAATACAGTATAGATATGGGTATCTAATATAGTATCGACCGGCTTGCCTAATATTTATTCGTTCCATCATGAGGTAAAAATCATTCCACCGCGGAGTAAAAATCGTTCCACCATGGTGGAACGATTTTTACTCCATGGAGGAACGAATACTTGTTCGCTGCCCGGTTCCTAAACTCTTCCGGGGAGAAATCCTGATGGCTCCGGCAGAACAGTTTGCCTACTCTACCGGAATATAAATCTCTGTCAACAGTTCCTCCGGCGCCGTATCTGCGGGGTTGTTCAAGTAACGTTCCGCACTGGACTCATCCCGTAAGCTACATTCCATTTCGGGGATATACTTCCCGTAGATGGTATCGTATACGGCCTGCAGATGTTCGTATGGACCTTTGTATAGGAATATGGCATAGCGGCCTGCCGCGAGCTGTTTAAATCCTATGTCTCCTTTGGCCGTTGCAGATGAGGGTAGGACTATACATACATCGGTACGCAGCTTTTCAGCGGGCGTCACTTTGGGGTCATCGTGATAGATACAGTAGGGCATCACTTCTCCCATAGGCAGTTTTTCTTCCTGGATGAACTGGCAAAGGCGCATCCATGCGCTGCAATAGTCGTTCAGTTTATAGTCGCCAAAGAGGCGGATGTAAATCACATTTCTGGCAGGAACTTCTTTGATTTCGTGTTTCAGTTCCAGTTCCGGACGAATAATGGCTGGTTTCATAATTACAAAGTTTTTATTGTTACGGTATTCTAATGGTGAAATGCCGTAGAACTGCTTGAATACTTTCGACAGTGACGAAGGCGAAGAGTAGCCTATACGGTAGGCTATGTCCGCTATCGGCATGTCCGAGTAACGAAGCAACCGGGCAGCGGCTTCGGTACGCGTCCGGACAATGAACGTACCGACGGGTTCACCCAGGAAAGCTTTCATGATGCGGTGGAAGTAGAAGGGAGAGAAATGGGAAATCCTGGCCAAAGATTTCAGGTCAATTTCTTCTCCGAGGTGCAGATTTATATAATCCACTACTGCGTTCACACACTTTTGGTATTCCTCCTGGGTTGTCTTTTTCTGCTGCATGGCTCTATTGGGCTTTTTCATGTTGCAAAAATAGGAGGAAAAGAAATAGGTTACTTGTCCGATGTTGCTATAAATGCAATATCTTTAAATAAGATAAGCTATATCCCGGCACAACTTTTTCGTGCAAGCATGAAAGTTTTGCATTCGATTTGCAATATCTTTGCATTTCAGATGAAAAAACAAATGCTTGCAGATGACCGAGGAGATTAAAAGACAACTTTGGGAGTGGGCGGCGGCCTATCATTGCGCCGGCTTCATTCAGAACGACCCCGTACAGTTTCCACATCGCTATGAACGGAAGCAGGATATTGAAATCAGTGGGCTGCTGACTGCCATCATGAGTTTCGGCAACCGTAAACAGATATTGAAAAAGGCTGAAGAGTTGCATAGGTTGATGGGGGTATCACCTCATCAATACGTGTTGTCCTGCCGATGGAAGAATGACTTCCCTGCTACGGACAGAAGCTGTTTTTACCGAATGCTTTCTTATGCTGACTTTCATTCCTATTTCAGGCGTTTGCATGCTGCCTATTCTGCTTTTGACAGTCTGGAGGATGCCTTATGTACGTATGCCGGTAATCCGATGGAAAGGTTATGTGCATTTTTGGAAGTCTCGGCAAAGAGCCCCCAAAAGAAACTGAACATGTTTTTGCGCTGGATGATAAGGAAAGGTCCGGAAGTGGATTTTGGTATTTGGGAGAGATTTGATTGCAGGGACCTGATTGTGCCTTTGGACACGCATGTCTGCCGTGTGGCCTATGCTTTGGGACTCACCGAGACAGAAACATTTTCTTTGAAGAATGCCCGCCGGATTACTGAAGCTCTGGCAGAGGCCTTTCCGGACGACCCGTGCCTGGGGGACTTTGCTTTGTTTGGAAGCGGAGTCAGCGGAGTATTGTAGCGTGTTACCAGTCAATTTCTTGTATCCCTCTGCTCCGTAAGAAATCGTTGGCTTTACTGAAGTGCCTGCAACCGAAGAATCCGTATTCGGCAGAACGTGGGGACGGATGGACGGTAGTCAGAATCAAGTGTCTGCTGCTATTGATTAAAGCGGCTTTTTCTTTGGCGTACGCTCCCCAAAGCATGAATACAAGATTCTCCCGTTCATCACTCAGTTTCTTGATAACAGCGTCTGTGAAGATTTCCCATCCCATGTTCCGGTGCGAGCCGGTTTCGTGGGCACGTACTGTGAGGACGGAATTCATAGGAAACACGCCTTGCGCTACCCAACGGTCCAGATTTCCGGAAGTCGGAATGGGCTTTCCCAGGTCCTGATGTATTTCCTTGAATATGTTTGCCAGAGAACCGGGAATGGCTACTCCTTTCGGTACGGAAAAGCAGACTCCATAATACTGACCGGGATTAGGATAAGGGTCTTGTCCGAGTATGACGACTTTCACTTTCTCGAACGGGCAAGAGTTGAAGACGTGGAAAATTTGATGGCCGGGAGGTAGCACGTTGGCATGTCCATACTCACTTTTTACAAATGCTACCAGCTTCTCAAAATAAGGTTTGTCAAACTCCTCTTGTAGGCGTTTTCTCCAGCTTTCTTCTATTTTTACGTTCATAAGAGTCTTGCAGTTACATATGAATAGGAAACGATGTTGCAAAAATACAAATAATCCGGATGAGGCAGATGCATTTACGAGTATAAAGAATGTTTTAATTATCGTATGAAACGATAGTTATTTTGAGTAAGTTTATTACTTTTGTGGTGCAATGCCGGACACTAAGCATAGAGTCGCCATTGCTGAGGTTGAACTGATTGGTAAAATAAAGGAATGGAAAATTTTCATCGTATGGATGCTTGTCCGGTACGGGATGTACTGAGCAGGTTGGGAGACAAATGGACAATGCTTGTGCTGGTCACACTGAAAGCGAATGGAACGATGCGTTTTTGCGATATACAGAAAACCATAGGGGATATTTCCCAGCGGATGCTGACGGTTACATTGCGCTCATTGGAGACGGACGGGCTGATTGTCAGGAAAGTCTATGCGGAAGTTCCTCCCCGTGTGGAGTATAACCTTACAGAAATCGGATGTAGCCTGATGCCGCATATTGAATCTTTGGTAGGATGGGCATTGGAGCATATGAATGATATTTTGAATCGGCGCAGTCTGCAGAACTGATGGGTCGATATGCAAAGAGGGTGTGTCGAAACTGGTATTCACCACAGATTACACAGATTTGCACAGATAAGCATCTTTGATTATCAGTAGATTAAGCTCATTCTGTGTTAATCCGTGTAATCTGTGGTGAATTTTGACACACCCCTTCAGAAGTTTCCAAGTGCTTGTTTTATTTCTTAGCATCGGCAAAATTGTGAACCTTGTTTTTCAGATTGTCAGCTTTCTCTGCGGCCTCATGGGCCTCATGGGCCATCTTGTCTGCTACTTTGGTGCCAACGTGCAATGCTTCTTCTTCAGCAGTGTTGATGAACTCCTTGGCTTCGCCATTTGCTTTGTGGATGGCACGGCATATGGCATCTTCCAGCTTTTTAGCTTTCTCCGTACGGGAGAAGTGGTAGGCCAATGCACCGGCAACCGAACCTATTCCCAGTCCGATCCAGAAATTAGAATCTTTACATTTCATAATCAAGTCAGTTTTTAATAGTTAAAGTTAGAATCAATTCTGATGAGACAACATACTTGCCAAAGATTGGTTCATCCGGCGGGAAAGGAATTAATAACAATTTACTTTTGTTGGTGGAGATATTTATTCTGCTTAAATTTGCGATGCACTTAAAATTTATACAAGTATGATTAGATTAAATGTTTTTATTCAGGTAAGTGCGGAGAACCGTGCCGCAGTATTGGAATCTGCCAAAGAACTGGTCGCATATTCCTTGAAGGACAATGGATGCATTGCTTATGATGTGTTTGAGAGCGCCACTCGCAGCGATGTTCTTATGATTTGTGAAACATGGAAAGATGCAGAGTCATTGTCTGCCCATGAAAAAGCAGACCATTTTGTGGCCCTGGTGCCCAAAATCCAGGGGCTGGCTGCCATGAAGTTGGAAAAATTCGAGTTCTGAATCAGTAATTTGAGGTAGTAAGGGGTTGTGTGATCATGCGTAAATAAGTATATTTGTGCATTCTTAATATACATATTTATGCTGATTACCCTTATTATCCTTGTTCTCTCCGCTGCCTTTTTTGTAGCAGGCAAAGTCCGTTCGGACATTGTGGCGCTTTGTGCGCTGATTGGTTTATTGATATTTCAGATTCTTACTCCTGAAGAGGCCCTTTCCGGCTTCTCCAACTCGGTGGTGATTATGATGGTGGGCTTGTTCGTTGTGGGCGGCGCCATTTTTCAGACCGGGCTGGCTAAAATGATAAGTTCGCGCATTTTAAAGCTGGCAGGCAAGAGCGAGCTGAAACTCTTCTTGCTGGTGATGCTGGTTACCTCTGCCATTGGTGCTTTTGTGAGCAATACGGGAACGGTGGCTTTGATGCTGCCTATCGTGGTGAGCTTGGCGCTGAGTGCCGGAATGAATCCCAGCCGTCTATTGATGCCTTTGGCTTTTGCCAGCAGTATGGGCGGTATGATGACACTTATCGGTACGCCTCCTAACTTGGTCATTCAGAATACATTGACGGGAGCGGGCTTTGAACCGCTGTCTTTCTTCTCCTTCTTGCCGGTGGGCATTGTGTGCGTGATAGTGGGAACTTTGGTTTTAATGCCTCTGACCAAATGGTTTCTCTCCAAGAAAGGCAAAAAGAATGACGGAACATTGTCGGGTAAATCATTGGACCAACTGGTACAGGAGTACGGACTTTCCAGCAACCTGTTCCGTTTGAGGGCTGTCAATGATTCCCGTCTGATAGGAAAAACCATCATAGACCTGGATGTACGCCGCAAGTATGGTCTGAATATCATTGAAGTACGGCGTGTAGACTCTTCCCAACATAGATTCCTGAAAACTATTACCCAGAAATTGGCATCACCCGATACGACTATTTGGGTGGGCGACGTGCTTTACATTACGGGAGAGGTGTCGAACGTAAATCGTTTTGCTGAAGACTTTTTAATGGAAATGCTCGACGGGCATACCACTGAAGAAGCCTCCAAAGCCGACAAGTCCCTTGACTTTTATGACATCGGAATTGCCGAAATCGTGTTGATGCCCTCTTCCAATATTGTGAACCGGACGGTGAAGGAAGCGGGGTTCCGTGATAAATTTAATGTAAATGTATTGGGCATCCGTCGTAAGAAGGAATATATATTACGTGAATTGGGACGTGAGCGTATGCATAGTGGCGATGTTTTGCTGGTGCAGGGTGCGTGGCAGGACATCGCACGGATAAGCAGGGAAGATTCCGATTGGGTGGTATTGGGGCAGCCTTTGGCAGAAGCCGCCAAAGTGACGCTGGATTATAAAGCGCCCATAGCTGCCGCTATCATGGTGCTGATGGTTGCCATGATGGTCTTCGACTTTATTCCCGTGGCCCCGGTGACAGCGGTGATGATTGCCGGCTTGCTGATGGTGCTGACGGGATGTTTCAGGAATGTGGAAGCCGCCTATAAAACGATAAACTGGGAAACGATTGTGCTCTTTGCAGCCATGCTCCCCATGTCTCTTGCACTCGAAAAAACCGGTGCCTCGGAATATATATCCAACAGTCTTGTGAGCGGATTGGGCAGTTATGGTCCTATTGTGTTGATGGCAGGTATCTATTTCACCACTTCATTGATGACCATGTTCATCAGCAATACGGTGACGGCAGTGCTGATGGCCCCTATTGCTCTTCAAAGTGCGGTTCAGATTGGAGTAAGTCCCGTTCCGTTCTTGTTTGCCGTGACGGTTGCGGCAAGCATGTGTTTCGCTTCTCCATTCTCTACACCGCCCAATGCACTGGTGATGCCGGCAGGACAATATACATTCATGGATTATATAAAAGTGGGGCTCCCGTTGCAGATTATTATGGGAGTGGTGATGGTATTTGTGTTGCCGTTGCTGTTTCCTTTTTAATAAAGTATATGACCACTTCATTATGCTGTAATATTAGGCGCGGATTACGTGGAATAACGCGGACTATGCAAATTGAATTCTTGAAATCTGCGTAATCCGCGCCTAAAAAATAGTAAGGTAGTTTTGACACGTTCCTCCTTTTTACTGTTACAGCTTTATACTTTTTTTCTTTCCTGCATAGCTTATTGTCTTTCCGCCTTTCATCGGCCGGTCTCCCGTACCGGAGTTCTGACCGACCAGAACAACCTTGAACTTGCGGCTTTTCAGCATACCCGGAAAACTGCCTTCCCGCTCTTCTATTGTCAGGCGACGAGCCTTGTCGTCCCAATGGAAGCGGATGGTGGAATAAGCTCCCTTTTCGTAGTTGTAGTTGTCATTTTCGTCCTCGTAGAGGGTGAATGTGCCGTCGGCACCCGGATAGATGCGTATCTCCAGATTGTCCCAATTCTTTTCGGCGGAATACTGTACTTTGGGACCGAACGGCAGGATACTGCCGGCTTTTACATAGACGGGCAGAATCTCTTTCGATACACAGCGGTTCAAGGTCTGTCCGCCCTGCTGTTTTTCGTTACTCCAGAAGTCCCACCAGTCTGCGCCTTGAGGAAGGTAAACCGACCATTCCGTCACTTCCGGCCGGGTGACCGGTGCTACCAGTAGGGAGCGTCCGAAAAGAAATTCGCCGCCAACTTCATGTGTTTTAGAATCTGCTGCAAAATCCATTACTAAAGGACGCATGAATGTACCGTCATTGTGGGACACATCCCAGGAAGTGCTGTAAATGTAGGGCAGAAGGCGATAGCGCAGATTAATCATCTTCTCCTGGGCATCGAAACACCACTCGCCACGCTTGCCGAAGTTCCAGATTTCACGGGGCAACTCCGTACCGTGCGAACGCATCATCGGGCAGAAAGTGCCGAACTGCATCCAGCGTACATACAGTTCTTGGTATTTGGGGTTCTTGGCTCCCCCTTCTTGGTTCCAGCGTCCGGCAAAGAAGCCGCCTATGTCACTGTTCCAGTTCGGAATGCCCATTAAGGTGTAGTTCAGTGCGGCAGGAATCTGTTTCTCCAGCATGTCCCAAGTGGAGGTCACGTCACCACTCCAGGTGTTGCAGCCGTAACGTTGTTGTCCGATAAATCCGGAACGGGTTAGGATGACAACGCGTTTGTCTTTGCTCAAAGCCTTTTGATGCGAGGCTATTCCGCTGTTGTGCATCAGTGAGTAGGCGTTCTTTACACTTCGGTAAGATCCCAAGTGAGTGGGGAGGTCATAGTCCGATTCTTGTCGGTTGATATGGTCGGGCTCTGTAGAATCGAGCCACCAGCCGTCGTTGCCGATGTAACTGAAAATGCCTTTATTCAGATATTTCCAATAAATATCCCTTGCTTCGGGATTGTAGACGTCGTAGGGGCGTGCGCCACTTTGTGGAGGCCAGGTATCAAAATTGATAATCATGCCTTTGGCATCCAGCTCCTTGCGTTGCTCTGTGTGGGTGCCAAAGCCGGGCCATGCCACAATCATCAGCTTGGCATTCAGCTTGTGTATTTCGTCGGCCCACTTCTTGGGGTTGGGAAAGCGTTCAGGGTCAAAGCTGTGTGAGTTCCACGCACTGTCCGTCTTCTGATATTCGGGCCAGTAGCGCCAGTCTTGAATCATACAGTCAATGGGAATTTGTAGTTCGCGATACTTCTTCAAGACATTCAGGCTTTCTTCCTGCGTATGATAGCGCTCCTTGCTTTGGAAGAAACCGTATGCCCACAGTGGAAGCATGGGGGAGTGTCCCGTCAAGTCGCGCACCTGGGCGATGATGCCGTCGGCGTTTCCGCCATACATGAAATAATAGTCCGCACAGTGTCCCAGGCTCTGGAAAGCGAGTTCCTGCGGAGTATCCATGAATTCTGAAATGGAGTAGTTGTCCCAATATACGGCATAGCCTTTCACGGGCGACATGAAATAAGGAGAATAGGTGAACATGTTCTCGTTCTGCATGTGGTGCATGGAGTTGCGGCGGTTGAATTTGCCGTCCATCACTTGTCCTACTCCGTAGATGGGTTCGTCTTTATCCAATAGGAAAGAGCCCCTTACTTGATAGGAGGGAGTGCCGGCATCATTCTTATCGGCAAAAGAGGTGCCGTAGTCCTTGTCTTTCAGCAGCTCGTTGCCGGCGATGGTATGGAAACTGATGCCTCCGGTTGCCGGATTGACAAGAACTTTCAATATAGAAGATTTCAGCACGGTTTGTCCTGCTTCCTCCGAAAAGTCCACTTTGACCGTTTCGGGTGATTTGACCACTACCAGACTTTCTTTGTTGTAGGGTTTGCCTTCGGGAGTTTTGTAAACCCGCACAATGGAAGGCGAATAGAATTCCACACGGATGTCCATTCCTTGTGTGGTGCATTTCATTCCTTGAGGTGTGCGCTCTGTGTTCTGGGCGGCACACAAGTTTGCAAGCATGGTTGCACAAGTCAGCACGAAGCCGGCTCTTTTCATAAAATTCATTTTCATGGTTCTTTTAAAATTATGCTGCAAAAGTAGCCTTGAATCCCCTTTAGGTGGCAACAATCTTGTTGAAACGGAACAACACTCAAGTTGATTTCTGCATTTTCTCCGCATATTCCGAGGGACGGCAGCCGTACATTTCCTGGAAACATTTGCTGAGATAGCTGGAACTGCTGAAGCCGGTACGCTCTGCGATTTCCGTAATGCTGAGGCTGCCTTCCAGGATGAGTTGTGCCGCACGTTGCAAGCGGATGTTGCGGATGAAGAGGCTGGGGGACTGGTCGAGCATGGCTACCAGTTTCCGGTAAAGTCCGGTGCGTTCCATACACAAGTCGCGGCTTAGCTGCTCTACGGAGTAGCCGGGTACATGCAGGTTCTTTTCCACCAGTTCGATAGCTTTTGTCAGGAAAACAGATTCGGATGCGTCTTGCTTGTTTTCTGTTTGGTGAGGTTCGGTATGGCTATGTACACAAGTTATGTTTTTTCCTTCCGGTGATTTCTTTTGTTCCGCTTCATAACGGTTGCACTGCTCTATCAAGTTGCGGATGCGGAGCAAAAGGATTTCTTCTTTGTGTTTCCGTTCCATCTCCTTCCGGGTGCGGTGTATGTAGAGGCGGATGCTTGCCGCAATGATGGCGATTGACAAGACTATATAGATGACGTATGCAACGCCGGTTTTCCACCAGGGAGCATGGACTGTTAGGCTTATCCGGGCCGTTTGCTCTTCATTCCAATGCTTTCCATCGTTAGAGGCCATTACCTTGAAGGTGTAGCTTCCCGGTGGCAAGTTGGTATAGGGAGCTTGGAGAATGCCGTTGCTCTGCTTCATGTTGCCGGCGGTTACCCATTGTGCGTCGATACCTTCCAGCTGATAGCGGTAATGGGTGTGCTCGCGGTTGAAGTAATTCAATGCGGAGAACTCGAGAGTAAGGAAGTTCTGGCTGTGGCTCAATGATATTTCTTTCACATAAGGAGAGGCTTCGGGTAGTATAGTCCGGTTTTCATAGCTTCTGCCCGGGAGGATGCATTCTCCATGCACATGGATTGCCGTGAAAACCGGTGGATAGGGCAGACTGGAAGATGGGGGCTCCGGATTGGGGGAAAAGATGTTGCATCCGTCGGCGTCTCCGAAATAGAGCGTTCCGTCATGTGACACGAATGCCGCTTCCGAACCGTATTCCCCTTGTAGCTCTTTGGGCAGGGTGGATGCTTCTACCGGTATGAGTATCCGGTTGCCGTCTTCCTGCAGGTCGAGCTTATAGATAGCTGTCCGGTCCTTTATGAATATGTTGCCGTCCCGGTCTTCCGTAAAGTTTGCTACGGCTGTATTTCTTTCAAGTGATAGGGGGAAATCCTTCTTGTCTATGTGGATGTGCTTATATAAGGCCGGATGGTAGTACAGCAATCCTCTGTTGAATGTTCCGAGCCATAAAGCTCCTTGCCGGTCCTGGAAAATCGTACTGATTTCTGTAGCAAGGACGTTGCCCTTTCGGGTCCTCAAGGTGGGCATGTAGTGGCGTGTCCTCTTTTCGGGGTCAATAATCCAAAAGCCACGGATGCAGCTGATGTATGCTTTCTCATCTGCGGAGATCATCAGTGTATTGAGGGTATACTCTGTTTCCATCAGCTTCTCCCATGCTCGCTTATGGAGGTCGAAATGGAAAAATCCTCCTTTAGAGCCGTTGCGCAGTTGATAGAACCCGTTTTTTCCTCTGAGTATGAGGGAGGTGTTTTGGAACTTCTCTTGTTCCGTCCGGGGATATGCGGCAATGTCATACTGTTGTTTTCCGTTTTTTACATCATAGCACACGATTTCTCCCGTGTCATGGAACAGATACAGAGATTCTTCGTCTGCAGTCAGGTCTTGTATTGTTCCTCGGCCTTCAGACAGTTTCAATCGGAAGGAAAGTTCCGGCTGTAACAGCTCGCCATGGCTGATTACCCAGACGAGCCCCCGTTCGTCCGCAAACAAATCCTCTATGGGATGCTGCATACCTTTCTGTTGAAAGACGGAGTCCAGGTTGGCAATGTATCGCTCGTTATGGAGATTGATGCACATCAGCCGTTGGTAATCCTTTATCCACAAGAGGGAATCACCGCTCAGATAGACATGGTAGAAGCCCTTGTATTGTTTCAGCGGATATATATATTCGGGGGTAGGCTGCAGAGAGGTGAAGTTGGCTCCATCATACAGATTGACGTTCTGGGTGGTGGTAAATACCATTCTTCCGTCCGGAAGTTGGAGGATATAGCGTATCTGGTTATCACTCAGACCGTGCGAGGTGTCAATGGAAGTGAATAGAAAGTCATTGGCAGAGATGGGAAATGCCATGCTGAGACATAATACCAACACTACCATGAACTTTATATCTGTTGGATGGATTTTTCCCATCTTTATTTTCCCCCTTTCCAGATACTGATAATTTTTTTGCCTATTGCCAAAATATTCAGCAGTGATACAGCAAAAAATAATAGGCAACCGGTCAATATGCATGGAAGCAGTGAACCGCTCTCCAGTTGCGGGAAGAGGTTTTGGACTACTTCTATATAGTAACTGCGTACCCATGCCACGCAGCCGATGGCGAGGAGCAGTACCAGTACATTCAGCCCTACTGTCAGTATATAATAAGGCGTGGCTACCCGCGTCGGGCTATATCCTATCAGCAGCAGGTTTTCCAGTTTTACCGTATTCTTTTGGAGAAGCAGGAAGATGCTCAGCATCAGGATGTAGAATGACAGAATGCTGATGAACAGTCCTACTCCCATGACAATAACTGTAATGAGGCGCAGGAAATAAGTTGTCTTTCCGGCATCCAGATTGTTGCCTTCGGTTTCGTAATTCTTTTGCTGGAAATAGTCGGTGATGGCTGTGTCGGTAGGATTCTTCACTTCCACAATAAGTCGGGACGGTTCAGCTTCTTTTTCCGGTGCAAAATTCTTGTTGGCCCAGTCCATGAAGGATTGGGGGACGAGAATGGTATTCAGCCGGTTGGAGAATCCTACAATGTTGCCTTTATATTGTTCCACACGTCCGTTGCCCCGCATCATGATATCCATCTGTACCAGACTCATCAAACCTTCGGAGAGTTTCGGCAGACTCCGGCTTTGTGCAAAGCCAAAGTTATAGAGGTTCAGATAATTGCGCGGAATGATGATGGGGATTACCCGGGCATCTTCGTCAAAATGCCATTTCTCCAGACTGACATCCACATATTCGTCGGGTACAGACTCGAAAAACATCTCCGTTGACAAGCGGATACCGGCTTCCTGCATACCGAGTCCGGCAGAAACCTTGAACAGGGAAGGAGTGAACGCGCCTACCCCCTTAGTAAAAGGTTGGGCTTTCAGGTCCTTTATCTCATCTTTGGAGAAGGTATTGCTTTTCCCGGCAAAGCTGCCCAAAGTACTGATTTTCTTGGTAGCAATGATATAATCCTTCTTCATGAAACTGTCCCCTTCCGTAAAAACGGGAAGGACATCACGATAGAATTGTACGCTCAGCAATACAATCATCATGCCGAAGAGATTGGCGAGGAAAAAGCCTGCCAACTGTCCGACACTGATGTGCTGGCGGAGAAGTTTCCAAACAAGTCGGTTCATATTAGCCACATTTATAATTGATAAATTTCATCATAATCCAATTCCAGATGTTTGCCGATGGAAGTCACTATGATTCCCGCTCCTTGGCGGCTGGCTTCTTCTGTCAGCAGCCTGCCCATGATTGTTCCGTTCTCGTCATCCAGATGGCTGACGGGTTCGTCCAGGAAGATGAAGTCGAAAGGCTGGCAGAGGCTGCGGATAAAAGCGACTCTTTGTTGCTGGCCGAAAGATAGCTTCCCGGCTTTTTCGTTTACCTTGTCGGCAATGCCGATTGCCTCGAATAGGGTAAGGACTTCTTTCCTTTTTTTGAAGTTGGTAAGCCGGTTCTTCAGTTGTATGTTCTCGATGGCGGTAAGTTCGGGAAAGATACGCAACTCCTGAAAAAGAATGCTGAGGGAGTGTTTGCGTATATCTGTCCAGTCATTGACGGAGAGTGAACGGATATTGCGCTCATCAAAGTTGATGATTCCCTGATAATCGTTGCGGTAACCGTAAACATAGCTGCAAAGCGATGATTTTCCGGTGCCCGAAGCGGCTTCTATGAGATAACGTTTCCCTTTGTGGAACGTAATGTCCCGATGCCATACGTCTGAGGTAATGGCATCACGGTCGGCAAACACTTGAGGTAGTGTTTGCCGTAGGTGAATCCTATTCATGAGTGGTATTAATCCTTAATCTCTAATCCTTAATCCTTAAATTACATTCCTGCAAACTGCTTGATAAAGTCCACAATCTGTTTCAGTGCATTAACATTCTTGTTCTTCAGCTGCAGGGTGACGGTTGCCTTGTCCTCGTTGCCGACAGCTTCCAGATACGAGATATTGCCGAGCAGCGAGTAATAGGTGCTATACTCTTGTCCGCCAAATCCAGCTAGCATTTTTACAACGGGCAGGTCAAGTACGGCTTCCGCATTGATGACAAAGGCTGTGCGCTTGCCTTTCAGACTAGAAGCGAAGTCCGTCTCTTTGGCAGACGGGTCAGCGGTCTTGCATGCATTCTTATACAGCAGTTCGTCATTGGTGGCGTACATCTGTTTGTCTCGTATGCCGAAGAATATGTTGATAGCGCGTGATTTATAGACATATTCATTCTCATTCAATTTCACGATGTCTTCGCCGCGTTTCAGTCCCAGTTCGGACTTTTTCTCATAAAGGGCTTTCAAGGGAGCGTCGTTCTTTACGCTGGCATAGGCCAGGAAAGAAGGATTGCTGTTCATGGTTACATTGATAAGGCCTATGGTCAGGTCGTTGTGGAAAGCACTGAACAAGTCTTTTACTTCAGCGGCTTTGGTAATGGAGAAATCGTTGCGGAACTGCTCATTCTCTTGCAGCACATTGTAGAACTCTTCTCCATTGATACCTATGCTGAATAGCGCCAGGGTAGATTTTGGGAAATACTTCAAGAACGTGTTTTCGATGGGACAAGTACTTTTGATTTGCTTTTCGAAAAGTGCTTTCAATTCTGTGTTCTCGGTATAGCTCTCTACTTTCAGTTCTATTTTCCCTTTTTCGAAGGAGAGACTTCCCAGCATCTTCAAGTCTTTCAGGTCGATATTGTGGGATATTCCGTAATTCAGCGGATTGGCGTATGCACTCAGCAGGCTGGAAGGAGAGATGAGCATATTGATGTCTCCATCCTGCTTTTGCATTTTCTTGAAAGCGGTGTTGCTGTTGATGCTGTTTTCTCCGGTCTGTTTCAGCAAGGCGGGAATTCCTTCTTTGACTTTTTCCAGTTGTGATGTGCCGGTGTAGTTCACCACCATAAGCGTGGTAGGAGTGAAAGCGAGCAATGCCCGCTTGTTGATTTGTGCAAAACTGTAACCGTCCGCTTCTGCCACATGGCTGATTATCTGTTCTTTCTCCGTAACTTCCAGAAGCTTCAGCAAATCATCCTCACTTTGAACCTTGGCTACCATGGTGGTGTAGGGGAACGAGGGAGCGTTGAAGACATAAATCGGCGCATTGACGTCCACTCCCGATTTGGCAGGGTCTTTCAGTACAGCCTCCAATTGTTGGAAAGTAGCTGCATTCATATCGCTTTTCAAGGCATCTGTCAGCTTTTGCAGTGCTTCTTTAGTCTCTTTATCTTTGGTACCGGCCTTGTCTGCCAATGATTTTAAATTGACAGCGATGACTTGCGAGGCATCGGAAGGAATAACGTTGGTGTATTCTGGCTTTTTGGACGAACAAGCGCTTATCAGCACGATGAGCATTGCCAGTACTGAGAAGTGGAAGAATAGGTTCTTTTTCATATAGTTTTTGTTTTAGTGAGTATCATTGATTCTGTAAATTGAGGATGTGGCAGGCAACCAGTGCCGCCGTCTCTGTACGCAACCTTGATTTTCCCAAGCTGATGGGGATAAAACCGTTTTCCGTCGCCTTCCGGACTTCCTCTTCGCTGAAGTCTCCTTCAGGACCGATTAGTACGAGGGCATCCTCTCCGGGATGTACCATATCCTTCAAAAGCGGTTTTTCGCCTTCATAACAGTGGGCGATGAATTTCTGACCCGGAAAAGGCTGTGTGATGAACTTGTTGAAGTCTGTCATTTCATTCAGTTGGGGCAGGCGTGCCTTGAGCGACTGCTTGATGGCGGAAACCAGAATTTTGGAGATGCGCTCCGTCTTGATGACTTTCCGTTCCGAGAAACGGCAGTTCAGGAATGTCAGT
Source organism: Bacteroides uniformis (assembly GCF_025147485.1). NCBI lineage: Bacteria > Pseudomonadati > Bacteroidota > Bacteroidia > Bacteroidales > Bacteroidaceae > Bacteroides > Bacteroides uniformis. Next base: position 4,447,852 of record NZ_CP102263.1, on the reverse strand, counting down.
TCGTCAAACCCAATTTCCGTCGCTTTCTCGGCAAACCACTCTGTGCGGTCCATATTCTTGGTAGGCGCCATGGCAATGTGCAGATGACCTTTCCACAAGGGGGCTTGCGGAAGGGTTTCCAGGATATTCACCAGACAGCGCTTGTTTGTAGCCGTACTGATTTCGGCACGATAAAAGCAGCCTTTTCCGTCTGTCAACATGACCTCGTCTCCAGCCTGCAAGCGCAAGACGCGTACGGCGTGTGCGGCTTCCTCTTCGGGCAGCTCTGCGTGGGCTTGTATGTCGGGGGTATAGAATACGTGCATATTACAAATTGTTCTTGAGTTGGTTAATCTGGTCTCTTAGCTGTGCGGCACGTTCATAGTCCTCTTCATCGACTGCTTTTTGCAGGGCCGTTTTCAGTATGCCTATCGTGTCTTCCTGCAGCAGTTCGTCTTTGTCCGGTTCGCTGCCTTCCATCGGGTCGATGGAACCTTCGACGGTTTTCAGACATTCTGCTTCGAGGATGTCTTCGTAGACAAAGATAGGGGCATTCATGCGCAATGCCAGGGCAACTGCGTCGCTGGTACGCGCGTCAATCCGGAGAATGGTTTCTTCGGCTTTCATATAAAGGTAAGAGTAAAATACTCCGTTGTCTACTTTATAGATAAGAATACGCATCAGTTTTACACCCAGCACTTCAAGGACGGAAGCAAATAGGTTATGGGTCAGCGGACGGGGCGGTACAATACCTTTCATCTCGATGACCATAGCTTGTGCTTCGGTGGCACCTATAATAATCGGAAGCTGGCGTTCGCCACCCACTTCACCCAGTACCAAGGCATAGGCACCCGCTTGCGCCTGGCTGTTGGAAATGTTTAGTACTTGTAGTTCTATCTTTTTCTTATTCATACCTATTAAATCAACCTGATTCTCAATCAGTTTTTCTCTATTTTCTCCGGATTATGTTTATAGCGGAATACTATTCCAAATAACAGACCAATGACTAAGGCATATCCTGCAAAGATAAACCATACCGGTGTCCAGTCGCGGCTTACCAGTCCTCCACCTTCGGCATATACCGAGAAGGCATCTACCACGGCTCCGCTGGCATAGCCTCCGATGATGGCTCCCACACCGTTCGTCATCATAAAGAACAATCCTTGTGCGCTGGCGCGGATACTGGGATGTGCCTCCATTTCTGTAAACAGCGAGCCCGATACATTGAAAAAGTCAAATGCCATACCGTAGACAATCATTGAGAGAATGAGCATCCAGAGTCCGCTTCCCGGGTCTCCGAGGGCGAAGAGCCCGAAACGGAATACCCATGCAAACATACTAATTAACATAACACGCTTGATTCCGAAATGTTTTAGGAAGAAGGGGATGGCAAGGATAAACAACGTCTCACTCATTTGCGAGATGGAGAGCAGGATGACGGAGTGTTTCACACCGAACGAATCTGCATATTCCGGTATGGAAGCAAACGAACCCAGGAAAAGGTCACCATAGGTGTTTGTTATTTGAAGGGCGGCTCCCAGCAACATGGAGAATAGGAAGAAGATAGCCATCTTCTTGCGCTTGAACAGCACCAGTGCGTCCAGTCCGAAAGCGGAGAGCATCGTTTTTCCTTCGCTGCGCATGGGGGGGCAGGCAGGCAGGGTGAAGGCGTAAAGCCCCAGCATGGCTGCCGAGATGGCTGCCACATAGAGCTGTGCCGAACTTGCCTTGAACCCGGTAAGGTCCACAGCCCACATGGCACAGATAAAGCCTACCGTTCCCCATACACGGATGGGAGGGAAGTCTTTTATCAAATCCATCTTATATTTTTCCAATGCATTGTAGGATACGGTGTTGGCCAGAGATAGTGTAGGCATGTAAACAAGCATGTTGAGCAGCATGGCCCAGTACATGTGGTTGTATGTGGTGGCAGTTGAAGCATAAATCAGAGCACCGGCACCGATGAGGTGGAGTATGCCATAAAGGCGTTCGGCGTTTATCCATTTGTCGGCGATGATACCGGTCAGTCCGGGCATTATCAGTGAGGCTATACCCATGGTTGCAAAGATTGCTCCGATTTGTCCGCCTTCAAAATGTAACGTACCGCCCATGTAACCACCTAATGAAATCAGCCATGCTCCCCAAACGAAGAATTGCAGGAATTGCATGGCAGTGAGTCGGAATTTGATGCTCATAATATTAGCTTTTTATATTTTAAATTATGTAATAGATGCAAATGTACAATGAGACTAGGAGAAAAACAAGTTCTGTACGGCTTTTTCTTCAACGAAAGAGATTAATGAGGGATGGATTTTGGGAAGGAATGTATTATAAAAAAAGAAGGGTATCTATCCCAGACACCCAATCTTTATTAACCTTAAATCTAATACCATGAAAAACACAGTGCAAATATACACGGTTTATGTTATATAACATGCTGTTTTGGCGTATTTCTGCTTTTTATTAACTCTATTTAAGAAAAGCAGGCTAACAAAGCCTGCTTTTTCCTTTATTCTACATATAGAACCAGTCCTTTCAGGTATTCCCCTTCCGGATGATAGATGCTGACCGGGTGGTCGGCAGGTTGCGTCAGTTGGTGCAGGATGCGTACGCTGCGGCCGGACATGGCAGCGGCTGTGAACACGGCGGTGCGGAAGTTTTCTTTGCTGACGGCTTGCGAACACGAGAATGTGAAGAGGATGCCGCCGGGCTTGATTTTCTCGAAAGCCTTGACGTTCAGTTTGCGGTAGCCTTGCAGGGCATTGCGCAGAGCATCGCGGTGCTTGGCAAAAGCAGGAGGGTCAAGAACTATCAGGTCGTATTGGTCGCCCATGCGGTCAAGGTATTTGAAGGCATCTTCTGCATAGGCGGCATGGCGGGTGTCACCCGGGAAGTTCAGTTCGATGTTCTTGTTGGTCAAGTCGATGGCTTTGGCGGAGCTGTCCACGGAATGCACCAGTTTGGCGTCTCCACGCATAGCATATACGGAGAAGCCGCCGGTATAGCAGAACATATTCAGTACGCTGCGGCCTTTGGCATAGCGTTCCAGTAGCGAACGGTTCTCGCGTTGGTCTACGAAGAAACCGGTTTTTTGGCCTTTCAGCCAGTCGATGTGGAACTTCAGGCCGTACTCCATGGCTACATTGTCCGTGCTGCCGCCTTTCAAGAAACCATTCTCCGGATAGAGGTCGGCCTTGAAGGGAAGGGTCGTCTCCGATTTGTAATAGATATTGTCAATCTGGCTGCCCATCACTTCGGTAAGGGCATCGGCAATGGCCATGCGGTCGAGGTGCATGCCGGCAGAATGTGCCTGCATCACTGCGGTGCGGGCATAAATGTCGATAACAAGCCCCGGCAGGTTGTCTCCCTCCCCGTGCACCAGGCGATAGGTGTTGTTTGTCGGGTTTCCGGCTATGCCGATACTGCGGCGCATGTCGTATGCTATGCTGAGTTTGCGTTTCCAGAAGTCCGCATTGATTTCTTCTTCTTGACGGAAGGTCAGTACGCGTACGGCGATACTGCCAATCTGAAAATGCCCTTTGGCTATGAATTCCTTTTTGGACGTGTAGATTTCAACAACTTCCCCTTCTTCGGGCTCTCCGTCGAAATGTGCGATGGCGCCGGAAAACACCCACGGGTGAAAACGCTTTAATGACTCCTCTTTATTGGGTTTAAGGTATACTTTGTACATATATATAATGTGATTAATGTGGTAATGTGATAATGTGCATCACATTACCACATTATTATTGGCTTCTATCTCAAAATCTCCTGTCCGTTTCAGTTCTTGCAGCTTGTTGTAGATGTTGAGGCATGCCCAGGCATCGGTGGCGGCATACAGTTTCTGCGGTTCGGTCAAGGTTTCGGCTTCCCAGTTGGAAAGGCGCTGGCTTTTCGAAATCTTTTCCCCGAAGAGGATGGCGTATATCTTCTGCAGGCTTTTGTCCTGGATGCCGAAAGCGCGGACATATTCCTGCAATTCGATGCAGGCATGCTGTTCGAAGGGCGCGCGTTTGTGCAGCATCATGAAGTCGTCCCGCAAGGAAAGGCCTACTTTCGTTACGCTTGGGTTTTCCAGCAATGTGATAACCGGCAGAGTCAGTCCCGTCAGGTTGAGGCGGAACAGAAAGCAATGTTCCTCTGAGGAAATCTGTAGCAGGGCCACCTTGTGTATCTGTCCTTTTGTGAACGATGGACGGGTTTCGCTGTCTATGCCCAGCAACGGGCAGGACTTCAGATAGGCGACTGCCTTTTCCGCTTCCCATGGTGTCTGTACGACATGTATCTGTCCCGGAAAGGCGGCTTTGGGCAGGTCTTTCACTGTTTCTTTATCTATTGTTCTTTTGATAACCATAATTTAATATTCAAAGTCTGCGGTTTCCTCCTCTTCATCCTCGCCTTGCGCATACTTCACCTCGTGCAGGGCACGCAGGGTGTTGACAAGCTTCTGTCCCCAATGGAGGCGGAAGTTTTCCTGGCAGATGGCAAGCGAATCGTTCATCGTCTCGTTGAAACCCAGCTGGAATACGAAGATAAAGTCCTTGATGTCCTGGTATATGTCGGCCAAGTCTTCGGAAATGTTCCTGGTGATGGGCTGGTCACTATACTTCATGTCAGATACGAATACGTCCAGGTAGTCGTCTTTCTCGGCCAGGATATTGGCGAGGTTCATGCGGAGTACCTCATAGGTCTCTTCGGTGACGAATGTTTCCGGCGCCTCGTCTCCTATGGTTTCGCACTCGGGCAGCATGGAGGCCTTCAGGTAGAGCAGCGGAAGTATTTTTAAGGAGGTATCGACGAACGCGGAACGTTTCACCCCTTCCGCTTGTTCCAGAAACTTGCAAAACTCGGCGGCTACGGTCACAAACTCTACGGCATTCCGGTCGAATATCACTTGACTTTCTTTTTTCATATCTTCTTGATTTGAAACGCAAAGATAGCGCAAACCGAAAGTAGAAGCAAATTAATTGGCAGGATTATTCTTTTTTCACTACATGATATTCTGTTCCTCTTGTCTTCCGGCGGCTGCTGATGCCCAGTTTGTGGAGTGCACGTCCGAACAGAGCCACTTTATTGATGGACAGCCGGTCTTTGGTCTTGGTTTGCAAGAAGGAGAGAATCTCCATAGGGGTCATCCAGTCTCCTTCCTCTTCATTTTCGGCGGGATGGAAGTGGCTGGAAAATCCAGTGTAAGCTGCCCCCTAAAACCAAGCGATTCTGCCCCCTTAAAACATTCAACAATGCCCCCTTAAAAAGTCTTGACCGATGGGGTTATTATTATTTTAGTTTATTTCCCTCTGTATGCAGCCATTTTACGGACACTTTCTCCTGTCAGCTCAATCCGGTGCGCCGTATGTATAATACGATCCATAATGGCATCTGCTACTGTAGGGTCTCCGATTGCATCATACCAATTGTCCGTTGGCAGTTGCGAGGTGATGATGATGGACTTGCGCCCATGTCGGTCCTCTATTATATCGAGCAGGATGGGTCGTTCCTTGGCATCAAGGTTCACAAGGAAGAGGTCATCCAATATGAGCAGCGTGCTCCGTTCGATTCTCTTGAGTTCCGATTCCAGTGTGCCTTTTACTTTTGCCACCTTAAGCGTACCCATAAGTTTCGGAGCATTCGCATAATATGTCCGTATGCCCTTCTTGCAGGCTTCATACCCCATTGCTGTGGCAAGGAAGCTCTTCCCGGTACCGGATGACCCTGTGATGAAGAGGTTCTGTCCCTTGCGGATGAACTCCAGCGATGCAAGCCGCTCCATCTGATTGCGGTCAAGGCCACGCGGGATTGCATAGTCTATCTGCTCGAGGCAGGCCTTGTAGCGGAACGCCGCCCCGCGTATAAGGCGTTGGATGGCTGCATTGGCACGGTAGTCCCATTCCCTGGCAAGTAACATGTGCAGGAAAGAGTCGATTGTCATTGTTTCTGCCATAGTGGAGGTTAGGCTTTCAGTGAAGGCGGCGGCCATGCCGTGCAGCTTCATACGGTTCATCAGTTCGATTGTCAACGTGTTGCGGTCTTTTTCGACAGCTATCGGTGCGGTAAGATTATTTGTTTCCATTGTTGTCTCTATTTAAATGTTTTAATTGTGCGAAGTAGGCTGCTCCGCGGATGTTTTTGTGGATAGATGTTACGGGGACCTCATCGTCAATGTCGTCTTTTGACAGGAAGTCTGCATCATCCCCGCGTTCAAGGATCCGCCTTATCTCCTGATATCCGTATAGGCGCAGTTGCGTGGCGCATGCGCTTGCCGCCACCAACCGTTCCAGCCCGAAGGTCTTCTCCAACGCCATGATGCCTCTGCATGAACGGAACGCCGCGGGAGGATACTTCTTGAGTTCCGCCACCTTGCGCAGATACAGCAGCAGGACGTTATCTGTCTGGCCGGCCCGTTCGTAAATCTGTTCCAGATCCTTTTCATAACTTCCATGACGTCCGGGCAGTCCGTGGGCATCCTTGGTCGTATAGGAGTATGGCGTGTCATCGCGCTGGTGTGTGGTCACCAGACGCAGGCCATGATATATTTCCAGCGTGTCCGCATCATAGACAATCTCGACACGTTTGCCTATATACTCTTTCGGTACGCTGTAATGGTGAAGCCTGAAGGTGACATAGCCGTTACGCATTACTGTTGCGGAGCGTCGCTCTTTCATCTGATGGCGTATGGCGGGAAGCGGGCGGAGGCAGTCGGACTCAATCTGCTCGAACTGTTCCCGTCTGGACTGGGGACGCCCGCTCATCCTGCGTCCGTTGAAGGCCGAGAGCGATTCGGATATGGCCGCATTCAGAGACTCCAGCGAGTGGAATACAAGACCCTCGATGTCAGCGTAGACGGATCGGTAAAGTAGCTTCACGGCATTCTCCACCAAGGCCTTGTCCTTTGGATGACGTACCCGTGTGGGGTATACGGTACATCCGTAGTGTTCGGCAAATGCCGCAAACTCCTCGTTGATTACCGGCTCGTTACGGTCGCTGCGGGTTACCGCCGATTTGAGGTTGTCTGGTACGATCGCCATCGGAACCCCGCCGTAAAAATGAAGCGCGTTCTCACACGCCTTAATCAAGTCCTGTCTTGACTGGGACCAGACCGCCTCACAATAGGTATAGTGGCTGCACGGAAGTATGGCCACGAACACTTCAACGCTGCGACATTCACCGCTTTCACTGTCAACGACTTCCAGTTTGTCACCGGCGAAGTCGATATACATCTGGTCTCCGGCATAATGCTCGACATGGCCTACGACATGTGTCACCATACGGTAACGCATGAGATAGTTGCCGAAACTGGCATGTCTGTATCCGTCAGGATGGGTCTCGCGGTACTCTTCGTACAGGGTTTTCACTGTTACGCCTCGGCGGCTAAGCCGGGCAGCATACTCAGGAAGGAGTGCCTCAAGCTCAAGCTGGCGTTGTGACGGTTCCCTGTTACGGCCAACACCTTCAGAGAACATTTCCTGGATGCGAGCGGAAGGCATGGCGGCCAACTCCTTTATCGGTATACCACACTCTTGAAACAGGCGCACATATCTGCGCACCGTGTTGCGGGAAAGCTCAAAGCTCCTGCTTATCTGCTTTATCCCCATCCCCAATGCGTAACATTGGAGGATGTTTGCTATCTTTGTTGTCATAGTAGAAATGATTTTATCCCACCGGTCAAGACGGGAATCAAATCTACGAAAAATCCCCTGCCGGGCATTGCCAAGCAGGGGTATTTTTATATTGGAATCAAGGGGGTAGGATTATTTTAGCACAAGGGGGCAGAATCGCTTGGTTTTAGGGGGCAGCTTACACTGGATTTTCCATGGAATGTATTTTTTGTTTGAATGAGAATGCCTATTTCGATGGCGTGAATTATGTTTGTCCGGATTGTGGAAGAGAATGGCCATGTGATGAAATTGCGGATGACGATGATGATAACAACAAGTTGCGTTGCCCTGAGTGTGGCTCGCATTTGGTCTATCCTGATTCAAGTGGTATTAATGATTATGCTTGTGATGCTTGTGGGTGTAGATGGGATGGTGACGATGATGACTACGATGAAGATTATGACGATGATGATGAAGATTAATTATTGCAATTATGGAACTGGGCAAATAGCGCTATTATTACCGCATTATTACATGCTTCAATCTGAAAAAGATTAGCATTCCTTTGCCAAGCCCCCTGCTTTTCATTATCTTTGCCTCTGTAGTTTGTAGTTGCGCACAGTCGTGGAATGTCTTTCTCATAGTTGTGAAGAAGGTGTATCACAAATATGAAGAAGGTGAACCACAGCTGTGCGCATCTTTTGTTGATAAGCTTTCAGCAGAAGGAAGAACGCTTCTTTGCGTAAGGAAGACCTATGCTCTGCCTAATGAAAGCCGGTACTTTGCATGAGCGAAACCTGCAGACAGCAACAGAAATGAATCTAAAAAAGGAGGAAAGAATATGGCAATTTTATTTGATTGGTACGAAAACCCGAAAACGAAGGATAAACAAGGGGAAGAGCTGACCCTGCACCCCCGGATTAAACTGAACGGCTCCACAACGACCAATGAACTGCGCAGGCATATACAAGAATACTGCTCGCTGACCGAGACGGATGTACTGGCGGTACTCGATGCTTTGTCGCATTTTGTGGGACGCGAGCTGGGGGAGGGCAGGCAGGTTCATTTGGACGGCATCGGTTACTTTGTTCCTACACTGACCTGCACGGAACCGGTGACACTGGAGACAAAGCGGAAAAGTACTAAGGTAAAGTTGAAAAATATTACTTTCAGACCGGACAAGGCGCTGCGCAGTGAGATAGGAGTATTGAAGGTAAAGCCGCTGAAATTGCGGAATCTCACGAAAAAGAGGCTGACAGATGATGAGGTGAAGCAAAAAGTGGTGGAATATTTACGTAAAAATGAGTTCATCACCCGCAGTGTTGTACAGTCGATTTGCGGCATGACCCGCACGACTGCGACGCGGCAGATTCGTCGTCTTTGTGAGGAGAATGTGTTGGTGAACAAAGGGTTGCAGAAACAGCCGATTTATTTTTTGAAGGGAAAAGAGTAGGTTGATGCGTATAGGGCTTGCATGGATTGCACCATGTAGCCAAAATCTGCCTACATGCTTGCATGAGGTCTGCTTGCATGGCACAATCTGTTGTAAATTAGTGCGCTATATCATTTCATGCAAGCATGTAAGTAAAACATGCGATAAAACTACAGTTGTAGATTAGGAATACCTATAATCGGCAGACGAGAAATTAAAGAATGAAAACAACGCGGCAGAAGGATAGTTTTTATTATTTTTGCAATCAATTCTCAATAGTTATTTAAAAAATATGGCAAAGAAAAATTCAACAGCTAAAGATACGGAGCTGTCACTCTCGTTTTTTGGGAAAGTGGCAGCGTTATTTAGAAGTGAAACTGTTCATTTCGTTATCGGCTTGGTACTGGTAATCTTTTCGGTTTATTTGTTGCTCGCCTTTTCGTCGTTCTTTTTCACGGGAGCGGCAGACCAGAGCATCATTGACGGAGGCAGTGCGCAGGAGCTGATTTCCACCAATAATGGGGTGAAGAACTACGCCGGTAGCCGCGGTGCGCAGTTGGCCAGCTATCTGATAAATGATTGTTTCGGCGTATCGTCTTTCCTGATTCTCGTGTTCCTGGCTGTGGCGGGATTGAAGCTGATGCGGGTGCGTGTGGTGCGTTTGTGGAAGTGGTTCATCGGCTGTTCGTTGATGCTGGTGTGGTTCTCGGTATTTTTCGGTTTTGTGTTTGTAGACCAGTACAAGGACTCTTTCCTCTATCTGGGCGGTATGCACGGATACAATGTCAGCAACTGGCTTGTGTCTCAAGTCGGTGTGCCGGGAGTATGGCTGCTATTGTTGGTAACTGCCATCTGCTTCCTCATCTATCTGAGTGCACGGACTGTCATCTGGTTGCGCAGATTGTTTAGTCTCAGCTTCTTGAAGCGTAAGGAGAAGGCGGAAAGTGTGCAGGGTGAAACGCCGGAAGAGTTCAAGACCTCTTGGGGTGCAAAGGAAAAGACTACTGCTCCGACACCGGAAGCTGCGGAGCCGGAAAAGGTTCTTGAAAAGGAGGAGGAGGTTGCTACAGAGGAAGAAGAGGACGAACCGCAGAATGAAATCACCCTTGACTTGGGTGGAAGTGATGGAAAGGTAAAGCCAGCCAAGTCTGCGGATGAGGACGTTACCATGACTTTTGAGACTCCTGTACCGGAGCCGGTACCCCCTTTTCGGGAACAGCCGGTAGAGAAGGAGCCGGCATTCCAGGTTGAGAAGGCTGAAGAGGAGGAGTATGTGGGAACGGAGAAGGAGCCGTACAATCCCCGTCTGGATTTGGAAAACTATCATTACCCCACAATAGACTTGATGAAGCATTACGATGACAATGGTCCGACCATTGACATGGTAGAGCAGAACGCGAACAAGGATAAGATTATCAATACTCTGCGTAGTTTCGGTATAGAAATCAGTACCATTAAGGCGACGGTAGGTCCTACGGTGACACTGTATGAAATCACTCCCGAGCAGGGCGTCCGCATTTCGAAGATACGCGGTCTGGAAGATGATATTGCCCTCAGCCTTTCGGCGCTCGGCATCCGTATCATCGCTCCCATTCCGGGAAAGGGTACGATTGGTATCGAAGTGCCCAACTCCAATCCGAAGATTGTATCCGGTCAGAGTATTATCGGCAGCAAGAAGTTCCAGGAGTCTACTTACGACTTGCCCATCGCACTGGGTAAGACGATTACGAATGAAGTGTTTATGGTGGATTTGTGCAAGATGCCGCACGTGCTCGTTGCCGGTGCTACCGGTCAGGGTAAGTCCGTGGGGTTGAATGCCATCATCACCTCCTTATTATATAAGAAGCATCCGGCAGAGCTGAAGTTTGTGCTGGTAGACCCCAAAAAAGTAGAATTCAGCATCTACTCCGTAATTGAGCATCACTTCCTCGCGAAATTACCCGACGGGGAAGATGCCATCATTACGGACGTCACGAAGGTGGTGCAGACTTTGAACTCCATCTGTGTGGAGATGGATACTCGCTATGACTTGCTGAAAGCTGCCCATGTGCGCAATATCAAGGAGTATAACGAGAAGTTCATCAACCGTCGTCTGAATCCGGAAAAGGGGCATAAGTTCATGCCTTATATCGTAGTCGTTATCGACGAGTTCGGTGACTTGATTATGACAGCCGGTAAGGATGTGGAACTGCCCATCGCACGTATCGCCCAGTTGGCGCGTGCCGTGGGTATACATATGATTATCGCTACACAGCGACCGACAACAAATATCATTACGGGTACGATTAAGGCCAACTTCCCGGCGCGTATCGCCTTCCGTGTATCGGCAATGGTCGATTCGCGTACCATCCTCGACCGTCCGGGAGCCAACCAGCTGATAGGCCGCGGTGATATGTTATTCCTGCAGGGAGCTGACCCGGTGCGTGTGCAGTGTGCCTTTATCGATACGCCCGAAGTGGCGGAGATTACGAAGTTTATCGCCCGCCAGCAGAGTTACCCCACTGCTTTCTATCTGCCCGAATATGTGGATGAAAATGCAGGAGGTGATTTGGGGGATGTGGATATGGGACGTCTCGATCCTTTGTTCGAGGATGCAGCCCGTCTCGTTGTTATTCACCAGCAGGGTTCCACATCGCTCATTCAGCGTAAGTTTGCCATCGGTTATAATCGTGCCGGCCGCATCATGGACCAGTTGGAGAAAGCGGGGATTGTGGGACCGGCGCAAGGTAGTAAGGCGCGTGAGGTGTTCTGTATAGATGAGAGTGACCTGGAAATGCGGTTAAACAATTTGCAATAAGGAATGGTTATTTATAGAATGATGAAATTTGATAAGCTTTTACTTGGTGTGCTATTGCTGTTGTTTGCTGTGCCGATGTCGGCACAACAACCGGATGCCAAGAATATATTGGAGCGTACAGCCGAAGCCTTTCGGAAAGCGGGAGGGGTGAAGCTGGCGTTTACCGTGAACGAACAACAAGGCTCTTATGCGGGAGTTCTCTATCTGGAAGGTGAGAAGTTTGTGGTTGAGACCGAGGGAATGAAGACTTGGTTTGACGGACATACGCAGTGGAGCTATGTGGCTTCGGCAGATGAGGTGAATGTATCGGAACCTACGCAGGAGGAATTGCAGACTCTTAATCCGTATGCTTGGTTGTCCCTCTACAAGCAGGGATACAGATTGAAGTTGAGCAGTGTCGGTGGTAAGCAAGACAAGTCTGTTTATTACATCACCATGACTGCTGCCGACAAGAGAAAAGACCCTGAAAGTGTCTATCTGTTTGTGACAAAGGATACGTATCGTCTGCATCAAGTGGACTTGGCACCACGGGGGAGTAAGTATATGACTACTATCCTTATTGATAGCTACCAGACAGGACAATCCTATCCGGATAGTTTCTTTGTCTTTGACAAAAAAGCCTATCCCACAGCTGAAGTCATCGACATGCGCTAAATAGTAAATTGTAAATAGTCAAATAGTAAATAATATAATGATGGAAACAGAAAAAGTAAAATGTCTGATTATCGGTTCGGGTCCTGCCGGCTATACTGCCGCTATTTATGCAGGCCGTGCCAATCTTTCACCGGTACTTTATGCAGGATTGCAGCCCGGTGGCCAGTTGACAACCACTACTGATGTGGAGAATTTCCCCGGTTATCCCCAAGGTATCGCTGGTCCGGAATTAATGGAAGACCTGCGGAAGCAAGCCGAACGTTTTGGTGCAGATTTGCGTTATGGAGTCGCTACTGCCGCCAATCTTGCTGAAGCACCTTACAAGATTACAATTGATGACGAAAAGGTGATTGAGGCTGAAACGCTGATTATTGCTACGGGTGCCGCAGCGAAGTATCTGGGACTGGAGGATGAAAAGAAATATGCGGGAATGGGTGTCAGCGCTTGTGCCACTTGTGACGGTTTCTTCTACCGCAAGAAAACGGTAGCTGTTGTAGGGGGTGGAGATACTGCCTGCGAGGAAGCCGTTTACCTTGCCGGACTGGCTGCCAAGGTTTATCTGATTGTCCGCAAACCTTATCTTCGCGCTTCCAAGATTATGCAGGAGCGTGTGATGAAGCATGACAAGATTGAAGTACTGTTCGAACATAATGCCGTAGGCTTGTTTGGAGAAAACGGTGTGGAAGGGGTGCATTTGGTACAGCGTATGGGTGAACCTGATGAGAAGCGCTATGATGTGGCTATTGACGGTTTCTTCCTGGCTATCGGCCATAAACCCAACTCTGATATTTTCAAACCTTATGTAGATACGGACGAAGTAGGTTATATCGTCACCGAGCCGGGAACACCGCGTACGAAAGTGCCGGGCGTATTCGCTGCCGGAGACGTTGCTGATCCTCACTATCGTCAAGCCATCACCGCTGCCGGAACCGGTTGCCAGGCAGCCATTGAAGCGGAAAGATATTTGTCTGCGAAAGGACTGATTTAGTGATTAGTGATTAGGGGTTAGGATGGTAACAATGTGTTTTTATTATGCTAACCCCTAATCGCTTATCCCTTGTCACTTATTCCTTATCCTATCTTGCTGATTTTCTTCAGCTTTTCTTCGTCTATGATTTTGATTTTACGTCCGTCGATGGTGATTAACCGTTCTGTGGCAAACTGTGACAACGTACGTATGGCGTTGGAAGTGGTCATGTTTGACAAATTGGCCAGATCTTCACGCGAGAGATAGATACTCAAGGTGGAGCCGTCTTCCTCCAAACCATAACTTTCTTTGAGGAACAGCAGGGATTCTGCGAGTCTTCCGCGGATATGTTTCTGCGTCAGGTTTACGGTACGTTCATCGGCAATGCCCAAGTCAACGGACAATTGCTTGATGAAGAACATGGCAAGGTCGTTGTTTTGTGTGAGCAGAGTCATCAAGGCAGTCATGGGGATTTGGCAAACAAGAGACGGCTCGAATGCAGATGCTGCCGTGACATAGTCTGTTTTTGCAAAGTAAGGGCGGTAACCGAAATATTCGACAGGTTTAATCATACGGATAATCTGGCTTCTACCACCGACTCCGTCTTTATAGATTTTTACCTTTCCACTCAGCAGACACATCAAGTGCGTAGGTGTCTCGCCTTCGCAATGGATGACTTCGTTTTTTTTGTAGTTCTGGAGTGTGAAGTGGTTGGCGAGGAATTCCCGTTGTTCGTCATTCAGGGGAGACCATATATCTGCAATCAACTCCGGAACATTAATATCAGATAAGTTTACTTTTACCATAACTGCTGCAAAACTGTGTTATACAGCACAAATGTAAAAAGAAAAAATTAAATATTGCACAAATATGACAAAAAGATGTCGTAGGGGGGGAGATGAAGGAAAATCTATATATTTACGATTAGACGATTTACGATTGAAGTTTGTATTGTTAAACAACTACTCATTAGCAGGTGGGTTTATGATTGTATGAGTAACTCCAACCGTAAACCGTCAAATCGTAAATCGTAGTAACTTAATTGTTTATCGTAGTATCTCTATCCCCCTCCCTACGGGGGAGGGGCTAGGGAGAGGCCTACTTTGTAAACAGCAGCTCCCTATATTTCGGAAGCGGCCAGATTTCATCATCAATTTCCATCTCAAGGTGGTCGATGTGGTCACGGATACTTTCCAGATAAGGGCGTACGGTTTCTTCGTAAGCGAAAGCCTTGTCTTTGTAGTTATCCATGTGGTTGGCTACTTTGCGGGCTTCGGTCATTTCGCGTACTTGTACCTTGATGGCTGTTACGCGCTTGGAAATTTCGCGTACAAGCTCTTTCCGGTCGGCACTGAGGACTTCGTATTCTTCGGGAGAGAAGGTCTCGCGCAGGCCACGGAGATTTTCCAGCAGACGGTTTTGGTAGATAACGGCAGTCGGTACGATGTGGTTGATGGCAAGGTCGCCCAGCACACGGCTTTCTATCTGTACCTTCATGGTGTATTTCTCCAGTTCTACTTCCAGGCGGCAGGCAAGCTCCGTTTCGTTGAAGATACGTTCGCCGATGAGTACGGAACGGGACTGGTTATCCATGTAGTGCATCAGGGCTTCGGGAACGTGGCAGATGTTGGTCAGCCCACGGCGGGCGGCTTCCTGCTTCCATTGTTCGGAGTAGCCGTCACCCTCAAAGCGGATAGGCTCGGAGGCGATGATGGTCTCTTTCATAATGCGGAAGATGGCTTCATCCTTGCCGACTCCTTCTTCCATCAGTTTGTCGATGGAGACTTTGAATTCGTTCAACTGGTTTGCCATAGCTGCATTGATGGCAATCATGGCGGCGGCACAGTTGGCGGACGAACCTGCGGCACGGAACTCAAAGCGGTTGCCGGTAAAGGCGAATGGAGAAGTACGGTTACGGTCGGTGGTATCCAGTAATATTTCGGGAATACGTCCGATGCCTAATTTCAGTGTTGTCTTTTCTTCCGATGTCATCTTGCTGCTGCTTATCTGGCGAGCTATCTCGTCGAGGATGGAAGACAGCTGTTTGCCCAGGAAGATGGACAGAATGGCGGGAGGTGCTTCATTGGCTCCCAGACGGTGGCTGTTTCCGGCACTCATGATGGAGGCGCGCAGCAAGTTCTGGTTTTTGTATACCATCATCAGTACGTTTACCAGGAAGGTAAGGAACAGCATGTTTCCTTTCGGATTCTTGCCCGGTGCAAACAAATTGATACCCGTATCGGTGCAAAGCGACCAGTTGTTGTGCTTGCCGGAGCCGTTCACGCCGTTGTAGGGTTTTTCGTGAAGCAGTACGGCGAAGTGATGCTTGCGTGCGATGCGTTTCATCAGATCCATCACAAGCTGGTTGTGGTCGTTGGCAAGGTTGGCATTCTCAAAGATAGGCGCCAGCTCAAACTGGTTGGGAGCTACTTCGTTATGGCGGGTCTTGACCGGGATACCCAGTTTGTGACATTCGATTTCCAGTTCTTTCATAAAAGCTGTGACACGTGGGGGGATGGAGCCGAAATAGTGGTCCTCCAGCTGCTGGTCTTTGGCCGAGGAGTGTCCCATCAGGGTACGTCCGGTCAGACAAAGGTCCGGGCGGGCATTGTACAGTGCCGAGTCGACGAGGAAATATTCTTGTTCCCAGCCTAAATTGGTATAAACGCGTGTGATATTCTTGTCGAACAACTGGCATACGTCTGTCGCTGCTTTGTCTACGGCTGCCAAGGCTTTGAGCAATGGAGTCTTGTAGTCGAGCGCTTCGCCGGTATAAGAGATGAAGATAGTGGGGATGCAAAGTGTGGTATCTACCACAAAGGCAGGTGAGGAAACATCCCAAGCAGTATATCCTCGTGCTTCGAATGTGTTTCTGATACCCCCGTTGGGGAAAGAGGATGCATCCGGTTCCTGCTGGATGAGCAGTTTGCCGGAAAAACGTTCAATCACTTCCGTTCCTTCTCCGAATTCGATGAAGCCGTCATGTTTCTCGGCTGTTCCGTCCGTCAGAGGCTGGAACCAGTGCGTGTAGTGGGTGACGTTGAGGGACTTTGCCCAACTTTTCATGCCGTTGGCAATCAGGTCTGCCATTTCGCGGTTGATGGGAGTGCCTTTTTCGATGGCGTCGGTCACGGCTTTGTAGGCTTCACGAGGCAGGTATTCCTGCATTTTCTTACGGTCGAAGACATGGCTGCCGTAGTAGTCGGACAGTTTGTTTGAAGGGGTGGTCACTTCAAGAGGTTGCCGATTGGCAAGTTCTTGCAAAGCAAAAAATCGCATTTTTGACATATAAGTCTCTCCTTTTATTGGTTGTTGGGCGCAAAAATACATGTTTTTTCTGAACTACCCCCTCTTTTTTAGGGGGTATTCTCGAAAATATTAGTGTTTTTTGAGAATAGACCCCCTAAAAAAGTCTGCTTGTTATGGAAAAACGACCAAAAGCTTGCGTTTGTTACATGCCATGATTAGTAATCTTTCCGCATCACGATTAGTAATCTTAGTGCGTCGTGATTAGTAATTTTCATGTGTCACAATTACGAATCATTCTGTACATGACACTTGTGGCACCCTTTTTATAACAATTAATATAGGTTCGTATTTATCTCGCACAAACTATGTGTGCTTGTGTATTATTGTCTCTCGCGCGTAACATATGTTTTATAATAAAGGGTGTCACAAGTGTCATTCCCGCTTCTTTATGGAACATGTTTTTGCATTACACAAATTCTTCCGTATATTTGTCCCGATTCTATAAGGAGAAATTGCGGTTGAAACGTTTGTTGTTTATATGGATTTGGATTTGCTTCTTGTTTTCTTTTGTACAGAAGGCAGGGGCGGAGCGTGTATCTTATCCGGTTGACAAACATGTGAGTTCGGCAGACTCCATCATGGAGAAAGTCATCTTCTTTGCCCCCCTTTATGAACGTATTATTGAAAGTTACAAGGCTGAGCTTTACATAAAGGGCTGGGTGAATATCCGTAAGAAGAATCATATTCTCCGCTACATCCCTTCCATGTTCCGGCCCAAGAAAGGGGTGCGGGAATATATGATGGAAACTTATAGCGATTTGCATTTTACTGCTCCCGACATCTATGACCAGAAGGTAAAGGCAAGTGTCGGTACTGCTTCCGAGTTTTGGGAAATGGACGGACGGCTGCCGGAATATTTTCACATCAACATCTATTCTTCTACCTTATTATATGACAAACTACTCTCTCCTTTAGCACCCAATGCCAAAAAATATTATACCTATCGGATTGATACGGTGATGGGGGAACGGCATGCCCTTCAGTATAAAATCCGTTTTATGCCAAAAAGCAAAAGCTTTCAGCTGGTGGGCGGTTATCTGATTGTGAGTGATAACGTGTGGAGTGTACGCGAGATGCGTTTTTCCGGACGTAATGAGATGGTGCGGTTCAATAATCTGGTGAAGATGGGTAATGTGGGCGATTCGGACGAATTTCTTCCGTTGCAGTATGATGTGGATGCAACGTTTCGTTTTTTGGGAAATGTGGTAGATGGCACTTATGAAGCTGTACTCGATTATAAGAACATCATTCAGAAAACTTCTGGCAGTGATATACGGAGGTCGGTGAAGAAAAGTAAATATGACTTGTCCGATTCATACACGTTGCGTACTGATACGAATGCTTATCTACGTGATACTGCTTACTTTAAAACTTTGCGTCCCATTCCTTTGACTCCGCATGAGGAGACACTGTATCAGGATTTCTTCTTGCGTCGGGATACGCTCGCCCGGAAAAAGAAACCGGTGAATAAGAACTTGGAGTTTTGGGGGCAGATTGGAGATGCATTGATCAGTCGCTATACGGTAGACCTTGATAAATTGGGGAGTGTGCGCTGTTCACCACTAATCAATCCTTTTCTTTTGAGCTATAGCGGCAAGCATGGAATTTCGTATCGGCAGGAGTTCAAGTACAACCGTATTTTTACCGGTGATCGCCTGCTGCGCATCGTTCCCCGGATAGGTTATAATTTTAAGGAAAAAGAGTTTTACTGGAGGGTGAGGTCCGATTTTGATTATTGGCCCCGTAAGCGTGCAGCATTGCATCTGGAGTTTGGTAACGGTAACCGGATTTACAGCAGTGATGTGCTGGACGACCTGAAAGCCATCCCCGACAGTATTTTTGACTTCAACCAGATACACTTGGATTATTTCAAGGATTTGTATCTGAATCTGCGTCATAGCTGGGAAATAGTAAACGGTCTGTCGCTGGAAGTGGGTGTATCCATGCACAGACGTACGGAAGTGAACCGCTCCCGGTTTGAACTGAACTACCCGAGCATGCCGCCTACCAAGTCGGCCACCCGTGCCGGTTCCGGAGGTTCATCCTTCTTTCCGAATTTTGACCCGAATATCCTGAACAAGTTCCGCCATACCTATAATAGTTTTGCTCCCCGCGTCCGCCTCACCTGGACTCCGGGACAATACTATTATATGAATGGCGACCGTAAAGTAAATCTTCATTCCAAGTATCCTTCCATCTCAGTAGATTGGGAGCGGGGACTCAGTGGAGTGTTGCAGAGCAGTGGTTCGTACGAGCGTGTAGAGATTGATTTGCAGCATCAGGTTTCTTTGGGCTTGATGCGTGATATTTATTGGCGTTTTGGTTGGGGAGAGTTTATCAATCAGAAGGAACTGTACTTTGTGGACTTTGCCAATTTGCGGCGTTCCAATCTTCCTATGGGTTGGAGTGATGATATTGGCGGGGTGTTCCAGTTGCTGGACGGCCGCTGGTATAACTCTTCCCGTAAATATATCCGCGGACACCTTACCTATGAAGCTCCTTTCCTCCTGCTCCGCCATCTGATGAAATATACCCAATATGTATTGAATGAACGTCTGTATCTGAATGCATTGGTGGTTCCTCACTTGAAACCTTATCTGGAAGTAGGGTATGGCATTGGTACACATATATTTGACTTTGGCTTGTTTGCCAGCTTTGCAAACTGGAAGTATCAGGAAATAGGTTGCAAATTTACCTTCGAACTGTTTAACAGATAGCAATGTGGTAATGTGATTAATGTGCCAATGTGTCAATGACCAGGACGTGATGGCGTAGCATAAACATAGCGCAGCCAATTAGCCAATTAGCATATTGGCACATTATCACATTAATCAATTGTCAATTATTGATTCTTTTGTAACTTTGCTGCAAATTACTTGGAGCTATGGGTATAGTAATAGGAATAGATGTGGGTGGAAGTACCACGAAAATCGTTGGAATCAATGGAGAACAGATACAGTCTCCAATGTTTATTACGGCTACCGACCCGGTGACTTCCTTATTCGGAGCATTCGGTAAGTATATTTATGACAATGGTATACAGCTGGCCGATGTGGAGCAGGTGATGCTGACGGGAGTGGGAAGCGCATTTGTCAACAGCCCTCTATATGGACTGCCTACTCGCAAAACGGATGAGTTTATTGCCAATGGTTTGGGAGCTAGACATGCAACGGATATAGACCAACTGATTGTAGTCAGCATGGGTACCGGCACTTCTTTTGTGAAAATAGACGGAGACAAGGTGCAGCATATTGGCGGCTTGGGGATTGGTGGAGGTACCTTGCAGGGATTATCGAGGTTGCTGTTGAAAACTCATGATATTCATCAGGTGTCCGAGTTGGCTGAGAAAGGGGATGTAACTCGTGTCAACTTGCAGATAGGTGATATTTGCAACACTGCTTTGCCTGACTTGCCAGTGAGTGCTACCGCCTCTCTTTTCGGGAAAGCAGATAGCAATGCTTCTCAAGAAGATATTGCCTGCGGTATAATTTATACGGTACTTCAAACCATTGGAGGAGCTGCTGTACTGTCAGCTTTGAACAGTCCTATCAAGGATTTCGTTCTGATAGGAAATCTCACCCAACTGCCCCAGTGCCGGGAGGTGTTTTCTAAAATGGAAGCCATCTATCATGTACATTTTCATATACCGCCCTATGCTGAATATAGAACAGCAATAGGAGCGGCATTGGCATATATAAAAGAAAGGCAAGGGTAGTGGTTACTTCTTGCCTGCCTTCTTCATGTAGCTGTTTATCAAGGTGCAGGCGGGAGCAGCCACCGTTCCGTGGTCAAATCCCTCCATCTGGTAGAGGACGGTATTTTGTCCCAATGCTTTGAGGAGGGCATATAGGTGGGCGTTTTCCTCATAGCGTGCCAGCATCTCCAACTCTTTGTCGCCAGTGATAAGTATCATGGGTGAAGCGTCTTTTCTTACGTTATTGGAAGGAGCATATTTATCTATAATCGGAGTGTCGGAAGGCAGCCCGCGTTCTTTGCGGATGGTATAATGAGTGGTGGTCTGTCCGCTGATGGGGAAAGCGCCTGCCAGGCTGTTGGCATCAATATTCCACTTTGCCAGGTAACTCTTGTCCAGATTGAGCATCAGACAGAGATAACCACCGGCTGAATGACCGGCTATGTATATTTTGTCTTTGTCTCCTCCGAATTCTTCTATATTCTCGAAAGTCCAAGCAACGGCCTCTGCGGCATCTTCCGTGTAGGCAGGATTTTGGGCACGCGGGCTGAGTCGGTAGTTTACGGCTATCACGGCGTAGCCTTGCTCCAGGAACTCCTTCGGAAAATGTTTTTCTCCGGCTTCCAGTCCTCCGCCGTGGAACCAGATAAGGGTGGCAAATCCTTTTTTATCAGTAGGATAATGGAGGTCGAGCTTGCAACGCTCCAGCTTATAACTGTCTTTTTCGCCGGGATGAAGATAGGAAATGTTCTTTTGCGTACGGTAGTTGTTGTCCGTTGTCTGATTTTGGCTATAACATAATAATGTATAGCAAATGATGGAAATGCATGCGATTATCTTTTTCATGATAAATTATTGAGATTATGTATAAATGAAACGATGCAAAGGTAACATTTTTTTTATTCTTTAATTGATTATTCCACTGCTGTTTTGAATGCTTTTTGTTTTGTAGTTCAAGAAAATACTTCTATCTTTGCGCCCGATTTACAATGAGTCAACATAAAGTCTCACTTAATTAACGAGTTAAACAATTTATTTATTAATGGAAAATTTAAAGAATGTAGCTCCTATTGAAGACTTCAACTGGGATGCTTATGAGAACGGCGAATCAGTAGCCAGTGCAAGCCACGAAGAACTGGAAAAGGCGTATGACAATACGTTGAACAAGGTTAACGACCGCGAGGTAGTTGATGGAACCGTAATCGCAATGAACAAGCGTGAAGTAGTTGTGAACATCGGTTACAAATCAGACGGTATCATTCCGATGAGTGAATTCCGTTACAATCCTGAACTGAAGGTTGGTGATACTGTTGAGGTATACATCGAAAACCAGGAAGACAAGAAAGGACAGCTCGTTCTGTCTCACCGTAAAGCTCGTGCTACCCGTTCTTGGGATCGCGTAAACGCAGCTTTGGAAAACGAAGAAATTATCAAGGGTTACATCAAGTGCCGCACAAAGGGTGGTATGATTGTAGACGTATTCGGCATCGAAGCTTTCTTGCCGGGTTCTCAAATCGACGTGAAGCCTATCCGCGACTACGATGTATTCGTTGGCAAAACTATGGAATTCAAGGTTGTTAAGATCAACCAGGAATTCAAGAATGTGGTTGTTTCCCACAAGGCTCTTATCGAAGCCGAACTGGAACAACAGAAGAAGGAAATCATCGGTAAACTCGAAAAAGGACAAGTTCTCGAAGGTACCGTTAAGAATATCACTTCCTATGGTGTATTTATCGACTTGGGTGGCGTAGATGGTTTGATTCACATTACAGACCTTTCTTGGGGCCGTGTTAGCGATCCGAAAGAAGTGGTTGAACTCGACCAGAAACTCAACGTCGTTATCCTTGACTTCGATGATGAGAAGAAGCGTATCGCTCTCGGCTTGAAGCAACTCACTCCGCATCCTTGGGATGCACTGGATGCTAACCTGAAGGTTGGCGACCACGTGAAGGGTAAAGTTGTAGTTATGGCTGACTACGGTGCATTCATCGAAATCGCTCCGGGTGTTGAAGGTCTGATTCACGTATCTGAAATGTCTTGGTCACAGCACTTGCGTTCTGCACAAGACTTCATGAAGGTAGGTGACGAAGTTGAGGCAGTAGTCCTGACTTTGGACCGCGAAGAGCGTAAGATGTCTTTGGGTATCAAGCAGCTGAAGTCTGATCCTTGGGAAACTATCGAAGAGAAGTATCCTATCGGCAGCAAGCACACTGCAAAAGTTCGCAACTTCACTAACTTCGGCGTATTCGTTGAAATCGAAGAAGGTGTTGACGGCTTGATTCACATCTCTGACCTGTCTTGGACGAAGAAGGTTAAACATCCGTCTGAATTCACTCAGATTGGTGCAGACATCGACGTACAAGTTCTGGAAATCGACAAGGAAAACCGTCGCTTGAGCCTTGGCCACAAGCAACTCGAAGAAAATCCCTGGGATGTATTCGAAACTGTATTTACAGTAGGTTCTGTACACGAAGGTACTATCATCGAAATGCTGGATAAGGGTGCTGTAGTTGCTCTGCCTTATGGTGTAGAAGGCTTCGCTACTCCGAAGCACCTCGTTAAGGAAGACGGATCACAAGCTCAGTTGGACGAGAAGCTTGAATTCAAGGTAATTGAGTTCAACAAGGACGCTAAGCGTATCATCCTTTCTCACAGCCGTATCTTCGAAGATGCTGCAAAGGCAGAAGAAAGAGCTGAAAAGAAGGCTGCTACTAAGAAGTCAACCGGTAAGAGAGAAGACGTTGCTCCTGCTATCCAAAACCAGGCTGCATCTACTACTCTGGGTGACATTGATGCTTTGGCTGCCTTGAAGGAACAGATGGAAGCTGGAAAGAAATAATTACTCCGTTCTATAAATGAAGGAAGGGTACTTGCGCAAACAAGTGCCCTTCTTTTTTATGATTTGTCAATAGAATTTTATGGAATTAAGGATGGTTTTTCCATAAATGTTTATCTTTGCAGGGTGGTTACTTTTGCAATCATAGAAATATTCAATAATTTAATTTTCATTTATTATGAAAAACATGTTCAAAAATGCAGGGAAGATGGTGTTGTTCACTTGCCTGTCGCTGATGTTACTAACCGCATGCGGCCAGAAGTCTAAACTCAAGCTGGCTATCGCAGCTGCCAACAAACAATGTCCCATGGATATGGGAGCTTCCGGCGAAATATCCAGTATTACTTTTGATGGGGCGGATGTGGTATATGTACTGCTTATGAATGAAAGTTTCCTCAATATAGACGCTTTGAAAGAGAATCCTGATGCAATGAAGTCTGCTGTGACTGTTATGTTCGGTAATCCACAAGGGTCCATTAAAGAGATGCTGGATTTGGTTGTCGGTACTGATTCCGGTATAAAGTTCATATATAAAGGAAAGACATCCGGTAACGAAGTGGAATGTTATCTGACTACTCAGGACTTGAAAGATATATTGAATGGCGGTTCAACTGCTGAAAGCAGTGATAAGAAGAAACTGGAAGAGCAAGTGAAGATGACCAACGTATCGTGCCCGATGCAGGTGGATGAAGCCACTATGCTCAATAAACTGACAATCGAGTCGGATAAGGTGCTTTATCATTATACGATTGACGAATCTGTAGTACAGATGTCTGCTTTGAAGGAAAATGCCGAACAGATGAAGGCAAATGTGAAGAACTCTTTGAACTCCTCCGATCCAGCCTTGCACATGTTCTTGGAAGTATGTGTGAAGTGTGATAAAGGGGTGGGCTATCTGTATAAAGGGAATAAATCCGGAGAAACTTTTGAAATATCCTTTGGAGTTTCAGAGATAAAGGCTCTTCTATAAATCAAGGAGTAGAAATCAGTTCGGAAGGTTTGGAATGGAAAAATTTGAGTTACATATTCTTGGTTGTGGTTCCGCTTTACCCACAACGCGTCATTTCCCTACGTCTCAAATTGTGAACGTGCGCGACAAGCTGTTTATGATTGATTGTGGGGAAGGGGCGCAGTTGCAGTTCCGTAAATCACATCTGAAGTTTTCGCGTTTGAATCATATCTTTATCTCTCACTTGCATGGGGACCATTGTTTTGGCTTATTGGGACTGATTTCTACACTTAACCTTTTAGGACGTACAGCCGAGTTGCATATCCATTCTCCAAAAGGGCTGGAAACATTGCTGACACCTATGCTGGATTTTTTTAATAGGCAGATGACGTACAAGGTCCTTTTCCATGAGTTTGATACGAAAGAACCGATGCAGATTTATGAAGACCGTTCGTTGACGGTTACTACTATTCCTTTGCGTCATCGTATGCCGTGTTGTGGCTTTTTGTTTGCAGAAAAGCGGCGTCCTAACCATATTATCCGTGAAATGGTCGATTTCTACCAAGTGCCGGTATACGAATTGAATCGTATAAAGAATGGGGCCGATTACGTGACACCGGAGGGAAAAACGGTTTCCAACAACTTGTTGACCCGTCCTTCTGCTCCGTCCCGCAGTTATGCTTATTGCTCGGATACCATCTATCTTCCTTCTATCGTGGAGCAGATAAAAGGGGTTGATTTACTTTTTCATGAGGCGACATTTGCGAATGAGGATGCGCCACGTGCCAAAGAAACATTTCATACAACTGCTGCACAAGCGGCTGAAATAGCCAGGAAGGCTGAAGTGAAGAAGTTGTTGATAGGACATTTTTCGGCACGATACGAAGATGAAAATATCTTGCTTCAAGAAGCATCCGCTATTTTTCCGGATACTCAGCTTGCCAAAGAAACACTTTGTGTATCGGTATGAATTAAACTTTTCGTATCTTTGGCAGTCTAAAACAACAAATGCGAATAGAAATTTATGACCCCTTCCTATAATGAACGCGAAGTGTTGGCTCTTCTACAAGAAGAAAGCACACAAAAGCGGGGATTTGAGATGATTGTTACCCAATATAGCGAGCAGTTGTATTGGCAGATTCGTCGTATGGTCCTCTCTCATGAAGATGCCAATGATTTACTTCAGAATACTTTCATTAAAGCATGGATTAATATAGATTATTTCAGGGCAGAGGCTAAACTCTCTACCTGGCTCTATCGCATAGCCTTGAATGAATGCCTCACTTTTCTGAACAAACAACGGGCTGCTTCCACAGTCTCTTTGGATGACCCCGAGGCAGATGCACTTCAAAAGCTTGAAAGTGATCCTTACTTCTCCGGTGATAAAGCAGAGATGGCTTTGCAAAAAGCCTTGCTTGCCTTGCCGGAAAAACAACGTATGGTGTTTAATCTGAAGTATTACCAGGAAATGAAATACGAAGAGATGTCCGATATATTTGGTACTTCCGTAGGTGCCTTGAAGGCTTCCTATCACCATGCCGTGAAGAAAATAGAAAAGTTTTTGGGTGAGGAGTATTAAACCTTTGCCACAAAACAATGTCTAATTAAACAGAAAGGAGAAAGCTTATGAAAGAAGAAGATAAAATACAGAAAAAGATAGGGACGGAAAATCCTTTCCGCGTTCCTGAAGGCTACTTTGAGAATCTTACTTCAGAGGTAATGAACCGGCTTCCCGAAAAAGAGAAACTCATTGCTGTGCAGACAGAGCCTACAATGTGGCAGAAGGTAAGGCCTTGGTTGTATATGACCGCCATGTTTATAGGTGCGGCATTGATTATCCGTGTAGCTTCTTCGGAGCATACTCCATCTGTAGAGCGTATGGCTGCTGATGATACGGAAACAGAAATGGAATATATTAATATGGCTGTAGAGAATTCCATGCTGGATGATTATTCATTGTATGTTTATTTGGCAGACTCTGATGCAGAATAAGGTAACAACACTCAACTATTTAAAAATGAAGAAACTAATTGTTTTATTGGTTATGATATGTGGCATTATGCCTCTGCTTTGGGCTAGCGATGGATGTGACCAGCATCTGTCACCTGAAGAGTTTCGTGCCAAACAAAAAGCGTTTATAACGGAGAAAGCCGGACTGACGAGTGAGGAGGCAGCCAAGTTCTTCCCATTGTATTTTGAATTGCAGGACCGGAAAAAGCAGCTAAATGACGAGGCTTGGAAGTTGCTTCGACAAGGGAAAGATGAAAAAACAACCGAAGCCCAGTATGAGGAAATTATGGAAGGTGTATATGATGCCCGTATCGCTTCTGACCGGTTGGACAAGACCTACTTTGATAAGTTCAAGAAAATATTGCCTTGTAAAAAGATTTATCTGGTGCAAAGGGCTGAAATGCGTTTCCACCGTGAGCTGCTGAAAGGTATGCACAAGAATGGAGATAGTCCCCAGCGAAGACCGCAAGGGAAAAGATGAGTAGTGAATGAATACAAATAAGGAAGGTTGCCACAATGATGTGAGCAACCTTCTTTTGTTAATGAGAGATACCTTTAGAAGAATCATCTTGTTTCCCTTCTTTTTCCAGTACTTTCGCTTCGTTCCATAGCTTATCCATCTCCTCCAGCGTCATGTCATGGAGGTTTTTGCCCTCCTTGATGCTGTGCGCTTCTACATAGTTGAAGCGGTTGATGAACTTCTGGTTGGTCCGTTCCAGCGCATTGTCCGGATTGATTTTGTAGAGGCGGGCAGCGTTGATGAGGCTGAACATGACATCGCCGAATTCAGCTTCAGCTTTTTCCTTATCCATGTGGGCGACTTCTGTCTGGAACTCCCGGATTTCTTCTTTTACCTTATCCCACACCTGTTCGCGTTCTTCCCAGTCGAATCCTACATTGCGTGCCTTGTCCTGGATGCGGTAGGCCTTGATGAGCGAGGGTAGGGCGGCGGGCACACCGCTCAGTACGGTTTTATTCCCATCTTTTTCCTTCAGCTTCAACTGTTCCCAGTTTTCTGAGACCTGACCTGCGGTTTCTGCCTTTACATCGCCGAAGACATGGGGATGGCGGAAAATAAGTTTCTCACAAAGACGGTCGCACACGTCTTTCATATCGAAATCACCGGTTTCGGAGCCTATCTTTGCATAAAAAGCCACATGCAGCAGCACATCGCCCAGCTCTTTGCAGATGTCACTCTTGTCATCGCGTATCAGGGCGTCACAAAGTTCATAAGTCTCTTCGATGGTATTGGGGCGCAGGCTTTCGTTGGTCTGCTTGCGGTCCCAGGGACATTTCTCGCGCAGCTCGTCGAGTATGTCGAGGAAGCGGCCGAAGGCTTCCATCTGTTCTTTTCTTGTATGCATGATTTTGAAATTTAGTTTTTCCATTCTTCGTATGAGATAAGCAAGCCTATTACTTCCGAATAGTTCTTGCGTCCGCTTTGAATCTTGTTTCCTTTAAGGTACAAGTCGTAGATAAAGTTCTGGATGTCTCCGATGAGCGGACTGTATTTCTCCATCCAGTATTGCTGGTTCTTTTGGGCCAGTTCTATGATTTCAGGACGTATCCGGTTGAAAAGTTCTGCGTATTCTTCTTCGCTCATCAGTCGGCGGGCATTGCCCAGCACATGTGGGAGTACGGAGAAATACCCACTGAAACGAATCTCTTTCACCTGCGAACGGGTGCAGACCTGGTAAGCGTAGAAGTTGGCTTCTGCCTCGCTGGTGATGCCTAAAAAGTGTGCCAGCTCGTGGGCATAAGTAGCAGGATATTGTGGTGGAAGCAAATCGCCGTTCAGCGTGAATTCGCAGAAGAAAGGTCCCATGCTTCCCGTAACACCGACCATGGAAATGAACGGAGTGAAAAGCATGGTCTTCACGCGCGGAGAGGAGTGGGGAGGGCGATGTATCCCCAGCGTATCGCTGATTTGGTTGTATCCGTGTACGCTTTCCCGGCAGACCAATGGTTCGTCAATGGAGGTGACATCTGTATAGGAAGCATTCAGCTTGTCTATATAGTTGTCTACAAATGACTGAAAGATTTCGGGAGTATAGGCAGTATAAGGAATGTTTGTCCTGCCATAGAAATCTTTCTGTGAGTAGTTCAGTCCCCATGCCAGATAGAACCATGCATATATCCACAGCAAGTATTCCATTTCGTTCAGCAGAATCTGTTTCCACTTTTTCTTTTGGATATAGCGTGCCCTGATTGGATTGAAAAGAAGTCCGAGTACACTGAGGAAAATAAACAAGTCGCCTATGGCAAAAGGCATGAGTTTTGAAAAGGAGGACAAGAAATGGGAAATCACCGGATATACAGACTGTGCATATACTTCTCCCAATATTGGAATGAGCTGCGTTGCCCATACAACAGACAGTAATACGATTAATACGACATACCGGATTTTCAATTTGTCTCTCATTTTTATTTTCAACCTACCATTAAGAGGACTATCGACCTCTAACTCCTAAGCCCGGAGGGCGATAACTCCCTTTAACTCCTACTAACTCCTGACTCATTTTGTAGGGACAAAAATATATATTTAAATTTTAATTCATTAATTTTGCGCCCGTTATTCGCAATAAATTAATTATAGAGATTTAAAAACATGGAATTAGCAAGTAAGTACAATCCCGCTGACGTGGAGGGAAAGTGGTACCAGTATTGGTTGGACCACAAATTATTCAGTTCGAAACCCGATGGTCGTGAGCCTTACACCGTCGTCATCCCGCCCCCCAACGTCACCGGTGTGTTGCACATGGGACACATGCTTAATAATACCATACAAGATATTCTGGTACGCCGTGCCCGCATGGAAGGCAAGAATGCCTGCTGGGTGCCGGGAACCGACCATGCATCCATTGCTACCGAGGCCAAGGTGGTGAACAAACTTGCCGCACAAGGCATCAAGAAGACAGACCTTACCCGCGACGAGTTCTTGAAGCATGCCTGGGAATGGACTGACGAACATGGCGGCATCATCTTGAAGCAGCTCCGCAAGCTGGGTGCTTCTTGCGATTGGGATCGTACAGCTTTTACTATGGATGAGAAACGCAGTGAAAGCGTGCTCAAGGTTTTTGTTGACTTGTATAACAAAGGTCTGATTTATCGTGGTGTCCGCATGGTGAACTGGGACCCTAAGGCACTGACCGCACTTAGTGACGAGGAAGTAATCTACAAAGAAGAGCACAGCAAGCTGTACTATCTGAAGTATATGGTAGAAGGTGACCCCGAAGGACGTTATGCAGTGGTTGCTACCACCCGCCCTGAAACCATCATGGGAGATACAGCCATGTGCATCAATCCGAATGACCCCAAGAATACCTGGTTGAAGGGTAAGAAGGTGATTGTTCCGTTGGTAGGACGTGTTATTCCGGTTATCGAGGACGATTACGTAGATATAGAGTTCGGTACCGGTTGTCTGAAGGTAACTCCTGCCCACGATGTGAACGACTACATGCTGGGTGAGAAGTACAATCTGCCGAGCATTGACATCTTCAATGATAACGGAACGCTTAGTGAAGCTGCCGGCTTGTATATCGGTATGGACCGTTTCGATGTGCGCGAGCAGATTGAGAAGGACCTGGCTGCTGCCGGTCTGTTGGAGAAAGTGGAAGCCTATACCAACAAGGTAGGTTTCTCCGAACGTACCAACGTGCCCATCGAACCGAAACTTTCCATGCAGTGGTTCTTGAAGATGCAGCACTTTGCCGACATGGCTTTGCCGCCGGTGATGAATGATGAGTTGAAGTTCTATCCTGCCAAATATAAGAATACGTACAAGAACTGGTTGGAAAATATCAAGGACTGGTGTATCAGCCGCCAGTTATGGTGGGGGCATCGCATTCCTGCTTATTTTTTGCCGGAAGGTGGTTATGTAGTGGCTGCCACTCCCGAAGAAGCCTTGGCATTGGCAAAAGAGAAAACGGGTAATGCAGACCTTAAACTGGAAGACCTTCGTCAGGATGAGGACTGCCTGGATACTTGGTTCTCCTCCTGGTTGTGGCCCATCTCTTTGTTTGACGGTATCAACAATCCGGGTAACGAGGAGATAAACTACTATTATCCTACCAGCGACTTGGTGACCGGTCCGGACATTATCTTCTTCTGGGTAGCCCGTATGATTATGGCAGGCTATGAATATGAAGGTAAGATGCCGTTCCAGAATGTTTATTTTACGGGTATTGTCCGTGACAAGCTGGGACGTAAGATGTCCAAGTCGTTGGGTAATTCTCCCGACCCGCTGGATTTGATTGAGAAATACGGTGCCGATGGTGTACGTATGGGCATGATGCTTTCAGCTCCTGCTGGCAATGACATCCTCTTTGACGATGCACTGTGTGAGCAAGGACGTAACTTCAATAATAAGATATGGAACGCTTTCCGTCTGATTAAAGGTTGGGAAGTCAGTGCGGAAGTTCCGGTACCGGAAGCTTCAGAACTGGCAATACGCTGGTTTGAGGCCAAGCAGAATGAAGTGGCTGCCGAAGTGGCTGATTTGTTCAGCAAGTACCGTTTGAGTGAAGCGCTGATGGCTGTTTACAAACTGTTCTGGGACGAATTCTCTTCCTGGTATCTGGAAATGATTAAACCGGCATACGGCCAGCCCATCAACCGGAAAGTGTATGAAGCAACTATCGGTTTCTTTGATAACTTGTTGCATCTGCTCCATCCGTTCATGCCATTTATTACAGAGGAGTTGTGGCAGCATCTTTGCGACCGTACAGACGGTGAGAGCTTGATGGTAAGCCCGTTGTCAATGTCGGCATTGGTAGATGAGGATATCATCCGGGAGTTTGAAGTGGTGAAAGAGGTTATCAGCAATATCCGTTCCATCCGTTTGCAGAAGAACATCGCCCAAAAAGAGACACTTGAGTTGCAGGTTATCGGTGAGAATCCGGTTGTGGCATTCAACGCGGTTATCATGAAAATGTGTAACCTTTCCTCCATCAATATAGTGGAGAACAAGGCCGACGGTGCTGCTTCCTTCATGGTAGGTACTACGGAATATGCCGTACCTTTGGGTAATATGATTGACGTGGAAGCCGAGATAGCCCGTATGGAGGCCGAACTGAAGCATAAGGAAGGATTCTTGCAGGGTGTGCTGAAGAAACTGGGTAACGAGAAGTTTGTGAATAATGCTCCTGCCGCCGTTCTTGAGATGGAACGCAAGAAGCAGGCAGATGCTGAAAGTATCATCAAATCTCTCAAGGAAAGTATTGCAGCATTGAAAAAGGCATAACTGTCCATCACATAAAACAGAGAAAAAGCTCCGGAACCTTCAACTCCGGAGCTTTTTTTAGCGGTATAATGAACTGTTTATTTGAACAGTTCTGCTACGCACCACATCAGGCGTGCGGTGGTGTGTGTCCAGATTTCCTTGTAAGTGCAGTTATTTTGCATCGGGAAGTAGGGTTCGTCCTCATTTTCGAATGTTTCGATTCCTACGGGCACGGCTCCCACAACATTTCCGGCGTATGCCCCGTAAAGCGGCGGATAGTCATATCCGTCTCCATAAACGGTACTCATGGCAAACGGGTTGTAGCCTAATATGTATTCTACCTGGCGGGTTGCAATATCCCTTAACGCTTTATCATTGAATAGGCGTGCAAGGATAAAGGCAGCCTTGGCTTTGCCCATGACAATGGCGTGGAATCCCCTGAACTGATAGGCGACGGGGAAACGGCGCAGATAGAAATCCTTCGAGAGAGGGATGCCGTTGCGTACTTGCGCATTGTATTCTTCCAGGCTGGGAAGTCCTACCTGCTCTCCTTCGTGGTACAGATTCTTATAATCGGTATTATCCACCTCGTATACGGCGCTTGGCAGTATGCCGTACGGCTCAATCAGTTGTGAAATCCCGCGTAGATAGTCTGCATAGGCTTCACAGGATGCCTTCCACAACGGGGCGTCCGGATGGGTAGGGGCATCTGTCAGTAGCATCGAGAGTCCTTCAGCCATCAAGTGCTCTTGGCTTTGGTGATAATAGGCCAGAATACGTTTTTTCCGGGAAGATTCATAGAAGAAACCTCGTAGGGGGATTTTCCAGTCGGTACGCTTTTCCAACTGTTGGCCCGCCATGACGGTACGTGCCAGCCGGGTTGCCCAGTCCAGATAGTAAACATCTTGTGTAAGGCGGTACAAACGCATGGCTGTGACGGTGGCAAGGGCATAAAGTTCTGTTTCGTTCTGTTCCGTCCTTTGTGTATCCAGCAGGTCGATGGCGAATTGGAAGTCCTCAATGGCACTGTTCCGGCACCACCGTGCAAACACTGGGTCTTTCTTTTCAAAATGAGGGGCGGCGAGTGCGCAACTGGAAGCGGCTTTCAGATTGTCCGTAGGCGTATTTCGTGCTTCTGTCTGCATGTCGTCTTTGTCACCACGGATATTCTTTGTCCAAATGCCGATAATCAGTCCACCCAGTCGGTAGCCGTCACCGAAGCGGGTACGCAGAATCCAGTTCACTCCCCAGCGTGCCTCTTCCAGCAGGCGTTCGTAGAAGATACTGTCTTTGCTTTGTACGGCACCGGCCATTTCGAGGAGGGCGATGCACGATTCGGCTGTATTTCCCGTTCCTTGAGTCAGGTCGGCTGCATCGTGCCATCCTCCGGCAATGCTCATGCTCCGTCCGTCGGGATGATAGGCGAATACATCCTGATGGCATTCCTGATGAATGCCGGGCTGGTCGAAACCGCAACGTTCGGAAAAGAAGAAGTTCAGCGTGTGCCAGGCGGTAGACAGGTAGGCATCATTTCCGATGGGGAAAGGCTTTGATTGTACATCACCGATGGAGAGGAAGTATTGTCCGGGCGTATTGAAACTGCTGAAGTCCAGTACAAGAAATCCTTTGTCCAGCTTCTTGTCCTGATTCAGAGGACTGGCCGTACCTTGATAAACGGTTTGTCCCGTGGCGGCATCGTGCAGGCTGAAAGTCCTTTCCGGCATGTGCTGCACCAAAGCCTGCTTGCGTGCTCCAGGCTTGTATCCGCTGTGGCAGTAGGCCATTGCATCTTTTCGCAGGTCGAATCCCCGGCTGTTTTCCGCTTCTACCTTTTCGATGCGCATGTCGTCTATGTATAGGCTCATGCGTTCGCTGGCTCCTGCAGGAGCACCTGCCAGCATGATGTTTACCGAAAAGCCGGTGACACAGTCACGGTATAGGTCCGGTATCTCCCATATGATGTGCTGCCATTTGTTGGGATAGACAGTCTCGAAGTGTTGTCCTTCAAAGCGTCCGGGAGTCGGCATGATTTTCTCTCCTTCATTGTATAGGGTGAATCCGGCAAAGGTCAGATAAACGCCCGGTGCATCCACATATACCCAAACGGAAAAGCGGTTGTATTCCCGCAAGTCTTCCCGGTCGAGGGGACGGATAATCTCCGGGGTGGCGTAATTCCGGTTTGTTGGATTCTTCTTGCCCAAGGAGGCAGGAGTGTCCAGACGGACACTTCCTTTGCCTGAGACAGTGACTTTACGGTCTACATGTATGGTTCCGGGTCCGGTATGGCGCAGAGCACCGAAATCTTCGGCCAGAGGGAGTACCCTGCTTTTCAATACCTCTTTCTTTTCCCACCGCGTCAGTCCGGCGTGTGCGGGATTAGCTTTCATTATGCGGTGCACATGATTGCTTTGCTGTAATTGTTTCTCCAGTTCCGTATCGGGTTTCCACGGAGCTTGTGCTTGTGCCTGCATGCAGCAGCATGCCAGCAGTAGTGTTCGGATGATGTATTTCATGGTATTCAGTGTTTGGTTTTAGGGTAAGCATGAAAAGGAGCCTTGAACTCCGGACGTAATGTATAAGTATCCTTCAGTGGGAAATCTGCGGGAACTTCTTGGGTGACGGCGCCGGTGGCAGCCCATTCGCATCCCCGGAGTAAAGTCACCTGGAAACCGGTGCAGCGCATGGAGTAAGTCATGTTCGGGTCGTTGCCGCAGTGCCCCAGGAGGTCGACGAATATGCGCCCTTTCCCGTAGCTTACTGTCCACATCAACGGTTCATGCCGTCCGCGTTCGTAGGCGGTTGCCAATATTTCCATGTTTCTTACCGGACCGCGTAGGCGGGTATATATCTCGTCCTTGAAGTGTTTCCATTGAGGAGGCAATCCTTGCAGGATAGGATGATGGGGGGCGCGGTGTTCTATGACGGTTTCGTGCTGCAAGCCGTGGTAGCCGGCATACCCCGGAGAGTAGTCGTAGACGTATTGTCCGTCTTTCCAGTACAGATACGGACCGTCCTTTTCGTTTCGTCCGTCCCATGCCCCCATGCCTATTATCTCGTTGTATTCTTTCCAGTCGGCCATCGGGACGACGGAAGAATGTATCACTACCACACCGCCTCCATCGGCAACGTATTTCTCGAAATTCTTGCGTACGGGCTCTGTCCATGTAGCTCCGCCGTAGTTGATGACGATTAAATCATATTGGTGGAAATCGGGTTTGAAGGTAGCGATGTCTCCACCAAAGTCGGGTGTAAAGGCGAAGTCCACTTTGAACATTCCGCTGTTTTCCAATATCTGCTTCATGGCTTCGCAGGCGCCTTGCCAGTAATGGCTGCCGTCCTGCCCGGCTATCATCATGGTTTTGATTACTTTCTTTTGCTGTGCGTGTGTGTGCGAGGCAGCTCCTATATAAATAAGGAGTACCAGGATAAGTGTCAGTCTTGTTTTCATTTTCCGGAAGATTTAAAGTTTTTGCCAGTAGGGTTCCATTCTATACGGTCGTAGCAGCGTGTGGTGCGCAGATTGTAACCTTGTTCGTCTACGCTGAACTTTCCGTCTTTGAAGTAGGATATGTAGAGCTCGGAGATGCCGTCCTTGTTGCGGTCTTCTACAAGGAGATTGTACTTGTCGGTGACATAAATCTCGTCGGAAATGTATTGTACTTCTTTGGTATAGTTGTCTACGATTGCATAGTAGGCCTTGAAAAGGTCGAAAGTGGGGTAGTGTCCGTTGTCACGTCCGAAAAGCATTACTTCTTCAAGGGCATCGTCCCCGTCCATATTGGCAAATACGGATTGCTGAAAGGAAAATCCCGGTTTTTGTACTTGTGGAGGAATATTGTCCCATCCTTCCTGATGGGCTGTCACTGAAAATTGCGCTTGTGCATGGATGACGTACACCAGCGCCGACAATAGGATAATCAGTTTTCTCATTGCGTGCATTTTGAGGTTATGATAATAATAGGGTTGCTTCTTGCTTATATGACCGGTGGCCCGGAGTTTTCCCTAACTTTTTTTAGAATAATTAATGAATACGGGATGTATAGGGACTTAGTGCCTCTCCCATCAGGACTGAACCAGTCTGACCCGTATACTGAGAGGTCATAACATCCGCATCCTTTCCATTAATACACCCGGATGTTTTGGGGTAATACATCCGGGTGTTTTGGGTGAAAACATCCCCATGTATTGGGGTAAAACATCCGGATGTTTTGACCTCTCAGTTCTATACTCTTTAGGGCTAAGTCCCGGTGTGTAGCCGGCAAGGTATAGGGGACGTTCTGCTTTTGTATGGTCTTAATGCGAGGTGAGCAGGTGCATCAATATCAGTGGCAGATAATCTTTCAGCTTGACCCTTAAAATCTTCAAAGCCTGCTGAATGCGGTAGTCTACCGTTTTTGGGGAAACGTTGAGTAGTTCGGCAGCTTCCTTGTAACTCAGATTCTGGAAACGATGCATGATGAAAGCTTCCCTATAAGTAGGCGGCAGTTCGTTGATGGCCCTTTGTATATGCTTGCTTAATTCGTTGATTTGATAGATATCCACCTCCTGCAGCATGGTGAACATTCGTTCATAGTAAGCGGTGTCTGCCCGTTGCTTCACTTCATTTTGGGCAATCCGGGTCATGCAACGATGGTAGACAGCCTTGAACAGATATTGCTTGAGCGAATATTCGATAACGGGTCTTTCGCGGTTTTCCCAAAGCCATAGCATGACGTCCTGAACAATCTCTTCTGCATCTTCCAGCCGGACAAAACGATAGCAGTAGGTGCAGAGCACAGAATAGTACTTTTGAAATAACACATCAAAAGCACTTCTATCTCCTTTTTGTATGGCGGATAATAAAGATGTATCTTCTAATGGTATGTTTCTCATAGGGTGGGGGTTCATTATTGTTGGGCAAAAATAGCTTTTTTTCCCATTATAATCTAAGTATATAAAATATTTTTAGCTTTTTGTTTAGGAGTTCTTTTCACCCGTTTGTCTTTAGATTAAAGCTAGCAATAAAAATTATGGTAAAAAGAGAGGGAATGGAGAACCTGCTTCTCAGCTATTATGAAGGAGAGACAACGGAGGATGAAACTGCTCTGGTAGAGGAGTGGCTGGAAGCATCGGAAGAGAACCGCAGGACAGCCCGCCAGGTTCAGACACTCGGTCTGGCGGCGGACATGGCGCAGATTTCATCCAGGCTGGATGTAAAGAAGGCCTTGGAGGATGTACATCGTAAGATGAAACAGAAAAAGGTCAATAGGTATCAGGTATTATTTAGAGGGATGCAACGGGCGGCCGCCATTTTATTCATCCCTTTGATGGTATCGTGGTCTATCCTTTATTGGGACAAGGATAAAGAAGAGATACATATGATGGAAGTCAGGACAAATCCGGGAATGACTACTTCTGTCGAATTGCCGGATGGAACGGAAGTCGTTCTGAACTCGTCGTCGTCGTTGCGCTATCCTTCCCGATTTGCCGATGATAAAAGGGAAGTGAAGTTGGTGGGTGAAGCATTCTTTTCTGTCGCAAAAGATGAAAAGATGTTCATTGTCGGCACGCTGAACAATTCCAAGATAGTAGTACATGGAACGGAGTTCAACGTAGAGGCTTACAAAGGGAGCAGGACGGTACAGACCACTTTGGTTTCGGGTAAAGTCAGTTTCTCCTATGTGAATAACGGCAGGAGAAATAATGTAATGATGATACCGGGGCAAAAGGTTATTTATGATATAGTGCGGGAAAAGGTCGTTGTGAAAGAAGTCAATGTAGACGTGGAAACATGTTGGAAGGACGGACGTTTGATTTTCAGGAACACTCCGTTTGAAGATATATTGAAGAGTTTGAGCAAAAGATATAATGTGGAATTCATTCTGAAAAAGGCTTCATTGAAGCAGAATTCCTTTACGGCTACATTTACCAAACAACGTTTGGAGCGAATATTGGAGCACTTCCGAATATCCTCGAATATTCATTTCAAGTTTGTTGAAGATGGTGATGTGGATGCCGAGAGACAGGTAATAGAAGTTTATTAACCCTTTAAAAAGTAGTATGATGAAACACAAGTCCGTTTAGAAAAACATGCAGGAAAATGTTGGCGCATTTTCCTGCATGAAACACAGTAACTTTTAAATATCTGTTTGGCGACAGATAAAGTAACTTTATTTTTTCACTAGAAATCAATACAAAATTATGAAAAAACACTATTGTATCCAATCATTTAGGGAAAAAAGTGTCCTGATGAGATGCATGAAAAAAATTCCTCTTGCTATGAGATGCACATTATTTATGTTGTTTTGTTTGGTTGGTATGACTTTTGCCAATGAAGGTTATGCTCAAAAGACAATGGTAAACATTGCTCTTGAGAACAAGACTGTTGATGAAGTACTGACGGAGCTGGAACAAGGTACCGAATTTGTTTTCTTCTACAACAACAAGCAGATTGACGTTAAGCGCCGTGTATCGGTCCGGGCAAATAACAAAACCATATTCAAGGTTCTGAACGATGTATTCAAAGGAACCAATATAGGCTATAAGGTATTGGACCGTAATATAATCCTTTATGATAAAGCTGTAGGAGCTGATGGGGTACAGATGGCTTTGCAGGCTGCGACGGTGAAAGGTTCTGTGGTCGATGCAACCGGTGAACCGGTGATTGGTGCCAGTATCTTGGTGCAGGGAACTACCAACGGTGTCATAACAGACATTGACGGTAATTTCATTCTGACCAATGTGGGCTCTGATGCTACTCTTATAATAAGCTATGTAGGTTATAAGACACAAAACATAAAGGTTGCAGGCCGAAATTCGTTCAAGATAGTTTTGGTAGAAGATGCTGAGATATTGGATGAAGTGGTTGTTGTAGGATATGGTGTACAGAAGAAAGAATCACTGACCGGTGCCATTGCAGCCATTGGTGCTGATGAAATAGCTACGACCAAGACCGAGAATCTGATTAGCAATATTCAAGGTAAGATGCCGGGACTATTGATTCGCCAGAAAACCGGAGAGCCGGGAACTTTCGACAATATGGTGAGCATTCGCGGTTATGGTGACCCGTTGGTGGTAATTGATGGTATCACGCGTGAAGGTACTGAAGAACTTGCACAGCTGAATTCTGAGGATATAGAAAGTATCTCTATTTTGAAAGATGCTTCTGCCGCTATTTATGGTATGAATGCGGCTAATGGCGTAATCATTGTTACTACCAAAAAAGGTGTGGCCGAAAAGACCAGAGTATCTTACTCGGCATTGTTCGGTATGAAGAATGCCACGGGTATGGAAGAAACGGTAGATGCTTATACTTATCGCATGTTGGCCAATGAAAGGGCACGTAATGACCAGGCTGCCCCTGAATACACTGACGATATTCTGGAACTGTATAGAACCGGGGCTAAGGGTTATACAGACAATAACTGGATTGACATGTTTATGAATAAACTGGCGTTCCAGCAATCGCATACTGTTTCTGTGAGAGGTGGAACGGATAAGGTGAAATATTATGTGAGCTTCGGCTATAATGGCGATAATGGTTTGCTGAAGAGTGGTATCCAATACTATCATAGATATAATCTGAGAAGTAACCTGACTGCAGAGCTTACGAAAGGGCTGAAACTGAATGTGAATCTGTCCGGGCGTTGGGATGAAACCCAAAGGCCGAGAGAGGATTTTATGTGGACTTTTAAGACTTTGATGGTTAATGACCGTGGTATCGGTACTCATACGATTAATAATCCCAATCATTTGTCTGCAATCGGTCCTGAAAACAAGAATCCTTTTGCGTTGGTTGATCCGGATATAGACGGTTATCGCAAGAACAGAGGCCTGACGTATTCTGCCGATGTGGAATTGAATTGGCAAGTTCCTTTTGTAAAAGGGTTGGCATTGAGTCTTTTGGGGTCATTTGACGGTAACAATCGTAACAACTCTTCTTTAAATCGTTCTTATCCGTTGTATGATTATTATACAGATGCGCCTGCCGGTACGGGAGGTAGTACTGATGCTTATTCCAATACGATGAGAATATATCAGAAGATTTATGGCAGGTTGCAGGCTAATTATATGCGTTCTTTCAATCAGCACAATTTGAATGTGACAGCTGTGGCAGAGTTGAACAGTACACGACGCGATGAATTATCCGGTTCCCGGCAATATTCAGAGTTGTTTACTAATGATATTTTGAATCAGGCAAGTCCGGGTACAGCTACCAATTCAGGGTATCGTAGTTTTGGCCGTTTGGCAGCCTATCTGATGCGTGCGAACTATGATTATGCCGGTAAATACTTGTTGGAAGTAGTAGGGCGTTATGATGGTTCTTATCGTTATGCTCCTTCTAAGCGTTGGACGTTCTTCCCGTCGGTAAGTGCCGGATGGCGACTTTCGGAAGAAAGTTTCATCAAGGACAATTTGCCGTTTATTACTAATTTGAAAATCAGGGGTTCTTTTGGACAAAGTGGATATGATGCCGGTGATCCTTTCCAATATGTATCTGCTTATAATTCGGCTTCTAATGGTTATGTTTTTGATGGTGCCAGCCAGATTATGGGTATGGTAGCTCCTGGTGTAGTGACTGACCGGCTTTCTTGGGTTACATCTTCTATTTCCAATGTAGGTCTGGATTTTGACTTATGGAACGGTAAGTTGAGTGGTACTATCGAGTGGTTCAATCGTAAGAATGAAGGCATTTTGGCCGACCGTGCACAATCTGCTCCTGATACATTTGGTGCAAGTTTCCCGAAGGAAAATCTGAATTCTAACCGGAACCGGGGTTTTGAGATTGAATTGGGACACAGAGGACAAATCGGTAAGGACTTCTCATATTCAGTAAGTGCTAATTTTACGTATGCCCGTGAAAGAAGTCTGCATGTGGAACATGCAGAATATACCAGTTCTATGGATAGATGGCTGAATGGAAAGGAAAACCGTAACAGTAATGTGATGTGGTTGTATAAATACGATGGCCAATATACTTCTTTGGAACAGTATGAAACGGCTCCTTTGATTGGTGGGAACTTGGGTAACTCTAAGATGCTTCCGGGTAGTTACAGATTGCTTGACCTGAATGGTGATGGTAGAATTAACAGCAGTGACCGTGTTCCGGAGTTTTGGGCAACCGGTGCAAATCCTCCTATCCAGTATGGGTTGACTTTGGCGGCTTCTTATAAGAATTTTGATCTCAATATGCTGTTTCAAGGAGCTTCCGGTTATTCCATCGGATATGCCAATGATGATGTTTGGGGATATGGTGGCAAGACAAATAAATCTTATTTAATTGCGAAATATGTAGATCGTTGGCATCCTGCAAATATAACAGATGATCCGTATAATCCTGCCACACAATGGGTAGCCGGCTATTATCCGGCATTACGCCACAATTTCTCTAATACTTCGGATAATGGTAGTAGATGGAATTATGGTATTTCCGTTTGGCTTCCGCAAGCTACTTATCTCCGTTTGAAGAGTATGGAGATCGGTTACAATCTGCCAAAATCATTTATGAAAAGAATCGGGTTGAACAGTGCCCGTATCTTTGTCAATGGTTCAAATCTGCTTACGTTCTGTAACAAGGCTTTGAAGGATGCTGACCCCGAACGTGAGGAAAGGGATTGGGGAGCCAACCTGGCATATCCGTTGATGAGAACTTATAACTTTGGGTTAAACATAAACTTTTAATTCTGAAATACCATGAAAAAAAATATTTTATCGATATTCTCGTTATGTGCATTGATGGGATTGTCCGGTTGTAATGCCTTCTTGGAACTTGAACCGCTGGATAAAGTGTCTCCCGATCAGTTATTGGAGACAGAAGGTGGTGTAAAGGCACTATTGGCAAACATATATACCATGATTCCTATGGAAGATTTTAATTATCGTCCGAATGCTGGTTTTAATCAACGCGGTTATGATGGTGTGAATGAAACTACTAATTTAGCATTTCTTACCGACGAAGCTACCCGTAGTGACGGAGGAGTGGATATAGGTTATGAAGGATTCAATTATTGGCCCTATGGAGATATTCGTCAAGTGAATATTTTTATGCAAAATGTAGAAAAAGCCAAAGAAGCAGGAACAATTTCTGTTGCAGATGCGGATCGTATGACTGGTGAAGCCCATTTTGCACGTGCTTATATGTATTATGGGCTTGTAAAAAGATATGGAGGCGTTCCTCTGATTGACAAAGTGCAGGACGATGATTATGCCGATGGTGGACCGGGCGCTGTGGCAGTTCCCCGCAGTACAGAGTTGGATACTTGGAAATTTGTATTGAATGAGTGCACCCTTGCTGCTGCTACTTTGCCCGATGCGACTTCTGGTTCGGATTTGTATCGCGTAACCAAGTGGGCAGCTTATGCGTTGAAGTCAAGAGTTGCACTTCATGCAGCTTCTGTAGCCAAGTATTGGAATCTGGCACCTTTGGCTGGTGAAGCTGTCACTCAGAAACTGGTGGGTGGAATGACTTCTGCCGATGCCGATGCATTCTATAAAGAATGTATTGAAGCATCTAAGTCCCTTATAGAGAATTCCGGTAAATCTCTTTATAAGCCTGCTCCGGCTACTGTTAAGGAGGCTGCATCAAACTTCCAGGCCTTGTTCCTGAATGACCAGAATGAAGAGGTCATTTTCAGTAAAGCGTATCTTAATGGAACAACCAATACTAATCAGGGACATAGCTATGCTCAGTTTAATATCCTTCCTCAAGTCAATCCGGGCGCTCTGAAATATGGACGTTTCAATCCGATGTTGGAAATCGTTGATTTGTTTGAAGATTATACGGATGACGGCACGGGAAAAAGTGCAAAGATTGTAACTCGTACGGATGGGAATGAAGATGCTTATATCCCTAATTTCCATAATATGAATAATGCTTCTGTAGTGAACACCTTGATGTCGGTACCTTTTGTTAAATATAACGATTTGTATGAACCGTTTGCCAACAAGGATGCACGTCTGTTGGCAAGTGTGGTTGTGCCGGGTTCATCTTATGCCGGCACTGAGATTATTATCCAGGGCGGATTTATTAAGGACAATAATAGCTATGTGGCTTATTCAAACGAGTCTACTCAGAAAAATGGAACAACATATTATGCTTTAGGAGCCGAAGGTGAAACCATGTTCTCTGGATTTAATAATGTGAACAGTGGTGAGGATGCTAATTGGACTGCTAC
The DNA here is from genome assembly GCF_025147485.1 of Bacteroides uniformis. Lineage (NCBI taxonomy): Bacteria > Pseudomonadati > Bacteroidota > Bacteroidia > Bacteroidales > Bacteroidaceae > Bacteroides > Bacteroides uniformis. The sequence continues at coordinate 4,405,256 of NZ_CP102263.1, read as the reverse complement.
AGGTTTTGGAGTTCGTAAGTATATGCCCGAGGGCGAGAGCATGTCTCCCGACCGTCTTTCGTCCACTACCTCTTATATTGATATGCGTTTGGCAGAAGTCTACCTGAATTATGCTGAGGCTGTTGTGGAAAATGGTAGTGGATTTGGCGATAAGGAATTGGCTGAGAACTATTTGAATGCTTTGCGACGTAGAGCCGGACATACCGACCGGATATCTTTGACATTAGAGAGTGTTTTGAAGGAACGTCGTGTGGAGATGGCGTTTGAAGGAAAGCGTTTTTGGGATATGAATCGTCGTAGGGAATTCCATACTGAGTTCAGCAATAATAGAATTCGTAAAGCTTTGGTGCCGATGCTTGACTTGCGTGGTGCAGAGCCTAAATATGTCTTTGCAAGGGTGAACTACTTTGGTGACGAAACAAGAGGAGGGCGTACTTTCCAGAACATCAACTACTATAGGGGCATACCTAATATTGCCACGAATGGTTTAGTTCAGAATCCAGGTCATTAATTTGAATAATATTAAGTAGAAAGTTATGAAAAAGATATTGTTATTTGTGTCATGCTTCTTATTTGCATTGACATCTTGTGAAATTGATAATTATGAGGGACCGGATGCTTCCATACATGGTTCTATCCTTGACGAACAGACAGGTGAACTTGTAGGTTCCGATATGGAAAACGGTAATGCAATTAAAGTGAGGGAGCATGGATTTACTAATGCTACGGATCAAACCTGGTATATCACAAATACCGGAGAATATCGTAACAATATGGTTTTTGCTGCCACTTATGATGTTCGTTTTGAAAATGGGAATTTTTATCCATTTGAAGTGAAGGATTTTGTTGTTAAGTCAGGGGATAATGTGTATGATTTCAAGGTTATTCCTTATATTCGCGTCAAAAGTCCAAAAGTAGAAAAGAATGGCAATGTAATTACTGCTACATTCTCGTTGGAAGCTGGTAAACAAGAAGTGAAATTGAAAGAGATTCAGTTGTTTGCTTTTTCAGATATGTGGGTAGGTAACAATGTGAAATTGACGTTGAATGGAGGGACTGATAAGCAAGTGTTTAGTCCGAGTACTGCTATAAATAGCGCTGATATTTATACATTGTCCATCGATCTGGGACAAAATGCTGATGTCTTGAAATACAGCAAGAATTATTATTTCCGTATTGGCGCTCTGGCTGATGTTTCGGGTGTGGGCACTGTACGGCATAATTATGCGCCGGTAGTAGTTATAAAATTGTAATTTATAGCAGAGGGAGACGTTCTGCTTGACGGCAGAACGTCTTTTTTTATCCATACATTAAAAATAAGACCATGAAGAAATTGAACACGATTATTTTAATTTTGCTGGGGATGATATGTACTCAGTTGTATGCTGTACAATTGAATTCGATTTATCCTCTAAAACCCAATGACTCCGAAGCTTTTTATTTCACTCCCGAGAACTATCCTATAAAGGCGGATGGAAAGATGGATGTATCGGATGCTTTGCAGGCAGCGATTAATCAAGTGAAGAAAGAAAAGAATTTCGGAATCCTTTTTATCCCTGAAGGTAAATATAAAATCAGCAAGACCATTTATATTCCTACGGCTATTCGTTTGATTGGCTATGGAAAGAATCGCCCGGAATTTATTCTGGCTAAGAATTCTCCGGGTTTTCAGGAGGAAGTAGCTGATGATAAAGGAAAAGCTAAATACATGTTCTGGTTTACGGGAGCCGTTGTCAAGGAAGGTGAGAAACCCCGTGATGCCGGTGCCAGTACGTTCTACAGTGCCATGTCGAATATCAACTTGCGCATAGAAGATGGTAATCCGCATGCAGTGGCGCTACGCACACACTTTGCCCAACACAGTTTTATCAGTTATGTGGCCGTATACATAGGTAAAGGCAAGGCTGGTCTGTTCGATGTGGGCAATGAGTTGGAAAACGTTGCTTTTTACGGGGGAGATTATGGCATTTATACGACAAAAGCTTCTCCCGGATGGCCGGTAATGATGGTCGACTCTTATTTTGAGGGACAACGTGTAGCTGCTCTTCGTTGTCAGGAGTCCGGTTTGGCAATGGTGAATCTGTATGCCAAGAATGTTCCGGCTGTATTTGATATTGACCCTAATTATTGCGACAAGTTATTTTTGGAAAACAGCTATTTTGAAAATGTAAGTGGTCCGGCAGTGGTGATTACCAACGAGAACAACAGCAACAATCAGATAACCTTTCGCAATGTATATTGTAAGAATGTACCGACCTTGGCGAAATATACCCGTAGCAATACGGCCACCCATGTTTCTCATAAAATCTATAAGGTAAAGTCATACGACCACGGCTTGCAGATGGATGACATGGTGGATATGCCGGAATATGAAACGTTGGTTGATATTGAACCGATACAGAAGATGCCGGTTGCCCAACTGATGGACATCCCTGCACTGCCTGCAATGGCAACATGGGTAAATCTGCGCGAATTCGGTGCAAAGGGAGATGGGGAAACGGATGATACGAAGGCCATCCAGGAGGCTATTGACAAGTACGATAATATCTATGTGCCCCAGGGCTGGTATCGCATTACCGAAACTTTGAAGATGAAGCCCGATACCAAGTTGATAGGCCTGCATCCTTTTGGCACTCAGTTCCGGCTGGACGAAAGTACTGCTGCATTCAGTGGTTTTGGCGGTCCGAAAGCGATGGTGGAATCTTCGGAAGGCGGTGCAAATATGCTGATGGGCATTGGTATCAATACCGGCGGTTATAACTATCGTGCTGTAGGTGTGAAGTGGATGGCAAATGCAGATTCTTATATGAATGACGTGAAGTTTGTAGGCGGGCATGGCGGTTTATGGAAACCTAAACCGGGTGTTGAGGAACCACGTGGCCGGTGGAACAGACCGGCTCGTATCAGTTCTCCCGATAATCCGGTAGCGGCTTCGGGCATGGATCTTGCTTGGGACAACCAGTATTGGAGTCTGTGGGTGACCAACAACGGTGGTGGCACCTTTAAAGATATCTGGACAGCAAGCACATATGCCACCAATGGTTTCTATGCCAACAATACTTCTACTCCGGGGCGTATCTATGCCATGTCCATCGAGCATCATGTAAGAAATGAAGTACGTTTCAGCAAGGTGTCCAACTGGAAGGTGTATTGCATGCAAACCGAGGAAGAGAGCCGCGAAAGTACCGATTGCCAACCGATAGAGATGGACGACTGCAAAGATGTGACCTTTGCAAACTTGTATATGTTCCGCGTTATCCGTGTCAATGAACCGTATCACAGTTCTGTACGTATCCGCAATTGCGAGAACATCGCATTTCTGAACCTGCATAACTATTCTCAGATTAAATATACGAATAACATTGCAGTGTTCGATGTCAACAAAGACATTGACATCCGCCCGTGGGAACTTTCTCGCTTGATTGTAACCGGAAAAGAACCTCATCAGCAATCGTTAGGCAATGAAATAGGTAAGGTGAACCAATTGGCTTCCGATTTGGAATTTGCCGAAGGCATTGCGCGCGACAGTAAAGGTAACATTTACTTCTGCGACCATCGGATGCGTCGTATCTTTAAGTGGTCGGTAGAGACAAACAGCTTGTCGCTGCTGGCAGATTTCCCGTGGAAACCCTCCAACCTGGCTTTTGATTCAGAAGATAATCTATTGGTATTGTTCAGATATGATGCGCAGCCGGGATATCTGATTAATGGTAAGCCGGAGGAAATGCCGGTAATGCCTGATACAAAAGGTACTTCTTTCAGCGGATATGGTAATTCCGCATATACAATGAGAGTCTACTCCATTGACCCGGAAAATCCGGAAGAGACCATCAAACTGTTGCCGCGTGTTCCGATGGGTCAAGTGAAGAACGTGTATAAGGCTCTTTATCCTTCTAACCGTTGGAGAGACTTCCACGATTTCAATGCGGTGTCGGTCTATGTTCCTGAAATGTGCTTCCTGGCACCGGATGGAAAAACTATCATTCCTCATTATTTCGACTTGTCACGTAGTTCTTCCCTGCTGGAAGCCTATCCGGGAAAGCCTTTCTATACATCTGATGAATATGACCGCAGAATGGTGAAGATGGATGTGGCCAATGACGGCACGCTCTCCAACTTGAGCTATTTTGTGGAGCAGGGCGAATTTGGTTCTGCTGTAGATAAGGAAGGGAACTTGTATGTGGCTGACGGAGAAATATATGTATTTGATAAGGATGGCAAGAAGAAAGGGATGATTCGTGTTCCCGAACGTCCGTCCACATTACAGTTTGGCGGTAAGGATGGCAATACATTGTTTGTCACAGGCCGTTCCAAGTTCTTTGGTGTACGTATTAAATAAGGAAAATCCATATTAAAACAATCTGTGTAATGAGAAATTATCAAATAATGAGATACCTGCTGATAGTCTGTTGGATTATCGGTAATATGCCGTCCGGGTGGGCGGCAGAGGGTGGTTCCACCTATACGCAAAGACCGGACGATCCGGAAGCATTCTACTTTACCCCGGAGAATTACGGCTTCAAGGCTGATGGAAAGTCCGACGTGACCGATGCACTTCAAGAGGCAATCAATCAGGTGAAGCGCGAAAAGAACTTTGGGATACTGTTTCTGCCGGAAGGAAATTATCGTATTAGCAAGACGATTCAAATTCCCTCATCCATTCGGCTGATTGGTTATGGGAAGAAACGGCCGGTGATTTATTTGGGAGCCGATACACCCGGTTTCCAGACTACTCAAAATTATATGATATGGTTTACGGGAGGGCTGGCACAAGAGGGCAGGAAGCCTTCGGATGCCGGTGCAGGTACTTTCTATAGTGCGGTGTCCAATGTGGATTTCCGTATAGACAAAGGTAATCCTCAAGCCGTCGCCATTCGTGCGCATTTTGCCCAGCATGGATTTATCAATCATTGCGACATTCGGATTGGTTCGGGGAAAGCCGGCATGTATGATGTTGGCAATGAACTGGAAGACGTCAGGTTTTATGGCGGTGAATATGGGATAATTTCCTCCAGGACTTCTCCGGGATGGCCTATGATGATGGTCGATACTTACTTTGAGGGGCAGAGAAAGGCGGCTGTCTATTCAAAAGAGGTGGGGTTTGCCATCGTCAATATGCATGTGAAGAATACGCCCGTTGCCTTTGAAATGGCAGAGAATCTGGCAGACCGTCTTCATGTGGAGAATTCGTTGTGGGAGAATATTTCGGAAGCCGGTGTCAGGGTGAGCGTAGAGGGAAATACTTTTTCGCAATTGAATCTGGTGAATGTGGATTGCAGGAATGTTCCCGTACTGGTGGGCTATGCTCAAAGTGGAAAGAAAGTTGCCGGAAAAGCAAAAATGTACAGAGTCAAGGAGTTTACTTACGGTCTGGTGTATCAGGATTTGAATGATGCTTCTTCTTTCAGGGAAATATGTGAAATAGAGCCGGTGGCAAAACTGCCGGTTACACTTGGCAAGGACCTTCCGGTTCTTCCGGCAATGGAGACATGGGTCAATATCCGAGACTTAGGGGCAAAAGGTGATGGCGAGACTGATGATACGGAAGTTTTTGAGAAAGCTGTCTCTTTGCATAAAAACATCTATGTGCCCCAGGGTTGGTATCGCCTGACGAGAACGTTGAAGCTGTCTCCCGGTACTAAGCTGATTGGGCTGCATCCTTTTGGGACTCAATTTCTGTTGAAGGAAAGCGAGCCTGCATTCAGTGGTTTCGGCGTGCCTGTGCCTTTGGTTGAATCTTCCGAAGGTGGCGACGACATGCTGAATGGCATAGGTATTAATACCGGTGCGTATAATTACCGTGCTGTCGGCTGTAAATGGATGGCGGGTGAGCGCTCGTACTTGAATGATGTGAAGTTTGTAGGCGGGCACGGTACCTTGCGCAAACCTGCTCCGAATGCTTCCGGACAGTCGTCTTACCGCAGGGACGAGCGTCGGATTAGTTCCCCGTCTTCTCCGGTCATGGAAACCGGTAAGGATATGGCTTGGGACAACCAGTATTGGAGTTTGTGGATTACAAACAATGGCGGCGGGACAATTAAGGATGTTTGGACAGCCAGTACGTATGCTGCCAGTGGGCTTTATATTAGCGAAACGAAGACTCCGGGACGTATTTATGCCATGTCTTTGGAGCATCATGTCCGTACTGAAGCCCGTTTCCATAATGTGGCCAACTGGAAAATTTATGCTTTCCAGTTTGAGGAAGAAGGTCGTGAAGGGCCTGATTGTTATATGGCAGAAATGTCCAATTGTCAAAATATCGAAATGGTAAATGTGTGGATGTATCGCGTTATCCGTGCCTTTATGCCGAAGAGGATAGGTTTCCGCATATGGGATTGCAAGAATATCACTTTCCGTAATATGCACAATTATACGCAGATATTACCAGTCATAGAGTTTCCTATATATGATATGAATAAGAAGTTGCCCGTTTATTCGTGGGACTTTGCCCGTCTCACTGTTTCGGGTAGCGAGAAGAGCCTTCGCCCTTCCTGCACGGTCATGGACAAGCCAGTGAAGCTGGCTACCGGTTTTGAACTAGCCTCCGGAGCTACTACCGACAGTAAAGGAAATATCTACTTCTGTGAAAACCGTCTGAAGAAAATCTATAAATGGTCGGCAGACACGGAGCAGATTACTTTGATAGCCGATTATCCCTGGAAGCCTTTTACATTGGCTACTGATACGCAAGACAATCTACTGGTTATTTTCCGCTATGACCCTCAGCCGGGTTATCTGGTGAACGGCAAGCAGGAAACGGTAGTGCGCTTGCCGGATGATAATCCGATGTACAGTGGTTGGGGTAACAGTGGCTGGAGTGCTTGGGGGTATTCTTTTAATCCGGATAACGTGGATGCTACGATGAAGCCTATGCCACGTGTCGTTACAGCCAGTATGAAGAATATACAGAAAGTCATTCACCCTTCCAGTCGTTGGAGAGGTGACTTTGACAAGGTGGTTGCCAGTATGCCTGAGTATAGTTTTGTCGCTCCGGATGGCGTGACAATTATTCCGGATACCTATGATTTGGGGCGTTCTTGTGCTTTGACTGTTACAGTGCCCGGTCAGTCAGAACCGGTTTATATTGTAAATGAGATGAATAAAACGACAGTACAACTTTCTGTTGGTGTGGATGGCCGTTTGACAGAACAAGGAATAATATGTCCTTATGGCCAATACAGTAATGTGACTGATGCTGACGGGAATGTTTATGTTGCTGATGGTGAAATATTTGTCTATGACAAATCTGGTAAAGAGCAGAGACGTATTCAGATAGAAGAACGCCCGATTTCCTTGGCAATTGGTGGAAGGCAGAAGGATATGCTTTTTGTTACCACCTCAAGTTCTTTCTATGGAATTAAGATACGTTAGGTATTGTATAGGTAAAAAAGAATTAGCCCCTGCGGTCGTTTTATATCGCAGGGGCTAATTTATTATAAGAAGGTCTCTTTTCCTTATAGGCTGATTGTTTGGAATATTATTTTTCCAGCAGCTCTTTCAGAAAAGAATCCAGTTCCTCATCCAATCCTTTCAGTAGCTCTTCATTGACCAATAGAGTATCATCATCCATCAGCAACAGTTCTGCTATTGTTTCTCTATCATCATCCACCAGTACAAAAGAGAATGGTTTCAGAATAGTCAGCTTGTCGAACTTTCCTTCATTTTTCATGTTGCAGAGCAGTGAGGACAAGATACGCTCTACATTTTCGTAGAAATCATCCCCCTCGTATGTCATCCATTCTTCAATGGAAGTATTGGCAAGCTCTTCATCTTCATCATCAAAGATAGACAGTTCGCCCGAATTCTGATTCGGTTGCAGATGAATGTCTGTAACGATAGTCTGTTCGCAACCGCAGGTGTATTTGCCGATTGCTTTTTTAAGAGTGTCCTCCAAGAGTGCTAATGACGATTGACTGAGCTTCATAATAACTTTCTTTTCTTAATGGTTGTTCAAAGGTATAAAAAAAACGGTTATCTCTGCATCATTTGACTAAAAATCATCATCAAATCTGTTCATTTGCATGTTCAGGCGTGCCATTCCCTCTTTTCGTTTCTCCAATTCGTCTACATACATGCTGATAAAGATATAATAGGAGATGGTTCCATCATGTATTTCGCCTGTCTCTTTTTTGTCTGTCTTGCTTTTCTCACGGGCAAGGGTTTGCGCTTTTAATGCCCATTCCAAGGCAGTATCTATGCTGTCTTGCATTTCGTAGCCCAAAGCGGTGTTATAGGCTGCATACATTTTCTGTTTTCCTTTTTTTGTTTCGTAGGTCTGCTTCCAGAGCTCTACTGCTTTACTCCAATTTTCTTCTTTGGCATATACGGCTGCGTCACGCATATTTACAGAACCACCACTGAAGAGATAGCGGTTACTGGTTTTCCAATAGGGGAGTAGATGTCTTACCGGAACCGTTCCTGCAAATTCAGATGCTTGCTTCACCATGTCTTCTTCGCTGATGAGGCGGGAACGTACTGACGCTTCACCATTTCCTGCCTCTTCCCAGAAAATACTGTCATTGCTGTTGACGGTCACCATAGGACCTTTGCGGTTAGGTAAATATATTCTGACGGTAGTATATACCTTTACATCCACTGTGCCGAGGAACACACCCCAGTCGGGCATATAACTTATCTTGCGATTGGAACGCATTTGTATGTTTTCCAGGGCTATCAGGAAATCTACGTCCAAATTCTGTGTAAGTTCCAGTACTTCATCTCTCGATAATGTGCTTTCGCGGGGATTGATGTCTTTACTCCGGAGGGCAGAGTCGCATATCACAACCTCTTCAAAGTAGTTTTCGTTGGCAAGGGCCTCTGCAAGGGATTCGGTTGTTATTGCGGCGTCTCCATTGTAGTAGTTGGTGAGGCGTGCCACCTCATTCTCGCTTTTTTTCTGTTCTTCCTCAGTGATGATGAGTTTGTTGTCCGGTACGTTTGGCATGTTGTTGACAACAGCCACACGTTTCAGTGTTGCCGGGAAACTGACTTCTGCCGGAAGCATATAATCAATGGACAGTTGTTCTACACTCTGGCAGCTGCCTAACAGCAGAGACCCCATCAATAACAGACAATAGTGATATTTGGTCATAGTCTTTGGTTTTGTTCTTTGGAGCAAAAGTACTCTTTTAGCTGAATATTCAAAAGCTGGAACGAATAAAAAATGTGATAATGTGGTAGGAGAAAAAGTGATAGGGTGATAAAAGATACCTGACGGTATCATCTTATCACCCTATCGCCTTATCATTTTATAGCTTTGCTTTATGCATTCCGTCCGTGGCAGTTTTTGTATTTCTTACCGCTTCCGCAAGGACAAGGATCATTGCGTCCTACGGTCTTCTCGGCACGGATAGGTTCGCGTCTTGGTTGTTCACGTGTATCTTGTGCCGCAGCGGCCTGCTGGTTCGGGTCATTCAAATCAACCTTCTGTTCGCGATACTTGCTCATATCCTGGCGTTGTTCCGGAGCAGCCTGGCGCACCTCTACTTGGCGGGGAGCCTGGGGAGCCTCAGGGGCTTCAGCCGGAGCCTCTTGTACCGGGATTTGTCCACGCATTAAGATAGAGATAGTCTGATTATTAATCTTATTCACCATGGCATCAAACAAGTTCACAGATTCCAGCTTGTAAATCAGCAGCGGGTCTTTCTGCTCGTAACTTGCATTCTGCACGGAGTGTTTCAGCTCGTCCAGCTCGCGCAGGTTTTCTTTCCATGCTTCGTCGATGACGTGCAGCAAGATGGATTTCTCGAATGACTTCACCACCTCCTTACATTCTGTCTCATAAGCTCTCTTCAGGTTGCAGGAGATGTTATACATACGTTTTCCGTCTGTGATGGGGATAAGTATGTTTTCGTACATGTGTCCCTGCGTTTCGTATACTTGTTTGATGACCGGATAGGCTATCTGTGCCATACGTTCTGTCTTGCGTTTGAAGAGTTCCATGGCAGCGTCAAAAGTTCTGTCTGCCAGTTTTTCTTTCTTCTCATTACGGAATTCCTCTTCGGTGAAAGGTACTTCCATGGCAAGTGTCTGGAGCACATCCATCTTGCAGTTTTCGTAGTCGGGCGCTTCAATGGCATTGGCACAACGGTCCCAAATCATGTTCACGATATCCATGCCGATACGTTCGCCCATCAAAGCGTGGCGGCGTTTGGTGTAGACTACTGTACGTTGCTTGTTCATCACGTCGTCATATTCCAACAGACGCTTACGGATGCCGAAGTTGTTTTCCTCAACTTTCTTTTGTGCACGTTCAATGGACTTGGAAATCATGCCGTGTTCAATCATTTCACCTTCTTTGAAACCCAGTTTGTCCATTACACTGGCAATGCGGTCACTGGAGAACAAACGCATCAGGTCATCTTCCAAAGATACGAAGAATACAGAAGAACCCGGGTCGCCTTGACGTCCTGCACGACCACGTAACTGACGGTCCACACGGCGTGATTCGTGGCGTTCTGTACCGATGATGGCAAGACCGCCTGCAGCTTTCACTTCCGGACTCAGCTTGATGTCGGTACCACGGCCGGCCATATTGGTAGCGATGGTTACAGCACATTTCAAACCGGCAGTAGCCACAATATCCGCTTCCTTCTGATGCAGTTTGGCATTCAATACACTATGTTCAATCTTACGCATGGTAAGCATTTTGCTCAACATTTCAGAGATTTCAACAGAAGTGGTACCCACCAGTACGGGGCGTCCTGCTGCCACCATTTTTTCTATCTCTTCGATGACTGCTTTATATTTTTCACGTTTTGTCTTGTAAACGCGGTCATTCATGTCATTACGGGCAATGGGGCGGTTAGTCGGAATAACCACTACATCCAGTTTGTAGATGTCCCACAACTCGCCGGCTTCTGTTTCTGCCGTACCGGTCATACCGGATAGTTTGTGGTACATACGGAAATAGTTCTGTAATGTAATGGTGGCAAAAGTCTGGGTGGCAGCTTCTACTTTCACGCCTTCTTTGGCTTCGATGGCTTGGTGCAAACCGTCAGAATAACGACGTCCTTCCATGATACGTCCCGTCTGCTCATCCACAATCTTCACTTGGCCGTCAATTACCACATATTCGTCATCTTTCTCGAACATGGTGTATGCCTTCAACAGTTGGTTGATGGTATGCACACGTTCGCTTTTGATGGCATAGTTGGTCATCAGGGCATCCTTCTTTTCAAGGCGCTGTTCGTCTGTCAGCTCTGTTTCGTTTTCCAAGGCAGAGAGTTGCGCTGTGATATCGGGGAGTACGAAGAAAGTGGGGTCCTCTACATTGCTACTAATCAAGTCTACGCCCTTGTCCGTCAAATCCACGCTGTTCATTTTCTCTTCGATAACGAAGTACAGCGGGTCAGTCACCTCGTGCATGCGCTTGTTGTTCTGCTCCATGTAGATTTCTTCGGTCTTCAGCATACCGGCCTTGATGCCTTGTTCGCTGAGGAACTTGATGAGTGCCTTGTTCTTGGGCAGGCACTTGTGACTGCGGTACAAAGCGAGGAAGCCTTCTTCCTGGTCTTTCTTATCGTTTGATGCAATCAGGCGCTTGGCATCGGCCAGGTATTGGGTAGCCAGTTTTTTCTGAGCTTCTACCAGACGTTCCACTTGCGGGCGGAGCTGTTCGAAGAGTTGGTCATCGCCTTTGGGAACCGGTCCGGAGATAATCAGCGGAGTACGGGCATCATCAATCAATACTGAGTCCACCTCATCGACAATGGCATAATTATGTTGGCGTTGTACCAGGTCTTTGGGGCTGATAGCCATGTTGTCACGCAGGTAGTCGAAACCGAATTCATTGTTTGTACCGAACGTGATATCTGCCAGATAAGCTTTGCGACGGGCATCAGAGTTGGGCTGGTGCTTGTCGATGCAATCTACACTCAAACCGTGGAACATGTAAAGAGGACCCATCCATTCGGAGTCACGTTTTGCCAGATAGTCGTTCACTGTTACCACGTGCACGCCGTTACCAGTCAGGGCATTGAGGAATACCGGTAGGGTAGCTACCAATGTCTTACCTTCACCGGTTGCCATTTCGGCAATCTTACCTTTATGTAGAACCACACCACCGAATAGCTGTACATCATAATGTACCATGTTCCATACAGTATCGTTACCACCTGCTATCCAATGGTTCTGGTAGATGGCTTTATCGCCTTCGATGCGTACAAAGTCTTTAGTGGCAGCCAGTTGGCGGTCAAAATCGGTAGCTGTAACCACTATTTCTTCATTTTCAGAGAATCGTTTGGCTGTTTCCTTTACAATAGAGAAAGCGGTGGGTAATACTTCGTCCAGCGCTTTTTCATAAATCTCCAATATCTCTTTCTCGATTTTGTCGATTTGGTTGAAGAGGTCTTCGCGTTTTTCCAGTTCGGTATCTTCAACGCTGGCTTTCAGTTCTTCCACTTTGGCGCGTTGTTCGGCTGCCGAATCGTGGATGTAGGCTTTCAGTTCTTCTGTCTTGGCGCGTAGGGCGTCGTTGTCGAGTTTGGCTACTTCCGGGTAAGCGGCTTTGATTTTCTCCACCCACGGTTGTATTTCTTTCATGTCGCGTGTGGATTTGTTGCCGAAAATCGAGCTTAAAAATTCATTAAATCCCATTATATATTTGTTTTTATTATTATTGCTGAGTTAGTTGAGCGTGCAAAGTTACTGATTTCTATACAGATTATCCAGATTTGCACAGATTATTTTAGAATCAAAAGTCAAGGGGAGATGCTGTACTTGCATTAGGGGCGCGGATGCGCATTACACTTGCCAAGGTAGGGGCAATGCGGTCAATACTGATGGGGGTACGGATGGTTTCAGCCTTCATTCCTCCTCCCAATAAAATGAGGGGAGCAGGAATATCGGCCGTACGTACTACACGGTTATCAGTACTATTTTCCTGCATGATAGTCCAGCCCGGGAGTATTTCAATGAGCAAATCGCCAGAGCGCTTGCGATGAAAACTATTGCGTATACGTTCTATTTGCGGTGACCAGGGGCCCAAAAGCAGGCGATGAGCTGAATATACTTCGCTCACGCCACTAAACTGAACCAGAAATTCGGCAGATTTTTCTTGAATTTCAGTCAGGCTCAACTGCTTGTTCTCAATAAGTTTATGGTTGAGATAGATTTGTTGGTCATAATAAGCTTCCACATATTGTCCCTCGCCATAGGATGCCATGAGGTACATGTTTAGCAGGGCGGCACAGCGGTTCAGGTAGAATTCACCACCCGGTATCCGGTATACGCCCGGGTCGGCTGCTTCCGGGTCGGCATAGCCGGTGGAGGTGATGCAGAAAAGTACGTTGTGGAGCCCAACTTTACGTTCTATGAGCTCTAATAAGGAAGCTATACTACGGTCCAGTCGCACGTAGGTGTCTTGCATTTCCATGGCACATTCCTGCGTACTTCGGTGGTTATAATTTCCTGCGTAGTAAGTCAGCGATAATAGGTCGGGCACGTCATCTTGTCCGATAGTGCTCTTATTTAGCAGCTCTTCGGTCAGCAGGTTGACTTCCTCATTGATGAAAGGGCTGGTTATCAAGCGGCGGAACTTGTTTGTCCGTTCACCATCCAGCTTGTATTTGAATGGCTCGTTGCGCCATTCGGGCAGAAATGTATAGTTGGTAAAAGGAAGTGCAGGTGTCCATACCATATCCTTGATACGGTAGTCAGGAGATTTCCGGTCGTTGTATTGGCTCAGCCACCACGGAAATTCATTATAATAAGTCGTACTGCACCATTTTCCGGTATTGTTATTAAGCCAGAAAGCACCGTTCCCCGCGTGCCCGGCACCCAATATGGCGGCATCGCGGAAAGGCGCGATGGCATAGACCAGACCTTTGTTGCGGGTAGCTATTTTCAGCTCGTCGGCAATAGTAGAGGTCAGTAATTGGGAGGGGGAAGTGCTTTCGTCGGTATAGTTGCCCATGAAGTTGGGGTCTTCTACACAGTTTATGGGGCGTAGTGTACCTGCATCCAGCCACTGCTCTGCAATGATGCCGTTCATGGACGGTGTTGTCCCGGTATAGATGGCGGCAATGGCCGAGGCTCGGTCCGTTCCGCAAAAAGGAAATTCTGCTTGACGGAATACTTTACCTTCACGCAGTAAGCGCTTAAACCCCTTTTCTCCGTATAAGGACGAAAATGCTTCCATATAGTCTGTACGCAACTGGTCAATGGTCAATGTTACCACCAGCTTTGGGGAGGCAGGCAGCGGTTGGGCTTGCAGACCACTGAATGTAAGTGCGAGTATGGAAGTTATCAGTCCTTTTTTCATTACTTTCGTTTGTATGTTAGAATGAGGTTGCTTGCAGAACGTATCAGCAAACACAGTGCCAAAGGTAATACTGCTGGCGGAATTCTCTGCGGAATTATTGTCCAAAGCCCTATAAAAAGTGTTAAAACTGCAAAATTAACCAGCATATAGCGGCTTATTTCCCTTTTTCGTACCCTGGATAGCATGAATGGAAGGCAGAAAAGGTGAAATGGATGGAATACAAATAATATATAATTGGGACTTACTGCCGGATGCTGTGAGAATAGTGCTAAAAATGCCAGTATACATCCAGCCATTCCGGCAACCAAGAAGAGTATGAGGTCTATGCCCCAAAGAGTCTTCCCTCTTCGTATGCCGTAAATGCTGATGCCTGCTACAAGTATCAGTAATAGCGAAGCCGACTGCATCGGTGTGATGCCTCTGCTGACGAAGTCGGCTGGTGTTTTACCCGTTATTACGATTTTTTCTTCTTTAGCAACCAGTGGCCGTGTTTGTCCTTCTTTGTCCACAATCTGCGCTTTATTGAAATACTCCTGCATGTAGAAGGGGACGAACATTACCAGCCGCCGGTTGATGGGTTCGTCTGCTTTGCTGCCCATGCATAGGTCCATGCCGAAACGTGACCACAAATGGCCTTCACTGTATTTATGCAGCAAATCCCTGAAAGAGATTCCCGTACTGTTAGCAGTCATATTGTCAGCGTATTGCAGAGTGCCGTTGATGGCACGCTCTATCTGGTCCCGCGGGCGGGTGGCACAATTGTCGTAGAAAAAATTGTAGCGGTATACTCGGTTTTCAGGGCGGTAGTTCTCTGTCAATAGTGCTATCAGGCGTTCTTTTTCCTCTTCTGTTAGGTTTAACGTTTGTTGCCAGACATCGCGTCCCAGATAGTTGTATTCGGCGGCGAAATGCTCATAATCGGTTACTCCAAGTTGATAATCCGTTTCTCCCAAGGCAAAACGGAAGATGAAGTTAGGGGCGTTGAAGTTGAACATGCCGTAATTGAAGACGGCGTCAATGCCACGTGTATAGTTCTCGTACCGTATGGCAGTGTGTCCGAATAGGGAATAAATCTCTCCTCCTGCAGCGCAAGTCAGTAGGCTGACGCGTACGGAGTCTGTTGCAGCAGTCTTTTGCTGTTGTGTCACCTGGGCATTTGCTGAAGGCAAACAGAAGAAAAAGATTGCTATATATATATGTATAAGTAGGCTTCGTTTCATGCTGCAAACTTACGGAAAAAACTAATATTATCCCAATTTGTGATTAGGAACTAAAGCGGTTATTCGCGTTATCCCGGTCATCTGTGTCCGAAGAATCTTTTTTAATTATGAACTTGATACAATTCTTAATTCGCATTATTGGTTGTTTTGAATCAACTGTCGAGTACGAGTGGTAGGTATTTTCTATTTACAAACGATACGGGTGCAAGAAATAGTGGTATATTGAACCTGATTCAGTCGTATACTGAATGCCATTCAATCGTATACTGAATAGGGCTCAGTCGTATACTGAATGTAGCGCATTTAGCTGTATTGATAATCAGGTGGTTGTGGTATGATGTTGCGGCTTTAATAAATCTCAACAGAATGTAGAAGTGGCATTGTGGTTGTTTGGTGTGGATGTGAATAAGAATTCTTGTGCAGTTGTTCTTCTAATAAAGAGATGGTTTCTGCTGAATTTCAATATTAATGTTATATCTTTGCGCCGCTAAATTTATGCAATACGGTGAATCTCATTATTGATATAGGAAATACAATCGCCAAGATGGCGGTGTTTGATGGTGGACGTATCGTGGAGGTGGTGTATGACTCCAATCTGACGTTGGAACGGTTGCCTGAAGTATGCCGTACATATACGATTGAAAAAGCGATAGTGGCTACTGTCATTGATTTGAGTAGAGAGGTGTTGTCGCAACTGGAAGATATGGCTGTCCCCATTCTGTGGCTCAATGAAAAGACTTCTCTTCCGGTAGAAAACCTCTATGAAACTCCCCGGACGCTGGGGTATGATCGTATGGCGGCGGTGGTAGGAGCCAATGAGCAATTTCCTGGCAGGGATATACTGGTGATTGATGCCGGTACCTGTATCACTTATGAGTTTGTCGATGCTGCTGCCCGCTATCATGGCGGGAATATCTCTCCCGGCCTGCAGATGCGTTTCAAGGCGCTTCATCAGTTTACCGGACGGCTTCCAATGGTGGCTCTTGAGGGGCGGATGGTGCCCATGGGGAAGGATACCGATACGGCTATCCGTGCCGGAGTACTGAAGGGTATTGAATATGAAATTTCAGGTTACATTACGGTTATGAAGCATAAATATCCTGAACTTTTGGTTTTTTTAACGGGCGGGGATGATTTTTCTTTTGATACAAACTTAAAAAGTATCATCTTTGCAGACAGATTTTTAGTGTTGAAAGGATTAAATAGAATTTTAAACTATAATAATGACAGGCTATAGACAAACACTGTTAGTGCTCTTGCTCACGATATTATCAGGAGCGGCAGTCGCTCAAAATAATACAAATTCTCCCTATACACGATATGGATATGGACAGTTATCTGAACAAGGCTCGAGCAACAGTAGGGCGATGGGTGGTATTGCCTATGGTTTACGGGACAAGTATCAGACTAACTTTGCTAATCCTGCATCCTATACGGCGGTAGATTCGCTGACTTTTATCTTCGATGGAGCAGTCTCTCTACAGAATACAAATCTCAGTAACGGTACTCTGAAACGAAATGCCAAGAATTCCAGTTTTGACTATATCACGATGCAGTTTCGTGCAAGTAAATGGGCTGCCATAAGCTTGGGGTTGCTGCCTTATTCAAACGTTGGATACAGTATGGGAGAATATCGGGAAGATACGGAATTTCCAGACAAATCTACTACGGTAAGCTATTCGGGAGAAGGAGGCTTGCACCAGCTTTATTTAGGTGCCGGTTTTAAAATAATTAAAAATCTTTCTGTCGGTGCGAATTTTTCGTATCTTTGGGGAGATATAACAAGAACCGCTGCGGAGACCTTTCCGTCCAGTTCAAGTGTATTTCCTATTACAATACAGTCTAATGTGGCTGTAAAGAGTTATAAGTTGGATTTTGGAGCGCAGTACACTCACCAGTTTGGGAAAAAACATGTTGCAACGTTGGGAGTTGTCTTTTCTCCGGGGCATGATCTGAGTAACGATGCGTACGAAGTTACGCAGACTGGTAATAGCAATACGGGAGCTACTTCGGTAACAAGGGATACTGTCGTTACTTGTGGCATTCCGACAACATTTGGCGCAGGTGTGACCTACGTGTACGACAACCGACTGACTGTAGGCGCGGATGTAATGTTCCAGAATTGGAGTAAAGTGAGTTATATGAACAATGACGAGGCGTTTTGCGACCGTGGAAGAATATCCGTTGGTGCAGAGTATCTGCCGAATCCTATGGGACGAAGTTATTTGTCTCATGTGAAGTATCGTTTGGGAGCTTATTATTCCAAACCTTATTATAAGATAGACGGTGTACGTGCCGCTGATGAATATGGCGTTACTGCCGGTTTTGGATTGCCCATACCGAGAACCCGTTCCGTATTGAGTCTTTCTGCACAATACGTGCGAACCAAAGGAACCCAAGCAGCGTTCTTGAACGAAAATACATTGCGCATTTGTATCGGAGTAACCTTTAACGAACGTTGGTTCTTCAAGCGTAAAGTGGATTAATGGAAATTGAATAGACAAAAATATAACAACTAAAATTTAAATACAATGAAAATTAAGACGCTTGTGGCTGTCTTGCTCCTTTCGGGTGGAGTGACCAGCACTTTCGCACAGACTGAAAATTGTAATTCGAACAGTAGTATCTCTCATGAAGCAGTGAGAGCTGGTAACTTTAAGGATGCATACGCTCCTTGTATGGCTGTATTGAAGGATTGTCCTACACTGCGGTATTACACATTTACAGATGCTCAGAAGATTTTAGTGGGTTTCTTGAGTCAGATTAAGGATAGAAATTCTGCTGATTACAAGAAGTATTTTGATGAGTTGATGGATGTATATGATTTGAGAATGAAGTACATTCCTGAATTCATTGGTAAGGGAATGAAGGGTGTGCCGAGTGTGGCTGATGCCTTGGGTGCCAAAGCTGTGGATTATCTTCAGTTCGCTCCTGCTCCGGACCTTAATACGGCTTATAATTGGCTGAAAGAATCTGTTCATGCTGAAAAGGGTGGTTCCAAAGGTGCGGTGTTGCACTATTTCCTGGATACTTCCATGCAGAAGGTAAAGGCTGATGATAATCATACCGACCAGTTTTTCCAGGATTATATTGATGCTTCCAAGTATGCAGATGACGCACTTGCTGCTGAAACCAAGGAAGCTAAGAAGGCTAACTTGCAAGCTATCAAGGATAACCTCGTGGCCATGTTCATTCAGAGTGGTGTAGCTGATTGTGAATCTTTGCAGAATATCTATGGTCCTAAGGTGGAAGCAAGCAAGACTGACTCCGCTTTCTTGAAGAAGGCATTGAACATCCTGAAATTGATGAAGTGCAACGAAAGCGAAGTTTACTTCAAGGCATCTGAGTACATGTATCAGATTGACCCGACTGCCGATGCAGCTGTAGGTGTAGCATACATGTACTATAAGAAAGGTGACTATGACAATGCCGTGAAGTATTTTGATGAAGCATTGGCTAAAGAAACTGATAATGACAAGAAGGCTGAAATGGCATACGCTACTGCCGCAGCCTTGATGCAGGCCAAGAAACTCTCTCAGGCAAGAAGCTACTGCCAAAAGGCTATGAGCTTTAAGGAGAACTATGGAGAGCCTTATATTTTACTGGCACAGCTTTACGGCTCCAATCCTAACTGGACCGATGAGCCTGCTCTGAATAAGTGTACTTACTTTGTAGTAATTGACAAGCTGCAGAGAGCTAAAGCTGTAGATCCTTCAGTTACAGAACGTGCTAACGAATTGATTAGTACTTATTCCCGCCACACTCCCCAGGCTAAAGACCTCTTTATGTTGGGTTACAAAGCTGGTGACCGTATCACTATCGGTGGATGGATAGGTGAATCTACAACTATCAGATAAAATCATGTTGCTACAACCCATCAACATTGTTTATCATAAAAATGCGAGCATAACCATTGTCCTTGGGGCAATGGTTATGCTTCTTTTATTTTCTTCGTGTTCCGGGAAGAAGAAGGAGCTGGGAGATGCCATTACCGAGCGTGACTCTATGGCAGTGATGGATACCCGCGGGGTGACTACACTGGTTTCTGATTCCGGTGTAACGCGTTACCGCATCAATACGGAAGAGTGGCTGGTCTTTGACCGGAAGAATCCTCCTTACTGGGCTTTTGAAAAGGGGGTCTATTTGGAGAAGTTCGACTCTATCTTCCAAGTGGAGGCAAGTATCAAGGCTGATACAGCCTACTTCTTTAATAAGGAGGAGTTGTGGAAACTGATGGGGAATGTGCATATACAGAATTTGAAAGGTGAGCAGTTTGATACAGAGCTGCTGTATTGGGACCAGCGGGCACAAAGAATTTATTCGGATGAGTTTATCCGTATCGAGCAGCCTGACCGTATCATTACGGGACATGGCTTTGAATCCAATCAGCAGATGACTGTTTACACGATTCGCAAGCCGGAGGGTATCTTCTATGTTGACGAGGAGACTGCCGCAGCAGACAGCTTGCAGACTGATACCATAAATTGATAAAATGGATACCGTTATTTTTTTATTGATAACCATGGCTTTCTCTGCTTTCTTTTCAGGAATGGAGATTGCCTTTGTTTCCGTAGATAAACTGCGCTTTGAGATGGAAAGGAAGTCAGGCGTCACTTCCGGTATCATTTCCTATTTCCTTCGCAACCCGAATAACTTCATCTCGACCATGCTGGTGGGTAATAACATCGCGCTTGTCATTTATGGTATCTTGATGGCACAAATCATAGAGGTGAATCTTCTTGCCGGAATTATTTCCAATCATTTTGTAATGGTGTTGGTGCAGACTGTAATTTCCACTCTTATTATTTTGGTAACCGGTGAGTTCTTGCCGAAGACTTTGTTTAAAATCAATCCCAATCTGATGCTGAGGGTATGTGCCATTCCTTTATTCATATGTTATGTCATTCTGTTTCCTGTTTCAAAGTTTGCATCGGGATTGTCGTATCTGTTCCTTCGGATATTTGGGATGAAAGTAAACAAGGAGGCGTCGGCCAAGGCTTTTGGCAAAGTGGATTTGGATTACTTCATCCAGTCGAGCATAGAGAATGCGGAAAGTGAAGAAGAACTGGATGCAGAGGTAAAGATATTCCAAAATGCGCTTGACTTTTCGAATATAAAGATACGCGACTGTATTGTACCGCGTACAGAGGTGGTAGCTGTAGATCTGACCACTACATTGGAAGAATTGAAATGTCTTTTTGTGGAGTCGGGTATTTCCAAAATCATAGTATATGATGGAAATATAGATAATGTGGTGGGATATATTCACTCGTCGGAGATGTTCAGGAATCCGGTGGACTGGAGGAATAACGTGAAGGAAGTGCCTATTGTACCCGAAACGATGTCGGCCCACAAACTGATGAAACTGTTCATGCAACAGAAAAAAACGATTGCTGTAGTGGTGGACGAATTCGGTGGTACGGCGGGTATCGTCTCTTTAGAGGATTTGGTGGAAGAAATTTTTGGCGATATTGAGGATGAGCATGATAACACATCCTATGTGTGTAAGCAGTTGGGTGAACGTGAATATGTGCTTTCGGCCCGTCTGGAAATAGAAAAGGTAAATGAGACTTTCGGGCTCGACCTGCCGGAATCGGATGATTATCTGACAGTGGGCGGTCTGATTTTGAACCGTTATCAAAGTTTCCCGAAACTGCATGAAGTGATTGAAGTGGATAATTATCAGTTTAAAATAATCAAGGTAACAGCCACTAAAATTGAGTTGGTAAGACTGAAAGTCATTGAATAATTTCATTTAGGCGTAATTTTTTAAAGAATAAATGGATGCGTATTAGCATTTTTTGTATCTTCGTGCGCTAAAATGAACATGTTAGGAAAATAATAATAAACAAATAAATCATATTAACTAAAATGGCAACATTACAAAACATTCGGTCTAAAGGACCTTTATTGGTGATTGTTATTGGTTTGGCGCTGTTTGCTTTCATCGCAGGTGACGCGTGGAAAGTGCTTCAGCCACACCAGTCACAAGACGTAGGTGAAGTGAACGGGGAATCAATTTCCGCTCAGGATTTTCAAGCATTGGTAGAAGAATATACAGAAGTCATCAAGTTCTCCAGTGGCAACAGTGCATTGAGCGATGAGCAGACAAACCAAATCAAAGATGAAGTATGGAGAACATACGTCAATAATAAGCTGATTGAAAAGGAAGCAAAGAAACTCGGTCTGGTTGTATCGAAGGCTGAGATTCAGGCTATCATTAATGCCGGTGTGCATCCGATGCTGCAACAGACTCCGTTCCGTAATCCTCAGACCGGTGCGTTTGATAAGGATATGTTGAAGAAGTTCTTGGTGGACTATTCAAAAATGAATAAGGCACAGATGCCTTCACAATATGCAGAATACTATGAATCCATGTACAAGTTCTGGTCTTTCCTCGAAAAGTCCCTTATCCAGGCACGTCTTCAGGAGAAGTATCAGGCTTTGATTACAAAATCTCTTTTCTCCAACCCGGTAGAAGCTCAGGACGCTTTTGATGCAAGAGTAGAGCAGTCAGACCTGCTGCTTGCTGCAGTTCCCTATTCTTCTATCGTTGACTCTACCATCGTTATCAAGGATTCCGATTTGAAAGCTGCATACGACAAGAAGAAAGAACAGTTCAAGCAATATGTGGAAACTCGCAATATCAAGTTCATTGATGTGCAAGTTACTGCAAGTGCAGAAGACAGAGCTGCTCTCCAGAAGGAAATGGAAGAATACACCGAACAACTTACTGCCAATCCTTCTGACTATACTACCTTCATCCGTTCTACCGGTTCCGAAGCTCCTTATACAGACTTGTTCTACACTACTAAGTCTCTGCCTGCTGATGTGACAGCCCGTTTGGACTCTGTTGCGGTGGGTGGTGTGTTCGGGCCTTATTATAACGTATCTGACAATACCCTCAACTCTTTCAAGAAATTGGCTACTGCTGCCATGCCGGACTCTATCGAGTTCCGTCAGATTCAGGTAGTTGCCGAAGATGCTGAAAAGACGAAGACTTTGGCCGACAGCATCTACAATGCTATTAAGGGTGGTGCCAGCTTTGCTGAAGTTGCGAAGAAGTACGGTCAGACCGGTGAGCCTACCTGGATTTCTTCTGCTAACTACGAAGGCGCACAGATTGACGGTGACAACTTGAAATACATTACCGCTGTCACAACTTTGGGACAGAACGAACTGACCAATCTGGCGTTGGGACAAGCAAATGTCATTTTGCAAGTAACCAACAAGAAGGCTGTCAAGGATAAATATAAGGTAGCCGTTATCAAGCGTCCGGTAGAATTCAGCAAGGAAACTTACAGCAAGGCATACAATGAGTTCAGCCAGTTCATCGCTGCAAACAATACTTTAGAGAAAATGATTGCCAATGCGGAAGATGCTGGTTACAAGTTGCTGGATAGAGCCGATTTGTACAGCTCTGAACATGGTATCGGTGGTATCAGAGGAACCAAAGATGCTTTGAAATGGGCGTTTGAGGCAAAAGCCGGTGAAGTTTCTGGTTTGTACGAATGTGGCGAGAGCGACCGTATGCTGGTAGTAGGTGTTGCAAGTATTGTTCCTGAAGGTTATCGCCCACTGGCTTTGGTAAAGGACCAGTTGAGAGCTGAAATTCTCCGTGACAAGAAAGCAGAGAAGATTATGGCTGATATGAAGGCTGCCAATGCAACTTCGTTCGAGCAGTACAAGAATATGGCAAATGCTGTCAGTGATTCTGTAAAGCACGTTACTTTCTCTGCTCCTGCCTATATCCCGGCATTGCGTAGTAGCGAACCTCTGGTAGGCGCGTACGCTTCTATTGCTGAAGTGAACAAGCTGAGTGCTCCTATCAAGGGTAACGGTGGTGTATTCGTTCTGCAACCATATGCAAAAGAGAAGCTGAACGAAACATTCAACAAGGAAACTGAAGAGGCTAACTTGGCTAACATGCATGCACGTATGGCAAGCCAGTTCATCAGTGACTTGTATATGAAAGCCAACGTAAAAGACCAACGTTATTTATTCTTCTAAGAATAGAAAACCCATATTGAAAAGCCGTCCGGTACTTCCGGGCGGCTTTTTCATTGTCTGTACATTTCATTTTCTACACTCTCCGTTGTCTTTGTGCAACTTTATTCCTACCTTTGCATTTTTGAAAGAGTTTTGTTTTAATGAAAAACGATATGCAGAAACGACCTCTATTGGGCTTGACGCTCGCTGAATTGCAGAATGTGGTGAAGAATTTGGGAATGCCCGGTTTCTCTGCCAAGCAGATAGCTTCCTGGCTGTATGACAAGAAGGTGGCTTCTATAGACGAAATGAGCAATCTTTCGTTGAAGCATCGGGAATTGCTGAAAGAAATCTATGAGGTAGGTGCCGAAGCGCCGGTAGATGCCATGCGCTCTGTAGACGGTACGGTGAAATACTTATACCGGGCAGGCGAGGGACATTTCGTGGAAGCTGTCTATATACCCGACGAAGACCGGGCTACGCTTTGTGTCTCCTCTCAGGTGGGCTGTAAGATGAACTGCAAATTCTGTATGACCGGCAAGCAGGGCTTTACCGCCAATCTGACATCCAACCAGATTATCAACCAAATCAGTTCGTTGCCCGAAAGGGACAAGCTGACCAATGTGGTAATGATGGGCATGGGCGAACCACTTGATAATCTGGACGAGGTATTGAAAGCGCTGGAAATAATGACCGCCTCTTATGGATATGCGTGGAGTCCCAAGCGTGTCACCCTTTCTTCAGTGGGATTGAAGAAGGGCTTGCAGCGTTTTATTGGGGAATCGGACTGCCATCTGGCTATCAGCCTTCATTCGCCGATACCTTTGCAACGTCGCGAGCTGATGCCGGCAGAGAAGGCCTTCTCCATCACGGAGATTGTTGAATTGTTAAGAAACTATGATTTTAGCAAACAGCGCAGACTATCTTTTGAATATATTGTTTTCAAAGGAGTGAATGACTCGTTACCGTATGCAAAGGAACTTCTGAAGTTGCTACGTGGGCTGGACTGCCGGATTAACCTGATTCGTTTTCATGCCATACCTGGAGTGAATCTTGAAGGGGCTGATATGGAAACCATGACTGCGTTCCGTGATTATCTGACTTCGCACGGTCTGTTTACCACTATACGGTCATCGCGTGGAGAGGATATATTTGCTGCTTGTGGCATGTTGTCCACTGCCAAGCAGGAGGAGAATAAAGAAGAATTAATATAAATTATTAACTTAGGTAGGGAGGATATTACGCATTCTTCGTAGCTTTGTGAAAAACTAAAATGATAGAGATATGAGAAAGCACTTGTTTTATTTGAGTATGGTTCTCGTACTGACGCTTTTTTCCGCTTGCGGTGGTGGTAAAAAGGGTGTGTTTACTCCGACCTCCAGCGGTCGTGCGTATGAAGTTCTGGTAGTGGTGGAGCCCGGCTTGTGGGAACGTCCTGCCGGTAGGGCGCTTTTCGATGTGCTTGATTCTGATGTTCCGGGGCTTCCCCAGTCAGAACGTTCATTCCGAATCATGTATACTGCCCCTTCCAATTATGATGCCACTTTAAAACTGATTCGCAATATCATTATTGTCGATGTGAACAAGGACCTCTATACCCAGCCTAAATTCAAGTATGCAAGGAATGTATATGCTGCTCCTCAGTCTATTCTCACTATTCAGGCACCGGACGAGGCTTCGTTCGAGAAATTTGTGGAGGAGAATAGGCAGGTAATCATCGATTTCTTTACCCATGCGGAAATGAATCGTCAGATTTCAGTATTGAAGGACAAGCATAGCGACTATATAGCAACGAAGGTGAAAAGCCAGTTCGATTGCGATGTATGGGTGCCGGGCGAACTGACATCTACCAAGGAGGGTGAGAACTTCTTCTGGGCAGGTACGAATGCAGCTACCGGCGACCAGAACTTTGTAATCTACTCTTATCCTTATACGGATAAGGATACGTTTACTAAAGAATATTTTGTTCATAAACGCGATTCCGTGATGAAGATTAATATCCCTGGTGCCCGTGAAGGCATGTATATGTCGACGGATTCTCTGATGACCGATGTACGCCCCATCAGTGTGCAGGGAGACTATGCACTGGAGGCCCGCGGCTTGTGGCGCATAAAGGGTGACTTCATGGGCGGTCCGTTCGTATCGCATGTACGTTTGGACAAGGCCAATCAGCGTATTATCGTATCTGAAATATTTATTTATTCACCTGATAAAATGAAACGTAATCTGGTACGTCAGATGGAGGCTTCGCTCTATACCTTGAAACTGCCCGGCAGCAAGCAGGAAGGTGCGGAAATTCCGGTAGGCGTAACCTCAAAAGATACTACTAATAATAAGTAATAAAAATGGAAGACAACAAAATAAGAGTCGGCATTACACAAGGCGACATTAATGGTGTAGGGTATGAAGTGATTTTAAAGACGTTTGCAGACCCGGTGATGCTGGAATTGTGCACGCCGATTATCTACGGTTCGCCTAAAGTGGCAGCTTATCATCGTAAATCATTGGACTTGCCTACCAACTTCAGTATCGTCAACTCCGCCTCCGAAGCGGTTCCCAATCGCTTGAGTGTAGTGAACTGTACGGATGATGAAGTAAAGGTTGAGTTCTCTAAACCTGACGTTGAAGCTGGTAAAGCTGCACTTGGTGCACTGGAAAAAGCCATTGAGGAATATAAGGAGGGAATGATAGACGTGATTGTCACAGCTCCCATCAACAAGCATACCATCCAGTCGGAGGAGTTTGCCTTCCCCGGACATACGGAGTATATAGAGCAAAAATTGGGAGATGGCGAGAAGGCCCTTATGATTCTGATGAAAGATGACTTCCGGGTAGCATTGGTGACCGGACATATTCCCGTTAAAGAGATAGCCGGAAGCATCACCAAAGAACTGATACAAGAAAAACTGAAGATATTCAACCGCTCCTTGAAGCAGGATTTTGCTATCAGCGCACCGCGTATTGCAGTGCTTTCGCTGAATCCGCATGCAGGAGACGGCGGATTGCTGGGAACTGAAGAGCAGGAGATTATCATTCCGGCCATCAACGAAATGGCTGCTAAGGGTATGCTTTGCTATGGTCCTTATCCGGCAGACGGGTTTATGGGCTCAGATAACTTTACCCATTTTGATGGTATCCTGGCCATGTATCACGACCAGGGGCTGGCACCGTTCAAGGCATTGGCTATGGACGAGGGCGTGAACTATACTGCCGGCTTGCCGGTGATACGCACTTCGCCTGCTCATGGCACGGCCTACGATATTGCCGGGAAAGGAATCGCCTCTGAAGATTCATTCCGGCAGGCTATCTATGTGGCAATAGATGTGTTCCGTAACCGCCAGCGTGAGAAAGAGGCACATGCAAATCCGCTGCGCAAGCAATATTACGAGAAACGTGACGATAGCGACAAACTGAAACTCGATAGTGTAGAAGAAGATTTGTAGAATGACAAAAGCGGAAATACAACAAGTAAAATTACGTTTCGGCATTATCGGCAACAATGAAGCGCTGATGCGTGCCATTGATATCGCTATCCAGGTAGCGCCCACCGACTTGTCTGTACTGATTACCGGAGAGAGTGGTGTGGGAAAGGAGAGCTTTCCGCAGATAATACACCAGTACAGCCGGCGCAAGCATGGACAGTACATTGCCGTGAACTGTGGAGCCATTCCCGAAGGGACGATTGACTCGGAACTGTTCGGTCATGAGAAGGGCGCATTTACCGGGGCTATCGGCGAACGGAAGGGGTATTTCGGTGAGGCCAACGGCGGAACAATCTTCCTTGATGAAGTCGGCGAATTGCCTTTGCCTACCCAGGCACGCTTGTTGCGTGTGCTCGAGAGCGGTGAATTCATCAAAGTAGGTTCTTCTAAGGTGGAAAAGACCGATGTGCGTATTGTTGCCGCTACCAATGTAAACTTGACACAAGCCATTGCTGACGGACGTTTTCGTGAAGACTTGTATTACCGTTTGAACACAGTTCCTATTCAGGTCCCTCCATTGCGCGAACGCGGTGAAGACGTGGTGCTGCTGTTCCGAAAGTTTGCTTCGGACTTTGCAGAAAAGTACCGTATGCCTGCCATTCAGCTGACGGAAGACGGCAAGCAAGTGTTGCTGGGCTACTCATGGCCGGGTAATGTGCGCCAGTTGAAGAATATCACCGAGCAGATATCCATCATTGAGACCAATCGTGAAATCAATGCATCCATACTGAAGGGCTATCTGCCTGAGCAGAACAATATGCAGCGCCTGCCTGCCTTGTTTGGAGTGAAGGAGGACAAGAGCTTCGGGAGTGAACGGGAAATTCTCTACCAGGTTCTGTTTGATATGCGCCAGGATGTAACGGACTTGAAAAAGCTGGTGCATGAGATTATGGCTGAAAGGGGAACGGTAGCCAATCCGGCGGTTGCCACATCGGCCTACTATACGCCGGCTACTCCGGCGGTGGTACCTCCGGTAACATCCAGTGTCCCCACCATTATACATCCTTCGGTAAAGCCGGTTACTCCGGTGGACGATGATTTCCAGGATACGGAAGAATATGTGGAGGAGTCACTCTCCCTGGATGAAGTGGAGAAAGAAATGATACGTAAGGCGCTTGAAAAACATCACGGCAAGCGTAAGAGTGCGGCTCAGGATTTGAATATCTCTGAGCGTACGTTATACAGAAAGATAAAAGAATATGGATTGGATTAAAAAAGCGGCATTTGCTTCCTTGTTGGTAAGCTTGTTATTTCTGGTGAATTCATGTAGTATGAAGTTGGGACTTGCTCCGATAAGCTCTATCGACTATACAAAGGTAAAAACGATTTCCATTGCCGATTTCCAGAACCGGGCAGAGTATGTATATGCACCGCTGGCAACAGAATTTAACCAGAAAATGAAGGATATGTTCATTCAGCAGACTCGCCTGCAACTGGTGAATTCCGGAGGAGACCTGGAAATAGACGGAGAAATAACCGGCTACAATCAATATAATGAATCGGTGGATGCCAGCGGCTACTCTTCGAAGGTGAAGGTGACGCTGACTGTCAACGTGCGCTACACCAATAACACGAACCATGAGGAGGACTTTGAACAGCAGTTCTCGGCTTTCCAGACCTATGATTCCTCAAAATTGCTGACCGAAGTGCAGGACCAGCTGATAACCTTGATGGTGAAAGACATTGCCGAACAGATTTTCAATGCAACTGTAGCTAACTGGTAAACTCATGACGCCTACCCATTTGCAACAATGGATTCAGCATCCCGAGACGCTGAATAGGGATACTTTGTACGAGCTTCGCACATTGGTGGCACGCTATCCTTATTTCCAGTCGCTCCGTTTGCTCTATCTGAAAAACCTCTATCTGCTGCACGACATCAACTTTGGCGCGGAGTTGCGCAAGGCTGTGTTGTATGTGGCAGACCGTCGTGTGCTGTTTTACTTTATAGAGGGTGACCGCTATACTTTGAAATCCCGGAAGGTCTCGTCGCTGTTTTCCGGCGATTTGGAGAAAGAGCCGAGTGTGGACCGTACCCTTTCCTTGATTGACGCATTTCTGGCTACTGTTCCCGAAGAGCATTCACAGCATACGGAGCTGGATTATGCGGTGGATTATACGGCCTATTTAATGCAGGAAGAACCCGGTGTGGATGCAGAAGATGAGTCGGAAGTGCCTAAACTGCGCGGGCATGAATTGATAGATGACTTTATCCAAAAGAGTGAGTCTTCGGATGCCTCGGATACGAGAAGGGAGTTTCTTGTAGAGAAGGAGGAAGAGACTGAAGAAGAGGAAGAACCCTCAGTATCGCCGGTAACGGAAGAGTTGGACGATAGCTGTTTTACGGAAACTTTAGCCAAAATCTATATAAAACAGCACCGATATGACAAGGCGCTTGAAATTATTAAAAAATTAAGTTTGAATTATCCAAAAAAAAATGCTTACTTTGCAGACCAAATCAGATTTTTGGAGAAATTGATTATTAACGCTAAATCAAAATAACAAAATGTATTTATTATTAGTTATCTTAATGCTGATTGCATCTGTGCTGATGTGCTTCATTGTATTGATTCAAAATTCTAAAGGAGGTGGTCTGGCATCAGGCTTTTCATCATCCAACCAAATTATGGGTGTGCGCAAGACTACGGACTTTTTGGAAAAAGCAACCTGGACTCTGGCAGCTGTCATGGTAGTCTTCAGTATTGTTTCTGCTTACACTATTCCTTCTTCCACAGGCAAGGGCGGTGATGTGATTCTGGAACAGGCGCAACAAGAAGAAAAAACTAATCCTTATAACATGCCCGTAGGTACAGAAGCTCCGCAATCGGAGGCCCCTGCAGCTACAACTCCGGCTGAAACTCCTGCTCCTGCAGCAGAAGCCCCTGCAGCAGAATAAGATAAGGATATTGCGGATGACTCCCGCTTGGAAAAATAAGAGAAAGGTTGATACTGAAAAGGTGTCAGCCTTTTTTCGTTTTGATGAAGTATTTATTTACCTTTGTCAGCAATTTATGCAATCTGATTAATAAATTGAAATCCAAATAGTACAATGACAGAACAACTCAAACTTAAATTGAATGATTCCAAGGCTACCCGTTGGGGGGCATTGGTGATTGTTGCCTTCACGATGATGGCAGCTTATTATGTAAACGACGTGGTAGCACCGTTGAAGACAATGTTGGAAACGGACTTGGCTTGGTCGAGTACCGATTTCGGATTCTTTACCGGTGGTTATAGTTTTCTGAATGTTTTTTTCCTGATGTTGATTTGGGGAGGATTAATCCTCGACCGCTTTGGTATCCGTTTCACCGGAAAGCTGGCAACTATCCTGATGGTAGGTGGTACAGCACTTGAATACTATGCAATGACGGGACTTGCCGGTGCCGACGCGACTTTATTCGGAATCAATGAAATATTTGGCTATAAAACGGGTGTGTTTGTTGCTTTTGCCGGTTATTCCATTTTTGGAGTAGGAGCGGAGGTCGCCGGTATTACAGTTTCCAAAATCATAGCCAAGTGGTTTAAGGGGAAAGAGCTTGCCACGGCTATGGGGGTACAAGTCGCTTTAGCACGTATCGGTTCGCAAGCCGGTTATGCCGTAGCCATTCCTTTGGCCCGCGCTTTCGGTATTTCCACACCGGTGTTGTTGGGTTTGGTTCTGTTGTTGGGCGGTATGATTGCTTTCTTCGTCTTTGCAGTGATGGACAAGAAGCTGGACAAACAGATGGAAGCTGCTGCCATTGCTGCCGGTACGGAAGATGAGGAAGAGAAGTTCTCTTTTAAGGATGTGAAGAATATTCTGGTCAATCCCGGTTTCTGGCTGATAGCATTGCTGTGTGTATTGTTCTACTCTTGTGTATTCCCATTCCAGAAGTTTGCTTCCGAGTTGATGATTATCAAATACGGTATCAATGAGAATGTGGCCGGTACATTTGCCGGACTTCCGGCATTGGGAGCGCTGATTCTGACTCCGGTCTTTGGTGGTTTCATTGACAAGCGGGGCAAGTCCGCATCTATCATGCTGCTGGGCTCGGCCATGCTGATATGTGTGCATTTCATTTATGCTATTCCCGATATAAACTATTGGCTGGTAGCTATTGTGCTGATGATAATTTTGGGTATCGCTTTCTCGCTGGTACCTTCTGCCATGTGGCCGGCTGTGGCCAAGATATTCCCGGTAAGCCAGTTGGGTACGGCATACGCATTGATTTTCTTTATCCAGAATATCGGTCTTTGGGGTATTCCTACATTGATAGGGTGGGTGCTTGATGCCTATTGTATATCCGGCAAGAAACCAGATGGAACGAATATGTATGACTATACGGTGCCTATGTGCATTTTTACCGGTATTGCCTGCTTGTCCCTTATAGTGGCTCTACTGCTGAAGAAGGCAGACAAGAAGTATGGTTATAAGCTGGAAGAGCCTAATATTCAGAAATAATAGGAAAAGCGGATACCGTATGATGGAAATACCCGAAGGAAAAGTAAGTCTGTTGGACGCTGTTCCGGTCCGCTGTGGACATATAACAACCGAATGGGAAGGTGAGTGCGCCGTACTCGCCTACCCACGGTTTAAATACGAATGGATGCGTCGTTTTTTATTGCCGAAGGGGATGTCTCCTGACATCCATGTGAGGCTGGAAGAACACGGTACAGCTGTCTGGAATCTGATAGATGGACATCGTACCGTGCGCGAAATCATCTCTCTACTTGCCAGGCACTTTGGGGAGGAAGAGAATTATATTCCCCGGGTCACCGCCTACGTAATGCAGTTGCGTAAGGATGGATTTATCCAGTTGACAATCCGGAATTAGAATTCCTTTATTCCCTATCCACTTTTATCAATCCTCCCGTTGCCGTATCAAACAGCACTTTGATGGTAGAATTCTTGTTGAACAGTACCGGTGCGAGGTATTCTACGGTGCCGAATTGGGTAATGGGAAGTTGGTCGTCAAACAATTTCTTATTGTTATACATCAATGTCACTTGTGCCTTGCCCGGAAGGTTATAGGCTACACCGTCCACTTTCTTTTTGCCTTCCTCGGTGGCAGATACATCGGGACTTTTGAGGTCGGTGACGCTGATATAATACGGTTCACCGGCAAGGTCATTATTGGCCACCACTCCCAGCTTTCGGGAAAAACGGAAAGCCACCTCATCTTTCATCTCTTTAGGCGTCAGCCGGATGGTGAATGTCTTGGGTTCTTTCTTTATTTTGCCCGAGAACATTTCCGTCATAGCCGTTTCCTGCTGGTTCAGATTGTCAAGCATCAGCTTGAGTTGGGCGCCGTCCTTGGGCATATTGTCTGCTTCGCCGCGCAGGAGGGCATTCTTGCTTTCGCGGATGCTGTATATTTCCTTAGCCACCAGCTCGGCCATCTTGGCACTGGAGTTGGACATCAGTATTTCTTCCGTCAGAAAACTGCGTGGGTCAATGCTGCTTTCGGTGGCTTTGGCTTCGGGCGTCTTGGCAGCAGGCTTACCGCTGAACGGAATGTTGATGGAGCGGACAATTCCGTCTTCGGTAAGCTCCATAAGGGGTGCTACGGTCTTGTCTTTCATCTTCACGAAATAGACGTTGTCCTTATCCGGTACACCGGCTATGCGGGTTTCTATCTTATCCAGTGTCCAGAACTCCTCGGGTTCGGCAGACACGTTGTTGAGACGCAGATAGCGGTCGGCATATCTGCAAAATTCTCCGGGAGTGTAGGTATGCTTGGTGGCTTGCAATACGATTTCTATTTCTGTTTTGGGTAACATATAAGTCACTCCGTAGTCTTTGCCACGCATCACACCGGTGGTTACGTCTGTTTGCGCCATGGCAGTGATAGACAAGAACAGAGCTGAGAGCATCAATATATTCTTCTTCATAATGTACATTCGTTTAGACTGATTTAGCTAAGGGACAAAGTTAATGAAGTTATCTTTGCTAAATATTGCTTTATAAATTATTAACAGAGCTGACGAACTGTACGCAAACCGGCATGTCGACTACAATGTCCTGATGAGTATCTTCCAAGAGTCCGGTAACTTCGTTTCGTTTGTATACCTGAATGACATTGCTGTCGCGGCAGGCGGCAAGCAAGTATTTACCGTTGGGCGTGATGTTGAAGTTGCGGGGATGGATGCCGGTGGGCTGATAACCTACCTTTGCCAAGGTCCCATTTTCGGGATTCACGGCAAAGATGGCGATGCCGTCTTCTTTCAGACGGTTGCTGGCGTAGAGGTATTTCCCATCCGGACTGAGGTGGATGTCTGCACTTCCACGGGCGGCTACGGTGTCGGCTGTGATAGTCTGTATCTGTTCCAGGCAGCCGTCGTCGTAACTGAAGGCAATGACCTTACCGGACAGTTCGGTGATGAGATAGGCAAACTTCCCGTTAGGGCTGAATGTCAGATGGCGCGGGCCGGAATCTGCCTCAATGCCAACGGCTTCCAGAGAAGCATGAGGAATAGGGTTGTCGGGGTGCATCACAAAGCGCAGGATGCGGTCGGCACTGAAGTCGGTGGCGAAGATATACTTTCCGTCCGGTGAAAAGACCGTGCAATGGATGTGGGGAGTGGCTTGCCGTATGGCGTCGGGACCGGTGGCAGAGCCTTGAAAGAGCGTGTCTGCAGGAGCCAAAGTGCCGTCTTTCTGTAAAGGAAAGACGGACATGGTTCCACCGCTGTAGTTGGCAGTCAACACTTCCCGGCCATTGGTGGCCACGTAGCAGGGGTCGGCGCCGAAGGTGGGAACGGTGTTCAGCAGGCGCAGTTCTCCCGTTTCCCGGTCGAAGGCAAGGGAGCTGAGGGCTGCTGTGCTGTCGTTCATTTCACTGACGGCATAGACAAATTCGCCATCTTCCGAGGGGACGAGGTAGGAGGGATTGGGCAATGCCGCTGAACTGAGCGGAACGGCTGTTCCCGTCTCCTGATTAAAGCGGAAGGTATAGATACCCTTGCTTGAGCCATTCGTGTAAGTACCTATTAGCATGGCGAGTTCGTCCTGGTCACCGTTAGTGCCCTTTGGAGAAGAGCCACATGCTGTCAAACCTAATCCGAGCATACAGAAAAGAAGTGTTTTCATTAATTTAATGTGTTAATGTGCCAATATGCTAATGTGCTAATTGGCTGCGCTGTATATGCTGCATGGTCATTGGTACATTAGCATATTGGCACATTAGCACATTAAAATTTAACTTCGGCAATACTGACGCGGTCATCGTTCAGCACGATGCGGAGGTCGCTGGCGGTAGTGCCTTTGAACGGATAGGAAATCAGTTTGCCGTATTCGCTGACGGTGCCCGAATATACGGTGAGGAACTGTCCGCCACCGCCCGAGAGCTGGATTTCGAAGGTTGCCGGCAGGTTGTTGTCACGTGTAAAGGCAATGGCAACTTTATCTACCTTGGCTCCGTTCTTTAAGGCAAAGGTAATATAATCTCCCTTATTTCCTTGCCATGCGGTATTGATTTTTTCGTCGAGCACGTTTTCGGCATCCTCTGGGTTGGTGCTGGCACTCACACGCTTTGCTGGTTTTTGGGCTTCAATGGCTTTGGCACGGGTCTGGTAGTCTTCTACGGTCAGCGTTCCGTTCAGGCGGATGTCTTCGGAAGAGGCGCCGGCCATGAGCACGAAGTCGCCGGGTTCCACCACCCATTTCATGTCAGCGTCCAGAAGCTCCAGGTGCTTGCGGTCGATGGTGAAGGACAGCTCCTGGGCTTCGCCCGGTTCGAGGTGGATGCGCTGGAAGCCTGCAAGATTCTTTTCGTAGGTGGTGATGCTGCTCAGTACGTCGCGGATATAGAGCTGCACTACTTCATCTCCGGCACGTTTGCCGGTGTTGGTCACCTTCAGGCGGACGGTGGCAGACTCGTTCGGGGTGATGACTCGGGGGGTGATGTCGAGGTCGGAGTACTCGAAGGTGGTGTAGCTCAAGCCGTAACCGAAGGGGTAGAGTGCTCCGTTGATGCGTGACATGTTGCCCGTAGGTCCCGGATTCTTACCGCCGTCTATCTGTGAAGAAGGTTTGCAGGGGAAGTTGAAGGGGATTTGCCCTACGGTCTTGGGGAAGGTCACCGTCAGCTTTCCACCGGGGTTGTAGTCGCCGAAGAGGATGTCGGCCAGGGCTGTTCCGCCTTTGGAGCCGGGATACCAGGCTTCGAGGATAGCGGGGACGAACTTGTCTGCCCAGTTGATGGAGAGCGGGCGTCCGTTGATGAGTATCAGTACGACGGGCTTGCCCGTGGCTTGTATGGCTTGAAGCAGTTGCAACTGCCGACCGGGCAGGTCGAGGCTGGTGCGCGATTTGTTTTCGCCGCAGGTGCGTTGTCCGCCGCCCAATACTACGATGGCAACATCAGCTTGACGGGCATTTTCTACGGCTTTGTCTATCTCGGCTTGTTCGTCGTCGGTCAGCGGATAGTCTATGATTTCACTTTCGGGCCAGTGGGCGTCCACCAGGTCGCAGCCTTTGGTGTAGAGCACCTCTGCCTTGCCTTTTGTCTTTTCTTGAATGCCTTCCAGCACAGTGGTCACTTCTACGGCAAGTGGGCCGTAATGGGTCAGCGCGTAGCCTTCTTCATTGGCATTGGGACCACAGACGGCAATCTTCTTGGTGGAGTTGATGTCTAAGGGCAATAGTTCACCGGCATTCTTCAGCAGAACGATGGACTCGCGGGATGCCTGCAAGGCAATGGCTTCGTTCTCTTCTTTTTCCACTTCACGGTCGGCATCGGCAAGGTCTGTCTGATAGGGGGCATCGAACAGACCGATGAGGAACTTTACCCGAAGGATGTCGCGCACGCGGTCGTTGATGACTTCTTCGCTCAGTCCGCCTTCCTTCACCAGTTCGCGGAGGGGAAGGACGAAGGAGTCGGGCGAGCGGAAGGTGCAGCGTACGTTCAGTCCGGCTTCCACGCTTTGGCGGACGGCTTCTTTCATGTCTTTGGCGGTGCCGTGCTTGGTGTAGAGGTATTCTACGGCGTCACTGTCGGATACGACGTAGCCACGGAATCCCATTTCGCCACGCAGGCGGGTGGTGAGCCAGTAGTAGCTGCCCTGCACGGGGATGCCGTCGTAATCGTTGTACGAACTCATTACGCCCAGCATGCCAGCTTCCCGGATGACGCGTTTGAAGGGGTAGATGTGTATGTTTTCCACTTCGCGCGGCGACATTTGCGGGTCCACGCGTGCCATGCCTTCGCGGGCGCCTTTGTTGTTACTGTAAGCGGCAAAGTGCTTGCCGGTGGCGGCCACTTGGTGGTTGTGCTGCAAGCCGCGCACCATTTCGATGCCCAGTTCGGCTACGAGGTAGGGAGATTCGCCGTAAACTTCTTCGTAGCGTCCCCAGCGCTGGTCGCGTCCTACGTCGAGGATGGGGGCGTAGACGTTGGTGTAGCCCAGCATGCGGGCTTCGCGTCCGGTGATGAGTCCTACTTGGCGAATCAGTTCACGGTTCCAGGTATGTCCCAGTCCCAGTTGGGTGGGGAAGTTGGTGGCGCGGTAGCTTTCCACGCCGCGTATGCCTTCGTTGGTAAAGTCTACGGGGATGCCGAGACGGGTATCTTCCACAAAGAACCGTTGCACCTCGTTCAGTGCCCAGGCGTGGCGCGAGGCGGGCCAGACGTAGGCATTGTCCGAGGGAGGCAGCCCCCATTGCTGGAAGCCGTTCAGGTGTTCGTCGATGGCGCCGATACCGTCTTTCCAGAGCAGCTCTTTCCATTCGGGGGTGGGGAGGTCGTCTTTCAGTACGCGTTTGTAGCCGTAGAGGGTGACCATTTGGCAGGTCTTTTCGTCCAGCGTCATCTGTTGCAGCAGGTTTTCGATGCGTGCTTCGAGCGGGGCGGAGGGGTCTTCGTACACGTCTTTCACTCCGTTTTTGTTGAAGTCTATCCAACCTTTGCGGTACATTTCACTTTTCACCGGCTTGTAGGTTGCCGGTGTTTTGGCAGGCTTTTGTGCGCAGAGCAGTGTGCTTCCTCCAAGCAGCAGGGTTAGGGCAATAAGGTTCTTCATGATATGTTCTAAAAATCTCTTGGTTATTATTGTTTCTTTTGTTGACAAAAATACGGCTAATGTGTGAAATAAAGGGATAAAATAGTCCGAAGTATCGGCTTTTATTGTCCGAAGGGTCTTCCTCTTACTAAAAATATCCTCCAAGACGCTACCGGGGAATTCAAATCATTATTAGACGAAACATATCATTCACTTTTAAAAAGAAAGAGAGAACACTATAATAACCTGAAAAGTAGATGCAATCGCGGTGTATACAAGTATTACGGCTACATCTGTTAAACGAGGGTGTATTTATATAATAGGAATCTGTTGGCGGAATTGTTGCTTGTACGGAAGAACTTTCTTTTCAACCTTGGGATGTCTAAACCCAACCTTGGTTTAGACATCCCAAGGTTGGGTATGGAAAAACCAAAGTTTGGGATAGATTGCTTCCTTAATTCTTTCCGGTTTTTCAGTTAACTTCAGAGACTTTTTCCGTTAACTTCCCATCTCTTTTGTGCAAATATCCATTACAGAAGATAGATATTCCCTCTTGCAGGGGGTAATTCCGTCAACGGATACTGGCTTTGGTAGCTGTTTGAACATTGATGACAATGGGGTGCACATATTCTATGTATGGAAGATTATTGTTTTTATCACGAAAAGTCAGTATTAGCTAATATTTGTAAATATATGGTGATTGCTAATAAAAGAATATGTATCTTTGGGCCAAAGAAAGCGGTAGAGGATGAAAAATAAAGTAGCATTTATCCCTTTTTCACCCTCCCTACTTAGCAATGAGTTACGCAATCTTTTAAATTTCAGACCGTTACAAAGTCATGGGGTTGACTGGATTTGACAGCGGGCAGAAATGGTAAGTAAGCATGCAGTGCGTCGTTGATTTGCACTTTAATCTCAGTCCTCAAAATTTTATCTGGCGAAACTCGTTACGCTCTCGCTGCTTAATCGAAGTATAGTAGATTGAAGCTTAATCCCGGCACCAGGTGCTGGGACGTGACATCACTCGGAAGCTGTTGCTCCGAAGCATTCCGATAAAGTGGTGCAGTCAAATCGGGGATAGTTCGTGTCAGCCTCGTGGCGCGGGTGAAAATTTAGAGGATAAGGCAACGGTTGATGGCTTTGGTTCTGCCGCTGCACGAAAATTTAGGCAAAGATAAGCATGTAGAAAGCTTATGATTTCCTCGTTTGGACGAGGGTTCGATTCCCTCCAGCTCCACGGAAATAGTAAAAAGAAGTTTGTAAGTCCTTGAATTCCAGTAATTCAGGGGCTTTTTCTTTTCTTCTACTCCCCCTACCTTTTATATTCATTTAGAAAACAGTTGTAGTAAATGTGCTACAATTCAAAATTAATATCTACTTTTGTCTGTTCAAAAACCAATAACTATTAGAAGTGGGGGCAACACTTTAAATTCTGCAACAGATTTATGAAAATTCACGAAGGAAAATGTACAGAGAAGATTTTGAAAGAACGTGAACGGATTGGTAACCGGTTAGCCATTCTTCGCAAGAAGAGAAATATGACCCAAGAGGAATTGGCTAATCTTTGTGGCGTTAATCGTGTTAATATAGCCAAGATAGAGAAAGGGGCTTATAATGTGAGCATTGATATACTATCTAAGGTAACATCCGCTCTTGGTTTTGTGATAGATATAAAAGTGGATAGCTCTGTTTGTCCGACTCATTTCTCTCAACGTAAACCTGTAAAGCTGGTAATAGGGGAAGATTATTATGTCAGTTTTGGCAATAACGAAGCCCATAGATGTAAGCTGGTGGATATTCCGGAGATGTACCAAGGTCAAAGAATTAAAATCGAAACTCCGACCCCGAGAGGGTCTATCACCCACATATTATTTGCCGATGAAATAGGAACGACACCTGACGAGGCTGTAATGAACCAAGTAACGATGTAAAAACATTAAAAGGGAGGAAGTGCAAGTTCCCCTTTTATTGAAATCACCTTCGCTACAACCATCTGCAGCGAGGGTGATTTTTTAGTTTATGAGGGTTTCTACACCCCCTCTTTCATCAGGGCTATTCAGAAATTTAATGGTTTCTTCTGAATATATAATCTTAAATTGATGGTTCGGAATCAATTCTAAAGCTGGGAAATCAGTAGTGATTAACAGTTTTAGTCCCTTTCTTTAATATGTAAAAGCAACTTGTACAAAAGAAGTTTCTTATGTACGGGATAGCAGCAATAACTCCGTTGAGCCTTCGTGGGGACAAGCCGAATTTGATTTTATAATGTGGGTTTATAAGGTACAGTCTCCGGTCAATGATTTGATAGTTGGCTTGCCGGGCGATGCGATTGAACAGTTCGATGGTGCATCCGGTGCTCTTTATATCCAGTAGCTCCGTGATTACGCGTTCCTGCTCACCGCATAGTCTTAATATCCATCTGTATAAAGTGCGGGGAAGGAGGTGGAGAAAAGGGAAATGTGAAACAATGTGGCTGTGTGCTATCTGCTGGTGGCCTCCGAATGGCATTTGCCAGGCGGGAAATCCTACAAATATAGCTCCGTCGGCAGACAAATGTTTTTGTAGGCCGGAGAGGAACCGTTCTTTGTCTCTGATATGCTCTATCACATCGTGTAGAAGAATTAGGGGAAAATTCGTAGCCTTGTCCTTAAGCTGGAAAATGTCGGTGGCAATGAACTGTCCCTGCTGATGCCTTTGGGCGAAGAAGGTTCTGGCTTGTTCTATTCGCGTGGCATCAATGTCTACGCCCATCACCCGGCAACCGGCTTCGGCAAAGGGGAGCAGATTGCCTCCCTCTCCACAGCCCACTTCCAGCACTTTATCGGGGATGTGTCCGATGACTTCCTTTATGTAGGGGATATAATAGTTCTTGCTGGTCTGTGACTGTTCACCAAAGTAGCTTTCCCGGTCGGTATGTCGTTTCTGCATGTTCTTTGTTCCTTCTTGAGTTTGATTATCCATATAAATAGATAATCAGTCGGGTAAAAGACTGCGTGGCACATCGTTTTTTTACCAGGAAATGCGGAGGCCTACCGGGAGGGTGAATGTGAACGGATGTTCCTTTCGGATGGTGCGCAGTTGGCTGCCGTCGGGGATATAATAGTTTACAGTCGGCTCCAGATAGATGCCTGCCTGGGGTGTGAGGCGATATTGTATGCCTATACTTGTGTTGACCGACCACTGCCAGGGAGCACTTACCGGCTGGCTGTCGAGCTTGTGTGGAATACTGTCCGTGACATGGAAGCTTTGGAGTGTCCCTTTTATGGGGATATCCACCTGCATGCCTGCCGTGGCATAACTGGAGAAACGTTTGTAATGCCAGAAACGGTAGGAAAGCCGGAGAGGAATGCCGATATAATGCAACTTCTGGTTGTCTTGAATGCGGAATGCTTCGCCGGTAGTGAACTCCGACCTGAGAAGCGTATATTGCAATCCGGTTTCCAGACTCCAACGCTCATTCAATTTCTTGCTGAGAGAGAGTCCCACGACGATGGGGGCATGATGTTGCTGGTTCTCAACAATCCTGCCGCTGTTATTCTGGGCAATCTGCATGAGTCCGATGGAATCTTTTCCCAGAGTACCCTGCTGATAGCGGGTGTGCAGATAAGAATAATACTCTTCCCACGTGCTGACTTGTTGAGGGAAGTCACTTGAAATGCCGTCGGTATGTGGAGTGGCAATCAGCTTATATAAGTTCTGTGCCAGTTGCGGTCCGAGTGAACCTGCCAGCATCAACTTCCATTTTCCGGATTTCTTCTTGCGGGTTGGCGGCATCAGGGAAGGGGAGAAGACGAAAGCCATCTGTCGGTTGGTGATGGTCTGTCCGGTGAATGGAGAAGGTATGGGATATTTGTGGATACTATCTTTCATTGTGGGTATGGCAAGGGGCCATTCTGTGGAAACTGGAACGGGAGGGATGATTCGTTCCCTTTTGTTCAGATTTTCTTTGGTATAGCATTGTTCGTCGGTTCGGGGAGTATCGGCTTTCTTTGTTTGTTGCGTACTCCCGGCTTGCCTGGAAGAAACTTTGGACAAACGGTTTTCCCTGATACTCTTTTTCTCTCTGTACAGATAGTCATATAGCGTTGGAAAGAGAAGCAATACTGTCAAAACAATGAATACACGGTATCCTGCCAGCATCTTTTTAAGTAAAATTTTCGCCCGGAACAATTGGGAGGAAGAGGAGTGTGGCGCTATACCCAGTAAATCTCCGATTTCTTTGTGGGACAATCCTTCCAGTACTGCCAGTTTAAATACCTTGCAGTAGCCCTCCGGAAGGCTCTCCACTATATCCAGCATCTTATCGTACGAAATGAAATCCGGACAAAAAGGATTTTCAGCAGGCTCTTCCTCTTCCGGAATATCTGTCAATGGGATGGTGGGGTTGGCATTGGCATGGTTGAGGTATTGCAGTGCCAGGTTTCTCATAATCTTTTTCATCCAGTATTCCAGTTTCTCCGGGTTGCGCAGCGAATGAATGGAAGTGAATATGATGACAAAACCGTCGTGAAGAAGATCTTGGGCTATCGTTGGGTCGGGAATATAGCGTAGGCATACTTTCAGCATTTTCTCTGAATAGTTTTCGTAGAGCAGGCTCAAGGCCTGCCCGTTTCCCTTCTGGCATAAAGTGACAAGAGCTTTTGTATCCATGTGTTTGTCTCAATGTTATTTCTTAAGGATAGAGAAGAACATGAATGACTGCATGGATTTTTATTTTTTAACTAAGCCTCCCGGTTGACTTCTGCTGCACAGTCCGGACAAATGCCTTTCAGTACATAGTTGATGCTGTTCAGTGTAAATCCTTGAGGCAGCTTCACCACCGGAGTGGGAATGTTGGTGAAGCAGAAGGTTTTGTTGCATTTCTCGCAATGGAAATGGGTGTGCAGGTCGCTTACGTCGCAAGAGCAACTGTCGCTGCACACGGCATACTTGAAGGAACCCGTCCCGTCATCTATACTGTGTATCAGATGATGGGAGAGGAATAGGGTAAGGGTACGGAAGATGGTGGATTTGTCCACCGTATCCAGCATGGTTTCAAGGTCGAGCAATGAGACGGAACGGCCTGCCTGCATCATGGTGCGCAATACCAGGATGCGGATGGCAGTGGGCTGTATGTCCCTTTTGGCCAATAGGTCCAAATATTTCTTTTCTTCCATTTTTTCTATTTAATAAGTTTCTGTATGCGTATGGCGTTCACTATCGCAATGAGGGCGACGCCTACGTCGGCAAAGACAGCTTCCCAAAGTGTGGCGATTCCACCGGCACCGAGGATGAGGACAAGCAGCTTCACTCCGAAAGCCAGCGAGATGTTCTGCCAGACAATCCGGCGGGTTTGCCTGCCCGCATGAATGGCGGTGGCCACTCTCGAAGGCTGGTCTGTCTGTATCACTACATCGGCGGTTTCGATGGCGGCATCGCTGCCAAGTCCGCCCATGGCGATGCCCACATGGCTAAGGGCAAGAACCGGGGCATCATTGATGCCGTCGCCCACAAAGGCTATTCGGTTGGCAGGGTTGCTGCGGAGTGCCTCGATGTGCTTCACCTTTCCGTCCGGCAGCAGGTCTCCGTATGCCTGGGTGATGCCTAGCTTTTCTGCAAAGTTAGTAACAATGGCTTGTTTGTCTCCCGATAATATCTGAATATTATTGATATTTAAAGCTTTTAATTCTTTGACGGCGTTGACGGCATCTTCCTTTAATGTGTCTGATAGCAACAGATAACCGGCATATTTTGTTCCGATGGCGCAGGCCACAATCGTATCGACAATTGATGACAATTCATCGGGATATTCTATCCCGAACTTAGTCAGCAGGCGGGTGTTGC
This sequence comes from Bacteroides uniformis, assembly GCF_025147485.1. Lineage (NCBI taxonomy): Bacteria > Pseudomonadati > Bacteroidota > Bacteroidia > Bacteroidales > Bacteroidaceae > Bacteroides > Bacteroides uniformis. The sequence continues at coordinate 4,362,501 of NZ_CP102263.1, read as the reverse complement.
CCACCAGGACACGCGTTCCATCCATAGTGGCTTGCAGTCCGTGGCCGGCAATCTCCGTAACGTCCGTTGTGGCAATCAGCTCTATATCTCTTTGTTTGGCATAGCTTACGATGGCTTTGGCTATGGGGTGCGTACTGTTTCGCTCTGCCGAGGCGGCAAGCTGTATCAACTTCTCTTCCGTAACTCCCGGTTGTGCCTGGCAGGATTGTACATCGAAGGTGCCTTTGGTCAGCGTACCCGTCTTGTCGAATACCACCGTGTCGACTTGGGTGATGGCATCGAGGTAGTTGCTACCTTTGAAGAGGACACCCAGGCGGGAGGCGGCGCCGATGCCTCCGAAGTAGCCTAACGGAATGCTTACGACGAGGGCGCACGGGCAGGAGATAACCAGAAAGACCAATGCCCTGTATAGCCAGTCATTGAAGATGAACGAGAATTGTGCATCTGCCAGCGAATAGAGGAAGGGGAGCAGTACAATCAATGCCGCCAGTCCGGTGACGGTGGGCGTATAGATACGGGCAAACTTACGGATGAAAAGTTCTGCCGGCGCTTTGCGCTCGGAGGCATTCTGCACCAGTTCCAATATACGGGAAAGAGCACTTTTCTCGAAGGGTTTGGTGACTTGGATGCGTACGACTTTGTCGGTCGCAATCATTCCGGCAAGCACTTCCCCGCCCTGGCGGATGTTGCGGGGAACACTTTCTCCCGTCAGTGCGGAGGTGTTGAAGGCGGCAACTTCGTCCAGCATCGTTCCGTCCAGGGGGACGCGCTCTCCGGCTTTTACTTCGATGGTTTCGCCTACCTGCACACGTTGGGGAGCTTCGACAAGTGTACTGCCGTTTCTGATGACCGTTGCCGTTTCGGGACGTACGTCGAGCAGGGCGCTGATGTTACGCTTGGCTTTGTCTACGGCTTTGTCCTGAAAGAGCTCTCCCAAGGAGTAGAAGAGCATGACGGCAACGCCTTCGGGATATTCGCCTATATAGAAGGCGCCGAGGGTGGCGATGGACATAAGGGTGAATTCGCTGAACACGTCCTTTTGCAGGATGCTTTCCCAGGCTTCCCTCATCACCGGGAGGCCTACGGGGAGATAGGCAAGCAAGTACCATATAAAAGGTACATACTCTCCCTTGAAGAAGGTGGTGTCAGTAGCATTCAGGATGAGCCCTCCGAAGAGCAATAGGGCGGAGAGGATGATTCTCCAATAATCTTTCAGCAGACTGTTTCTTTTTTCTTGTATCGCTGTATGTCCGTGTGTGCAGCAGCATTTGCAACTCATATTGTTTCCTCCTATTTTCTATTTTCTGCAGCAAAGGTAGCGGAAAGGAGATGCAACTTGGTTGCAAAGTGAAAATTCCCGGACTGTCCGGGCTGTCTTAGATTTCCAGCATCCGCTTCTCCCGTTCCAGGTCTTTCTCGTTCAGCAGGGGAGAGGGGACGGAGCAGGTTTTGATGAAGTCGCCCGGCTGGCAGGTGTAGTTGTAGTAGGGGCGTTGCTCGTCGGTCAGCTGGTCTTGGGGGATGAGCTGGCCTTTCAGTTCCAGGAAGTCGTCCATGGAGGTGCTGTCCGAGTGTTTGATGAAGAGGATGCGGCGGGCTATGGGGTTGCGGTTGTAGTCCAGACAGAGGTAGAGCCCTTTGAGCAGGTGGGGAAAGTCGTACATGGGCAGTTGCAGGTAGATGGTGAACAAGGCCAGTTGGGGCGCCTCGCGTTCGTTGAAGAAGATATAGGCATTCTGGTGGTTGTTGAAGACAGCAGTGCCGAAGTGGGTGGTGTTGTAGGCGCTCATGTGCACCACTTTGACGTGGTCGTTGCTGTCGGCAGGGGTTATCAGGTAAGGCTCTACCTTTAAGGCATTGGAGGAGGAAGAGAGGCTGTAACTGATGTAGATGCCGCTGTAATTGTACACTTCCTGCGCCGAGTGGAGCATCTCATGAAGTTTATTAATAATGGAAATTCATTTTTGCTGTCAGCACCCGCCTCTATCTTTGCCGCCGAAATCAAGAACCAACTTAAACGACACACTATGTTCAACGGTGAGAAAAAACAGATAATACAGAGCAAGAGACTGGCTGATGCCTTATTCATCCTTTGGGCGGGTGGAGCGGCTTTGCTCTCCTATTCACTGGTCTATGCGCTGCGCAAGCCGTTTACGGCTGCGGGCTTCGACGGGCTCGACTTCTTCGGGATGGATTACAAGACGGCAACCAGCATCGTGCAGATTTCCGGCTATTTTATTTCCAAGCTGATTGGCATCAAGGTAATTTCGGAACTGAAGAAGGAGAACCGTCTGAAGTTCATCATCCTCTCGGTGGCGGTGGCCGAGCTTTCGCTGGTGCTGTTCGGAGCGTTGCCCCGGCCGCTGAATGTCTTTGCGCTGTTCTTCAACGGGCTTTCGTTGGGATGCATGTGGGGAGTGATTTTCAGTTTCCTCGAGGGGCGGCGGGTGACGGACCTGCTGGCGAGCCTAATGGGGCTGAGCATTGCCATCAGTTCGGGCACGGCAAAGTCCGTCGGGCTGTTTGTGATGGAGCATCTCCACATCAGTGAGTTCTGGATGCCTGCCTTTATCGGTGCCTTTGCCTTCCCGCTGCTGTCGTTGCTGGGCTGGCTGATGACGAGAATGCCGCAACCTACCGCGGCAGACCGGGCACTGCGCTCGGAACGGGTGACGCTGGACGGCAGGGCGCGTGCGGACCTCTTCAAGAGCTTCATGCCGGTATTGCTGATGCTGTTTGCGGCAAACTTGTTCATCACCGTCTTGCAGGACATCAAGGAGGACTTCCTGGTGAAGATTCTGGATGTGGAGGCGGCGGGGCTGTCGTCGTGGGCATTTGCCAAGGTAGATGCGGTGGTGACACTGATTATCTTGTTGCTTTTCGGGCTGATGTCCGCGGTGAGGAGTAATATAAAGGTGCTGTGCCTGCTGCTGGTGCTTGTGACGTGCGGCACAGCGACCTTGGGATTCGTGGCCTTCAATTACGATGGGTTGCAACTGCCACCCATGACGTGGCTGTTCCTCCAGAGTTTGTCGCTCTATACTGTTTACCTCAGCTTCCAGACGTTGTTCTTCGAGCGTTTCATCGCCTGCTTCCGCATCAAGGGGAATGTGGGGTTCTTTATCGTCACACTCGATTTTATCGGGTATACCGGTACGGTGGTGGTATTGGTATTCAAAGAATTCTTCAATCCGGACATCAACTGGCTGGATTTCTATAACCTGATGTCGGGCTATGTCGGCATTGTGTGCAGCGTGGCTTTCCTATGCTCGGCTGTCTACCTGGTGCAGCGCTATCGCAAGGAGAATGCTTCGGGACCGTTGGACTCTTCCCTTTTCCGTTTGCGCCGTTGGTCCCGGCCGGGCAATTCCTTGCTTCTTGAGACTGAATAATAATAATATATCGTATGAAAAGAATTGAATGTATCATTATGGACTGGGCAGGAACTGCCGTCGATTACGGTTGTTTTGCTCCCGTCGCCGCCTTTGTCGAGAGCTTTCGGGCCATCGGCGTTCCCGTCACTGCTGCCGAAACACGTGCGCACATGGGGCTGACCAAAGTAGAAGAAATCCGTGCACTGTTCAATATAGAGCGTGTCCGTGCGGAATTTGAACGGAAATTCGGCCGTCCCGCCGGTGAGGAAGACGTGCAGGCACGTTATGCCGAATTCCAACGGGTGTTGTTTGCCTCGCTCGAAGATTATACCGACCCTATTCCCGGTGTGGTGGAAACGATTTCCGCACTGCGTGCGCAAGGTATCCGCATTGGCTCCACCACCGGCTATACCCGCTCTATGATGGATGTTGTGCTGCCTGCCGCCACAGCCAAAGGCTATGCGGTAGATAATTGCGTCACTCCCGACGGGTTGCCTGCAGGCCGTCCTGCTCCCTACATGATATATAAGAATATGGCAGACTTCGCCATCCCCTCCGTAGATTGTGTGTTGAAGTATGGCGACACCATCGCCGACATCAAGGAGGGTATCAATGCCAAAGCATGGACCGTCGGCGTAGTCCTCGGCAGTAACGAACTGGGACTGACACAAGAGGAAGTCTCCTCCTTGCCTGCCGATGAGCTCGAAGCCCGTAAGGCCGATGTCCGCCGCCGCATGCTTGCCGCCGGTGCCCACTATGTGGTCGATACCATTGCCGAGCTCCCCGCAGTCATCGCCGAGATAAACCGTAAACTTGAGATTCTGTAACCCTTATAAACGTATAAACTTAAAAACTCAATGCATATGAAACCCTACATTCTCCTTACCCCCAGCCCCCTTACCACCTCACAAACCGTCAAGGAAGCCATGCTGACCGACTGGTGTACTTGGGACGAAGCCTACAACCTCCACATTGTGGAAGAAATCCGCAAGTCCCTCGTCTCCCTCGCCACCCAGCATACCGGCGACTATACTTCCATCCTCCTGCAAGGTAGCGGCACGTACTGTGTGGAAGCCGTCATCGGTAGCGTCATCAAGCCTGGCGACAAACTTCTCATACTGAGCAACGGCGCCTACGGCGACCGCATGGGCAACATCGCCGAGTATCACGGCATCTCGTACGACATGCTTGCTTTTGACGAAACAGAGCAAGTCTCCGTCAGCTACGTCGACGACTATCTTTCGCACAATGCCGAAATCACCCACGTTGCCGTGGTGCATTGCGAAACCACTACCGGCGTGTTCAATCCCCTCAAGGAGATAGCCCACCTCGTCAAGATGCACGGCAAGAAACTGATTGTAGACGCCATGAGCAGCTTCGGCGGTGTTCCCCTCGATGTACACGAACTGGGCATAGACTTCCTCATCAGCAGTGCCAACAAGTGCATCCAGGGCGTTCCGGGGTTTGGCTTCATCATCGCCCGCCGTTCCGAGCTGTTGCACTGCAAGGGCGTCTCCAAGTCACTCTCTCTCAACATTTACGACCAATGGGAAGCCATGGAGAAAGGACATGGCAAATGGCGTTTTACTTCTCCCACACACGTGGTCCGCGCCTTCAAGCAAGCCATGGACGAACTGGCAGAGGAGGGCGGTGTGGAGGCCCGTCACAACAGATATTGCGAGAACCACCGCGTGCTGGTGGACGGCATGCGTTCCCTCGGTTTCCAAACGTTGCTGCCGGACGAGATTCAATCGCCCGTTATTACTTCTTTCCTCTATCCTTATGCCGATTTCAACTTCAAAACTTTCTACACACAACTGAAAGAACGTGGATTTGTCATCTATCCGGGAAAGATTTCGCAAGCCGACACTTTCCGTATCGGCAATATCGGAGATGTTCATCCCGAAGATTTCCGGCAGCTGATAGAGATAATTCGCGAGTGTAAATACTAAGCTCCGAATCTGCATAGATTTAATCGTTCCATCGTGGAGGAAAAATCGTTCCACCATGGTGGAACGATTTTTTCCTAGTGGTGGAATAATATTTTCCCCATGATGGAACGATTTGTCCTTCGCCTTCCTTCTCCTTAAGCTTCCCTATTAAATTTGACCTTCGTCAAGTCTGTAAACGCTATCTTTTCGTATTTTTGCACCCAATTTCGGAGGTATTAGATTTATGGCAACATCCAGAGAAATGACGGAAGGACGGGCTCTTCCGTTGATTTTCAACTTTACTTTGCCTTTACTGCTCGGCAATCTGCTGCAACAGACCTATTCATTGGTAGATGCAGCTATCGTGGGGCGCTTTCTGGGTATCAACGCCTTGGCTTCAGTCGGGGCAAGCACTTCGGTCGTTTTTCTTATTCTGGGATTCTGCAATGGCTGTTGCGGAGGTTTCGGCATTCCCGTGGCGCAAAAGTTCGGTGCGCGGGATTATGTCACGATGCGCCGTTATGTGGCTGTCAGCCTGCAGCTGGCTGCGGTGATGTCTGTTGTCATTGCCGTGGTTACCAGCATTTACTGTGCAGATATTCTGCACATGATGAGTACGCCGGAGAACATATTCACGGGAGCCTATTATTACCTGCTTGTCACGTTTATCGGGGTTCCCTTTACTTTCTTCTATAATCTGCTGTCCAGTATTATCCGTGCATTGGGTGACAGCAAGACGCCGTTTTGGTTTCTACTTCTCTCTACGGTACTGAATATCCTGCTCGATTTGTTCTGCATTCTGGTACTGGGTTGGGGAGTGGCAGGAGCTGCCATCGCTACCGTATTTTCACAAGGCGTCTCGGCCATATTGTGCTACATCTATATGATGCGTCGTTTCGACATTCTGAAGACAACGCCAGCCGAGCGGAAATTCGACGGTGCTTTGGCACGCATACTGATGTACATCGGCGTACCCATGGGACTGCAATTTTCCATTACTGCCATTGGCAGCATTATGCTGCAAAGCGCCAATAATGCTTTGGGTACGGCTTGTGTGGCTGCATTCACGGCAGCCATGCGTATCAAGATGTTTTTCATGTGTCCTTTCGAGAGTCTGGGCATGGCAATGGCCACCTATAGCGGGCAAAACTACGGTGCGGGCAAGCCGGAACGTATCTGGATGGGAGTCAAGGCAAGCACCCTGATGATGATTGTTTATTGGGCGTTCACTTTCTGTGTACTGATGTTCGGTGCCAGGACTTTTGCCCTGCTCTTTGTAGATGCCTCTGAGTTGGAGATTTTAAAGAATACGGAGTTGTTCCTGCACATTTCCGTTTCCTTTTTCCCGGTTCTGGGACTGCTCTGCATCCTGCGATACACTATCCAGGGGGTGGGATATACCAATCTTGCCATGCTTTCCGGTGTCTCGGAGATGATTGCCCGGATACTGGTCAGCCTGCTGGCTGTTCCGGCTTTCGGCTATCTGGCCGTGTGTTTTGGTGACCCTACTGCATGGATTTTTGCAGATGCCTTTTTAATACCAGCCTTCATTTATGTCTATCGGCGGATACTTCGGATGAAGAAAAATTAGTGTATCTTTGTATCGGGGAGTTGAAAGAAGAATGACCGGACGAAAAATTATACACATCGATATGGACGCATTCTACGCCTCCGTAGAACAGCGTGATAATCCTGCATTGCGGGGCAAGCCCATTGCCGTGGGCCATGCGGAGGAACGGGGAGTGGTGGCGGCAGCCAGTTACGAGGCACGGCGTTTCGGGGTGCGTTCTGCCATGTCGTCACTGAAGGCAAAGCGGCTGTGCCCCCAACTTATCTTTATCCCGGGACGGATGGAAGTCTACAAATCCGTTTCCCGCCAGATACACGAAATCTTTCATGAATATACGGATGTCATCGAGCCCATTTCGCTGGACGAGGCTTTTTTGGATGTGACGGAGAATAAACCGGGCATTCCATTGGCTGTAGACATCGCGAAGGAGATAAAGCGGAAGGTGCGGGAGAGGTTGAATCTGGTGGCTTCTGCCGGCATATCCTATAATAAGTTTCTTGCCAAGATAGCCTCGGACTACCGCAAGCCGGACGGGCTTTGCACCATACATCCTGCCCAGGCGCTGGACTTTGTTGCCCGGCTGCCCATTGAAAGTTTCTGGGGAGTGGGACCGGTAACGGCGAAGAAGATGCACACTTTGGGGATTCACAACGGGGAACAGCTGCGTATGCAGTCTTTGGAGATGCTGACCCGCGAATTTGGCAAAGTGGGGACAGTCTATTATGATTTTGCCCGTGGCATCGATACCCGTCCGGTAGAGGCTGTCCGCATCCGCAAGTCTGTGGGTTGCGAACATACGTTGGAGAAGGACATCAGCAAGCGTTCATCCGTCATTATAGAGCTGTACCATGCGGCAGTGGAGCTGGTGGGGCGACTGGAGCACACCAATTTCCGCGGGAATACGCTGACGCTGAAAATCAAGTTTCATGATTTTAGCCAGATTACCCGCAGTATGACCCAAACAAAGGAGCTGGGTGCCCTTGACGTGATTCTGCCTTTGGCAAAGCAGTTGCTGCAGGAAGTGGATTATGAACATCATCCTATCCGTTTGATTGGACTTTCCGTTTCCAATCCCCGTGAAGAGGAGGAGAAGGGAGTCTGGGAACAACTGAGTTTTGAATTTAGTGACTGGGAGACGGACCATTCAAATAAATAATGCTATATTTGTGTTCAGTATTAAAAAAAGGAAAGCTATGGGCTGTTTTATGAATATTTTGTGGTTGATGTTTGGAGGTATCATCACTGCTGTGGAGTATCTTATTGCAAGTTTATTGATGATGTTCACCATTATTGGCATCCCTTTCGGTATGCAGACCTTGAAAATGGCAAGCCTTGCCTTGTGGCCTTTCGGCAAAGAGGTTCGTAGCGGGGAACGTTCCAACGGTTGCCTCTATGTGCTGATGAATATTCTTTGGATATTCTTGGGCGGCATTTGGATTTGCCTTTCGCACTTGGGATTCGGGTTATTGCTGTGCATCACCATTATAGGCATTCCTTTCGGTATCCAACACTTTAAGCTGGCAGGGCTGGCATTGACTCCTTTCGGGAAGGATATTGTTGCGGCTTGAGCGATTGTGCTGTATCGTTTTTTTATAAATATATGTAAGTATAATTGATGGTGGAGGATGAATGGTGCTTTAATCTTATTGTAATGTGCTTCTGCTTGCATGCTAAATGTTTAGCTTTGTGTTTAGCATCCGATTATGGCTCTATTTTTTGTTTTTATTTGAATTATATATAATAATAATTTTATTTTTAAAAGTGAAATGTTATATTTGTGATTATCCTCACCTATAACACTTCACATATATGCGAAAAACACACCTTTACACGCTACTATGCGTCCTATGTTTTCCATCTTTGGTTTGTGCACAACAAGCCGTTTTTGATGAATTCAGAAAAGCGGCAGGAGATTATGCTGCTCTTTACTCCGGTAAGGCAGAGGAAAATTATAACCAGCAGAAGTATCTTAACCATCCCTATTGGAATACGGATGAATTTCGCGAGGGGGCTGTCTGTTATGGCAGATGGCTTTACTCGGATTTGCAGCTCCGTTATGATACCTATAAAAAGAGTCTGATTGTGGTTACTCCGGAGAAACGGATAACCTTGCAGGTAGATATGCGGAAAGTGGATTATTTTGTCATAGAAGGACAGAAGTTTGTACCGCAGGGTGACTGTTTCGCTGCGTTGCTATATGATAGTCCGCAAATGTGCCTGACACAGTATATCGTATCCACAATGGAGTCTCAGGTGAAGAAAAACGATCTTTATTACAGCCGGTTCAAGAAAAAGAGCTATTTCAGTCTTCGCAGTGGCGGAACCGATTATGTGATAACTTCCCGTTCGGGTTTCTTGAAACTTTTTCCTACATACAAGAAGCAGTTGAAGGCTTATTGCCGGAAAGAGCGGCTGGACTTCAAGGAAGATGGCGGTGTCCGGGCAATGACTCGGTTAACGGAATATATTGATTCCTTAATTCATGGAAAATAATATGAAAGCACATAATCTTAAATATACAGTAGCCTTTTTCCTCCTATTGTCGCCTTTCGGCATGTTTGCACAGCAACAGATGGCTATGGACAGCATTTCCATATTCGAATTGATGGATGCAGTAGAAAAGGGCACGTCTTGCCGTATTTATACAACGATAACGGTTCCTTTTAAAGTGAAGCGGGCAGAGGTGAAGAACCCCACTGCCGAGTACTTGAGAGAGGCTTTGGCAGCTACTATCTATAAGGTGACGGTTTATGGTGACAGAATATTTGTCTTGCCGGAGGTTTTTCTGGCCACCTCGCTGCCACCGGTATTGATGGGGGAAAAGTTGGAGACGGATGAGGAACTATTGCCTTCATACATTCCTATTGTGAAGTCTTCTTCAGAAAACAAGGTCTATGAGATAGGAAACAAGTACAAGCCTGCCCCCGGAGATATGATAACTTTGACCGGAAGAGTTTCTGACTTTAAGACCGGCCAGAATCTGGATGGTATCAACATCATTCATCGAGAGCCGTGGGTAGCTACGACGACCAACCGTCAGGGGGAATTTACCATTGACCTGCCTGCAGGCTATAATATTCTTGAAATCAGTGGGATGAATATCAAAGTGACCCATCGGCAATTTATGCTTTATGGTGAAGGCATTGTCCATATCGAGTTGGAAGAGGAAGACCATATGCTGGATGAGGTGCTTATTGTTTCGGGGCGTATACAGAACGTGAAAAGTGTGCAGTTGGGAATGGAGAAGCTGCAGCCTGCCCTGCTGAAAAACATTCCTACGGCTATGGGTGAGGTGGATGTGCTGAAGATGATACAGACACTTCCCGGCATCAAGACAGTGGGGGAGGCATCAAGCGGTTACAATGTGCGTGGGAGTGCCGCTGACCAGAACCTGCTTCTTTTCAATAACGGAACGATTTATAACCCCAATCATCTTTTCGGTTTTTTCACGGCTTTTAATTCGGACATGATAAAGGATGCGGAACTTTATAAGAGCAGTATCCCCAGCCAGTATGGCGGGCGTATCGCTTCCGTACTGAACATCACCAGCAAGGAGGCGAACAAGGAAAAGTTTACCGGTTCTGCAGGTATCGGGCTTGTGACCAGTAAGTTGAATCTCGAGATTCCCATCATTAAGGAAAAGACTTCCCTTCTGCTGAGTGGACGTACGACCTATTCGGACTGGATAATGAAGACATTGCCCAACAAAAGCGGGTATCGTGATGGGAAAGCCGGTTTCTATGATTTGGGGACTGTCTTCTCGCATACGGTGAACGAGCGCAACAAGCTGAATGTCTATGGCTATTATAGTCACGACCGTTTTGCCTTTAATGACAATGAGAAGTATGCCTACAACAATATGAATTTCTCGGCAAACTGGAGGACCGTCTTTGCAGAAAAGCTGACCGGAAACTTCTCTTTCGGTTATGACCACTACGATTACCGAAATGATGAAACGGTGGAGGAAGCGTCTGCCGCACGGCTGTCTTTTGCCATTAACCAATGGTTTGGAAAAGCGGACTTTCTTTATCAAGCCGGCAATAGCCATGCGGTGAACTTCGGTTTGATGAGCCAGCTGTATAATGTGAATTCCGGGACCTACGAGCCGGTGGGGCCTAATTCGCTGGTAAGATATGATGAACTGCAAAAGGATAAAGCACTGGAAAGTGCCGTTTATATAGGGGATGAATGGGATATAACTTCCAGGCTCTCCATCAATGCGGGTATACGCTATTCCATGCTCAATGCTTTGGGACCGCGCACTTACTATACATATCAGGAAGGTATACTGCCCTCCATGTCTTCGGTGGCGGATTCTATCACGGCGGGGAATGGAAAGGTCATCAAGACCTATCACGGACCGGAATTCAGAGTGTCGGCACGTTATGCCTTTACAGATGATTTTTCCGTAAAGGCCGGTTTCAATACGATGAGGCAGTATATCCATAAGGTATCGAATACTGCCGTTATGTCTCCTACAGATACCTGGAAGCTGAGCGACCCCAATATCAAGCCTCAACGTGGCTGGCAGGTGGCGGCAGGCGCCTACTATAATACGCCGGGGCAACTTCTGGAATTATCTGTAGAAGGATATTACAAAAAGCTGATTGATTATCTGGATTATCGCAGTTCCGCCCAAATCCTGATGAACCACCATCTGGAGACGGATGTCATCAATACGGAGGGATATGCTTACGGCGTGGAATTCCAGGTGAAAAAACCGGCTGGAAAACTGAACGGGTGGATGAGCTATACTTATTCGCGCACTTTCTTGCGTCAGAATGATCCGCGCATAGCCCGTCCCATCAATGGTGGAGAATGGTATCCGACCGAGTATGACAAGCCGCATGACTTCAAGCTTGTAGGCAATTACAAGTTTACCCGCCGTTACAGCATGTCTTTCAATATGGATTACAGTACGGGCCGTCCCACCACAATTCCTGCCGGGCAATACTACGACCAGGGTTTGAAGAAAATGCAGGTTTACTATACCGACCGTAACAGTTATCGTGTTCCCGACTATTTCCGTATGGATTTGTCGTTCAATATTGAACCCAGTCACCACCTGACATTGTTGACCCACAGTTCCCTTTCTTTCGGTATCTATAACCTGACCGGAAGGAAGAATGTGTACTCTGTCTATTTTGTGTCCGAGGAGGGTAGGATTCAAGGATACAAGATGTCCATATTCGGTGCTCCCATTCCTTTTGTTACTTATAATATTAAATTCTGAAAGGGTATGAAGAATAAAGTATATTGGGTGATATGTATATGTCCGTTATGGTTGTTCCTTAGTAATTGTGTGGATAAGTTCAATGCCCACTTGCCGGAAAGTAGTATCGGCCTTCTCATAGTTGAAGGTAGTATAATATCGGATAGTGCTGTCGTGTTTTCTTTGAGCCGTTCCTTTTCCTTGGATGTGGAAGGGGTTCCTCCTGATTTCAATAAGGTGGATGCTGAAGTTTGTGTAACCGGTGAGGATGGCTCCAGTTTTAGGGGTGTTGCGTTGGGTAATGGAAAGTACCGGGTTGCTGTCGGAACATTGCATAGGGATGTCCGCTATAGCTTGAAGATTGTCTATGAGGGAGATATCTATACTTCCGAACCTCAATATCCGATAGGAACGGAAAGCATAGACGATGTCACCTACGAACAGCAAGGGGAGTATGGTGATGTCAGTATCCGTTTCTCTATGCAAAGCAAAGATGCTGCATGTTATTCTTGGAGTTATGAAGAAGATTGGGAGGTGAGGGCCGTATACAATCCTATGTGTGCTTATGACCCCGAAACAGATAAGATCGTTGATTATGATGCTAGACCATACTCACGCGGATGGTGTCATAGTGAATCGTCCGAGATAATAATAGGTAATATGGAAATAAACAAGGATAATCGTGTAAAGGATAAGTGTCTCTATTCCATTGAAGCAGACGATATTCGTTTTTCTTGCTATTACAGTACTATAGTGAAACAACGTAAGATTTCGAAGGGTGAATATGAATATTATCAGGAGAAAATAAAGCTTAATGAGGAGATGGGCGGGTTGTTTGTTCCCCAGCCTTCGGAATTGCCGTCGAACATTAGATGTGAAAGCTCAAATAAACAGGCCATTGGATATGTTGGTGTCAGTTTGAATGTGGCGGAATATCGCATTTTCATTTCTACAGATAATATACAATATAGGCTTCCTGAGGGGTATTGTCAGGGAGCGAAAGGGCTGAAAGAAGAGTATACATTTTTAGATTTATACTTGATGGGGTATACCATTGCATATCCGGACCCGGACCCACGTACGGGATTCAAAGGTTATGCATGGGTTTCTGGAGGTTGTACAGACGTACGCTATTTAGGTGCCAGCTTGGAAAAGCCTTCCTTCTGGCCAGTTGAAATCAATCTGTTTTAATAAGAAAAAGCGATGAATAATGCAAAATATATAGTAACATGGATATGCTTGTTGTGGCTCACTATTGGCAGTTGTGTGGATAAATTCAATGCGCACTTGCCGGAGAGTAGTACGAGGGTGCTTATAGTTGAAGGTAACATCATATCAGATAGTACAGTCGTTTTTTCCTTGAGCTGTTCCTTTCCTTTGAATGTAGAAGGAATTCCTCAGGATTATAACAAGATAGATGCAGAAGTCAGTGTAGTAGGAAGTGATGGTTCTTGTTTTAATGGCACTTCTTTGGGAGATGGAAAATACCAAGTTGTAATTGGCTCTTTGAATAAAGATGCCAGCTATAGTCTGAAAATTGTGTATGAAGGGGATATTTATACTTCGGAGCCTCAATATCCATTGGAGACAGAAACAATAAATGACGTTACCTACGAGCAACCGGAAAAATACGGTGACATCTCTATCCGCTTTTCTATGCGGAGTGAAGATGGCGGATGTTATTTCTGGAGTTACGAGGAAGATTGGGAAGTGAGGGCAGTATATAATCCCAAGTTCCGTTATGACCCTACCACTGATGAGGTGGTTGATTTTGATGCTACATCATATGCACGGGGATGGTGTCATGATAAGTCGGCTAAAATCATAGTAGGTAATATAGGAACAAATAAGGATACTCAATTGAAGGATAAGTGGCTCTATTCTATAAAGGCAGATAATAACCGTGTCTTTCATCATTATAGCACTTTGGTGAAACAGCGTAAGATTTCGAGGGGCGAGTACGAATATTATCAGGAGAAAATAAAAATCAATGAAGAAATGGGTGGATTGTTTATTCCTCAGCCTTCAGAACTTCCTACGAATATTATTTGCAACAATTCAGGCAAAAATGTAGTTGGTTATGTGGGAGTTAGCATGAATGTGGCAAAATATCGTATTTTCATTTCTGCCGATGATATATATTATAGGTTTCCTGACGGTTATTGCCAAGAATTTAGAGGTTGGGCAGATTCGTACATGGATTTATATGTGATGGGATATGCTATTGCTTATCCATTGATGGTAGGTTATGCATGGGTTTCCGGAGGTTGTACAGACGTACGCTATTTAGGTGCCAGCTTGGAAAAGCCTTCCTTCTGGCCGGATGAAATGAATTAATATTGAAATGATATGAAGAGAGTGATATTTTGTATTATAGGTTGGGTTCTTGTATTGGGATTACACGCTCAAATTGTTGAGAATATGCGTATTTATACAGACAAGGACTGCTATGTGGCTGGAGAAGATTTGTGGATAAAAGTTTGTGTGACGGATTCCTTGTCTCGTGGAAGCGTATTAAGCAAAGTAGCTTATGTAGAGATAAGTGACACGAAGCTGGTATACGCACAAGGTAAAATCGACTTGCAGAACGGGAATGGATGGGGACGTATCAGACTTCCGCAAGTCATGCATACCGGAGCTTACCAACTGACGGCATATACGCGTTATATGAGGAACTATCCTATGGCTTGTTTCCCAAAGAAGTATATAGCCTTGCTTAATACTGTTCAGACAACAGAGGAGGATAATGTGGAACTTTTCACGGATTCCATTACCGTTTCACAAGCTTCCGGCAATCAGCTTTCCGGAGCGGACTTATGGACAGATAAATCGGTCTATGGGAACCGGAGTAAAGTAGCCTTGACATTACCCAATCTGCCTGCTGATGTCAAGGAGCTTACTTTGTCCGTAGTACGAAAAGACTATGTGCTAAAGGGGTTTCCAATATCAGCCGACGGGCAGAAGAACTATACAAGTGTTCCGGAACGGTCATTTGCTGCAGAGTGTGAAGGGCATATTGTAACCGGCAGGCTGATGGGAGCGCCTGCTGACAATGTAAATGCACGTCTGGCATGTGTGGGCAAGGATATTCGTGTCTTTGGCGGACAGCCTAAGGCTGACGCTATTTATGCTTTTTATACGACCGGAATAACGGATATGCAGGAGATTGTATTAACTGCATTACCGGAGGAGGAAAGTCCCTGCCGATTGGAGCTTATTTCTCCTTTTGTCGGGGTGTTGGCGGAAAAACTTCCTAAAGTCTGTGTGTCATTTCGGAAAGAAGACTTGATAGAGCGTGGTTTCAGCGCGCAATTACATTCTCTTTTGCCGGTAGATTCTTCGTATAGCAAGAGTATATTGCAACAACTTTATGATTTTGTTCCCGCTTCCACTTATAATCTGGATGAGTATGTTCGTTTCAGGACTGTGAGGGATGTTTTTGTGGAATTTGTCAAGGGAATACGTATCAGTCAGCTGGAAGGTAAAGATGTCATCCGGATACTGCAACCGGATATAAGGAGATTCAGTAATATGAAAACACTGGTGTTGTTAGACGGGATTCCGTTTGATGACCATGAAACCATTCTGAACTATGATGCCCGTTTGATACACTATATACATCGTTATACTGGCAAATATACTTTTGGCGGGGAGTTGTATGATGGAATTGTTTCGTTTATAACCCATCGGGGAACATTGCCTGATATACGTTTGGATAAGAATTCACAGATGTTTTCTTATGAGTTTCCACAAAAGAGAATCGCATTTGTTGCTCCATCATACAATTCAGAGAAACAAGCCGGTTCTCGCTTACCGGATTTTCGGCATACACTTTATTGGAATCCGGAGATAACTTCCGCTATGGGTACACTCAACTTTTATACTTCGGATATGAACGGAATATATATAATTACCCTACAAGGAATTTCGGTTGACGGTAGGGAGATAAGGATGCAAAGTGAGTTTGTTGTTGGTGCTAACCATTAGTATAGATGGATAAAAAAGAAAAAGGGCAGAGAACTGAAAAGTTCCCTGCCCTTTATTCATTGTATTTAAAGGTGTTTTTTTACATGGTTACGAGTGACTGCTTTGCAAGCAGCTTTTGTAGTTTACCGTTCAGTGTTTGACACATTGTTCCATTACCCATTGCCTGATAGCGTTTGATTTGGTACTGTAACATAAAAATTTCATTTGCATTCTTTTTCATAATTCTCATCTTTTTGTGCTCTCCGCGTTTCGGAAAGCGGGTTTTTACATCTTTTCTTTTATCTTATAACGTTGCAAAGATACGAAATGTTTGCGAGAAATGTGTTTTATAACATAAAAAATAGCCATTCATCCTTTATTTTCTTTAGAAATACTAGATTTTGCAATCTATATATGACAAATATGTTACGCAAGTTTCGCAAACTCTTCCTTGTTTTATACCTTTGTAAAAAGGGATATTTTAGTATGGAGAATATTGTCAGAACAATAAGAGTTTATTATCCGGTTTCAGATGAAGCATTGGCGACATTGGCACATGGTTTTGAAAAGCAAGTGTTTCCTGTCAAAACACTTATTATCCGTGCAGGACAATTTGATAGGCAAGTCCACTTCATAGAGAAGGGAATGACACGCTCGTACACCTTGCACGATGGAAAAGAAGTAACGACATGGTTCTCTATGGAAGGTGATGTAGCTTGTGGCTCGTGGGATTTATATAGGAACAAAGCAGGCTTTGAATACGTGGAAACATTGGAAGAAACACTGGTCTATTCTATTTCCATTGAAACGCTTAATGAGTTGTATAAGTCAGATATAGATATTGCAAATTGGATGAGGGTGTTACAACAGGAAAATTTTCTTCGCTTACAAGATATTCATATATCTCGCCTCAACTTGTCTGCGTATGAGCGTTATGAAAAATTAATGAGTGAGTGTCCGGCCCTTTTTCATAGAGTGACTTTGGGACATATCGCTTCTTTCCTTGGCATTACACAACAATCATTGAGTCGTATCAGGGCAAAGGGGTATTTTTTAACATAGGATAAATTCCTATACATTAGAGTTTTGTATTTTTGTCCGCAAAAACAGGATGCGTATGAAAACAGAATATGAAAAGTGCATGGCTGGCGAACCTTTTATAGGAAGCAGGGATCCGAAAATAGTGGAGATGATTTTGCGTACAAAACGTCTCCTGGCACAATTCAATGCCACAGATTATGCCGATAGCAAGCGCAGGAGGGAGTTGTTGTGTGAGATGTTGGGACATGTAGGCAAGAATGTGCATGTGGATATTGACTTCCATTGTGAATGTGGCAAGCATATTTTTATGGGCGACAAGGTAATTGTCAACATGAATTGTACCTTTGTGGACAACAATCGTATTGACATAGGTAGCAACGTCTTAATAGCCTCTAATGTACAGATATATACGGCAACCCATTCTACCAAAGTAGATGAACGTATGGTGCAGGACTGTCCGGAAGAACAAGAAATCTGCCGTACGTATGCCTTACCTGTACGAATAGAGGATGGAGTATGGATTGGTGGAGGGGTTGTCATTTTGCCTGGTGTCACCATCGGGAGGAACAGCGTTATCGGGGCGGGGAGTGTGGTTACCCGTTCTATTCCTGCGAATTGTGTGGCAGTGGGAAATCCTTGTCGTGTGATAAAACAGATTGATAATATAGTATCTGTATGAGCATGTGTTGAGTAAATGTATTATCTTTGCATATATTACCATGTAAACAAGAGAGACTATATACTTATGGGGAAATTGGTGGAACTTTGGCGGAGTCCTTATCCTACGTTTTATCAACGCTGGAAGGCAGTAGTGATACCTTCGGCCATTATTTTTCTGATATTATATATACTTCAGCCGTTCGGTATTTCCCGGATAAAGGGAAGTGTGTTTGGGGTGGTTGCCGGTTCTGCATTGATTGCGGCAGGTGCTTCGGGAGTTTTCACCTATTTGCTTCCGGCATTATTTCCTGCTTATTACAAGGAGCAGAACTGGACATTGGGTAAGCATGTGTTGAATTTGCTGCTGATGTTGTTGCTGATAGCAGTGGGGATTTGGGCCTATCAATCATGGTTGATGGGAATGTGGTTGGACAAGCGGTTGTTCTTTCTGGCTTTGTCTTGGGTAATGGTGCTGGCACCTTTTCCTACCATATTTTTTCTGATGTGGAACCGCAATTTGCAACTGACCCGCAATCTGAAAGAAGCTATGGAGATGAACGGTCACCTTTCAAGGAGAATATCCCCGGAAGTTGGGATAGCGAGCTTGGAAGACAAGGTGTTTTCCTCGGAAGAAGCGTTGGTGTTTGCCGGTGGCACCAAAGAAATGCTGGAAGTAAAGGCCGGAGATTTCCTTTATGCAGAGGCAAAGGGGAATTACGTAAAAGTAGGTTACCGTTCAGATTCGGATAAAGAAAAGAAAATTACATGGAGATTGTTGCGTGCCACCATGAAGCAGGCAGAGGAAGCTGTCTCTGCTTGCCCTTTTATTATCCGTTGCCATAGGGCCTTTCTTGTAAACATCCGGATGGTGGTGAAAGTAGATGGAAACTCTCAGGGATATAAGCTGAATCTGGAGGGTTGCGAAGAAGAGGTTCCGGTTTCACGCGCATACGCCAAAGAGGTGAAAGCATTGATTGAAAACCGGACAAAGAGTTAGTCACTCGTCACAGAAATACGTTGTTCGTCACAAAGAGTTTGTTGGTTGTCACATATCCGGGCTGTCTGTCCCGGATATTTTTTTGTCTTATACCCTTCCTTTATGTTTGCGGCAGGAAACACAACGAATGTAAAGATATGAAACGGGAAACAGTCTTTGGGATATTGGGCGTATTACTTTATACACAGCCTTCCGTAGCGCAGAAATCAGTGACCGATACAGTACGTCTGAATTTTAATATAGACAGTGTCGCTTTGGAAGAAGTAGTGGTAAAAGGAGCCAGAACTCCTGCTGCCAACAGCCGTTGGAGCGATATGCATCCGGTGGAACTGGTTACGGTGGGCGGTGCGAACGGTGATTTATACAAGGCATTGCAGACTTTGCCCGGTACGCAAGTGCAGGGTGAAACCGGTGAATTGCTGGTACGTGGTGGAGGCAGTTACGAGACGCAGACTTTTATTGATGGAATGCATGTACTGAATCCCTATACTTCGAACGGAATAAATACCCCTGCTCGCAGCCGTTACTCTACATTTATGTTCAGTGGGGTAAACCTTGCTTCGGGAGGCGCTTCACAAGAATATGGAGAAGCGCTTTCGGCAGTCTTGCCATTGGAAACAAAAGATTACAGCAAGGTCGATAAAGTCGGAGTGAACGCTTCCGTTGTCGGTGTTGGTGGAGGGGGCACAAAGACTTTTGACAGAGGATCCTTGTCTGTTGACTTGAATTATCAGAACCTGGGTTTGTATGACAAGGTTTATTCGGGCAGGAGGGATTTCGAGAAGCCTTACCGGATGTTTTCCGGAGCTGTCCAGTTCCGTTATACTCTTGATGAAAGAGTGGTATGGAAGGTTTACGCACAATACGACCGGACGGACTTTTCCACTTACGAAGGGGATAACCGCAGATTGTTCGGGCTGGGTGAAGACAATATCTATGTAAATGCAACCTTTCGCAGGCATACTTCCAGAGAGTGGAGTTGGTTTGCAGGGGCGGCCTATTCTTACTATAACCGGAGAATGGGAGGAGCAGTTGTTTCGGGTGATAACTGGCTGGAACATCAGCAAGAGACGCATCTGAAGGCTAAAGTTTCCAAACGGCTGTCATCGGTATTCCGCCTGGATATGGGGATAGAGAGCTATATCCGCAATTACAGGAATCATTATCTGTTGTGCGGGACGGATGACAGCAATCGCATGTCGCCTACCATTGGTGCGGGTTTCTTTTCGATGGCTTATTATCCGATGGAACAATTGAAGATGGAGTTTTCTTTTCGCACGGAATACACTTCTCCGAACCGTAAGATGAATTTCTCTCCCCGGCTGGCGGCGAACTATTATTGGGGAAACATGATGCTGTCGGGGATTGTAGGGCGATACACACAGTTGCCCGAGAACAACTGTCTGGTGCGTCGGCCGCAGTTGATGTCGGAAGTATGTATGCAGTACAATTTAGGCGTTCAGTACGACTATGAAGGGCGTTTCTGTAAAGCTGAACTTTATTATAAGGATTATGACCGTCTGGCATTGGAGGAAACGGATGCCGATACGAAAGCTGTATTCTTGACCTCCAACGGTTATGGACACAGCAAAGGCATAGACTTGTTCTTCCGTGATAGAGCGTCCTTCAAGAATCTGGAATACCAGTTATCCTATACCTATAATATAGCCAAACGTAAATATCGGGAGTATCTGGAACTGACTACTCCTCAGTATGCTACACGGCATAATGCAGCCTGGGTGGTGAAGTATTCCTTGCCTCGCCTGCGTTCCATTGTCAGCGTGACCGACCGTTTCAGTAGCGGACGTCCTTATCATAACCCCATGCTGCCGGGTCTGATGAACGATGAAGTGAAGCCTTATAACAGTCTGGATTTGGGTGTGACCTTCCTGGCAAGCAAGAAGGTAATTATCCATGCTTCCGCCAGCAATATCCTTTGCCGGAAGAATGAGTTCGGTAAGGTGGATAACAAGGCTGTCCTGGCTTCCAGCGACCATTTTTTCTATGTAGGAGTATATGTGACTTTAGGCAAGAAGGCCGCCTACGATGTATCCAATTTTTAGACAATAACCCTTTTTAAAATAAACAAAGATGAAAGCAATGATTATTTTTTTAGTATTTGTAATGCAAAGTGCCGCCCAGCTGCTCTTTGCCCAGAACCTGACTATTGAAGTGTGTGACATTGAAAAGGTGGAGGGGCATCTCTATGTCGCCATCTACAATTCGGAAGAAACATTCATGAAGAAACCCTTGACCGCCTTCCGGATAGATGTGAAAGATACGTCGCTCTCCATTCCTTGCCAGGGGTTACCTGCGGGTACGTATGCCATTTCGCTGTTTCAAGACGAGAACGGAAACGGGAAACTGGATACTGCCGTTTTCGGCATTCCTACAGAGAAGTACGGGTTCAGTAATGATGCTCAAGGCGTTATGGGCCCGCCGTCTTATGACAAATGCAGCTTCACTTTTTCCGGAGACACGACTTTGGTGATACATCTGAAGTAGAGTGATTATGTAAGTAAAAACGGGAATTAATTTTCTTTTGCGGACGATTTACACTATTTTTGTGGCTCAACCTTAATAATTGCATTATGAAACGAGTTGCACGACTTCTGGGATTTCTCGGACTGGTATGTTTGCTTGCCTCTTGCGGCAAACGTTCTTTCATTACAGACACTTCTTACCGCCAACGTGTGGAGCAGGATTTCAATCAAAAAAAAGAAAGGTTGCCGCAGGGCGATTTGTTTGCCATATTCGATACGGACTTGACGTCGTACGAACGCGAAGCTTTGGAGTTCCTTTATGCCTATATGCCTTTGGCAGACATTGCCGATTATTCCGGAGAATTTCATCTGATGAACGTGCGCGCCTCCCAAAAGGCTGCCGATGAGATGCCTTGGGGAAAAGTTATTCCTGAGGATTTGTTTCGTCATTTTGTACTTCCGGTGCGGGTCAACAATGAGCATCTGGACAGTGCACGGGTAGTGTTTTACGAAGAACTGAAGAATCGTGTCAAGTCTCTGTCCCTCTATGATGCCATTCTGGAGGTGAACCACTGGTGCCACGAGAAGGCTATCTATACTCCCTCCGATGCCCGTACCAGTTCGCCTTTGGCAACGGTACGCACGGCATACGGGCGTTGTGGCGAGGAATCTACCTTGCTGGTTGCCGCCTTGCGTTCGGTGGGTATCCCTGCCCGTCAGGTCTACACACCCCGGTGGGCGCATACCGACGACAATCATGCGTGGGTAGAAGCATGGGCAGACGGGAAATGGTATTTTCTTGGAGCCTGCGAACCCGAACCGGTACTCAACCTTGGTTGGTTCAATGCTCCGGCCAGTCGCGGTATGCTGATGCATACCAAGGTCTTCGGACGTTATGAAGGAGCGGAGGAAGTGATGTCTGTCACTCCTACTTATACGGAAATCAATGTAATCGGTAACTATGCACCGACGGCTAAGGCCACAGTTACGGTCATGGACGGACATGGAAATCCGGTGTCTGATGCTTGTGTGGAGTTCAAGCTCTATAATTATGCGGAGTTCTATACTGTAGCCCGGAAGCAGACCGATGCAGAGGGAAAGGCTTTTTTGACGGCCGGTAAGGGTGACATGCTGGTATGGGCTTCCAAAGACGGAAAATTCGGCTATGCCAAACTTTCTTTCGGTAAGGACCATGAACTGGTTGTGAAGATGGATAAGACTGCCGGCGACGGCCATGCGGTAGATTTTGAACTTGTGCCGCCCCCCGAAAATGCGGAGTTGCCGGCGGTTACGCCCGAACAGCGTGCGGCGAATGACCGCCGCATGGTCCATGAAGATTCCATCCGCAACGCTTATGTGTCTATGTTCATGACGGATGAGACGGCGCGTTATTTTGCCCGGCAGTACAAGCTCGACGAAGATGCCGTTTCACGGATACTGGTCGCTTCCAGAGGAAACCATCGGGTCATTGCCGACTTCATGGCACGGTTGCGCTCTGAAAAGTCCAAAAGAGGAGGTCTGGACCTGCTCCAACGGATTTCGGCAAAAGACCTCCGCGACGTTACACTGGAAGTTCTGATGGACCACATGCAATCCCGTATGTGCAAGAATGCCGACCATTTCCGCAGATATGTGCGCAATCCACGCGTAAGCAACGAGATACTGACCCCCTATAAAGGATTTTTCAAGAAAGCCGTCTCAAAGGAAGATGCTGAGGCATACAAGGCAGAGCCGATGAAACTGGTGGCATGGGTGGCCCAAAATATCCGGGTAGACAATGACTGTAATTTGGGAGGGGCTCCCATTTCTCCGGAAGGGGTCTGGAAGGCCCGTGTGGCTGATGCCCATAGTCGTGACATTTTCTTCGTCTCCATGGCACGCAGCATGGCAATCCCTGCCCGTATCAACGGAGTGACCGGCAAAGTACAGTTGATAGGGGATGATGGTGCGATGGATGTGGACTTGAACCATCATCCGGAAGAGCCGGTCTTTATGGCAGAAGGAATTGCTTCGAAGGGAAAGTTGGTGGCTTCCTATAAGCCTATCCGTTCGTTGGATAACCCGAAATACTATTCTCATTTCACTCTTTCCAAACAGACCCCGCAGGGCAGTTTGCAATTGCTTTCCTATGACGAAGGCGATGCAGATATGGGCGGCGGTACTACATGGAGCAATCTGCTGAAGGAAGGAACTGCTCTGGAGGCCGGAGATTATGTTTTGGTGACCGGTACACGCCTTGCCAGCGGTGCGGTACTTTCTAAAACCACCTTTTTCAATATTCTGCCGGAGAAGACAACGGAAATTGAGTTGGTGATGCGCGAGAGCGAGGATGAGGTGCAGGTTATCGGGAACTTTAATTCGGAGTCTCTCTTCACTCCGCTGCCGGACGCCGGCTCCGCAGCCCGGCAGAGTCTGCTGCAGGCTTGTGGGCGCGGTTACTTTGTCGTAGGCATTCTGGGTGTCAATCAAGAGCCAACCAATCATGCGTTGCGCGACATCGCTTCATTCAAGGCTGATTTGGAGAAGTGGGGGCGTAAGATGGTGTTGCTGTTCCCTAATGAGGCCAAAGCCGGCAAGTTCGCCCGCGAGTCATTCCCCGATTTGCCCTCTACCATTATTTATGGTATAGATACGGACGGTATCGCTGCGCAGATTGCAGAAAGCATGAAGTTGAAGCATAAAGAGAGCCTGCCGATGTTCATCATAGCCGATACTTTCAATCGGGTGGTCTTTGTATCGCAAGGATACACCATCGGACTGGGAGAACAACTGATGAAGACAATAAAGGGGTTATAGGGCTTTCTGCCATGAATTGTAAATAGTAATCGTCAAATAGTAAATCATCCGATGCCTGTTATCGAAATATCATCTTTGACCCATCCCGGTGTGGAGATATTCAGTACCCTTACCGAAGCCCAGTTGCGCAACCGCCTTGAGCCGGACAAAGGGCTGTTTATAGCTGAGAGTCCTAAGGTTATCAAGGTGGCTCTGGATGTCGGCTACGAGCCTTTGGCCCTTTTGTGTGAGCACAAGCACATCTATGGGGATGCTGCTGAAATCATTGAGCGTTGTGGCGATATACCCGTCTACACAAGCGGTAGGGAATTGCTTGCCGAGCTGACCGGCTACGTTTTGACGCGTGGTGTTCTTTGTGCCATGCGCCGTCCGGTTCCGAAGAGTATGGAGGACGTCTGCCGGGGAGCCCGGCGTATTGTGGTTATCGACGGGGTGGTGGATACCACCAATATTGGGGCCATCTTCCGTTCGGCGGCAGCTCTTGGCATGGATGCTGTGCTGTTGACGCGTAATTCCTGCGACCCTCTGAACCGTCGTGCGGTCCGGGTTTCAATGGGAACGGTTTTTCTTGTGCCGTGGACGTGGATGGACGGTCCTCTGGATACGCTCGGTGAGTTGGGTTTCCGCACGGCGGCCATGGCGCTTACGGACAATTCCATTTCCATAGACAATCCCGTTTTGAAGACCGAGCCCCGGTTGGCTATTGTGATGGGTACTGAGGGAGATGGTCTTTCGCACGAAGCGATTGCGGGAGCCGACTATGTGGTTCGTATCCCCATGGCGCACGGTGTAGATTCGCTGAACGTGGCGGCCGCAGCGGCTGTTGCTTTCTGGCAACTTCGCGTTTAGAAGTGATAACTCAAAAAAGCATATATTATGTTGGCATATACTTATATTGAACACGGAAAGTTCGGATTGCTTGAGAAACCGATACCGGTATTGGAAGATGCACGTGATGCTATTGTGCGGGTGACACTGGGTAGCATATGCACCAGTGACTTGCATATAAAGCATGGAAGTGTACCGCGCGCCGTACCCGGAATTACGGTAGGACACGAAATGGTGGGCATCGTAGAGCAGGTGGGTGCCGAAGTTGAGTCGGTAAAGCCCGGCGACCGTGTGACTGTGAATGTGGAGACTTTTTGTGGTAAATGTTTCTTTTGTCGTCACGGATATGTGAACAACTGTACCGACACCAATGGCGGTTGGGCTTTGGGGTGCCGTATCGATGGCGGCCAGGCGGAATATGTACGTGTGCCTTATGCCGACCAGGGACTGAACCGTATTCCCGATACGGTAAGCGACGAGCAGGCGCTCTTGGTAGGCGATGTGTTGGTCACCGGCTTCTGGGCTGCCCGTATCTCCGAAATAACCGAGGAAGACACTGTACTCATCATCGGTGCCGGGCCGACGGGTATTTGTACCCTGCTTTGTTCCATGCTGAAGAAGCCCCGTCGCATTATTGTCTGCGAGCAGTCGGCCGAAAGAATCCGTTTTGTCCGCGAGCATTATCCGGAGGTGCTGGTCATTGGGCCGGAAAACTGCAAAGACTTTGTGAGGAAGCATAGCGACCATGGTGGGGCAGATGTCGTACTTGAAGTTGCCGGCACGGAAGATACTTTCCGCTTGGCATGGGAGTGTGCCCGTCCCAATGCCATTGTCACCATTGTGGCGCTTTATGACCAGCCTCAGTTATTGCCCTTGCCGGAGATGTATGGCAAGAATCTTGTCTTCAAGACCGGTGGTGTGGATGGGTGCGATTGTGCCGAGATACTGCGCCTGATAGCGGCGGGACAGATAGATACCACACCGCTTATCACACATCGTTTCTCGTTGGAGGAAATTGACGAAGCCTACCGTATTTTTGAGAATAGGCTGGAGGGGGTGATAAAGGTGGCGATTGTGGGTAGATAGAAAAAGAGGATAGCCAATGAAGGCTATCCTCTTTTTCTATGTAATTATTTACTTGCTACTTACTTGCTCAAAGCCTGAGCCACGTCAACCGCACAAGCCACTGTACATCCTACCATCGGGTTGTTACCGATACCCAGGAATCCCATCATTTCTACGTGGGCAGGAACTGATGAAGAACCAGCGAACTGAGCGTCTGAGTGCATACGACCCATGGTGTCGGTCATACCGTAAGAAGCCGGTCCGGCAGCCATGTTGTCCGGGTGCAGAGTACGACCAGTACCACCACCGGATGCCACTGAGAAGTACGGCTTGCCAGCCAATACGCGTTCTTTCTTATAAGTACCTGCAACCGGGTGTTGAAAGCGGGTCGGATTCGTAGAGTTACCAGTGATGGATACATCCACGCCTTCTTTCCACATGATAGCCACACCTTCGCGAACATCGTCTGCACCGTAGCATTTTACTTTGGCACGGGGACCGTCGCTGTATGCGATTTCACGAACTACTTTCAGTTCACCTGTATAGTAATCGAATTGAGTCTGAACGTATGTAAAGCCGTTGATACGAGAGATAATCTGTGCAGCGTCCTTGCCGAGACCGTTCAGGATGCAACGCAGAGGTTCTTTACGTACCTTGTCAGCTTTAGCGGCAATCTTGATAGCACCTTCGGCAGCAGCGAATGACTCGTGACCTGCCAAGAAAGCGAAACATTTGGTTTCTTCACGCAGCAACATGGCTGCCAAGTTACCATGACCGATACCAACCTTGCGGTCGTCAGCTACAGAACCCGGAATACAAAATGCCTGCAGACCGATACCGATAGCTTCAGCAGCTTCAGCAGCGTTCTTGCAGCCCTTCTTAATGGCGATGGCGCAACCTACAACGTATGCCCATTTTGCATTTTCGAAACAGATGGGCTGAGTTTCTTCACAAGTCTTATAAGGATCGAGACCATGAGCTTCGCAGATAGCATTGGCTTCTTCGATGTCTTTGATACCGTTTGCGTTCAATGCAGCAAGAATCTGCTTGATACGACGGTCTTGGCTTTCAAATTTTACTTCTCTAATCATATGTCTTTCCTCCTTATATTATTCGTGACGTGGGTCAATGTGTTTAACTGCACCTTGCTCTTCAGTGAAGCGGCCGTATGTACCGGTAACTTTCTTCAATGCTTCATTGGCGTCTGTACCTTTCTTGATTTCATCCATAAACTTGCCCAGATGAACAAATTCGTAACCGCAGATTTCGTCGTTCTTGTCCAAAGCGATAGTCTTGATGTAACCTTCTGCCATTTCCAAGTAACGAGAACCCTTAGCCAACGTTCCGTATAATGTGCCTACCTGGCTGCGCAGACCTTTGCCCAAGTCTTCCAAGCCAGCTCCAATCATCAAACCGCCTTCAGAGAAAGCAGACTGAGTACGACCGTAAACAATTTGCAGGAAGAGTTCGCGCATAGCTGTGTTGATAGCGTCGCAAACGAGGTCAGTATTCAATGCTTCGAGGATAGTCTTTCCCGGGAGGATTTCTGATGCCATAGCAGCAGAATGAGTCATACCGGAGCAACCGATAGTCTCAACCAAAGCTTCCTGGATAACGCCTTCCTTTACATTGAGGGTTAATTTACATGCACCTTGCTGAGGAGCACACCAGCCAATGCCGTGTGTCAGACCAGAGATGTCAACAATTTCTTTAGCTTTTACCCATTTACCTTCTTCGGGAATAGGAGCCGGTCCGTGGTTAGGACCTTTCTTCACAACACACATGTGTTCCACTTCGTGTGAATAAGTCATAATTAGCTCTTTTTTTAAGTGATATAATTAAAAAAAACGTAGTCCACTTTTATTAGTCGGGTGCAAAGTTAGTTGTTTTCCCCGTTTCTGCCAACTGTTCAATTTGACTTTTTTATTAAAAAGAAGTAATAAGAAGCTGAATTTCTGCGGAATGTAAAGTGGAGTTTGCAGTTGACTGTTTTTTCTCGTCTCTGATAGGGTTTGTGAATCAATAAGGTATGTGCTTGTTAATCAGGAAGTAATTTTGCCAACCCCTTGCTTGCGTCTTGGCAGGATTTTGCCATGCCTATGGCAAAGTTTTGCCAACGCGGTGGCAAAGTCTTGCCAATGGTAAGGCAAAATCCTGCCAACTGGTTGGCAAGGCGAAGAAAATAAAGGGGAGTCCGTGTTTGACTATGGCTGCAAAGTCTTACCTTTGTGGCACATTAAATAAAATACAAACTATGATAGAAGTTACAGATGTGGCATTGCGCCAGGCTGCCGGTGAAGGGATGGATGCATTCATCGGCGTATTCACCGGTGCTTATAAGAAAGAAATAGGCGGAGAAATGACTGCCGGGACGATGTCTTTGCTTACCGGTGAACAGCATTCATTGTTGGCCTATCAGATATTCCGTGATGAAGTGATGGAGGGAGGCTTCTGCCAACTGATTCAAAATGGTTATGGCGGTTATATTTTCGACAATCCGTTTGCCAAAGTGATGCGTTTGTGGGGAGTGGGCGATTTGAGCAAGTTGGTTTATGCTGCCAAGAAAATATACGATAGCCATCGTGACGACTTGGAACGCGAACGCACAGACGAGGAATTTATGGCAATGTACGAGCAATATGAGGCTTTCGATGAACTGGAAGATGAATTTTTGGAAAAAGAGGAGGAATATACAGCTTTGGTTGCCGGCTATGTGGATGAGCATTTGGAGCTGTTTGCCAAGATTGTGTGATAGAGAGTAACGAGGAAAGTCATATTAGCCTATACCCATTCTTGCCTCTCGGTATTGGAGAGATGTTCTATCTGAAAGCTAAAATATGCGAGCTATGAATGCCGGGATGAAAAATGGAATTAATTTATTGATGATTCTTGTATTGTTTATCTCATGTGTACAAGAAAAAGAGGACGATAATGTCTTAAGCCGTGTGGAAGCGTGTATGGAATTATTTCCTGATAGTGCCTTGTCGCTTCTGAGTCAAATTGATTGTCCCGAATGTTTGAGAGGACAACAGAGAGCAGATTATGCTTTGCTTTTAACGCAGGCTTTGGATAAAAACTATTTGGATAGTTTGCAGTCAGACTCATTGATAATGATAGCGGTAGAATATTATAAACAGGAAGGTGATAAATTGAAGGCAGGGAAGGCTTACTTTTATTATGGAAAAGTGATGTTGTTAAAGGAGCGCTTCTCAGATGCTATGCAGGCTTATCTGGAAGCATCGAGTCTCTTGGAAGAAACTAGGGATTATAAAGTACAAGGGATGGTCTGGGAATATATAGGGTATTTGAACTCGGTTCAAGGATTGTATGAAAATTCTATAGACAATTTTAAACATTCTATCAGGTACTATGAACTGGCGAGTGATAGACGTCGTATTTTATATGGTTATAGGAATATGGCAAGAGGCTATTTTTCGGTACATCATAATGATAGTGCAGGTTGGTATGCTGAAAAAGGGCTTGTGTTGAGTGACACTGTTAGTGGTATGAAGGCATCTTTTCTACATTTATTAGGACTTATTGCCAATAATGAAAAACGATATCCACAAGCAATAGAGTATTTTTCAAATGCAATGGAAGTTTGTGATAATTTAAATGATAAATATCGTTATAGTTTGTCTTTGGGACGTGTTTATTCTGAAGTAGGTCAAAAGAAAAAAGCTGAAGATTGTTTTGTTTCTTGTATCAATGCAACTAATATTTTTGTGTCTTCGGGTGCATATTACTATTTGGCTGATATGCATAAAAAAGATGGTAATTATTTGAAAGCGTTTTTGTATAAAGAGAAGTCTGATTCATTATTAGAGGTGACTCGTAATGCTGAACTGCAAAAGCAGTTGTTGGATTTGCAGAATAAGTATGAAAATGATAAGCTTATTTTGGAAAATAAACAGATAAGGCTGGAAAATGAGAAACAGACTTATTTTTATTTGTTTTTATTTGTATTCATATTAGGGTTGGGCATCATCGCTTTCTTTCTGGTTAGGAAAAGGTATCGAACAAAATTGTTGCGTAATGTCGAGATTATTGGAAATAATAATGCAATTATTAATAGATATGCTTGTAGAATTGCAGAATTGGAGAATGTGAGCTTACAGGAACGTCAGGCTAAACAAGAGGAAATAGGAATCCTGAATAGAAAAATCCTTTGTTTAATAGCAGAAAATAAGCGAGTATGTGAGAATTCGAGTGTTGACGCCTTGTTTGTATTAGAGGAATTGAAGCAAGGAAATTTGATTATTAGTAATATGACTATTGCTGAACGGCAACATATATTTGACTTTTTGGATTTGGTTCATGCGAATTTTATTACTCGACTTAAACAAGAGTTTGATTTAACAAAAAATGAATTATTGTTGGCTGCGTTGCTGAAAGTGGGATTCTCTAACAAGCAATTAATGATTGTTTTTGATTGTGAAATGAAATCCATATATAAAAACAGACAAAGACTAAAAGCAGATTTAGGACTTACTAAGAATGATTCTTTAGAGCAAATGATAATGATGTATTGAGAAAAAAACGTTTTTTGTCCTATATGTTTCTTTGTAATGTGTTGATATGTATTTTGTTACCTACCCTATTTTGTCCGCATAGTTATTGCTGAATTATTGTTGAATAGTCCCTAATTTTGTATAAATAAAAAATGAAAGACTATGAAACTGAGAATTATCTTATCTGTATTGTTGCTATTTTCTTTATTAAAGGTCGATGCTAATTCTTTGGCCAATAAAAGTATTGCTTCTGGAAGGGTGGCAGTCTTTTTGTATTCAAATGATATTCCTTTTGAAATTCTGACTACGGGAAAAGAAGATGGAAGCCGTTCCGTTGTACCATTAGTACCATTTGTTGTATTCGTCGATGACTTTAATTATTTCATAGAATTGGATTTTATAGAAGGAATCGGGGTTGTGGAAATTGTCATTTCTCAAAGTGGTTCTGTGATTTATTCTTCTTCTGAGAATATTTTATCTCCCCTTCGGAAATATTTGCAACTTCCTTTCGGAGTATCAGGGGAGTATTGTATAGAAATTAAAGGAGATAATGGGGCATATGTATATGGCTGTTTTGAATTATGATATATTGTTAACTAAAAAATGTAATGGTTATGAAGAAGATTTGTTTATTATTGGTAGGAGTGTTAGCTCTATTTTCTTGTGAGCAAGAGGAATTGGGTGATTTTATAGATAATGATTTAACTCAATTGCAGACAAGAGCGGCTAGCTCAATTGCAGATTTTGACCCGATAAGTGAACTCGTAGAAATTCCTGTGAACATTTTGAATGTTGGTAATGTAAGACAAAAGTATCTTTCGTGTGAGGCAAAAGGTACAGATATTAGTTTAGTAAATAAGGATGATGGTACTTTTAGGCAAAGGTGGTATTTAAGGAATAGTTCTATAATATCGGCAGGAGGTAATAAAGGAATTACGGCTAATACTTATGGGGTTATAACTTCCAATACAGATTTACCTTCAGAAAAGCCTGACCATCTTAAACTGTCTTATTGGGCAAAATCTAGTTTTCCTTTGCCGGGCTTTAATTTTGATTTTGGTACAAATGCTACTTGTATGATATCAAAGTTGTGGATAAATAGTGGTATGTTTGCTAGTTGTTATTTGTGGTCTGAATCTTCAACATCCACTTCTATAAAGCTTAAAACTGATAATTCTTCAAATTTAGCTCAGTGGCAAATAGTTCCTATCGGTGAATATGAACTTGTAAATTTGGAATATGTACGGACTACAGTTGACAACTTTGAACCTACAGAAGTGATTTGTGACCATGATGAATATACAAATGAACATTTAAGCGTTGATACATGGAACTATTCTTTATCTACAAGCTATACAGAAGAATCCAATTTTTCAAAAACAGAAGGGGTAAGTGTCACTATATCAGGAGGATTGAGCGTGGGTATACCTAATGTGTTAGGAGATGATTCTTCGCTTGGAATTAATGTTTCTGTACAGCAACAGACAAATAAATCTTGGACTTATGGTACACGTGATAGTAAAACGGTAACAAAAACAAGAACTGGACAAATCCCGATTCAACCAGGTGAAACTGTAAAACTTGATGCGGTGTTAATCATGTACAAAGGTAGTTTGACTTACGTTGCTACATTAAGGAAAATAGGGGATACTAAAACGTTTAGAGTTAAAGGAAAATGGAGTGGAGACTGCTTTTCTTTTTTCAAAGCTAGAACATATAATCCAACAACAGGGAAATTGGTAGGAGAATATGTTTTAGAATAATGTGATTATCTAAATTATGGTTGTTTATAAATGTTAAATAAATATTGGGGCTTGCAGTATTTAGATTAATCTTTCATTTAATCTTAAAAACAATGAAAAAACGAGGAGAGTGCTATATTACTCAATTCTTTTATCTAAATTTGCAAACTCTAATATTTATAGGAAAGATGAAACAATTAAAATTCTTGATGGTTGCCTTGACATTGTTGATGGGCATTGCGTTTACTTCGTGTCTGAATTCGGATGACGGAGAGTATGATGACATTTATGGCATGGTTTTAGTGAATAACTATATGGGATTACTCTCTTTTGAAGATGCTGCGGGTAACACTTATCAACCTACATCGGCTTCTGTTACTCAATTTGAGGCAAATTCGAGTTTGAAGATTTCAGATTCTCGAATGGGAATCATCTTAGGAAAGAGCATAGAACCTGAGACGAATGAAAAATCTAAAACTACTAACTTCACTTTGAAGAATTTTCAGCCTATTTCTTTTGCAAACGCTGTCGTATCAATGACAGCAGAAAGCTTGGTTGTTGATGCGCCGGAAACAGCACCGGTGATAACTTTGAAATTGGAAAATGGGTCAGTTCAGCCATTTTTGTATAACAAGGATATACTTGTAACTCCTATAGCTTGGAGACTGCAAAATGACAACGATAAGTTTAAGATGCATAAATTTGCTTTAGCTTGTGTACTGGATGAAATTGAAGCAGGGGCCACAGACCTTGTTTTCTATCTACGTCATGATAAGGGTGCTGATGATAAGACAGATGTTTATTATTCTAATTGGTATGGGTATGATATAAAAAATGCTTTAGAAAGGTTTAAAGAAAAAGCAGGAAATCTTCCTACTAAATTAGTTATTAAGTCGCATGAAAGTGGAAATAATAGCAATACAGAAATACCGGAAAACTATACGGAATATACTGTAGAATACAAAATTGCGTCTACTAATCAATAAATTGATATTGAATTACAAAGATTTATTTCATATAGCAATACTACTGATTTCCTCTCCGGCTCGTGCCTGGGAGGAAATTAGTTTAGAGGATAGGCGAAAAGTATTTACTGCTTTTGTCTATCCTATGATTGGTTTATGCGGGTTGTCCGTTTTCATCGGCTCTTTGATGAAGATGGGATGGGACGGGCCGCAAAGCTTTCAATATGCCATGACACAATGCTGTGCGGTGGCTGTATCCTTGTTTGGAGGATACTTTTTGGCAGCCTATCTCATCAACGGGTTGCGTGTCCGCATGTTTATGCTGGACAGTGATATTCCTTTGGCGCAACAGTTTGCTGGTTATGCACTGGTAGTAGTGTTCATGCTGCGGATTGTTATTGGCATATTGCCTGATTTCGGCATTATGGCTCTGTTGCTCCAATTCTATATCGTGTATGTTGTGTGGGAAGGAAGCAAAAAGGTGATGCAGATAGCGGAAAAAGACCGTTTGCGTTTCACCATTCTTTCTTCTATTTTGTTAATAGCTTGTCCGGTGGCCATTGAATGGATATTCAATAAGCTGACGGTAGTGCTAAACTGATAAATGTTATGAAACAAGCTCCTGTAAATATAAAGAATAAGCGTGCTACGTTCGATTACGAACTGACGGACACCTATACGGCTGGCATTGTGCTTACGGGCACAGAAATCAAGTCCATCCGGTTGGGGAAAGCAAGCTT
This sequence comes from Bacteroides uniformis, assembly GCF_025147485.1. NCBI lineage: Bacteria > Pseudomonadati > Bacteroidota > Bacteroidia > Bacteroidales > Bacteroidaceae > Bacteroides > Bacteroides uniformis. The sequence goes on along the minus strand of NZ_CP102263.1, from coordinate 4,328,620 downwards.
AGTCGATACGTTCTGTTACTTTGCCAACGGCGAATTGTGGGTGAAGAACATGCATGTGGCCGAATACTTCTATGGTTCGTACAACAATCACAATGCACGCAGGGAGCGCAAGCTTTTGTTGAATAAGAAGGAACTTGAAAAACTGATGCGCGGCACGAAAGATCCGGGTTTCACCATTGTTCCCGTGCGCTTGTTTATCAATGAAAAAGGGCTGGCCAAACTTGTGGTGGCACTTGCCAAAGGTAAGAAGCAATATGATAAGCGCGAATCACTGAAGGAAAAAGATGACAAACGCGATATGGCGCGTATGTTTAAAAGATAATATGAGTAAACTTGGTAGTTTGGTGCGTGAGCGCATCCTTATTCTGGATGGTGCAATGGGCACCATGATACAGCAATACAACTTGACAGAGGAAGATTTTCGGGATGAACGCTTCTCGCAGATTCCCGGACAGATGAAAGGTAACAATGACCTGCTTTGTCTGACACGCCCCGATGTGATACAAGACATTCACCGCAAGTATCTGGCGGCAGGTGCAGATATTATCGAAACAAATACATTCAGTTCCACCCGCGTCAGTATGGCCGATTATCATGTGCAGGACTATGTGCGTGAGATGAATCTTGCCGCAGTGCGCCTGGCACGCAAAGTGGCAGATGAGTTTACTTCTCTTACTCCCGACAAACCCCGTTTTGTGGCAGGCTCCGTAGGACCGACGAACAAGACCTGCTCCATGAGTCCCGATGTGAACAATCCGGCCTTTCGTGCCTTGAGCTACGATGAACTGGCCGATGCCTACCGTGAGCAGATGGAAGCATTGCTCGAAGGTGGTGTGGATGCTTTGCTGATAGAAACCATTTTTGATACGCTGAATGCCAAGGCTGCTATTTTTGCCGCCGGGCAGGCGATGGAAACTGTAGGAGTTCATGTACCCTTGATGCTCTCTGTGACTGTTTCTGATATTGGAGGGCGTACTCTGTCGGGACAAACTTTGGATGCTTTTCTCGCCTCCGTGCAACATGCCGATATTTTTTCAGTTGGGTTGAACTGCTCCTTTGGCGCCCGCCAGCTGAAACCTTTCCTGGAGCAGCTTGCTGTCCGTGCACCTTATTATATCAGTGCTTATCCCAACGCCGGACTGCCCAACAGTTTGGGCACATACGACCAGACTCCTGCCGATATGGCACATGAAGTAAAAGAGTATATCCATGAGGGATTGGTGAATATTATCGGTGGTTGTTGCGGAACGACAGATGCCTACATTGCCGAGTACTCCTCGCTGATTGCCGGTGCAACGCCCCATCAGCCGGTTCCCAGACCGGAAAATCTTTGGCTCTCCGGGCTTGAACTTCTGGAAGTGAAGCCGGAAAATAACTTCGTGAATGTGGGTGAACGCTGTAATGTTGCGGGTTCGCGCAAATTCTTGCGTCTGATTAATGAAAAGAAATATGACGAGGCGCTCAGCATTGCCCGCCAGCAGGTGGAAGACGGTGCGCAGGTCATCGATATAAATATGGACGACGGACTGCTGGATGCTCAAGTGGAGATGACGGCTTTCCTCCATCTGATAGCTTCGGAACCGGAGATTGCCCGTGTTCCCGTCATGATAGACTCCTCTAAGTGGGAAGTGATTGTGGCCGGATTGAAATGCTTGCAAGGCAAGTCCATCGTCAACTCCATCTCCTTGAAGGAGGGGGAAGATAAATTCCTGGAGCATGCGCGTACCATCAAGCAATATGGTGCGGCAGCCGTGGTGATGGCTTTTGATGAAAAAGGGCAGGCAGACACGTACGAACGTAAGATTGAGGTCTGCGAACGGGCATACCGTCTTTTGGTGGACAAGATAGGTTTCAATCCCCATGATATAATTTTCGACCCGAATGTACTTGCCGTGGCAACCGGTATGGACGAGCACAACAATTATGCTGTAGACTTTATCCGTGCCACCGGATGGATACGCAAGAATCTGCCCGGTGCGCATGTCAGTGGAGGAGTGAGTAACCTTTCCTTCTCTTTCCGCGGCAATAATTACATTCGCGAGGCGATGCATGCCGTATTCCTTTACTATGCCATCCGCGAGGGCATGGATATGGGTATCGTCAATCCGGCTACCTCCGTTCTTTACACCGATATTCCCGCTGATATATTGGAGCGCATAGAGGATGTGGTCTTGAACCGTCGTCCCGATGCTGCCGAGCGCCTGATAGAAACTGCCGAACGCTTGAAAGCGGAAGCAGAGGCGGCAAAAACTTCTGGAGGAGAGCGGCAGGCTGCCGCCCATTCCCAACTTGCCTGGAGAGAGGGGACTCCTGTGGAAGAGCGGTTGAAGTACGCCTTGACAAAGGGTATCGGCGATTATCTGGAAGAAGACCTTGCCGAAGCGTTGAAGCTGTATCCCAAAGCTGTTTCTATCATTGAAGGTCCGTTGATGGCAGGCATGAATCATGTCGGCGACTTGTTTGGGGCAGGCAAGATGTTCCTGCCGCAAGTAGTGAAGACGGCGCGCACCATGAAGAGGGCGGTTGCCATCCTCCAGCCCGTAATCGAGTCGGAGAAAGAAGAAGGTGCGACTGCTGCCGGGAAGGTACTACTGGCTACGGTGAAAGGTGATGTGCACGACATTGGCAAAAATATAGTCTCGGTAGTAATGGCCTGCAACGGGTACGATATAGTGGACCTTGGCGTCATGGTGCCTGCCGAAACCATTGTACAGCATGCCATAGAGGAAAAGGTAGACATGATAGGATTGAGTGGCTTGATAACCCCTTCGCTGGATGAAATGGTGCATGTAGCCATTGAGCTGGAAAAGGCAGGTCTGGACGTTCCTCTGCTGATAGGTGGTGCCACGACTTCACCGCTTCACACAGCTCTGAAAATTGCTCCGGTCTATCATGCTCCCGTAATCCATCTGAAGGACGCTTCACAGAATGCTACAGTAGCAGCCAAGCTGATGAATCCTAAGACAAAGGAGGAGCTGGAAGAAGAACTGCATGAGAAGTATCGGCAGTTGTGCGAAAAGAACCGGGAGAAACAAGTGACAACCGTTTCCCTGGAAGAAGCGAGAAAGAACAAACTGAATCTGTTTTAAATAGGAAGGAAAATAAGGATTAGGGATTAATCCTTAATCCCTATTTTTTTATCTTTTTCTTGTATTGCTCGAAGCGTGACGTAATATCCCTTACGAAGTTATAAGTTTCGATGCCACGGAAATAGCCGTTTTTGCAGACGGGGTCGGTGAAGTATTCCTCATTGCTTTTTAGCAGAATGAAGTTTTCTACATTATCACGCCAGACATATTTGTTTTTGCCGTATTTTTCGGCCAGTGCCATGGCATCCAGCACATGGCCGATACCGGAATTATAAGATGCCAGCACAAAGTTGATGCGTTCTTCCTGGGGTATCTTGGAAAAACTTTTGGCTGTGGCGCCTATGTATTTCACGGCAGCCTTTATGCTCTCTTCAGGGTTCTGTTCCTTTCCTTCGGGTAGCCCCATAGCCCTGGCTGTGGCAGGCATCAGTTGCATCAGCCCCCTGGCACCCGCCCAAGATACGGCAGTGGAGTCGAAGTTGGATTCTGTATACGCCAGAGACGCCAGCAGACGCCAGTCCCAGTCTATTTCGGGAGCATATTTCTTGAACAAATCATCGTAATGGGAAATTTTTCCTTCGCGCAGGGAGAGGATAGGAGAGTGGGGAATGGCCTTGCCGATTTCAAAATATCGTTTCATACTTGCCGTATAGGCAGGTGAAGTCATATTCTCCTCGTGCCATTTGTTGGCGGCGGCTGCCAGTTGCGGACAGTCTTTCCGGACTGCCCACGATGCACGCTGGTCAAAGCTGATGGAGAGTCCGATATTCAGGTTGGGGTAATAGGTCGTATTAAGCTGTGCCACATCATTGTCTGCTACGGTATAGGGGATTTTCCCTTGTGCCACCTGGGTGATGAGGTCTTCTGCACTGATACTGTCGTTGGTCACTTTATGGATGTGGATACCTCCTCCGAGCTCTTCATCCAGATTGACCAGCCGTTCATAATATTTTCCCGGCTTTACATATACATCTTTCCCGATGAGTTCCGTTACGTCTTTCAGTGGTTTGGTGCGTCCGCCGTTACGTTGCACGATGACTTGGTGCGTGATGACCTCTTCGCCGCAATAAAGCAGGCTGTCTTTCCATTCCTTGGTGATGGGAAGGTTGTAGGCAATGAGGTCTCCCTTGCCTGCCTGCAACTTCTCTATGAGTTCGTGCACATTCCGGGCTACCTCTATTCTCAGCTTCACTCCCAGGCTCTTGGCAAACTGTTCGCTCAGCTCATACTGGAATCCCATGTCCTGGCCACGGTAGATGAAGTAGGAAGTGGAGCTGTACAGTGTCAATACGACCAGTTCTCCGCTGTCCTTAATCTGTTGCAGGTCATCCGCTTCTTCTTTTTCGGCAGGATGTCCTCCACGGCATCCTGCGATGCAGCACAACAACAGCAAGATAATGGGGACGGGAGAATTGATAAAGGATGATTTATGTCTGGCGAAAGAAAACAGGCTGTTCATATCTCATAGGGTTTAGTGCGTTCTTAATCCTCCATTATCAATTCTCCATTACAAATTAACTCCCCAAGTGCTTCTTGATGTACATGGTCAATATATCAATGGCCACCTGGTTGTTTCCGCCTTCCGGCACAATGAGGTCTGCATATCGTTTGCAGGGCTCTATGAATTGCTGGTGCATGGGTTTCAGTATGCGTGTATAGCGTTCCATAACGGCTTCGGCCGTACGTCCGCGTTCCACTACATCGCGCTGGATTACACGAATCAGGCGTTCGTCGGGGTCGGCGTCTACAAATATCTTCAGGTCCATCATGCTTCGCAGCTTCTTGTCGCACAAGGCAAGGATGCCTTCAATGATGATGACTTCCCGGGGCTCGATATGGATGGTTTCGGGCTGCCGGGTACACGTCAGGTATGAGTAGGTGGGCTGTTCTATGCTTCTTCCTTCGCGCAGCATGGCGACATGCCTGGAAAGAAGGCTCCACTCGAAAGCGTCGGGGTGGTCGAAGTTGATGTTCTGCCGTTCTTCCACGGGCACATGGCTGCTGTCCTTGTAGTAAGAGTCTTGTGGCAACAATACCACTTCACCAGCCGGTAGGCTTTCGATAATTTTACGTACGACGGTGGTCTTTCCCGAGCCGGTTCCGCCTGCAATTCCTATTATTAACATCCGTTTAAGTGTATATTTGAAACAAAACCAGTATTTTTGCAGTTGTTAAAACAGCCGCTTAGGCTGACAAATATAGTGATAAATCATTTAAATGGCAAAGTTATGGTAAAGCACATTGTATTATTTAAGTTAAAAGATGAGGCACCGGCTGACGAAAAGTTGGCTGCGATGAACAGTTTCAAGGCAGCTATCGAAGCGCTTCCGGCTAAAATATCCGTTATCCGCAAGATTGAAGTCGGATTGAACATCAATCCTGCCGAGGCTTGGAGCATCGCTCTTTACAGTGAGTTCGATACGTTGGATGACGTGAAATACTATGCTACCCATCCCGACCATGTAGCTGCCGGCAAGCTTATCGCTGCTGTGAAAGAGAGCCGTGCCTGCGTGGACTACGAGATAATTGAAAATTAAAAATTAAATCAGAGAACATGAAGAAATTACTGTTCCCTTTCGTTCTGTTGCTCTTCGCTGTGGCGGTGCAGGCACAGATACAAGACCCCGTCAAGTTCAATTCCGAACTGAAGATTTTGGCTGCCGATGAAGCGGAGGTCGTTTTTACGGCTGCTATTGACAAGGGCTGGCATGTCTATTCCACCGACTTGGGCGATGGAGGGCCTATCTCGGCGACTTTCAATGTGGAGAAAATCTCCGGAGCGGAAGTGGTGGGCAAACTGAAGCCCGTAGGCAAGGAAATCTCTACTTTCGACAAGTTGTTCGAAATGAAGGTGCGCTATTTTGAGAATACGGCGCAATTTGTGCAGAAGCTGAAGTTGACGGGTGGCGCTTATCAGATAGAAGGCTATCTGGAATATGGCGCTTGCAACGATGAAAACTGCCTGCCGCCCACACAAGTTCCTTTCAAGTTCTCCGGCAAGGCAGAAGGGGCTGCCAAAGAAGCTGCCGCCGCTGCCGCTGAAACGAAAGCCGAAGAACAGCCCGCAAAGCAGGAGACTGTCTCCGGCACGGCTCCCGTGGCTGCCATCGGCGGTGCGGACGGGCCGACGGAAATCAAGGTGGCGGACAAGGTGGACCTATGGAAGCCGGTCATCAGTGAACTGAATTCTTTGGGCGAAACCACTTCGCAGGAAGACATGTCCTGGATTTATATTTTCATTACGGGATTTGCCGGCGGGCTGCTGGCGCTCTTCACCCCCTGTGTATGGCCCATCATCCCGATGACGGTCAGCTTCTTCTTGAAGCGTAGCAAGGATAAGAAGAAAGGCATCCGTGATGCATGGACGTATGGTGCTTCCATCGTAGTGATTTATGTGACGCTCGGACTGGCCATTACGCTGATTTTCGGAGCCAGCGCACTGAACGCACTCTCTACGAATGCAGTATTCAATATCCTTTTCTGCTTGATGTTGGTTGTGTTTGCGGCTTCCTTCTTCGGAGCGTTCGAAATAACGTTGCCCTCCAAATGGAGTACGGCCGTAGACAGTAAGGCTGAGGCCACAAGTGGTCTGCTCAGCATCTTCTTGATGGCGTTTACCTTGTCGCTGGTATCTTTCTCCTGCACGGGACCTATTATTGGATTCCTGCTGGTTCAGGTTTCCACGACGGGCAGCGTGGTAGCTCCCGCTATTGGCATGCTGGGCTTTGCCATTGCATTGGCATTGCCTTTCACGCTGTTTGCCTTATTCCCGTCCTGGTTGAAGTCCATGCCCAAATCCGGTGGATGGATGAATATCATCAAGGTGACGCTTGGCTTCCTGGAGCTGGCTTTTGCCCTGAAGTTCCTTTCGGTAGCCGATTTAGCTTACGGTTGGCGCATCCTCGACCGTGAAACGTTCCTTGCTTTGTGGATTGTACTTTTTGCACTGCTTGGTTTCTACTTGTTGGGCAAAATCAAGTTCCCGCACGATGATGACGATTCAAAGGTTAGTGTACCCCGTTTCTTTATGGCGTTGGCCTCACTGGCATTTGCGGTGTATATGGTTCCTGGTTTGTGGGGAGCTCCGTTGAAAGCTGTCAGTGCCTTTGCGCCGCCCATGCAGACGCAAGACTTCAATCTTTACAATAATGAAGTGCATGCCAAGTTCGATGATTACGACCTCGGTATGGAGTATGCCCGTCAGCATGGCAAGCCCGTGATGCTCGACTTCACCGGTTATGGTTGCGTGAACTGCCGTAAGATGGAGCTTGCCGTATGGACAAACCCGAAGGTGAGTGACATTATCAACAACGACTATGTGCTTATCACGCTCTACGTGGACAACAAGACCCCGCTTCCTTCTCCCGTGAAGATTGTGGAGAACGGCACGGAACGTACACTGCGTACCGTAGGCGACAAGTGGAGTTATCTGCAGCGTGTCAAGTTCGGTGCCAATGCGCAGCCCTTCTATGTGCTGATTGACAACGAAGGCAAGCCGCTCAACAAGTCCTACTCCTACGACGAGGATATTCCCAAATATATTGAGTTCCTGCAGACCGGACTGGAGAATTATAAGAAAGAGAAATAAATAGAATCGGAGAAAGGATGCTTGTAAAAGGGCATCCTTTTTTCACAGAATCCCCTTTTTGTATGAAACACATTATAGATATTGATGCCTGGGAACGCCGGGACAACTACGGTTTTTTCCGCAGTTTTGTCAACTCCTGGTATTCCGTTACCACAGAGATTGACTGCACGGAAGCCAGTGCCGCCGCCCGGGCCGCGAAGCGCTCCTTTTTCCTTTATTATCTGTATGCTGTGGTGCGTTCGGCCAATGAAGTCGATGAACTCCGTTACCGTACCGACAAGGAAGGCCGGGTTGTTTTTCACGACCGGGTGGACATCATTTCTCCGATAGCCGTTCCTGGGAAAACATTCTATACCGTGCGCATTCCCTATTACGAAGACTTTGAACGTTTCTATGCCGAAGCCTACGCCTTGATAACAAACATGCCCGAGGACGGTGACCCTTATGGAGCCGAAAAGATTCTTGCCGAGCAAGGCGATTACGATGTGGTCCATCTGAGTGCGGTTCCCAAAATGTATTTCACCTCGATAACCTATACACTTGCCGAAGCAGGCAACGGTTGCAGTTATCCGTTGATGACTGCCGGCAAGGCCGTATCTCGTGAAGGCCGTCTGGTATTTCCTCTTTCCATTTATGTGAACCATGCTTTTGTCGACGGTTCTCATTTGACCTCCTTCTTCGGAAAGGTGGAGGAGTATTTGAAAGAGATTTCACATAAATGAATCACCCCAAATAAATAATCTATGAAACGCTTATAAGGGTGTTTTTTCATGCTACAAATATATATATATATGATGCCATACATATATGGCAACTTTGAGTTGTTTTTTGTATCTCGGTTTCTGTTTTTTAAGTATCATTGAAAAATCGGAAATGTGCAGACAAGATTTGTAGTATTACAGAATTGTTACAGAATTTATCCTTACCTTTGACACTTTAACAGAATAAGCGTATGGTAAGTAATATATCTTCATGCACGAAAGTACTTGTTTTGCCGATAGTTCTATGGGTTGTTTCGTCTTTTTCCCTGCGGGCGCAGGAGAAGGATTTTGCCACTTGGGCGAATGCCGGTTTCGAATATAAGTTGAAGCCGGCATTTACTGTTTCCGGTGGGCTGGAGTGGCGTACAAAGGATGATTTGGGAAAGACAGACCGGTGGGGGCTGAAGGTGGGGGGAAGCTATAAGCTGTTGCCTTTCCTGAAGCTTGGAGCTGGGTATGAGACGCATTACCGCAATCGGGGGGCAGATGGCTGGAAGTTCCGGCACCGCTACCGTTTGGAAGGCACTCTGTCTGCCCGTGTGCAAAGGGTGAAACTGTCCTTGCGTGAGCGCTTTCAGCATACGTTCGATGGGCATAGAGATGAGTTCCGCTTGCGCTCGCGTGCGAAGTTTGCCTATGACATTCCGAAGTGCAAGCTGGAACCGTATGCTTCGGCCGAGATGTATAATGGTTTGAATAAGACAGAGCACTTCGGAGTAAAGCGGATGCGCTATCGTGGGGGTATTACGTTGCCCTTGTCCGAGCGCTGGGAGGCAGACATCTTCTATTGCAGGCAATGGGAGAAGGATAAGCGGAAGGATATAGTAGGGGTGGAGTGTGTTTATAGCTTTTGAGGGGAGATGAGGGCTGAAAGCCTTTTTTTACTTTTTGTTCTTCCGGTACTCCTTTTTCAGATAAAAGTTGAATCCGGCATATATTTGGAGGGTACCGAACCCGTTGTTCAGGGAGAAACTGTTTTTGTAGTAGTCGTATGTCCGTCCTACGAATGAGGTACCCACGAAGTATTTGCTGTTGTTGTATACCACACCTGCACGCAGAATGAAGTCGATATTGAAATTCTTGTACCAGTCGTCCGCTTCCCGCTCTTCTGTCTTCTCTATGCGTGATGTCTTGTAGGCGACAGCCGGATTGAACGACAGGCATGCGAGGCAGTTGCGGGCAAACACCCAATTGTAGGCATAGCCGGCGTTGAGGCTGATGTTCGTGTATTTGATATGTTTCACCTTCATACCCGGGTTCATGGTTTCCTGAATGATTTCGGGCAGCTTGGTATAGTCGAAGTTCAGATTGTGGGTGGATACGGAGAATCCGGCAATGAAAGAACCTGCATTGCAGCGCTGGTTGGTGGACTGGCTGAAGGCGGCTGGATAGGAGAAACGTCGATTGTTGAAAATGTAATACAGATTTAATCCCTTCATCTTTACTTTCAATCCGTTGAAGTCTTCGGAATAATTGGAGGGAATCTCGTCGGAAAAGCCGGATACCTTGTGTATCTTATAGTCGTTTCCGGTGCTGCGATAGAAAATGTCGACTCCCAGTTTGGAACTGTAAAGACTGAGATCAAACTCCGTACCGCGCTTTTTCTTGCTTTTCTTTCCGTAGAGCCAGTCCGTATCGACAGCCCATCCCAGGAATATCCAACGCCATCCGAAGTAAGCGCCTATCTTGTTGTGAGGGTTGGGCGAGAAACGGAGCCGCTGGTCGTCATTGCCCACGGAGTAATACTCGTAATTGGTGAAATGGTCGAGCATCAGGGCGTAATTGTATCGGTTGGGACTGATATAGGTAGTGTCGAAGTCGCTGAAGTTGAGGAATTTCTTCAATGCTTTTCCGAAGGTGTTTTTATATACGATGCTGTCGCATGCGACAGAACCGTTCTCCTTGTTTTGCGCAAACAATGAGAATGTAAATAATATCCATAAGCAGAAAAAGGCCCCTCTTTGCATCTTGTTGTTCTCTCTCATTTATACAAAGCTAAATAAAATAACCGGTTTTTGAACAGTATCCCGCTAATTTTTCTCTGAAAAAGGCATCAATAATTTGTAGTTCTCAATCGGAATGACTAATATTGAACGTCTTATTGAGAGACTTTATGAATCAAAACCAGATAAAGAAGAATACGATATGAAGAAGATTATCAATCCGTGGAAAGATATGGAGGGCTACAACTGTTTCGGTTGCTCTCCTGACAATGAAGCCGGTGTGAGAATGGAGTTTTATGAGGACGGTGACGAGGTGGTGAGCATCTGGAAGCCGCGTCCGGAGTATCAAGGGTGGCTGAATACGTTGCATGGAGGCATCCAGTCCGTATTGCTGGATGAAATCTGCGGCTGGGTCGTGTTCCGCAAGCTGCAGACCGGCGGGGTGACATCGAAAATGGAAACCCGCTTCCGCAAATCCATATCGACCAACGACACGCATGTGGTGCTGCGGGCTTCGCTTCGCGAGCAGAAGCGGAATATTGCTATCATAGAAGCACGCCTGTATAATAGCATGGGCGAACTTTGCACAGAAGCCACTTGCACCTACTTTACCTTTCCGAAGGAGAAGGCGGAAGCGGAAATGCATTTCCATAGCTGCGAAGTAGAGCAGGAGGAAATATTGCCGTTGATTTAATTGTTTCACCACAGATTACACAGATTTGCATAGATTGGAATAAAAATAATCTGTGCAAATCTGTGTAATTTGTGGTGAACTAAGATGAATTTGAAAGAAAAAATAAACTTTTTGTGATAAATCTTTTGGAGTTTCAAACTTTTAGTTTACTTTTGTCGCATTAAAATCCAAAAAATATGAAGAATATCGTTGCACATCATCACCATCATCATCCTAACGAATAACTCGGTGGGCGTATGAGTGTATATGTACAACAGATGACATAACAGACGAGGCTTGCCGAATATTGGTAAGCCTCGTTTTGTTTTCTGTCATCTCATTCAAAATAGTAAATAGTAAATCGTAAAATAGTAAATAACCTTATGTTAAGAATTGCAGTACAAGCTAAGGGTCGTCTGTATGACGAGACCATGTCGTTTTTGGGAGAATCGGATATAAAGTTGAGTGCCATGAAGCGCTCGTTGTTGGTGCAGTCGTCAAACTTTCCTCTTGAAGTGTTGTTTCTGAGGGATGACGACATTCCGCAGTCTGTGGCTACCGGAGTGGCTGATATAGGAATTGTGGGTGAGAATGAATTTGTTGAGAAGAATGAGGATGCAGAGATAATCAAGCGTCTGGGATTCAGCAAATGCCGTCTGTCTCTTGCCATGCCGAAGGATATTGAGTATCCGGGGGTGAAGTGGTTTCACGGAAAGAAGATTGCGACATCTTATCCGGGTATCCTTTCCAGCTTTTTGAAAGAGAATGGGGTGAATGCGGAGATACACGTCATTACGGGGTCGGTAGAAGTGGCGCCGGGCATCGGTCTGGCAGATGCCATTTTCGATATTGTAAGTTCCGGTTCTACGCTGGTGAGCAACCGCCTGAAGGAAGTGGAGGTTGTGATGAAGTCCGAAGCCCTGCTGATTGGTAACAGGAACCTGAGCGAGGAAAAGCAAGGGATATTGAGGGAGCTGTTGTTCCGTATGGATGCTGTGAAGACAGCCGAAGATAAGAAGTATGTGCTGATGAATGCCCCGAAAGAGAAACTGGATGAGATTGTCTCTGTACTTCCGGGCATGAAGAGCCCCACGGTGATGCCTTTGGCACAAGAAGGCTGGTGCTCAGTACATACCGTACTCGACGAGAAGTGTTTCTGGGAGATTATCGGAAAGTTGAAGGCATTGGGGGCGGAAGGCATTCTGGTGCTGCCGATTGAGAAAATGATAATTTAAAGCCTCGAGGATGTGTCAAAAGTATATAAACGCTTTCTTTATGTTACGACATTAGGTGCGAATTACGCGAAATAGCGCGGATTCGGTAAAATAAATCCGTGAAATCCGCGTAATCAGCGCCTAAAAGAAAGTCTTCAGAGAGTTTTGACACACCTCCAATAATATCATGGTTTATGCATAAATCTTTAAAAACATGTCATTATGATATTGATTAGTAATCCCGATAAATCCCAGTGGCAAGAGATTCTGAAACGTCCGGTGATGAATACGGAGAATCTGTTTGATACGGTGCGGAGTGTTATTGACCGTGTGAAGGAGGAGGGAGACCGTGCTGTGCTGGATTATGAAGAAAAATTTGATAAAGTGGTGTTGGCCTCGCTGGCAGTGTCGGAAGAGGAACAGCAGGAAGCGGAAAACCTGGTGAGTGAAGACTTGAAAGCAGCTATTCGCCTGGCAAAGCAGAACATCGAGACTTTCCACGCCGCACAACGCTTTGAGGGCAAGAAAGTGCAGACTCAGCCGGGGGTGACCTGCTGGCAGAAAGCGGTTGCCATAGAAAAGGTGGGATTGTATATCCCCGGAGGAACGGCTCCGCTGTTTTCTACGGTACTGATGCTGGCCGTTCCCGCCAGGATTGCCGGATGCAAGGAGATTGTTCTCTGCACCCCTCCGGGACGTGACGGAAAGGTACATCCCGCTGTGTTGTTTGCCGCAAAAGTGGCAGGTGTCAACCGGATTTTCAAAGCTGGCGGCATACAAGCCATTGCCGCTATGGCATACGGAACGGAAAGTGTGCCTAAGGTTTACAAGATATTCGGTCCGGGAAATCAGTATGTCACGGCTGCCAAACAGCTTGTGAGCTTGCGTGATGTGGCGATAGATATGCCGGCAGGACCTTCGGAAGTAGAAGTTTTGGCTGACGAAACAGCTAATCCGATTTTTGTCGCCGCCGACTTGTTGAGCCAGGCAGAACACGGAGTGGACAGTCAGGCTATATTAATTACGACCTCTGTCGAATTGCAACAAGCTGTAAAGGTGGAAGTGGAACGCCAACTGGCCTTACTGCCACGTAAAGAGATTGCCGAAAAGTCTCTTGCCAATAGCAAACTGATTGTAGTGGACAGCATGGCAGAAGCCATTGAATTGACCAACGCGTATGCTCCCGAACATCTTATCATAGAAACCGAGGATTATCTTTCCGTGGCAGAACGTATCGTGAATGCCGGTTCCGTATTCCTGGGTTCTCTTACTCCGGAGAGTGCGGGAGATTATGCTTCGGGCACAAACCATACCCTGCCGACAAACGGCTATGCCAAAGCATACAGCGGTGTCAGCCTCGACAGCTTTATCCGCAAGATAACTTTTCAGGAGATAAAGCCGGAAGGATTAAATATCATCGGCCCTGCCATCGAGCTGATGGCTGCCAATGAACAGCTGGATGCGCATAAGAATGCCGTGAGTGTGAGACTGGGGCAGTTGGAGAATGAAAATTGAAAGTTGAAAATTGAGAGCTGATGGCTTAAAGTAATTTTAATCGTAAATTGTCAAATCATAAATAACATGGTGAAAACATTACAAGAACTTACCCGTCCGAATATCTGGCGTCTGAAGCCTTATTCTTCAGCACGTGATGAATATAATGGTGCTGCGGCATCCGTTTTTCTCGATGCAAACGAGAATCCTTATAACATGCCCCACAACCGTTATCCCGACCCCATGCAGCGGGAGCTAAAGACAGAATTGTCTAGAATTAAAAAGGTGAGTCCCGATTCCATCTTCTTAGGGAATGGCAGTGACGAAGCTATCGATTTGGTGTTCCGTGCTTTTTGTGAACCCCGTGTGGACAATGTAGTGGCTATCGACCCTACCTACGGCATGTATCAAGTCTGTGCCGACGTTAATGATGTGGAGTACCGCAAGGTGCTGCTCGATGAGGATTTCCAGTTCTCTGCCGACAAGCTTTTGGCTGCTGCGGATGAGCATACCAAACTGATTTTTATCTGCTCTCCCAACAATCCTACCGGCAATGACCTGCTCCGTAGCGAGATTGAAACGCTGATTCGCCAGTTTGATGGGTTGGTGATACTGGATGAGGCATACAATGACTTCTCCGAAGCACCTTCCTTCCTCGAAAATTTGAATCGGTATCCGAATCTCATTGTACTGCAAACCTTCTCCAAAGCATGGGGATGTGCTGCCATCCGTCTGGGCATGGCATTTGCCTCACCGGAGATTATCGGCATCCTCAGTAAGATAAAATATCCCTATAACGTGAACCAGCTGACACAGAAGCAGGCAGTGGAAATGCTTCACCGCTATTATGAAATAGAACGTTGGGTGAAGACCTTGAAAGAAGAACGGGAGAATCTGGAAGCCGAGTTCGCCGCACTGCCATGTACGGTGAAGATGTTCCCTTCCCATGCCAATTTCTTCCTGGCCCGTGTGACGGATGCCGTGAAGATTTACAATTATCTGGTAGGCAAGGGTATCATTGTCCGCAACCGTAACTCCGTGTCACTCTGCGGAAATTGCCTGCGGGTGACGGTGGGAACGAGAGGAGAGAATGAAAAATTGATTGAAGCGCTGAAGGAATATATGTAGAAGGAGTTAAAGGGAGTAAAAGGGGGGTAAAGGGATTAAAAGGGAGTTAAAGGCCGATACTGCTGTTCTATACAAGTAATGCTTATGCAAGCAGAACTACTGGCCTCTAACTCCTCTAACTCCTTCTACCTCCTTCTAACTCCCGATAACTCCCTTTATTCCCTCAAAAAAAATATCCTTTAAAATGAAGAAACTACTTTTTATAGACCGTGACGGGACTTTAGTCATTGAGCCGCCCATTGATTATCAGCTGGACTCCCTGGAGAAGCTGGAGTTCTATCCGAAAGTGATGCGCAATCTTGGCTTCATCCGCAGCAAGCTGGATTTTGATTTTGTAATGGTGACCAATCAGGACGGTCTCGGCACCGCCTCCTTTCCGGAAGAGACCTTCTGGCCGGCACACAACCTGATGATGAAGACATTGGAAGGCGAAGGCATCACCTTCGACGACATCTGCATAGACCGCAGCATGCCCGACGACAATGCACCGACCCGCAAGCCGCGTACCGGAATGCTTGCCAAATACCTCGATAACCCGGACTACGATTTGTCCCACAGTTTCGTCATTGGCGACCGGCCTACGGATGTGGAACTGGCAAAGAATCTGGGCTGCCGTGCCATTCTTCTGCAAGATGACACGGCATTATTGAAACCCGTTTCCGAAGGTGGCGGTGCCGCTTGTGACGGACTTGAAGATTACTGCGCCCTCGCCACCAGGGATTGGGATAAGGTTGCCGAATTCCTCTTTGCCGGTGAGCGTACGGCGGAAGTACGTCGTACTACCAAGGAGACAGATATATACGTATCCTTGAATCTGGATGGTAACGGGCATTGTGACATCGCGACCGGACTGGGCTTCTTCGACCACATGCTGGAGCAGATAGGCAAGCACGGCGGCATGGACCTCACCATCCGTGTGAAAGGCGACCTCGAAGTGGACGAGCACCACACCATCGAGGATACCGCTCTTGCTCTGGGCGACTGCCTTTATCAGGCCTTAGGAAGCAAGCGCGGCATCGAACGCTACGGCTATGCCCTTCCTATGGACGATTGTCTCTGCCAGGTGTGCCTCGACTTCGGCGGTCGCCCGTGGTTGGTATGGGATGCCGGGTTCAAGCGCGAGAAGATAGGCGACATGCCTACGGAAATGTTCCTGCACTTCTTCAAGTCCTTGAGTGATGCCGCCCGGATGAATCTTAATGTAAAAGCCGAAGGGCAGAACGAACATCATAAGATAGAAGGCATCTTCAAGGCGCTGGCACGTGCGCTGAAGATGGCGGTGAAAAGGGATATTTATCACTTTGAACTGCCAAGCTCGAAAGGAGTGTTGTAGAATCGTACAGACAACTGCTGCAAAGTTACTGCATACCTTTTGCAGAGCCACTGCAGATGTATTGCAGAGCTACTGTAGATGTATTGCAGAGTTTTGCAGTTGTATATCTCTGATTAATAGATAAGTAGTGTTATGTCACATTTAGCCCCTTTGATAGCTGATTTAGCTCTGATATTGATTTGTGCGGGGATTATGACCCTGCTTTTTAAGAAATTGAAGCAACCGCTGGTGTTAGGATATGTAGTTGCAGGATTCCTTGCCAGCCCTCACATGGCCTATACACCGTCGGTGATGGACACGGCTAATATACAGACCTGGGCGGATATAGGCGTTATCTTCCTGCTGTTTGCACTGGGATTGGAATTCAGCTTCAAGAAGATTGTGAAGGTGGGAGGCGTGGCGATTATTGCTGCGTGTACCATCATCTTTTGTATGATATTGTTGGGAGTGGCGGTAGGTACCGGGTTCGGCTGGCAACGGATGGACTGTATCTTCCTGGGCGGTATGATTGCCATGTCGTCCACTACCATTATCTATAAGGCGTTTGATGATTTGGGGATGCGCAAGAAACAGTTCACGGGGCTGGTGCTCAGTGTGCTTATCCTGGAGGATATTCTTGCCATCGTATTGATGGTGATGCTCTCCACGATGGCAGTCAGCCATAACTTCGAGGGT
This sequence comes from Bacteroides uniformis, assembly GCF_025147485.1. Lineage (NCBI taxonomy): Bacteria > Pseudomonadati > Bacteroidota > Bacteroidia > Bacteroidales > Bacteroidaceae > Bacteroides > Bacteroides uniformis. Next base: position 4,311,722 of record NZ_CP102263.1, on the reverse strand, counting down.
ACGGAGATGCTGGGGAGCATTGCCAAACTGCTGTTCTTCCTGATACTTTGGTTCGTCGTAGGGATATACCTCATCCCCGGATTGCTGAAGCGGTGCCGGAAGCTGATGAGCGAGGAAACCTTGCTGATAGTCTCTCTCGGACTCTGTTTCGGTATGGTGGTGATGGCCGCGCACACGGGTTTCTCGGCTGCTTTCGGCGCGTTCATCATGGGCTCCATTCTTGCCGAGACGGTAGAGGCGGAGAGCATAGAGCGCCTGGTGAAGCCGGTCAAGGACTTGTTCGGCGCCATCTTCTTCGTATCGGTCGGCATGATGGTAGACCCGGCCATGATTGTGGAGTATGCGGGACCTATTGTCGTGATTACTCTGGCGGTCATCCTCGGGCAATCCCTCTTCGGGACGCTGGGTGTGCTGCTGGCAGGGCAACCGCTGAAGACGGCTATGCAATGCGGTTTCAGTCTGACGCAAATCGGTGAGTTTGCCTTTATTATAGCTTCGCTGGGCGTGTCACTGCATGTCACCAGCCATTTCTTGTATCCTATTGTGGTGGCGGTGTCTGTCATCACCACTTTCCTCACTCCTTATATGATTCGTTTGGCAGAACCGGCTTCCAATCTTGTGGATACGCATTTGCCGGAAAAATGGAGAAAGTTCTTGACCCGCTATGCTTCAGGTTCGCAGACCATGAACCACGAGAGTCTGTGGAAGAAACTGATATTTGCGCTGGTCAGGATTACGGTGGTGTATTCCATCATTTGCGTGGCGGTGATAGCTTTGGCGTTCCGTTTTCTGGTGCCTTTCGTGCACGACAGTCTGCCCGGGGTATGGGGCTCTCTGTTGGCTGCCTTTATCATCATTCTGTGTATAGCTCCGTTCCTGCGTGCCATCATGATTAAAAAGAACCACTCGGAAGAGTTCGTGACTTTATGGAAGGATAACCGTGGAAACCGGGCACCGTTGGTGGCCACCATTGTACTGCGTCTGCTGCTGGGCGTTTCGTTCGTCATGTTCGTAATAGCCGGTTTGTTCAAGATGTCCGTCGGTCTGGTGTTTGGAGTGGCGGTGCTGCTGGTGACCCTGATGATACTCTCCCGCCAGTTGAAGAAGCAGTCCATCATGATAGAGAGGACATTCTTCCAGAATCTGCGGTACCGCGACATGCGTGCCGAGTATATGGGAGAGAAGAAACCGGAGTATGCGGGACGTCTGCTGTCGCGCGACCTGCACCTGACGGATTTTGAAATCCCCGGCGAGTCGGCATGGGTGGGCAGGACATTGGCGGAGCTGAATTTTGGAAAGAAATACGGTATCCATGTGGTCTCTATCCTTCGGGGCAAGAAACGGATTAATATTCCCGGAGCGTCTGTCCGCCTTTTCCCGCAGGACAAGATACAAGTAATTGCCACGGATGAGGAATTGAACATCTTCGGCCAGGAGATGGATAAGGTGTCTGCCATGAATGCGGATGTGATAGAGAAGAGTGAGATGATTCTACGCCAGTTCTGTGTGGACGGGCAGTCCCCTTTCCTGAACAAGACCCTGAAAGAAGCAGGGATACGCGAGAAATATCACTGCCTGATTGCCGGTGTGGAGCGGGGAGGGGAGACCTTGCATGCTCCCGACCCGCATGAACCTTTTGTGGAGGGAGATGTGGTATGGATTGTAGGCGAGAGTGCCGATGTGTACAAGCTGGTCGGCTGGAAATGTGAAGGTTTCGACATGGGGTAAGGTCTACCCCATGAACGCTAATCAGAGTTTGTTCAGTATTTTGTCCATTACCCAGTTGGTCAGAGTGGCGCTTTCGCCGTCACAGCCGCAGACTGACTTGCCCAGCAGGTGGTCTACCACTGCCTGTATAAGCGGTTGTTGGACGTAGGTGGGATTTTCGACAATGATTTCCTCACGCCCTCTTTCTGTGTGCAGCGCAATGGGGTCATAGGTGAATACGGAGAAACAAATCATGCCTTTGTCTCCAATGATTTCTATACGGTCTTCGCGGGCGGATTCGTGGGCGACAAAACACCAGGAGCCGCTGCCTACTAGTCCGCTGTCAAACTGGAAACATGCGCTTAGAGTGTCTTCGGCAGGATATAGTCTGCCACGGTTGCTCTTGTAGCCGCTGGCTTCGAGGATACATCCGAAGATTTCCTGCAGCAAGTCTATCTGGTGGGGCGCAAGGTCATAGAAGTATCCTCCGCCGGCAATGTCCGGTTGCACGCGCCACGGTAGGTTTTCCTTGTTATGGTCGAGGTCGCGGGGAGGCTGGGCGAAGCGGATTTGAATGTTGATGACATTGCCAATATGTCCCTCCTCTACCAGTGACTTTACCTTCAGGAAGTAGGGCAGATAGCGGCGGTAATACGCGACAAAACATGGAACACCCGTTTCTTGGGAAATGCGGTTGATGCGGCAGCACTCTTCGTAGGTAACGGCCATCGGCTTCTCTATGTAGACCGGTTTACCTGCCTTCATGGACATGATGGCGTACGTAGCATGTGAAGAAGGAGGAGTGGCAATGTACACGGCGTTCACCTCTTCGTCGTCAATCAGCTCCTGGGCATCGTCGTACCATTTAGGAATCCCTCTTTCCTTGGCGTAGGTCTTGGCCTTGTCACCATTTCGGCTCATGACGGCCACTACTTCGGAGTTCTCTATTTTCTGGAATGCCGGTCCGCTTTTGTATTTGGTCACTTCTCCGCAACCGATGAATCCCCATTTAATTATTCTCTCGCTCATAATCTTTCCCTTATTTTACTCTTCCTCAAAATCGAATTCAAAGTCGAAATCATCCAGAAATTCCGGTTCTGTAAATTCTTCCAGACTCCGGCGGTCTTTTTTCGTTGGCCGTCCGGTACCTTTGGCACGGTTGACGAAACCGCTGACACGGCTCATCTCCAGCAGTTCATACTGTTCCGGAGTCGTTACATTCTCCATCATTTCGGCCACTAACTTTGCGCCGACACGCTTTTCGATGGGCTGCAGAACTTTGAAGGAATAGGTGACGGGGGGCTTGCGCACCTGGATGACGTCTCCCGGTTTCACTGTACGGGCAGCCTTTGCCAGTGCGCCATTGATGCTGATGCGTCCTTTTTTGCAGGCTTCGGCGGCTATGGTACGTGTCTTGAAGATGCGTACGGCCCACATCCATTTGTCAATTCTGGCTTCGTTCATTTCTTGTTATATTGATTCATGGTGATATCTATTCCCGCCAGACAGAAACTTTTGATGATTTCTCCGGCTGTTTCCAATCTCTCGCCCATTGTTTTCCAATCTTCATCGGTAAAATGTCCCAGCACATAGTCAATCTGCCCACCACGGGGAAAGTCATTGCCGATGCCGAAACGCAGGCGTGCATAATTCTGGGTGCCCAGCGTTGATGCAATATGCTTAAGGCCGTTATGTCCCGCATCGCTTCCCTTACCTTTCAGGCGCAGTGTGCCGAAAGGCAGTGCCAGGTCATCTACCACTACCAACACATTCTCCAATGGAATGTTTTCTTTTTGCATCCAGTAGCGCACGGCGTTGCCGCTGAGATTCATAAAGGTGGAAGGCTTCAGCAGTAACAGTTGGCGTCCCTTGACTGACAGTGTTGTGGTGAAACCATAACGTCCGTCGGTAAAAGTGGCACCCGCTGCTTTGGCCAGAGCATCTACTGCCATGAATCCGATGTTATGGCGGGTTTCGTGATATTCGGGGCCGATATTGCCCAATCCTACAATTAAATATTTCATAGTCAGTGCTTCCTGTTTATGAGGGTGTTAAAACTAGTATTCACCACAGATTACACAGATTAACACAGAATGAATTTAATGTACCGATAATCAAAGATGTCTATCTGTGCAAATCTGTGTAATCTGTGGTGAATTATACACTCTCGTGAGCCGTAAAAAGAACGCGGATTATCGCAACTTTCCGCGGAAATCAGTATGAAATCTGCGTTGGCTGCGTTAATCCGCGTTCCCGAATATTTAGTCTTTCTTGAAAAGAATCGATTAGTTGCCTGCAGCAGCAGCGGCACCTCTTGCAGCACGAGTCAGCTTAACGGCGCATACAACAGCTTCTTTGGCATTCAGCAATTCCAATCCTTCATATTGCAATTCGCCAACTTTAACAGTCTTACCAAGTCCCAAGTGGGCAACGTTGATAATCAGTCTTTCAGGAATTACGTTATACAAAGCTCTTACTTTCAGCTTACGCATCTGGAGTACCAGCTTACCACCGGCCTTAACACCTTCTGCCAAACCTTCCATCTGTACCGGAACTTCCATAACGATAGGCTTAGCCTCGTCAATTTGATAGAAGTCAACGTGCAGGATAGTATCCTTTACGGGGTGGAATTGGATATCTTTCATGATAGCGTTTACTTTCTTGCCATCAATCACCAAGTCAACTACGTAGATGTGCGGAGTGTAAACCAAGTTACGCAGACCCTCTGCAGGTACAGTGAAGTGAACATTTTCACCTGCACCATAAAGTACGCAAGGTACACCGTTGTTTTTACGAATAGCTTTCAAAGCTCTTGCTTGTTCCGAAGAACGTTCTGCAATAGTTCTTGCAGTTCCTTTTACTTCAATTGATTTCATTTTAAAAATTTTTGTGTTACTCTAAATTAAGTAAATTTTTTGCTTAATTCACCATCACACGATGTGGCTTGCCACACGATGTTGCAAAAAAGCGGTGCAAAAGTACAGCTTCTTTTTGAATTATCAAAAGGTTATAACTTAAAATTCAATGTCTATCTTGATTTCTCCTTCCAATGAAGACGCTTTTTCCTCTTTCGGCAGTTCTTCTTTTCCCGTTTCGGGACTTTCAGCCTCTTCGTCAGTGGTATGTCTTGTATAGCAGCCTTGCTGTTCCTGGATGAAGCCGATGGCTTGCTGAAGTCCGTTCATGAACTTTTCAAAATCCTCTTTGTATAGAAAGATTTTGTGCTTTTCGAAACTTACCTGCGAGTCGTCTCCTTCGCCCATCACAATCTTCTTGCTTTCCGTGATGGCGAGAAACATTTCGTCTTTTCTGTTTTTCTTGACGTCTAAATAGTAGATGCGCTTACCTGCTTTGATGGATTGGGAGAATACAATCTCCTTGTCATTCATGTCCGCTGCGTTTTTCTTCTTAAAGTCTTCCATATTATAATAGGTCTCAATTTTGATATTATCACCTTAAAACTCGTATCTCGTAGCTTTTAGCTCTTTATCGGGCTCAAAATTGACGATTTTTTTTAAACTGTCAAAAGAAAAAGACCGGATAATCAATATCTGCATTAAAAAATGTGATTTATTTATGTAAACTCATTAAAAATGCCTACTTTTGCGCCTTGTTAAAACACTAGTATTTACTTTAGAATTATGATCAACAGAGTTCTTATTCGTCTTAAGATTATACAGATTGTATATGCTTATTATCAGAATGGCAGTAAAAATTTAGACTCAGCGGAGAAAGAATTGTTCTTTAGCCTTTCAAAGGCATACGACCTCTACAACTACCTGCTGATGCTGATGATAGCTTTGACGAACTACGCACAAAAACGTATTGATGCGGCAAAAGCTAAGCTGGCTCCCACTGCCGAGGAGCTGTATCCCAACATGAAATTTGTGGAAAACAAGTTCATAGCCCAGTTGGAAGTGAACAAACAATTGACGGAATTCATTGCCAACCAAAAGCGCACGTGGGCCAATGATGAAGACTTTGTCAAGGGATTGTATGAGAAAATTGTGGAATCAGATATATATAAGGAATATATGGCTTCTTCGGACAATTCTTACGAATACGACCGTGAATTGTGGAGAAAGCTGTATAAGACTTTTGTCTTCAACAACGAAGCCTTGGACAATGTGCTCGAAGACCAGAGCCTCTACTGGAATGACGACAAGGAGATTGTGGATACTTTCGTACTGAAAACCATCAAGCGCTTTGAAGAGAAGAATGGTGCCAATCAGGAACTTCTACCAGAGTTCAAGGATGAGGAAGACCAGGAATTTGCACGCCGTTTGTTCCGCCGTGCCATCTTGAACTGTGACTATTACCGTCACCTCATCAGCGAGAATACGCGTAATTGGGACTTGGACCGTGTAGCCTTTATGGATGTTGTAATCATGCAGTGTGCCTTGGCCGAAATATTAAGTTTCCCGAACATTCCGGTGAGTGTTTCGTTGAACGAATATGTCGATATTGCCAAAGTTTACAGCACGGCCAAAAGTGGCAGCTTCGTGAACGGTACATTGGATGGAATAGTTAATCAATTAAAAAAAGAAGGTAAGTTAACGAAAAACTAATACCTTTGTTTAATAATAGAAACCAAAACTGAGTATTTATGAACTTAATGACTGTATTCTTCCTGCAGGCTCCCGCTGCAGGCCCTGCCGGTGGTGGTAGCATGATGTGGATTATGCTGATAGCCATGTTCGTTATTATGTATTTCTTTATGATTCGTCCTCAAAACAAGAAGCAAAAGGAAATAGCAAACTTCCGTAAATCGCTTCAAGTGAATCAGAAAGTAATCACAGCTGGTGGTATCCATGGTGTTATCAAGGAAATCAACGACAATGATGTGGTGCTTGAAATCGCTTCTAACGTTAAGATTCGTATAGACAAGAATTCTATTTTTGCTGCAGCTGCTGATGCGAACAGCAGTCAGGCATCTAAATAATAGAAATGTGAGCCTATGTTTGAACGTAGGAACATACAACGTACATATCTGAAGATATCAAGAGAAGTGAAGGACTTTCTGCTTAGCGATAAAAGCAGGGAGTTCTTCATTTTTTTGTTTTTTTTCTTTGTAGCCGGTGGCTTCTGGCTCTTGCAGACCTTGAACAACGACTATGAGGCGGACTTTTCTATACCGGTGCGGCTGAAGGGAGTGCCCAATAATGTGGTGATTACCTCTGAACCTGCTTCAGAACTCCGTATCAAGGTAAAGGATAAGGGAACGGTACTGCTCAACTATATGTTGGGAAAGAGCTTTTATCCCGTTATTCTCGATTATGCCGATTATAAGGGCGTGGATAATCAAGTAAGGATATATCCCTCGCAGTTTGAAAAGAAAGTGCTGAACCAGCTGAATGCCTCTACCCGCCTGCTTTCCATGAAGCCGGATACATTGGAGTACATCTATTCGACGGGAGCCTCCAAACTGGTGCCGGTGAAGCTGCGCGGCACGCTGAGTGCCGGACGTGAGTATTATCTTTCGGATACGATATTCAGTCCCGATTCCGTATTGGTGTATGCGCCGCAAGGCGTGCTGGATACGATTGCTGTTGCCTATACGCAACCGGTGAAGCTGGAAGATATATCGGATACCTTGAGGCAGCAAGTCCCCCTGCGTATCCAGAAAGGTGTGAAGTTTGTGCCTTCTTCCATTGAGATGATGCTTCCGGTGGATATTTATACGGAAAAGACAGTGGAGGTGCCGTTGCGTGGCGTTAACTTTCCTGCCGACAAGGTGCTGCGCGCTTTCCCTTCCAAGGTGCAGGTCACGTTTCAGGTTGGTCTGAGTCATTTCAGGCAGATTAACGCTGATGATTTTCATATTTACGTGTCCTATGAGGAACTGCTCCGTCTGGGTTCCGACAAGTATACGGTAAAGATTAAGAATCTGCCGAAAGGGGTGAGCCAGGTACGCTTCAATCCGGCACAAGTGGATTTTCTGATAGAGCAAGTTTCTCCTGATTATGGCGATTAAGATAGGTATAACCGGTGGTATCGGTAGCGGAAAGAGTACGGTATCCCGGCTGCTGGAGGTATTGGGTGTTCCCGTCTATATCTCGGATTTGGAAACGAAGAGGTTGATGGTTTCCGACTCATTTATCCGCGAGGAACTGTCAGCTTTGCTTGGTGCGGAAGTGTATGCCGGTGGCACGCTGAACAAGCCTTTGTTGGCGTCTTATCTTTTCGGCAGTCCGGAGCATGCCAAAGAAATCAACTGTATTGTGCATCCTCGTGTAAAGGAGGATTTCAGGCGGTGGACACAATGCCGCACCGCTTTTCCCATTGTCGGTATAGAATCGGCCATTCTGGTCGAAGCGGGGTTTGCGGGTGAAGTGGATGCTATTGTTATGGTCTATGCGCCCGAAGAGGTGCGCATTTTACGTGCCGTCCGGCGGGATGCTTCCTCGCGCGAATTGATAGAAAAGCGTATCCGTAGCCAGATGAATGACGAAGAAAAGCGTAAATATGCAGATTTTGTCATTGTAAATGATGGCGAAACCCCATTGATTCCGCAAGTTTTAGAGCTAATCGGTTCGCTATCTGAAAAAATGCACTATCTGTTACGCAAATAGGCATCTCCTTAACAATAAAAATAAGCAAGCTTATTTTGTATTGTCTTCGGCTTACATTATCTTTGCCCCCCGAAAAAAATAACTACTAATCATCAAAACAGAATATATTATGTTGAAGACTATTTTGTCCATTTCCGGTAAACCGGGATTGTATAAGCTTGTTTCTCAGGGAAAAAATATGTTGATTGTAGAGTCGCTTGCAGACAAGAAACGTTTCCCTGCCTATGGTAATGAGAAGATTACTTCTTTGGGCGATATCGCCATGTATACAGATACGGAAGATGTTCCTTTGAAGGAAGTGCTTCTTTCCATGAAGAAAAAGGAAAACGGCGCTGCCGTAGTGATGGACTTAAAGAAGGCTACTGCCGACGATTTGCGTGCTTACCTGGCAGAGGTATTGCCTACCTTCGATCGCGACCGCGTATATCCGTCCGACATCAAGAAATTGATTGTTTGGTATAATTTGCTGGTGGCAAGCGGTATGACGGATTTTGAAGAAACTCCTGCGGCAGAAACGAAGGAGGAAAGCAAGGCCGAGTAATCGGAGAAGGATTGAAATACAAAATAAAAGAGGCGATTCTCAATAGTCGGGAATCGCCTCTTTTATTGGGGGGATAAGGATTGCTTTTAATTTCTGAAAACCAGTCCGTCGTCAGTGGTATTGGCATCCACTGTAATAGGCTTGCTGCGGTCTACTTCCTGGGACAGCAGCTTCTTCGACAAGTCGTTCAGCAAATAGTGCTGTATGGCACGTTTCACCGGGCGGGCGCCGAATTCAGGGTCATAACCTGCATTGGCAAGGAAGTCTATGGCGGCATTTGTCAGAACAAGTTCCACACCGTTACCGGAAAGCATCTTCTGCACACTCTTGATTTGGAGCACCACAATCTGCTTGATTTCGGGCTCTGTCAGTGGCAGGAACATGATGGTTTCGTCGATACGGTTCAGGAATTCCGGGCGGATGGTCTTTTTCAGCATATTCATCACTTCCTTTTTGGTTTCCTCTACGATTTGCTCCTTATTGCTACTGTTGAGCTTCTCCATCTGGCTTTGGATATAGCCGCTGCCCATGTTGGAGGTCATGATGATAATCGTATTCTTGAAGTTGACCGTACGCCCTTTGTTGTCCGTCAGACGTCCGTCATCCAGCACTTGCAGCAAGATGTTGAATACGTCCGGATGCGCTTTCTCGATTTCGTCGAATAGGACGACAGAATACGGTTTCCGCCTTACGGCTTCTGTCAGTTGTCCACCTTCATCGTAGCCCACATATCCCGGAGGCGCTCCTACCAGACGGGAAACGCTGTGTTTCTCCTGATACTCGCTCATGTCGATACGGGTCATCATCGTCTCGTCGTCAAAGAGGAACTCCGCCAGCGCCTTTGCCAATTCCGTCTTACCTACACCGGTGGTTCCCAGGAAAAGGAATGAGCCGATAGGACGTTTCGGGTCTTGCAGTCCGGCACGGCTGCGGCGTACGGCATCGGATACGGCCTCGATGGCTTCGTCCTGCCCGATAACCCGCTGGTGCAGTTCCGCCTCCAGATGCAACAGTTTGTCCTTTTCGCTTTGCAGCATCTTGCTTACCGGTATGCCGGTCCAGCGGGATACTACGTCGGCGATGTCTTCAGCGTCCACTTCCTCTTTAATCATGGCCTTGTCACCCTGCATTTCGTGCAGTTTTTGCTGCGTTTCTTCAATCTCCTGGTTCAGCGCTTGCAGTTTGCCGTAACGGATTTCGGCCACCCGGCCATAGTCGCCTTCCCGTTCTGCTTTGTCGGCCTCGAACTTCAGGTTCTCTATTTCCACCTTATTCTGCTGGATTTTGTTGACAAGGGTCTTTTCACTTTGCCATTTCGCCTTGTACGAGTTTTCCTGCTCTTTCAGCTCGGCAAGTTCTTTGCCGATTTGTTCCAGTTTGGGCTTGTCGTTTTCGCGCTTGATGGCTTCACGTTCAATCTCCAGCTGCTTTATCTTACGCGAAATCTCGTCCAGCTCTTCCGGTACGGAATCGACCTCCATACGCAGCTTGGCGGCGGCTTCGTCCATCAGGTCGATAGCCTTGTCCGGCAAGAAACGGTCGGTGATGTAACGGTTGCTCAACTCTACGGCGGCGATGATGGCATCGTCCTTAATCCGTACGTGGTGATGGTTCTCATAACGTTCCTTCAGACCACGCAGAATGGAGATGGTGCTCAGCGTGTCCGGTTCGTTCACCATGACAATCTGGAAGCGGCGCTCCAACGCTTTGTCCTTTTCGAAATACTTCTGATATTCATCGAGGGTAGTGGCCCCGATGCTCCTCAGTTCACCGCGTGCCAAGGCGGGTTTCAAGATGTTGGCGGCATCCATGGCACCTTCGCCCTTGCCGGCACCCACCAAGGTATGGATTTCATCAATGAAGAGGATAATGTCTCCTTCCGACTTCTTCACTTCGTTGATAACGGCCTTCAGACGTTCTTCAAATTCGCCTTTGTACTTGGCGCCAGCCACCAGTGCACCCATATCCAGGGAGTAGACTTGTTTGTTCTTCAAGTTCTCGGGGACGTCTCCACGCAAGATACGGTGGGCAAGTCCCTCTACGATAGCTGTTTTACCGGTACCCGGTTCACCGATAAGAATCGGGTTGTTCTTGGTACGCCGACTCAGAATCTGCAGGACACGCCGTATCTCTTCGTCACGGCCGATGACGGGATCCAGTTTGCCGCTGCGGGCTGCTTCGTTCAGATTGATGGCATACTTTTCCAATGACTGGTAAGTGTCTTCGCTGGATTGTGAAGTTACTTTTTCTCCTTTTCGCAGTTCGTTGATGGCTTCCCGCAGTTCGCGTTCCGTCATCCCGGCATCTTTCAGAATGGTGGATGCAGTGCTTTTCACATTCAGCAAAGCCAGCAGTACCGGTTCCAGGGAGACGAATTCATCACCCATTTCCTTGGAATATTGGGTGGCCTTCTGGAACACTTCGTTCGTTTCACGGCTCAGGTATGGCTCTCCGCCGGATACCTTGGGCAGAGAATCAATTTGCTTGTCCAGTACAAGTGCTATCTGCTGACCGTTCATGCCCAGCTTCTGGAAGATGAAGTTGGTGACATTTTCACCTACTTTCATCACGCTTTGAAGTACATGCACGGGCTCGATGGCCTGCTGTCCACGGCTTTGTACCAGGTTCACAGCCTCCTGCACTGCTTCTTGCGCTTTAATGGTAAAGTTGTTAAAGTTCATATTTTGTTCTCCTTTCTATTTTATCAGTTTCATAACACTTGGGAAGGCGCAAAAGATTTGCCATTGGCACATTTCGGACAAATTGTCTGCATATAAAATATGTAAAATGACAAATTGTCTGTAAATCAGTCGTTTTGTTTCTTTCTACTTCTTTAGATAAGAAGTTGGAGCAAAGTTCCTTTTCGTATTAAACTCTATTGGTTAAAGAGAAGGGCAAATAAGGATGTCATGCATGAGATGTGCATCTCATGTAGTACGAGGTGTACATCTCATGTAGTACGAGATGCACATCTTATGTAGTGAGGGCCTATATGTTTTAGTAGCTAAGTCTTCGTGTTCCAGCTCCAAGGTTTCCGTGTTGCGGGGGAAGGATATTCTCTTTCCGCTTCGGAGATATAGATTAATTGCTTGGGATGATACAAGTTATTGATAAATTTGTCGTACTTTTACTGCTTCAAAGTTTTGTGCTTTCTGTGTGGTAGGTTTTCGGAGCTCCGCTTGCAGAGGAGCATTATGTATAATTATGTATTAAGATAGGAGATAATGGAGGATAAGATAAAGTTTCCGGCAAATGTGATATTGATAGATGTTGCATTTCTGAATGAAGTGGTATATGGTGCAAAGAACTTTTTGGAAGGTAAGTTGGGAAGGAAGCTACCCGATGTTGACCTGCCGGCATGGTTGAGCTATCTGGCATTGGATGCCGGCTTGAGAGAACAAGAAAATGAGGTAGAAGTGTTGTTGGTGCATACTCCTGCAGCGGACGTGCTGAAGTGTTGTGAACCATCCGATGTGAATAAACTGAATCACCAGGCATGCCGTACGCCACTGGGCGAATTTACATTTTCTTCCGTCACCTCTTCCGGTTTAGTCTCTACCGAAGAGTTGTTTCTTGACCTGATGAACCTGGCACTTGATTCTGCAGATGTGAAGTGTTTGATGCTGTTGCCTTTCCATCAGGTATATGGTAATGGAGTGGAGGAGAAGCTGGCGGGTTTCTTCAAAGACAAGAATGAGGAAGAACGGGGCAAAGCTGTGTACTTCATTACGGAGGAACCTCTGAGCCCGGTGTATTGCCGCCTGGAGCCGGTGTTTTATTCTTTGGCGCATGCTTTCGGCATCAAGTCTGACGAGTTATAAGATATAAGAAGTATATGAGTGATTTCCGTTTAAAAGTGTTTCAGTCTGTTGCCAAGAACTTGAGTTTTACAAAGGCTTCGCAAGAGTTGTTTGTAAGTCAGCCGGCTATAACCAAGCATATCCAGGAGCTGGAGGCCACTTATCAGACGAGGCTTTTCGACCGGCAGGGAAGTAAAATCAGTTTGACCGAGTCAGGCCGGCTGCTTTTGGAGCATTGCGAACGGATATTGGAGGACTATAAACGGCTGGAATATGAAATGCACTTGTTACATAACGAATATATTGGAGAACTCAAGTTGGGAGCCAGCACTACCATTGCGCAGTATGTGCTTCCTCCGTTGCTGGGCAGTTTTATCGGCAAGTTTCCGCAGGTCAACTTGTCCTTGCTCAATGGAAACTCCCGGGAAATAGAAGCCGCTTTGCAGGAACACCGCATTGACTTGGGATTGGTGGAAGGGGTTTTCCGCCTTCCCAATCTGAAGTATACTACTTTTCTTGAGGATGAACTGGTAGCGGTAGTCCATTCCAAAAGCCGTTTACAATTGCCCGAAGAGATTACTCCCCAGGATTTGCCCGCTATTCCTTTAGTGCTTCGTGAGCGCGGTTCGGGTACGCTGGACGTGATAGAACGCTCGCTCCAGAAGCACGGCGTCAAGCTTGCCTCACTCCATGTACTGATGTACCTGGGTAGTACCGAAAGCATCAAGCTCTTTCTTGAAAACTCCGATTGCATGGGAATCGTGTCTATCCGTTCCATCTGCAAGGAACTGGCTGCAGGCACTTTCCGCGTGGTCGAGATAAAGGATATGCCCATGCTTCGCGACTTCTGCTTTGTCCAGTTGCAAGGGCAGGAAGTAGGATTGTCACAAGCCTTTATGAACTATATGTTTATGTCCCGATAACAATAAGTTATAGTCTATAAGTAGAAACGATTGGCGGGTGTACTAAAATAGAACTACCTTTGCACCCGGAAAATTAAGGAATAAACATTAGTAATAATAGTAAAATAAACAGTATGGCTTCAAATCGAGTTTTGGCTAAAAGCATTAATATGCCTTTTCTTCAAAGTAATAATAAATTTATTTATGTATCTCTTCTGGTTGTCCTCTCCTTCTTTCTGCTGCTGGATTATGTGCCCGGTATGCATGCCTATTCGGCGTGGGTCACTCCGCCGTTGGCGTTGTTCTTAGGGTTGGCCTTTGCGTTGCTGTGTGGGCAGGCACATCCGAAGTTCAATAAGAAGACTTCAAAGTACCTGTTGCAATACTCTGTGGTAGGGTTAGGATTTGGAATGAATCTGCAGGCTTCCCTGGCTTCGGGTAAGGAGGGAATGGAGTTCACGATTATTTCTGTAGTGGGGACATTGCTCATAGGCTGGCTCATAGGGCGTAAGTTCTTGAAAGTGGACCGTGACACTTCCTATCTTATCAGTTCCGGTACGGCTATCTGCGGAGGCAGTGCCATTGCGGCTGTGGGGCCGGTGTTGAAGGCAAAGGATAGCGAGATGTCTGTGGCATTGGGCACCATCTTTATATTGAATGCCATTGCATTGTTTGTTTTCCCGGTGATAGGCCACGCTTTGAACATGAGCCAGCATGAGTTCGGCACATGGGCGGCCATTGCCATACATGATACGAGTTCGGTAGTGGGGGCAGGTGCCGCATATGGCGAGGAGGCCCTGAAGGTGGCAACGACTATAAAGCTGACACGTGCCTTATGGATTATTCCTTTGGCTCTGGTAACTTCGTTCATCTTTAAGAGTAAGGGACAGAAAATCAGTATTCCCTGGTTCATCTTCTTCTTTGTGCTGGCTATGATTTTCAATACTTATGTGCTGGGCACTACCGAAACGGGTGCCATGATTGGGGAGGGAATCAATTCTTTGGCTCGCAAGACGCTGACTATCACTCTGTTCTTTATCGGTGCCTCTCTGTCACGTGATGTACTGAAGGCAGTAGGCATCAAGCCCTTGATACAAGGCACCTTGTTGTGGATAGTGATTAGTGTGAGCACGTTGGCATATATCTACTTGTTCTGATTGCATCGGTCCGGCAGTTCTTGAAGTATAACTTCCGGTGGAAGAAGTCGGTAGGATTTTTGCAACGTATTTCTTTCCTCATTGGATATATAGACGAATACACATCTCGGGATAACCGGGGTGTGTATTTCTTTTAATATCCTTCCCCATTGACGCCGGACCGGAGCAAGTGGAAGCCAGGTTATGATACCTTTTGCTTCCAGCATTGCTTTTGTCCTCGGTTCGGCGTGCTGACCAGTTAATACAATGTTCCAGAAATGTGGTTCTTTCAGCTGTTTTTTTATATCTTGAGAAGTCATAGTTAGTTCACTTTTTTGATGATAAAGTCGAAAGAGGTGAAGAATTGAGGGTGCTTACCGATAGATATGGGAAGGATAATGGTAATGGAGGAATTCCTTCCTTTCCGAATATCTTTCTTGTTGTATATTTGAGAGTTATTTGCCGTATAAGTTGTCACACCAATCTTTTGGCTTGTTTCTGCCTGGCTTTTTATAATTGCAAAGGGAGTTTCCGCTTCTGCCAGTATGGGGTATTTGACTTCTGAGCTTCTTCCATCCACAATGAATTGCATATTTTTCCAGTTTATTCGGATATCTTCTGAAGAGTTGTTGCAAATTATAATTTCCCATTGGGAGTCGTTTGGAATAAACTTATAAGCAACCCCATCTTTTGTATACTCTAATTTTCCTTTTTGGTTCTCCAGCCATTTAAAGGATACTTGGCATCCCGCATCAACGTATTGTGCAGATAAAGTGGTTGGAAATAGGAGAAACAGCAAAATGGCCAGCTTATTTTTCTTCTTATATTTCCGGTAGTCATTGTATATCCATAGCATAATAAAAATAATGCCGATAGGGATGGCTATGAGAATACATGTCAGTAAATTCATGATAGCAGATATTATTTGTTTGTTTATATGAATATGTTGCAAAAGTATCATAAAATATTTGATAAAACAAACGAATTATGAATAAAAAGAACGATACATACAGACAAATTGGTATTGGTGTTCCTTATAATATGAATGATTAATTTGTACCTTCATATAAATGGAAAAAAGTAATATATACATCGGAGAGATAATCAAGAACGTGATGCTTGAACAGCAGGTTACCAAGGCGGAACTTGCACGAAGACTGAAAGTTAAGCCTCAAAGTGTAGACTATATGCTTACGAGAAAAAGTATTGATACGGATACGTTGTATAATGTCTCACGTGCCTTGAACTACGATTTTGCTTTGTTGTATTCCATTCATAAGGAACAGATAAATTATGATACGTTAGAGCAGGAATACAGACTCTCCACAGCGAAGGTGTTGGTGGAGCTTGAGCTGAAGCCTGAAGACATTGCAAAATTGAATCTTAAAAAGCGGATTGCTGATGTCTTGAAATAAACGCACTCTTGGGCTGGTGCTATTGGTGTTTTCATTTTTTTTCCATTTTTTCTTCCTGGCCGTGTAACAAAATCCTTTCCTCCTACGTCTGAAGGGTATAAACAGGAATCTACTATTGATAAATAGCCCATGGACGCTGAAAGTTTTAAAAAAGAGTTTCTGCCATATCATCGCAAGTTGTACTGCATAGCTTATAGACTATTGGAGAATGCTGCCGATGCTGAAGATTTGGTGCAGGAAGCTTATCTGAAGTTGTGGGACAAGCGGGAAGGACTGGCCATTATCAGTAATCCGGAAGCATTCAGCGTTACTCTGGTGAAAAATATGTGCTTTGATTTGCTTCGTTCGGGAAAGTATACTTTGAGCAGACAGAGTGTGGAGTTGGCCGAAGTGCATAATATGTCTCAAGCAGATAACTTTGAAGTGAGGGATGAAGCGCAGCAGGTAAGGCACATCATTGCCCATCTGCCGGTGCAACAGCAGAAAATAGTAACGTTGCGTGATGTCAAGGGATGTTCTTATGAAGAGATAGAGCAGGTCACGGGATTGAATGCTACCAATGTCCGTGTACTGTTGTCCCGGGCAAGAAAAAAGATACGTGAGGAATTTAATAAATGGAGTAACTATGACAGTCGAGGAAATTGAAAGGCTGCTCGCCGAATTTTATGAAGGGAATACCAACGAGCAGGAAGAAGAGTTGTTGAAGGAAGCTTTCAGAACCGAAGAAGTGCCCGAGCACTTGCAGAAGGACAAGAAACTCTTTCTCAGCTTTTTTCCCGGGAAAGTGGTGGATAATGTTCCCGCCGGATTGGAGGATAAACTGAGCCGGATGATTGATGAAAAGGCTGAAGAGGAACAACGTTTTTTCCACCGGAACAAGGCCAAACGTAATTGGCGCTGGATAGGAGGTATTGCTGCCACCATTCTGGTTCTTGTAGGTGTAGGTTATGGCATTACGAACATGGGAGAGGATATGCGTCCTCCTACACCTCAGGACACTTTCTCTGATCCGGAAGCTGCTTATAAGGCATTGCAGGCCACTTTAATCGAGGTGTCTGCGAATCTGAACAAGGGAATTGAGCAGATAGAGGAAACGCGGATAGACGTAACGAAGGTGAACCAGGAAGTAAGAAAAGAAATTCAACAATAATCTGATATGAAAACAATGAAAATTATTTTGGCAGGTGTACTGCTGATGTTGCCTTTGCTTTGCCAGGCACAGAAGAACCTATTCAACAAGTATGGAGATATGAAAGGCGTGTCGTCCGTCTACATATCCAAGGCAATGATAGAAACGAATCCCAACTTGTTTACTAAAGATGTTTATATTGGGAAAGTGTCCGGACAGTTGAACTCTGTGCAGGTACTTTCTACAATGGATAATAATGTAAAGAAAGAAATGCGTAAGGATCTTCGTTCTTTGGTGCAGTCTTCCAGATATGAATTGCTGATGAAGCAGAAGGGAACAGTCTCCAGTTCTGAATTCTACATGAGCCGTAAAGGGGAAAAGGTGAAGGAGCTGATTATGATTGTAGATGGTGCAGCCACTCTGAAATTTGTTTATTTGGAAGGTGATATGACTTTGAAGGATATACAGAATATCATGATGTATCAGAATACCAGCTGGAATGGGAACAATGTGAATATACAGCTTCCGGATATAAACTGGGCGGAGATAGAGAAGCTGAAGAACCGCGATTGGCTTGGAGAATTGAAGCATTCGCAAGAACTGGCATTGAAAGGGCTGGAAAATGTAGCTAAACTGAAAGACAACAAGTATCTGAAAGAACAAATGGATACCGATACATGGAAACGTTTTGAAAAAAGCATGGAGGCTTTGGAAGAACGTTTGGAAAAAATGGAATAGGAAGCGGTAACCTTTTTAGGGAAACTTGCCAATAGAATGTTTTGTTTTTCTATTGGCAAGTTTTTTTGTTATTTGTCTTTTCTCAATTCTGCAAAGATAAGCCCTTCCAGCTCTTCTGCCAGTTCCGGATTGTCAAGGATGACCTGCTTGGCGGCGTCGCGTCCCTGGGCAATTTTCGTCTCGTTATAGCTGAACCATGAACCGCTTTTCTTGATGATGCCAAGCTCTGCACCCAAGTCAATGATTTCGCCTGCACGGGAGATGCCTTCACCGAACATGATGTCGAATTCCGCTCTACGGAAAGGAGGAGCTACCTTGTTCTTCACAACTTTCACTTTGGTCTGCTTGCCGATTACTTCATCGCCGTTCTTGATGGCTTGGCTTCCACGGATGTCAAGACGTACGGAGGCATAGAACTTCAGTGCATTACCGCCGGTAGTTGTTTCGGGATTGCCGAACATGACACCGATTTTTTCGCGCAACTGGTTGATGAAGATACAAGTGGTGCGTGTTTTGCTGACAGCTGCCGTCAGTTTACGCAAGGCTTGTGACATGAGTCGGGCTTGCAGACCTACTTTGTTGTCACCCATATCGCCTTCAATTTCAGCTTTCGGGGTTAAGGCAGCCACAGAGTCCACTACAATGATGTCAATAGCGGAGGAACGGATCAGTTGCTCTGCGATTTCCAGTGCTTGTTCGCCATTGTCCGGCTGTGATATCAGCAGATTGTCCACATCCACACCCAGTTTTGCTGCATAGAAGCGGTCGAAAGCATGTTCTGCATCAATGAATGCGGCAATGCCTCCTGCCTTTTGCGCTTCAGCGATGGCATGAATGGCAAGGGTTGTCTTACCGGAAGATTCCGGGCCGTAAATCTCGATGATACGTCCGCGGGGATATCCTCCCACGCCAAGAGCCACATTGAGGCCGATGGAACCTGTGGGAATAACTTCTACTTGTTCGACGCTTTCGTCGCCCATTTTCATGATAGAGCCTTTACCAAAGCTCTTTTCTATCTTGTCCATGGCAGCCTGCAAGGCTTTCAGTTTCTCGCCCGATGCCAGATTGCTGCCATTTTCAAAATTCAGTTCGTCTTTTTTTGCCACGTTGTTAATGTTTAATGATTATAAAATTTGTGCCGCATGGTCTTTGGTCTTCACTTCTTTCGGAGTGATGATACGCTCTACAATACCTTCTTCATTAATGATGAAAGTTGTGCGGAACGTTCCCATATATTTGCGGCCATACATGCTTTTTTCGCCCCATACTCCGAATTGTTCTACCAGCTTCTTGTCGGTGTCTGCAATCAGGGTAAAAGGCAGATTGTTTTTCTCAATAAATTTCTGGTGTGACTTTTCGCTGTCCACACTGACGCCGATGACTTCATAACCGGCTTTGCGCAGGTCGGCATAATTATCCCGCAGGTTGCAGGCTTGTGCCGTGCAGCCGGATGTCATGTCTTTGGGGTAGAAGTAAAGTACAATCTTCTTTCCCTTATAGTCGCTCAAGCGGATTTCTACACCTTTTTCGTTGATACCCAATACTTCGGGTGCTTTATCTCCTATATTCACTTTGTTAATGTTTAATGATTAGTGGATAATGATTAATGTTTAATCATTAATTTCAAACTTCCAAGTCTCCGTCGATAATCTCATGCCAAGGCAGGCCTTGTTTGTTGAGCTGTTCCATGAATGGGTCCGGATTGAATTCTTCAACATTCCATACACCCGGTTTTTTCCACAATCCCTTGAGGAACATCATGGCACCAATCATGGCGGGCACACCGGTGGTATAGCTTACGCCCTGCATACCGGTTTCCTTGTAGGCCTCCTGGTGGCTACAGTTGTTATATACATAGTAGGTACGCTCTTTGCCATCCTTTAGTCCGCGGATGCGGCAACCGATGGATGTTTCGCCTTCGTAGTTTTCGCCCAGGTCTTGCGGGTTGGGGAGGACGGCTTTCAGGAATTGCAGCGGAACAATCTTCATGCCGTTATATTCCACTTCGTCTATGCGTGCCATGCCGATGTTCTGGATAACGCGCAGGTGGGTTAGATACTCTTGTCCAAACGTCATCCAGAAGCGTGCACGCTTGATGGTGGGGAAATTCTTCACCAGAGACTCCAGTTCTTCGTGATAAAGCAGGTAGGAGTCGCGCGGACCGATGTTCGGATAAGTCAGGTCTTTGTGGATTTCCAGCGGCTTGGTTGTCACCCATTCTCCGTTTTCATAATAGCGGCCGTTCTGTGTAATCTCACGGATATTGATTTCCGGATTGAAGTTGGTGGCGAATGCTTTATGATGATTTCCGGCATTGCAGTCTACGATGTCCAGATATTGTATTTCGTCAAAATGATGTTTGGCGGCGTATGCAGTATAGATGCCGCTCACTCCCGGGTCGAAACCGCAACCGAGGATGGCGGTCAGTCCGGCATCTTCGAAGCGTTTCTTATAGGCCCATTGCCAACTGTATTCAAAGTGGGCAACATCTTTCGGCTCATAATTGGCGGTATCCAGATAGTTGACTCCACTTTGCAGACAAGCCTCCATGATGGTGAGGTCTTGGTAGGGGAGGGCTACGTTGATGACGATTTCGGGTTTGAAACTATTGAAGAGTGCTACCAGTTCGTCCACGCTGTCGGCATCTACCTGGGCGGTTTTGATGTTCGGGTTACCGATTGCCTTGACAACAGCGTCACATTTGGACTTGGTGCGGCTGGCTATCATGATTTCTGTAAACACATCAGGATTTTGAGCCACTTTGTGCGCAACAACGGTACCTACACCGCCTGCACCGATAATAAGAACTTTACCCATTTCTTTGTACTATATTATTATATTAGGTTTATAAAAAATACGGAGAGCAAATATAAGGGTTAATTCTTAGATAAACATTAAAATCCTGCTAAATACTTTGGGGCAAATGCTTCAAATATTAAACAAATTACTTGCATTTGGGTTATTTTCTATATATTTGCCCCTTGAATAAATTAACTTAAACAACGAATAACAATGAAAAAAGTATTTGTTTCCCTATGCATGGCAAGCGTGTTGATGGGCTTGTCTTCTTGTGCATCAACCAAAAATGCTGCAACTCTTTCTTCCATCAGCGGTGAGTGGAATATTATTGAAGTGAATGGTACTGCCGTAGTCCCTGCTCCGGGTCAGGAATTTCCCTATATCGGTTTTGACACAAAGACTGGAAAAGTATTTGGCAACAGTGGTTGCAACCGTATGATGGGTTCGTTTGACGTGAATGCCAAGCCCGGCACGATTGACCTTGGCGCTTTGGCAAGTACCCGTATGGCTTGTCCGGATATGACTGTAGAAAATAATGTGTTGTCGGCTTTGAACAAAGTGAAAAAGTATAAGAAGCTGGGAAAGGAAAATATAGCTTTATGCGGTGCTTCCAATCGTCCCATAGTCGTGTTGCAGAAGAAAGAATCCGTTTCCAAGTTGTCTGATTTGGAAGGAAAGTGGATAATTAGTGAGGCTGCGGGCGAGGCTATTCCCGACGGAATGGAGAAGCAGCCGTTCATTGAATTTAATATTGCAGAAAAGCGCTTGCACGGCAATGCGGGTTGCAATCTGATTAACGGCGCTTTCCAGGTTGATGATGAAAACCCGTCGGCAATCTCTTTCCCGCAAGTTATCAGTACCATGATGGCATGCCCTGATATGGAGGTGGAAGGCCGTGTGCTGAAAGCCTTGAATTCCGTTCAGTCTTTTGGCAAGCTGGCAGGCGGAGGCATCGGGCTGTACGATGCTGACAATAACCTGGTGATGGTGTTGGTGAAGAACTGACAAGATAGGTTGAAATAAAAAAGGCTCTTACAGAAATAATCTGCTAAGAGCCTTTTTTGCATCTTGACATAAAAAGGTCTTTTACTTTTTCTTTAATCCTGCGCGTATCCGGCTCAGGGATTGCGGAGTGATGTAGAGATAAGAAGCCAGATACTTGAGCGGTACATCCTGCAGCAGTTCCGGATTCTCTTCCATCAGCGTCATGTACCTTTCTTTGGCAGTGGGAGGGGTGCCGTAGGCTACTGTGGAACTGTCTACCGACAGAATTTCCCGCTCAAAGATTCTTCTGCCGAAGTTGGCCATGTCTATGGAATGCGAAAAAAGGGCTTCCAGCTCAGGCTTACTGATACAATAGGCGATGCTTTCATTCACCGATTCGATGTTGATGAGGGAAACCTCGCTGTCCACATATCCCCACGATGAGAAAGCTGTGTCGCCCGGTGCGGCGAACCAAAGGGAGTTTTCCGTGCCGTCTGTCAGGTAGTAGGCGCGCCAGATGCCTTTCTTCAAAAGATAGAAGTTGCTGTTCCTTTCCCCTTCGCTGATAATGAGTTCTCCCTTGCTGAAACGAACTTCTGCCATGTGTGACAGAAGTTCGTGCAAAGTGTTTTCCGGTAGTTTATACTTCTTGCAGAATTTCTTTATCATAGTTTCCATGCTGCAAAGATAGTGTAAACCGAAGACAGGACTTTTATGCTTGCATGAAAAAGTTATGTTGGGGTGCAGCCCATCTTGTCTAAAGATACGGATTTTTCTTTATGTTCCTTTTTCCCGGATATGTAAATCACGAGGATAAAGAGGGTTGTCAGCATTTCTGCAAGAGGAGTGGCAAGCCAGATTCCCCGGTCTCCCAATAGCAGGGGCAGTCCGAAAAAGCAGGCTGTCAGCAGGATAAAACCACGCAGCAGGGTGATAACTGTGGCGTATTTGGCACGCTCCACACTCTGGAAATAGCCGATGGATACGATGTTGACGGCAAAGAACACGAAGCCGGTGGCATACAAAGGCAACCCTTTTACCGCTATGTCATAAGCCGGATAACTGCGGTCTATGAACATACCGACAATTTCAGGACTGCAGAATATTGTGACCAGGGCAAAACATACACCGCAGCCTATGGCCGTTTTCAGTGCCAGCAAGTAGGCGCGGCAGACACGTTGGCTCTCGTTCAGGCCGTAGTTATAACTGATAATCGGCTGCGCCGACTGCGCAATGGCATTATATACCATAAATATAATAGGAAAGAAATAGCAGGCAATGCTGAATGCCGCCACTCCGTCTTCCTTCAAATAATGGATGAACACCTGGTTGCCGACAAACATCATGCAGGCAATCGCCACCTCGCACAAGAAGGCGGAGGAACCCAATCGGCACATATAGCCAATGTTGCGGCGCATCAGTTGCATGCTTTTCCGGCTCATCTTAATGGGGTGGAAGCGCAGTGCGCACCGGCGGCGCATCAGATAGAATACTATCATCAATGCACCTACCGTGGTACCTATGGCACTTGCCAGTGCAGCACCGAACATTCCCCAGCCAAAGGGGAAGATGAACAGATAATCCAATAGGATGTTCAGAACGGCAGCCACCACATTGCACATCATGGCGAAGTTGGGCGAACCGTCCAGCCTCAGAAAAAACATACCCGAATTGAGCAATGCCGTGAACAGAGAGAAAGGCACAAACCAAAGCATGTATTCCACAGCCAATGGCGTGAGCCGTTCAGACCCTCCGAGCAGCTTTACCACCTGCGGGGCAAATGAACAGAATAGGGTGGAGGTGCACATCAGCAACAAGGAAGATATGACTACCGACTGCGTGATATTGATGCGTGCCACCTTGACCTTTCCGTGTGACAGATGAATGGAGGCTACCACAGAGGCGCCGACGCCGAACATAAGTCCCACACCCGTAGAAAACAACCATAGCGGTGCCACAATGTTGACCGCCGCCAAAGCATCACTGCCGATTCCTTTTCCGACAAAGATGCCGTCGGTGATAACGAATAGTGCGGAGAAAATCATCCCCAGTACAGTAGGGAGCAATAGTTTGCGGAACAATGTCTTGATGTCCGTGTTCTTGAAGTCGATACTGTCTCTCATCTTTTCCATACTCATCTTATTTATTTCTTTAATATGTGAAAACCAATCATTTCCGTTGCTACGATTAAGCCCAATGTTAACTAATCCTTAATCGTTCCACCATGGTGGAACGATATTTCCCTCGTGGTGGAATGATATTTTCTCCACGGTGGAACAATATTTTCTCCATGGAGGAACGGTTAAAGGTATGCAAGGGAAATGATTAATGTTGTTCATGTTTTATCATCTCTGATTCGGGCGACAAAAGTAGAGCTTTTGAATGGAATGGAAATTAACAAATGGTAATTTCCGACAGAAAAAATGATTTTAATTCTGCCAAACTGACAGATAAACTGCCACAAGTATAAATCTGCGGCTGCTCTGAACAATTTGGCACAACGTTTGTCTTTTTATTGGCGTCTGCCACTGAGGCGGACGTCGAAACAGAATAATAACAAATAAAAAAATAACGATCATGGGAAAAATTATTGGTATTGACTTAGGAACAACAAACTCTTGCGTTGCAGTATTCGAAGGTAACGAACCTGTAGTAATTGCAAACAGTGAAGGCAAGCGCACCACTCCTTCAGTAGTAGCATTTGTTGATGGTGGCGAACGTAAAATCGGTGATCCTGCCAAGCGTCAGGCTATCACGAACCCCACCCGTACGGTTTTCTCCATCAAACGTTTCATGGGCGAAAACTGGGACCAGGTACAGAAAGAAATCGGCCGTATGCCTTATAAAGTAGTAAAGGGTGACAACAATACTCCGCGTGTAGACATCGACGGACGTCTCTATACCCCGCAGGAAATCTCTGCAATGATTCTGCAGAAGATGAAAAAGACTGCCGAGGATTATCTGGGACAAGAAGTGACAGAAGCTGTAATTACCGTCCCCGCATACTTCTCAGACTCCCAACGCCAGGCTACGAAGGAAGCCGGTCAGATTGCAGGTCTTGAAGTGAAGCGTATTGTGAACGAGCCGACTGCCGCAGCTCTTGCTTACGGTATTGACAAGTCTCACAAGGACATGAAGGTTGCCGTATTCGACCTTGGTGGTGGTACATTCGATATCTCTATCCTCGAATTCGGTGGCGGTGTGTTCGAAGTATTGTCAACCAACGGTGACACTCACCTGGGTGGTGATGATTTCGACCAGGTAATCATCGACTGGCTGGTTCAGGAGTTCAAGAACGACGAAGGTGCCGACCTGACTCAAGACCCGATGGCTATGCAACGTCTGAAGGAAGCTGCTGAAAAGGCTAAGATTGAACTGTCCTCTTCTACAAGCACTGAAATCAACTTGCCGTACATCATGCCGGTAGGCGGTGTGCCCAAGCACTTGGTGAAGACGTTGACCCGTGCCAAGTTCGAGGCTCTGGCTCACAACTTGATTCAAGCTTGTTTGGAACCTTGTAAGAAGGCTATGAGCGATGCTGGTCTGAACAATGCGGACATCGATGAAGTAATCCTTGTAGGTGGTTCTTCACGTATCCCGGCTGTACAGAAGTTGGTAGAAGACTTCTTCGGTAAAGTTCCTTCCAAGGGTGTGAATCCGGATGAGGTAGTAGCCGTAGGTGCTGCCGTGCAGGGTGCCGTTTTGACGGACGAAATTAAGGGCGTTGTGTTGCTGGATGTTACTCCGCTGTCTATGGGTATCGAGACTATGGGTGGTGTGATGACGAAGCTGATTGATGCCAACACTACCATCCCCTGCAAGAAGAGCGAGACATTCTCTACTGCTGCCGACAACCAGACGGAGGTTACCATCCATGTATTGCAGGGTGAGCGTCCGATGGCTGCACAGAACAAGTCAATCGGCCAGTTCAACCTGACAGGTATTGCTCCGGCACGTCGCGGTATTCCTCAGATTGAGGTGACATTCGATATCGACGCCAACGGTATCTTGAAGGTGTCTGCCAAAGATAAGGCTACCGGTAAGGAACAGGCTATCCGTATCGAAGCTTCCAGCGGTTTGAGCAAGGAAGAAATCGAAAAGATGAAAGCCGAAGCCGAAGCCAATGCCGAAGCAGATAAGAAAGAGCGTGAGAAAGTAGACAAGTTGAACCAGGCCGACTCTATGATTTTCCAAACCGAAAATCAGTTGAAGGAACTCGGCGACAAGCTCCCTGCCGACAAGAAGGCTCCGATTGAAGCTGCTTTGCAGAAGCTGAAAGATGCCCATAAGGCTCAAGACCTGGCTACCGTAGATTCTGCCATGGCCGAACTGAATACGGCATTCCAGGCTGCAAGTGCTGAAATGTATGCCCAGAGCGGTGCTCAGGGTGGTGCACAGGCTGGTCCTGATATGAATGCAGGTCAACAAGGCGGTGCTCAGGATAATACAAAGCATGGCGATAATGTGCAGGATGCTGATTTTGAGGAAGTGAAGTAAGTTGCAATAGGTGATTTTATAGAAAAAAGAGGCGTGTAATCCATTAAGTTGCACGCCTCTTGTGTTTTTGAATTTCAAGTCAATCTTATATACTTATTTTTCAGTTTGAGGATTAATGACAATGCGCCAATAGCCACCAAAGTCCGCACCTTCACGAGATAAGATACCCATAGACCGCAATTTTGCAATTTGTTTTTCTACGGCACGAGAACTTATACCAATCTTGTAAGCCATAGTTTCGGCTGACATAGGAGGATCGGAAATGACGAAATCGATAATCTTCTGTGCTGTCTTTCCTATGTTTTTAGGGGCATCTGTGCTCTCTCCGAACCTTGTCTCCGAACTTTTGTCGTTTACACCGAACATTTTCGCATTTACACCGAACTTTTCGACCGAACTTTCTTCGTTTGCAGGATACTTTTTGAGGGGACTGTTTACCCTTTCGGCCACTTCTTCTACGGGTATTCTTTCGTTCTTTCCCCAATTCAGATTATAGAATGTAGTGAAGAAAGAAGATGCTTCCGTATTGGCAAAAGCCGACACGGATTTAAGCCATGACTTCA
This sequence comes from Bacteroides uniformis, assembly GCF_025147485.1. Lineage (NCBI taxonomy): Bacteria > Pseudomonadati > Bacteroidota > Bacteroidia > Bacteroidales > Bacteroidaceae > Bacteroides > Bacteroides uniformis. Next base: position 4,284,939 of record NZ_CP102263.1, on the reverse strand, counting down.
CTTTCTTACGTTCCAACATTTCCTTGAAATCATAAGCTGAACATTCCGTTATCAATGTATTGTTGCGTATCTGCATCGTTTTCTTTTTGTTGTTCGGGATAACTCTCTAATATAGTTTACAAAAGTAAGGATAAAACCGAGGAATTGGTTAACCCCCTCGTTCCCTTTTGATTTTCATGCATTTACATTACGTAGTTTATAACAGTTATTTTATCTTTTCTTTATAACACTATTCACTACCCGTATAGAGGAAACCAGTTTATTGGTGGAAGTAAATACGTCCACATTCCACACATGGGATGAACGCCCTTTATGAACGATGGTTGCCACTGCCCTTACGGTATCTCCTTCGTGTGCAGAAGAAATATGATTTCCGCTGACTTGCATTCCCACGACAATCTCATCAGGTTCGCAGATAATCATGGAGCCGAGCCCGGCAACGGTTTCTGCCAAGGCAAGGGTGGCACCGCCATGCAGAATGCCGAAGGGTTGGCGGGTACGGTAGTCGACCGGCATGGTTGCTTCTACGCGCTCATCCGAAGCGTATGTGTATTGAATGCCCAAGTTTCCCATCAATGCGTGTCGTGCCCGTTCGTTCAGTAAATCAAGAGGCACCTCTGCTGCACGCACTTCTGCCAATATTAGTTTTTCTACGGCCAGGGCCACTCCATCTTCTTCATTCGATGCGGTCACATAGTCTGCACAGACCTTTACAGAATCTTGTGAATGTCCCATAGCTACCCCCATGCCGGCCAATTGGAGCATGGTCACATCGCATACGCCATCTCCAACGGCAATGACTTCTTCCCGTGTTACTCCCAAATGCTCTAATAGGGCGCCTAACGTATTCGCTTTATTGACTCCGCAGGGCACCACCTCTAAAAAGTAAGGCTCGGAACGGAAAGCATCCAGAGTACCTGCCAGGCGTTTTTCCCAATGTTGTTCCAGCCCTATCAGAGCTTTTTCCTTGTCACTCACCAGCATGCACTTGCAAGGTGCGAAGTCTATGGCAGTAGAGAATTCATCTTCCTTGATTATCTTCAAATTGTTTAGCAGGGCTTCATTCTTTATATATTCATTGTCCGGACTATCCGTAATGAGGGTATCATCGTGGTAGGTGAAGATGGCAAAGCCGTTCTTGCGGGCTTTCTTTTCCAGATAAGGCAGCATTTCCGGATTGATGCGTCGTTCAAACAATATTTCTCCGTTCTGTGCTTTTATTATCTGGCAACCGTTATAGGAGAGAACAAACCCTCCATAATTGCCGAGTTCGAGGGTTTTGGCCAGTGGCATCAATCCATAAGTCGGCCTACCGGATGCCAAAACTATGCGCACTCCCATTTGCTGGACCTTTAGCAGAGCAGCTAATGTCCTTTTACTAATTTCTCTTTCATCATTGAGTAGCGTTCCATCTACATCAAGAACCAATAACTTATATTTCATGGCAACTCGATTTTGGGGTTATTATGTTACAAAGTTAAAAAAATGACTGTTAAAACGGTAATATTCGTTTTATTGTTTACTGAAACTTCTTTTATTTATCCTATCTTTGTCCACGTTTTGTTCCGCGTTCTCTATCCGGAGAAGCGGATGAAAAGGGAATCGGGTGAAAGTCCCGAACAGTCCCGCTGCTGTGAGTTCCATGCTCGGTGTATCATACTTGTGCCACTGTTCTTCGGGAAGAACGGGAAGGCGATGTACCGGGAACGAGTCAGAAGACCTGCAAAACAAAGTCGAAAAATTGTCCATTCGAGGAAAGTGGGCAGTGCGCAAATGGTTTAAGATAATCTTCATTTATTCTATGTCAGGAAGGACTAAGGTATTACTGGTCTGTGCTGTTTCATTGGGTGCAAGTATACTCCGGCTCTCTGCCCAGGAGGTGGGGGGAGATACGATTACGGGGAAAGTGCATCAGATAGAGAAAGTGACAGTGACAGCACGCAGGTCGCCCAATAAAGTGACTTCTGCCGTACCCATACAGACGATGTCACGGCAGGATATCAGCCAGCTGGGAATACAGAATATGGCAGATGCTGTACGCCGTTTTGCCGGAGCCAATGTAAAGGACTATGGAGGCATTGGAGGACTGAAAACGGTTTCCATACGCAATATGGGAGCAGCCCATACAGCTGTCAGTTATGACGGGGTGGCGGTGAGTAATTGTCAGGCAGGGCAGATAGATATCGGGCGTTTTTCGCTGGACAATGTTTCCATGCTTTCGCTCGCCATCGGGCAGTCGGAGGACTTGTTGCAGTCCGCCCGCTTGTATGCGTCGGCCGGTGTGCTGGGCATAGAGACGGAAAAACCTCATTTTGATGACGGGCGCAATGCCGCTTTTCAGGCACGGGTGCGCGGAGGGTCGTTCGGCATGGTCAGCCCCTCGCTGCGCTGGTGGCAGAAACTGGGCTGCCGTACACGCGTGGCGGTAGATGCCGGTTATATGAGGGCAGACGGTAATTACCCTTTCACGCTGGTCAATGGGAAATACGTGACGGAAGAGAAACGTAACAACTCCGGCATCTATTCCTGGCAGGGCGAAGCTACCTTTTATCATACTTTCAAGGATGACAGCGAACTGGATGTGAAGGGTTATTACTTCTATTCCCGCCGGGGACTTCCAGGGGCGGTTACGCTCTATAATCCCCTTTCCGATGAAACGCTTTGGGATGAGAATACTTTTGTGCAGGCACGTTATAGGAAGCATTTTTCGCCCCGGTGGAGTTTGCAGGCACAGGCAAAGTATAATCATGGCTGGAACCAATATAAGGATGAGGGCAAGGAATATGCCGACGGATATTATCGGGAAAATCACCGGCAAGACGAATATTATATTTCCGCGACCGTTCTCTACCGTCCTTTGGAAGCTTTGACCCTTTCGTTGGCGCAGGATGGGGTGATAAACAAGTTGCGCAACAGTTTGCCGGAATGTCCTTTCCCTACAAGATATACTTCCATCAGTGCCTTCAATGCACGCTACCGGCAAGGATGGCTCACGGCCACGGCTTCGCTGGTGCATACTGCCACTTCGGAGCATGCCGAGAAAGGTACGGTCCCCGATGACTTCCATCGCTTTGCCCCCTCTTTATCAGTCAGTATGCAGCCTTGGCAGGACGAGTCGCTGTATTTCCGGTTGATGTATAAGAGTACGTTCCGTCTGCCCACTTTCAACGACCTCTATTACTACCGGCTGGGCAACCGTAATCTGCGACCCGAGAAGGCAGACGAATATAATGTCGGTATCACATGGAGCAAATCCGGATTGTCTGTGTTCGACTATATCTCCGTTACGCTCGACGGTTACTATAATGATGTGACGGATAAGATTGTGGCTTTTCCCACCACCTATGCGTGGAAGATGGCGAACTACGGCAAGGTGCATGCCGCAGGTGTGGATGCCACTTTGGCGGCAACCGTTCCATTGACGGAGAAAATAAGACTGATTATGTCGGGCGGATATACATGGCAAAAGGCCATTGACCTGACCGATTCCGACGCGAAGAACTATAAGGACCAATTGCCTTATACTCCTCTTCATAGCGGAAACGCGTCCGCCATTGTAGAAACGCCGTGGGTGAATGTGGGCTACTCGGCGGTAGGAGTGGGAAAGCGTTACTATTTGTCGCAGAACATTCCGGAGAATGAGATTGAGGGCTATCTGGAGCATACGATGAGCCTCTCTCATGAGTTTGCTTTGGGCGGTTGCCGGCTTCTGTTGCAGGCCGAGATTATAAATCTGACCGATGAACAGTATGACGTGATAAAATATTATCCTATGCCGGGTCGTTCGTGGCGGTTGACGGGTACTTTCAAGTTTTGAATAATCTATTTATGAACAACAAAAACTAATTATAAACAATAACAACTGTGATTATGAAAGTAAGAAGTTTATTATTCGGTATGCTCTGCATGCTTGCTTTGGGTGCCTCTTTGGCATCTTGTAGTGACGACGATGACGATTCTCTGGATGACGGCGGGTCGAAGGTGACACTGCCGCAGACGCGTGTTTATATTCTGAATGAGGGTGGTTGGGGAGCTAATAACGCAAGACTTGCCTTTTATGCACCCAATAAGGATGCGGATTTCATCAGTGATATTTACCAGACTCAAAACAACGCCAAGTTGGGTGACCTTGGTCAGAGTATGATTGAGTATGAAGATGAAATATATATAGCTGTAAGTGGTTCCAATTATCTGACTAAGCTGAATGCTGCGGGTGTGGAGTTGAAACGTGTTTCGTTTGTAGACGACAACGACCTCAGTGCAGGCATTCGTTATATCGATGCTGAGGATGGATATATCTATGCTTCCTTCTACGGAGGAGCTGTAGCTAAAATCAATGCGAAAACGTTGGAGGTAGTGGATAAATTGACCGGACTTGGCGACAATCTGGAAGGTGTGGCAATCTGCGAGGATATGCTTTATGTGGCGAATAGCTGTACTGCTGATTGGAGCACTTATCACAATGACGTAAAGGTGATAGATTTGCGTACTTTCAAGTTGAAAGAGACGTTGACGGTAGGTTTGAACCCCAATGCTTTGGTTGAAGAGGATGATAAGGTTTTTTTGATTTCATGGGGTAATTATGTTGATATTGGCTATTCATTACAGATGATAGACCCTGCTGCCAACAATAAGGTGACGGAATTAGGCAGTGCCACCCGTATGTGTGCTACTGATGATATTCTCTATTTGACTTATTCAAATTACACCAATCCTACCGCTTCTTTTTTTACTTATAATATAAAGACTGGAAAGATGGATGAAGCTTCTTTCTTGAAGGATATACCGGAAAAGTTGAAAACTTCTACGATTTATATGTTGGAAGTAAATGATAATAACGGTGATTTCTATATTGGTACTTCTGAATATACCACGAACGGCACCATTTATCGTTTCAAGAAAGACGGTACCTTTATAGAGCAGTTCGATGCAGGAGGTATGAATCCTAATTCTGCTATCTTCTTCAATTAATATCAATGAAAAGAAATAGTTTACTTATCTGTCTGTTCGCAGTCCTGTTTCTTTCCTCCTGCGGAGGAAGGGGCAAGACTGCCTCTGCTTTGGCCAACGGTGACACCATTCCCTTACGTTATGCAGAGAATCTTACCTTAGTGTCCTATCCCGGCTATACCCTTGCCACCTTGCGCAATCCTTGGGATACGTTGCACACGCTACATACCTATATACTGGTCCCGAAAGACCGCGAACTCCCGGCACATCTTCCGGCAGGTACTGTGGTACGTACCCCGCTCTCCAAATCAGTCATCTACTCTTCCGTCCACTGCGGACTGATGGATAATCTGGGTGTGTTTGGTAGCATCGGCGGTGTCTGCGACTTGAAGTACATCAAACTACCCGCCGTGCACGAAGCCTGCCGCCGGGGTGCCATCGCCGATTGTGGCGACGGTATGAATCCCGATATGGAGCGCATCATCGACCTGCATCCCGATGCCATCCTTCTGTCTCCGTTCGAGAACAGTGGCGGTTATGGCCGTATCGAGAAACTGGATATTCCCATCATCGAATGTGCCGACTACATGGAAACCTCCGCTTTGGGACGTGCCGAGTGGATGCGTTTCTACGGACTGCTCTTCGGGGTTGCGCCACAAGCCGACAGCCTTTTTGCTGAAGTGGACAGTTGTTACCAACGCCTCAAGATGCGTGCGCAACTTTCATCCACCTCGTTCTCCGTTGTCAGTGAGTTGAAAAGCGGCTCGGCATGGTACGTACCGGGAGGGCGTAGCACCATAGGAAGGCTTTTTCAGGATGCTTGCGGGCGTTACGCCTTTGCCGACGATACCCACAGCGGCTCTGTTCCTCTGGCTTTCGAGACCGTTTTCGACAAGGCGGGCGATGCCGACGTCTGGTTGGTGAAGTACAACCGTGACCGCGATATGACCTACGCTGATTTGGAGGCGGATTATATCGGCTACACCGGTTTTAAGGCTTTCAAGACCCGGAATGTCTATGGTTGTAATACGGCGAAAGTTCCTTTCTACGAGGAGACTCCGTTCCGTCCCGATTATTTGTTATCCGACCTAATACAGATTCTGCATCCCGAAATAGGAGATTTGGGAGGCTTGCGCTATTTTTGCAGACTGAAGGAGTGATGAACACAGAGATACGGAACTTTTGTGAAAGTAATAGAAAACTCTGTGCCTCCGTGTCTCTGTGTGCTAAATAATGTAACTATGAGTAAAGGCTGGAAATATGGTATCGGGCTGGGAGTAGTAATCTTATTGCTTTTTGCGGGCAATCTGCTGGTGGGGTCGGTTTCGATTCCGCCTGCCGATGTTTTCCGTATCCTGCTCGGTGGAGAGGGGGAGAAGGCAAGCTGGAGCTTCATCCTTTGGGAATCCCGTTTGCCCCAAGCGCTGACGGCGCTGCTTTGCGGTGGCGCATTGGCTGTCTGCGGACTGATGTTGCAGACGGCTTTCAAGAATCCGCTGGCAGGACCATCCATTCTGGGCATCAACGCCGGGGCAAGTCTGGGAGTGGCCTTCGTCATGCTGCTGTTTGGCGGCAGCATCACGGCAGGGGTGTTCAGTCTGTCCGGCTTCTTCTCCGTACTGCTTGGCGCATTTATCGGAGCCATGCTGATTATGGCACTTATCCTTTTCTTTTCCACGCTGATAAAGAGCAATGTCATGCTGCTGATAACGGGTATCATGATAGGCTACATCGCTTCTTCGGCCATTGCCCTGCTGAACTTCTTTGCTACGGCAGAGGGGGTGCAGTCCTATATGATATGGGGGCTGGGCAACTTCGGTGGAGTTTCCCTACAGCAGATGCCGGCCTTTGCGCTGGTCACCATTGTGGGACTGTTCGGCTCATTATTGTTGATAAAGCCCCTGAACGCCTTGTTGCTGGGAGAGCGCTATGCCGAAAATCTAGGTGTAAATATCCGCTGTGTGCGCAACTGGCTTTTGATTATCACCGGGCTCTTGACGGCTGTCACCACCGCCTTCTGTGGTCCGGTCGCCTTTATCGGCCTGGCCGTGCCGCATGTGGCCCGCATGATATTGGGGACAGCCAATCACAATTCCCTATTGCCGGTCACCATCCTGAGTGGCGGTGCAGTGGCACTGCTTTGCAACTTGATTTGCGTCTTGCCCGGCGAAGCGGGTATTATCCCCTTGAATGCCGTCACGCCCATTATCGGTGCGCCGGTCATCATCTACGTTATTCTGAGCCAGCGGAAGCCCCAACAATTCAACTAAGCTATTGCCAACAGTTTGACAAGGTTTTGCCTTACTATTGGCAAGACTTTGCCACCGCGTTGGCAAACTTTTGCCATAGGCATGGCAAAGTTTTGCCAAACCTATGGCAATGTCTTGGCAAAATTTCTCTCTGATTATCAACGTACTACTTTTTTGGTGTTTTTCTCTCCATTCCATAGGGTTTTATCTTTCTCACCGCTCTTATTAATAGAAACCCCTTAAAAACATGCCTTATGAAAAACTTTGTAGGATTTACACTTGGGTGTTTGTTTGCATTCTTATCTTCGGGTATCACCCCGTTGATGGCGCAGGACGCGGCAGTGAACGAGCTCGTCATCACCGGTACGGTCAAGAATAAGGACAGCAGGAAGAAACTCGAAAACGTGAACGTCTCTGTTGTCGGCAACAATATCGGAACGGTGACCAATGCCGACGGCACATTCTCCTTGAAAGTAGCGGAAGCGGAAGCTTTCCGTGGACTGGAAGTCTCCCATATCGGCTATCTCACTACACACCTCTCTCTGGAAGAACTTGAAAAAACGGGCGGGCTGACCATCTGGATGATACCGGCTCCCAATCTTTTGAGCGAGATTGTGGTCTATGGCAATAATCCCCGCGTCATAGTGGAAGAGGCCATCAAGAAAATTCCAGTAAACTATTCTGGCAATGACAACATGCTGACCGCCTTCTATCGGGAAACCGTGCAGAAGCGCCGCCGCTATATCAGCGTGTCCGAGGCAGTGATGGATGTCTATAAGACGGATTATAACTCCCGCGATGTGGACCGCGACAAGGTGCAGCTGCTGAAAGGCCGCCGCCTGCTGAGCCAAAAGCAGAGTGACACGCTGGCTGTGAAAGTGGTGGGAGGCCCCAATTTGTCCCTTTATCTGGACATTGTGAAGAATGGCGATGCGCTGTTGAGCACGGACAATCTGGACTATTATGAATTCCGTATGGAGGACCCCGTCAATCTGGATAACCGCATGCAGTATGTAGTCAGCTTCCGTCCGCGGGTCAGCCTGATGTATGCCTTGTTCATCGGGAAACTGTATATAGACTACGAACGGCTCTCCTTTACACGTGCCGAGTTTGGCCTGGACATGGCAAACCGGGTGAAGGCAGTGGAGGCCATTCTGCATAAGAAGCCCGTCGGCTTGCGGTTCCGCCCGCAGGAAGTCGCCTATCTGGTGACCTACAAGCAGCAGGGGACCAAGACTTACCTGAACTATATACGGAATGTCATCCGCTTTAAATGCGACTGGAAAAAAAGACTGTTCTCCTCCAGCTACACCGCTTTCTCCGAAATGGTGGTGACCGACAGGACGGAAAGCCCTCTCTCCGGCATCTCCAACAAGAACACCTTCAAACGGAAGCAGGTATTCTACGACCTGGTGGATGAGTATTGGAACGAAGACTTCTGGAGGAACTACAATATCATAGAACCTACGGAATCCCTGGAGAATGCAGTCAATAAATTGCGGAAACAATCCAATTGATTATCTGATAGTTTTCCTTATATTTGGAGCAACCGAGAAAAAACACCGTGTATGCTGGACGAACTGATGATACTGGCCAGAATAAAGGAGGGCGATATAAAGGCGTTCGAAGGAATCTTCCGCCGGTATTATTCCCCTCTTTGCTGGTATGCTGCGGGCATCACGGGTGATACGGCGTCTGCCGAGGAAATTGTGGAGGAGCTGTTCTACGTGCTGTGGAAGAACCGGGAGCGGTTACAAGTATTCCAGTCCGTGAAAAGCTATCTCTACCGTTCTGTGAGAAATGAAGCCGTGCAGTTTTGTGAGCATCAGGAGGTCAAGGAGCGCTATCGGGCATCTGTCCGTACGGAGTCCGGGCCGGGCTATTCGTCCGACCCCCACGCGCATTTGGAGTACGAGGAACTACGGACTCTCATCCGGCATACGCTCGACAAGCAGCCCCGGCGCCGGCAGCAGATTTTCAGGATGCACCGCATGGAGGGGAAGAAATATGCAGAGATTGCCTTGTCGCTTTCGTTGTCCGTCAAGACGGTGGAAGCGGAAATGACCAAGGTACTCCGAACCTTACGAAATGAAATTGATAATTATATCCGGACACAATGATGGAAGTAGATAAAAAGAAGACAAGGACCGACGAGGCATGGGTACGGCTTTATGCCCGCTTCGAAACGGACTGCCTGCTGCCGGCAGATGCGGAACACGCTTCGGCAACGCACCGCAGGCTTTACCTCAAGTGGGGGAGCGTTTCGGCAGCCGTGATTGCCGGAATCGTATGTTTTGCCGCATGGTGGGCCGTACCGGAACAAGGTGGGGACAGTCGTAGCTTGCTGACGGAGGAGAACCGGGAGAAGCCCACACTGGTCAAGACCCTTGAAGACGGTTCGGTGGTATATCTGGCGCAGGAAAGCACGCTGAAGTATCCTGAACATTTTGCGGAAGACAAGCGGGAAGTGAACCTGCAGGGCGAAGCCTTCTTTGATGTGGCAAAGAAACCCGAGCAGGCTTTTACGATTGAGACGGCAAGGGTGCGTGTGGAGGTACTGGGCACGGCTTTCAATGTCAGGAGCAATGAAGGGGTCCCCTTCAGCTTGTCCGTGAAGCGCGGGAAGGTGAAGGTGCTGCTGAAACAAGAGGAACAGACGGTCTTTGTAGAGGCGGGAGAAACGGTTATCTTGCAGGGGGGCAGTCTGCTCGTCAGCGAGACGGAGAATCCGGAGCTCTTTGACCGCTACACCAGCAACATCCGTTTCAAGGACGAGTGCCTGGAGGATGTGCTGCGTGCCATCAATAAGGAGTCTGCCGGCTGGCAGATAGAAGCCGCGTCGCCAACCCTGGGCAAACGGCGGCTGACGGTCGAATTTTCGAATAACTCCCCGGAGTCTGTGGCCGAGCTGATATGCTGGACGTTCGACTTGAAGTGTACACGTCAGGGCAATAGACTGATATTGTCGGAACAATGAATTCAATGAAATGCTTCATTCTCCATTTGCCACTCTTCATTTTCTTCCTGGCAGGCAGTGCAAGAGCGGACGGAGGCGATGTGCTGGACCGCATCGTCCGGCTGCCTGGAATGAAGGGAACGGTTTATGCGCTGTTGGGGAAAGTCTCGGAGCAGTCCGGCTATCTGTTTATCTATGATAGTAAGGTCATCCATAACGACTCAGTGGTGAGGGTCAGGAAGCAGGAGTGTTCCGTGAGGCAGGCCATTCATAGGATAACCGGCAGCCGGAACCTCGAATTGAAGGTATTAGGCAACCATATATTGATAACACGGGCGGCAGAAAGGAAGAGTATGGAAGAAACGGTACCCCTGCCGCCCCGACCGGCATATTCCACCATTGCCGGAATCCTGCTGGACAAGGAGACGGGAGAGCCCGTCGTCAGTGCGTCGGTCATCGCACAAGGAACCTCACTGGGTAACATTACCAACCAGAACGGTGAATTCCGGCTCAACCTGCCCGACTCGTTGAGGCGCTGCATGCTCTCCTTCTCCCATCTGGGTTATGTGGGGCAAACGGTGGAAGCCTCTGCTTTGGAAGGACGCAGCAATGTCCTGAGCCTTGAGCCGAAAGTCATTTCCTTGCAAGAAGTGCTTATCCGCTTGGTGGAGCCTAAAAAGCTGCTTCGCGAGATGATAGAGCACCGGGATAGGAACTGCTCCACTTCTCCGGTCTATCTGACCACCTTCTACCGGGAAGGTGTACAACTGAAGAACAAGTTCCAGAGCCTGACGGAGGCCGTTTTCAAGGTCTACAAATCACCGACGATGGAACCCGGACAGAAAGACCAGGTGAAACTGCTCAAGATGAGCAAGATAGATAACCGGGAGCAGACGGACAGTGTGCTTGCCAAAATCAGCTCCGGGGTGGAGGCATGTCTGCAGTTGGACATCATGAAGAATCTTCCAGACTTCCTCTTGCTGGAATCCGGCGAGGAACTTTATACCTATACTTCGGGCGACATCGTATCGGTGGACGACCGTACTGCCAACGTCGTCTATTTTGAGCAGAAACGTGGGGTAAAGGAGCCTTTGTTCTGCGGAGAACTCTATATAGACTCGGAGAACAGCGCCTTGCTGCGTGCCCGCTTCGAGATTCATCCCCGGTATGTGAAGGCCGCCACACGGCTTTTCGTGATACGCCAGGCTCCGAAAATCAGGCTGACAACGGAGAAACTTGTCTATACCGTCTCATACAAACCCTGGAACGGTACCTATTATGTCCACCACATCCGTGGCGACCTTTACTTCAAGATGAAGAGAAAACGCATGCTCTTCAGTAATCCCACTCTGTATACCTGGTTCGAGATGGTGACCTGCCGGATTGACGGGGAGAACGTGACGCGCTTCCCGCGTGCGGAACGGCTGCCGGTGCATACCGTCTTCTCTGAAACCGACTTCAAGTATGACGCCGATTTCTGGGGCGACTTCAATGTGATTCCGCTGGAAGAGGAGCTTGGAAAGATTATCGAGAAGGTCTCCCTGAAGATAGAGCAGACGGAAGCTCCGTAAACATGGCCCTCAATCGTTTGCGGTGGGTAGGTTGTATATTCTACACTAAAATTATCTCTATTTTGTTTTTTTATTGTAATTTTGTCCCCGGTATTAGTTTAAATTTAAAGATTGTAACTATGAGATTACCTGAGGACCCGGTGATGCTGTACAGCTTCATCAACATGAAACTGCGTGATTTCTATCCTTCGCTGGACGCGCTCTGCGAGGATATGAACGTAGAGAAAGAGGACATTGTACGAAAATTGAAGCTCGTGGGATTTGAGTATAATCCTGCAAAGAACAGATTTTGGTAAATAATGTTTCTGTATAAAACAACTCCCGTTGCTTGTTGTTGTAAAGCGCAAGTTAACGGGAGTTGTTTTGTTATGGAACTATGGGATAAGGCAGAACGTCTTTGGACGAGGGTCAAGAACTGGAAAACAGTACGCGGCTGGCACATCTGGAAGTTGAAGCTGGTGGATGCCCGGTTGTATTTCGTCAGCATGTTCGTCGGTTTGCTGACGGGACTGGTCGCTGTGCCCTATCACTATCTTCTCTATTATCTGTTCCACCTCCGCAGTGTTTTTTTCGCTTCGCATCCGGCCTGGTACTGGCACATTCCACTCTTTCTGTTTTCTTGGGGCATTCTCGTCTTCGTCATGTGGCTCGTGGGGAAAATGCCGCTTATCGGCGGGGGAGGTATTCCGCAGACACGCGGCGTGATTAACGGGCGCATCACTTACCGGCATCCTTTCATCGAGATGGTATCCAAGTTCGTAGGGGGCATTTTGTCCTTCTCGGCGGGGCTGTCTTTGGGGCGCGAAGGGCCTTCCGTGCAGATAGGCTCCTATGTGGGTAGCCTGGTATCCCGCTGGACCCATATCCTGAAAGGCGAACAGAAACAGTTGCTGGCAGCCGGAGCGGGAGCGGGGCTCGCTGCGGCTTTTGCAGCGCCACTGGCTTCCTCGCTCATTGTAATAGAATCCATTGAACGCTTCGATGCCCCTAAGACGGCCATCACTACCTTGCTGGCGGGTGTTGTGGCAGGAGCCGTGGCAAGCATGGTCTTTCCCGTGAATCCTTACCATCTGATAGAGGTAACGGAACCGGTTTTCGCCTTCTTTGTCCAGGTGAAGTATTTCTTGATATTGGCGGTGATTGTCTCCGTATGCGGGAAGTTCTACTCCTCCACCATGAATGCTTTCAGGCATGTGTATGCCAAAGTCAATTCTCCGGCGTATGTCAAGATGTTATATCTGGTGCTGGTGGCCTACATCATTTCGCTGATGCAGGTCAATCTGACCGGAGGCGGGGAGCAGTTTCTGCTGGCCCAGGCACAGAATGGCAGTACGCAGATTATGTGGGTGACGGCCGTCATGTTGTTGCATTTTGTCTTTTCAGTTTTCTCTGTCTCTTCCGGATTGCCGGGCGGCAGTTTCATTCCGACGCTGGTTACGGGAGGGTTGTTGGGGCAGATTGTCGGTCTGGTAGGAGTGAGGTACGGTGTCATCGGGCAAGAGAATGTCAGTTATATCATGCTTGTTTCCATGTCGGCTTTTCTGGTGGCCGTGGTCCGTACACCGCTCACGGCCATTGTGCTGATTACGGAGATTACGGGGCATTTTGAGGTCTTTTACCCTTCGGTGGTTGTTGGTGGGTTGACCTACTATTTTACGGAACTTCTGCAAATGAAGCCTTCCAACGTCTCCCTCTATGAAGATATGATTCATGCTCCCGATTTTAAAGAAGAGAAACGCTATACGCTTTCAGTGGAGATTATGACGGATTCTTATCTGGACGGGAAACTGGTGGACGAACTGTCCCTGCCGGAGCGTTGCGTCATTATCAATGTACATCGGGATGGAAAAAATCTGGTCCCCGCAGGAACTCGTTTGATTCCGGGGGACCAGGTACAGATTGAGATGGACTCGCAGGACATAGAGAAACTCTATGAACCGCTTGTCAGTATGGCGAATATCTATTAAGCCAGATTGCCTATCTCGTCCAGATTCTTCTGGATGTCGGCATCCGTCAGCTCGTAATTCACTAAATCGCCGGACAAATACTTGTCGTAGGATGCCATGTCGATAAGTCCGTGACCGGAAAGGTTGAACAGAATCACCTTCTCTTCACCCGTTTCCTTGCATTTGTTTGCTTCGCGGATGGTGGCGGCAATGGCATGGCAGGACTCGGGGGCGGGGATGATGCCCTCTGCTTGCGCAAACAGACAACCGGCGTCGAATGATTCGAGCTGCTTGATGTCCACCGCTTCCATATAACCGTCTTTCAGCAGTTGTGATACGATGACACCTGCACCGTGATAGCGTAGGCCGCCGGCATGGATATTGGCAGGGGCAAAGTTGTGTCCCAGTGTAAACATGGGCAGCAACGGAGTGTATCCGGCCTCGTCTCCGAAGTCGTATTGGAATTTGCCGCGTGTCAGCTTCGGACATGAAGCAGGTTCGGCGGCGACAAAGCGTGTTTTCTTTCCTTCGAGGATGTTGTGGCGCATGAAGGGGAAGGCGATACCGCCAAAGTTGGAACCTCCTCCGAAGCAGGCGATGACGGTGTCGGGATATTCACCCGCCATTTCCATCTGCTTTTCGGCTTCCAGTCCGATGACGGTCTGGTGCAGGGCCACGTGGCTCAATACGGAGCCGAGGGTATATTTGCAGTTGGGAGTGGTCTGTGCCAGCTCTATGGCTTCGGAAATGGCTGTTCCCAGCGAGCCCTGATAGTTGGGATGGGCGGTCAGTATATCTTTTCCGGCGCGGGTAGACATGGAGGGAGACGGGGTAACCTGCGCACCGAATGTCTGCATGATGCTGCGGCGGTAGGGCTTTTGCTCGTAACTGATTTTTACCTGATAGACAGCGGCTTCCAGTCCGAAGAGGCGGGCGGCATATGCCAGGGAAGCTCCCCATTGTCCGGCACCGGTTTCGGTGGTCACGTTAGTCACTCCCTCCTGCTTGCAATAGTATGCCTGCGGGATGGCGGAGTTCAGCTTGTGCGAGCCCATCGGGCTGACGCTCTCGTTCTTGAAGTAGATATGTGCCGGTGTGCCGAGCGCTTTCTCCAATCCATAAGCGCGCACCAGCGGAGTGCTGCGGTAGTATTTGTACATTTCGCGGACCTCTTCGGGGATTTCAATCCACGTGTCGGTCTGATTCAGTTCCTGGCGGCAGAGTTCCTCGGCAAAGATAGGATACAAGTCTTCTGCTTTCAGCGGTTGCTTGGTGCCGGGGTGAAGCGGTGGCATGGGCTTGTTCACCATATCGGCTTGTATGTTATACCAGTACTGTGGGATTTCCTCTTCCGGGAGAATGAATCTTTTCTTTTTGTTGCTCATAGTGGTTAAAATTATTAATAATTCAATGCCCAAATGTAGCTATTATTTTTGAACCAATTTCTTTTTCCTTTTGTTTTTTGTATATCAAGGTATATTTGTCTAAGTTTGCCGCGTTTCATTAATCGATGCATTTATGAAGATTTATCATAAATTCCTTTTGTATCAAAATAAATGGATTCACCCTTACGTACGGATGACAGTGGGAGTAATGACTTCCATCACTTATTTGGCCTCCATCCTGCTGATTGTCGGCGTGGTCTATGAGCATGGCTTTACGATTTCAGAGGTCGAGGCGCATCAGCTCCAACGCTTGTACCATGGGGTGTGGATTGTTTTTCTGGTAGATGTCACCCTTCGCATTTTGCTGGAATACAAGGATACCCGGCGCACGTTCAGTAAGCTCACCTGGATACTGACCATTCTGCTCTATCTGACCCTTATTCCGGTCATTTTCCATCGTCCGGAGGAGGAGGGCGCCATCTTGCAGTTCTGGGAATTTCTGCATGGCAAGGCCTATCATCTTGTCCTGCTGCTGGTGTTTTCCTTTTTCAGCCTTTCCAACGGGCTGGTACGGTTGTTGGGGCGGCGTACGAACCCTTCGCTTATTCTGGCTGCAAGTTTCCTGATAATCATAATGATAGGCACGGGGCTGTTGATGTTGCCGCGCTGCACGATGAACGGCATATCGTGGGTCGACTCGCTGTTCATATCCACCAGTGCGGTGTGCGTCACGGGGCTGACGTCTGTCGATGTGGCGTCCACTTTTACCCCGACCGGTTTTGTGGTAATCATTCTGCTGATTCAGATAGGCGGTCTGGGAGTGATGACACTGACGAGCTTCTTTGCCATGTTCTTCATGGGTAATACCTCGTTGTACAATCAGTTGGTGGTGCGCGACATGGTGAGTTCCAATTCCTTGAATTCCTTGCTCTCCACCCTGGTCTATATTCTGGCCTTTACGCTGGTGATTGAAGGAATAGGGATGCTTGCTATCTGGGGAGACATCCACGGGACGATGGGGATGGACCTTCAGGAAGAGCTGGCCTTTTCCGCTTTTCATGCCATTTCCGCTTTCTGCAATGCGGGATTCTCCACGTTGCCCGGAAATCTGGGTAATCCGTTGGTGATGACGGGGCACAATCCGTTCTTCATCTATATATCTCTGCTGATTATTTTGGGGGGTATCGGTTTCCCCATACTGGTGAATTTCAAGGATATTATTCTTTACCATCTGCGTCGTCTGTGGCACTTTCTGCGTACGTGGCATTGGGACGGCAAGCGTTTTTACCATCTGTACAACCTGAATACAAAGATTGTACTGATAGTCACCTTCCTGCTACTGGTACTGGGCACGGTGGGCATTGCTGTCTTTGAGTGGAATGCCTCCTTCGCCGGCATGTCGGTGGCAGACAAGTGGACGCAGGCGTTTTTCAATGCCACGTGTCCCCGTACGGCAGGCTTTACCAGTGTGGACTTGGCAGGCTTGGGGGTACAGACATTGCTTATATATCTGTTTCTGATGTGGGTGGGAGGCGGTTCACAGTCTACGGCAGGCGGTATCAAGGTAAATGCCTTTGCGGTAGTGGTGCTGAATCTGGTGGCTGTGTTGCGCGGCACGGAACGGGTAGAGGTGTTTGGCCGTGAGCTGTCACACGATTCTATCCGTCGTTCCAATGCCACGGTGGTGATGTCGTTCGGCGTCTTGTTGCTGTTTATTTTCATCATCAGCATTCTGGAGCCGGGTACGTCGCTTTTGGCCATTACCTTCGAGTGTGTGTCGGCATTGAGCACGGTGGGGTCCAGTTTGAACCTTACCCCGCGGTTGGGAGACGACAGCAAGCTGCTGGTGGCACTGCTGATGTTTGTGGGGCGTGTGGGACTAATTACGCTGATGCTTGGCATCATCAAGCAGAAGAAGCATACGAAGTATCAGTATCCGAGTGGTCAGATTATAATCAATTAAATAAGATGAAGTATATTATTATCGGTTTAGGGAATTATGGTCACGTGCTGGCAGAAGAGCTTTCTGCACTGGGGCACGAAGTGATAGGTGCGGACGTGAGCGTCGGCCGGGTGGATAGTCTGAAGGAAAAGATTGCCACAGCCTTTGTCATCGACGCTACGGACGAGCAGGCCTTGTCCGTATTGCCGCTGAACAGTGTGGATGTGGTGATTGTTGCCATCGGCGAGAATTTCGGTGCATCCATCCGTGTAGTGGCTTTGCTGAAGCAGAAGAAGGTGCAGCATATCTATGCCCGCGCCATTGACGCTGTCCACCGTTCCGTGCTCGAGGCCTTTGAGCTGGAACGCATTCTTACTCCCGAGGAGGATGCCGCACGCGGACTGGTACAGTTGCTGGAATTCGGTGCCGATATGGAGACCTTCCGCGTGGCACCGGATTATTATGTAGTCAAGTTCACCGTTCCGGACAAGTTCATTGGCTATTATGCCAATGAATTGAATCTCGATAAGGAGTTTGGCCTGAAGATGCTCGCCTTGAAACGTGCCGAGACTTTGAAGAATTGCCTGGGCGTCTCGTATGTGGAACACAATGTACTGAACGAACTGCCGGAAAATGACCAGATACAAGCCGGCGACCAGTTAGTGTGCTACGGACGGTATAAGGATTTCCAGAAGTTCTGGAAAGCACTATGATAATTGGTAGTTGGAAATGTGTCAAAAGTGGTATTCACCCCCCATTTTCAACTAATCAAAGTCTTTCTCCCGACACCGATAATGGAAATAATCAGTCAGGAAGTGTGCATTCTTGCGTATGAACTCTTGCCCGTATTCTTTTCTTTGCAAACTGTTCAGATAAGCATCCGGAAGCATGCCTTCGTCTTGCAGGATGCAACTCAATTGGTAGGGGATAATGTCTGGGTTGACGATGAACATAATGGCGTTTTTCTCTGCTTCCTCCTTATTATAATTGGGGTTGTCCGGAGATTTGATGCATTCGCACAGCTTGAATTGGATATGTAGGCCGGTGTGCGGGTTGGCCATCAGCATGGCTCCGGTTTCTGTATGTATGCGTGGTATGTCCAGGTCTTCTTTCAAGCCGTATCCCATCTTGTTCAGCAGAAAATCAGAGATTTCCTCTTGCGATTGGCAGAATACAAAAGATTTCCCGCCGGATGCTTTTATGAAATCATGGAATGTAGCCTTTTCATTCGTCTTTTCTTTCTGTTTCGTCAAGTCGTCCACATATTCCGCCATTTTCTGGTCGTACTTGTTTTCGAGAAGCATGCCGCACTGCCACCATGCGTTGCCAAAATAAATCAGTTCGCAGATAAGGGTGCTTTTCCCTGCCTCTCGGCTACGGATGGCCGAAAGGTTCAAGGACTTCTTGGTTATCTTGAATTCGCCTTCGTCCTCACTGCACAAATCTTTGACGTACAGAAATTCATCGTCTTCTTTCTCCAGCAGATAGCAACTGTTTTCCCGTGCCTTCACCTTGCCCCAAAGCTGATGTTCGGGATGGGCTTTTCCGATGAGAGCCAGCCATTCCGGTGAGGTCAGCGACAGCAGGTTGCGGCGGCCTTTGAACGTCAGTGAGGTGCGTGTGGCATATATGAGGGTCTCTGCCATTTCGGGAGTAATCTTTTCATCATCCAGCAACCGTTCAGCTTCGTCCCGGCATTGGGCGACATTTTCGATGTTGAAGTAGCATTGGTAGTGAAACCAATCCAGTATCTCCCGGTAGCGGAAGAAGTCTTCTTCTCCCATGGCAGAGTGGTATAGAAATTCCTGCATCCTTTCATTTTCGGGAGCGGTTTCGTATTCCTCTGCAAGCAGTCCGTATATCTCTTGTGCAGTCTGCTCTATTCCGGGATTCTCGGGGTTGATGGCGCTTATTCCCCGGCACAGATATTGTATATGGTGCCAAAGCAGAAAGCGTATGTCCTCCAGATTGATTTCATCCGGAAAATAATCGCCTTTGATGGGGTAGAAGGGCAGATAGGCTCCGTATCGCTTCCGGCACTCGGCAGTGAATGCCTGCCAGATGCCGGTCTGGGAGATGACGTCCTCAAACCATGCGGCGAGGCAGAGGCTTGTATAGCGTATGTTTTCCTCTTCTTCGAAGGCGTCGGCTATCGTTGAAGAGTAAAGTCTTTTGTGGATTTCGTTTGCAATGCCGACGTAGTACTGGTCAACGCTGTTTGTCTGCTTGTACGGATGCAGTTCCAACCATTTTTTGGGATATATTTTCTTCATGACTCTAAAGTGAGTTTGGTGTGTATTTTTTATATGTTTCATTTCCAGCGTAAAGATATGTTTTTTATGGGAATTTTCTTGTTTTTCCTCCTTTCGATTAGTATATTTGTATGCTACTATTAAATCGTTCCATCGTGTGGAAAAAATCGTTCTACCATGGTGGAACGATTTTTCTTCCGTGGTGGAATGATATTTTCTCCATGGTGGAATGATTAAAGAATAGCATTTCTTCTCCTTAATGCCGTGGAAGAAGAAATGACGGAATTGCAGGACCATTTAAAAACAGAATATATATGAGTGCGTATTACGACCTTTTTCGAGAAACCCGACGTCCGCCAGACCGGCGAGCAACAATCCCTTTATGCCCGCTTTGTCCCCAAGGGCACCATCGACCGCAAGGAATTTATAGAGCGTGTACATCTTTTCACCGGTCTCAGCCGCAGCCTGCTGGAAGGAGCGATGGCAGGCTTTATGGATGAGTTGCGCGACTGCCTTGCCAATGGCTGGACGGTGGAGCTGGGCGAACTGGGTTACTTCACCCCCTCTTTGAGTTGTACCCGCCAGGCGACGGACAAGAAAGAGCTTCGTGCTGCCTCCATCGCTTTGCGCGGGTTGAATTTCCGTCTGGGCAGGGAGTTCTATAAGGATTTGAAAGGTAAGATGCAGTTGGAGCGTTGTCCGCAATCGGCATCGGTGCCTGCTTCGTCTGCCGATGAGGCGTTGGGCGTGGAGCAGCGCTGGCAGTTGCTGGATGAGTATTTGCAGCAGTATCCCTGCATCAATCGCTCCCAGTATGCACGGCTGGCAGGACGTAGTTATAAGCAGGCTGTTGTCGATTTGAATAGGTTTATAGAAGAAGGGGTGCTGATGAGGCATGGGATGGGGCCGAGTGTGGTGTATGCCAGAAAGAGGTAAAATTCAAGATGTGTATTTGTATCCGAATCGAAATGCAAAGGACATATCCCGTGAGCTCAATATGGATAAAGGGCTGTTATTCCGCATATTGAAAAAGCTGGAGGCAAATCATTCTCGACACCCCCAAGAATACGGACAGAGCACATCTGTTTTATGAGAAAGCCGGATTCAAGAAAATAGAGAAAGAAGAACTCCCCATCGAATACGATTATCCGTATGATGACAGTGACTTCTTCTGCCTGACCTTGAACGGATACCAATAAATTTACGGTTATTAGAAATTTAATCGGATAAATTAAGATTTATGGAGATACATAAAGTCCATTCTGTTTTTTTCAGTGCTACATTTACTACCAAAGCCATCGTGCAGGGTATCGTCAAGCAGCTGCACGCCGATAATATCCAACATGACATTACGAGTAATGTTTTAATCCCCCGGTTTGAGATTGGGACGCAATGCATTGTTGGTCGTAGGCGTGCCGTCCTATTCAGGAAGAGTGCCCGACACGTGCCATTGCGTCGGAGAACCCCATAAAGACAGATGAAAGTCAATGTATTTCATGTGGAAGGTGCATTGCCCTATGTCCTGTCGGCTCACGAAACTACCACTATCCATTTTTCGGAAAAAAGAGTTTGGAGTTTGCAAGCGCAAATTCAGAGAGAAAAGAACCTGAACTTTTTTACGCTGTCAATTAAAGATGCCGTAAAGGATAAAAACAATGTATGATTAAGGAATAAAATTTCTTAGTCATTGTCTATCAGTTCCTTTCTTTTTCTCCAATATCCTTTTTTATCCTACGAAAACCTCCTTAAACCTCCGTTAAAGCACCACCCCGTTTTCTGCCTATTGTATCTTTGCATCGTGGTCACAAAGAAACTGGTTTTGCAGACTGACGAGCGAACAAGACCGACTTTTATTAATCAACTTAAAATTAAAAAACTATGGCTTTGAATTATGAAGTAAAAAAGAGAGTATTCGGTTTTGACGAGACAAAAACGGAAAAGTACGTGGCGCAGATGAAAACTTTGGGTGTGGTAGGTTTTAAGGATTTATGCGACGAGGTTTCCAAGATAGGCATGGCGCCTCGCGGTGTGGTGAAGTTGGTGCTGGACGGATTGATCGACACCTTGAATATGGATATCAACAAGGGATTTTCAGTACAGCTGGGTGAGTTCGGCTGTTTCCGTCCCGGCATCAATGCCAAGAGCCAGGACAAACTGGAAGACGTGACGGCAAGCACGATTTATCGCCGCAAGATTATCTTCACCCCGGGCTTCTACTTTAGGGACATGCTGACCCGCGCCAGCGTAGAGAAGATGGATTGGTCGGGCAACGGCACCGTTTCTGGCGGGGGTAGCTCCAAACCAAATCCGGATGGCGGCGGTTCCGATGGCGACCAGGGAGAAAATCCGTTAGGATAAACATTCTGTAAATAAGGAGAATATGAACTTTCTCAGAAAAAGGTTCATATTCTCCTTGAAATACTTGACTTCGCCTTTTGAATATCGTATCTTTACATCAATCATTTAAAAATCAGACAAACTGCTATGGAAACAGAAAATGGCTTTCGTATCACGACTTATAAAAAGAAAGATTTGGCATGCCTCTATTGCCCCAATGCTACTGCACGTTGCGCCATCCGCACCCTGACGCGGTGGATAAAACGGAATCATGAACTGTATGAAGCCTTGGCGCATACCGGGTACAATGTAAGGACACGGACATTCATGCCGAAGCAGGTGAGTCTTATCGTACAGTATCTGGACGAACCTTAATATTCTTTTCAACCTCATTTATTATGTTAAAGCGGGAAGTTGCGGTTAAACTTCCCGCTTTTGTTTTTGTCATAGATACGTTGCAACACAATAGGTATAACTAACATAAGGTATTAATTAAAAAAAGAGAAAAATGATGAAAAGAATAGTTCTGATATGGATGGCCGCCTTCCTGATGGGTGGCATGGCAATGGCACAACATGCCCGCCACAGTGATAAAATGCCCGAACCGAAAGTCCGTGCCGAGCGCATGACGGAACGGATGGTGAAAGAGTACTCCTTGAACGATACGCAGAAACAACAACTGCTGGAGGCAAATCTGGCATTGGTTGAGAAAATGGGAGATATGCCGATACATCGTGCCAAAGCACACAAGCATCATAAGAGAGATGGCAAGCGCCATCAATTGACGGATGAGCAACGCGCGCAGAAAAAAGCGGAGATGGAAAAGAAGCGTGAAGAGATGAAGACTGCCCGTATTGCTTATGATTCACAACTCCAGAAGATTATGACGGAAGAACAATATGCTGCATACAGCAAGAAAGTGCAGGATAGAAAAGCAAAAATGGAATCTAAAAGAAAATAAATTTTCTATTGCATTCAATTTGTACTATTTTTGTCCGGTCAACTACTAAAAAACAGAACGATGAAGAATATAGTCTATATTTTAGTGTGTGCATCGGTCATCTTCTTCACTGCTTGTTCGTCTCAAGACAAGAATAAGAAAGACGGTACGCAGGTATTGATGCAGGATAGTACAGAAATTGCCGGCCCACAGCGCATGCAGGTGTCTGATGTAAAAACATCCTTTACGTATAAGGGAAAAGAGTATCAGTCTTCTGTAGTGCGCCGGCCGGATGAATCTCTGCCGATAGTGAAAAACGAGCAGGGGGAGAAATTTGTGGATAACCGTATCACCTTGCGCATCACGTGCGGCGGGAAGCAGGTGGTGGATAAAGTGTTCACCAAAGATAATTTTGCTTCGTTGGTGGATGCCAAGTTCATGAAGTACTCTATTCTTGAGGGGCTGGTCTATGACAAGACCACTCCGCAAGGAATCATATACGCGGCCAGCGTCTGCTATCCGCAATCCGACCTTTATGTTCCCATCAGACTGACCATTACGGCTGACGGGAAAATCTCCATGGCAAAAGAAGAACTGATGGAGGACTATCAGACAGACAGCATTGATTAGTGGATAGTTTTCCAGATTGTTTCCAGTTTTATAGACCATCTTTGCCGGTATGAAAATCCTGATTGTAGAAGATGAGCAAGATTTGCGGGAAACCATCCGCACTTCGCTCTTGAAAGAAAAGTTTGTTGTAGAGACCGCTGCCGACTATTTTTCGGCATTGGATAAAATCAATGACTACGATTACGACTGCATTCTGCTGGATATCATGTTGCCTGGCGGGAGCGGTCTGGACTTGCTGCGTGAGCTGAAACAGCTGCACCGCAGTGACAGTGTGCTTATTATCTCGGCCAAAGACTCGCTGGACGACAAGGTGGACGGGCTGGAACTGGGAGCCGACGATTACCTTACAAAGCCTTTCCATCTGGCAGAACTCAATGCACGTGTCAAGTCATTGATACGTCGGCGGCAGGCGAAGGGAGATGTGACCGTCACCCTTGGAAATCTTTTGCTCTACCCCGACAAACGGCAGGTAGAGATAAACGGAAAGCCCTTGCAGCTGAACCGCAAGGAGTTCGACCTGCTTTATTATTTTGTAGTCAACCCCGGCCGGGTCATCAATAAAATGAGCCTTGCCGAGTCGGTGTGGGGAGACAATATAGACCAGGCGGATTCGTTGGATTTTATCTACTCGCAAGTGAAGAATCTGCGTAAGAAATTGAAACAAGCTGAGGCTACCATAGAATTAAAGGCTGTCTATGGATTCGGCTACAAACTCTCCGAACGATGAAGCTGCTGAGCTACACCTACCGCAAACTTGCATTGCTGCTGTTTCTGTTGATGGCAGTGTGGGGTGTGCTGTTCTATTACGCAATCATTGACGAGGTGGTGGATGAGACGGACGATACGTTGGAGAATTACGGTGAGATATTGATGGAGAGTGCGCTTCACGACCCCTCGATACTCGAAACGGAAGGCTCGTTGATGTCTTTCTATAAGTTCACCCCTATATCCGAAGAGGAAGGGCGGCATTACAGACAAGTGTTCTATGATGCTACGGTTTATATCGAACTGGAGGATGAAGACGAACCGGTGCGTGTCATGTGTACCGCTTTCCGTATGCCCGACGGGCAATATTATGAGTTGAAACTGATGATTTCCATTTTGGAGCGGGATGACATGGTGGAGGCTATGCTTTGGTATCTGGGAGCGCTGTTCCTGTTGTTTCTCATCTGTACTTCCATCGGCATCCAGTTGGTGCTGAAGGGAGTGTTCCGTCCGTTACATAGGTTGCTTGACTGGCTGCACTGCATTCAGCCCGGCAAGGAGGTGCCTCCATTGGACAACCCGACGAAGATACGGGAGTTCCGCCAGTTGAGCGATGCTGCATTGGATATGGGCAACCGCAGCTACAAGGCATACGAGGAGCAGAAGCAGTTCATCGAGAATGCCTCGCATGAGTTGCAGACACCGCTTGCCATCGTGAGGGGAAAAGTGGAACTGCTGGCTGAGAGTGAAGGGATGACGGAACAGCAAATGGAGCAGCTGGACGAGATATATGCCACGCTGGGGCGTGCCGTAAAACTGAACAAGTCCCTGCTGTTGCTTTCCCGTATAGAGAACGGGCAGTATACCGAGATGGAAGATGTTTCGGTGGATGAGATATTGGATGAACTCTTGCCCGACCTGATGGATATCTATGAACATAAGCAGGTGAGACTGATACGAAAACGGGAGGAGCAGCCTTTTATCATCCGTTGCAACCATTCGCTGGCGCAAATACTGGTTTCCAATCTGGTGAAGAACTCGTTGCTGCACAATAGGGAAGGGGGAGAGTTGCAGGTGTTTACTACTCCCGCTTCTCTGGTCATCAGGAATACGGGGGATGCCCCTTTGGATGGAGAGAAGTTGTTCCGGCGTTTCTATCATGGCATGGATGGCAAGAAGGACTCCACCGGACTGGGGCTTGCCATAGCGCGTTCCATTGCGTTGTCGTCTTCATTGAAGCTCACGTATGAATGGCAGGACGGTATGCATACTTTCCGTCTGGTTAAAGAAAGTAAAATTTACTGTTAACTGCGGTTATTCCCAAATCTTTCCTAATTCTCTACCGTTATTTGCAGTGTGAATAATATGAAATTTATTAGTAACATTAAAAAATAACGATTATGAAGAAAGTATTGTCTATTCTTGTGTTGGCTCTTGTAGCTGTTCAGTTTGCCTTTGCCGGTGATGTCATCACTCAGGATACCAAGCAGCTTCCGCTGACGGCACGCAATTTTATCAACCAGTATTTCTCGAAACCGCACATTTCACACATCAAGATTGAAAGTGAAATATTGCAGACTAAAAAATATGAAGTGCTGTTGACAGACCGTACGGAAATAGACTTCGACAAGAAAGGAAATTGGTTGGAAGTGGATTGCAAGAAGTCCGCTGTTCCCGAAGCATTGATTCCGGTTCCGGTAAAGGAGTATGTGAAGGCTAACTTCCCGAGAGAGATTATTACTAAAATCGAACGCGGACGTACCGGTGTGGAAATTGAATTGGGTAATGACTACTCTTTGAAGTTCAACAAAAAGGGAAAGTTCGTCAGCATGGACGATTGATTCTCCAGTAACTATTAACCTAAACTTTATAGAGAAATGATGAGAATGAAGATTCAAATGTTGGCGATGATGTTCATCGCCGCCTTGGCACTTGGTGCATGCAGTGATGATGACGACAAGGATGATGTCAAAGTGCCCGAAGCAATGTCACAAGCATTGAAGTCCAAATACCCTTCCGCAATCCATGTGGAATGGGAACAGAAAGGGGGCTATTTCGTTGCAGATTGTAAAGTGGATGGGCAGGAAAAGGATGTATGGTTCAATAATCAGGCGGAATGGCAACTGACGGAAACCGAATTGCTTTGGAATAATCTTCCGGGAACAGTACAGACCTCTTTCAGCGCCAGTGAGTATGCCGGTTGGAAGATAGAGGAGATTGTTCTTTTGGAGTATCCGGTAGTGCCTATGCAGTTTGTCATTGAAGTTGAAAAGGGAAATGCAGAGTATCAATTGTTCTATTCGGAAGAAGGCGGCTTGCTACAGACAAAAGATGTGAGCGGTAATAGGGATGATACGCATTGGCCGGTAAAACTTGATTAGGGATGAGGGGTTAGGGATTACGGATTAAGGATGAAGGATTAAGGTTCAATATGATTGCACACCCCTAATCCTTCATCCTTAATCCGTAATCCGTAATCTCTAACTACATCGGCTTATAATCCTTCGCCAGTCCTCCTTCGCTGGTTTCTTTGTAGAGGGAGGGCAGGTCGTTTCCGGTTTCTTTCATGACTTCCACCACCTTGTCGAATGATACGCGGTGCATGCCATCGGTGAAGGAGGAGTAAAGGTTGGCATCCAGGGCACGTGCGGCGGCGTAGGCATTACGTTCGATGCACGGGATTTGTACCAACCCACAAACCGGGTCGCAGGTCATTCCCAAATGATGCTCCAATCCCATTTCAGCGGCATATTCTATTTGTGCCGGACTGCCTCCAAACAATTGGTTGGCTGCGGCTGATGCCATGGAACATGCTACGCCTACCTCTGCCTGGCATCCGGCTTCCGCTCCCGAAATGGAAGCGTTGGTCTTCACGATGTTTCCTATCAGTCCGGCTGTGGCAAGGGCACGGAGTATGCGTGTGTCGCTGAACTCCCGGCTTTTTTGCAGATGATAGAGCACTGCCGGTACAATGCCACACGAACCGCAGGTAGGTGCAGTGACAATGACCCCACCTGACGCATTTTCTTCACTTACTGCCAAGGCATAGGCAAATACTAGTCCGCGCGACTGGAGGGAAGCCTTGTAGCCACTGGCACGTATATAATAGGTAGAAGCCTTTCGGCGCAGATTCAGAGGGCCAGGCAAGACTCCTTCACTATCCAATCCCCGTTTTACGGCAGCCTGCATGGTTTTCCATACCTCCTGCAGGTAATCCCAAATGTCGCTTTCCTCGCATTCCTTGACGTACTCCCAGTAACTTTTTCCGGTACGTTCACACCATTGTAGTATTTCGGTCATACTGTTCATTTCGTATACATCCGGGGTGTTTACGGATGATGCTCCGTCATTCTCTTCTGCCAGGGCACCGCCGCCGACACTGAATACAGTCCATTGGTCGGTCTCCTTGCCTTCGCTGTCCAAAGAAACGAATTTCATGCCGTTGGGATGGAAGGGCAGGAATATTTTGGGTTCCCAGATTATTTCTACCGGTGCTGCGGGTTGCAGTGTCTCGGTGATGGCAACATTGGTCATGTGTCCCTTGCCGGTAGCGGCGAGGCTTCCGTATAGGGTTACTTGGAATGCGGCTGCTTCGGGATGCCTTTCCAGGAATATCTGAGCTGCCTTGCGCGGTCCCATGGTGTGGCTGCTGGATGGACCGGTACCGATACGGTAGAGTTCTTTGATTGATTTCATATATTTCAGATTTATGATTTAGCTTTAACTATCAATTATCAACTGTCAATTATCCATTAACTCAAGTCCACAACGGTGATGCCTGCTCCGCCGAACTGTATATGTTCGTCGGCAAAGTGGCGCACTCCGGGGACAGTTTCCAGATATTGACGGATAAGCATGCGCAGGATGCCTGTTCCCGTTCCGTGAAGGATACGCACGCGTGACATGCCGACAAGGATGGCGTCATCAATGAAATAGGTAACGGCTTGCAAGGCTTCGTCGCCACGCATGCCGCGGACATCAATGTCTTGTTTGAAATGCAGTTTCTTCTCGTACATGCTGTCCTGGGTCTGGGCGCTGATGAAAGTGCTTTTGGTGGACACATCAGCTTGTTTAGGCTGCGCGTTGGTACGTTCCAGCCTGTCCAGCTTTACGGTAGTCTTGATGCTGCCGAACGCGATGACCGCATTCTTGCCATTCACTTCCATTACTTCGCCCACAGAGGTTTGGCCCTTTATTCTGACGTTGCAGCCGGGGGTGATGGCTGCAAGGCGTTCTGCCTCTTTCCGCGCCTGCTGTTCTGCCAAAGCCTGGGCAGACAGTCCGTTCTCTTTTCCTTTGCCCGCTTTCTTTTCCTTTTTCCGGTTCTGCTTCTCTTTCAGCTTTTCCATTTTGCGGGCGATTTTTTCTTCCAGTTCCTTGTTGGCAAGCGCTTCCATTGATTCACGGAAGTTCGTCAACTCCTGGCGGGCCTGGCGTGTTTTTTCTTTTTCTGCTTGGGCTTCTTTGATGGAGCGTATGGTGTTCTCGATGCGTGCATTGGCTTCCTGCATCAGTTGCTCCACTTCTTCCTTCGCTTTGCGCAGAATCTCCTTCCGGGATTTCTGCAAATCTTCGATTTCGGTTTGATAGCGCTCGATAGTCTCTTCCATGTGCTTTTCACGCTGGCGTATTGTCTGGCGTTTGCCTTCCCAATAGCGTTTGTCGCGCACAATGTCTTGCAGGTACTTATCGGCATTGATGTATTCACTGCCCACAATTTCCGAGGCATCGGCGATGACATCTTCCGGCAGACCTATTTTGCGGGCAATCTCTACAGCGAACGAACTGCCCGGATTGCCTATCTGCAACTGGAACAGTGCTTGCATCAGATGGCGGTCATAGAGCATGGCGCCGTTTACTACACCTTCATGGTCTTCGGCAAAATGCTTCAGGTTCTGATAGTGTGTGGTGATGACACCGAACGTCTGTTTTTGGTTGAAGCGTTTCAATACGGCTTCGGCGATGGCGCCTCCTATCTGGGGCTCCGTTCCACCACCGAATTCATCAATCAGGATGAGGCTCCGTTCATTGCAGCTTTTCATCATGATTTTCATGTTCATAAGGTGGGAGGAGTAGGTACTCAAATCATCTTCAATGGACTGCTCGTCACCGATGTCGATGAATATACTGCTGAATATTCCGGCATGACTGCGTTCGTGCATCGGGATGAGTAGTCCGGATTGCAGCATGTATTGTAATAAGCCTACTGTCTTTAGGCAGACGGACTTGCCGCCTGCGTTCGGACCGGAGATAATGAGGATACGTTGCTTTTCATTCAGTTCGATGTCAAGCGGTACGACTTTTTTGCCATGTTTGGCGAGAGAAAGTTGCAAGAGTGGGTGTACCGCCATTGTCCAGTCCAGTAGTTGCTTGTTTTCGAGAGCCGGTTTGAGTCCGGATATTTGCTCGGCAAACAATGCTTTGGCACGTATGAAGTCTATTTCGGCAAGGAACTCGTATGATAGCAGTACGTCGGAGATGGAGGGGCGCAGCTGGTTGGAGAAGTCCGTCAGGATGCGGATAATTTCTCTGCGTTCGTCACCTTCAAGTTCTCGTATGCGATTGTTGGCTTCCACTACTTCGGCAGGCTCGATGAATACGGTTTTACCACTGGCCGACTCGTCGTGTACAATACCGCGTATTTTCCGTTTCAGTGCCGGTGCAACGGGAATGACCAGACGGCCGTCACGCATGGTGGGCGTTACGTCTTTGTCCACAACGCCCTCGGACTGGGCATTTCGTAGAATACTGTTCAGTGAGCGGGAGATACTTCCCATAGTACTTGCCAGTTCCCGGCGGATGCGTGCCAACTCTGTAGAGGCATTGTCCTTGATTTTTCCGTAAGGAGAGAGGATGCCGTTTATTTTTGCTATGAGCTGTGGGAAAACGGTGATGTCTCCTGCCAGTCTTTTCAGACAAGGGTAGGGGGAAGCGCCCTCTTCCTCATCATCGTCGCTTTTCTGTAGGAAGCGTACAATATCACGTATGGTTTCTAGTGAACGGCGTAGGTCAAAGAGTTCTTGTTCATCTAGATACATGCCTTCCACACGTATGCGTTTCAGTGACGGGCGTACATCAAAAAAGTATTGTGCCGGGAAGTTGTCTTCTTCTTGGAGTATGCGTACAAATTCAGTGACTTGGTCCAAACGCTCCTCTACCTCTCCAAAGTGGTCGGAGAATGCCATGTCCATCACCCGTTCTTCGCCAAGTGTACTGAGGCATTTTTCTTTCAGCAATTGGCGTATTTGGTCGAAACCTATTTTCTGTTCAAAGTTCTGCGGATATATCATGGTGCAAAAGTACTATTAATTCATGAAAAAAGAGAAAGGAAGTTTGCAGAATTAAAAATGATTTGTACCTTTGCACCGCTTTAAAGAGGAAAGCACTTCCCGAAAAGGAAGTTTTAGGAGAGGTGGCAGAGTGGTCGATTGCGGCGGTCTTGAAAACCGTTGTGCTGCGAGGCACCCGGGGTTCGAATCCCTGTCTCTCCGCAGAGCTCCAAAGACAAAAAGGATTCAAAGTATGACAAATCCCGTAAAACCTTGATTTTACGGGATTTTTTATTTCTCTTCTCGGACATCTATCAGTAATTTGGGTTATATAATCAGTAATCTGGATACCTATGTAATAATAATACCCGCTACTTTTGTATCGCTATAACAATTGGATTTATATGTTTCAACTAAATAATATATCGTATGAAAAGATTGGTGTTGTTTATGATGGCAGTTATGCTGTTGTCTATTACTGTTAACGCACAGAAAAAAGGTGGTAAGACACTGGTAGCTTATTTCTCGGCAACGGGAACAACGGCAAGGGCTGCCAAGTTGGTGGCAGAAGCTGTTGATGGGACCTTCTACGAAATACAGCCTGCGAAAAAGTACACGGCTGCTGATTTGGACTGGCACGACAAAGCTTCGCGCAGCAGTGTGGAGATGTCGGATTCCAAATCACGTCCTGCATTGTATTCTAAATTGGGAAGTCTCGCGGAGTATGATACCATTTATATAGGTTTTCCTATTTGGTGGAATTTGGCTCCAAGAATCATCAATACATTTATAGAAAGCGGTGATTTTGCAGGTAAAACGGTTATTCCATTCGCCACTTCGGGAAGCAGCAGTATTTCTAATGCAGAAAAGGAATTGCAGACGAATTACCCCGGCATAAACTGGGGAAAAGGCAGGCTGCTGAATGGAGCGAGCCGGGAAACTGTCAAGCAATGGATTAAGAAATGAATTTCCAACCGAAACTTAAAGAAGTAGAGATGAAGAACATGGTAAAAAACATATGTGCGGCGATGGTTATTAGCCTTTGTGCTGCAGGACATTTGTCTGCAACAGAAAATAATCCTAATAATGATAATAAATTTATGGAAGAGAATTTGAATCTGACTCAAGAGTGGGACAAGACATTCCCACAGAGTGATAAAGTAGACCATAAAAAGATAACTTTCCACAACCGTTACGGCATTACACTTGCCGCCGATTTGTATGTACCCAAGAATGTGACGGGTAAATTGCCTGCCATTGCCATCAGTGGCCCATTTGGTGCCGTGAAGGAACAAGCTTCGGGCTTGTATGCGCAGACATTGGCAGAACGTGGATTCCTGACGATTGCTTTCGATCCATCCTATACGGGAGAAAGTAGCGGCCAGCCCCGTTATGTGGCTTCGCCGGACATCAATACGGAAGATTTCAGTGCAGCGGTCGATTATCTTTCCACCCGTGACGATGTAGATGCAGAGCGCATCGGCATTCTCGGTATTTGTGGATGGGGAGGCATGGCGCTTAATGCAGCGGCTATCGATACTCGCATCAAGGCTACAGTTACGGTAACCATGTACGACATGAGCCGGGTCAATGCTAACGGTTATTTCGATTCTATGAATGCCGATGCACGGCATGAATTGCGGCGCCAGCTTAATGCTCAGCGTACGGAGGATTATAGAAACGGTACATTTGCTCTTGGAGGAGGTGTAGTAGACCCGTTGCCTGCCGATGCTCCACAATTTGTGAAGGACTACCATGCCTATTATAAAACACCGCGCGGCTATCATAAGCGGTCACTCAACTCTAACCACGGATGGAACAAGACTTCACCGCTTTCGTTCATCAATATGCCTATCCTTTCATATAGTGATGAAATCCGTAGTGCAGTGTTGATGCTGCACGGTGAGAAGGCCCATTCACGTTATTTCAGTGAAGATGCTTTTAAAAAGTTGCAGGGTGATAATAAGGAACTGCTGATTATTCCCGGTGCAAACCATGTAGACTTGTATGACAATATAGAGGTAATTCCATTCGGCAAAATAGAGAGATTCTTCAATGAAAATCTTCGATGACCGCCTTTAATGTGTTAGGAACCGGACGTACTTTTCTTTAGCCTGGTTCAGCAACTCCTCTTTCAGGCAGATGTCTTTCCGGAAAAGCGAATGCTCCGGGAAGATTTCTTTTTTCTTGGACGCCTTGTTCCAATTTCCTACTACATGCCCCTTATAGAGAAGTACCGGAAAGAACAATCCGTTGTTGGTGAAAGCTTTGGAATAGTCCTCTTTGGGTAGGACGTCCGTCCGGTCCTTGTATCCTATCAGGTATTCGTCGTAGGAGGGAAGAAGGTGCAGGTTACCGGTCGCCTTTCCAGATGTCCGGCAGGAGTCATGGATGTACCATGTCTGGCTGTTCCATTGTTCGGACATCAGTTCCGGTTCTATCAGAGAAATGGCTTGCCTTGCTTCCGTTAAAGGCAAACCAGACCACCAGGAGAAGTCTTGCAGGGTAGCGGGGGCATGGCTGCGGAAATAGGCTGTAGCCAGGCGGGCCAGCGCTTCTTCTTTCGTCAGTTCGGGGGTAGGTGGAACTCTTTCGTCCAGAAGGGCATAGGTGTGTTGCCGTCCATGGCATTCTCCGCTGCACACAATTCCTTCGACTTCGGCACGCGACATAAAGCGGGTCATGTGGTAGTTGTCTGCAAGCAGTCCCGAACGTTCAAAATGTTCCGCAATCTCTTGTTTCGTCAGGCTTCGCTTCCCGCTGAGGATATTCCCAAGTACGGTATGGCTTCTGTCATATTGCTGTTCCGTGATTTCCAGACCATGTCCTTTTGCATAAGAATCATTGGCGGATTTGATGCGTTGTGCAGAGAGTTTCAGCATCCAACGAATGTCTTCTGCTGCTACCAGGTGCCATGTGGGACGCATTACGTGGGTTCTCAGTATTTCCCCTTGATGCAGGGCTTTTTCCACGGCTTGAATTCCCGGTGACTTCAGCCGCATACCTACGGCCCATTTCACCATTGTATAGTCTTGTGCCTGCATGGCGCCCATCCAGGAGATCAGTTCTTTCGGGTGGCCGAAGAGTGGAGTGGACAGTTGCTGGTTCTGTAAGCGTATTTCAGGGATTCTCATGTCGGTATGGTATTCGTTTGTATCAATAGGAATCGCAAAGATAAGAAAAGCAGGTCATCGCAGGGTATATCGTGTCCGCAATTATATTCTTTTGTTTCTTTTAACAGCTACTAATATAGCTATCTTTTATTTTTGCAACACACAAATTTGGAAAATATTCATAATTAAACAACCATAAGAACTTTTTTATGACTATGAGAACAAATTGTATTTTATTGTTAGTTATTTTGTTGGGAGCCTTTCCCTTAAATCGTGTACATGCCGATGAATCTGGAAGCATAATTCTGTACACTCCTTACACAAAAATTTCCGTGACGCCCGGAGCGTCCATTGATTACAGCATTGATTTGATTAACAACACGGACAGGGTTACAAATGCAAATCTCTCGGTCAGCGGATTGCCGGGCAGTTGGAAGCATGAAATCAAGTCAGGCGGCTGGACCCTCAGCCAGCTTTCTGTACTGTCCAAGGAAAAGAAAACGTTCAATTTGAAAGTGGAAGTTCCTCTAAAAGTAAATAAAGGAAGTTATCATTTCACAGTATTTGCCGGAGAAACCAAACTGCCGTTGGAGGTGGTCGTGGCCCAGAAAGGAACTTACCAGACCGAGTTCACTACCGACCAGCCCAATATGCAGGGCAATTCCAAGTCCACCTTTACCTTCAATGCCACTTTGAAAAACCAGACGGCCGACCAGCAGCTGTATGCGCTGATGGCCAATGCCCCCAGAGGCTGGAGTGTCGTGTTCAAGCCTAACTATAAGCAGGCCACTTCTGCCCAGGTGGAAGCGAACAGTAGCCAGAATGTGAGTATAGAGATTGTCCCTCCCGCCAATGTGGAAGCCGGCAATTACAAGATTCCGGTACGTGCGGCTACCGGTACGACTTCTGCCGACTTGGAGCTGGAAGTTGTTGTCACGGGTTCCTACGAGATGGAATTGTCCACGCCCAGAGGATTGTTGAGTACCGAAATCACAGCGGGAGATGTGAAGCGTATCGAGTTGGTGGTTCGGAATACCGGTTCTTCATTGTTGAAAGATATCCAGCTTTCTGCCAATAAGCCCGTGGACTGGGAAGTGTCTTTTGAGCCTTCGAAGATTGATATGCTGAAGGCGGGGGAAACGGCCAATGTCGTAGCTACCATGAAAGCATCCAAAAAGGCATTGCCCGGAGATTATGTGGCTACCATGACGGCCAAAACTCCTGAAGTGAATACAGACGCCCAATTCCGCATTGCCGTGAAAACCCCGATGATATGGGGATGGGTGGGCGTTTTGATAATAATCGTTGCCATAGGTGCCGTATGCTATCTGTTCCGTAAATATGGAAGGAGGTGAGCATGGACGAGCGAGTGATTGCATTGACAGACTTGACCAAGCAGTATGGGCGCTTCACTGCCGTAGACCGCATTTGCCTGACTATTCGTAAAGGGGAGATTTTCGGATTATTGGGGCCAAACGGCGCCGGCAAGTCAACTACCATCCTGATGATGCTGGGGCTGACGGAACCCACTTCCGGCTCTGTGGAGATTTGCGGTATCGACTCTACCAGGCATCCTATCGAGGTAAAGCGGAAAATAGGCTATCTGCCCGAAGATGTGGGGTTTTATGATGACATGACCGGTTCGGAAAACCTTATATATACTGCGCGTCTCAATGGCATTTCGGATGCCGAAGCGAAAGTCAAGGCGCTGGAGCTGATGGAGCATGTGGGGCTTGCCGGACAGATGAAAAAGAAGACCGGGAAATATTCGCGCGGTATGCGCCAGCGATTGGGGTTGGCAGACGTGCTTATCAAAAATCCGGAAATTATAATCCTGGATGAACCTACTTCGGGAATAGACCCTGCCGGTGTTCAGGAGTTCATCGAGCTCATTAGGCAGTTGAGCCGGAAGGAGGGACTGACCGTCTTGTTCTCTTCCCACCACCTGGACCAGGTGCAGAAAGTTTGCGACCGCGTGGGACTGTTCAACAGTGGGAAGCTGGTCACCTTGATTGATATGTCTGATTTGAAGGACAAGCATCAGGAATTGTCTGATATTTATAACCATTATATGGAGGAAGGAGGAGAAAGGCATGAATAAAGTCAATTATCCTTTTCGGGTAGTCGTCAACAAGGAAATATCCGACCATGTGAAAAGTTGGCGGTTCATTATCTTGATGGGAATCATTTTGCTTACGTGCATGGGCTCACTCTATACCTCGCTTACCAACATAGGTGCCGCCATCAAGCCCAATGACCCGGACGGTTCGTTCCTTTTCTTGAAGTTATTCACAGCCTCGGATGGCACATTGCCTTCTTTTGTGCAGTTTATCAACTTTCTGGGGCCGTTGTTGGGGATTGCGCTGGGATTCGATGCTATAAATTCGGAACAGAACAAGGGGACGTTGAGCCGTATGCTGTCACAGCCTGTTCATCGTGATTGCATTATCAATGCCAAGTTCGTGGCTGCATTGATTGTGATAGGTATCATGCTGTTTGTACTGGGATTCCTCGTAATGGGCTGCGGGTTGATAGCGATAGGCATTCCTCCCACAGCAGAAGAATTTTGGAGGATTGTATTCTTTCTCATAATCAGTGTGTTCTATGTGGCATTCTGGCTGAATCTGGCCATTCTGTTTTCGCTTTGCTTCCGTCAGGCGGCCACCTCGGCATTGGCTTCGGTGGCGGTATGGTTGTTTTTCAGCGTGTTCTATACGATGATTGTCAATCTGGTTGCCAAGGCATTGAGCCCTTCGCAGCTGGCATCTCCTTATCAGATAGTCAGTTACCAGAAATTTATTCTCGGTCTGATGCGTCTGGCACCTAGCGAACTGTTCAATGAGGCGACCACAACGCTGCTGATGCCTTCCGTCAGAAGTTTGGGGCCGCTTACTATGGAGCAGGTTCAGGGGGCCATTCCCAGTCCGCTGCCATTGGGACAGAGTCTTTTGGTGGTGTGGCCGCAGCTCACCGGACTGATTGCAGCTACTGTCATCTGTTTTGCTCTTTCGTATGTCATATTCATGAGACGGGAAGTCAGATCACGGTAATGATAAGTATGTTTTATTGAGTGTTGAAAGTCCGTTCCGGCATTGGTTGCTTGAACGGACTTTTAATATTATTTGCCCGAACATTTGGTAATTCCAAAAACTTCCCTTACTTTTGCGCCCCGAACAAGGAGAGGTGCTCGAGTGGTTGAAGAGGCACGCCTGGAAAGCGTGTATACCCCTAAAGGGTATCGGGGGTTCGAATCCCCCTCTCTCCGCAACAGTTCTGAATAAGATGGAAAACTAGCGGGTAAAGGTCTACAAATCTATGATTTGTAGACCTTTTTTGCTTGTACTCCGTTTGCTTTGAAAGACTTGGAAACTATGTCTTTGTAAATTAATTATAGATAATGAAAGCTGGATGACATCTCCTTTCATAATAAGGCGATGGGATAATGCATTGCCACTGCAAAGCAAGTGCATGCTTTTTGCAGTGCTACTGCATTCAGCTTTGCAGTGGCGCTGCAACACATATGCAGTGTCACTGCAGCATATATGCAGTAGCGCTGCAACACGTTTGCAGTCACACTGCAGCAGATGTGCAGCGACGCTGACCCGGTAGGTGTGTACGGGATTGTATCATGTTTCGTTAAGAAGATATTATAAAGTATCCTTTGAATGTCGTATTTTTGTCTATCCGTAATTTAGAGTAGTCAAAGAAAACTATGAAACACACTCGTATGAAACTAAAAACAGCGGTAAAGAACCTTCATGAAGGCTGGAAATTCCGGCAGGCGAGACTGACCAATTGGTATCCGGCTACAGTTCCGGGAGTAGTCCACACGGACTTACTGCAGAACAAGATTATTGAAGACCCGTTTTTCCGGTTGAACGAACGGGGATTGCAATGGATTGACAAGGAAGACTGGGTTTATGAAACTTGCTTTACTCTTGCTGCCGACATGATGCGGAAAGAGAATATGGAGCTTGTGTTCGAGGGGCTGGATACTTACGCTGACGTTTATTTGAATGATGAATGTATACTGAAAGCGGACAATATGTTTCGCCGCTGGTCTATCCCCGTTAGGCAGTACATCAGGGAGGAGAATAATATATTGAAGGTGTACTTCCATTCGCCGGTAAAGATAGACGTCCCCAAATGGGATGCACTTCCTTACCAGTATCCGGCATCCAATGACCAGTCTGAAAACGGAGGCTTGTTCAACAAGAAGATAAGCATTTTTGCCCGTAAGGCGGGTTATCATTATGGCTGGGACTGGGGCCCACGTCTGGTTACCTCCGGCATCTGGCGTCCGGTGTATATCAGGGCTTGGAGCGATTTGAGAATCAACGATGTGTTTATCGAGCAGAAGGAAGTCGGTGCAGGCAGGGCCGTGATTGCCGGACATGTGGAGCTGGATGCCGATAAGGATATGGACGGAGTGCTGGTCACGATAACAGACGAGGCTACCGGAAGAGTGCTTGGCGAGTGGCAAGCGGATTTGAAGCGAGGCACCAATCGGGTGACCGTTGATTTCGTCCTTCACAAGCCGAAGCTGTGGTGGAGTAATGGACTGGGGGAGCCTTTCCTTTACCGTTTCCGTACGGATATCATTGCAGGCGGGGAATTGTTGGACTCTAAAACCGAAAGGGTGGGCATACGCTCTTTGAAGGTGGTGCATCAGCCGGATAAGGACGGGCATACTTTCTATATAGAGCTGAACGGGCGTCCGGTTTTTGCCAAAGGAGCCAATTACATCCCTTCGGATAACTTCCTGCCGCGCGTCACTCCCGAGAATTATAAAAGGACGATTCTCGATGCCGCCGGTGTAAACATGAATATGTTGCGTGTCTGGGGCGGAGGTATCTATGAGAACGATGTCTTCTATGATTTGTGTGATGAGCATGGAATTATGATTTGGCAGGACTTTATGTTTGCCTGCAGCATGTATCCGGCAGAAGGCGCCCTGCTCGATAATATCCATCAGGAGGCGGTGGACAATGTGAAACGTTTGCGCAATCATGCCTGCATTGCTTTGTGGTGTGGAAACAATGAATGCCAGGATGCCTGGCTGGGCTGGGGCTGGAAGTGCGAGATAGAACGGCAGAACAAGGAATATGCCGACAAGATTTGGGCACAGTACCGGCAGCAGTATCATGTCACCTTACCCGGGGTGGTCAGGGAGTATGCACCCGGAACCTTCTATTGGCCTTCTTCTCCGTTCGCATTCGAGGGAGAGATGTCCGGTACTACTGACGGGGACCGTCACTATTGGAGTGTCTGGCATGGTAAAGCACCCATTTCCGATTATGACAGCGAGAAATCCCGCTTTTTCAGCGAGTACGGCTTTCAGTCTTTTCCAGAGTTCGACTCCGTCAAGCGCTATGCTCCTTACCCCGAAGACTGGGATATACGTTCCGAGGTGATGATGTCCCATCAGCGTGGTGGCGACCATGCCAACGGGCTGATTGAGACTTACCTATTGAATGAATATAAAAAGCCGCGTGATTTCCGGGCATTCCTTTATATGAACCATGTGCTGCAGGGAGATGCCATCAAGACGGCCATCGAGTCGCACCGCCGCCAGATGCCGTATAATATGGGGACGCTTTTCTGGCAGCACAACGACTGTTGGCCCGTAGCTTCCTGGGCGAGCCGTGACTATTACGGACGCTGGAAGGCGCAGCACTATTATACTCGCAAGGTCTATGATGACATCCTGATTTCTCCGGTAGTGGAGGGGGATGATTTGAAAGTATATGCAGTGTCCGACCGCTTGGAGAATACTTCCGGCCGGCTGCAGCTCCAGGTCTGCCGGTTCGACGGCACTGTGGTTTATCACTGGGACAAATCTGTCGGCATTTCCGGTAATGACAGCCGTGTCTGTTTTTCCGCACCGCTTGCCAAGCTGCTGGAGGGGGCAGATAGAGGAACGGTATATGTCCGCGTAGACTATACGGACAAATCGGGCAGGGTGTACCATAACAACTACTGTCTGGACAAGCAGAAGAATATGAATTATCCGAAAGTGGATTTGCAGACCGAAGTCCGTTCCATTGAAGGCGGATATGAAGTGACGGTATCAACAGACAAGTTTGCCCGTGCCGTATGCTTGTCCGTTGCTGACAATGAAAGTGTATATAGCGACAATTATTTTGATGTCCAGCCGAAGAGCAGCGTGCAGGTACAGGTCAGGACGCGATTGTCTGCCGAAGCGTTCAACGCTTCGTTGAGGCTGACTTGCTTGAACAATGAATTCTGATAAGTTATGGAAAAACAAAGCGGAGCAACATATTGAAATGTTACTCCGCTTCTCATTGAGATGTTGAAAAATGTGTTTTCAGGAGATTTAGTTGTTTTCTTTTTTAATGTCTATGGTCATGAACCGTTCACCGTCATATAGACTTTTGACGCGGATGTTCAGTCCTTTTTTCTCTTTCAGCTGTTCCGCTATATTGTCCAGCTTGAAGGAGGCCAGTCCGGTGCCCAGTGTGAGCTGGCTGTCATTGTAGGCATTGTGGCGGAATTCGAGATTGACGTAATCCGGTTTGTCGTTCTCGCCGGTGGATGCTTCGTTGATGACCAGGTTCAGCATGTGCTTCTTATCTTCGTTGTTACTGTGGTAGAATTGATACTTGATGTTCAGATACTCACCCGTAATCCATAAATCCGTGGCGTTGATGTTGTCGTCTCCGATACTGTCCGCCTTTTCGGCAGGCATGGAGTAGATGTCTTTGGTCAGAATATTTTCGATGTGCTTTATTTGGGCATTGTATTCGTAGCCTGGAAGTTTCTCTTCCAGTTCGCGGAAGTAGATGAAAGCCCTCTGGCCGTCTGTTACGGCATAGTCGTGAACATAGGTTGTGTCACTGGGATATAGTTTACTGCCTTCGTCCAGTGAGAAATAGTAGTCTTTTCCTTCGATGACCTTTACCGTACCTACGGCGAACAAAGTGTCATATTTGTCATCCCAATCGTCCAGGCATGATTGCAATACAATGGCAGTCAGGAATAAAAGCATGGATGTTGCCAATGTCATTCTCAGTTTCTTCATAAGTGGTAGGTTTTAGCTCTTTTCTGTTTAAAACTTATTTTTGTATTCAGAAAATGCGGTGAAAAGCTAAATACTGCGTAGTATACTGTTAAAGAAATGAAAGTATGATTTTCTTCTCTGCCTGATGCAGTATTTTTGCGCCGATTGCATTTATAGGGTAAACACGTGTTAAAAGAGAGAATGGAAGAACAGGAATTGGCAGAACGCTGTAGGCAAGGAGACAATCTTGCCCGCAAAGAACTGTATGAGCGCTATGCGGGACGCATGCTCAGCGTATGCCTTCGTTATGCAGGTGACCGGGAGACTGCCCAAGACCTGATGCATGACGGTTTTCTGAAACTTTTTGATTCTTTCGATAAGTTCACTTGGCGGGGAGAGGGTTCTCTGCGGGCATGGATGGAACGCGTAATGGTGAATACGGTGTTGCAGTATTTGCGGAAAAATGATGTGATGAATCAGTCATCGGCCTTGGAGAATGCACCTGAAGCTTATGAGGAACCGGAAGGTTCGTCAATAGATGTCATTCCTCAAAAGGTACTAATGCAGTTTATCAGTGAATTGCCTGCCGGCTATCGTACCGTATTCAACTTATATATTTTTGAAGAGAAATCCCATAAGGAGATTGCTCGACTATTGGGAATTAATGAAAAATCCTCTGCCTCGCAGTTGACGCGTGCTAAAGCGACTTTAGCGGCAAAAGTACGTGAGTGGATGAAAAGAAATGATTAAATGAAGGAACGTATGGAAGATGAATTGTGGTTGAAAAAGATAAAGGACAAGCTGGAAGACTATTCCGAACCGCTGCCGGTTGCCGGATGGGAGCGGTTGGAGAAGGAATTGTCCGTTTCCGGAGCTCCGATAACCGGACCGCATAGGATGATACCTTTCCGTCGCTGGGCGGTGGCCGCGGCAGCTGTGTTGCTGGTGGCGGTTTCGTCCGTCAGTCTGTGGCTGTTGCAGAGTCCGGTAGGGAATGAAATGCGGCATACGTCAGTGCCCGCTTTGGCTGTGGCTCCGGACGTCTTGCCGGAACAGACAGTACCTGCCATACGGACTAATTCCATAGAGCCT
This sequence comes from Bacteroides uniformis, assembly GCF_025147485.1. NCBI lineage: Bacteria > Pseudomonadati > Bacteroidota > Bacteroidia > Bacteroidales > Bacteroidaceae > Bacteroides > Bacteroides uniformis. The sequence goes on along the minus strand of NZ_CP102263.1, from coordinate 4,243,581 downwards.
GCTTATCGGGCACATGGAAATGCATCGGCGCCCAATAAGGAGGCAAGTCACCCTTTGGTTGCACAACATATCAGAATATCGGTTGGCGAAGAACAGCAGGAGGAAATGCTGCCGGTTGAAACTGCAGATGAGGTTGTCGGTATTGGACAGCAGGCGGAAGAACCGGTAGTGGAAGATACGGACCATGAAACTACAATGCAGACCGAGGAACCGGAGACAAGGGAAGACCGCTATCGTCCGTCAGGCCGGGACAAACTGCATCTTCCGGAAAAAAACAGTTCTGGTAGGGATGCTAAAGGATGGGCGGTTGGCTTGTCCGTAGGAAATACGGGAGGTTTTTCATTGGCGAATGAAGGGGAAGCGAATGTGATGTCGGACTACATGCCTGGAAGTCCTATTTATGGCGGTAACGTAGATTTATCCTCTACGGCCAATGGCATTGTTACTATTCCCGACGGGCAGGAACTGGTTTTTAAGGATGGTATGCCCTATCTGCAAAGACGCGAAAAGAAAATTGCGGATATAGACCATAAACAACCGCTCAGTTTCGGTGTTTCGGTGCGGAAAAACTTGGCGAAGGGTTTCTCTGTGGAAAGCGGGCTGACGTATACCTATCTTGCTTCTGACGTAAGGTATGAGGGCAGCTCGGAAAAGATAAGCCAGAAGCTGCATTATATTGGCATTCCGGTACGGGCCAACTGGAACTTTGTGGATGCAAAGAACTTTACGATGTACGTTTCGGCGGGGGGTGCCATTGAAAAATGTGTGTATGGCAAGATTGGTACTGAGAGTGAGACTGTGAAACCGGTACAGCTTTCTGTCATGGGTGCTGTCGGTGCCCAGTATAACATAAGCAATAGGGTGGGCCTGTATGTGGAACCGGGAGTATCTTATTTCTTTGATGACGGTTCGTCGATACAGACTATACGCAAGGAGAACCCGTGTAACTTTACGTTGCAGGCCGGTATACGTCTTACTTATTGATAGCAGGACAGACATGTTTTTGTCCACTTTCTTGTAGATTCAGAATTTTCTTAATAACTTTCGGCCGTGTTTCTTCGTTGGTGGATGAAGGGACACGGTTTTTTATTGATTGAGAAGAAAGAAAGTAGGTCGGGACATGCCCGGCAATATAACAAACACGTAGTAAAATAGACAAAATGAAGATTAAAAAGAAAGTAGCCTTAAGCGGGCTATTGCTTTGTTGTGCAATCACGGCAAAAGCACAAGTGTGTATTACTCCCCAGGTGGAGCAGCGTGCCAGGGAGTTGGTTTCTCAAATGACGCTGGAAGAAAAAATCGATTACATTTCCGGTCCCAAATCTTTTTATATCCGGGCTGTACCCCGGCTTGGCATACCCGAAATCAGGATGGCCGATGGTCCGCAAGGCATACGTAACAATACTCAAAGTACCTTGTATCCTTGTGGCATCTTGTCGGCTTCGACATGGAACCGTAAGTTGGCTAGAGAGCTGGGACATGGTTTGGCCCGGGATGCAAAGGCCCGTGGGGTAAGTATTCTGTTGGGGCCTGGAGTCAATATCTACCGCTCTCCTCTATGCGGGCGAAACTATGAGTATTTTGGTGAAGACCCTTATTTGACGGGCGAAACTGCTAAAGAATATATCTTGGGAGTGCAGGAAGAGGGAGTTATGGCTACGGTGAAGCATTTTGCGGCCAATAACCAGGAGTGGAGCAGACATCATGCCAGCTCAGATGTGGATGAACGCACGCTGCAGGAAATTTATTTTCCCGCGTTCCGAAAAGCTGTGCAGGAAGCAGGAGTAGGGGCGGTTATGGATAGCTATAATCCGCTGAACGGGGTACATGCCACCGAAAACAGCTGGCTGAACATTGATGTATTACGCAAGCAGTGGGGATTTAAAGGTATCCTGATGTCTGACTGGACATCTGTATATTCTGGTGTGGGAGCCGCTAATGGAGGGTTGGATTTGGAAATGCCCGTCGGTAAATTCATGACCAGGGAAATTCTTATTCCGGCAATAGAGAATGGTATCGTGAAGGAAGAGACCATTGACGCCAAAGTCCGGCATATACTCCAGACATTGATTGCTTTTGGAGCACTTGATACTCCGAGAGAAGATAAATCTATCGATAAAGACAATGCACAGTCTAAGGAAATTGCACTTGACTTGGCGAGAGAAGGAGTAGTCTTATTGAAAAATGATAACGGTACGTTGCCTTACCGGAACGGTAGAACATTGGTAATCGGGCCTAATGCCGATATTATTCCCACAGGAGGAGGAAGCGGATTTGTCACCCCTTATTCGGTAGTGTCACTCTATGACGGTATGGTTCAGTTGAAGGGCGGCAGACAGATAGAGCTGCTGTCTGACAGCATTCTTTATAAGGATATGTCCCAACAGATTTATACGGATGGCAGTTTTACGCAAAACGGTTTTAAGGGCGAATATTATAATACTCGTAATCTTACCGGAGAACTCTTTCAAGCTGCCATAGAGCCTGCCATAGACCATGCCTGGAAATACGGTGCACCGTTCGACGGCATGCCGGTAGATCAGTTTTCTGCCCGTTGGACGGGAGTTTACAAGGCTGACAAGGATGGAACTGTCAAGTTCCAGCTGGCTGGCGATGACGGATACCGTCTGTTTGTAAACGATAAGCTGATTACCGGAGATTGGGGGAACCATTCATTCAGTACCCGCAGTGCATTTATGCAGGTCAGTGCAGGGGAGATATACCGGTTGCGTATTGAATATTTTGATAATGTGGGTGAGGCGACTGTCAGTTTCCAGGCAGGAATGATGGATGAGGAGCGTTTGGCCTCTTCACTGAAGCATGCCAGGAATGTTATTGTATGTGCCGGGTTCAACAGCAGTACAGAAGGTGAAGGGTTCGACCGTCCGTTTGCATTGTCATACGGGCAGGAATATCTCATTAATAAAGTGGCTTCACTTCATGATAATGTGGCTGTGGTGGTGAATGCCGGAGGTGGAATAGATTTCCGCAATTGGGGGCAGAGTGTACAAGCTATTTTGATGGCATGGTATCCGGGGCAGGAGGGTGGAAAGGCCCTTGCCGAAATCATTACGGGCAAGCTTTCGCCAAGTGGCAAACTACCAGTCAGCATCGAGGAAAAATGGGAAGATAATCCGGTATATGGTAATTATTATGACAATCGCAATGTACCTCATAAACGGGTGCAGTATGCCGAAGGTGTTTTCGTAGGTTATAGGGGATATGACCGGAACGGAAAGCAGCCGCTCTATCCTTTCGGGTATGGACTGTCATACAGTAGTTTTGAATATAGTAATCTGAGTGTTGAGAAGACGGGGGGAAGCCGGGTTACGGTAAGCTTTGACATCAAGAATACCGGAAAGATGGATGCTGCGGAAGCGGCTCAGGTATATGTGCGGGATGTGGAATGTTCTGTTCCGCGTCCATTGAAGGAGTTGAAAGGCTACGATAAGGTTTACTTGAAGAAGGGTGAAACCAAGCGCGTTCGGATATTGCTGGATGAGGAAGCCTTTGCCTACTATGATGTGGAATCACATCGGTTTGTAGTGGAAAAGGGGACTTTTGAGATTCTGGCAGGTCCTTCTTCAGCTGATTTACCATTGAAGGCAACTGTTGTTTTATGATAAAATAAATATCAAAACAAGAATGGCAGTATGAAAAAGATAATAATACTGATGGTTTGTCTGTGGGGACTTGGTAACACCTTTACCTCGGCACAAACTACGGAGAAGGAGAAATTCATCTCAAGCTTGATGAAGCAGATGACGCTGGATGAAAAGATAGGCCAGCTTGCACAATGCACCTACCGAGGGAATTTTACCGGACCCGACGGTGGAAATATTCCTAAAGAAGAGTATGTCCGGCAAGGCAGAATAGGCTCTATGCTGAATGTGATAGGAGTAAAGGATATACGCCGTTATCAAGAGCTTGCTTTGCAATCGCGTTTGCGCATTCCTTTAATTTTCGGACTGGATGTTATCCACGGCTATCGTACCGGATTTCCGCTTCCGCTTGCCGAGGCTGCAAGTTTCGATTTGGCCATGATTGAGGAAGCTGCACGCTACAATGCTTTGGAAAGTGCCGCTGATGGTTTGAACTGGGTTTTTGCCCCGATGGTGGATATTTCGTGGGACGCACGTTGGGGACGCGTCATGGAAGGGGCCGGTGAGGACCCTTATTATGGTTCTCGGGTAGCGGAGGCGCGTGTCAGAGGCTTGCAAGGAGACGATTTGGCAGACACGACGACTGTCATGGCATGTATGAAACATTTTGCCGGATATGGTGCACCGATAGCAGGAAAGGAGTATAATAGTGTGGATATGTCAATGGGCCACTTTGCCAATTTTTATATGCCTCCCTATAAGGCGGCCATAAAGGTAGGAGCAGCTACCGTGATGAGTGCTTTCAATGATTTTAATAATATTCCTTGTACTGCCAATGATTTCTTGCTCAACCGGCTATTGAGAGAGCAGTGGGGATTTAAGGGATTTGTTGTGTCCGATTATAATTCGGTAGAGGAATTGGTGAACCACCGTTATGCTGTTGACAAGAAAGATGCCGCAGCCAAAGCGCTGAATGCTGGTCTGGACATGGAGATGGTAAGTACCTGCTACTTGACTTATCTGAAGGAGCTTGTTCAAGAAGGGAAAGTAAAGGAGAGTGTGCTTGATGATGCAGTACGGCGTATATTGGAGAAGAAATATGAGTTGGGATTGTTTGAGGACCCTTTTCGCTACTGTAATCCGGAAAGAGCGGCCAGAATACTCAATGCGCCCGAAGTCCGTAATGCTTCGCTCCGTATGGCCGAGCGTTCCGTTGTATTGCTGGAGAATAGGGAATCTGTGCTTCCGTTGACGGCACAGACGAGGAAGATAGCCTTGATAGGAGGACTCTCAAAATCCCAGTACGATATGGCAGGTGCTTGGGCTGCCACTACGGACCGGAACAAAGTGGTGACCTTATATGATGCATTGGTCCGGAAAGGACTGGAGGTGAGCTATGCTGAAGGCTATGATATGAAGAGCAATCAGTTGACCGGATTGCAGGAAGCATTACAGGCTGCTGAGGCTTCGGATGTCATTGTTGTGGCGGTAGGCGAGAGATTCGGTCAGAGTGGCGAGAAGGCTTCCAAAGTGAATATAGCCATACCCGAGGGGCAGCAGAAGCTGGTGTCGGAACTGGCAAAGACTGGAAAACCTGTCATTGCTCTTGTCATGTGTGGGCGTCCGGTAATCTTCAATGAGATAAGGGAACATGCTGATGCGGTACTGTGTACTTGGTGGCTGGGAAGTGAGGCCGGCAATGCCATATGCAATGTGTTGTGGGGAGAGTATAATCCTTCGGCTAAATTGCCCATGACATTTCCTGCACACGTAGGACAGATTCCCATTTATTATCAGAATAAGAGCACCGGCCGCCCTACCGCATTGAAACAGACCTATAAGGCATCTTATATCGATGCTTCCACTGAGCCTGCCTATCCTTTCGGATATGGGCTTTCGTACACGGATTTTGGATATTCTGATTTGAAACTGCTGCCGGGCAAGGCTGCAGGCGTCCATACGGAGGTGTCGGTAAAAGTGACTAATACCGGTAAGTGTGCAGGAGAGGAAGTAGTTCAATTGTATGTGCAGGATAAGGTAGCCTCTGTTACGCGTCCGATAAAGGAATTGAAGGGCTTCAGGAAAATTCATCTGAATGTGGGTGAAAGCAAAACTGTAGCTTTTCAGATAACTGACGATGCACTGGGATTCTATGACAATGAGATGAATTATATGGTAGAACCTGGTGATTTCGTCTTTATGGTGGGTGGCAGTAGTGATGATGTACAGCAGATTACCTATAACTTGAAAGAATAGGATTCTTACCCTATAAATGAAAAGCAAGGCTGTCTGGAATCATATCCGGACAGCCTTGCTTTTCTGTTTTAGTTGGTTATCACATTCGTGAAATACTCTTTGAACAGTTTTTCTGCCCGTTCCAGTTGTTCCGGAGTATTTTCCTTCACTTCTTTCAATTTGTAATCCCATCCCATGGCTTCGTATTTGTGAACACCCAGACGGTGATAAGGAAGTATTTCCACCCGTTGTATCTGCTGGTATTTGCCAAGACTTTCACCCAGCAGGCGGGTGTCTTCTTCCGAATCGCTGTAACCGGGGACCAGTACATAGCGCAGCCAGAAGGGGTGTTCATGTTCTTCGAGCCAGGCAGCGGTGCGGAGTGTCTGTTCGTTGCTTCGTCCCGTCAGCGTACGGTGGCGTTCGGGATTGAATTGCTTGATGTCCAGCAGCACGAGGTCAGTCAGGCTAAAGAGCTCTTCCACCTTTTCATTCCAGATGCCTCCGTTACTGTCCAGACAGATATGGATGCCGTTCGCCTTCAGCTCCTTGAAAAGAGGAATCAGCGCTTCTGCTTGCAGGGTAGGCTCACCGCCGGAGAAAGTAATACCTCCTTTCTTCCCGAAGAATGCCTTTTGGCTGATAGCCATTTGCAGAATCTCTTCCGGAGTGGTGGGAGTGCCTCCTTTTACATCAATCGTATCCGGATTGGCACAATACAGACAACGGAACGGACATCCTTGCAGGAAAACGACGAGCCGGAGACCCGGCCCGTCGAATGTTCCCATACTTTCGTAGGAGTGTACATTTATCATATTACATTCTTTCGTGGAATGAACGGCTGATGACTTCCAACTGATGCTCGCGGCTCAACTTCACGAAGTTCACGGCATAGCCGGAAACGCGGATGGTGAGTTGCGGATACTTTTCAGGATGTTCCATGGCATCTTCCAGCATTTCGCGGTTCAGTACGTTTACGTTCAAATGGTGGGCACCTTTGGTGAAGTAGCCGTCCATCATGGTTACCAGGTTCTCTACACGTTCTTCCGGTGTCGGGCCCAGTGATTTGGGAACAATGGAGAACGTATTGCTGATGCCGTCCTGCGAGTCGCGGTAGCGCAATTTGGCTACGGAGCTCAAGGAAGCGATGGCACCGTTCTTGTCACGTCCGTGCATTGGGTTGGCACCCGGAGCAAAGGCAACACCTTTGGCGCGTCCGTCCGGAGTGGCACCGGTCTTCTTGCCGTACATCACGTTGGAGGTGATAGTCAGCAAGGAAAGGGTGGGACGGGCATTCTTGTAGACAGGCAGCTTTTTCAGTTCTTCGCTGAAATAGTAAACGAGGTCTACTCCCAGGTGGTCCACACGGTCGTCATTATTGCCGAAGCAGGGGAATGAACCTTCAGTGTCGAAACCTTCGGTCAGGCCGATTTCGTTGCGGCGTGCAGTGACTTTGGCATATTTGATGGCGGACAGTGAGTCTATGGCGATGGAAAGGCCGGCAACACCGTATGCCAGATTGATGCGTGGGTCGGTATCGATGAATGCCATCTGGGCTTTCTCATAATAATACTTATCATGCATGTAGTGGATGATATTCATGGCCTCGTTGTAGACACGGGCTATTTCAGTCAGTACCTTCTTGTAGTTGGCCATAACTTCCTCAAACTTCAATGTCTCACCGGTCAATACGGGAATACCTTTCACCATGACAGTTCCGGTATTTTCGCAACGTCCACCGTTGATGGCGAGCAGCAGGGCCTTGGCAAGGTTGGCACGTGCGCCGAAGAACTGGATTTGTTTGCCGATGGCTTGGTAGGATACACAGCAGGCGATGCCGTAGTCGTCGCAGTTGCGCACTTCACGCATCAGGTTGTCGTTTTCGTACTGGATGGAGCTGGTATCTACAGAAACTTTGGCGCAGAAATCCTTGAAGCCTTCCGGCAGTTCGGGACTCCACAATACGGTCAAGTTCGGTTCCGGAGAAGGACCGAGGTTGTATAGCGTCTGCAAAAAGCGGAAAGAAGTCTTGGTGACCTTCACGCGTCCGTCATTGAAGCGTCCTCCGATGGCTTCGGTCACCCAAGTCGGGTCACCGGCAAAGATATCATTGTATGATTGCATACGCAGATGGCGTACCATGCGCAGCTTGATGACGAACTGGTCTATCAGTTCCTGTGCAAACGTCTCATTGATTTTTCCGTGAGCCAGATCGTATTCAATGAATATATCGAGGAACGAAGATACGTTACCCAGTGACATGGCTGCTCCGTCCTGCTCTTTGATGGCAGCAAGATATGCCATGTATACCCATTGCACGGCCTCTTGAGCTGATGTAGCCGGATGGCTGAGGTCGAGTCCGTAATATTCGCCCATAACCTTGATGTCCTTCAAAGCTTTGATTTGTTCTGCCACTTCTTCGCGTAGACGGATGCGTGCTTCGGTCATCGGGCCGGTGAGGTTGCGCAAGTCCTCCTGCTTGGCTTCAATCAGACGGTCGATGCCGTAGAGAGCCAATCGGCGGTAGTCGCCGATGATACGTCCGCGGGCATAGTTGTCGGGCAATCCGGTAAGGAATCCCAGTGAGCGGAAGGAACGGATTTCTTCGGTATATACATCGAATACGCCGTCGTTATGTGTTTTGCGGTAATGGGTGAAGATGTCTTTTACTTTATCGTCCACTTCCACTCCGTTTTCACGGCATGCTTTTGCTACCACGTTGATGCCTCCGAAAGGTTTGATGGATCGTTTCAACAGTTCATCAGTCTGCAAACCGACAATAAGTTCATTGTCCTTATCAATATACCCGGCTTTATGAGAAGTGATGGTAGATACGGTGGTATTGTCCAGTGAACGGACGCCATTGTTGTTCCTTTCTTCTTCGAGAGCCTTCAGACAGATGTCCCAGATACGTTTGGTACGTTCGGTAGGTCCCTGCAAGAAAGATGCATCCCCGGTATAGGGTGCGATGTTTTTACTGACGAAATCACTGACATTGATTTCTTTATTCCAAAGCCCATTGGTAAAGGTTTTGTTCAATTCCATAAAATTTGTTTTTGTTAGTAGGTTAGATAATGTTATCCTTTAGAGCGCGCAAAAATACTGAATAAATTCCGTAATTTTATAAGAGATACTTCTCTTTTTATGTTGAACAGCATAAAATAACTATTATTAGGTAGTGAATGTCCGGGGGAGTAGAGATGTTAATACTTTCTTTATATGTGGTTTATGAATTGAAACAAGAACCGAATAATAATCTGCATTATTTACAAATGATGTAGGTTTAAGGAACAGTCGTATTCTGAACCTAATTCAGTCGTATAGTGAATGCCATTCAGTCGTATACTGAATAGGGTTCAATCGTATACTGAATGTGGCTCTTTGTAAATATACTGATAGCCAGTAAGTTATAAAACTCTGTCTTGCCCTTGATAAATTTCAACAAATAGCCTAAATGCCGTTATGTTCGTTCCGTAGTGGGTATAAACAAGAATTTTGGTATAATTGCTCTGTTTTTGTGCAGAAAAGTTTGTAGAATAAAAAATGATTTGTATCTTTGCACCGCTTTAAAAGAAAAGCACTTCTGAAAAAGAAGTTTTGGAGAGGTGGCAGAGTGGTCGATTGCGGCGGTCTTGAAAACCGTTGTGCTGCGAGGCACCCGGGGTTCGAATCCCTGTCTCTCCGCAATAAACCTTGATAATTAGCGGTTTATAAGATTTACACCCAGTTTTACACCCTATAATGTAAAACTGGGTGTTTTGTTTTATTTAAGATTTTCGTTTTTATAGATTTTTCTTTTTGTGATATATGTGTTAGTCATAATATCAATTAATGATTTCCCTTTTATGATTACAGATGTGTCTACAATCAGGAAAAACAATAAAATAGTCATGTAATAATTGATGTCGAAAGTAAATCTTAGACCTACTGCGGCTATCATTAAGAGTAGTAATAAGAAACAGCGTTTGATAATTTCTTTTTCTGTTGTTGGTTGATTATTATCGGAAGCAACAGTAAGTCCACATAGAAATTTGCCTAGTGATGCGCGAAATATCCATTCCCATAAAAGATAATATATAAAATTTACAATTATAAAAAGCCCCGTTATTTGTAAATCCCAAGATAGGGTTTCACCCTTATGTGGAGCTATTAATTCAGGCTTCTGTGATATTTCTTTATAACATTGAACCCATTTTTCTGTACTTTCATAAATAGTATTGTCATAAACACTATGCATTGCTTTATATGTATCCTGAGCGGGATAAGATGATGGGACTGCATCTAATAGGGCGTAATAACTTCCTAAATGAGAAGCCATTCCGTAGGGAGATATACATAAAGCACTAATAATAAATAATACCAGGATTAAGACTTTGTCTATTAAAGAACTTGATAATCTTCGCATAAAACTAATTTTTTCCATAACTCATTTTTTATTATTCCACTTAAATGTTTTAATTATATTTGAAAAATCTGTTTCCCATTTTCTTATATCATCTTGTCTATATGATAATATTATTGTTGCAAATAGATTGTCATTAAAGAAATAATAATTGCAGACGTGAGTACGGGAATTGTTTGCTCCATTTCGCACATATTCAACTTCTATTCCGTAAGTATCTTCAATCTTAATCCAGCGCACTTCTGGTTGACCTAAAATTTTATATTCATAAGAGTTCTGTTTTGCTAGTTCTTGAAATGTATGGATGTCTTCTATAGTCAAATCTTCGTAATCTGAAAATTTAGGGTATTCTCCTAGACTTCCTTTTTGGATATCTATTATAATTCGGCAATATGTTTGATGCGCTTCGGGGGTATTAACAGATAACCCTTTCTGTTGAAAAACAACATTATTGCTATTTATTTTGTGTCCATGCCAATTCAGATTTTTAATATCTTTAGTGTATGAATCATTACTTTTTCTTAGTTCAACAGTAGGAGGTACACTAATAGAAAAAGCATTTGCTATTATGTATTTAGTCCAATTCTTGGGAGGAACATAGTTTTTTGTTGTACTAGGTTCTATATTTTTGTTTTTGACCGTTACATTGTCATAGTATCCGGCTTTATATTTTTCTAAGTTATCTTTTCTTTTATCTTTTATATAGTTATGGTAACCATTAATAAAAAAAAGAATACAACTAATTGTGATAGCTATTGCAATATTATAATTATGTCTTTTCATATTTTTATTTTAGGGTAATTCTTTAAATCCACGATAAATCCATATAGTAGCTATATAAGTAATAATCTCAACTAGCAGCGTGAAGAAAAAAGTGTTAACCTTTTCAGGATATTCATGTACGGTATAAACAATAATAAGACAAGCAAAAACAATGAGAAGTCTATTATAACCTTTGGGTAATGGTGGAAAATCCAGTGTAAGCTGCCCCCTAAAACCAAGCGATTCTGCCCCCTTAAAACATTCAACAATGCCCCCTTAAAAAGTCTTGACCGATGGGGTTATTATTATTTTAGTTTATTTCCCTCTGTATGCAGCCATTTTACGGACACTTTCTCCTGTCAGCTCAATCCGGTGCGCCGTATGTATAATACGATCCATAATGGCATCTGCTACTGTAGGGTCTCCGATTGCATCATACCAATTGTCCGTTGGCAGTTGCGAGGTGATGATGATGGACTTGCGCCCATGTCGGTCCTCTATTATATCGAGCAGGATGGGTCGTTCCTTGGCATCAAGGTTCACAAGGAAGAGGTCATCCAATATGAGCAGCGTGCTCCGTTCGATTCTCTTGAGTTCCGATTCCAGTGTGCCTTTTACTTTTGCCACCTTAAGCGTACCCATAAGTTTCGGAGCATTCGCATAATATGTCCGTATGCCCTTCTTGCAGGCTTCATACCCCATTGCTGTGGCAAGGAAGCTCTTCCCGGTACCGGATGACCCTGTGATGAAGAGGTTCTGTCCCTTGCGGATGAACTCCAGCGATGCAAGCCGCTCCATCTGATTGCGGTCAAGGCCACGCGGGATTGCATAGTCTATCTGCTCGAGGCAGGCCTTGTAGCGGAACGCCGCCCCGCGTATAAGGCGTTGGATGGCTGCATTGGCACGGTAGTCCCATTCCCTGGCAAGTAACATGTGCAGGAAAGAGTCGATTGTCATTGTTTCTGCCATAGTGGAGGTTAGGCTTTCAGTGAAGGCGGCGGCCATGCCGTGCAGCTTCATACGGTTCATCAGTTCGATTGTCAACGTGTTGCGGTCTTTTTCGACAGCTATCGGTGCGGTAAGATTATTTGTTTCCATTGTTGTCTCTATTTAAATGTTTTAATTGTGCGAAGTAGGCTGCTCCGCGGATGTTTTTGTGGATAGATGTTACGGGGACCTCATCGTCAATGTCGTCTTTTGACAGGAAGTCTGCATCATCCCCGCGTTCAAGGATCCGCCTTATCTCCTGATATCCGTATAGGCGCAGTTGCGTGGCGCATGCGCTTGCCGCCACCAACCGTTCCAGCCCGAAGGTCTTCTCCAACGCCATGATGCCTCTGCATGAACGGAACGCCGCGGGAGGATACTTCTTGAGTTCCGCCACCTTGCGCAGATACAGCAGCAGGACGTTATCTGTCTGGCCGGCCCGTTCGTAAATCTGTTCCAGATCCTTTTCATAACTTCCATGACGTCCGGGCAGTCCGTGGGCATCCTTGGTCGTATAGGAGTATGGCGTGTCATCGCGCTGGTGTGTGGTCACCAGACGCAGGCCATGATATATTTCCAGCGTGTCCGCATCATAGACAATCTCGACACGTTTGCCTATATACTCTTTCGGTACGCTGTAATGGTGAAGCCTGAAGGTGACATAGCCGTTACGCATTACTGTTGCGGAGCGTCGCTCTTTCATCTGATGGCGTATGGCGGGAAGCGGGCGGAGGCAGTCGGACTCAATCTGCTCGAACTGTTCCCGTCTGGACTGGGGACGCCCGCTCATCCTGCGTCCGTTGAAGGCCGAGAGCGATTCGGATATGGCCGCATTCAGAGACTCCAGCGAGTGGAATACAAGACCCTCGATGTCAGCGTAGACGGATCGGTAAAGTAGCTTCACGGCATTCTCCACCAAGGCCTTGTCCTTTGGATGACGTACCCGTGTGGGGTATACGGTACATCCGTAGTGTTCGGCAAATGCCGCAAACTCCTCGTTGATTACCGGCTCGTTACGGTCGCTGCGGGTTACCGCCGATTTGAGGTTGTCTGGTACGATCGCCATCGGAACCCCGCCGTAAAAATGAAGCGCGTTCTCACACGCCTTAATCAAGTCCTGTCTTGACTGGGACCAGACCGCCTCACAATAGGTATAGTGGCTGCACGGAAGTATGGCCACGAACACTTCAACGCTGCGACATTCACCGCTTTCACTGTCAACGACTTCCAGTTTGTCACCGGCGAAGTCGATATACATCTGGTCTCCGGCATAATGCTCGACATGGCCTACGACATGTGTCACCATACGGTAACGCATGAGATAGTTGCCGAAACTGGCATGTCTGTATCCGTCAGGATGGGTCTCGCGGTACTCTTCGTACAGGGTTTTCACTGTTACGCCTCGGCGGCTAAGCCGGGCAGCATACTCAGGAAGGAGTGCCTCAAGCTCAAGCTGGCGTTGTGACGGTTCCCTGTTACGGCCAACACCTTCAGAGAACATTTCCTGGATGCGAGCGGAAGGCATGGCGGCCAACTCCTTTATCGGTATACCACACTCTTGAAACAGGCGCACATATCTGCGCACCGTGTTGCGGGAAAGCTCAAAGCTCCTGCTTATCTGCTTTATCCCCATCCCCAATGCGTAACATTGGAGGATGTTTGCTATCTTTGTTGTCATAGTAGAAATGATTTTATCCCACCGGTCAAGACGGGAATCAAATCTACGAAAAATCCCCTGCCGGGCATTGCCAAGCAGGGGTATTTTTATATTGGAATCAAGGGGGTAGGATTATTTTAGCACAAGGGGGCAGAATCGCTTGGTTTTAGGGGGCAGCTTACACTGGATTTTCCAGCAAAGAACTAATTCAAATCTGTCTATTTCAAATAGACTATATTGCGTTAATTGTTAATATTATGCAACAGATTTCTAGTTGTTTGTTTGATATTAATTATCTCTAAAGAACTTATTTAGAGTCTATTTAAATTTTCTTCAAAAAGTTTTTTATTCTGTTTCTTCCTAAGTTTCTTTTCGGTCTGTTTTCCTCTTTTTATTCGTTAAATAGCTTGCTATGCTTCTCGTAAAACAGAAAAACATCCTCAAAAAGAACTCTCAAAAGAATGCTAAATAAAATTTAATTAGGCTCTTATCTTTTATTTTCTATGGCGTTTGATATATTCCGACGGAGATACGTTGAACTCCTTGAAAAAACAGTCGCGGAAATGGGGCATGTTGTTAAAGCCTGTTCTAAAGGCTGCATCCGAAACATTATATTCCCCGGTCTGTAATAAAAGGGCACAATTTCTTAATTTGATTTTTCGGACGAACTCGTTAGGTGTGAGTTCGGTCAATGCTTTTACTTTACGATAGAATGCCGAATAGCTCATATTCATGCGGTCTGTCATAAAGGCAATATCTATTTTTTCCTGCTCCAGATTATTTTCTATTAAAGAAGTCAATTTGGTAAGAAAAGCCTCATCCAGTTTGTTCAATTGTGGCTGGGTGGAAGATGGCGTTTGCAAATCGTTGGACTCTTCTGTTATTGTAGTTGGGACGTTTGCTATAAACCGTTTGGCTAAGCGTTTCTGGATTTCCAATAAATTGTTGATCCGGCTTCTTAGTAGTTTAGCACTGAAAGGCTTAGTCAGGTAAGAATCCGCTCCGCTGTTATAACCTTCCTCTTTATCTTGTATAGAATCTTTGGCTGTCAGTAAAATGACCGGTATATGACTGGTGTTCATGTCGCTTTTAATAGCCTTACATAAGGCTATTCCATTCATGTTGGGCATCATTATGTCGCTTACTATGATATTAGGAGTATATTTCAATGCTAAGGCTAACCCCTCTTTCCCGTCATCGGCTTGCAATATTCTATAGGTATCTTGCAGTTCGTTTGCAATATATTCCCGGATATCTCTGTTATCTTCCACGACCAGTAGGATAGGAAGTGTGTTTTCGGGGTCTTCTTCCACAATTTCTTTTGCAGGAATTGCTGAATCCTCTTCTTCTTTATGCAGTGCCTCGGGGTAATCATAGTCAGTCTTTATGCGAAAGAAGAAAGTGGTTCCTTTTTCAAGCACGCTTTCTACGTCCAATGAGCCATGATGCAAATCAACGAGTGACTTCACCAATGCCAGTCCGATGCCGGTACCCGAAGCTTGGTGCTTACCTTTCGCCTGATAGTATCGGTCGTAGATGTGTGGCAAAGACTCGGCATCGATGCCATAGCCGGTATCTGCCACGACCATTTCTACATAACTCGTGCCGTTTGCCTTTATCTGGTGCATAGAGAGAGTTATCTGGCCTGCCGGTGTATATTTGATGGCATTGGACAGTAGATTGTTGAGTATGATGGTGATGATTTCAGCATCGAAATAGACAGTCTTTTTCATAGGTTCTACTTCGATGTTGAAAGTCACATGTTCATTCCTGTTCAGTTCTTTGTATTTCAATCCTATCTCTGTAACCAAGTTGTTTAGATTTCCTTTGACTACTGTCAGTTGGCGGTTTTGAGTTTCTGTCTTGCGGAACTCCATTAGCTGGTTGATAAGATTGAGCAGTTGTACGGCACTACGATAGATGGTCTGTATCTTTGTGCGGAAAGGAGTAGGCATGCTTCTGTTGTCCTTTAAATCTTCCAATGGACCGATAATCAGCGTGAGCGGTGTGCGTAGCTCGTGTGCAATGTTTGTATAAAAACGCAGCCGCTCACTGTTCAGTTCGTGTTCCTTTTGCCGATTCTTTTTTTCCATTTCCAAGGACTTTTTCTCTATGTCCAAAGAATTTTGCAGTAAAAGTCTCTTTTTATATGAGCGGAAAATGAAATATATCAAAATCAATGCCAGCAATGTATAAAACAAATAGGCATACCAGGCTCTCCAAAACGGAGGATTGACGATGATGTGTAGAGGAACAATGTTGTCCTCATTCCATCCTCCGTTTTTTAGGCGTGCCTTTATCTTGAATGTATATTTGCCTGGCGTGACATTGCGGAAAGTAATGGTATTGTCATCTTCTGTATTATACCAAGAGTTATCCATTCCTTCCATCATATAAGCATATTCCACTTGCCCATTCTGTGCATAGTCTGCTGTGGAAAATGAAATGCGAAATGTGTTCCGGTCATAAGGTAAACGAATGAATCCCTCGTTGTCCGGTGTCATTGTTTCCGATTTTCGTCCTCCCTCTTGTGTATTGAAGCTTTCACAGGATATGATTTCTATAGAAGAAACGGTTTCGTTGGCTTCAATTGTTTGCGGATTGAAATAGCAAACTCCATGTAACGAACCAAAATAGATAGTGCCATCTGGTGTTATGGTTGCCGAGCCCTCTACAAATCCTCCCATAGGAACTCCATCCTGATAATCATAATTATGGAATTTTTGCTGATAAGCATTCCAACAGGCTATGCCGGTATAGGTACTGACCCATATATTCCCCATCTTATCCTGTTGAATGGCCCGGATATGACTGTCTGCCAACCCATTTTTTTCATCATAGACCTCTATTTGCTCCGGATAGTTGGAGTCTTTTACATAGGCTAATCCTTTATAAGTTGCAATCCATAATCCTCCTTGCCTGTCTTTGTATATTTGGTTAATGTTGTTGGAACAGAAATTCTTATCTTCATGCAGATGTATAAGCTCTTTATTATTGGCATCAAGAATGTATATACCGGAACCTAATGTGCCCATCCATGTCTTCTGTTGCTTGTCCTTCATTATGGCAAAAACTGTAGGTGGCCAGTTTTTCCAGCTATTCATCGCAATCTTGTTTATAGTCCCTTTACTATAAGTATATAACCCTATTTCACTGCCTATCAGCATTGTCCCGTCCTCATCTTCATAGAAAACACGGATATCCAAGTTATCCACATCCAAATCCACATGGCTGAAAAAGTCTTTTTGTGGATTGTAGCACATGACTCCTTCATCGTTGATTCCCAGCCAAAGATTATTGTTTTTATCTTTTTCTATGGTATAAATGACCGAATAGGAACGATACATATATGTGGAAAGATTCACGCGTCTGGATATCTGATGTCCGTCATATAGGGACAATTCATTTTCTCCTCCCAACCATACAGTGCCATCCGGATTGGCTTTTACTCCATAAATTCGTTTCCGGATTTTTGTTTCACCTATTTCATAGAAATAAGGTATGATATGAAAGTTTGATTGGTTATGGCTGATAAAATCAAGACCGGAACTGTAGTTGCCAATCCATACATTGCCAAATTTATCTTCTTGTATCATTCGTGTGTTGGGAGAAGACAGACTGCTGTTAAGATGGGTAATATTCTTAAACTCTAAATTCTCAACATTTTGAGTACTAAAATTATGTAAATCCAGTAGGCTGATTCCTCCTAAATCGGAAGCTATCCAAAGATTTTCATCCTTCGTCTCTGTGATGCAATGAATGTTGTCTCCTACCAGTGAATGCTCATTTTTGTTGTCGTGTCGGAAACAGGTGAATGTCTCTGTCATCGGATTGAACAAAGCCAGTCCGCCATTGGTTCCCACCCATATATTTTTCAGGTGGTCTATGAAGATGGAGCGTACATTATCTCCGGGAATACTTTGAGGATCATCTGGTTCATGAAGATATTTTTTTGCAGTTTTCTCCTTTAAGTTGATTATTGTCATTCCATTCCCTATGTGACCTACGTATAAAGCTCCGTTCTTGTCATCTCTGCAACAGCGGTTTCTTCCGGTCAATCCCGGAATGTTTCGGCTATTGTATGAGATGATTTTCTTTGTCTGTTTGTCATAGAAGTCTATTTCCCCACTTAAATATGCAATCCATACGCCTTTATCCCCAGCTGCCGGCATAATGTCGGTTACACTATTGCTGGACAATCCTTCATCTGTTGTGAAATCTTTGAATTGTTGCGTCCGGCAGTCGAACAGACTGATACCTTCTTGTCTGGAGCCAACCCATAGTATATTCTCGGATGGATCATAATACAGGGAGGTAAGTTCATTACTTACCAGTCCGGAATTACTTTCCTTATATACAATATTGCTCCCATTGCCGACCCATTTATTCAACCCCGCTTCCGTTGCAACCCAAACACATCCTTGTTGGTCAATTGCCATATCCAATACAAAATCGTTGGACAAGCCGTTTTGCGAACTGATGTGCTTAAAGTTGTAAGTTGCTTGTCCGGCCAAATTTTGGAGTATGGACAAGCTGATGATAAGATATGTCAATAGATTCTTCATGCACTGTATTTTTCAATGATACAAAATTAAGCATTTGCCATTGATATGGCATAATAATTTGAATAAAGAAAGAAAAACAACCCTAAAAGATGGATTTCCATCTTCTTTAACGCCTTTATAGGCGTGGAATAGTATTTAGAAAGAATACTAACTTCAAAAAAGAACTTTCCATCCCCCTTGTTCACGGTAAAACCTATAATTTTGTAGGGTCACTTTTGACATAACTCTTAATACATATATTTTATGACAAGAAAAACATTGCTGGTATTTCTCAGCTTCCTGCTTGCAACGGGTATCAATGCCCGTTCAGTTGGTTTGTTCGGACATGACAAGCTGGATGTGTCCGATACCGTTCGGTTTGCGGTCAATCCGTTTACCGGTGCCATTGACGAATTGACTGTTGAAGGCGACAAGCATCACATGAACTGGATAGTGAAAACTGACGGCAGTCAATACCCTTGGATTACGGAAAGATACAGTTGGGGATTGGGCTATTTCACGCAAGTAAAAGGACATGAAAGCCTGAAAAAGGAATGGATGCGCCCTCTTGTAGTAGAGGACGAAGGAAAAAAGGTTCTCTATAAGGAGGGTGACGTACTTATCCGTGCCGAACGCAGCATGGATGGTGGTGATTTGATAGAAGAGTACACTTTTACGAACAAGGGCGGAGAGCGGATCTGGTTGTACGATATAGGCATTTACACTCCATTTAATGATAATTATCCGAATTCTCAAACCTGCATCACCAATCGTTGCCATGCGCATGTATGGAATGGCGGAAGCGGTGCATACGTCAATGCGTTGCGAATGGGTTTTGAAGCCCCCCATGTAGGGATGATGCTGACCGAAGGAGCCATTGACAGCTATGAGATATGGGGACGGGGCAGGAAAACGAGCAGTTCGCACATGCGTGGTATATTTGCCATGAACCTGCCGGACATGCGTCTGAATCCGGGAGAGTCGTATCGCCTGAAATGGCGGTTGTTCTCGCATGGGGGAAAAGCGGACTTTCGTGACAAAATGTTGGACAAAGGCGGTGTGCTTGTCTCATCAGATAAATATGTATATGAAATAGGTGAAATGGCTTACGTTACTATGCGATGCAATTCTCCGCTCCGAAACTGTACTGCAAAGATAAATGGTATCCCCGTCAAAGTCTATCATGCAAACGGCATATGGACGGTAAAACACAAAATGGAGCAGGCGGGAGAAATGAGGGTGGAGTTCTGCTATGGCAACGGAAAGAGAACCCATGCCGACTTACTGGTAATAGATAATGTAAAAGATTTGGTGAACAAACGCATATCGTTTATCCGCAATCGTCAGCAGATGAACAATCCTCGCGACTTGCGCGACGGGGCGTATATGGTTTATGACTGCGAGGCCGACAGCATTTATCCGAACAACACGCCCAACTGTAACCCGGTGGACCGTGACGAAGGTGCCGAGCGTGTAGGTATGGGCGTGCTGTTGGCCAAGCAATACCTCTTGTCCGACAAGAAAGACAATGATTTGAAATCCTCTCTTCTCCGCTATGCAAAATTTCTCCGTACCCGTTTGCAGACACCCGAATACGTCACCTATTCCAGTGTGGATCAAAAGAACCGGAACCGGGCATACAACTATGTCTGGATTGCCGAATTCTATTTCTATATGTATCGGGCTACGGGAAACAGACAGTTTGTCCGTGACGGTTACGAAACGCTTCGTTCCATGTTTCGCCAGTTCGGTCATGGCTTTTACGGCATCGGTTATCCGGTATGTTTAGGGTTGCAATGTTTGAAAGAAGCCAAGATGGAGAA
This sequence comes from Bacteroides uniformis, assembly GCF_025147485.1. Taxonomy (NCBI): domain Bacteria; kingdom Pseudomonadati; phylum Bacteroidota; class Bacteroidia; order Bacteroidales; family Bacteroidaceae; genus Bacteroides; species Bacteroides uniformis. The sequence goes on along the minus strand of NZ_CP102263.1, from coordinate 4,223,569 downwards.
CGAACACCAGCTACTGCTGGATGACTTCAAAACGATTGGTGACAAATTCATAGCCAACGGGGTGAACTATCCGGCCAGTGAAGTGAATTATGAACAGAGCATCGTGGCCCCGGCCCTGCAACTGCTCGCTCAAGTCTATTTGGAAACCAAGGAGCGGAGATATCTGGACGAGGTCAAGCGGCAACTTCCCGTTGTGGAGGCGTTCAACGGTTTTCAGCCCAGTTTCCACCTGAACGAGATAGCTATCCGCCATTGGGACGGGCATTGGTTTGGCAAATACGAGCTTTTTGGCGATACTTTTCCTCACTATTGGAGTACGGTTACTGCATCGGTTTACCATTATTATGCTTTGTGTACCGGCGATACATCTTATCAGAAGTTGGCCGAAGAGATTGTGCGCAATAACCTCTGCTTGTTTTTTGAAGACGGGAAGGCTTCCTGCGCCTACATGTATCCGCATAAGGTCAATGGAGAAAAAGCGCATTTCTATGACCCTTATGCCAACGACCAAGATTGGGCATTGGTATATTGGCTACAGGTGATGAAGAATCTGTAAGAATGGTGTAACAGACATAGATGATAGGATTGGGAATCTTTCATGATAGCGAAAGATTCCCAATCCTTTTTTGTGCCCTTTTATTTAGAAAGAAATGAAACCTTTTTAGAAACATTACAAATTACGGCTTGTGCTTATTATAACTAATTTTGTCACAACTTGAAATAATATTTCCAACGTTAACAAAAGACTATGAAAATATGGCAAAAAATGTATTGAAAGCATGGCCGGTGGACAACACCGTGACTACCGATGACAAGGCGGACAAGATTTTCTCTTTGGAGACTACCCACAGCATCGACAAGGGAAATCATACTGGATCGCATGGTGGCAAAGAATCCTGGCGTGCGGTGCGAGACGATGGCGAATATACGCTTACAGTGACTACGCAGTACAGGGGCGGTGGCGGCGACCTGCTGAAGACACCCCGCAGCACTTCCCATACCATTTACATAGGTAAAGCACCTGAAGGCAGTGGCTCCACCGAGAAACCGGGCGGCAGTGACGGAGATTCTGATGACTCTCCGATGGACTAAAAAACACTCATCGTATAGACAAAAAATATAATAGGATAAGACATAGGCTTTTAAAGGTAAAAGGGAGTATTCAGGATAACACTTTGCTTCCGCTATATTTCGGGGCAGATTCTTGACCAAGGTAGTCAAGCACTTTGACTAAGGTAGTCACGACCTTTGACCAATCCAGGGGCGTTCAAACAGGAACCAAATTTATTAATCTAATTTTAATACCAGAACAATGAAAACAGAGACTTTTAAATTCTCCCGTAAGGCGACGACAGCCTTATTGCTCTGCACGGGGCTTGTGGCAAGCCAGCCGCTATCCTTGTGGGCAGAGAATGATTCCGGTGCCGTGCAGATTGTACAGCAACAGAAAATCACCGTGAAAGGCACAGTGAACGATGCCATGGGACCCGTCATCGGGGCCAGCGTTGTGGAAAAGGGCAACTCTTCCAATGGTACGATTACCGACATGGATGGTAATTTCTCCTTGTCGGTGCAGCCGGGAACTGTACTCGTCGTATCGTACATAGGATACAAGACACAAGAGGTGACGGCCACTGTCGGCAAGGCAATTAACGTTACACTGCAAGAAGACAATGAGATGCTGGACGAAGTGGTTGTGGTGGGTTTCGGTACGCAGAAGAAAGTCAATCTGACCGGCTCGGTTGGCATTGCCACAGCCAAAGAAATAGAATCCCGTCCGGTAACATCAGCGGTTCAGGCCTTACAAGGTCTAGTCCCCGGTCTGAAAATCAGTACGAGCACCGGAGAGTTGGATAAGAACATGAGTATTTCTGTCCGTGGTACAGGAACTGTAGGCAGCTATTCAAGTGGTAGCCCGTTGATATTGATTGACGGCACGGAAGGGGACTTGAACACCATCAATCCACAAGATATTGAGAACATATCTGTTTTGAAAGATGCGGCAGCTTCCTCCATTTATGGTTCACGTGCACCGTTCGGTGTGATTCTTGTCACGACCAAGAGTGGTAAAGCCGGGAAAACTTCCGTAAACTACAACAACAGCTTCCGTATAGGCAGCCCTATCAATATGCCGGAATCGATGGATTCATACTCTTTTGCCGTGATGTTCAATGAAGCTTACAAAAATCAAAAGGGAAGTGGACAGGTTTTTACGGACGAGGTGATGCAGAAGATGCTGGATTTTCAAGCCGGAAAACTTACCGGAGGAATGGATTCTGATCCGGCAAATCCGAATGCATGGAACTATCCGTGGTACAATGCGTATGCCAACGTAGACATATACAGTGAAATGTTTAAAAGCAGCGTATTCTCTCAGGAGCATAATGTAAGCGTGAACGGAGGATCGGAAAAGGTGACTTATTATGCTTCTTTCAATTATTTGGATCAGGGTGGTTTGCTGGAATACGGTGAAGATGGATTGAGCCGCTACAACGTGGCTGCTAAAATCAATGCCAATATCACAAAATGGCTGAAATTCAATTACAGTACACGTTTTACGCGTAATGATGTTTGGCGACCGACATCCTTCAACTCACAGTTTTATGACTATTTTGGCCGTATGACTTGGCCAAATATGCCTATGTACGATCCGAACGGGTATCCATACGGAGAGGTTAGGAATATCGCGGAAGGCGGGCAACGCGATGTACAAACTGATCGGCACTACCATCAGGCGACGTTGATTATCGAACCGATAAAAAATTGGGTCACTAATATCGAACTCAATTATCGCATTACGGACGGCGGTGTCAAGGAGACTACATTGCCCGCATACAACCATTTGCCGGATGGTTCCGTCGATGATACAAAAGCGAATTCGAGCCTGTACCAGGAAGATACAAAGGAAAACTATTTGAATTTCAATGCTTATACGTCTTATTCGCATACTTTTAATGACACGCACAACCTGAAGGTTATGCTCGGATTTCAGTCAGAAGAAACGAAATACGATTTCTCATCCACTAAGAAATACGGTCTGATGGTTAATGGTCTCCCCCAATTTGACCTGACTACCGGACTGGACGGTACAGGAAACAAGAAAGACACGGAAGTAAGTGGATATCATAATGAATGGGCTACGGTAGGCTTTTTCGGCCGTCTCAACTATGACTATAAGGGACGCTATTTGGCGGAAGTGAATATGCGTTATGACGGGACATCTCGCTTTCGTCGAGGTTCCAGATGGCAATTGTCTCCTTCTTTCTCTTTAGGGTGGAACATAGCGCAAGAAGAGTTTTGGAAACCAATAGAGAATATAGCCAACTTGTTGAAAGTCCGTTTTTCTTACGGTGAACTGGGAAACCAGAATATCAACAATTGGTATCCTACTTATCGAACAATTTCTATTGGTTCACTGAATGGAGACTGGTTGCAAAATGGATTATCTCCTAATACTTCATCTGTCGGCGGCCTGATAAATACGGCTCTTACTTGGGAAAAGGTCCGTACATGGGATGTTGGCGTGGATTACGGACTATTCAATAATCGCTTGACCGGTTCTTTTGATTACTTTGTCCGTTTCACAGAAGGTATGGTAGGCCCTTCTGCCGAACTGCCTGCAACATTGGGCATATCAACTCCCAGTTTCAACAACAGCGACTTACGGACGAAAGGCTGGGAAGTGTCAATTGGCTGGAAAGACCGTCTGAAAAATGGTTTGGGATATGGCATTAACTTGTCATTGTCAGATCAAATCACGATGATTGACTCTTATCCGGACAACAAGACATTGTCCATCGACTCCTATCTGCCAGGATACAAGGATGGACTTATTTGGGGATATGAAACCATCGGCATAGCCAAAAGCGATGAAGAAATGCAGGCACACCTGGCTTCTCTGCCTAAAGGAGGACAAGATGCAGTGGGCTCGCAATGGGCAGCCGGTGACATCATGTATAAAGACTTGAACGGTGATGGCAAAATCAGCGAGGGAGCACGTACCTTGGGAGATCATGGCGATTTGAAGATACTGGGAGACACTTATTCGCACTACTTCTTTGGAATAGATCTGAATGCCGATTGGAAAGGATTCGATTTCCGGGCTTTCTTCCAAGGCGTTTTGAAACACGACTATTGGGGTAGTGGAAACTTCACTGGCATGTTGTTCGGTGTACGCGGCGGATACAGCCGCTGGCATACACGAGGATTCAAACAGCATGAAGATTATTTTCGTGCAGAACCCGCCGGGCTGGAAGGGCATGAGCTTCCCGCTAACCTCGATTCGTACTATCCACGGCCTATTTTCTCCGATTCATCCGATGGAACCAGCTTCGGAGCAAAGAATCAAAAGGTACAGAGTCGTTATGTGCAGGATGCTTCCTACATACGCTTGAAGAACTTGCAGTTTGGTTACACCCTACCTGCTAAATTTACAAATAAGTTCGGGATAAACCGTTTGCGCATATTCGTTTCTGGTGAAAACGTTTGGACCGGGACTGGTTTGACCAAGTTGTTCGATCCGGAAACCATTAGCGGCGGTAATGGAGGAAATGCTTATCCGTTGTCACGCACGTGGTCTTTTGGCTTAAGTTTAACTTTATAAATTTAGAATACAATGAAGATAAGACATCTATTTTTGACAGCTGCATCTATTTTGTGTGGCAGCATTTTTATCTCTTGTGAGGATTTCCTAGATCGGGAACCGGAATCGTCCATCTCTCCGGAAATATATTTTACCGATGCTAGCCAGTTGCAGTCATGGGCCGATAAGTTTTATTCTGCCATATTGCCCTCTTCCGGCAAAAACAGCTACGGATTTTATGCCGAAGATAAACATACGGACAATCAGATAGCTTCTGATACTCCTAATCGCTTGACTAAAACACTGTGGAAAGTACCGCAGGACGATAGCAACTGGAAATTCGAGAATATTTATCAATTGAATTACTTCTTGGATAATGTCCTTCCTAAATTCGGTGAAAATTTAGATGGATCGCAGAACCAGATTTCGGGCAATTTACAATCTATCCGCCACTACATAGGCGAAATCTACTTTCTTCGTGCGCTCGATTACTTTAACCGCTACCAGAAGTTCGGAGATTTCCCTATCGTTGAACATGCACTGACAGATGACATGGAGGCTACCACCGAGGCAAGTAAACGCAGTCCGCGCAACGAGGTGGCTCGTTTTATCCTTTCCGACCTAGACAAGGCTGCCACGTTGATGGATGGGATAGACTTTGCCACCACCCGGATTAACCGCGACTTGGCACTGCTGCTTAAATCACGTGTAGCCCTATATGAAGGGACATTCCTGAAATATTTCAAAGGGACAGCTTTTGTTCCCAATGGCGAAGGATGGCCAGGTAAAAGCAAAGAATACAATGCCAATTATGAATATCCGAGCGGAAACATAGATAACGAGATAAATTTTTTCTTGGATGAGGCAATGGCCGCCTCTAAGGAAGTGGCCGAGAAATACAAAGGGCAGCTGACCGCCAACACCGGAATGCTGCAACAGGCTGCGGACGATCCGGAGAATCCCTACTATAACATGTTCTGCGATGAAGATTTGTCCAGTTATCCCGAAGTGCTGCTGTGGAGACAATATACAATGAACAAGGGAAATGATATTGCCTTGGCAGCCAACATGGGGAATTGGGGCGTTGGAATTACTCGCTCTTTTGTACAGAATTTCCTGATGGCTGACGGTACTCCCGTATATACACATGGAACGTACGCGGACGGTGATGGCTACTATATGGGCGACCAGACGATAGCCGATGTCCGTACCAACCGTGACAGTCGTTTGTCTCTCTTTTTGAAAGAGCCCGGGCAAACGAACATCGTGTGGGATGACCAGCCCGGACAGAGCCTCAATTTGATAGAACCCGTACCTAATATTATCGTAGGCGATATGCAACGTGCTTATACCACCGGATATGCTTTGCGCAAAGGCGGAGCACTCAATTCAAAATACTGCATACAGCTTAAGGGATACGTTGCATTGGTGTGCTATCGGGCTGTTGAGGCCTTGCTTAACTATATGGAAGCAAGCTACGAAAGGACTGGGACACTAGATGCCACTGCTCTCGGCTACTGGCAGGCTATTCGCAGTCGCGCCGGGATAAGCACGGACATCGATGCCACCATTGCAGCTACCGAGATGGATAAGGAAGCAGAGAACGATTGGGGGGCTTATTCCGGTGGAAAGCTACTTACTGACAAGACATTGTATAACATCCGTCGCGAACGGCGGTGTGAAATGCTGGCCGAAGCTTTGCGCAACATGGATGTCTGCCGTTGGAGAGCAATGGATCAATTGATAACCAGCCCCTATGTACCCCAAGGATTTCACTTGTGGAATACGCCGATGGAGCATTGGTATGACAATAGTGACGGTACATCGGCTCTGGTATCCGATGGTACAAGCAACTCCAATGTATCGCCGTCTAGCTACAGCGAATATCTTTGCCCATTCCAAAAGACATCGAACCAGATAGGATATGGTGGATTTACTTGGAACATGGCTCATTATCTGTATCCGATACCTATAAAGCAGTTCCTGCTGACTTCACCGGATGGTACCAATGTAGAAGAATCCGTCATTTATCAGAATCCATACTGGCCAATCAAGGCTGATGCCTCAGCTGAAAAATAGATATGCTTAACAGCATACGTGTGATAGAATAGAATATGGTGTTTGGAAAACATATTCCCAGTCAAGACAGAAATAGAGATGAATTTATCCTCGTCTCTATTTCTGTCTTAATTGAGAATCCGACTACCACCATAAGGGAAGATATCTTTTATAGAAGATTATCAACCTTTCTGCTATTAGCCCGGTATTTAGGTGGTATTCCATCCCTTTTAGACAGATTTTTCACCTATTCATATCCCCTTCCTTCTATAATTTTGCAGGAACCATATAATGTACAACTTTATTAATATCACGAATTGAAATAAATGTGAAATAGAGATTGGTAGTATTATCATTATGCTATTGCCGTATGAACTGTAATTGTACATTATCATATATCTTATTTTTATGTTCTTTCTTGTAAAAAAATATATCATGAGAAAGTTGAATTCGAAATTACTATATGTATTTTGTGCGCTTCTTTTCTTTTCCGCTTTTACTAGCGGAAAGAAGGATATAATCACCATTTTTATGATAGGTGATTCTACTATGGCGAATAAAAGTCTGAAGAATGGAAATATTGAACGTGGTTGGGGACAGATGCTTCCTGAATTTTTGATTGGCGATGTACGGGTGGACAATCATGCCATGAATGGTCGGAGTTCACAGAGTTTTATCGATGAAGGACGTTGGGATGTCGTACTCTCCAAATTGAAGAGCGGAGACTATGTATTTATCCAGTTCGGTCATAATGATGAGAAATCTGCCGAAGAGCTACATACTATTCCCGGAAGCACTTTCGATGAAAACTTGCGTAGATTTGTAAGGGAGACGCGAGCAAAGGGAGCTTATCCGGTGCTGTTTAATTCAATTGTGCGCCGGAATTTTCCACCGGAAGGGACCATTGGGCATAAAGGCAGTTATGAGACGGAGGGAAGCACATTGGTAGACACTCATGGAGAGTATTTGGAATCACCAAGAAGAGTGGCAAAAGAAATGGATGTTCCTTTTGTAGATTTGAATAAGCTGACGTATGATTTGGTAGTCAGTATGGGGGTAGAGAAGTCAAAAAGCCTTTTCATGTGGGTACCTACGGGAATATATGATTTCTGCCCAAAAGGAAAAATTGATAACACCCATCTGAACATTTCTGGTGGAAAGGTGGTGGCGGGAATCGCGATGGAAGCTGTTGCCAAAGTTGTGCCGGAACTAGCTGCATATATGCGTTCTCACGATTCGGAAGTATATGTGGCAGATTATAAGGACGATAAGCAATGTGCTATCAGCTATACTTTCGATGATGGTCTGGAAGAACACTATACGCTTGTTTTCCCGGAAATGGAAAAAGTAGGTTTCAAAGGGACTTTTTGGATATGGGGAAAAGGGATAGAGAATGTGACGGAGCAGCAAGATAAACCACGTATGACTTGGACGCAAATGAAAGAAATGTTTGATAAAGGGCATGAAATATCCAGTCACGGTTGGTCACATGCAGATTTGAGGCATCTTAGTCTGGAAGAAGTGAAAGCGGAAGTTGGCAGGAATGATAGCATTATTCAGGCTGAAATAGGCGAAAGGCCGCTAACCTTCTGTTATCCGTTTAATTCTTATAATGAAGATGTACGGCGGATTGTTTCAGAAAATAGAATAGGTACACGTATCAAACAATATGCCATAGGAGGTGAGAAATCAAAATCAACGGTTGAATCGCTGGATAAATGGGTAAAGGAGCTCATGATTTCCAATGATTGGGGAGTGACTATGATACATGGAATTTCTACCGGTTATGATGCCTTCACTTCCCCGGATATATTATGGGAACATTTTCGTAGAGTGAAAAATCAGGAATACGATATTTGGGTAGGTACTTTTCGCGAGGTAGCGGCATATGTTAAAGAGCGGAGGAATGTACAACTGGATATTGTGAAAAAGGAATCGCAGTGGGCAGTTATACCTCGTTTGTTACTGGACAAGGAATTATTTAATGAACCTTTGACAATGGTGCTGAATAAGAAAGGAAAGGGAAAAGTGAAGGTGTATCAAAACGGAAAGAGACTGTTAGTAAAAAAAACGGGATGATAAACAGGTCTTTGATTTCAATCCGTATGGGGGAACTATAAGAATAAGTTTTTTTTGATAATCCAGCACAGCTAAAGGAACATCCCGTTGGTGGAATTTATCTCGAACTTGATTCTGCCAATAGGTAGGAGAAAATATCGTTTATAAGAGCAGATTAGCAACCTTTCTGTTATTAGTCCGGTATTTAGGTAGTATTCCATCCCTTTTAGACGGATTTTCCACCTATTCATATCTTCTTCCTTCTATAATTTTGCAGAAACAATATCATGTATAACTTTATTAATGTCACGAATTGAAATAAGTATGAAACACAGATTGGTAGTATTATCATTATGCTATTGCTGCATGAACTGGTCGGCAATGGCAAACGCGAAAAATGTTGTTCCTACAGAAAGGAAGCAACAGGTCATTTCAAATGTAGACACAAGCCTTGAAGGTACACAGAAGTATGTGCTTCGGGTGACAGGTACGCCGTTTTATATGACCAATATACAGTTGCGGCTGGATTTGCTGAGATATTCTGAAGAATGGAGCATGGACTTGTGTGAAAAACTTGTTGCGCAAGTGGCGGCAGACGGATTCAATACAGTGTCTGTTCCGGTACATTGGTATGAGGTGGAGCCGAAAAAGGACCGGTTCGATTGGACTATCCTGGACAGTTATCTGAAGCTGGTGAATAAATATGGGTTAAAAATGGAAATGCTCTGGTTTGGTGCAAACAGCGGAGGGCATGTGCAATGGCTGGGACGTCCTAATAAAAATGCCGTACACTTACGCACACCGGACTATGTGCTTTATTCCCCTTCACCATCTTCTAAAGAAACAACTAGTGAATTTACCATCCGGAGAGATATGTCTGACTACACGTTGGATATTGCAGATGACCGTTTGCGCGAAAGGGAAACCTATGTGTTGAAAGAAGTAATGAACCACATAGCCGATTGGGATGCTGCCAATGAGAAGAAGCATCCTGTAATCGGTGTGCAAATCAATAATGAATTCATTGGGATGCGAACCACGTTTCCCAATTCGTTAGCTATTTCTTATCTGAATGGAGTGGCCGGTGCGGTGAAACAATCGGATTATGTTGTATGGACCCGTGCCAATTGTGTGTTTTGGAACGTTGCCGGACGGATCCAAGAGAATGAAGCCCACAGGCTTTCAGGGGAAAAGACTAATCTTGATTTTGTAGGAATTGACACTTACCGGCATCATTTTGCTTCGGATGCCTCATTCATTGCCAGTATGCGTAACAATGTCCCATACGTTGGCAAGAATTTCCGGATGATTATGGAAACCAATTCGGGTATTCCTATCTCTGCCCAGATGCATTTGGCTGCCTTGTCGGGCAATGCTGCTTTCGACTATTATAGTATAGAAGCGCTCTATGGCAGGAATGGGAACAAGATTGTTCCGCTGGTAGGGCACTTGGACGACATACGGCGCATGAACAAGATTTTACAGAGCGACCCGGTGGACCTTGCTACCAAGACGCATGGTTACGGATTGTTTGTACACAATTGGGAAGGCGTTGATGGAGGTACGAGTACTGCCAACAGCGGAATATCATACTCCCCTATTTATCCGACATCGCAAGGTATCAGTATTCTGCGTAGTGATACGGAGGTAGTTTTGATGAGCACCGGTGGAGGACGTTTCACATTGCCTGTTGGCATGCAAGTGGAAAGCGCATCGTATGGTTATTTCGATAAAGGTAATCAGTGGGTGGGACAAGGTAACGTCAGCTTGGGACAAACGGAATTGTTCGACACGGCATCTGACAAAAATCCGTCGGTATTCGTGGAGGCAGGCACTACCGTGTTACTGAAATGCAAAGGGACCTTGTTCCCGAAACCTTATCAGATAGTCCAGGCAGAGTTTGTATCGCTCAGTTCGGATGCTGTTGCGGAATATGACATCCAGAATATTGGGTTTGCCGGGAATGGTTATGTGAAATTGCCTTCTCATGAGGGTGCATATATTACTTGGGAACAACTGGACGGTAAGGAAGGGGGCGAACATATCATCCGCATCCGTTATTCTTTGGAGGACAACCGGCAGGCCAGCCATATTCTGACTGTGAACGGGAAATCTTATCGGATAAAACTGGAACCTACAGGAGGAGGCACTAAATATAATTATTTCAGTATTTCTGTACCGTTGCAGAAGGGGAAAAACAATACCATTCATTTGGAAACGACAGGTAACTATTATCGTCCTAATAGGGTTGTTGTGCCAGCTCCTGCAGGAAATATCGATGAAATACAGATACTATGAAAGAGTTGAAACATATCATAATATTAATCACTTATGCAGAAACGTAATTTATTAATAATCATTTTATTCTTGTTTACCGGGACAATAGGATGGTCTGCCGAACGTATCCGGCAGAATTTTGATTTCGATTGGCAGTTCCGTTTGGGAGAACAAGGTATCTATAAACCTGTCCAGCTTCCGCATGACTGGAGTATTGAACTGGACTTTAACGAAGAGGTGGGTCCTGAAAGTGGATATTTGCCGGGGGGTATAGGTTATTATAAGAAAGATTTCAATGTGCCTGCGTCTTACAAAGGTAAGCGGGTCAGCATTGTGTTCGATGGCATCTATCATAAAGCTACCATCTATCTGAACGGACAGGAGGTAGATTACCATCGTTACGGATATACTTCATTTGAAACTGACTTGACTCCTTACTTGAAATATGGAGGAAAGAATACATTGAGCGTGAAGGTAGATCATTCGGAGAAATCGCGCTGGTACACTGGCTCGGGTATTTATCGCCACGTATGGATGCAAGTAACCAATCCGATACATGTCAAGATGTGGGGTACATATATTACCACTCCCCGAGTGTCGGCAGAATCGGCCATCGTATCTTGTGTAACAACTGTAGCCAATACTTCGGCATTGACCGGTGAAATAGAAATTATGCAACGAATAGTGGATGCACAAGGCAATCTGTTGAAGATAAACGGCAAGCAGTATGCAGCCCGAACAGAGGTTGTGATGCCGGAAAACGGGACAAAAGATATTGCACAGTCTTTCACGCTGTCCAACCCACAATTGTGGAATTTGGAAAAACCTTATCTTTATCGTTTGGAAACAATATTGAAACAAAAGGGAAAGGTGATAGACCGTTACACGACCCGTTTCGGGGTGCGGACCATCGGTTTCGATAAGGACAAAGGCTTCTTCTTGAACGGGAAGAATATCAAGATGAAAGGTGCGTGCCTGCATCAGGATGCTGGATGCTTGGGGGTTGCCGTTCCAAACCGTTCATACGAACGCCGTCTGACTATCTTAAAGGAGTTTGGAGCAAATGCCATCCGCTGTTCACACAATCCGCCTTCACCGGAGTTCTTGAATTATTGTGATTCCATTGGTTTCTTAGTCGTTGACGAGGCTTTCGACAAGTGGAAGTCGGGATATTATGAGCAGTTCTTTGATGAATGTTGGCAACAAGATATTCGTGACATGATTGTGCGCGACCGTAACCATCCTTCCATCGTCCTTTGGAGTATCGGCAATGAATTGGCAGAAGCCACCCGTAAGGACAACGTGGGTGTGGAACGTGCCACCTTGTTGCGTGACTTCGTACATAAATTAGAACCGACACGTCCAACCATGTTGGCACTGGCACCGGCATACCAAGATAAGTTTGCTTCAGTAACTGATGTGGTAGGGTATAATTATAGCGAACTATCTTATATAGAGGACAAGAAAAAGCATCCTGAACGAATCGGCCTGATAAGTGAAAGTTATCCCTATTATAGCGGATTGAGACCTTATGAGGCAAGGGATTACTCTCCCAAGAATCCGTGGAATTATGTGATGGAAAATGATTACTTTTGTGGATCGTTTGTTTGGGCCGGAGTCGATTATATCGGAGAAAGCATGGGTTGGCCGAGTAAGGGATGGGCTGCTACGCTTTTCGATATGTGCATGGACGAGAAGCCTCGTGCCGCCTATTTACGTGCGATGTGGACAGACAAGCCTGTCTTGAAAATGGCTGTCGTGGACTATAGCATAGATGAAGATCCGGGTAAGGACCACTGGCAGACACCGCCTATGGTGCATGACTGGACTTTTCCATATACCGATTCACGTGTGTTGCCAATTCATACCCCATCTAATTGTGACGAAGTGGTACTGATAGATCCACGTGGAAAGAAATATGGACCGCGCAAACCGAAAGACTATCTGAATAATACCATTATTTGGAATCAGCCTTATCGACCTGGGAAGGTGGTTGCTATCGGATACAAGGATGGTAAAGAGGTGTGCCGCGACAGCATTCAGACAAGTAAAATTAAAGCAGCATGTTTCACACTTACACCTGACAAAACCGTATTGCAAGCAGACGGACAAGACCTTGCTTTCATTGCTTTACAATTATTTGATGAAAATGGGGTGCCTGTAAGGATAAACGACCGTGTGGTAAATGCAACAGTGGAAGGCACTGGAAAATTGCTGGGGATAGATAGTGGAGAAATGCGTCGAGCATATCGTTTCAACAGCCATGAGCTTCCTACTTATCAGGGCAGGTGCATGCTGGTGATACAGGCTGGACGAAGTAAGGGGATGATGAGCGTAAAGGTTTGCGTAGAAGGCCTTCCTGAACAAACAATAACGATAAAAGTACACTAATTTTTATAATAGCAGTAAGAATGACAACATTAAAAGATTTATTTGCTGGTTTGCTTCTTGTTATCTTCTTTCCCATTTGCTCATGGGCTGAAGGGGTGAAGCTTCAGCCGGTGGAGGTAGAGGCTCCTTTCCCTATGGACTCTGTATTTTTGTGTATATTCCCACAGAGGGATTTCTTGATAACCAAATATGGAGCTAAGGCAGGAGGAAAAAAACTGAATACAAAGGCAATAGCCAAGGCAATCACTGCCTGTCATTTGGTAGGTGGCGGTCGTGTAGTCATTCCCAAAGGAGAATGGCTGACTGGTCCTATCCACTTGAAAAGCAATATAAACCTCTACATGGAGGAAGGAGCGGTATTGCGTTTTACAGACACTCCTTCGGATTATCTTCCGGCGGTAATGACCTCATGGGAAGGCATGGAGTGTTATAACTACTCTCCGCTAATTTATGCATCTGATTGCGAAAACATCGCCATTACAGGAAAAGGAGTATTGGCTCCCAAGATGGATACATGGAGAATATGGTTTGCCCGTCCGCAAGCTCACATGGAGGCTTTGAGGAAGTTATATACAATGGCTTCCACTGATGTTCCTGTGGAAGAAAGGCAAATGGCTGTTGGTGAGAATAACCTCCGTCCTCATCTGATTCATCTGAACCGTTGCAGGAATGTGTTGCTTGACGGCTTTAAGATCAGGGAAAGTCCCTTTTGGACTATACACCTTTATATGTGCAAGGGTGGCATTGTCCGTGGTCTTGATGTCAAGGCGAACGGCCACAACAACGATGGCATAGATTTGGAAATGAGCCGTAATTTCCTGATAGAGAATTGCAAGTTTGACCAGGGAGATGATGCTGTAGTTATTAAATCGGGGCGAAACCGAGATGCGTGGAGATTGGGCACCCCTTGTGAGAATATCGTTGTACGTAATTGTCAGGTAATGGAAGGACATACTCTATTGGGCATTGGCAGTGAACTGTCTGGAGGTGTGCGAAACGTTTATATGCATCATTGTGATGTACCCGCATCTGTGCATTGCTTATTCTTTATCAAAACCAACCGAAGGCGGGGTGGAATTGTGGAAAACATCTACTTGGAAGATGTTACGTGCAAGGATACTGAATATTTGGTTGGGTTGGACATGGATATTCTCTATCAATGGCGGGAGTTGGTTCCTACTTATGAGGAACGTCTTACCCGTATCGAGGGAATTCATGTGAAGGACATTCGGTGTGGTTCCGCGGATTTTGTCTATGAGTTGTGCGGTGACGAAAGGTTGCCACCCAAGGACATTACTATTCGAAACATTGTAGTGGATAATTCCAAGGGAGTCCCCAATCAGAGCCATCATATTACAGGACTTACATTGGATAGTATTTGTTATTCTCATATTCGGCCGGATATGGTGACAAAACCACGGAAAAGATGGCGCTGAAGGCTGTGCTATTGTGTTGTCAAGAATGAATAATATTCACAAGGGCTAAGAAGTTAGAAGAAGTTGTCGCCCGCTCCGGGCGAGCTTAGAAGTTAAAGTCAATAGACAATATATTGGCAGCAATGTATCGGCTTAACTTCCTAACTTCTTTCTGCCCCTCCTCCGGTATCAAGTTTACCCCTGTCTATATCGTTTCTGATATTCGGATGGAGGAATGCCATATTCTTTTTTGAAACAATCGCGGAAGTGTGCCATATTGTTAAAGCCGGTCATTGAGGCGGCTTCTGACACATTATGTTCTCCTGTAAGTAATAGATGTGCACTATTTCTTAGCTTAATCTTTCGAACAAATTCATTGGGACTAAGTTCTGTCAAAGCTTTTACTTTACGATAGAAGGCAGAATAACTCATGTTCATACAATCAATCATAAAAGCGGTGTCTATTTTCTCTACATCCAGATTATCTTCTATCAATGAAGTCAATTTAGAGAGAAAGGCTTCGTCCAATCTGTTCAATTGCGGATGAGGGGATGAAGTAGATTGTCGCTTTTCGGTGTTCTTGACCACCGTAGACGGAACATTTTCCACAATTTGCCGGGCAAGGCGTTTCCGCATCTCCAACAAGTTCTTGATGCGACTCCTCAATAGTTTCGCACTGAAAGGTTTGGTCAAGTAAGAGTCGGCTCCACTGTCGTACCCCTCTTCTTTATCTTGTATGGAGTCCTTGGCTGTAAGGAGGATGACAGGGATGTGGCTGGTATTCATGTTCTCCTTGATGCCCTTGCACATGGCTATGCCATCCATTTCCGGCATCATGATGTCACTCACTATAATATTTGGAGTGTATCTTAACGCCAAAATCAGACCCTCCTTTCCGTTATTGGCTTGCAATATTTTATATGTATCTTGTAATTCATTGGCTATATATTCCCGGATGTCAGCATTGTCTTCCACCACCAACAGAATAGGGAATGCACTTTCCGGTTCGGCATCTTCTGCCATTTCCTTTACAACAGTAACCACTTTTTCTTCCTTGTGCAATGCCTCGGGGTAATTGTAATCGGTTTGTATGCGGAAGCGGAAAGTCGTTCCTTTCTCCACGGCACTTTCCACCTCCAGTGAACCGTGGTGCAAATCAACGAGCGACTTCACCAATGCCAGCCCGATACCGGTACCCGAAGCCTGGTGCTTGCCCTTCGCTTGATAGTATCGGTCGTAAATGTGCGGCAAGGACTCTGCGTCAATTCCATAGCCAGTATCTGCCACTATCATTTCTACATAGCTTATGCCATTTGCCTTTATTCGGTGCATGGAGAGTGTGATATGTCCTGCCCGAGTGTATTTGATGGCATTGGACAACAGATTGTTAAGTATGATCGTGATGATATCCGCATCGAAATAGATATTTTCCTGTACAGGTTCCACTTTGACATTGATTCTTACATGCTCATTTTGATTCAGCTCCTTATATCTCAATCCTATTTCTGTAATCAGATTGCTCAGGTTGCCTTTACCCACAGTCAGTTGTCTGTTTTGAGTTTCGGTCTTGCGGAATTCCATCAGTTGGTTGATAAGATTGAGCAGTTGCACGGCACTGCGGTATATGGTCTGTATTTTTGTACGGAAAGCGGCGGGTATGCCTTTGTTATCCTTTAAATCCTCCAACGGACCGATAATCAGCGTAAGCGGAGTACGTAATTCATGTGCGATATTTGTATAGAAGCGAAGCCGTTCATTGTGCAGTTCTTGTTCTTTCTGCCGATTTCTCTTTTCCATCTCCAGCGAGTTTTTCTCCACCTTTAAAGAACTCTTCAGCAGCAGTCTTTTTTTGTATGAACGGAAGATGAGATAAATAATGCACAATATTAATAAGGTATATAATGATTTGGCATACCATGTTGCCCAAATCGGCGGATTAATGACAATGTGTATGGATGCAGTATTTTTTTCATCCCATTCACCATTTTTCAGCCGTGCTTTAACTCGGAAGATATATTTACCCGGATCTATGTTTCGGAAGGTTATTTGTTGTTCTCCTTCGGTATCATACCACGTTCTGTCCAGTCCCTCCATTTGGTAGGCATACTCAACTAGACCTTCTTGTGCGTAATCTGGTACGGTGAATAAAAAGCGGAATGTATTGCGGTAATAAGGCAGGCTGATTACCCCTTTGTCATTGGGAACTGTTGTTTCTGCTTTTCTGTTTATTACCTTACGGTCAAAACTTTCGCAAGCGATGAGTTGGATAGGGGAGACAATATCCGTATTATTGATAAGTTGTGGATTGAAAGAACAGACACCATGTAAAGAACCGAAGCAGATAGTTCCGTCCGGCAAGATAGTTGCCGAGCCTTCGATAAAGCCTCCTGCAGGTATCCCGTTGTGATAATCATAATTGTAGAATTTCTGGCGGTAAACATTAAAACAGGCAATCCCCGTATAGGTACTTACCCAAATATTACCCAGTTTGTCTTGCTGGATGGCTCGGATATGGTTGTCGGCAAGTCCATACGCCTCATCGTATAATATAGTCTGTTCCGGTTGGTCGGTATCTTTCACATAGACCAGTCCATTATATGTAGCTATCCACAGTCCGTCATCCCGGTCTCGGTAAATTTGATTGATGTTATTGGTACGCAGGCGATTGCCGTCATACAGTCTTGTCAATTGTTTATGGTTTGCATCAACAACGTAGATTCCTACTCCCAATGTCCCTATCCATATTTTTCGTTGTTTATCTTGCATAAGAGCGAATGCAATCGGATTCCACCGTTTCCACTCCGGTACATTCCATCTTTGGATGCTATCATGGTGGCTGATATAGACTCCTTCCTCACTTCCTATCCACATTTGTCCTTGTTCATCTTCGTAAAAAGTGCGTACATCTATATTCTCCATACCCAAATCAATACGCTTGAAAGTATCATTCTTGGGATCATAGCGTAGTACTCCTTCGTCATCAATACCCATCCAAAGTCTACCTTGGCTGTCTTGTTTCATACTATAAATAACGGAATAAGCATGTGACAAGTGTGAAGAAACATTCCATTGCTTTTTTACTTTGTTGCCCTGCCAGCAGGTTAACGTATTTTCTCCTCCCAGCCATATTTCCCCTCCGCTATTCGCTTCTATGCTATACACTCGGCTGGGTGTTTTCACTCCATCCTTTTCACTATAGAAGGGCAGGGTATGGAAAAGGGGGCGGTTGTTCTCTATGAAGTCAACGCCAGTACTATGGTTACCTATCCAGATATGGCCGAATTTATCCTGCATTATGACACGCGTGTTGGGGGATGAAAGTCCGCTATTGATGTGAGTGATGTTCTCAAGGTGTAATTGGTCTTCCTGTCTCTTTAGCTCAAAATTGTTTAAGTCGAGTGTGCTGATTCCTCCTAAATCCGAGGCTATCCACAATACATTGTTTGTTGTTTCCGTGATATGATGTACATTGTCTCCAACCAAAGATTGGGGATTGTCGTCTTCATGGCGAAAGGAGGTAAACTCTTCTGTCATCGGATTAAATAATGCAAGCCCACCATTTGTCCCTACCCATATATTTTTTTTATGGTCTATGTAAATGCTTCGTACATTGTTTCCTGGCAAACTTTGGGGATTTTGGGCATCATGATAGAATTTTTTCACCGTTTTATTTTTCAGGTTGATTATGCTCATCCCTTCAGTAATATGTCCTACATACAAATAACCGTTGTTGTCATCTCTGCAACAACGATTGCAGTCTTTCAATCCTGATAGTGTAGAAGAATTATAGACATATATCTTGTGCGTATTTCGGTTGTAATAACTTATTCCGTTATCCACATGAGTAATCCATAAACCTTCATCACCAGCAGGCATGATATCTGTGATAGCATCACTGGCAAGTCCTTCTTTGGTACTCAGGTGGCTGAATTGCGATGTATGGCAGTCGAATATGCTTATGCCTTTTTGTCTGGAGCCTGCCCATACGCTATTGCTCTTCGCATCATAGTACACGGTTGTCAATTCATTGCTTGCCAATCCGGAGTTGTTTTCCCGGTATATGGTATTTCCGTTGCCAGTCCATCGGTTCAGTCCCTCTTCAGTGGCAATCCAAATAAACCCTTTTCCGTCCACGTCCATATCCCGTACAAAATCATTCGATAACCCATCGCGACTACTGATGTTCTTAAACAAGTAGTCAGACTGTGCGATGATGGGTATACATGAAATTGTAAGAAATAATAGTATTAGTACTTTTGCCATAACATATTCGATTAGGCTATTTTTTATTATCTTTTCTTTTTATGTAGACAAATATTGCTTTGACAATGGCAAAGATAATGTTTCATGGTGAAAGGAACAAAAAAATGGAAATGAAGAGTATTGTCTGCCATACTTGTGTCGAAGAAAAAAAGATTTCCATCGCTTTGTGAAAGATTTCCATCGTTACCGTTATTGTTTTTCCATCTGTCGTCATGCTTCGATAAATATTTAGAAAGAATAGTAGCGGCATAAGGAAGATTTACCTCTCATTCGTACCTCTCATTTTCTATATATTTGCAGCGTTGATATGACATATTAGTTTATTCTATTTTGATATAATAGATAATTTTATCATATCAATAATGCAATATTATATTACCAATGTTAACAAAAAGACTATGAAAGTATGGCAAAAAATGTATTAAGGGCATGGTTGGTAGACAACACGGTGACTACCGATGACAAGACGGACAAGATTTTCCAACTGGAGACCACCCGTAGCATCGACAAGAATATTATCTTGGACCGCATGGTGGCAAAGAATCCTGGTGTGCGGCGCGAGACGATGGCATTAGGCATCGAACTGATGGAAGAGGTGATAGCCGAAGCGTTGATGAATGGTGAGAGTGTGAACACTGGGCTGTTTCGTGGTGTGGCACAGTTTCGCGGCGTAGCGAAGCAGAACGCCTGGAATGCAGTAACCAACAGCATTTATGTCTCGTTCACTCAGGGCAAGACGCTTCGCGAGGCTATTAAGGATACACGTGTGGACGTGTTGGGAGAACGTCCCACAAAATTCTACATCGGCAGCGGACGGGATGCCGCTACTCGCGCAACGGACTTCAGCGCCACGGCAGGTCGCAATTTCACCCTTTTCGGCAAGAACCTCACGGTGGCAGGTACTGACCCTTCGGTGGGCGTTATGCTGACTTCCGCTATCACAGGAACTGTGACAAAGATAGACAACGCCATGATTGTGCTGAACGAGCCTTCGCGACTCATTATCTTGCTGCCTGCATCGTTGGAAGACGGCGAGTATATGCTTACAGTGACCACACAGTACAGAGGCGGTGGCGGTGCTCTGTTGAAAACACCCCGTAGTACCTCTCATACCATTTATATAGGCGAGGCACCCGAAGCTGGTGGTTCTACGGAGAAACCGGATGGCAGTGACGGGAATTTGGAAGAGAATCCGTTAGGATAAAAATCATTTATTGTGTAAGCAATATAGACAAGTAAGGTATAGGTATAATTAAGGTATAAGAAAGTATTCAGGATAACATATTTCTTCGGGCATACTTCGGACGAAGCTCTCGACTAAGGTAAGCGAAAACTTCGACCATAGGTAGTCGAGATCTTTGACTAAGCTAGTCAGTTGCTTCACTGATATTAAGCGTTTTTTTTGTCTGAAGTCCGAAGAACTTCTTATTTAAGAAGAGGAAATTAAAAGGAATTAACCCAAATGTTTAACCTAATTAAATTTAAGAAATGATGAAATCAAACTCATTCAGACTTCCGAGTAAAGCGACAGCCGTCTTACTGCTTTGTACCGGTCTCGTAGCGAGCCACCCGCTTGCCCTGTGGGCAGAGGACGGCGTGACTACTGTGCAGGCTGTGCAGCAACAGCAAGTCATAGTGAAAGGTACGGTCAGTGATGCCATGGGGCCCGTCATCGGTGCCAATGTTATTGAAAAAGGAAACAGAGGAAATGGAACTATTACTGATATTGATGGAAACTTCTCGCTCAAAGTGAAACCGGGTGCCACTTTGGAAATCCACTACATCGGCTATAAAACCGTAGAGGTAAAGGCTGTACCGGGAAAACCGTTGAATGTGACCTTGACGGAAGACAGCGAGATGCTAGACGAGGTGGTTGTTGTGGGGTACGGCACAATGCGTCGGAAAGATGTCACCGGCTCCGTCGTACAGATACGCCCCACAGCCATGCAGAACGAAGCCCCCAAGACCGTGCAAGACGTGCTTCGCGGCGCACCGGGTCTGAAGGTGGGGCTCGACACGTCGGCCAAAGGCGGCGGCTCACTCGAAATCCGTGGCGACCGCTCGCTGTCCAGCCTGACGGACGGCTCTCCGATGATTATCCTTGATAATATGCCATTTTATGGTGAGTTGTCTGAAATCAATCCTGAAGACATCGGGCAGATAGACGTGTTGAAGGATGCTTCGGCAGCAGCCGTTTATGGTGCCCGTGCGGCAAATGGCGTGGTCATCATCACTACCAAGAAAGGAAAGATGGGCAAACCTGTCATTAACTTCAGTGCAAAGGTGGGCTTCGTAACTAAAGCCAATTATAAAGAAGTATATGATGGTGACGGTTATATGAAGTACCGTGAAGACTGGTACAAGACCGCTACTTACGGAATGAATCCCGAAACCGGGCGTTACGAGGCCTACCAGACGGGAACTATCAAGCCCGGTTATTATGACCGTCCCGACCGCTTGCCTGCCGATGTTTCCATCGAAGACTGGCGCAACTATTCGGTCAATGCCGAAGGGCAGTCAGACCTCGGTATTTATGCTGACCGTGTGTTGACCCAGACAGACCAGTTGATACGTGACAACTTCCTTGCCGGAAGAACATACGACTGGTACAACAGCGCTTATCAAACCGGTATCAACCAGGATTATAATGCCAGTGTCTCTGGAGCGGGCGAGAAAATGAACTACTATATGTCCGTAGGCTATCTTCGTAATGAAGGGGTCATTCGGGGTACTGAATACCAAGCCATCCGTGCCAATATGAAATTGACTACCAACATTACTGACTGGCTGGAAGTCAGCGGTAATGTCAACTTCCAAAGCCGTAGTGATGGCGACCTGGCATTGAATGAAGGCTCCACACTCGCCAACAGTCCCTTTGCCAACTACTGCGATGCAGATGGAAACCTTGCCGTACATCCCATGGGTGAGAAGAACACCTACAACATGGGTTATAACTACGACTTCAACCATCAATATGAGCAACTTGAAAAGGGATATTACGTGCTGAACTCCATTTTCACAGCCAAACTGAAACTGCCGTTTAACATTAACTATTCATTCAATGCTTCTCCGCGCCTCCAGTGGTTCTACGACCGCTGGTTCCAGTCATCCGAACATCCCGATTGGGATGCGGTAAGCCACGGTGCCAACCGCAATACAGCTTCAAAATTCGACTGGTCTATCAATAACACCTTGTCATGGGACCATACTTTCGTTAAAAAACACCATGTCATGCTGACTTTGGTACAGGAAGCTGAAAAACACCAGTCATGGTCGGAAGGTATTGCCGCCCGTAATTTCCAGCCCACTGATGTATTGGGATTCCACTATGTGAATACGGCAGGAAAATTGGAGAGCAGCTTTTCCTCGTCTGACAGCTATCGCACAGCTGTAGGGCTGTTGGGGCGCCTGTTCTATTCTTACGACGACCGCTACATGATTACTGCATCCATCCGCCGAGATGCCTATTCGGCCTTCGGAGAGAAAGAACCTTGGGCCACATTCCCCTCTGTAGCCCTGGCATGGACTTTTACCAACGAAAAGTTCTTTAAATGGGAACCCATGAGCATGGGTAAGCTGAGACTCTCGTGGGGATTGAACGGAAACCGTGCCATTAACGACCCCTATCTGGCACTTGCCACACTCGATATCGGCGCCAAAATGTTTGGTTACTTGGATGCTTCGGGTAATCTGAAAGAGATGGAATACCTGAAAATCGGTCGTATGGCAAATCCCAACCTGAAGTGGGAAAAGAGCGAGGCCTACAACGTGGGCTTGGACTTCGGTTTCCAGAACAACCGCATCACCGGTTCTTTGGAAGGCTATGTGATAAAAACCAAGGATATGATTATGGGGCGTACGCTTCCTCCTTTCACCGGTTTCAATGACATTGCCACCAACTTGGGAGAGGTACAGAACAAAGGTGTGGAACTAATCATCAACTCACAGAATATGGCAACAAAGAACTTTGAGTGGAACACCAGTTTCAGCTTTGCTTACATGGATAATAAAGTGAAGCACCTTTATGGCGAATATGAAGATGTGCTCGATGCCAACGGAAACATTGTGGGTAGCAAGGAAAAAGACGAATATGGCAAATGGTGGATAGGACGCCCCATCGCTGCGATATGGGATTACCGTGTCACCGGTATCTGGCAACCCGACGAGATTGAAGAAGCTAAGAAAGTAGGCCAGCTACCGGGTGACCCCAAAGTGGCCAACAACTACACGGAAGACGACATCATCAATTCCGATGGCAGTCGTACCCCTGTTTATAACGACAAGGATAAGGAGTTCTTGGGACAAACTACTTCTCCTTACATTCTTTCCATGCGGAACAACTTCACTATCCTGAAAAATATCGACTTCTCCTTCAATCTCTATTCCTGTATCGGTTCCAAGATGAAAGACACCTCCTACCTGAACCAAGTGAACGCTTCAGAAATAGATTATGGCTTGAATCAGAGTATAAAAGAATACTGGACTCCGGAGCATCAGTCCAACACGTATGCACGGCTCAATTCTAAAGGACCTACGGGAGTAAATTCACCGGCAAGGTATATTGACCGCTCGTTCATCCGTCTCGAAAACATTTCGATTGGGTATACCTTCCCGAAATCCATTGTTTCCAGATGGGGACTTTCTAATTTGAAGGTTTATGGCACCATCCGTAATGCTGCCCTTTGGACCATGTCTCATTGGAAACTGAACGACATAGAGACCGGTGGTCTTGCACCTCGCACTTATTCTTTAGGTATAAATGTAACTTTATAAAACAGCACTCATTATGAACAACAATAGATTAAACAATAAGAAAAAAGGACTGTCTGGTTTAACAGCGGCTGCATGCGGCCTGCTTCTTCTCTGCGGATGCTCGGATTTTTTGGAGCCTAAACCGCTTTCCTTCTATGACCCGACAACCACATTTACCACAGAAGCCGGTCTGCAAGCCACCATGGCAGCTGCCGACAAGCAACTACGTGACATTTGGATAAACGGTGAAAGCAATGCTCTTGCCTTGGAATATCGCCTTTCGGAATTGGCGGCTAACGGGAAAACGGATGAAA
This sequence comes from Bacteroides uniformis, assembly GCF_025147485.1. NCBI lineage: Bacteria > Pseudomonadati > Bacteroidota > Bacteroidia > Bacteroidales > Bacteroidaceae > Bacteroides > Bacteroides uniformis. The sequence continues at coordinate 4,199,459 of NZ_CP102263.1, read as the reverse complement.
GCAATCCTTTTTGTGACATCAACGGTACGCTGACACCTACCAACATGCGCGACCAGACCGGATGGTTCTGGAATGATGTTTATTACTCCGGCATCAAGTTTCCCAATACGATTTTGACCTACATCAACGGGGTGGAAGGGCTTGAAGAAGCCACCAAGAATGCCTATATAGGCCGTGCATATTTTCATCGTGCAATCCGTTACCTGAATCTGGTGTTCCAGTTCAAGGACATTCCTCTGCTGACCAAAGTCATTTCAGTACCTAAACAGAATTACGCTACTACTGACCGCAAGGCCATTTTGGATATGATAACCAAAGATATGGAGTTTGCCGTGGAATGGGTGCCCGAGCAAAAGGACATGGATATGGTCGGCCAAGTGAACAAGGGCGCATGCCGCCAACTCCTGATAAAGTGCTATTTGGCCACCGGGCAATGGGAAAAGGCAAAAGAACAGGCTGATATCCTTATAGATAAATCCGGTTATGAACTGATGAAAGAACCTTTCGGTACTTTTGTAGAGAGTGGGGAGCCTGAAACTTGGAAGATAACCCGTAATGTTATCTGGGATTTGCATCGTGCAGAGAACAAGCTGACGAGTGCCAATAAGGAGGTAATCTATGGCATTGTCAGCCGTGGATCGGGAGAATCCTTAAATGAATTTCATACTATGCGTGCCTTCGGACCGTTTTGGACAGATGCTAAAATCAAGGGACCGGATGGGAAACCTGGTGCTACGAATTTTGCCCGTAACAACGCCAAGTATAACAAAAAGTATGACTTTGTGCGGGTCATAGGTCGTGGTATAGCCAATATCCGTCCCACTTACTTCGCCACCCACACTTTGTGGCAGGTGAATGGTATGGACGATAAAGGTGACTTGCGCCATAGTGCTAAGGTGGGTAACTGGTTCCCCATGGATTCGCTGAAATACAATGACCCGGCATCGGCTTATTATGGCAAGACGTACGCAGAGGTACGTCCGGATTGTTCGCAAGACACCATCCGTTCCTGGTTCGATTTTCCTCTGTATAAAATCTATTTAAAGGATGTAGTAGCTGAAGGCAAGCCGCAAGAAAACAACTTCAAAGGCGCAACCAAAGGGTCTATCGCCGACTGGTATATCTATCGTTTGGCTGAGACGTACCTGCTCCGCGCCGAAGCTAAATTCTACATGGGCGATGCAACCGGTGCGGCAGACGATGTAAATGAAGTGCGGAAGCGGGCACATTGCGAACAACACTACACCACTGTTACCATCGGAGACATCATGAACGAACGTGCCCGTGAACTCTATCTCGAAGAGTTGCGTCAGGTGGAACTAAGCCGTGTCTCCTACTGCCTTGCACTGAGTGGAAAGCCTGATGAATGGGGGAATGTTTATGATGTGAATACTTACGATCGGCAAGAAGGTACTGATGCCAACGGGGGTAGCTATTGGTATCAGCGGATAGTGCATTACAGTGGCTTGTACAACACGGGCAAACCAATCAATGCCAATGGACGTGTATTCAACTACGAAATAGGTAAGCACAACCTGTACTGGCCGGTTCCCAACGAGGACATCAAGAAAAACACAGGCAGGCAAATGCGTCAGAATTTCGGCTACGATGGTTACGATCCAAACATCACGATGTGGGAGAATTGGGAGGATGCCGTGGCTGATGAAGACAAGACAGAATAAGATACTCAATAGGTTATAAAGTATATGTAGTATTATTTGTCGGCGAAATACGGTTTGTTTTGGGGGGATTGTATTTCGCCGACTTTGGTTCATGAGTTTTGTTGGAACCGAATAATCACCGGGCAGCGAGTCGGGAATATTAGATTCCGGCTGTGACTGAGGCTGATACCGGAAGCTATATTTTCTATTCCTAGTGATAAATGGGGAGAAACTGAAAGTTTTGTCGGGAAAGATAATCAGTAAGGGTACAACAAATGTGTTATTATGAGATTGATGATAAGAAATTTTTTTATTGCAATATGTTCTATAATTTTCTGTCCTTATAATCTGCAAGGACAAAATGGTGTTTCTTTAGAAACTAAATTAGTACATAAACTGACCTTAGTGGCAGATTCACTAACCAAGCATCTGAAACCTTGGATAGTCCCCGTTTCTATATTCGATGTACGGAAGTATGGAGCAATAGGTGATGGGAGTACGCTGAACACCACTGCTATACAGAAGGCAATCGACGCTTGCTTTGTCGCAGGTGGAGGAACCGTACGGATAGCAGGAGGAGAATACGTGACGGGCACTATAGAATTGAAATCCGGTGTGATGCTGGAGGTAGCCAAAGGTGCTCGCTTACTGGGTAGCACGAATTTGAAAGATTATCCAGACAAGGTGGAACGCTTTCAAAGTGTGATGAACGTGATACACAAATACCGCATTTCGCTGATTTATGCCGAACGGGCGGAACGTGTGGGCATTTGCGGGGAGGGTGAGATATACTTTCGCGGCGAAGCAAAGAATTTTCCGGGACCAGAGACCATCGGAGCATTGGAAGGACGTCCTTTCGGCATCCGCATGATAGAGTGCAACAACGTGGTCCTGAAAGGAATCACCCTGCGCAACTCTGCCGCATGGATGCAAAGTTATATTTATTGTCGCGACTTAATATTCGATGGCATTACCGTGTTTAACCATGCCAATCACAACAATGACGCACTTGACCCGGACGGGTGTAAGAATGTCATTGTAAGAAACTGTTTTTTCAGTTCGCACGATGATGCCATGTGTCTGAAAAGTGCCAGTGCCAAACCTTGCGAAAACATACTGATAGAAAACTCTACCTTCTACTCCACCTGCAATGCTTTTAAACTGGGTACAGATACTCAAGGCGATTACCGTAACATCATCGCTCGCAAGTTGGTGCTGGGTGGCCTTCCGGATGCTTCCCAGTCTTTTCGTAACCGCGATGACTGCAGTACCGGTATCACATTGGCTACCGTGGACGGAGGAAACATCGAGAACATCTTGATACAAGATATAGAGATAAACCGTAGCCGTTGCCCCATCTTTCTCCGTATCGGTAATCGCGGACGCCGGCTCAACGAGAAGATGGAGCATCCCGGATATTTGAAGAACGTGGTAATCAAGAACATCAAAGGTACGGACAACCGTCTGCAAGGCTCGCTGATTTCGGGTATCAAGGAATATCCGGTAGAAAACGTTGTCATTCGCAACATGGATATTGAAACTGTGGGTGGCGGCACTCAAAAGATGGCAACATTGGAAGTGCCGGAATTGGAAGGTGGTTATCCCGATGCACAGGATTTCCGTCGGAACGGTTTGCCAGCATTCGGTTTTTATGTGCGCCATGCACAGAATATCTATTTCAAAAACATCCACATTACGCCGAAGAAGGCCGAGGAACGTCCTTTGTTCCGTGTGGGCAAAGATGTAGAGAATCTCTGGGTGGACAGCAAGGAGATGGCGGATGTGAAATATACTTTCAGGAATCCCATTCTTGGCGGTGATTATCCGGATCCTACTATCATCAGAAGTGGAGAAGATTACTATATGACACACTCCGCCTTTAACTATCTCCCCGGACTGACTATATTCCACTCACGCGACCTTGTAAACTGGCAACCTGTTAGTGTAGCGTTGACCCGTTATTTGGGTTCTGTATGGGCGCCGGACATCTGTAAGTATCAGGGAAAGTATTACATTTATTTCACTGTGTCACAGGGTAATGATCGCTTCAGCAATCATGTGGTTTATGCCGATTCACCTGAGGGGCCTTGGAGTGAACCGGTGGACTTGAAGATTGGGTACTGGATAGACCCTTGTCATGTAGTGGATGAGAGTACTGGCCAGCGGTGGTTGTTTCTTAGCGGTGGGCATCGGGTGAAATTGACGGATGACGGGCTGTCTGTAGCTGGAAAGTTGGAGAAAGTGTATGATGGCTGGCCTATCCCACAGCATTGGACGGTGGAAGGCATGGCACTTGAAGGTCCGAAGATGAAGAAGATTGGCGAATATTACTATTTTCTGAATGCACAGGGCGGTACTGCAGGGGCACCCACCAGCCACATGGCGGTGGTAGCTCGCTCCAAATCGGTAGACGGACCATGGGAAAACAGCCCTTGCAATCCGTTGATTCACACTTACAGCGGTGAGGAACAATGGTGGTCGAAAGGGCATGCCTCGCTCGTTGACACACCCGATGGCAGATGGTGGGCTGTGTATCATGCCTACGAAAAGGATTATCTTACGCTGGGGTGGCAAACTTTGTTGGAACCGATAGAGATTACGGAAGACGGTTGGCTGAAAGCTCCTTTGGAGAAGAAAGTAGAAGAGGAAATACCTTCCCCCTTGTCACTGAACGGTGCGGCAGACCGTCATGCACGATTGGATGAGTTTCGCATTGGCTTCGACTGGAAATTCTACAAGCGTTACCAACCCAGACGTGTACGTGTGGAAGGCGACACGCTTGTGTTGCAAGCACAAGGTGGTAATCCGGCGGAATCATCGCCCATGATGTTCGTTACGGGAGCACATAAGTATGAAATCAGTGCTCGTATCGAGTGCGACAGTGCTGCCGTTGCCGGACTTATCCTCTACTATAATGACCGCTTCTATGTAGGCACGGGGTGTGATCGGCACAACCGACACAAGTGGCGACGGGGTAAGTATCGTGGCCGATCGGGACAAGGTGATTACACTGCTCTTTGGCTGAAACTGCGCAACGAAGACCATGTGGTGACCGGCTATTACAGCTACGATGGCAAAAAGTGGATGAAAGAGACATTCGGCATGGAAATTTCCGGTTACAACCATAATACGCTGGATGATTTTCAGAGTGTGTTGCCCGGCCTGTTCGTATATGGCAAGGGGAAAGCACAGTTCACTGATTTTCAATATAAAGAGCTGGAATGATGCATCTTATCGTGAATATGATTACTTTTGTCATGAATTTATCGTATGAATGAAATCTTTTAATTAAAGCAGATTTATGATTTTGGATTATTTTAATGTAAGAAAGCTTGTTGTGGTCGCAACTGTGGCTTGGGTAGGAAGTTTTCAGCTTTGGGGACAGTCTGTAATAAGAACCAGCAGTACCGAGAAGGCTGTCTGGCAGCAGTCTAAGGATAGGTTGAAAAGCACGGCGGAAGTATCGCCAATATTCTCTATAACGGGAAATGAAAAAGGTACCGAATGGAAAGCATGGGGAACGACTTTTAATGAACTGGATTGGGATGCGTTGCTGATGCTGACACGTGACGAGCAGGAAGAAATTATGTACAATCTTTTCGCTCCACAAGGTGATTTGAAGTTCACACGTGGACGTATTTCTATGAACTGTAATGATTATGGCCGTTCATGGTATAGCTGTGATGAAGTGCAAGGTGACTTGGAACTACGCTATTTTAACATTGAACGCGACAAGCGTAGTATCATCCCTTTGATTCGTGCTGCACAGAAGTACAATTCGGCTCTCACCTTTTGGGCTTCTCCCTGGAGTCCGCCAAGCTGGATGAAAATAAACAATGACTATCCGGTGGTGAGCAGCCGTCATAATCATGCCAATCCGAACATAGACTATCTGCTTTACGGTAGCGTGGAAGGTATTGATGAAAACGAAATGCAATTCTTGGGAGAACGCAAAGGTAAGTTTCCGCGTCGGCTTGCCACGCAGGACTATTTCATTCAAGACCCGCGTTACTTACAGGCATACGCCAACTATTTCTGCAAGTTTATCGATGCTTACAAAGAGCAGGGCGTAAATATTGATATGATTATCTACCAGAACGAGGCTTATAGCTATACGCCCTATCCGGGCTGTGCCTGGACGGCAGAGGGAACCGTATGTTTCAACCGGGATTATTTGGCTCCGACACTCCGTTCACGTCACCCTGAAGTGAAACTCTATTTGGGTACGTTCAATACCAATCGTCGGGACCATGTGGAGAAGATACTATCCGACGGGGAGTTGCGTAAGAGCATAGACGGCATCGCTTTCCAATGGGAAGGCCGTGAGATATTGCCGGAAATACGCCGTCAATATCCCGATTACCATTACATCTGCTCGGAGAGCGAATGCGGCAACGGCAGCATGGACTGGAAAGCGGGCGAGCACACCTTTTTCCTGATCAGCGACAATGCCGGCAACGGATGCGACGAATGGTTCAACTGGAACTTCCTTCTGCCCGACAATGGAACCAGCCCCTGGGGATGGAAACAAAATGCTTTGATTCAGGTGGACTCTAAAACACGCAAGTTCCGCTATACGGCGGAGTATTATGCGGTAAAGCACTTTACGCATTATGTAATACCGGGCAGTCGGATGATAAACTACTATCCGCAGAAAGAGAAAAAGCTGTACACTGTGGTATGGCAAACTCCGGCAGAGGATTATGTGACGGTCATCGGTAACTTTGGTGACGCGGAACAATCCATCTCCATAGGCTTTGGAAAAAAGTTCCTCAATACAGTGGTAAAGCCCCATTCATTCAATACCTATTGTATAAATCATAAGTAATTCTCATGAAAAAGTTTATATCTATATCTTTCTTCACCTGGCTGTTTGTAATGTTCAGCTATCCTCTGTTTGTAGAGGCTGCTATGCCAGAGCGGAAACAGTTGTTTGATGACAATTGGCGTTTTAAACTCGGCGATACACCCGATGCCCCTTCACTTGCATATAACGATGTCGGTTGGCGAAGCTTGGATCTGCCTCATGACTGGAGTGTTGAAGCCGATTTTGATGCGGAGGTTCCTGCCGGAAACGATGGTGGCTATCTGCCTACGGGTATTGGATGGTACCGAAAGAAGTTCCACGTAGATAAGGTGATGGAGGGTAAGGAACTGCGCCTCTATTTTGAGGGTGTTTATATGAATTCGGAAGTATTTGTCAATGGAGAGCGTGCTGGAGGGCATCCATACGGTTATTCATCCTATTTCTGTGACATTACTCCTTACCTGCATTTCGGGCAGGAGAACATTGTAGCCGTACGTGTGGATAACTCCCAACAGAAGAACTGTCGTTGGTATAGTGGTTCAGGCATCTATCGCCACGTGTGGCTGCTGACTACAGAGGCGATATACATTGATGACTGGAGCGTTTATATTCGCCCGACTCAAAAAGAAGGCAGCGATGATTGGAATCTGGACATTGCCATGCGCTATATAGACAATGCCCGGACCGGGACAAAACCGGAAATCAAGCATACGATTTATGATGAGGCTGGCAGAGTGCTAGTAACATCCGCAAGCGGACACACGAAGCAATCGCTCTCTGTAAGTCATCCGAAACTATGGTCGCCGGATACCCCAAATCTTTATAAGGTATGTACGCAACTGATTGTTGGAGGCAAAGTGGTAGATGAGGTAACGAATATGACCGGATTCCGAAACATAACTTTCGACAGTCAAAAAGGCTTGTTTGTGAATGGTAAACCTATACTTCTGAATGGCGGATGCGTGCATCACGACAACGGCATATTAGGTGCGTGTTCTTTCGATGCAGCCGAAGCACGCAAGGTGCGATTGTTGAAAGAAGCTGGCTTCAATGCCGTGCGTACCTCGCACAATGTGCCTTCGGAAGCCTTTCTGCATGAATGCGATCGTCAAGGATTGCTCGTTATCGACGAGGCTTTTGACGGATGGCGTGATGCCAAGAACAAACATGACTATTCCGTGCTTTTTGACAAGTGGTGGAAACGTGATATTGAAGCGATGGTGCTTCGCGACCGCAACCACCCCTCCGTATTCTGCTGGAGCATCGGCAATGAGGTGATAGAGCGCAAGAAACTGGAAGTAATCACTACGGCAAAGAGACTTGCCGAACACGTACATCGGTTGGATCCTTCACGTCCGGTCACTTCTGCACTAACTACTTGGGACAAAGACTGGGAGATATTCGACCCGTTGGCAGCCGTACATGACATTGTAGGCTATAATTACCAGTTGCATCGTGCAGAATCTGACCACGAACGTGTCCCCTCCCGCATCATCATGCAGACGGAATCCTATCCACGCGATGCTTTCCGCAATTGGGATTTGGTAAACAAGCATCCCTATATCATCGGCGACTTTGTATGGACGGCATTGGATTATCTGGGAGAATCGAGCATCGGGCGTGCCTATTACAAAGGTAGGGAGAAAGACGGTTTCCATACCGGGCAGCTCTATCCTTGGCATGGTGCCTATTGTGGTGACATCGACCTGACCGGGCTGCGAAAACCCATATCCCATTATCGTGACATGCTCTACAACCCCGATAAGAAACTCTATATGGCCGTACGTGAACCCAATGGTTACCGGGGAGAAATAAAAGTAACTGATTGGGGTGTATGGCCTACCAGCGAAAGCTGGACTTGGAGCGGGCATGAAGGAAAACCGATAGAAGTAGAGGTCTGCTCCCGCTATCCCCGTGTGCGGCTTTTCTTGAACGATTCACTTGTGGACGAACGCCCGGCAGGCTATGTACAACAGTTCAAGGCTGTCTTTACATTGCCCTATCAGGCAGGTACACTGCGCGCGGTAGGTGTGGATGAGAACGGTATAGAGCAGGAAACCGTAGTGTTAAAGACTTCCGGAACTCCTGTTTCTCTACGCCTTACCACTCAAGATCAAACCATAAAGGCTGACGGACAAGATTTGGCTTTTGTTATCATTGAGGTCGTGGACAAAAATGGAAACGTAGTACCTGATGCTGCTAATGAAGTGGAATTTTCCGTTCGTGGAACCGGTATGCTGGAGGCTACGGGCAGTGCGGATTTGAAAGACGAAAAATCATATACGGCTCCCATACGTAAGGTCTGGAAAGGTCGTGCCATCGCTGTAATCAGAAGTACGAAACAAAACGGTAAAGTCAAACTGAAGGTGGCGTCAAAAGGACTTTCTCCGGCTTCAGTAATAATTAAAACTAAAAGATAAATAATATGAAAATAGGATTCCTAACAATTTTACTCTTCCTTGTCGTACAGACGGCATGGGGACAGTTCCGTGTGCATTCAGGTATGACGGTTACAGTGAACTGTGACAAATCGGAAGCTCCGGTGGTGCATACAGCCTTGGAATTGCTTCAACGGGATTATCGGGCTGTTTTCTCCGATTCTTTACATTGCGAAGAAACGCGTGGTAATATCCTTGTTGGAACTTTGGAAGTAAACAATGCGGTTGAGCAATCTAAAGCCGATCTTTCTGGATTGAAAGGTATGAGAGAAGCCTTTTTGCTGACTGTGTTACCTGACGGGCGGTTATTGATTGCCGGAAGTGACAGTCATGGTACTGCATACGGCATCATGGAACTTTCGCGATTGATAGGCGTGTCTCCTTGGAAGTGGTGGGCGGATGCCACTCCTATGAAACGAAAATCTTTTGAGTTGCCTTCCGGTTATCGGAATGTACAGGCTCCGTCCGTGGAGTATAGGGGTATCTTTATCAACGATGAGGACTGGGGGCTGATGCCGTGGAGCAGTTTGCATTACGAGCCTTGGTACAAGCCGGGACGCATCGGTCCTAAAACCAACGAACGTATTTTTGAATTGCTGCTCCGCTTGCGTGCCAACACTTATTGGCCGGCAATGCACGAATGCACGCAACCTTTCTTCCTGACAAAAGGCAATCGTGAGGTAGCAAAGAAATTCGGCATTTACATCGGAGGGTCACACTGTGAACCGATGGCTTCGAGCACCGCCGGTGAATGGAGCCGCCGAGGAAAAGGGGAGTATGATTATGTGAACAACAGTACTTCAGTCCGTAACTTCTGGGAAGAACGTGTGAAAGAGGTTGACGGGCAGGAGATTTTATATACGGTAGGTATGCGAGGTGTGCATGATGGTGCGATGAATGGTGCCAGAACGGTGGAAGAACAGAAGCGTGTACTCGAACGTGTGTTTGCCGACCAACGGAGTTTATTGCAGCAATATGTCAACAAAGATGTGACAAAGGTGCCACAGGTGTTTATTCCTTATAAGGAAGTACTTGATGTGTACAATGCCGGATTGGAGGTGCCCGAAGATATTGCGTTGATGTGGTGTGATGACAATTACGGCTATATCAAGCATTTTCCGACGGAAGCAGAACGTGCCCGTAAAGGCGGTAACGGCATCTATTATCATGTCTCGTACTGGGGACGTCCGCACGATTATCTTTGGTTAGGTACATTCAGCCCGTATCTGCTCTATCAACAGATGAAGCAGGCGTATGACCATGATGTGCGTAAGATATGGATTTTGAATGTGGGTGACATAAAGCCGATAGAATATCAGACGGAGTTGTTTTTGGATATGGCATGGAATATAGAAGAAGTGAATAAAGAAGGAGTTTCTGCTCATTTGAGCAATTTTCTTTGTCGGGAATTTGGTGAAAAGGTTGGTCGAGAACTGCTCCCTGTCATGCAGGAACATTATTGTCTTGCCCATATCCGCAAACCGGAATTCATGGGGAATACACGGGAGGAGGAATATCATACGAATGATTACCGCATTGTGAAGGATATGCCGTGGAGTAAAGAGTATATCCTGCAACGGTTGTCGGATTATCAGACTGTTTCGGATGAGGCTGAACGGCTGTCTGCGCAAATATGTGATGGACGTGAAGATGTTTATTTCCAACTGGTGAAATATCCCGTACAGGCTGCTGCTGAGATGAACAAGAAGATGCTCTACGCCCAACTTGCCCGTCATGGCGAAGCCGACTGGGGGCGGAGTGATGCGGCCTACGACAGCATCGTTTCATTGACTCGCATATATAATACAGGTATAAGGAATAATGGGAAATGGCATCGTATGATGGATCACCAGCCGCGTCGGTTACCTGTATTCGAACCGGTAGACCGTTCTGTCACGATGAAACCCATGAAAGAAGAGCGTGCGGCAATCCGTCGTTGGAATGCGGTAGAATGTGCAAAGGGGGATTTCGTCCCTTGTGAAGGTTTGGGATATGAAGGGAAGGCGGCTGTCATTCCTAAGGAGAAAGAGGTCACATTTGAATTGCCAGACTGTCCGTCTGATTCTGTAGAGGTAGAAGTCCGTTTGTTGCCTTCCCATCCCGTGGAGGGGACACAGTTGCGTTTCACTATTGCATTGGATAAGGAGGAAACTCTGCCTATCCATTACGAGACTAAAGGACGCAGTGAGGAATGGAAAGAGAATGTACTCAGGAATCAGGCGATAAGAAGAGTGGCTTTGCCTGCCCGGAAAAAGAAACTAAACAAACTTGTGATAAAGGCTCTTGATGAAGGTGTCATACTGGATCAAGTATCGGTTTATCCACTTTAATATTGCATAGAACGGATGGAAAAAACATGGAGATGGTTTGGCAAGAAAGATGAGATTACACTTACCATGTTGCGTCAGATAGGAGTAGAAGGGATTGTTACTGCTTTGCACGATGTACCTAACGGTGAAGTCTGGCCCTTGGAAACTGTCAAGGAAATGAAAGAGTATATAGAATCTGCCGGACTTCGCTGGTCGGTGGTGGAAAGTTTGCCTGTATGTGAGGCAATCAAGTATGCAGGCCCTGACAGAGACCGGTTGATAACAAACTATATACAAAGCCTTACCAACCTCGGCAAGGCGGGCATCAAAACTGTGTGCTACAACTTTATGCCGGTCATTGACTGGATTCGTACGGACTTGAACCATCCCTGGCCGGACGGCACCACATCACTTTATTTCAATAAAACACGTTTTGCCTATTTCGACTTGAAAATCCTGAAAAGGAAACATGCGGAAAAGGATTATTCCGAAAAGGAACTGATGGAGGTGGAAAAATTAGGCAGCCGCATCACTGGGGAGGAAGAACTGGAGCTGATAGATACGGTCATTGTGAAGACACAAGGTTTTGTGAATGGAAATATACGGGAAGGGGAGACTGAGCCCGTTTCGGTTTTCAGGAGGCTTCTATCCCTTTATGAAGGTGTGGACAAGGGCATGTTGCGCGAGAATATGCGTTATTTTCTTGCAGCCGTCATGCCGGTGTGTGAGAAATATGGCATTGACATGTGCGTGCATCCCGATGACCCACCCTTTCAGATGCTTGGACTTCCCCGTATCGTGACCTGTGAGGAGGATATTGCCTGGATTCTGGATGCCGTGGACAATCCACACAATGGGCTGACATTCTGTGCCGGTTCACTCAGTGCCGGTGTACACAATGACACCCGTGGGCTGGCACGCAGGTTTGCCGGTCGTACCCGCTTTGTCCATCTTCGCAGCACAGAGACTTTGTCCGGTGGGGATTTCATAGAGAGTTCGCACCTGTCCGGCCGGGGACATCTGATAGAACTGATTCGTGTCTTCGAATCCTCAAATCCCGGCTTGCCCATGCGGGTGGATCATGGCCGCATGATGCTTGGGGATGAGAAACTTGGATACAATCCGGGATATTCGTTTCATGGACGTATGCTGGCATTGGCGCAAGTGGAAGGGATGATGTCCGTTGTGCAGGATGAATTGCAGGAACAGCGAATGAGATTTTAAATAGTAATATGGATTATACCGATTAAATTATATGCCGATTGAAATGAATGAATTATTTGGAATTGCAGGAAAAGTAGCCGTTATCACTGGAGCCGGTGGAGTTTTAGGCGGTAATATCGCAAAACATTTTATGCGGCAGGGTGCAAAAGTCGTTGCAGTTGATATCCGTCAGGAACAACTGGACAAGCGGGTTTCCGAACTGAAACAATATGGAAATGAGGTGATTGGCGTTGTTGGCGACGTACTTGATGTGGCAAGCCTGGGAAAACTGGCCGGACAAGTACTTTCTCAATGGGGGAAGATTGATATACTTCTGAATATTGCAGGGGGGAATATGCCGGGAGCCACACTTGAACCGGAGCAACACTTTTATGATATGGATATAGCCTGCTGGGAGAAGGTGACCGGCCTGAATATGAACGGTACTGTGTATCCGTCAATGGTCTTCGGCAAAGTGATGGCGGAACAAAAGAAAGGTTGTATTGTCAATGTATCTTCGATGGCCGCTTATAGTGCCATTACCCGTGTACCCGGCTATTCGGCTGCAAAATCTGCAGTTGCTAATTTTACCCAATGGCTTGCCTCTGAAATGGCTTTGAAATATGGTGACAGCATTCGTGTCAATGCCATCGCTCCCGGTTTCTTTATCGGCGACCAGAACCGGAGGGTATTAATTAATCCTGACGGATCTTTGACGGAACGAAGCCGCAAGGTACTGGCCAAAACCCCGATGGGACGCTTTGGGGACATTACCGAACTCAACGGTGCGGTTCAGTTCCTATGCAGTGATGCGGCAAGTTTTATAACCGGTGCATTACTGCCTGTTGACGGCGGATTCAGTGCTTACAGTGGAGTGTGAAGGGGGATATGGAGGCTGACCGGGTGATAATGGGGTGACTCATTTGTTGCCCGGTTGTGTATGTCGGCTTGTTGGTCGTACTTTTAGCTGTACATATATTATCTACTAATTTTCAAATATTGTGTCACGCAATTGTTATTTGTTTTAATTGATACTAGCCTATTCCAAGATGAGATCTTTTCTTTCCATACTCCAGTTGAAGATAGCCGGCGGATACATTCTGCTGCTGGCATTGCTCTGTGCTGTGGTTTTTCTTGTCCGGCTGGAGCATGGAAAGATGGAGGAACTGGATTCCAGGGAACATTCGACCAATATGAGAAGGAAGGCCGTCAACCGGACCTTTGAAAAACTGCTGGAATTCTCCTTCCATGACCATTTCCTGCTGATGCAGGACAGTGCGGATATCCGTGAATGTGGGAACAGTTGTGCGGCGGCTCTGGACGCCTTGAACGGACTGAAACCTTATTATGCGGCAGAACAGCATCCGGCCATAGACACCGTATCCATGCTCCTGCTGGAAAAGGAGCGGCTGCTGTATGAGTTGACGAACACCCTTTCCGGTTTTCCCCGTGCGGACAGCCTTCTTCTGAGAAAGGCTCCCGGAATCGTGCGGCAGGTGCGGGATGCCGGACAGCCGGATACACCGTCGGCAAAGAAAGGCCGGGGCCTTCTCAATGTTCTTATAGGAGGCAGGAACAAGAAGTCCGCTTATGCCAATCGGAAGGAGAAGGAGATGCGGAACCGAAAAAGACAGTCCTCCGTAAACGGAGAGTTCATCCGGCTGCAAAAGGACATGTACAGCCAGTATGCTGACTACCGGAAAAGACTGGAGGCCTGCTCGGACAGCCTGCGGTGCCGCAACCGGGAACTGGACGCACGTATCAGCGGCCTGATACATGATTTCGAACGGGCAGCCGATATGCAATATACGGAGGATATGGAAGAAACGGCGGCATTGAGAAGGCAGTCGTTCCGTATCATCCTTTCTATAGCCGTCATTTCCGTTCTTCTGATAATCCTGCTCTATCTTCTTATCCATGCCGACATCAGAAAGAGGCAGAAGTACCGGATGACACTTGAGGCCGCCTGCTCCCGGAATGAAGAGCTGCTGGTGTCCCGCCGTAACCTGATGCTGTCGGTGAGCCATGACCTGCGGGCGCCTCTCGGTACGGTCTGCGAGTTTGCGGAACTGATGCAGCATGAGAAGGATGCCGGGCTTGTAAGGGAGTTCGCCGCCAACATCCTGCACGCCTCCCGTCATGTCATCGGACTGGCCAACAACCTGCTGCACTACTACAGGCTGGAAGAGGGTAAGGAACAGCCGGAGAATGCCGTATTCCATCTGGGGCAGACTATCGGGAATGCCGTGCGTGTCTATCTTCCCTCCGCTGAAAAGAAGGGGCTCGGACTGACAACGGAAATAAAATCGTGTGATGTGCTTGTCAGGGGCGATTCCGGACGGCTTGTCCGGATTCTCGGCAACCTGCTGTCAAACGCGGTCAAGTTCACGCGTACCGGTTACATCCATGTGGGGGCCTCGTACGGAAACGGCAGGCTCCTGCTGTTCGTGAGGGACACTGGCACAGGTATAGACAAGGAGCGGCAGCAGCTGATATTCTCCGACTTTGAACAGGCCGGCTTCCCCACGGACGGCGGCTTCGGGCTGGGGCTGGCAGTCACCTCAAGACTGGTCTCCCTGCTCGGGGGAGACATCCGTGTGGAGAGTACGCCGGGACGTGGAAGCACTTTCGAGGTCCGGCTCCCCCTCGGTGAGGCCGACATGCCGGATATGCGGGATGCGGCCTCCGGTGACGGCCTCCCGCTCAATATCAGGGTATTGTACATTGATGACGACCGGATGCAGCTGGATGCCGTCCGAAGGATGTATCTCCGTCACGGCATCGAATGTGACTGCTGCACGGACATCGACGGGATGGTCACGACATTGCGGAGGAACCGGCATGACCTTGTCCTGACCGACATGAGGATGTCCGATACGGACGGTTATGGTGTGCTGGCATTGCTCCGCAACAGTAACATAGGCCAGTCCGGAACGCTCCCCGTACTGGCCGTGACCGCCCGTGTCGACAGCGATGCCGCCCGTTTCAGAGAGGCCGGTTTTGCCGGATGCCTGCACAAACCCTTCTCCGGGGACGAACTGATGGCGGCCACACGGGGTGTGGAACGTCCTGACTTTACATCCGTCATGGAGGGCGAGGAACACGCGGACGAGCTGCTGGATATTTTCATCGAGGACACGGAGGCCGGACTTGCCGGCATACGCGATGCGGTCAGTTCGGGCGATTATAAAAAACTCGGAAATATCATACACAAGGCCGTCCCCGTATGGGAGACGATACGGATAGACATCCCCCTGCAGGAACTGGCATATATGGGCTCTCTGCCGCCTGAAAAATGGGCCGGTATGTCGGACGAGCGGATCGGAAGGTTGGTCAGGGCTGTAGAGAATGCTGTAAGGAAGGCCGTAACATTAAAGGAGAAAATGAATGGAGACAATACTCATAGTGGAGGATGACCGTACATACGCACGCGCCACCGCCAACTGGCTGGCTCGAAACGGCATGGACACCCGTTACGTGCTCTCGGCGGACGCCGCAAAGGAGTTTCTGGGCAGCCATGAAGCGGCTCTGGTTCTCTCGGATTTCCGTCTGGGTGACTGCAACGGCGTGGAACTGCTCGAATGGATGAGGGCTCACGGCTACCGTATGCCCTTTCTTGTCATGACGGGTTATGGGGACATATCCGGTGCCGTGGAGGCCGTGAAGAAAGGGGCCGACAATTATCTGCCCAAGCCCGTGCAAACGGAAAAGGTGCTCGGTGTCATCCGCGGACTGTTGGGGCGTGGGAGGAAAAGGACGATGGAACAGAACTTCTACATCTGCAAAAGCCCGCCGGCTGTAAGACTTCAGGAGATGGTACGTCTGGTGGCTCCTGCGGACGGTCTGTCCGTGCTGATACGCGGGGCGTCGGGTACGGGCAAGGAGCGGGTGGCACGGCAGATACACGCTTTCAGCAAGCGTTCGGCCGCCCCTTTCGTAGCAGTGGACTGCGGAGCCCTTCCACGGGAACTGGCCGCATCGGAACTGTTCGGGCATAAGAAGGGGGCTTTTACCGGAGCGGTGGAGAACAAGAGCGGCGTGTTTGCCGCCGCCGACCACGGGACATTGTTTCTGGATGAAGTCGGCAACCTGAACATGGAGACACAAGTGCAGCTGTTACGTGCCCTGCAGGAGAAGCGCTACAAACTTGTCGGTGGAACGGAGGAGATGCATGCGGATGTCCGGCTGTTGGCGGCCACCAACGAGGACCTGGAACAGGCGATAAGCGAGGGACGGTTCAGGGAGGACCTTTTCCACCGGCTGAACGAGTTCCCGCTCCATGTTCCGCCTCTAATAGATTGTCGGGAGGATATCATACCGCTTGCCGGATTCTTCCTCTCTTTTGCGAATGAGGAATTGGAAAAGAAAATAAGGGGATTTGACCGGGACGTAAGGGAAGCTTTCGTGTCCTATCCGTGGCCCGGCAATATCCGCGAGCTGAAAAATGTGGTGAGACGTGCATGTGTGTTGGCGCAGGGGGGCTGGATCACTCTCAAGGAGATTAGCCTTCCGGTGAATGTCCCCCCCTCGAACAATTACAGACTGGATATGGAGCGGACGGAACAGGAGGCGATACAGAAGGCGCTGGAAACCACAGGTAATGACCGGAAAGCAGCCGCACGGCTGCTGGGCATATCCCGGAGCACGCTTTATCTGAAATTGAAAAAGTACGGCCTGATTTGAAACTGTCCACATTTCTGGACACACCGTGTCCGACGGGAGATTACGGACATGGACACACAATCATACACTGATATTATAACATTCACGTTTTCAAAAGATTGCTTCACGCGTTCCGGTATGGCACATCTCTTGCCCTTATGGTTATGATAGCGGACAATAAAACAGAAACAGTTTTAATTTTTAAATATCAATACCATGAGAACATTGACAAATACACCGCTGTTCGGAATGTTCACCTCTTACGTGGAAGGTTCGGAGCTCATGCCGGGAAACTTGCCTGCCGCCTATGATGATTTTGTAGGACTGCTTACCAATTTGCCGCAGGACGGGGACACGGTAGGACAATTAAGACGCTTGAATTACACAAGAATAGAACTTTCCTTCATGAGGCAGACTAGTGATGTATTGAAGGAGAAACGACACGTGCTCTATGACGTGTTCATCGACAAGGTCCTTTCCCTGCTGGATGCGGAGATAGAAATGCTGAAAGAGTGTTTGCGTCACTATACAGATGATGCCGGTATGGGAATGGAGATCCGCCCGCAGGGCTGCAAGCGTAAATCCGCATTGCGCTGGAACGGTACGGACAGCGACCTGATAGAACTCGTGGCCGCATTGATGGCAGCCGGATCGGTGGACTGTGCGGAGGGAAAGAAACTGACCATTGTGGATGTCATCAGGGTATTCGAGGACGCCTTCAATATCAAGATAAACGCCTTGTATACCAAACGCGGCAAGGTGTTTGACCGCTGTACGGATTCCACGCCCTTCATCGACTCCCTGCGTAAAAGCTATATCAGGATGCTGGACGAGCGGCTGGCGTAAGGATTGTCCGCCAACAGCCGCCAACGGGCGACTTGCAAGCATGTCTTGTTGTGGATTGACGACCGGAATGTTTTCTTTGCAGTCAAAAACTTCAGTAAACAAATCAAGCTATGGGACTATTGAATGACTGGACAAAGCGCTGGCTGGTTCGTCTTACGGGCAAGGCGGCCGAACCGGGTAGCGTGTTCATCACACTGGACGAAAAGAATACTCCGGTGGATGTACGCACGGGTGATGCCACACCGAAAGCGTATGAGGATTATATCGGGAAGACGGTGAGGAACTTTGACAAACGGGGCTACCTACCCGGCTGAACGATTCTAAAAGCGGATTTCGCAGATAAAGGGAAGATACCTTCCCGACGGGGAGAACTGGCGAACTGGTATTTTCATACTCTGGTTCCGGCTATCCATAGCCATAAGGCAGTGACGGGAAGGCGGATTCCTTTGAGGGATGCGGCCTATACGCTAAAAACGGGGTTGAAACTGTTCAGCCGCCGGGCATCATCCGCAGCACTGCAAAAAGACAAGCAATATAAAGAGTTTATCCGGCATAACGAGGCTAAAGGCTGGAACAATGAAAGACTGGCCGGTGAAAAGGGGCGGGTGTATGCCGTGGCAACGGATGAGGGCGTACTGTTTTTTTCGGACAGTGAAAAAGGAATGAAAGTACGTAACAGCTATCTGCAACATCTGGCAGACGGATTTTTCAATATGGCCAAAGGGACGGAAACATTGAAAATGTATGAGATGGAGACACCTTCCCGACAAGTGGCGGAACTGGCGGACAACTGCATCGACAAACTGGCGAAAAGCGATTTGCGCAGTGCCGATACGCAACTGCGTAAATCGGAGTTCAGCTTCACTTCTGAGAAACAGGCAGGAAAAGAAATGCTGGAAGGTGCTGTCTGTACGGATAAATACGACTTAAGACCGGATTACAACAACTTTGACCGGTTAACCAAAGATTTCAATCTGGGCATTTCTCCACGCAATTATGATGTTGCCTCTCTGCTTTATATTTCGGAAAACGGGTATGCCGGTCATGTAGTGGCGGACTATTTTCATCCGTTCAGTTACGAATATGAGTTCAGGGACTTGGCAGAAAAACTGGGTGACAGCATCAAGGCACGGCAATCGGCACCGATGTCATCACATGATTTCGGTTATGCAGCCTTGCAGATGGAAGCGAAAGCAATGGCAAGAGATATTTTGCAATCGGAGTTCCATATAACGGATGGAGAATTCAAGTTGAGCGGAAGTATCAACCGGGTGGAAAAAACGGAAAGAATACACCCCACCTCTTGTCAACATTCCCAAGAACAAAAGAGGGGTAAATCTTCCGGGGCAGACCATATACGAGAGATTTCGACACTGACACTGAATAACAGTCAGCGGCAAGCGAAGCATGTTGCTTCCATTACTCCCGATAAAAAGGAAAAGAAACAACTAATCATATAGGATTTATGGAAGAAAAGAAAATGCAAGCGGGGGAAAGCGGCAGCCTGTATATGACGCTGGATGCTTTTTACCGCCCCGTTTATTTAAGTATGCGGGGACAGGGAGAAGAAGGATTCTCCCGATATATCAGCAATAACGTACGGTTTCATACCGCAAGCAGGGAACTTGTACCCGACCACTGAATGTTCCGTTTCGATTTCAGAGACAAAAGTCTGATTCCCCCCATACTCGGAACGGATAATGCGGATTATCTGGAACGACTCATGCCGGTATTGGAACGGGAAAGGATTCATCCTTCGGGGGTGGTAAGATTGAGGGATGCGGCATTCTGTGAGGAAAGGGGCATCGTGCAACTGTCATCATCGGCGGAACATACGGCCTTATTGGAAAATGATGACTACAAGCGGTTGGGGCACCGTTTCGGAATGGACGGGGATGTGATAAGGAACGGACTGGCCGTTTTTCCTACTTGCACAGCAGTGGAATACGGACAGAAGGTGTTGCTGCTGGGAAAAACGGACAAAGGGGACAAGGCATTGGAAGAGTTTCTGAACGGTTTGACCGGACACTTTTTCGACGGGAAACGAAAGCCGGAGGAATTGAGATTCCATGAGGTGGCACCGTTGGATGCGGAATTTCGGGCGGAAATCGGAGACTGCAAGACTACTTCGCCGGATATACTCCGATACGGGATTTGTACGAAGCGGTGCGATATGGCCCCCACACTGAGGAACTTTAACCGGTTGAGAAACCTGCAACTGATGCGTGCGCCACTCTCAAAGGAGCAGCAGCGGATTGTCTCGCTGCTGGTTACACGGCCGGATAATGTACGGTTCCCGGAGACGGAAGTGAAGACGAGTATGCCATTTAAAAAGAAGGGACAGAGTATAAACATTTAATTCTTTGATATATGGAGAATAAACAGAACGGAACGACAAAAGGCGGCAGCGTATATATAACTGTGGACAAATTTTTCAATCCCGTGCATATCAGCATGAAGGGTACGGGAGAAGAGGGTTACCAGGAGTTCATGCAGGAAGATGTGGAGAAAGCATTGAAAAGCGGGGAAATGCCGGATATGGGCCTGATGTATTATAATGTGCCCGATATGGGTATCGTGCCGCCATTGGAGGAAGGGGACAATGAGGATTACCTGAAAAGGCTGGAAAAGGCAATGGACGAGCATGGAATCATATTGCAGAGATACCAACGTCTGTCGGAAGTGGTGTATTGCCTGTGAAATGAAATAGACCCGTTTTCGAAGGATGAGACTTATATTCGCCTGCTCACGCCGAAGATATGGACGGAAATAAAGTCGTCACCCGTAGCGGTGGCGGATATGCTGGATGATTTGAAGCACGGGAATAAGTTCTATACGGGTGTTGAGACGGACAAGGGGGTATTGCTTTTCAGCCGGAATTATGAGGGAAACCACCAATACGGGGCCTTTATGGAGGCGAATATCGAGAGGCATTTCTTTGAGCCGGATTTTGAAGGCAGGCCGCTGACTGTATATGAACTTCGGGGATGGCCTTCGTTGATGGCGGGGAAGATAAACCGCTGTTATGATGATTACGATAACCTGTTACCATTGGAGAAGATTCCGTCAGATGCCTTCCTTGATAAATCGGCTCTTAAAAGCATTACGGACAAAGAGGTGTATGACCTTTCACCCACATGGGAGAATTACGCCCGGCTGACGGATAGTGAGAAGGGGCTTGGCCTGCTCCGAAGCATGGACAATTATGACCGGATGACATTGCTGTATATTATGGACAAGGGTTATCCAATGGACGGGCTGACAAATGAGTATCCGGACAATTTCAGTTTTCATGAAAATTTTGAAAAGATAGAAGGAACACTGCTGGGCCGGAACAGATGGAACATTTATGACGAGATGCAGGAGAAGGCGAGAAAACTGGCCGGAAAGCTGTTGCGTGAGCATTTCCCCAATACATGGCAGAAAGTGGCGACTAAGGAAAAAGAAGTTTTACGGAACAGTAAAAGTATAAAGATGTAGAAGACAATGGAAGACAAGCAGGGGGGAAGGCGCATTGCCAGCGGATGCAAGTGGTGCGCCTTTCACTTCTATATTGGGCTTCTGAAATCTTTTGGTTTGAGTAAATATGGAGAAAAGAAATTGGATAGCAATACTTTCTGGTATGTTTTGGGGGACAATGTGCGCCAATGGGTGACTTTGATTCCGGAGGCTTTTCCGGACATGGAAATGTGCTTTACTTTGCTTCACAAATAGTAAAATTATAAATCAGATTTGTTATGGAATTAGTTGTAATTGAAAAAAGTGCGTATTTGCGGTTAAAACAGCAGATTGAAGATTTGTCCACACAGATTGAAGCCGTTAAAAAGAAATTTGGCTCTGTTGAAAAGGAAAAATGAATGGATGCCCAAGAAGTCTGTCTGGTGCTGAATATTTCCAAGCGGAGTTTGCAAAGTTATAGGGAATATGGCATTATTCCGTGTTCTTTCATAGGTGGAAAATATGTGTACAAGGAAAGTGATCTGGCTAGGATATTAACTCAAAAAGGCAAATAGGATATGGATGGGGTAATTACAAAACAGTCAGAAGAGTATATCGGGATGATGGAGATGCTCAAGAAATGCTCCAAGGAGATTTTTGCAATTCAGGATTTGCCTGTTCCTGTAGCCAATGAGGTCTATATGACTGGTGAACAAGTATGTGCCATGTTGCATATATCGAGCAGAACCTTGCAAAAGTTGCGTGATGAAAAGGGGATAGCTTATACTGCCATAGGTGGTAAGTTTCTTTATCCTCTTTCAAAATTGCAATTGTTATTGGAAGAAAATTATAGAAGTTATGTTCGTTAAATCAAGCGTTTGATTTGTATTTATGCCCCTTTTTTACTACTTTTGTAAAAGTAAGAGTGTAACAGGAAGAAAGTTGCAGCATATACGCGGTGAATTATTCGGTGTCATAGGAGTAGAGTCTTTTGGTAAGATGCTGATAATGAGTAGGGGAGATGAAAGTTAATCGTTCCCTGTCTCTCCGCTGAACTAACTGGATAATGAATAGGTAAGTCTCATAAATTCAACGATTTGTGGGACTTTTTTTATTCCATTATCTCTGCCCTATCGGATATTATTTAGCCCTTTATAGAATAAGAATTTATACTTTAGTTTTGACTGAACTTCAGTATATATGTGCAATTTTAGAACAAATAATCTAAAAATGATTTTTTTTTGTAACTTAGCATAATATTTAAAACAAATATGGTAAAAGCTACAAAAGATAATAGGCCTTTTTCAAGTGGTGTGTTTGATTTAGAGGAGTTCAATATTTATACAAAGGTAATTGATTTGCCTCTTGACGGGATTCCGACATATCTAGAAGAAGGGATAAATGGAGTTTGTACCGGAGGCTCTGCTCTTTTTAATGTGTTTTCTAATAAACGCAGGGTTGTGAAGAATGATTTGATAACTATTTTTCCTTATCAGTTGGCAAGTATAACCGAAATCAGTACAGACTTTGCCGTTATTTTCTTTAAAGTACCAAAGAAATTGTTTATGGATACCATTAATGGGCTGGGTAGGCTTACACTTGACTATTTTTTCTATATGAGGAAATATTATAGCTCTCCGCTCAGTGAAGAAGAGTATAAGCGCTTTGTTCATTTCTGTCATATATTGTCATGCCGTGTAGATTTATCTTGTGCCTTTCTTAGGAGGGAATCGGTGATGTATTTATTGAGGGTTTATTATTGGGACTTGTATGTGGGCTATAAGAGTAACCCCAAGGCTATGGCTTCCGTGAAGTTTGTACGTAAAGAGAAGCAGGTTTTTGAATTCTTTTATTTGGTTATAGAGTATCATACTATAAGTCGTGATGTGGCATTTTATGCAGATAAGATGTGTATCTCACCTAAATATCTGACAATGTTAATAACAGATAATACTGGTCGTTCGGCTAAAGAGTGGATTGTGGAATATACCATACTTGAGATAAAAGTCTTATTGAAAGACTCCAATCTTGAAATAAAGGAAGTGGTTTCACGAACTAATTTTCAATCGAATTCTACGATGACACGTTTTTTTCGTAAGCATACAGGCACTACTCCGTCAGAATACCGTGAGAGAATGTTTGTCTGATATTTGGATAATTTGTACTTATACCAAAAGGCAAGAAAGATATGAAAGAATATCTTAAAATAATAGATGAAATAATCGCTCTTGTGGGGTTACATTTAATTCCCAAATTTGTTAATCTATATCAAGGCCAGGTTGACATAAGATGTGAGGAAAATGATACTGGAGTCTTAATTAATATTATTGTGTCTTTACCAGATAAAAATGAACTGCAGGCTTTGCAAAATCAAGTTGGTATGGACTCACTACAAGCCAAACAGATCTTAGAAGGAATATTAAAATTGGAGAAAATGGATTCATGCAAACCATTGGAAAACAGACAACTGGAATTGAAACGAATTTGGCTTAACAAGCTTGTTTCAGTGTTGGAAGAGCATATGGAAAATACAGAGTTTAATGTTGCTATGCTCTGTCAACTGTTGGGAATGAATCGAAAACTGTTGTATCGAAAGATTAAACAGTTGACGGGGGTTACTCCAGTAAGCCTTATTCGGCGTGTTAGGATGATAAGAGCCGCTACACTTTTATTACAAGGCAGATTCACTGTATCGGAAGTAATGTATATGGTAGGCTATTCCAATCCTTCTTATTTTTCCAGGTGTTTCATGGCAGAATATAATATTTCTCCAAGTCAATATGCAATAATTCAAAAAAAAACAGGTGGAGCGTCCGAATAAGGGGGCACTCCACACATGATTCATTGTCTTTTGTTCTGTTATTTTTTATACCAATCCTTACAGTCATTTCCCATTGATTTTGCCCATGTAGCAAAACCGGGATATTGGCTGTCAATTCTGTTCCTTTCTGTTACCGGGGTAAACCCTAGCATCGGTATATCGATAGCAAATGGATATGCTCCTTTACGGTCGATATAGTAAGCATCATCATTGCTGCCAATCAATGACTGATTGGCATAAGCTGTAGCTTTGTGTTTGGGCAGATGAACCTCTGTGCGATTCTGTTCTCCTTGTGAATATTTTACGATGATGTATGGATTATAGGACAATAGCTGATTCTTTAGGAAAGAACCGTTGAATTCTCTGGTGACTACATATTTATTGCCTATATTCTGTTTGGCATTGGACATTACGATAATGGACGAAGTCTCTTTTTCCAATATTGCACCTTCCGGCAAAGTGATTTTATCGCCAATTTGTGCTGCATCTATCTGATAGGCAAATGCGTTAACATATGTAGCGCCATCATGTACCGGAGTGAATTCGTCAACGATCTTCGTTACTATATTCTTTTTGTCGAAATAGACTTTGCGTTCGTATTCTACAATTACGTCATTCATGTCATAATCGCCACCGGAAGGCCAAATATCTTCGAATGCCAGTGTGCCGGTAACATTTTCATCTTCATCGGGTTTGGGTTCTTCTTTATCACCTTCATCGGGAATAGACGGCCTTTCAGGATCGTCAATAGAACTTCCCGGAGTAGCATCTACATAAAATAAAAGGTCACAGTAGCTTTGATTTACACCATCTTCTGCTCCAAGAATCGTCTTGCCGCTTTTTTGGTCTTTAACAGAGACAAAGGCCGACATGTTGTTTTGGGGATTGGAAGTGCGAAGATTTGAATTGTATGGATTATATAAATCAGGCAATTTAAGATAATCTTCTAAATTATTTCCATAACCGTTCTTAAAACCGTCGGCATAAAGAAACCAGCCTACTGTATATCCTGCTGGGAATGTATCATGGGCTTGGCCGTCTTCATCGAAGTAAAGCAGACGAACTTTATTCCCGGATTCTAAAATCAATATTTGGCCGCCATACCAGTCAAAAGACACATTGGGGAATATAATGTATTTCCTCACTTGGTCTACATCGACGGACGTTCCGGTTTTATAAAAATAATATCCGAAAGTATTGTTATAACTTGCACTTCGATTGAGAAAAATGAGATTCAATGCGGTGTTGTCCTCCTTTATCGAAATATTGATAGTTTTTCCATTACCAAGTAATTTTGAATTGTCTTGTCCTCCTTTATTGAAGAATGTTTTCATCCGGTCTGTCAAATCCAAAATACTTTCATTACCAATATTTTTTTCCTTTGTCATATATTGGCTGTTCAGCTGACCTCCTTCTCCCCAATAGCACAGTGAGTATAGATTTTGGGATTTGTTTACTAAATAAGGTACATCAGACGAAGCGCGAGTGACAGACTTTGTTTTAGGATTTGATTTTGCCGACATGTCAAAAATGACAGCATTGTCTTTAATTTCAAGTTCTATGCATCCCGGCAATCCCCATGTCGCAGTATATAAATAAACTTTATTAAGATAGGTAGGAAGCTGCATTTTTCCCTCATACTTACCGCTGTTGTCGGTATAGGTTTTGAACAAGGCTTCTATACCCTCTTTCTTTATCGGCGTACCTTCCACTGTTTCCATCGGATTTTCACCGTAAATTTCTATCAAAGGAGTAAACCCGTAAATGTCATAGTTGACAGAAAGCCGGACATCACTGCGCATCTCAAAGCCGAAATATTTATCCGGGTCAGGAAGAGGTTCTTTTTCACGATTCGGGTCGTATACGTCTTTCTCCATACAACCTGTCATAAGGCCTGAAAGTGCAAGCACTAAAATGAAAGCCCCAATGCTAATTAAGCGGTTTTGTTTCATAAGATATAAAAATGTTATGTTAATTTTATTTGTATGTATTTTTGATTAGTTACTTGCTCTTTAAATACCCGATACATTTTATTATGCAAATTTAGTCTGTATTGCTCAAACTCATTGATACAAAATTGACAAAAGAATGATAGAAAAAGGACAGTTGATCTTTTTTGTATATCCATGTGATAGTTTGTCGGGAGTGTCTTTTTGTTCTTCCTTTATTGGATTTTACCCTCTTTTCAGTATATTTGCGCTCGGCGTTTTAAGAATATTATCTTTGAGCCGATTCCAATACTAAACTAGATAGAATTAATGGAGAAAATAAATGCAGTAATTACGGGAGTGGGAGGGTATGTTCCTGACTATATTCTGACCAATGAAGAAATATCCAAAATGGTAGATACGACAGATGAGTGGATAATGGGGCGTATCGGTATAAAGGAAAGACGTATCTTGCACGAAGAAGGATTGGGGACTTCGTTTATGGCCCGTAAAGCTGTAAAACAATTAATGCAACGTACAAAATCTAATCCTGATGATATTGATTTGGTGATTGTGGCCACTACAACGGCCGATTATCATTTTCCTTCAACAGCATCCATATTATGTGAGAGAGTAAAGCTTAAGAATGCTTTTGCTTTTGATATGCAGGCTGTTTGTAGTGGCTTTTTGTATGCATTGGAAACTGGAGCCAATTTTATCCGTTCGGGAAAATACAAGAAGGTCATTGTAGTAGGGGCTGATAAAATGTCGTCGGTGATTGATTATACCGATCGTGCCACTTGTCCGATTTTTGGTGACGGTGCTGCCGCTTTCATGCTGGAACCCACCCGGGAAGATATGGGAGTAATGGATGCCGTATTGAGAACAGACGGGAAAGGTCTGCCCTTTTTACATATCAAAGCAGGAGGTTCCGTATGTGCTCCATCTTACTATACACTGGACAATCGGATGCATTATATTTATCAGGAAGGACGTACAGTCTTTAAATATGCTGTGGCCAATATGGCGGATGCTTGTGAGGCGGTCATGGAGAGGAATCACTTGACGAAGGAGGACATTGACTGGGTGATTCCCCATCAGGCAAACATGCGTATAATTACTGCAGTTTCGCAACGCTTGGGAGTATCTCCCGAAAAGGTAATGGTCAATATAGAACGGTATGGAAATACAAGTGCCGGCACGCTTCCGTTGTGTGTATGGGATTTCGAGGATAAGCTTAAAAAGGGGGATAAACTGATTTTTACAGCATTCGGAGCAGGATTTGCCTGGGGAGCTATTTACGTGAAGTGGGGATACGACGGAAAAGGTTGAGGCTCACTGATAAGATTTAGGTTGTTTGTTTTTTTTCTGATACAGCTTTTAGTATCTTTGCGAAACAGCAGTTTTTTATTGTGACAGAAAATTGCATGTGTTTTGTTAACCATATAGAAAACTAAAAACAATCAGCGTATTATGAACCAGGAATTATCCATGAGCCCCAATCTATTGGTGGCTGCCCTTCAAAAACCGGCTTCCGAATTTACGAAAGCAGACATTGTTTCCTATATAAAGGAGAACGACATTCGTATGGTGAACTTCATGTATCCTGCGGCAGACGGGAGACTGAAGACACTGAACTTTGTCATCAATAATGAAGCATACCTTGATGCCATACTTACATGTGGTGAACGCGTAGATGGTTCCAGCTTGTTTCCGTTTATAGAGGCCGGTAGCAGTGATTTGTATGTAGTGCCGCGTTTCCGGACCGCTTTTATAGACCCTTTTTCTGAATTGCCCACACTGTCAATGCTCTGTTCTTATTTCAATAAGGATGGTGAACCGCTGGAAAGTTCTCCGGAATATACCCTGCGTAAGGCATGTCAGGCATTCACTACGGTTACGGGGATGGAATTTCAGGCTATGGGAGAATTGGAATATTATGTCATTTCTGAAAATGACGGATTGTTCCCGGCTACCGACCAGCGTGGTTATCACGAATCGGCCCCTTATGCCAAGTTCAATGATTTCCGTACGGAATGTATGTCATATATTGCGCAGGCAGGCGGACAGATAAAGTATGGGCATTCTGAAGTCGGTAATTTTACGCTGGACGATAAGATTTATGAGCAGAATGAAATAGAATTCCTGCCGGTGCGTGCCGAGGAGGCTGCTGACCAACTGGTGATAGCAAAATGGGTTATTCGTAATCTGGCTAGCCAGTATGGATATAACATTACTTTTGCACCGAAAATCACGGCAGGAAAAGCCGGTTCCGGATTACATATACATATGCGTATCATGAAGGACGGGCAGAACCAGATGCTGAAAGATGGGGCACTTTCTGAAACAGCCCGTAAGGCCATTGCGGGCATGATGAAGCTGGCTTCTTCCATTACAGCTTTCGGTAATACAAATCCTACTTCCTATTTTCGTCTGGTTCCTCATCAGGAAGCACCGACCAACATTTGCTGGGGCGACCGCAACCGTTCGGTATTGGTACGCGTTCCGTTGGGCTGGTCGGCAAAAACGGATATGTGCATGTTGGCAAATCCGTTGGAGACCCCAAGTCATTATGATACTACACAGAAACAGACGGTGGAAATGCGTTCGCCTGACGGTTCGGCCGATTTGTATCAATTGATTGCCGGACTTGCTGTAGCTTGCCGTTATGGATTTGAGATAGACGATGCTTTAGGAATTGCAGAAAAAACATATGTCAATGTAAATATCCACAAGAAAGGAAATGAAGATAAGTTGAAACAACTGGAACAGCTTCCTGACAGTTGTGCCGCTTCTGCCGATTGTTTGGAAAGACAGCGTGCTGTCTTTGAGCAATATCATGTGTTCAGTCCTGCAATGGTTGATGGGGTTATTTCCAAACTGCGTTCTTACGAGGATAGAACCTTGCGTGCAGAGATACAAGACAGTCCGGAGGAGATGCTGAAACTGGTCGAGAAGTATTTCCACTGCGGATAGGAGAAGAAATGAGGGCATAACTCGCCGCAGGTTACACAGATTGCTATAGAATTTCTGATAATCAAGAACTTTTATCTGTGTTAATCTGCGGTGATTGTGTATTTTGATACCTCTCCATTATTCCTTTGGCTTTGAATACTGGTTCTGCTTTTTGTATTTCCGATTCGAAGCCGAACCAATAACCATTTTGGGTATTGTCGTCAATGGGTAGAAAACATAAGCGGAGGCTTTCTTTGTAGTTTCCATAGATGACTTCCCAATATTCCGGTGGCATCTGGCGCTTGGTCTTGACTTTCTCTGCTGGTTTTTTCTTTAATGACATGCCTGCCTCTATCCAGGCAATGGTGACCATGATTTTATAGGCCGGATAATGCATACTGCAGAATTCATAGAGTACGAGGCCTCGCTTTTCCAGGCTCATGGGCTGGTCTATAAGATTTTTATCGATTAAAAATTCCAGAAAGCGACGTAGGAAGTCGTTGTCATCCAGAATCAGCTTGCGGGTGATGGCTTGCCAAGCAGTTGTGTTATAGAATCCATCCAGAAGACGTGACAGTTGCCGGGCTGTTTGAAGCTCGTTGACACTGATTTCATTTGTTTGAAGCACTTCATAAGGGGGGAGAGGAGAATATCGGATGCCTAGTTCTTCCGCTCTTCTTCTCATTTCTGTGCCGGGAAGTAACTTCAGGGATTCAAGCTGTATCTCGCCGGCATTGTATCCGGCAAGTGTACGCACATCTTCAAATATTTCGGATAGGCGGTATAGAGGCAAGCCGGCAATGAGGTCGGCGTGTGTTTCCATATTGGGTAGGGAACATAGGAAACGAAGACCTTGCAGTGAGTCCTCCAGGCTTCCCATCCGACGGCTTTTCTGGAGGACCGGTTCGCGCAGGCTTTGAATACCGGCCTCGAGATGGAGCAATCCTTTAGGTAGCTTTTTCAATTCATTTTTCAGCTCTTCGGATAATAGTGCAGGGTGTATTTCTAAGTGAAAGCATATGTCCGGGTTGAATTCCAGGAAAAGTTGCAGTAATTCTTTAGCACGGCGCGGATTATAATTAAAGGTCCGGTCGAGGACGCGTACGTTTTTTATTCCATGACTGTGGATAATTTGAAGGCGTTCACGGATACTTTCAATGGACAGTGTGCGCACCGGTTTTTCTTCACCGCTGACGCAGAATGCGCATGTGTTGAAACAGCCTCGGGTAGTCTCCAGTTGTACGAATGGTTTGCTCCAGTTGAAAAAACAGCTGTTTTCCGGTGGTACGAGCCGTGAAAAGTTAAGTACACGGGCTATGCCGTTGTCTATATATTGCTTTTGAGGATTCATATAGCAGAGTCCCGGAATACTGTTCCATTTTTCCGGCTGGTTCCAGCAAGACAGCCATTGGGGGAATGCTTCTTCTCCCTCTCCCCTGAATACACAGTCGATGAAAGGGTTTTTATGCAGAAAGTCTTCATTGTTTCCTAAGAATTCAGGTCCACCCAAGATGAAGCAGCTATTGGGAAGCAATGCTTTTAATCTCGCTGTGATGTGCAACAGTTGTTCGTGGTTGAACAACCATGTCGTTGCGGCAATGATGTCGGGTTGGTGCCGGTATATTTCGTCGACAATCATTCCTACGTTTTCATTGATGGTGGCAGATACGATTTCCCATTTTACGGAATTGTTCTTTGCTATTTGTGCGTGCAGTGCAGGGAGTGCCAACGAAGAGTGTGCATACGAGCTATTGAGGTCTATCCAGAGAATTTTCATATTTGATTGAATTTCATCTTTGCAAAGATAACTGATTTTGCTTTTCGTATAAACAAAAAGGGTTATATTTGCATGTCGGAAATCGAAAATAGTAGAGTTATTGGTATAGAATGTTTTTTGAAAGATGAAATATTCTTTTTGTATTCTTATTTCTATAAGGTGATAACGGGTTGTCTTATCACTGGCTTGATAAAGTAAGGAAGGAAGTACTATTAAGTGTGATTGATACAGAATGCAAAATATCGGAATAAGTTTCCAGCTATTTTGAACATTTTGAGAAAGTAAACTCTTTTGTACAAGGACTGGTTTAGGTAATTGATTCCTTCCTATGATGTAGGGATACTCTGTGAGGAGTATCCCTACAATTTTTTACATTGATTCCACGTTGCCTCCCTTTGGGGGATTGTTTGGACAATAACAAAAAAAGAGGAATATTCTTTCGAATTTCCTCTTCTTTGCGGGTGGCAGATGGGACTCGAACCCACGACATTCAGAACCACAATCTGACGCTCTAACCAACTGAACTACAGCCACCATGTTAGTGCATTTCTTAAATGCGGTGCAAAGATAGGGATAATCTTTAATATTGCAAAGAATGAGACGAAAATTTTTGAGATTTCTGCATTATTTTTTCTTCTCGTAGATACCTATATTGTGCTGCTGGAGCAGCTTTCGAGAGCTTTTGACAAAGATTTCCAGGTGTTTACGAGCTTCCGGCGTTAAATGTTCTGTAGGAAAACTGGCAGGATAAAGAATGTAATTTTTTTCTTTAGTAAGTTCCGGCCGGCCGGTCCAGACCAGATTATATCCACAATAGGAAACACGACAGTATGGAAAAGGCAGAGGATTGGAGTCTGGCAGGGGCGTCTGACTCTGACCGGTGTAAGAGGGACGGATGGGTTGGGGGAGAGGATGTTTCTCCAACTGCAAAGTGAAGATAAGGCCGCCGTCAGTGTTGGCCTTGCTCATATTGGAAATGAAGTTTCCCAAGGAGTAGACTATGATGTGCTGTTCGGTACCGTTGGTACGTAGTTCCATCGGTTGAATGACGTGAGGGTGTGAACCGATAATATGTGTTACGCCTTGTTGGAGCAACCAGTTGGCCAGTTCGCGTTGCTCACGGTTGGGAAGGGACTGATATTCCTCTCCCCAATGCATGCAGGCAATAATGGCATCCGGTTGGCGTGCCTTGGCACTTTGGATATCTTGCAGGATGGTATTCTTATCAATATAGTTTACGATATTGGGAGAGGTAGCCTTGATACCATTGGTGCCGTAAGTATAGTTGAGTAGGGCAATGCGAAAGCCGTTTCTGTTGATGAACAGGGGATAGCGTTGCCTGCGCTCCGACAGATTCTTGTAGGTGCCTGCGTAACGAATACCGGAGGAGTCAAGCAATTGTATGGTACGCTCCATTCCCTTTTTTCCACGGTCCAGACAGTGGTTGTTGGCTGTCAGTAAAATATCGAATCCGGCGTCCTTTATGGCCTGAAGATATTCATCGGGGGCGCTGAACATTGGATAGCCCCGATAGGGCCTGCCCCCCAATGTGACTTCCAGATTTCCTATGGCGAGGTCTGCCTGGGATATTTGCTCTTTTATGAGGGAGAAGCAGGAGGAGTAGTCATATTTTCCTTCAGATACATGTGCAGCGTCTATTTGTGCCTGGTGCTGCATCAGGTCGCCGACAAATAATAGCGTAATCCTTTCCTGCGAGGAAAGGGTTACGCTATACAGTAGGACAACAATGAAGACGGCGAGCGTTTTCATCGCCTTGTTATTGGTAGATTGCTTTCTTGCCGGCGAGCAATGTATTCTTCATAAGGGAAACGATGGTCATGGGACCTACGCCTCCCGGTACGGGGGTAATGAATGAACATTTGGGAGCTACTTCGTCGAATTTCACATCACCGGTCAACTTGAACCCGGATTTCTTGGAGGTATCGGGCACACGGGTAGTACCTACATCAATAACGACAGCGCCTTCCTTGACCATTTCCGCCTTAACAAAGTTCGGTTGTCCCAACGCAGCAATGATGATGTCCGCTTCCTGGCATTCCTTTACCAGGTCTTTGCTGCGGCTGTGGCATACGGTCACTGTGGCATCACCGGGATAAGCCTTCTGCATCATCAGGGCAGCCATGGGTTTGCCGACAATGTTACTGCGTCCCAATACCACGCATTTCTTGCCTGAAGTCTCTATCTGATAGCGCTTCAGCAGTTCGAGGATACCGTTGGGAGTAGCGGATACATAGCAGGGAAGGCCAATGGACATCCGTCCCACGTTGATGGGATGAAAGCCGTCCACATCCTTGCGGTAGTCGATGGTTTCAATCACTTTCTGCTCGGAGATATGCTTGGGCAAGGGAAGCTGTACGATGAAACCGTCCACATCCGCATCCTCGTTCAATTCGCGTACCTTGGCGAGCAGTTCCTTTTCGGTAACGTCTGCCTCGTAACGGATAAGTGAGGACTTGAATCCGCAAACTTCGCATGCTTTTACTTTGGCGGCAACGTAGGTTTCGCTACCTCCATCGTGTCCTACAAGAATGGCGGCCAGATGCGGGCGTTTACCCCCACGAGCCACTATTTCGGCTACTTCTGCTGCAATCTCTTGCTTTACTTGCTCTGAAATTGCTTTTCCATCAATCAGTGTCATAGGCTGTTATCTTATCTTTTAAGTTTCGGCATCATCTTACCCATCTTGCTGCCAGTGACCATCTTCATCATCTTGCGGGTCTGGTCAAACTGTTTCAGCAGGCGGTTTACTTCCTGAATATTCGTACCGCTACCTTTGGCAATGCGCTGGCGGCGTGAACCGTTCAGAATGGCCGGATTGCTGCGTTCTTCCGGAGTCATGGAGTAGATGATGGCTTCAATGCTCTTGAAGGCATTGTCGTCAATGTCTATATCCTTGATGGCTTTGCCTACGCCCGGTATCATGGAGGCAAGTTCCTTCAAGTTACCCATTTTCTTGATTTGTGCAATCTGGCTCAGGAAGTCGTTGAAGTCGAACTGGTTCTTGGCAATCTTCTTTTGCAGGCGTTTGGCTTCTTCCTCGTCATATTGTTCCTGCGCACGTTCCACCAAAGATACGATGTCACCCATACCGAGAATACGGTCGGCCATACGTGAGGGATGGAACTGGTCGATGGCATCCAGCTTTTCACCGGTACCTACAAACTTGATGGGCTTGTTTACCACCGAACGGATAGAAAGGGCGGCACCACCGCGGGTATCACCATCCAGTTTGGTCAATACTACACCATTGAAGTCGAGCCGTTCGTTGAATTCCTTAGCGGTATTCACTGCATCCTGACCGGTCATTGAATCCACTACGAACAGAATCTCGTCCGGATTGATGGCCTTCTTGATGGCGGCAATCTCGTTCATCATCTCCTCATCCACTGCCAGACGACCGGCTGTATCGACAATTACAAGGTCGTAACCTTTGGCTTTGGCTTCTTGGATGGCATTTTGGGCAATGGCTACCGGATTTTTGCTGTCCGGTTCCGAGTACATCGGTACGTCAATCTGTTCAGCCAGTACACGCAACTGCTCGATAGCGGCAGGACGGTACACGTCACAAGCCACCAATAACGGCTTTTTGTTCTTCTTGCTCTTCAGCATGCGGGCCAGCTTTCCGGAGAAAGTTGTTTTACCGGAGCCTTGCAAACCGGACATTAGGATAATGGCAGGCTTGGAGTCGAGGTTTATTTCAGAAGTCTCGCCGCCCATGAGCTGGGTCAGTTCATCGTGTACGATTTTTACCATCAGCTGGCTGGGCTTAACGGCTGTCAGCACGTTTTGTCCCAAGGCTTTTTCCTTAACGGTATCGGTGAAGTTTTTGGCTACCTTATAGTTCACGTCGGCATCCAAAAGTGCCTTACGTACGTCTTTCAGGGTTTCCGCAACATTGATTTCGGTGATTTTGCCCTCACCTTTCAAAATTTTAAACGACCTTTCAAGTCTCTCGCTTAAATTATCGAACATAGTATCTAATTACAATTACTAAATTACAAATTACTCTTATTGAGGCGCAAAAGTACAAAAAATCCCTTTAACTGCCTTCTTTTGAAGCAGAATATTATTGAAGACTTGCAGCGGGATGGGCGAAAAGAATGGAAGTGCCGGTCAAGGCACTGATAATCATCTATATTATTCTGTTTTTTTTAGTTCTTTTTGCTTACTTTCTATTGATAATGTCTCTGGCGCAGGGTCCTTCGTGGTTGGGATATCCCGGTGCGTGGCTGCGCCATCTCTTGTCGGCTTCAACTTTCAGGCTTCGGTAGTCGTCCTGTGTGCGGCGGATGTAGTCGTCCAGCAGTGCCCGGTGCTCGGCCAGAATCTTTGAGTATTTGGGGTCATGGGCAAGGTTTCGTCTTTCTCCTTTATCCTTCAGCATATCATACAGTTCTTCCCCGTTGCCTTCCAGATAGTGTGTGTATTTGTATCTGGGACTGCGTATCATCCGTCCCGGGCTGACGGTCACTTCGTATTCACTGTGCCATTCGGAGGCTGCATAGGGGTGCTGTCTCTTTTGCTTCTCGCCTTTCAGGAAAGGGGCAAGGCTGATGCCGGGCTTGGAGGAAGGCACCGGAATGCCTGCCAGTTCACAGAGAGTGGGCAGCAGGTCGATAGTGGGTTGGGTCAGTAAATCTTCCACCGGTTTTTGACGGGGATGAATACCGGGACCGGCTATGATGAAGGGCACATTTGTCATTTCTTCGTAAAAGCTGACCTGCTTGGTTACCATGCGGTGTGACCCCATTCCGTCTCCGTGGTCTGCCAGTACAATGACAATTGTATTTTTGCCGGCGGGAGTGGAGTAGAGGGCTTCCAGTACACTCTCTATCTGTCTGGCCACTATCCGCGTGTAATGCTGGAAGGCGGCGACGTAGTGCCGGTAATTGTCCTCGTTCCAGTGGGCGGCTTGCATCATCCTCCGGTGGCTGCAGCAGATGTACTGAATGGGCAACGGAAGTTTTTCCCAGTCTTCCACTTCAAAGTTTTCGGGTAGTAGCGGGAGTGGGGTACTGATGGGGCTATCTATGTGCTCCCCTTTATTTTCGCCTACATATCCGCAGATATTGTGCGGGTTTTGGAAATCGGCTATGCAGATGAAAGGTTCTTGCGGTGGATTGCTGAGATAGGCCACGGCATCCTCGCAGGTTCCTACATCCAGAAAGCTGTCATTGTTGACGGGAAATTCGGGGTCGGTGAAGGGCTTGGCAACCGGTTCCTTGTGGCGGAATCCCCTTAGGGAACCCATGTCATGGGTTTTGCCAAAGTGGACGGCCTCATAACCGTTGGCGGTGAAGAGGCTTCCCAGGGTCGGAATGCTGTCGGGCAGCGGAGGATTGATGTGTTCGGCCGAGTTGGAACGTACATTGGTTTGATGCGGCATCAGTCCGCTCCATAAGGCAGCGCGTGACGGTTGGCTGAGGGGGCATCCCACGTATGCGTTGGCAAATGTTACACCTTGGGAGGCAATTCGGTCTATAGGTGGAGTGCAGCTGGGGTCGGCACCGTATGCGCCTACTACCCGCTGGGTCAGATGGTCGCATTGGATAATAAGAAAATTGGGCGATTGCTGTGCCATTACCGGAAAGCTGCACAATGCCATTCCCATAAAAGAGTGAATCGTTTTCATCAGATTTGGATTTTATTTGTTCAAGGTTATTGTATGGTGGCAAATGTATGAAAAAACGGATATAAAAAAAGCTTCCACCTACGTTTATGAACGTAAATGGAAGCTTTTGTACAATATCTGTATGCAGTTGCTGTTAACTGTTCATGCTCATCAGGAATTCGTCGTTGTCTTTGGTCTTCTCCAGACGGTCTTTTACGAAGTCCATGGCTTCTATCGGATTCATGTCGGCAAGGTACTTGCGGAGAATCCACATGCGGTCCAGTGTCTGCTTGTCTTGCAGCAGGTCGTCGCGGCGGGTGCTGGAGGCAACGATGTTGACAGCCGGGAAGATACGCTTGTTGGACAAGTTGCGGTCGAGCTGCAACTCCATATTACCCGTACCCTTGAATTCTTCGAAGATAACCTCGTCCATCTTTGAGCCAGTGTCAATCAAGGCAGTGGCAAGGATGGTCAGTGAACCGCCGCCCTCGATGTTACGTGCTGCACCGAAGAAGCGTTTGGGCTTATGTAATGCGTTGGCATCCACACCACCGGAAAGCACTTTGCCGGAAGCCGGGGATACGGTGTTGTAGGCACGTGCCAGGCGGGTGATGGAGTCGAGGAAGATGACAACATCGTGTCCGCATTCCACCATGCGTTTTGCTTTTTCAAGGACGATGCCGGCAATCTTCACGTGGCGTTCTGCCGGTTCGTCGAAGGTAGAGGCGATTACTTCCGCATTGACGGTACGCGCCATGTCGGTAACTTCCTCCGGGCGTTCGTCGATGAGCAGCATAATCATGTAGACTTCCGGATGATTGGCGGCAATGGCGTTGGCAATGTCTTTCATCAAGATGGTCTTACCGGTTTTGGGCTGTGCCACAATCAAGGCACGCTGGCCCTTACCGATGGGGGCAAACAAGTCTACGACACGGGCCGACATAGAGTCGGAGTATCCACCTTTGCAAAGCTTGAACTTCTCGTCCGGGAAGAGGGGGGTGAGGTGCTCGAACGGTACGCGGTCGCGTACGAAAGCCGGGTCACGTCCGTTTATTTTGGATACTTTTACCAGCGGGAAGTACTTTTCGCCTTCTTTCGGGGGACGGATTACGCCTTCTACCACATCACCGGTTTTCAGGCCGAACAATTTGATTTGTGATTGTGATACGTAAATATCGTCCGGTGAGGACAAATAGTTGTAATCGGAGGAACGGAGGAAGCCGTAGCCATCCTGCATGATTTCCAGTACACCGGTTCCGGTGAGGATGTCATCGAATTCGTACGTCTTCTCGCGTTCTATTACGGGTTTGCGTTCCGGAGCGGCGGGATAGTTCTCTCCGTTGTTATACGGTTGTGCAGGGCGCTGCTGCACGGGGCGCTGTTGGTTATAGCCACCGTTGCGGTTGTTATTGTTGTTGTTATTGTATGGGTTGTTGTTGTCGCGGGCGCGGAGGCGCGGGCGTTGTGGCTGTTGCGGTTCGGCTGGGGCAGCGGCAGCGGCAGGAGTGGGAGTGGCGGGAGTTTCCGCTTTGGTCGCTTCGAATTTGCCGATAAGTTCGGATGGCAATTCTATTTTTTCCGTAGGGAGGTCTTCAATGGGGATGAAGTCATCTGCCGCTTCGGCCAGGATAGGGCTTTCGTCCGGTACGATATTCTTTTCTGCTTTGGCTTCTGCCTGAGGTTCTGTTTTCGGAGCTTTAGCCTCGAAGTTCAATTCCGGTTCGGCAACCTTCGGGGTTTCTGTTGCTTGGGGTGCAGCAGTCTCTTCCTTTACCTTGCGGGGGCGTCCCGGTTTGCGTTTGGGTACGGCGGCTTCTTTGGCTGGCGCCGGCGTTGCAGCTTCTATGGTCGGTTCTTGGGGTGCTTCCACAGTTTTGGGTTGTTCTTTCGCAGCCGGTGCTTCCTCTGTTTTGGCTTTGGTGAGGTCTCCGTTTTTATTGGCTGAGAACACTTTGTCGGCACCTTCCTTTTTTACGGTCTTTACAGTGACGCGCGAGCGTTTTTGCTTTTCCCCTTTACGCTCTTCCTTCAGCTTGTCGGCGGCAACTTTCTTGGTAGCGCCTGCGATAGCTTGTTCGTCAAGTATCTTGTAAACAAGTTCTTCTTTTTTGAGTGAGTCTGTTTTTTTTATACCCAGTTCTTGGGCAATAGTTTGTAGTTCCGACAAATTTTTGTCGTTCAGTTGAATGATGTTATACATACAGTATATATGTGAATGGTTTAAAATTTACTTTTATTGAAAGGCATAAGTGCACAGTTGCAGTTGTTGTAGGAAGCAACTTGGGCAAGTTTACCTTGTGATATATGATTTATATGGGATATTTATTATTGAACCGGAAATCTGATAAACAATTCTTGCCACAGCAAGAAGTCGCAGAATGTTTCAACGGTGCAAAGGTAATAAATATTTTTGGTTTCATAAACAAATCATCTTTTTTTTAAATTTAAAACTTTATCTTTGCTGTATTAACAACAACATGAAGGATTGGTTTATGAATATAGATGAAGTACAGTTGATAACTTTTTCACCTACTTGTACCTCTAAACAAGTGGGAGAGGCAATTGTTCACGGAACGGGAATTTCGTCTGTCTCCAAAGTGGACCTCACCTTGGAGGCGGCGGGTAAAAGGGAGGTGCCTTCCCATGCTTTGGCGGTCATCACGGTGCCCGTATATGGCGGTCATGTGGCTCCTTTGGCATTGGAGCGGATGAAGGAGCTTCATGCTGACGGTGCACCTGCCGTGGTTGTGGTGGTGTACGGCAACCGGGCCTATGAGAAGGCTTTGGTGGAATTGGATGCTTTTGTCACGAGGTTGGGCTTCAAGGTAATTGCAGGTGCTACGTTTGTAGGAGAGCACTCTTATAGCAGTGAGAAATATCCGGTGGCAGCCGGACGTCCGGATGCGGACGACTTGGAGTATGCAAAGCTTTTTGGTGAAAAAATACGTGCTAAAATTGCGGCGGCCGAAGATATGGAGAAACTGTATGGGGTGGATGTGACCCGTATCCAGCGTCCGCGCCAGCCTTTCTTCCCGTTGCTCCGCTTTTTGCGCAGAGTCGTCAAGTTGCGTAAGAGTGGGGTGCCTATGCCCCGTACTCCGCAAGTGGATGCGGAACGTTGTACGCATTGCGGATATTGCGTGAAGCATTGTCCTGCAGGAGCCATTATAAAAGGAGACGAGTGCAATACGGTTGCAGAGAAATGCATCAAATGTTGTGCTTGTGTGAAAGGCTGTCCGCAGAAGGCGCGCACGTATGACACGCCGTTTGCCGTATTGCTTTCCGATTGCTTCAAGAAACAGAAGGAGGACAGAATTATTCTGTGATGGCTACTGGTCGATGGTTGATACGACCAGCACTTTCCGGGTTTTTTTGTCTATTCTGAAACGGTTGTCCACCCGTTCTCCCACCAGCCAGATGATGTCATCTCCGCAGCAAAGCACCCATTGCCGTTCTTTGCGCAGAAGGGAGAACTTGCGGTCGGTCAGGTAGTCGCTTACCTTCTTCCGGCCTTTCATGCCGAAGGGCACGAAGCTGTCTCCCTGCCTGCAAAGGCGTAGCGAGAGGGGATGCTGGAGTTTGTCGGCATCAAAGCAGGCGGTGGCTTTGTTGCGTGGAATCATGAAATCCGGTGTATAAGGATGTTCTTTTATTTCCAATAAGGGCTTTACGGCTTCCTGTACGGGCTCTATCAACAACGAGCCGCGGTCTTTGATGACACGCCAGCCGGGGGTGGCAAAGACTTTGCCGGGCTGTCCGTCCAATGTCCGGCAGATGTCCCTTACTTGTGCGGCGTTGAATCCAAGCGGATGCAGAATTTCAAATAAGACCGTTTCCGGTGCCGCTTCTTGCCTCAGGGCGCCGATACTTATGCCTTCCGGTGTCTTGACTCGCAGTTTGGCTTCTTCTATACCTATATTATATATAGAGGCGGCATCGTCCAGATGCTCTGCCGTTTTGAGGATGCTTTCCTTGACGGAGGGGTTTATCTCCTGCATCATGGGAAGCAGGTTCAAGCGTATTTTGTTGCGGGTATATTCGTCCTGCAGATTGGTGCTGTCCGTCACGTAGGCTTGCCCGATACTTTCCAGATAACCGACGATTTCCTTTCTGTCCAGGCAGAGCAAGGGGCGGACTATATGTCCGTTTCGGGGGCGTATACCCCGCAATCCGTTGATGCCGGTACCGCGAATCAGATTGAGCAGCAATGTCTCTACACTGTCATCTTGATGGTGGGCGACGGCAATGACAGCTGCACTGCATGCTTCCCTTGTTTTTTCGAACCACGCGTAGCGCAATTCCCTTGCAGCCATTTCGATGGAGATATGCCGTTCCTTTGCTTCCTGCTCCGTGTTGAAGTGGACGGTGTGCAGCGTCACCCGGTGCTCCAGGCAGAGTTGGCGTACAAAGTGCTCGTCGCGGTCGGATTCCGCTCCGCGCAGATGGAAGTTGCAATGGGCGGCTTCGCATGTGTATCCCAGGCTGAGGAGCAGGCGCAGCAACGCCACGGAGTCCGCCCCGCCGCTCAGTGCCACAAGTATCTTGTCGTCCAGCGAGAAGAGCTTGTGGCGCTCGATGTATTGTACTACCTTCTGCATATTCAACTATAGAGTGGTGCAAAGATAGTGCAAACGATTTTTATTGCCATATCTGCAAGTATCTATTTTCAGAATCTCTATCGGCTAAGGTCGTATTTGCTAAAAGCTAATCTTACCACAGCTGTGTTTTATGCATACCACACCTTTGTTCTTTTCTTACCACAGCTGTGGTAAGAAAAGAACAAAGGTGTGGTGAAGTTACGATTTAGTATCTCTGGAAGTAGTGTTCTGCCTTCTGGGCATTATTGTTTAGTGTCTCTTATTTAAAAACATTCTAAATTATTTGTGCCTTGCGGACATAAGTATTATCTTTGCCCCCAAAATAGAAAAGAAAGGCAGAAAGACTATGCGTTTGTCCGAATTGAATACCGGTGAAAAAGGTGTAATCGTAAAAGTGCTGGGACACGGTGGTTTCCGCAAACGGATTGTGGAAATGGGATTTATTAAAGGTAAAACAGTGGAGGTCTTGCTGAATGCCCCACTACGCGACCCTATCAAATACAAAGTAATGGGATATGAGATTTCTCTTCGTCGGCAGGAGGCTGAGATGATAGAGATTATCAGTGAGCAGGAAGCTAAGGAGCAGGCTGTGCAGCCCGATTACCACGAGGGGTTGGGCGAAAACATGCATCTGGGCGAAGATGAGCTGAAGCAACTGGCCCTCGGCAAACGCCGCACCATAAATGTGGCTTTGGTGGGAAATCCCAACTGTGGTAAAACTTCTCTTTTCAACATCGCTTCCGGTTCGCACGAGCATGTGGGCAATTACAGTGGCGTTACGGTAGATGCCAAGGAGGGGTATTTTGATTTCCAAGGTTACCACTTCCGTATTGTCGACCTTCCCGGAACCTATTCCCTCTCGGCCTACTCCCCTGAAGAAATCTATGTCCGCCGGCACATTATCAATGAAACGCCGGATATCATTATCAATGTTGTGGACTCTTCCAACCTGGAACGCAATCTCTATCTCACCACCCAGCTGATTGACATGAACGTGCGCATGGTGATTGCACTGAACATGTACGATGAGCTGGAAGCCAGTGGAAACACGCTGGACTATGTAAAGCTCAGCCAGTTGTTCGGAGTTCCGATGTTGCCTACGGTCAGCCGTAGCGGAAAAGGCATTGAACAGCTGTTCCATGTGATTATCAATATTTACGAAGGCGGCGACTTCCTCGACCATAAGGGCAGGATGCGCAGCGAGATATTGAGTGACCTTCGCAGCTGGCATCAGGAGTATGTTCCCGACCATGACTTCGGCAGCCATAAAGAAGAGGTGGAACAGCCGCGCGGCTTTTTCCGCCATATCCACATCAATCACGGTCCCGAGCTGGAACGTAGCATTGAGGAGGTGAAGCGCGTCATCAGCGTCAATGAGAACATCCGTCACAAATATTCCACGCGTTTCCTTGCCATCAAGTTGCTGGAGAACGACGAAGACTTGAAAAAGATTGTGGAGGAGTTGCCCAATGGAAAGGAGATTCTTGCTGTCCGCGACCGGGAAGAGGCACGGATTGCCGAGGTGGTGAACGAGGAGAGCGAGCAGGCCATCACCGATGCCAAGTATGGTTTTATAGCCGGTGCCCTGCGCGAGACCTATGTGGACAATCATCAGGATACGTCGCGCACTACTCAAATCATAGACTCAATCGTTACTCACCGTGTATGGGGTTATCCCATTTTCTTCCTTTTCCTTTATCTGATGTTCGAAGGCACCTTTGTGCTGGGCGACTATCCTATGCAGGGGATTGAATGGCTGGTAGGCGAATTGGGCGACCTGATATGCAACAACATGTCCGAAGGACCGCTGAAGGACCTTCTAGTGGATGGTATTATCGGAGGTGTGGGCGGTGTCATTGTTTTCCTGCCGAATATTCTGTTGCTCTATTTCTTTATTTCCTTGATGGAAGACTCGGGCTATATGGCACGTGCCGCTTTCATTATGGATAAGATTATGCATAAAATGGGGCTGCATGGAAAGTCTTTCATTCCGCTGATTATGGGCTTTGGGTGTAATGTGCCCGCCATTATGGCTTCGCGTACCATCGAGAACCGCAAGAGCCGTCTGGTGACGATGCTCATCAATCCGCTGATGTCGTGCAGCGCTCGTCTACCCATCTATTTATTGCTGGTAGGCGCCTTCTTCCCGAACAATGCGAGCTTTGTGCTGTTAGTAATCTATGCCATCGGCATTCTGTTGGCAGTGGTCATGGCACGTCTTTTCTGCCGCTTTCTGGTGAAAGGAGACGATACGCCGTTTGTCATGGAGCTGCCGCCTTATCGTATGCCGACGTCCAAGGCCATCTTCCGCCATACGTGGGAGAAGGGGGCGCAGTATCTCCGCAAGATGGGAGGCATCATTATGGTGGCATCCATCGTTATCTGGGCATTGGGATATTATCCCAACCACGATGAATATGAAAGTGTGACGGAACAGCAGGAGAATTCCTACATCGGCCGGATTGGTAAAGCCATGGAACCGGTCATTGAACCGTTGGGATTCGACTGGAAGCTGGGCATCGGCATCCTTTCCGGCGTGGGCGCCAAGGAACTGGTGGTAAGCACGCTCGGAGTGCTTTATGCCGACGATGCCGAGGCAGATGCCGTAAGCTTGGGTGAACGCATTCCGATAACGCCCCTGGTGGCTTTCGGTTACATGGTGTTTGTGCTGATTTATTTTCCGTGCATCGCCACGTTGGCAGCCATTAAAGGGGAGTCGGGCAGTTGGAAGTGGGCCGTGTTTGCGGGGCTTTATACTACTGCGCTGGCCTGGCTGATGTCTTTCGCAATTTATCAGATAGGAGGTCTGTTTTTATGATGAATAGTTGGCAGGAGTGGGTAGTAGCCTTATTGTTGTTGCTCTGCGCTGTGCGGATTGGCATGAGTATTTATTCTTTTTCTCATCGGGTCAAAGAAAATGGTAATCCGTGTGATAGTTGTGCAAGTGGCTGTGAACTAAAGAATTTGTATGATAAGAAGCGTGCGGAGTGCAGTGGAGTGACGAAAAAAAAGAAGAAAAGTTGTTGCGGATAGTTGGTAGTTTCAAAAAAAGTGCTACCTTTGCATCCGCAAACGAGAAATAAAGAGTTCTTGTAAGAACCGGTACCTTGGATGAGTGGCTTAGTCAGCGGTCTGCAAAACCGTGTACGGCAGTTCGAATCTGCCAGGTACCTCGAAGAATAAAACTCCGAAACTGCTTTTTAAAAGTGTTTCGGAGTTTTTTGTTATAGGGAATTGTTTGCCCATTCTATAAAATATCATTCGCTGAATAGTTACAGCTTACTTATTAAAGATTGAATAAAATGAAAAAAGTTGGATTTCTGATTTTCTGTCTGTTTGCTATGTGCAGCATGGCAGGCAAGGCGCAGGATGTAGTGGCGGACAGTACCGGCTACATCGTTAAGGTAGGGGAGATGGCTCCAGATTTTACAGTGAAGCTGACGGATGGGAAAAGCATTACCCTTTCGGGACTTCGTGGGAAGGTGGTCATGTTGCAGTTTACCGCGAGCTGGTGTGGGGTATGCCGTAAGGAGATGCCTTTCATTGAGAAGGATATATGGCTGAAGCATAAGTCGAATCCGGATTTTATGCTGATTGGCATCGACCGTGACGAGCCGTTGGAGAAAGTGATTGCTTTTGGTAAGTCAACCGGAGTGACCTATCCTTTGGGTCTGGACCCGGGAGCGGATATATTTGCGAAGTATGCGCTCCGCAAGGCAGGTATCACACGCAATGTCCTGATTGATAAGGAAGGGCGTATTGTGAAGCTGAC
Organism: Bacteroides uniformis; assembly: GCF_025147485.1. Lineage (NCBI taxonomy): Bacteria > Pseudomonadati > Bacteroidota > Bacteroidia > Bacteroidales > Bacteroidaceae > Bacteroides > Bacteroides uniformis. The sequence continues at coordinate 4,154,612 of NZ_CP102263.1, read as the reverse complement.
ACGTCTGTATAACCCTGAAGAATTTGCTTCTCTGGTGAAGGAGATTGACGGAATGCTTTCTGAATAGTAGGAATAGGCAAGATATAAAAAAGGAAGTGCCCCCTAAAAGTTTTTGTCTAACTTTTAGGGGGCACTTCACTTTTATGCTTGTCGGGATAGTTTGGCAAGATAGTCATAATGTGTACCCTCTTTCACCAGCTCTGCTTTGAAGCCATTTTCGGCAGCATAGATGCTCAGGGTCTGAAAGTCGATATAGAGCCAGTCAAAGGAGTCGCCTTTGACATTCTTGTATTGCATCTGGAAGTCTACCTCTCCGTAGTAATCACCGGCAAGGTTGATAACAATACTGCCATCTTCCTCTTCGAACAGATAGCTCAGGTTGCTGGAATCCATTAAAACACAGCCTCCAGGCCGGAGCAGTAGCTTCATCTTCCGGAAAAAATCAGGCAGATTCTCCAACTTTCCGATAATGCCGGAACCGTTCATCAGCATCAGGATAGTGTCGTATTCATCGGCAAACTGTTCATTGAACAGATTGGTTTGTGATACGCTACGCACACCTCGCTGCTTCATCACTTCCACGGAAAGCGGGGAAATGTCGATGGCATGGACCTCTTTTCCGGCTTCTTGCAGGGTAAGGCTATGGCAACCGCTACCGGCACCCACATCCAGAATCTTTCCGGTCGCCATTTGCAGAGCAGTACGCTCCAGCAAGGGCATTTGCTTTTCTGTGCGGAATAGCTCTTCGACGGGAATTTCGTCCTCATCGAATTGTGAAGAGAACACGCGTAGGCGGTCGGCTTTATGCCGTTTAAAGTAATCGGCTATGGCTGCGCCCATCGGGTCCTTGTCGGCAGGCAATAAGGCTGTATTTATCATTTCTTATGTCTGTTAGCGCGTTTGCGGCGGATTTCTGCTTTCATTTTGGCTGAGGCGGAACCGTGTTGCCCGGTAATGTAGGTTTTCTTCTTGGCTTTGGTCTTTATCTTGTTTTCTTCTTTAGGTTTGTCCTTTTTGCCTTTGAAGACAATACCACCCATCATCGCTTCTTCTATACTCATATATTTCGTTGTTTTAGTGATGTAAAATATCATTTCTCCGGCAGTACCTCAATCCAATAGTCATCCGGGTCATTGATAAAGTACAGTCCCATTGCTGTGTTTTCGAAACATACCCATCCGTTTTCCTTATGGTATTGGCGTATGGCGTCGTAATCACCGGATACGCGGAAGCAGAGGTGACTCTCGTTCTCCCCTAATTCGTAGGCTTGTGGATGCTCCTTCAAGCAGGTCAGTTCCAGCAGGAAGCCGGTACTGCTGTCGGTCAGATAGACCAGAGTGAAAGAGCCGTCGGACGACTCTTTCCTATGATGTTCTTTCAGCCCCAGTGCCTTTTCGTAGAATGCGATGCTACGTTCCAAGTTGGTGACATTGATATTAAAATGGTCGAATTTACTTTTTATTTCCATTTGTTTATTTCTGATTTGATTATTTACAATTTACAGTCTGCGTGTGCGGTCATTTGACCATTGCTTTCAGAATTTCGCCTACATACGTGCGTGGCATACCTTCCATCGTTGCCGGTGAAGGCAGCTTCTTACATTCCAGAATGACCGTAGGCTCTGTCTGTCCCGTAGGATAGAAACGGATGGTATAGCTTTCTGCTTTTTCCATTTGTTCATACGGCTGGTCGGGCGACAGTATGCTGAATACAACTGGTTTGCCGTTGACTTTGCCCAAAGAACCTCCGGAGTTTGCTGTCATCATGGTCATGTTGAAAGGCTCTTGGCCGATGACGATAACCAATTTGCCTGCTCCGGTCTGGATGGCATCGGCTGACAATTGCTCGGGGGCTATGGTTTTGTATTCTTGCTGCTGGCTCTTTTGGGCAGGAACCAGTGCGGCAGGTTTCTTGACTTGGGGCACTTCGATGACTTGGGCATCTTTCACGATGCCTTCGGATGCCTTTTCAGCAGCCTGGGCAGGTTCCACGGTAACTTGTTTCTTCGGGGTGATTACCGTCGGACCGGAATTGACGACAGCCTTCACCTCTTTCTTTTCTTCCTTCTTTTCTTCTACCAGAGCTTTGGCAGTGGTGGCGCTCAATGCTTCTGCTGCTCCCAGGCAAAGGTCATCAACGAAGTCTACGGTTTTTCTGCGCCACTTGGCAAGTCCGCGTACCAGTTTGGTCTTCGCCTTGTTCAAGGCATACTTGTCTACAATCCACTCCTCGGCGGTATATTTTTCTTTTCCTTCGCGGTAGTTAAACCGTATCTTTTCTACTTCGAGCACGCTCTTTTCGGGTTGGCAGGTCACAGTCAGCTGGTAAAGGATTTTGGTACGGTCTAATGACAGAGCCGTAGAACTGAATACAATCCATTCATCCCCGATACCTACAATTTGTCCTTTCTCTTTGTCTGAGAATACTACACGGCTGGTATTTTCATTCTCTTTCAGACGGGCATCCATCCAGCCGAGCAGACGTTCGTAGATTTCATCCTGAGACATGCCGGGGATGCTGAATTCTTTGGTGAATACCACTTTGCCGTCCACCTCGGGAACAGCACCGGCCAGATATTTACTGTCGTCCCTATCCTGCGCCTGCAGCATGGCCGGCAGACAAAGGCAAAACAGTGTAAAAAGAAGTTGTGTCAAATTTTTCATAATAGTATGTGTTTTAATTATTAATTTACGAATTATGGGCTACAAGTTGGGGAGTTCGAAACTTTCACCACGGTGTGCAATGCTCAGAAAGCGGCATCCCTTGCTCTCGGCAAACTGCCGGAATGCGTTGCCTCCCTGATAATCTTCGCTGAAGTGCATCGGTACAAATATAGTGATTTTTATTCGTTCCACGAATTGTTCTGCTCCACGCATATAATCTTTTCCGATACGGCTGTCCACCGGAAACATGGCTACATCTACGGCAGGTGCAGTTTGCTGCAGCTCTCTCACTTCGGCCAGAAAGTCACCTTCGGCCTTGCGTATTTCCTGCGGAGTGGATTCCTCGCTCCAGTGCCAGTTGTTCAGGTCACCGGCATGGAACAGCCGTCTGCCCTGCAGGTCTATCAGGAAGGAGATACCCACATCGGTAGAACCGAAGGCCTGGATACGGATATGTTCGTCTTCGTAGGTGTCGCCCTTATTGATGTAGGTGGCATCTTCCGCTGAGGCGCGGCGGTGCTTCAGGATGTCTTTGGAGAATATGTAGCGGATGTCGGGCCGCAGTTTTTTCCATGAAAGAACTTCGCGATTGAAGTGGTCGGGATGGAAATGCGAGCATAGTACGTAGAGTACGCCCGGCTTTTCCAAGAGATAGTCGTGCACGATACCTTTATTGAAAACCTCTTCCGAGGAATCTTTATAGTAATCGATAATGACCGTCACTCCGTCCGCTTCAATCGCGAAGCCGCTATGGTAGATGTAATCAAGTTTCATTTACGGATTGAATTATAGCGCAATATTACAAAAAACGCTACACAAACTTCCGGTTTAAGCTGTTATTTTATGCAAAAGCACGCTACATCGGTACTTCTATGAAGAGAATGTGAGAGTCTTTCAATGTTTCCAGCTCAAAACTGCCGGTTTCGTATACTCCCATTCCGTCACGACGTGAGAGTATTGTGCCGTCCACTTTGACTTCACCTTCCATTACGAAGATGTATGCACCGGAATGCGATTGGTGCATGTGGTAGTCAATCTTCTTTCCGGCTTCTATTTCACCGATAGAAAACCAGGTCTGTTGTAGCAGTCTGGCAGGAGCATCGCCGTCAGGGGATACTATTAGTGCCATTTCATTTTTGCGCAGGAGTGGACGTACGTCGAAGTCCTGGTATGCGGGTGGTGTGTTCAGCTTTTCGGGCATCACCCAGATTTGCAGGAATTCTACCGCTTCAGTGTCACTGCCGTTCATTTCGCTGTGGTAGATGCCGGTGCCGGCGCTCATGGTTTGTATATCTCCCGGAGTGATGACGCGGCTGTTCTGATGATTGTCCCCATGTTTCAGTTTCCCTTTCAGGGGAATGGAGATGATTTCCATATTTTTATGAGGATGTGTGCCGAAGCCCTTTCCCGGAGCCACACGGTCGTCGTTCAGTACACGCAAGGCGCCGAAATTCATCCGGCGGGGATTGTAATACTCGTCGAAACTGAAGGTGTGGTGGCTGTCAAGCCAATCATATAGGGAATGACCTCTGCTGTCTGATTTGTCTATAACTTTTTTCATAATTTATTCCTTTTCTTAAAATGGTTTATGTACTAGTAACGCTTTGGAAAGCTATAAAGTTTAAAAACCGATGTCTAAGAATTTATAAATGAGTGGGGACTATGCCTTGACCTCGTTCTCCAGTGGCTTATGGTTCATAAAATCTTTGATGTTCTGCAAGGTTGTCGAAGCAATGTTTGCCAGTGCCTCGCGTGTGAAAAAGGCCTGGTGCGAAGTGACGATGACATTATTGAAGGACAGTAGCCGCGCCAGGGTATCGTCATCAATGATTTTGTCCGATTGGTCTTCATAGAAGTATTCGCTTTCCTCTTCGTACACATCCAGGCCGGCAGAGCCGATTTTCTTGTTTTTTAGTCCTTCAATCAGGGCGTTGGTATGGATGAGTTGTCCACGTCCGGTATTGATAATCATTACTCCGTCCTTCATTTTACTGATGGAATAGTCGTTGATGAGATATTTGGTCTGTTCAGTCAGCGGGCAGTGCAGGGAGATGATATCCGAATTGTGATATAGCTCATCCAGGCTGGTATATACCACTTGATGTTCACGGGCGAAATTATAGTCGGGATAGAGGTCGTAGGCAAGAATATTCATGCCGAATCCACGCAGGATACATATCAGTTTCTTGGCTATTTTTCCCGTGCCGATGATGCCTGCAGTTTTTCCGTACATGTCGAAGCCCAGAAGTCCGTGCAGCGAGAAGTTTCCGTCTCGTGTCCGCCAGGTAGCACGTGGAATTTTACGGTTGAGGGATAACATCAGGGCAACGGTATATTCTGCTACGGCATAAGGGGAGTAAGCAGGGACACGCACTACGGTAATGCCACGGTCGGCAGCTGCCTTTAAATCTACATTGTTGTAGCCGGCGCAGCGCAACGCCAATAATTTCACGCCGTTGTCTGCCATCAGACGGATAACTTCGGTATCGGCCGTGTCGTTCACGAAAATACAGACTGCGTCTACTCCTTGGGTTAAAATAACGTTGTGCTTGTTAAGATGCCCTTTATAGTAGCGGAGCTCAAAACCATATTCCTTGTTTTTTTCGTTGAAAGACGCTTCATCATAAGGTTTGCTGCCAAAAAATGCGATAGTGTATGCCATGGGATTTGTTGTTTTTTAAAATGTTACATAATTATAGGGAGATAACAAGTGGAAAGTTGATATGGTTCAGTGGCCGGAAGGATTCATAAAATGATAATTATTTCTATTTGTTTCATCAGAAACTATTTGGTATTTCAATTAAAGTTCTATATTAGGATAACTTTATGCACAAAATTCTTTTTCATGTGCAATATTATTGTACCTTTGCGCCCGAAAACAATTAAAAAAGATTTAGATGAGAAAATTTTCGTTGATTGGCATTGCGATGTTAATCGTTTCAATTCCAACTTTTGCGGGTGGTATCCTAACAAATACAAATCAGCATGTATCTTTTCTTAGAATGTTAGCGCGTGGTGCTTCCATTGATATTGACGGTGTCTATTCTAATCCGGCCGGTTTGGCCTTCTTGCCGGAAGATGGTCTCTATTTGTCTTTGAATGGACAAAGTGCTTATCAGACCCGTAACATAAAGGCGACATTTCCCTTGTTTATTGAAGATGGGAATACACGTTATTATAAAGGAAAAGCTTCTGCTCCTTTCATTCCTAGTTTTCAAGGTGCATATAAAAAAGGAGACTGGACTATTTCCGGTAGCTTTGCTGTTGTAGGTGGTGGCGGTAAGGCATCGTTTGATGATGGTTTGGGTATGTTCGATTCAATGGTGATGGGACAAGTCCATACTATTTCGGGTGGTCAAATCACTCCCAATATGTATTCTATCAATAGTGCAATGGATGGAAGCCAGTTTATTTATGGTGTGCAATTGGGGTTGTCGTATCAAGTTAATGATTGGTTAGGTGTGTTTGCCGGTGGACGTATGAATTATTTTACCGGTGGGTATGAAGGATTTCTGACTGCAACAGCACACAGTAATATTCCTACTTATGGTGGCATGGAATTGGTTGGTATCGATTTAGACTGCGACCAGACCGGCTGGGGATTGACCCCTATCTTGGGAGCTGATGTGAAGTTGGGCAAATGGAATATTGGGTTGAAGTACGAGTTTATGACAAGTCTTAATCTCGAAAATAAAACCAAAAAAGCTGAAGTGCGTGCAATGGGAACTGCTATGGGAGATGAAGGGAATCCTTTGGCTGACTATAAGGATGGTGTGAATACTCCGAGTGATATCCCTGCATTATTGACTGCAGCTGTTGGTTATGAATTCCTTCCTACGCTTCGTGCAACGCTGGAATATCACCATTTTTTTGATAAAGCGGCAGGGATGGCCAATGATAAGCAGAAAGCGTTGAAGCATGGCACACATGAAATTTTGATTGGTGCAGAATGGGATATAGCTAAACAGCTGACCATCAGTGGTGGTTATCAGCGTACAGATTATGGCTTGGCTGATGATTTTCAGAGTGATATAAGTTTTTCATGTGACTCTTATTCACTGGGGTTTGGTGCTGCCATCAAAATGACAAAGCATTTGACTATGAATATAGCCTATTTTTGGACAAACTATGATGATTATACAAAGAAGATAAGTGAAACCACCAAGAATGTTTATAGCCGTACTAATAAAGTGTTTGGTCTTGGTGTTGACTATAAGTTCTGATTTCACAATCCTACCTTTATATATTAAGAAGCCGTCTCAAATATCGATTTGAGGCGGCTTCTTTCTTATTTTATATTGGATTAGAAAGAATACTGTACAAGCAGGTTCATACGGTTGGCATGGTTGGTGGAATTGTCGAAGTTGGTGCGCCAGCCACGCAGATATTCAGCGCCTACCTGCATGTTCGGGGTTACGTTCCAGAATACGTTGGCTACGAAATACTGTCCGTAGCGGTAGGTACTTGGCAGGTCGTTGGGATAACCGTCTTCAGAGTAAAGGCGGGACATGCTGTAAGTGCTTGAAAGGAATATCTTTGGAGAAATGTTATATTGTAGACCTGCATACCAGCCCAGCATGGGCAATGCCTGCATTTTGCCTTCCTTTTCGGGATTGGGGACAATATCGACGTTCAGATTACTGATGTCATTCAGGTATTGCCCGATACCTTTACCATAGTTGACTTGTCCGAATGCCTGCCATTTTTTACCGAGGTTGAAGGTCGTTGAGGCTTGTACACCGTATCCGGTGACGCTGGAAGCCTTGTCCCTTTTCGTGCTGGTATATGTCATGCTGCGGATGATACCTCCTATACGCAGATGACTGCTGCTGTTCCAACTGTATTGTGCCGAAGCTGTGAAGTCCGGCATGCGTTGCTGGGCAATTTCGAATTGGCTGCTTGTTGTGCCGTCAACGGCAGGCGCCTCGATGGAAGCTTGGAAACGAAAGTCTTTCAGCCCTTTATAAGTATATGACAATTGTGTAGCGCGGTAGAACGTGGCACCGTTGGGCCCCTGGAAGTCAATGGTGGAGGGGAGGGCGCCTAAGTCCATGAAACCGCCGTAAGTATATCCCACCGTTATATTTCGGAATGACATATAAGCATTCCGTAGCTGGAATGTTTTGTCTCCTCCTCGGAAATTTCCGGCTGTATAGACTGTGAAGTCACCCAATAGCCGGGTGTGTCCGACTAATTTCAGAAAGATAGTGGCCGTACTGGCATCCATTTGAAATTGATTTTTGATTTTACTACTGCTTGGAATGTTGGCAGGAACAAAGTCAATATCATCCACAATACCTCCAAAATCATACTCGCCGGTGGCACGGACATACCCTCCGATACCCAGGGCGAATTTGCCTTGTTTGTCCATCAATAAGAAGCGGGGAGCTTTCGGGTCATGGATGTAAGGCAATTGTGACTCATTCATGATGCGGATAATCTCGTCGCCCGCTTTGTCGATAGTAACTATGACAATGCCGTTGGGGGCTTCGTCATCGATAATCTCTTTTTTTTGTGCATGGATAGTGGACAAGGGAAGTCCGGCTACGCACAACAGAAACATTGCTTTTAAGATTGTTTTCATTTAAGTTAGGTTTTGATGAATGTGCTTTCAACAACTTAAATGAAAAAAGGTTTTGTAGTCTTGGAGGAGGAAAGGAGGTTATTCCGTCAGTATTCTTGCCTTGAATGAAGATCGTATGCAAAATTACCCTTACCCTAATTTCCGGAATAACCTCCTGAGAATGTGTGTTAAGTTACTTATTTTTTCATGACGGCATTCCACAGCGCTTTGCGTAGGGTTCCCATGGTGTCATCGCCTTCATAATCCCAGAACATCATGCCTTTCATGCCATTTTTTAATATCCATTCACCTTTTGCGGCAATACTGCGGGGATTGTCGTAACCACAGTAGAAACTGCCGTTTTTGGTGACATAGGGGACATTGCCTTCTGTATCCCAATTTTCGATGACATAGCCGTCATCCTTACTCAGGTTGAGAATATCCCGATAATTGATGCTGCCGCCGGCATTGAAATCGGCTCTTCCGTAGAACGGAATTCCCAACACTAATTTGTCGGCAGATACCCCTGCATTCAGGTATTCGTCTACGGAACGCTGGCAGTCCCAGTAATTACTTGGCTTGTTCAATGCTGATTGATGCTGGGGGGCATCAACCAGATCATAGGCCATGATATTGACGAAATCTACATACGGGTCTACGGCCTTTACATCAATATATTTATAGCCTTCGCCTTGGGGACGCTTGTCCATGCAATAACCTGCATAGGTCAATAGGGTGGACTGCCCCAACGCTGCACGCAGGTCTTTCATCAATAGGGTGAAGTTTTCCACATCTACCAACTCGTCATAGGCATTGCTGCTGAAAGTCATACCGGGAAATTCCCAGTCAATGTCAATACCGTCTATGCCCTCACTCGAAACAAAGGCTTTGCAGTCTTGTGCGAATTGCTTGCGCATTTCCGGACTCTTCGCCAGGGCGGAGAAACCTCCGTCCTGGGAATTGTCAGTATTGGAAACGCTATTGGTAAAAGAGAGTAATATCTTCACATGTGGATACTGGCTCTTTATTTTCTTTACCTTATCAAAACGGGATTTATCACCTTGCAGGCCAAACTTTTCATAAATTCCGTTTTTAACATATAATTCTGCAAAAGCGTAGTTTATGTGGGTCAGGTATTTGGCATCGGGTATGGATGTGCCATAATAAGTGACGTAGCCCAATGCAACCCGGCCTGCAACCTGCTCGGCCATTTCGGTCTCGTTGTCTTCATTTCCCGGAGCTGGCAGTCCGGGCATGTAGTCGTCATTGTGACATGCAGCTACTAGAAAGACAGTAGCTATTATAAATAGCAGTTTCCTTTTCATAGAGAGTGCATATTATTCAGAATCGGTTTCTGCTTCAGTCTTGAAATAAGCATACCAGCCGCTGTCGTCCCAATCCACACCACCGCTATACTTGCCGGGATGATAGATTGTGATATAGTTCTCATCCAGTGTCAGCAGCCAGAATTTGTTGCTGCCTACGCTTTGTCCGTTGTCGTCATAATTTCCTCCGATGGTGGGGATACTTGTTATCAGTTCACCCAGTACTCCGTCTTCCGGTTTTTCGTGTGTGAAGGAGAAAGTACCTTCTGCCTTCAGGTTTCCGCTGGCATCATAGGTTTTCATCTTGTTTCCGTCGAATTCGAATACCATGGACTGGTCTCCCGCTTCGGCGGCAGTGACATTGGCCCACCAGGCAAAATTTGATTCGGGAGTATAGCCTGCACTGGTATATTTCCAGCCTCCATGAGCCCCCATATTGCAGACGGAACCCCAGCTGACTTCACGGAATTTCCAGGTCTTCTTGGCAGATTTGTCACTCTTGTCGGTTGCACCGGTGAAGTAAGTGGACCAATCGTCGAATACATTGGTCACAGTCACTACAACCGGATCTGTCTTGATAATCTGATTGGCGGAAATGCCCATATAGTAGATGGAATAGTCCGCATTGGACTCCATGATGACCGTAGCGTTGTCCGTGACCAGAGTCTTACTTTGTTTACTTCCTTCGCCCCCCCATTCTATGTGCCATGAACCGCCAATGTCCGGGCGGGAGTTTTTCAGGGCGATATACTGGTCGCCTTCCACTACTCCGTCTTGGTTGGGGAAGGGTTGGGTAATGGATATGGCGGCTTGTAATGCCTCCTTGGTTATGGGTGTACCGGCATCAGTCACATATTTGTCTCGCAAGTCTTCGTCTTCGATAGGATCGCATGCAGTAACGATGAAGGCTGAAGCAAGCATTGCTATCAATATTTTTGTTACTTTCATATTGTCTTTATTTATAGGTTAATACTCTTACATATTGTTCCAATCCGAGAACTGGGCAGATGCATCCCAGCCTGGATTCTGCTCAAGGACTCCATTGGAGATGTCGATTTCGTCTTGCGGAATGGGCCAGTAGCCTTGGGTTGCTTGTAGGCGTTTCTTATAGTCGAATTTGACCATCGGTACCACCGTAGCGGCATTTATTATATTGAACCCGGTCTGTTTGTTGAGTATGTCACCGGCTTCCTCAAGCGAAGGACCCGACCAGCGAAGGATATCCCACCAGCGGATGGACTCGAATGCAAGTTCCCAGCGGCGTTCCTGCTTGATGGCTTCCAGGGAGTAGGCCACCGGAGCCAAGTGGGAGCGGGCACGTACCTTGTTCAGACCCGTAGCGTCTTGTTTCAGCTCGGACTGCATGAGCAGAACGTCGGCAAAACGGATATGAATCAAGTCGGCTATTTGGAGTAGCTGTTGGGATGTCTGCGAAGATATTCCGGGGAACATCTGCTTGCCGAAAGGTTCGATTTTGCCTTCATTGTAGGAATTGATATTGATGTATTTTTTCTGGAAATAGCCGGTTTGTTCATAGTAACGATAGGATACGGTATATTCCGGTTCACCCTCGTCCATGGTGCAGTCCATCAGTACATTGCCGGCAACATTCGGATCAAGTGCTTTGTACGACCATATGGAACCGGTCAGACGGGGATCCTCCTTGTAACCGTCCGTATAGGTCTGCTTGGCGGCCCAGTCTTTCCATTCGTTGACCATAGCCGGAGATACAGGGCCAGCTCCCCAACCGGTGCCGAAGGGATAACTGTCTTTGTTGGAATAGTTGTCGGCAGACGGTGAATAGAATTGCGCGCATGTGTTGGAGAACCAGGTATAGGTCCAGTCGGATTTCAGGTTATGCTTGTTGGCGAATAAAGTTTCGTCGGAACTGTTTCCTTCCCATTTCAGGTTATGGTTGATAACGTATTGGTAACGGAACCCTTCGGTATTGTCTTCGGTAGCATCGTTGGTGTAGGCCCAGATGTTGCGTTGGTCGGACACCAGTTTATGACCGGAGTTGTTTACACAGTCATCTATCCAAGAGATGACTTCCTCTTTGGTAGTTCCGTTGGGGAGCTCGTTTTTTTCGTAGCGTCCGGTATAGAAAAGGAATACACGTGCCATCATGGCTTCGGCAGCATATTTTGTAGCGTGTCCGGTCATGTCTGAGCCTTTCGGATAAATCTTTGCCGGCATCATTTCAATGGCGTTTTTCAAGTCGGCTGCAATCTGGGCGTAGATTTCGTCTACGGATGCACGCGGCAGGTTGGTACTTTCCAGTGTGGTGCGTAAAGGAACTCCGCCAAAGACTTGTGCCAGCTCATAATAAGCCATGGCACGCAGGAAGTAGGACTCACCGAAAAGTCGGTTACGTTCGCTCTCGCTGGACCATGATTTCACATTCTCCATTGTGTTGATGGCATTGTTGGCACGGTTGATAAGGGTGTAGCAACGGTCCCAGATACCGGCAAATGTATTCAGATTGCCACTGTACATAAGGAAGTTGGTGGCACAGTTGTTGGAGTAGGAGAGGTTGCCTCCCAGACAGTCGTCACCTGCCAACTGGGCAATGTAATACTGGGAAGAGGTTTCAGGACTTTCAAACAACAGATGGGCGTATATGGCCGTCACCATCTCTTGGGCATCCTTTTCTGTCTCCGGGAAGTTGGCGGTTGTCTTTTCGGTCAAAAGTTCCGAATCGAGGAAGTTTTCGCATCCTGAAAGAAGAATCAGTATTGCTGATGCTATGAATAATATCTTTTTCATAATTTCTTCGGTTAATTAGAATTTTACATTTAAGCCTATCATATAGGTACGTGCACTGGGGTAGTAGCCCAGGTCGATGCCTGATGCCCAACCATAATCGTCGCCACCGTAACCGATTTCCGGGTCCATACCGGAATAGCCGGTGAAGGTAAAGAGGTTCTGTGCGGTCAGATACAGGCGCAGCTGTTGTACCGGTAACTTCTTGAATGCTTTCTTGAAGTCGAATCCCACAGTGATGTTCTTTATCTTGAGATAGTCTCCATCTTCGATGTAAATGTCTGATACTCTGTTCCAGTTGGAGCTGGAAGCGCTGGACAGTCTCGGGAACTTGTTGGACGTACCTTCGCCGTGCCAGCGTTGGAATATCTCTGCTGTATAGTTATTCAAGGGTGAGGAGGAGAAGTCACGATAACACTTCAGAATCTGCTGGCCGAATGCGCCGTAAGTAGTGATTGAGAAGTCAATGGCCTTCCAGCTGGCATTCAGGGAAAGTCCCATTGTCAGGTCGGGATTCGGGTTACCTATCATAGTACGGTCATTGGCATCGAGCGTACCGCTATTGTCGGTGTCTGCCCAGATTACGTCACCCGGCTGTGTCTTGTCGCCGTTCAGTTTCGGACCTTTGTAGTTGTCTATCTGTTCCTGGTTCTGGAATATGCCGTTACTCTTGTAGCCGTAGAAGTAGCCGATGGGTTTGCCTACTTCAGCACGGAAGCACTCTTCGGCTCCTTCCCACAGAACGCTGCCGCTACCGTGGATGATTCCGTCTTTGTTGGCAATCTTGGTCACTTCATTCTTGTTGTGAGCAAGGGTCAGGTTGGCTCCATATTGGAAATCCTTTCCGATGTTGTCGTTCCAGTGGAGTCCTACTTCAATACCCGTGTTTTTTACATTACCGCCATTGACGGACACTGCATTGGCACCGAAGGAAGAGAGTACCGGAGCCGTAACCAGCCAGTCTCTGGTATTTTTGTTATACCAGTCGAATTCAAAGCCCAGGCGGTTGTTCAAGAAGCGTGCATCGATACCGAAATTCAATTGCTCCTGTGTTTCCCAGGTAAGGTCCGGGTTGGTCAGTCGGTAGGCGTATGAACCGGTACTGATGAGGTCCATGGAGTCGCCGAACGTATAACCGCCATATCCGTTGTTGGAAGTTATCAGTGAAAGATATTGGAAAGTAGATACATTACAGTTACCGTTTTGCCCCCAGGAAGCGCGTAGCTTTAAGAAGTCCAGCCATTTGATTCCTGACATGAAGGACTCGTTGCTGATAACCCATCCTGCGGATACTGAAGGGAAGTATCCCCAGCGGTGTCCGCGGGCAAAAGTGGAGGAACCGTCCGCACGCATGATGACAGAAGCCATGTATTTCTCCTGATAGTTGTAGTTGACACGTCCGAAGAAGGAGGCGATGGAACCTTCCCCGTTAGGCTTGCCAGTCAAGGAGGACACACTGTTGGCGGTCAATGGAACATTGGACAAATAAGCGTGCTTGAAATCATAGAAGTTTGAGCCTATGGCTGAACCGCTCATTTCTTCTCCCATACCCCATTTTTCAATACTCTGACCTACCAGGACGTCGATGTTGTGGTCATCGATATTGAAGATGTAGTTGGCTGTATTGTCCCATGACCAACGGTTATACATAGACATGGATTGGGTAACCTTGTCTTCTGCGTTGTTGAGTGACGCACTCAGATAATCGAATCTCGGCAAATAGGAACGATAACTGGAGGCTCCCATGATGTAACCGAACTGGCTCTTGATACGCAGGTTCTTGATGGGTTGCAGTTCTGCATAGAAGCTGCTCTGCATGTAATGGGACTTGCTTAGGTTCTGGTTCATATAGTAGTCCAGATAAGCTATCGGGTTTTTATTGGCTCCGTTGGAGATATCCCATTTGTAGTTATCCTTTTCCTGGTCTGCATAGAGGTAGTAGCCCCCGTCTGAATTGTAAGGGTGCATCAACGGGCTCATGATGAGCATATTGTGCACTCCGTTCCAATAAATGCCGCCGGTTCCGAATGAACCTTGCGTTTGCGAATATTTGTAGTTGATGGTTTCGCCTACTTTCAGGAAGTCAAGATTGCCTTTTTTCATGACTACGTGGTCCGAGTTGACGCGGAAGTTGTAGCGGTTCATTTCTGGAAATTCGCCGGGAACTCCCATGGTGGCTTCTTGGTTGGTGTATGAAATACCTATGGCATATCTGGAACGGTCTGTTCCTCCGGTGATGTTGACTGCGTGGTTCTGTACCAATGCATCTTCATTCAGCACTTCCTTCAGCCAGTTTGTCCCTTTCCATGTTCCGTTCTGTATGGCCTGCAAATCCCTTTCCGGAATATAGGTCGCCCAGTTGTACGGACTCAATCCGTCCATTACACGGCCTTCATCCTGCATCATCATGTACTCTTGGGCATTGAGGATAGTAGGGATTTTGTAGAGGTTCTGCACACCGACATAGCCATCGTAACTGACTTCGGCAACGCCGGTTTTACCTCGTTTGGTGGTAATCAGGATAACGCCGTTGGCAGCACGCGCACCATAGATGGCGGCGGAAGCGGCATCCTTCAAGACGTCCAAAGATTCAATGTCACTCGGGTTCAGCCCGTCGATGCTACCGTTGGCAACTCCATCTACCACATAAAGCGGGGAGAAGGTTCCGGTAGTACCGATACCGCGGATATTCACCTTAAAGCCCGAACCCAGGAAGCCGTTGTTTTGCGTGATGTTGACACTCGGTGACTGGCTCTGCAAAGCGCCCAGGGCATCCACAGTGTTCAGCTTGGCTATGTCTTCTCCTTTCACTTGTACAGTGGCGCCGGTGACAAGTTTCTTTTTCTGTACACCGTAACCGACAACAACTACTTCATCCAGTAGTTCGGAATCTTCTGTAAGGGTGATTTTCATGTTGGCATCTGCTTTGGCTTCCTGCGTCTTATAACCGATGTAGGAAATGACCAGGGTGGCACCTCTTTTTACGTTTAGCGAGAATTTACCGTATAAGTCGGTGGTAACTCCATTGGTAGTACCTTTTTCCAAGATACTTGCTCCGATGATAGGCTCTCCATTCTGGTCGACAACAATACCGCGGGCTGTTTGTGCCTGCATCTGTTCTGTCACTCCGAATGAATTTTCCGAGTAGGTCTCTATTGCCATGATTTTGCTGCTTCCTATAAATAGGGAGGCGATGGCAATTGCTGTGAGGATTTTGTTGTTCGATGTTCCTCGTTTACGATTTTCATTCATAATAGATGTTTTTTGTTTAAGCTAATGGATCTCAAAATAAATAGGTTGAATAGAAGATGACACTAATAGTGTCTTGGGGCTTTCGGGTAAATCATAGGCATTCATTGTTTTTCTAAGGTTACTATATATAATATGGTATATTCTTGGTTAATATCAATGTGCTTTCCAGAGCTTCCGGATTGTTGTTATCAAATATAATCCTAATTTTCATTATTTAAAATATAGAATCGTATGTATTAAAATATGTTGTCCATTATTTTATTTGCTTAAGAAATTTGCGTGAATGAAATCTTGTTTGAGAGCAAACTTGGTTGCATGTTTTTGATTTTGTGTTAAAATCAGTTAATATATTGATTTTTATGCTATTGGTTTATGTTTTTTAAAACTATTGTAAATAATATTCTTGGTTTTGGAAATATTATTTAAGTCTCGTTAACTAAATATGCACTGTCTGTAATTACTTCGAATAAAAAAAAGGAGCTTTGTCTTGCTTGGGATTTAGTTAAAATATATGTTGTTTGTTCATTTGCAAAACTTGTTGTACCTTTGCAACCGGATTTAAAATGTATGATGCCGTGAATAGCGGTCGTGTATTCTAGAACACCACGTAAAAAACAGGAGTATGAAACAAAAAGTATCTGTACCTTTTATGTTGCTGGGCATTCTGTTCAATGTATGCTTGATTGCAGCCAATCTTCTTGAGACTAAAGTTATCCAGGTTTTTGGTATTACCGTAACAGCCGGATTGCTGGTCTTCCCGATTTCTTATATTATCAACGATTGCATAGCCGAGGTTTGGGGCTTTCGTAAAGCCCGCCTGATTATCTGGAGCGGTTTTGCCATGAACTTTTTTGTGGTAATGCTGGGACTGATAGCCGTGGCGTTGCCTGCCGCCCCTTTCTGGGATGGTGCCGCGCATTTCAATTTCGTTTTTGGAATGGCGCCCCGTATTGTCATAGCCAGTCTGACGGCATTCTTGGTGGGCTCTTTTCTGAATGCCTACGTAATGAGCCGCATGAAACTGGCAAGCAACGGGCGTAATTTCTCCGCACGTGCCATTTGGTCGACGGTGGTTGGTGAGACGGCAGACTCGTTGATTTTCTTTCCGGTGGCGTTCGGAGGAATCATTGCATGGCGGGAGTTGCTGGTGATGATGTGTATCCAGATTCTGCTGAAGTCCATGTACGAGGTATTGATACTGCCTGTGACTATCCGTGTGGTAAAAGCTATTAAGCGGATAGACGGTAGTGATGTCTATGATGAAGGCATCTCCTATAAAGTATGGAAAATAGGCGATATTTAAAGCCCCTTACCCGTAGTGAGGGGAAATCAGTTATTATGTCAAACAAATAATTAGCAATGCCCTCTCTGTTTCCCTCCCTACGGGGGAGGGAAACAGAGAGGCTTTTAACAAGATGAATAGGGACACTGCTTTGGTGGTATTCAGTGGCGGGCAGGACTCGACCACTTGCCTCTTTTGGGCAAAACGTGAATTTAAGAAAGTGTATGCGCTGAGTTTTCTGTATGGACAGAAACATCAGAAGGAAGTGGACTTGGCGAGGGCCATTGCCCGTAAGGCAGGTGTGGAGTTCGAAGTAATGGATGTTTCCTTTATCGGCCGGCTGGGACATAACTCATTGACAGATGCCGGCATGGAGATGGACCAGGAGAAGCCGGCAGACAGCTTTCCGAATACTTTTGTGCCGGGACGCAATCTGTTTTTCCTGAGTATAGCCGCCGTTTACGCCCGCGAGCGGGGGATTAATCATATTGTGACGGGGGTGTCGCAGACCGATTTCAGCGGTTATCCCGATTGCCGGGATGCTTTCATCAAGTCGCTTAACGTGACGCTGAACCTGGCTATGGACGAGCAATTCGTACTGCACACACCACTGATGTGGATTGACAAAGCGGAGACCTGGGCGCTGGCAGACGAGCTTGGAGTGCTCGAACTTATACGTCACGAAACGCTGACTTGTTATAACGGTATCCCGGGAGATGGTTGTGGACACTGCCCGGCATGCACGTTGCGCAGAGAAGGATTGGAAAAGTTTTTGGCTTCTACTAAATGAGGCACACTTGTATCACTAAAAATATATGGCTATGACAGAATTGAAAGACCAACTTTCCCTTTTGGGGAGAAAGACAGAATACCGTCAGAACTATGCCCCCGAAGTATTGGAGGCATTTGATAACAAGCATCCCGGCAATGACTACTGGGTGCGTTTCAACTGCCCCGAATTCACCAGCCTCTGTCCCATCACGGGGCAACCGGACTTTGCAGAAATCCGTATTTGCTATATCCCCGATGTCAAGATGGTAGAGAGCAAGAGTTTGAAACTCTACTTGTTCAGCTTCCGCAATCATGGTGCTTTCCACGAGGATTGCGTGAACATCATAATGAAAGACCTCATTCATTTGATGAACCCTAAGTATATTGAGGTGACGGGTATCTTCACCCCGCGCGGAGGCATCTCCATTTATCCGTATGCCAATTACGGACGTCCCGGCACGAAGTTCGAGCAGATGGCAGAGCATCGTTTGATGAACCGTGAATGAGGACTGTTTTTGAAGGCCTCCGTAAATAATAAAGGGAGGCTTTGGGAGCAAATGATTGTTGCGCCGCTATATTTTATATTCTTGCTTACTAAAAACTATTCGTCCGACATATGTTTAATTATCGTCCAACAGCTATCGGACGATAATTAAACATATGTCGGACGATAATGTAACGACTGTCGGACGAATAGTCTTTAGTCAATGAAACATTAACCTGCTACCATCTTGGAAAGAATCTTTCCTATAGAGGATAGTAGGGGATGACTTTTGCAAAGATATAGACGATTCTTTAATAAAAATAGCGCCTTTTCCCAAAGACGCTATTCCCTCTTTATGACTTATTCACTACAAAGGGTTATTTTATTCTTTTGTAGCCATAGACAGCAAGGTTACCCAGTTCTTCTTCGATGCGCAATAGTTGGTTGTACTTCGCCATGCGGTCGGAGCGGCTCAGAGAACCGGTCTTGATTTGTCCGCTGTTGGTGGCAACGGCAATGTCTGCAATGGTGGCGTCCTCGGTTTCGCCGGAACGGTGAGAAGTCACTGTGGTATAACCGTGGCGGTGTGCCATTTCGATAGCATCCAGCGTTTCACTGAGTGAACCGATTTGATTGACTTTGATAAGGATGGAATTGGCGCAGCCCATGGCAATACCTTTTTCAAGGAATTCCACGTTAGTCACGAACAGGTCGTCGCCAACCAGCTGGCAACGGTTGCCGATGCGTTCGGTCAACTTCTTCCAGCCTTCCCAGTCGTTTTCGCTCATGCCATCCTCGATGGAGTCAATCGGGTAGTTATTAATCAAATCTTCCAAGTAAGCTATTTGTTCGTCGGCAGTACGTTTTTTACCATTTTCGCCTTCAAAGATGGAGTAGTCATAGATACCGTTCTTAAAGAACTCGGATGAGGCACAGTCCATACCGATTTTCACATCCTTGCCCGGTTCGTAGCCGGCAGCCTTGATGGCGCTCATGATGGAGTCCAGCGCATCTTCTGTTCCTGCCAGTGCCGGTGCAAAACCGCCTTCGTCGCCTACAGCAGTGCTGAGGCCGCGGTCGTGCAACACTTTTTTCAAGGCGTGGAATACTTCGGCTCCCATGCGCAGGCCTTCACGGAAGGAAGAGGCGCCTACCGGCCGAATCATAAATTCTTGGAAAGCGATAGGAGCGTCGCTGTGTGAACCTCCATTGATGATATTCATCATCGGGACCGGCATTACGTAGGTATTTACTCCACCGATATATCTGTATAAAGGTATATCGAGATAATTGGCGGCGGCTTTGGCTACTGCCAGTGAGACACCCAGAATGGCGTTGGCACCCAGCTTGGATTTGGTAGGCGTGCCGTCCAACTCAAGCATCTTGTGGTCGATGGTACGCTGTTCCAGTGACGACCAGCCAATCAGTGCCGGTGCGATTATCTTGTTGACGTTTTCTACTGCTTTTAGTGTACCTTTACCACCGTAGCGTTGCTTGTCGCCATCGCGAAGTTCCAGCGCTTCGTGCTCGCCGGTAGAAGCACCGGAAGGCACTGCTGCGCGTCCCATAACACCACATTCCAGAATAACGTCCACTTCTACTGTGGGATTGCCGCGTGAATCAAGGATTTCACGGGCTACAATCTTTTCAATTTTCATACTTAAACTTTAATAATTTATTGTCCGTTGTCTTGTTTTAATTTGCAGCAAAGGTCGTACAAAAAGGCATATTGGGCAATACCTATAAATAGGGGTTTTTCATTTCCCGGCTCCTCTTTTTTTAGATTTATTATTGATAATACCTATCAATGGTGATTGCATAATATGATATATACGATAAATCCACTCCATATAATTACCTACAATAAGTGATTGCACAGCTGGCTGTTAATAATGACCTTTGCACCGGTTTACTAACAACATTATAATTATTATAAAATTGAAAGCATATACACTTAAATTCTCGCTGCTGTTTTTCCTTCTGTTGGCTTCTCTGTCTGTACATGCGCAGAGGAGAGGAGGGATGATTTCGGGTAGAATCATTTCTACGGAAAAAGAAACGGTGGATTTTGCGACTGTTTATCTGAAAGGGACGAGTTATGGAGGAACCACGAATCAGGAAGGCCTCTATCACATCAAGGCGCCTGCCGGCGACTATACGCTGGTGGTGTCTGCCGTAGGTTATACAAAGGTGGAGAAAAAGGTGAAACTGGTCAATGATGAGCGGATGAAGCTGAACATAACCATCGCTCCCGAAACGCAACAGCTGGACGAGGTGACTATCGTTTCTACCGGAGTAAGCCGGGTGAAGAGGTCGGCATTCAATGCTGTGGCAGTCGATACAAAGGAACTCCAGAACACCACGAAGAATCTGAGCGATGCCTTGACCAAGGCTCCGGGCATGAAACTCCGTGAGTCGGGTGGGGTAGGTTCGGACATGCAGTTGATGCTGGACGGTTTTAGCGGAAAGCACGTCAAGGTGTTCATTGACGGTGTGCCGCAGGAAGGTGTGGGAAGCTCCTTCAGCCTGAACAATATTCCGGTGAGCTTTGCCGACCGTATAGAGGTATATAAGGGTGTAGTTCCCGTGGGCTTCGGTACGGATGCCATTGGCGGTGTCATCAATATTGTTACCAACAAGAAACGCCGGAACTGGTTCCTGGATGCTTCTTATTCTTACGGCTCGTTCAATACCCACCGCTCATACGTTAACTTCGGACAGACTTTCAAGAACGGTTTCAGCTATGAAATCAATGCCTTTCAAAACTACTCGGACAACGATTATCATGTAGATGCGCCGGTAAAGGATTTTGAGACGGGCAGTTTCAACGAAAGTGAGAAGGTGCGCGTGAAGCGTTTCAATGATACTTACCACAACGAAGCCATTGTGGCCAAAGCGGGTATTGTGGACAAAAGTTGGGCAGACCGGCTGATGTTCGGTTTCACCTATTCGCACATGTACAAGGACATACAGACCGGTGTACGCCAGAAGACAGTCTTCGGAGAAAAGCACCGCTTCGGCCATTCACTAATGCCTTCGATGGAATACAGCAAACGCAACTTGATAATCAAGGGGCTGGATATGGTGTTGACAGCCAACTACAATCGCAATGCCACTACGAATGTGGATACTGCCCGCTATGAATACAACTGGCTTGGTGAGAAACATCCGCTGAACAGTCCCGGCGAACAGTCCCGCCAGTATTCCCGTGCCGATAATGACAATTGGAACGGTACATTGACCTTGAATTACCGCATTGCCAGAGTCCACATGCTGACTTTCAATCATGTGTTGAGTGCATTCCAGCGTGATAATACTTCACTGTTGGCGGTGGAAGAACAGACGGATGCCATTGCCAAGCAGACCCGCAAGAATATCTCCGGTTTGTCATACCGCCTGATGCCTTCCGAAAAGTGGAACTTCTCGGCATTCGGCAAATACTACCGCCAGTATGTGGCAGGACCTATGGCCGAGGATGATACCGGTAGTAATTATGTACGCACCAGCCGTACGGTAGACTCTTGGGGATATGGTGCTGCCGGAACCTACTTCATCCTGCCCGGCTTGCAGGCGAAGCTCTCTTATGAAAAAGCTTACCGCCTGCCCACTATCGAAGAGATGTTTGGTGACGAAGACCTGGAGAGTGGAGACATCGGCATCCGTCCCGAGAAAAGTGACAACATCAACTTGAACCTGAGTTATTCCCGGAGTTTTGGAAAACATTCTGTCTACGTGGAAGGCGGTGTGGTATACCGCAATACGAAGGATTATATCCAGCGCAATATCCAGGACTTGAGCGGAGGAAAAGAAGGGGCCACTTATACCAACTACGGCAAGGTGCTGACGAAGGGATACAATGTATCGGCACGCTATGGCTTCGGACGCTGGCTGAGTGTGGGCGGCAACTTCACGCAGATGAATGTGCGTGACAATGAGAAGATGCAAATCGGCAGTACCGGCAACTCTGTGGAAAATCTCGGTTACAAGGCACGCATTCCCAATGTGCCCTATCAGTTTGCTGATTTTGACGTAAACTTCTATTGGCGCGACCTCTGGAAGAAAGGGAATATGCTGTCCGTGACTTACGACAACCAGTACATGCACAGCTTCTCCTACTATTCGCAGGCCATCGGTAGCAAGAACAAGGATTTCATGGTACCCGACCAGTTCTCCCATAACCTGACATTGAGCTATAGTCTGAAGAATGGCCGCTATAATATCTCGTTTGAATGCCGCAACTTCACGAACGAGGATTTGTACGACAATTTCAGTCTTCAGAAAGCCGGGCGTGCGTTCTATGGCAAGGTACGTGTACATTTTGGTGATTAATAAATATAATGGTTTTAATAGGTGTAATTAATAAGAAGAACAAATGAAGAAGAATTATCTTTTGTCCGGCCTCTTGGCAATGGCAATGACCGGAATGGCTTTAATTTCTTGTACAGACACAGACGAACCGGGTTCCGGCTCCGGTTCCGGTTCAAAGGGTAACTATGTGATAGCTGCCACGGCTACAGTTTCAGGTAGCTCCGTTCCTGTCCTGCTGACAGCCGAGTCACTGGAAAGCGGTGAAATTACTGCTGCCGGCAATGGCCTTGTGAACGATGGGGCTACTTACTGGGTGTTCTACGGAAACAAATATCTGTATGCCTTGAACTATCACCAGGGAAATGCAGGCACTACCCAGTCGTTCATTATGAATACAAACGGTGAACTGGAAAAACGTAGCCAGGAGTATAACGTCAATCGTTTCACTACCTACGGCTATTATGACCAATTTATAATGACGACTTCTACCGGCGACGGCCCTACGGAACTGAATGATGCAAATGGATATACTCCCCAATCTTTTTTGATTTCCTATCTGGATGTCGAGAAACAGACTTATACAAAGAACTCGGTAACAAAGGATACTCCATTTCTTGCCGAAAATTTCCTTGAAAATGGTGAATACGTAACACTGGCCGGTATAGAACAAGTGGGCAGTAAGGTTTATGCAGCAGCCATTCCCATGGGGCTTAGCCAGTATGGTTGCATGCAGAAGAACGAAGACGGTAGCTACAAGTGGGTGCTTTCCGGTAATGAGGATTTAATAAAGACAGAATCCGGCGGGCAGGGTAGCGGTGCCTATGAGAAGGACGAATTGCAATGGACCCAGTATCCTAATGAATGCCATATCGCTATCTTTGGTGATCAGACACTGAACTCTCATAAGGTCATCACTACAGACAAAATCAGTTATGCTGCCGGACGTAACCGTTCACAGTACTACCAGATGAACTGGCTTGCCGACGACGGCTATGTATATGTATTTTCTCCGAGCTATGCCAAGACCATGAGTGATTCGCGTCAGCAGACTACATTGCCTGCTGGAGTTGTACGCATCGATACCAAAGCAGAAGAATTTGATGCCGCTTATTACTATAATCTTGAAGAGAAAGCCAATGGCGCCTCTTTCTTGCGGACTTGGTATATTTCAGGTAATTATTTCCTGCTGCTGATGTATGATAAGGCAATTACGGCATCAGACAAGGTTGCCAACCAACTTGCCGTCTTCAATGCCTCCACTGGAGCTTTGACTTATGTGAACGGCCTTCCAAGCGATGTCTCTGGCTTTGGTAATACCCCGTACATGGAAAATGGCAACGCATATGTGGCAGTCACTACCTCTTCCGGCTATCCTGCCATCTATAAGGTAGACCCTGCCAATGCAACAGCTACCAAAGGTCTGGTTGTCAATGCAACCCAACTGAACGGTGTAGGTAAACTGGAATAAAGCTCCTATGAAGAAAGTTTTTCGTAAGATACATTTATGGCTTTCAGTCCCCTTCGGGCTACTGATTACCCTTATCTGTTTTTCCGGAGCCATGCTGGTATTCGAGACGGAGGTGATGGAGCTCTGCCACCGCGACCTCTACTATGTGGAGAAAGTCGGGCCGGCACCGCTTCCCATGGGCAAGGTGGCCGAAAAAGTGGCCGCTACTCTGCCGGATAGTGTTTCTGTGACGGGTGTCACAGCCTCGTCTGCTCCGGAGCGTGCCTGGCAGGTGAACCTTTCCAAACCTCGTCGTGCTTCCGTCTATGTAGACCAGTATACGGGTGAGATAAAGGGCAAGTATGAGCGTGCGCCGTTTTTCACGACCATGTTCCGCCTGCATCGCTGGTTGCTGGACAGCATGAAGCCCGATGGAGGCATCTTCTGGGGGAAAATGATTGTGGGCACTGCCACGCTGATGTTTGTCTTTGTCCTGATATCGGGCATTGTCATTTGGTGGCCCCGTACAAAGAAAGTTTTGAAGAACAGTCTGAAGATTGTTATCAATAAAGGTTGGCGCCGCTTCTGCTACGACCTGCATGTGGCAGGCGGTATGTACACGCTGATTTTTCTGCTGGCAATGGCGCTTACGGGACTGACATGGTCTTTCTCCTGGTATCGTACCGGTTTCTACAAGGTCTTCGGAGTGGAAACTGCGCAAGGAGGTGGGGGACACGGTGCTCCGGCACAAACTGCTGCCCACGGAGGAGATGGGGGACAAGGTCGGTCTGATGGCAGACCGGGAACTGAGAATCGTGAAAGAAAGCCCTTCTCTCCCTTTGCAAACTGGCAGAAGGTTTACGAAGAACTGAAGGAACTCAATCCTGATTATAAACAGATTACCGTGTTCAAAGGCTCTGCTACGGTTTCTTTCAATCGGTTGGGCAACCAGCGTGCTGCCGACCGCTATACGTTCAATCCCCGTAGCGGTGAAATCACCGGGGCTACCTTATATAAGGATGCCGACGCTTCAGGAAAAATCCGTGGCTGGATATTCTCCGTTCATGTAGGCAGTTGGGGAGGGCTGACCACCCGCATATTGAGTTTCCTTGCCGCTTTGGTAGGGGCCAGCTTGCCGCTGACGGGCTATTATCTTTGGATTCGCAGATTGATTCGGAAGGGCAGTAGGAAAGCGAACATACAATTAAAGAAAGTTGCTTAGAAAAAGCAGGCAGTTTTATAAAAGGATGAAGATGTCCACAAGATGCGCAGGCGTGCGTGTTTTGTGGACGTTTTCATATAGGTATGTCTGGAGAATGAATGCTTTATTAAAAATACTGAAAAATAAATGGAAAAATGTAATCATGATTACACTTTTTTAGATTGTAACTGCCTATTTTTGCTGAAAATATTCATTTTATGGCGAAGTTACCAATCATAAGTAAACTATTTCCGTCCTACAGATGGAAAGTAACGGCACTCATTGTATGCGGTGTCCTCGTCGGCGGCGGAGGCTTGTTTATGTATCTT
The DNA here is from genome assembly GCF_025147485.1 of Bacteroides uniformis. Lineage (NCBI taxonomy): Bacteria > Pseudomonadati > Bacteroidota > Bacteroidia > Bacteroidales > Bacteroidaceae > Bacteroides > Bacteroides uniformis. The sequence continues at coordinate 4,129,224 of NZ_CP102263.1, read as the reverse complement.
CTCCGGGCGCACACTTATCTGGGAGATGACCCTGCGGCATGTGTCAACTGCCACATCATGGCTTCTTATTATGCAACCTGGATGCACAGTTCCCACAGCCGGGATGCCACTTGTAACGATTGCCATGTCCCTCATGAAAATATAGTAAAGAAATGGGCTTTCAAAGGCATGGACGGCATGAAGCACGTGGGTGCCTTTCTCACTAAAAGCGAACCGCAGGCTATCCAAGCCGAGGCAGCAAGTGCGCAGGTCATTATGAATAATTGCATCCGTTGCCATACGCAACTGACCAACGAGTTTGTGGATGCTGGTAAAATAGACTACATGATGACCCTCACCGGCGACGGAAAGGCATGCTGGGATTGCCACCGCGACGTGCCTCATGGTGGAATGAACAGTCTTTCGTCTACACCCGCTGCATTGGTACCCTATCCGGAATCTCCCGTGCCGGAGTGGTTGCAGAAACTGATAAAGGAATAATAACAATAAATCTTCATAGATATGGAAAAGAGATTAAAATCGTGGCAAGGATGGCTGTTGTTCGGTGGTTCAATGGTCGTTGTATTTGTCTTGGGGCTATGTGTTTCTGCCTTGATGGAGCGCAGGGCCGAGCTGGCAAGTGTATTCAATAACCGCAAAACAGTGATTGAGGGAATTGAGGCACGCAACGAAGTCTTTAAGAGTGATTTCCCCCGTGAGTATCAGACATGGACTGAAACTGCCAAGACCGACTTCCAGAGTGAATTCAATGGAAATGTGGCTGTGGATGTATTGGAACAGCGTCCCGAGATGGTAGTGCTCTGGGCGGGATATGCCTTCTCCAAGGACTATTCCACTCCGCGCGGACATATGCATGCCATCGAGGACATTACGGCAACTCTTCGTACCGGTGCGCCTGCCACTGCTACGGATGGCCCGCAGCCTTCTACTTGCTGGACTTGCAAGAGCCCCGATGTGCCCCGCATGATGGAAGCTATCGGTGTGGATGCTTTCTATAACAATAAGTGGGGCGCTTTGGGCGATGAAATTGTAAACCCGATTGGTTGTGCCGACTGCCACGAACCGGAAAACATGAACCTGCATATCAGCCGTCCGGCTTTGATAGAGGCTTTTGAACGCCAAGGCAAGGATATTACCAAGGCCACTCCGCAGGAGATGCGTTCACTGGTATGTGCGCAGTGCCATGTGGAGTATTACTTCAAGGGCGACGGCAAGTACCTGACTTTCCCCTGGGACAAAGGTTTTACGGTGGAAGACATGGAAGCCTATTATGATGAGGCTGGTTTCTACGACTATATACACAAGTTGAGCCGTACCCCTATCCTGAAAGCGCAGCACCCCGATTTTGAAATAGCCCAGATGGGGATTCACGGCCAGCGTGGCGTATCGTGTGCGGACTGCCACATGCCTTATAAGAGTGAAGGTGGCGTGAAGTTCAGCGACCACCATATACAGAGTCCGTTGGCTATGATAGACCGTACCTGCCAAACCTGCCACCGCGAAAGTGAGGAAACTTTGCGCAACAACGTCTACGAACGCCAGCGCAAGGCCAATGAAATCCGTAACCGCTTGGAGCAGGAACTTGCCAAAGCCCATATCGAAGCTAAATTTGCTTGGGATAAGGGAGCTACGGAAGAGCAGATGAAAGATGTGTTGGCGCTGATTCGTCAGGCACAATGGCGTTGGGACTTCGGTGTGGCATCTCACGGTGGCTCTTTCCACGCACCGCAAGAAATCCAGCGTGTCTTGTCTCATGGGTTGGATAGAGCCATGCAGGCGCGTTTGGCTATCTCCAAGGTGCTGGCGAAGCATGGATATACAGACAATGTTCCTATGCCGGATATCTCCACCAAAGACAAGGCGCAGGAATATATCGGGCTCGATATGGATGCCGAAAGAGCTGCAAAGGACAATTTCCTGAAGACTACAGCACCGGCTTGGCTGGAAAAAGCGAAAGCTAACAACCGGTTAGCACTAAAATAAATTTGTACATCGTCAAATCATAAATCAGAAGATGTGGAAGAAACCGTGGGGGTATAAGGAAGGTTTTATCTGTGGGGCAGGACTGTTTGTCACGGGCTTGCTGTTACAGTGGAGCGTTGGAGGCATTCGTTGGGGCTTGTTTGCATGGCCGGTCAATATCATTGTTCTGGTGCTGTTCTTGCTGTTGCTGGCAGGGATGCATGGGCTTCGCAAACGGGTGTATTGTTTCGGATGGCTCAGTCATTATACGGCTGCAGTTTCTTCCCTGGTCTGTGTGGCGGCTATCACTGTCATTATGGGGTTGGTACGGCAGGTTCCCTCCACCCATCCTTCGGCAGATGTCATCGGCTTTTCGAAAATGCTTTCTTTTGGGCCGTTTGTGTTACTTTATGTCTGGCTGGTTGCTGTCTTAGGGATGACTATTCTCCGTGCCGCTATCCCCTTCAATGTGCGTAAGATTCCTTTTCTGCTGAATCATGCCGGCTTGTTTGTTGCCCTTCTGACGGCAACGCTGGGCAATGCGGATATGCAGCGTCTTAAAATGATTACCCAATTGGGCAAGACCGAATGGCGTGCCATAGATGAGGGCGGCAAGCTGACGGAACTTCCGCTTGCTGTTGAGCTGAAAGAATTTACTATACACGAGTATCCTCCCAAACTGATGCTGATAGACAATGAGACGGGGCAGGCACTGCCGAAGGATATGCCGGAACATTTGTTGCTGGAAGAGAAGGTGGAACGGGGAAAATTGCTGGATTGGGACATCTCCATTTTTCAAACCATTCCTATGGCTGCCTCCGTGGCTACGGAAGATACCTTAAAGTTTACTGAATTCCATTCGATGGGAGCTGCCTATGCCGTTTATCTGAAAGCGGTGAACACCGCCTCCGGACAGTCGAAGGAGGGATGGGTGAGTTGCGGCAGCTTCATGTTCCCCTATAAGGCATTGCGTTTGTCGGAGCAGACCAGTCTGGTGATGCCCGAACGTGAGCCGCAACGGTTTGTGTCTGCTGTTACGGTTTATACGCAGGCGGGAGATGTGGTGGAAGACACTATCGAGGTGAATCGTCCGTTGAAGATATCCGGGTGGAATATTTATCAATTGAGCTATGACGAGACGAAGGGACGGTGGAGTGATGTCAGTGTCTTTGAACTGGTGCGCGACCCCTGGCTCCCGGCTGTATATGCCGGCATTATAATGATGGTGCTGGGAGCAGTCTGCTTGTTTGTCAATGCACCAAAAGGAAAAGAAGAAAGAAAGGAGGAGACGGTATGAGTTGGGATTATTTTGCTCTGTTTGCCATTGTCGCTTTACTCTTCTGGGGATGGGGAGCTTTCGCTGCATGGCGTGGAAAACGCCCGGCAGTGGTATATACCTTTACCTGCCTGGGACTGGTTGTCTTTTTCAGTTTCATTGTCGGTATGTGGATTTCTTTGGAACGTCCTCCGATGCGGACGATGGGAGAGACCCGTCTGTGGTATTCGTTTTTTCTTCCGTTGGCGGGAATCATCACTTACGGCCGTTGGAAGTATAAATGGATTCTCGGTTTCAGTACCATTTTGTCACTGGTGTTTGTCTGCATCAATATATTCAAGCCCGAAATACACAATAAGACTTTGATGCCCGCCTTGCAGAGCCCGTGGTTCACTCCTCATGTCATTGTTTATATGTTTGCCTACGCCATGCTGGGTGCCGCTACGGTGATGGCTGTCTACCTGCTGTGGTTCAAGAAGAAGGGGATTGAAAGGCATGAGATGGCTCTGTGCGATAACTTGACTTATGTAGGGCTTGCTTTCATGACGCTGGGTATGCTGTCCGGTGCCGTCTGGGCAAAAGCTGCTTGGGGACACTATTGGGCATGGGACCCTAAAGAGACTTGGGCGGCGGCTACCTGGTTTTCCTATCTGGCATATATCCATTTCCGTCTGGGGCGTCCCGCGGCACATCGCAAGGCATTGGTCGGCCTGCTTGTATCTTTTCTGCTGTTGCAAATGTGCTGGTACGGCATCAATTATTTGCCCTCGGCACAAGGAGTGAGTGTACATACGTATAACTTAAATTAAAATACTTATGAAGATAGTTTATTTGGCATTAGGCTTATGGCTGTTGCCCGGAATGTTGTGGGCGCAAAGTGCGGAGAAAGAGAACGAATTCACCATGTCGATGCAAATCAGACCCCGTGCAGAATACCGTAACGGTGCACAGTTCCCACGTTTCGAGGGAGACAAAGCAGCTGCATTCATCAACAACCGTGCACGCCTTTCCATGGAGTACAAACGCTCGGACTTGAGCATGAAGATTTCCGCCCAGCATGTAGGGGTGTGGGGACAAGACCCGCAGATAGATACTAACGGGCGTTTCATCATGAACGAAGCATGGGCAAAGCTCGATTTCGGTGCCGGTTTTTTTGCACAACTGGGACGCCAGACCTTGTCTTATGATGACGAACGTATTTTAGGAGGACTGGACTGGAATGTCGCAGGTCGCTATCATGATGCCTTGAAGCTGGGCTATGCCAAGAATGCCCACCAACTGCATTTCATTCTTGCCTTCAACCAAAACAAGGAAAAGTCAAAAGGCGGTACCTATTATTATGACGGCGCGCAACCTTACAAGAATATGCAGACCCTTTGGTATCATTATGCGGCGCAAGCTTCCAATCTTGATGTCTCTTTATTGTTCATGAATCTGGGGCTGGAAACCGGTGATGCGGAGACCGAGACCTCCCGTACCCGCTATTTGCAGACGTTTGGTACTTACGTGACTTATCAACCGGAATCGGGAAACTGGCTGCCCGTGCAGGCTGCTTTCTATTACCAGACCGGAAAGAACAAGAATGCGCAGAGTGTATCTGCCTTTATGGCAAGCGTGAAGGCTGCCTATGCCATAGACAAGCAATGGAGTGTGAGCTTGGGTTATGATTATCTGAGTGGAAGTGACGGGGAGGGTGACAAGTTCAAGGCTTTCGATCCCCTTTACGGAACACATCATAAGTTCTATGGAGCGATGGATTATTTCTATGCTTCTGCCTGGCAGGGAGTCGCTCCCGGTTTGCAGGATGCCCAGTTGGGTGTTAACTTCAAGACATCCAAGCAGGTGAGTATGCAATTGAATTATCACTATTTTGCTACTGCTGCCAAGCTGGATGATGTAAAAAAGGGATTGGGTTCGGAGATAGACTATCAGCTTGACTGGAATGTGATGAAGGGCGTGAAGCTTTCTGCCGGTTACTCCATCATGCGGGGTACGAAGTCCATGGGCGTGGCGAAAGGCGGCGACCATAAACGTTGGCAGGATTGGGGCTGGGTATCTGTCAACATCAATCCGAGAATCTTGTTTGTAAAATGGTAGTTTAGATATACTCTTTCAGAGCTGCTTCATTCAATACCTCAATTTTCTTACCCGTCATTAGGATAATACCTTCTTTGGTCATCTTATTGATTTCCTTTGAAAGTGCCGGGCGGGTTACATTGAGGTATTCTGCCAGCTCAGATTGGGTATGCGCTATGGTGATGCTGGTAGAGTTGGAAATTCTGTTTTCAAACAGATAGACGACAAACCTTTCGCGGACTGTTTTGCGGGAAAGGGCTTTTAATCGCGAAACCGTGCAGGCATTGCAATTTCCCGTTATGCAAAGGAAGTTGTGCAGCACTTTGGGATCCTGGCTGATAAGTTTGAAGGTGGATTCTTTGGTCGCAGTGAATAGGATACAGTCTTCAATGGCGGTAAAAGTTGCCGGCAGTGTGGTGTTGCTGCCGAAGAGATGGGGAGTGGCAAAGGCCCGGGGGGCAACGATGTATTCTACCATAACCTTATTGCCCAGGCCGTCTATAATATCTACACGCAATTTGCCTTCCAATAGTATATATAGCTTCTTGCAGGGGGTGCCTTGCCGGGCAACTATATCTTTCTTGTCTATAGAATAGACTGAATATTCCAGTTTCTCAAGCAGCGATTGCTTGATATTATGTGGCAAATCCCTTAGTAGAGGGATTTGGAACAATAACTGTTCGTACTTTTCATCCAGTAGAATCTTTTCCATAGCTTTTTATTCTTGGACAAAGGTAAGAATAATATATAAGTGCGGGCATTTTTTATAAATACTTTTGGGCAGAGATTTCATTTATCCGCATTTCCTTCTTTTCTATCCGGATGCATCCTTCGCTTGCCAGCTCCGATAAGGCACGTGCCAGCGAGGGACGAGCCACTCCCAGTATTTGTGCCACTTCCTGCTGGTTGAGTATCGTGCCATGCATGCGTAGATAGTTCAGTATGCGCGATTTTAGGCTTTGCAGGGCAAAGGCATTCAGCTTTTTGGAGAGAAACAGAGTTCTGTCCGATACCAGTTGCAGAAAGTTGCGCATCACAGTGGGGTGTCGATGCAGGAATTCCAGGAAGACATTCTTGTTTATGATGAGTATCTCACATTTCTCTTTTGCTTCGATATTTACCGGGAAGCGGTTTTCGGAGGCAAAGACAAAAGCCGGGGCAAGTAGTTGCGGGGCTTTCAGCGTTTCTATGGTGAGTTGCTTTCCCTCTGCACTGACCATTTGGGTACGCACACTGCCGCAGCACAATATGAATAGAGAACGGTATGCTTCTCCCTGCATGGCAATAAAGTCAGCAGGTTTGCATTGCCTGCGTGCATGTTCGGGTGCCAGGATGAGGGATAATAATTCTTCTTCTGTTATGCCTTGAAAAGGAGGCATTTTCAATAATGTATGGATTTCCATTCTCTTTTTTACTTTTTTGTGATTCGATGTAACATTCGTGACAGTTTTCGCGTTGTAGAACTCTCATCTTTGCACAAAGATAATGCAAACCGAAAGTAATAGAAAATAAGCTTGCTTATTTTTATTGCTGAGGTGCCGCTTATCTTATGGAAAGATGATGTAAACTTTTAAATGAATAAGAATATGGAACCGAACATGTTTTGTTATCAATGTCAAGAGACAGCCAAAGGAACCGGCTGTATACTGAAAGGTGTATGTGGAAAAGAAAGTCATACGGCTCAAGCTATGGACTTGTTGCTGTTTGTGGTTAGAGGTGTCTCTGTCGTTGCCGATGTTTTGCGCAAGGCAGATTGTCCGGTCTCCGAAGAAGTGAATATCTTTGTGACGGATGCTCTGTTCTGCACTATTACGAATGCAAATTTCGATGATGAAAGCATTTTGAAGCGGGTAGATAAAGGAATCACCATGCGTAATGGATTGATTCAAGAGGCCAAGCATAACAAAGTGCTCTTACCCAAAGTAGATGAACTGACTTGGCAGGGAACGCGTGATGACTATGCCGGAAAAGCGAAGACAGTAGGTGTTCTGCGTGAACAGAATGAAGACCTCCGCTCGTTGAAAGAATTGCTTGTCTATGGCTTGAAAGGTATGGCTGCCTATCTGGAGCATGTCATGCGTCTGGGATTCAATGATGATACGGTTCATGTTTTCATGCAACGCGCACTGGCTACCATTGCGGTTGAGTCTCTATCGGCAGAGGAGTGGGTGAAGCTGGTTCTCGAAGCTGGTGAGTTTGGAGTAAAGACAATGGCTCTATTGGATGCAGCCAATACTGGTACTTACGGTAATCCTGAAATTACAAAGGTGAATATCGGTGTGAAGAACCGTCCGGGAATTTTGATTAGCGGCCATGACTTGAAGGATATGGAAGAATTATTGAAACAGACTGAAGGCACAGGAATAGATGTCTATACACATGGTGAAATGTTACCTGCTCACTATTACCCGGCTTTCAAGAAATATTCCCATTTTGTAGGCAATTATGGCAATGCCTGGTGGAAACAGCGCGAAGAATTCACTTCCTTCAACGGACCGATTCTGTTTACCACCAATTGCATCGTTCCTCCTCTGGCAAATGCTGTGTATAAAGAACGTATGTTTACCACCAACTCTACCGGCTATCCGGGTTGCAAGTACATTGATAAGGATGCTGAAGGTAGGAAAGACTTTTCTGAAATCATAGAGATTGCCAAACAATGCCAGCCTCCGGTGGAGATAGAGCATGGAGAAATTATCGGCGGTTTTGCCCATAACCAGGTGCTGCAACTGGCAGACAAGGTGGTAGATGCCGTGAAGACCGGGGCCATACGCCGCTTTATCGTAATGGCAGGTTGTGACGGACGTATGAAGAGCCGTGACTACTACACGGAATTTGCCAAAGCCTTGCCGCAAGATACCGTTATCCTGACCGCAGGTTGTGCCAAATACCGCTATAATAAACTTGGTTTGGGAGACATCAACGGCATTCCCCGTGTATTGGATGCCGGGCAGTGCAATGACAGCTATTCACTGGCGGTAATAGCCATGAAGCTGAAAGAAGTATTCCAGCTGAACGACATTAATGAACTTCCCATAGTCTACAACATAGCGTGGTACGAACAGAAAGCAGTTATTGTATTATTGGCATTATTGAGCCTCGGTGTGAAGGATATTCACTTAGGACCTACATTGCCCGCTTTCCTTTCTCCAAATGTCGTCAAGGTACTGGTTGATATGTTCCATATTGCAGGTATCGGTAGCGTGGAAGATGATTTGAAGAAATTCGGGTTATAGATGAAAGGGTACTGAAACTATCCTTTTATCACGTTATTTATCGCTTCCTCCGTTCCGCAGAATGGCCCGTGTGATTGTAGTTTTATGGTACACATGGCGGCGGCAAAGCATCCCGCTTCCCGGTGGGATGCGCCTTTGTTGCGCATATACAGATACCCCACCATATAGGTGTCTCCGCATCCCGTTGCATCTGTTATCTGAAGGGCCGGATAGGCGGGTATTTCGTGGAATTCTCCTTGGGCATATATCAGCGAACCTTTATCTCCCAGGGTCAGCAGCACTTCCTTCACGCCCCAGTCTGCAATCAGCAATGCAGCTTCGTGCGGTTCACTGCATCCGGTCAGCACTTCCATTTCAGCTTCGTTGGCTTTCAGGATATGGATATACTTCAATGCTTCTTTCTTTTCCGGCCAGTCTACGGCCAGCACCTTTTCATTCTCCACCTTGCGGAGAAATCCTTGCACGTCTACCGAGAGGAGTCCCTTGCCGGACAAGAACTTGATGACCTCCAAAGAGAAGTCGTCGGCAAGCAGACTGCCCAAGTGGATAATCCGTGCATCGGTATCTTTCAAACCTTCCACGGTGAAAGGGTCTGCTTTTGCCGTGACACGTTGTGTACGTTCGTTCTGGTTTTCTCCATAAATATTCTCGAAACAGACGGAATGTGTGCTGTGCAAGGCTTTGACGGAAATACCTTCTTTCCGAATGTCTTCCACAATGCCCATGTCAGTATCAGCCAAAGCTGTTACCAATAAAAAATCGTTAGCATTCAAGTGCTTGATGGCATGTGCGAAGTAGAAGGAGGTGCCTCCCGGCATATATATGGTATTTTTAGGGGTTACGACTTTATCTTGGGTAATATAACCGATGCAACATAGACTGTGTGTGTTCATTTCTTTGTTGGCTTTTTATTGCTTTATTGTATTGATTCCGTAAATTGGGCGCGAAGATAGTGATTTAATAACAATTCGACTATATTTGCAGCTGTAAATGTAGCCTCATTGAATATGAATTCATTAAAAACGAAAAGAGTACGTATGATAGTTGGCATTATAGTGGGTATTGTGGCTGTTGCGGTCATAGTGGGATTCGTTTTTGTCAATCAGCCGAGTTTCGGGAGGGCTCCTCAAGGAGAACGGTTGGAGAGGATTAAGAAGTCGCCTCATTACAAAGACGGAGAATTCCGGAATCTGCACAGTACGATGATGATGACTTCCCAAAAGGGACGTTTGGGAGCTTTCTGGGGATTCTTGTTTAAGCAAGAAACCGATTTACGTCCTGAAAAAGAGATTCCGGTTACAAAGACGGACCTCAGCAAGATAAGCAAGGACGAGAATGTATTGGTATGGTTCGGACATTCATCCTATTTTATCCAGATAGACGGAAAGCGTATACTGGTAGACCCCGTATTTTGTGGGGCTTCTCCGGTTTCGTTTGTAAACAAGCCGTTCAAGGGGGCGGATGCCTACAAGCCTGCCGATATGCCGGAGATTGACTATCTGGTGATATCACATGACCATTGGGACCATCTGGATTATGAAACGGTGATGCAGCTGAAAAATCGGGTAGATAAGGTGGTCTGTCCTTTGGGGGTAGGTGAACATTTCGAGTATTGGGGATTTGAGAAATCATCCCTGGTTGAGCTGGATTGGTTTGAAGATACTGTACTGGATAAGGGATTTCTGCTTCATTGCTTGCCCGCCCGGCATTTTTCGGGCCGCTCGTTGAAAGCGAATCAGGCACTATGGGCCTCTTTCCTTATCGAAACCCCTTCGCAGAAGATTTATATGGGCGGTGATAGTGGATATGATACGCATTTTGCCGAAATAGGCAAGCAATATCCCGGCATTGACCTTGCCATATTGGAGAATGGGCAGTATAACGAAGATTGGAAATATATCCATACCATGCCCCAATATTTGGGACAAGTGGCCAGGGACTTGAATGCGGAAAAGATTCTGACTGTCCATCATTCCAAATATGCTTTGGCTAGACACCGCTGGGACGAACCGTTGAAGAATGCCATGAATCTGAAAGAGAAAGACTCTTTGAACGTGTTGATGCCTATTATAGGGGAAGTGGTCCGGTTAAAATAATGAACGATATTGATTATTTAGCTATTGACGAGTTATTAACGGAAATATATATCCCTATCGAAAATAAAAGTAAGATAATATGTTGGAATTACCCGAAGTTATCACCCTGAGCAAACAAGTGAACAACGCCTTGAGCGGTAAAACAATCACGCAGGTATTCAATGCCACCAAACCGCATAAGTTTACGTTCTATAACGGCAATCCGTCGGAGTATGGTAAACTGCTCGTAGGCAAAACCATCCTTTCATCCGAAGGATATGGCATGTTTGTCAATTTCAATCTTTCGGATAATGTGATCATGAACATAGGCGACGGAGTCAGTGTCCGTTATTATAGTGCGGGAGATGAGATTCCTGCCAATTACCAGTTGTTGCTGACGTTTAATGATGATTCATTCCTTGTCTTCACGGTTGCAATGTATGGTTTTATCAATGTTTATCCTGATAGCTATATCGACAATAAGTACTATAAATTGAGTCGGGAAAGCATTTCGCCGTTGAGCGATAAATACACCGAAGCGGAATTTGAGAAACTCGTTGCCGAAGCAAAGAAGACCCTCTCTGCTAAAGCTCTATTGGCAACCAATCAGCATATTCCCGGTGTCGGTAACGGCGTAACGCAGGATATTCTGTTCAATGCACGGATAAATCCCAAACAGAAAGTGCTACTTCTGTCGGATAATCAGAAAGAAGTTCTTTTTAATGCTCTAAAAAAAACATTGGTGGATATGACTTCTGAGGGCGGACGCGATACGCAAACAGATCTTTATGGCAACGCCGGAGGCTACAAAACCATTCTTTCTGCCAAAACATGGAAGAATCCTTGTCTCCGTTGTGGCAGTACCATCATAAAAGAGGCTTATATGGGTGGTTCGGTATATTATTGCCCAACGTGTCAACAGATAAAAGAATAAATGTTCACATCTTCTTAGAATCCTTTATATGCAATACAAGGAATTAATAAACTGTTATACAGAACATTAATTCCTTGTATTGCATTCTATTAATTTCATGTCTACATGATATTCATATCCTGCGAACACGATATGAATATCTTCTTTTCTTCATACTTTGTACGGACAAAAGGAGCGTTTTATAAAGCCCGCCCTTTGTAAACGTTTGACTGGGACAATGGAACTAGGACTCCGTTCAGCGTCAGGGTATTCGAATTGAAGTTCGGGCTGATTCTTGCTGATGCATTATTGCCGCCGTTGGTCAGTGTGATATGCACTTGTGCGGATATTCCGATGCCTTGTACGCTGAAGCTGCAATTCACGTTTCCCTTTTTGTCGGTCGTGATTTTCATTTCCTTTCTGCTGCCGTCCACTGTGATGCCGCCTATTCCGTTGGGGCCTGCAAGGGCACTGTTGGCAGCTATTTGTACAGATGCGTGTTCACCGTCCATCATAACGAAGTTTGTTGTCGATGAAACAAATGCACTCCTTCCTCTCTTGAATACCAGCTGGTCTGCTTCCAATACAAACTTGCCCTCTTTCAATGCCTGGACGGCAATGGCATAGTTCCTTTCATTTTCCGCTTTTTCGCGTGCTTTCTGGGCTTCGCGTTGGGCTTTACGCTCTGCACGGCGCGTTTCGTTACTACTCTGTGCATACATCAAGGTAGATGCACTTACCAATACCAGTGTGATTAATGTAATGATTCGTTTCATAATTGTTCTTTGTTATTTAGTTAAGACCTTCTGGCTAATTAACAAATGAAAAGCCAAAAAGATGCAGCTTGAATTTTAAATAAGCGTAAGACTTAACACTTCTTGGGTTTTGTTGGAAGTTTGTATTAAATTTCTTCCAAGGCATAATACTGGTAGTCCCGGAGAATGGTTTGAAGAAAGTTTTCCGGGTTACCGTCATGAGGAGTGATGGAGAGAAGTTCCTGCACTTTTTTCGCAAGGGAGGCAATGCGTCGTGTACGGTCTTTCTTACCCGATTGCAGGGTCCGAGTAATGACGTTGATTTGCTCCAATGACAAGTCGGAAGCTTGTGGATAGGTAGGCCGGTAGTCTTTGGTCAGGTAGTCGAACTCATCGAGGCTGACGTGTATCTTGCGGTAATTCTTTTCCTTGATTACCATGGTGCCGGCAGCAAGGTCGCCCATTCGCTGGCTGTTTTTGGTCAAAAGGACGACCAGAAGTCCCAGGCCACCGGTCACCGGTCCGTCGATAGGAAAGAGAAGCCATCGGAGCAGGTACGAGCCTATGCCGGGCGTGGAACCGTCTGCTTTTACGACACGGATGTTCATCAGCCGCTTGCCGAGACTTTGTCCCTGGTTGAACATTTCGCAGAGAAATGCGTAAAACAAGACCGGCAGGTAGACGATAGCGAGGAAGAAAAGCATCGTGAAATCAGAGGGCAGATGAATCCGTGAAAACAAGGCCAAAGTAGAAAATACATAGAATCCGAGCAGAATATAGTCTATGACCAGTGCAATGAGCCGTTCACCGATACTGGCAGGCGTTTGACTGATGCGGACAAACTGCCCGGTGATAATTGTAGATTCTGCCATTCCTGATAAAACATTTTTAGTATTTCATTGCAAATATATCATTATTCTCTTATTTTTGTTACCGATTTCAGACAAAACTTCTCTGAAATATTCATGGGGTATGAAAGAAGTGACGTTTATCCGGCGGAACATCGAAAAATGGAAACAAGCAGAAAAAATAGTGGAGCAGGCGGACAGTCTGTCTCCCGATGAGCTTGCCGACGCATATACGGAGCTTACGGCAGACCTGGCTTTTGCCCAAACGCATTTCCCCGCTTCCCGCATCACTATCTATCTGAACAATCTTGCCTCGGCATTGCACAACCGCATTTATAGAAACAAGCGCGAGAAATGGTCAAGAATTATCACCTACTGGACCCGTGAAGTGCCTTCGGCCATGCACGATGCACGCCGTGAGCTGGTGGCTTCCTTCATTATATTTGTGGTCAGCGCATTGATAGGAGTGGTATCCGCTGCCGGAGACCCCGATTTTGTGCGTTTGATTTTAGGAAACTCCTATGTGGATATGACTTTGAACAATATCGCTAATGGTGAACCTATGGCTGTATATAACGGTTCCTCCGAGTTCCCCATGTTTCTGAGTATCACGCTGAACAATATCATGGTCTCCTTCAACTGCTTTGCCATGGGGTTGCTGACCAGTTTTGGCACCGGATACATGCTCCTTAACAATGGTATCATGATAGGGGCTTTCCAAACCTTCTTTTATCAGCACGACTTGCTTTGGGAGTCCTTCCTTGCCATTTGGCTGCACGGGACACTCGAAATCTGGGCGATTATTGTAGCCGGTGCCGCCGGTCTTGCCCTGGGCAACGGATGGCTCTTTCCCGGAACCTATTCAAGGCTGGAATCTTTCAAACGGGGAGCCAAAAAAGGACTGAAAATAGTGGTGGGTACGGTACCCGTATTCATCATGGCAGGATTTATAGAAGGATTCGTTACCCGCCATACCGAACTTCCGGATGCTTTGAGGTTCGGCTTTATTCTACTCTCTTTGTCGTTTATCTTTTTTTATTATATTTATTTACCTAAACAGAAAGAAGCATGGAAGCACAGAAACCTAAAATCGCACTGTATGTACAACGTTCTTTTGGAGAGAAACTAACTGCTACCTTTGATTTTATCAAAGAGAATTGGAAGCCGTTGATGAAATTCACCACATATCTGATGTTGCCGCTTTGTCTGCTTCAGGGACTGAGCTTGAACGGGCTGATGAGCGGTACAATGGCTCTGGGTGATATGACCGGAGGCTCGTTCGACTCTTCTGTTGTCGGAGCGTCCATCATGGCACTGGTGACTTATTACAGTCTGTATGCCGTTCTCTATCTGCTAGGAACTGTCATGCTGACCTCTTTGGTCTACGCATTGGTCCGTACTTACAATGAACGGGAAGAATGCTTGGAGGGAGTGACGTTAGGGATGCTGAAGCCCTTGTTGTTCCGTAATGTCAGAAGGGTATTTCTGATAATGATTATCGGTGTGCTTTTGGTGCTGTTTGTAGGGCTTATTGTTGGTTTTATAGCCACCGTCATTCCGTTCATGGCGATTGCGTTCTTGTTCGTTCTGCTCGTTGTGGTGGTGTCTGTGCCACTTGCTATTTGGGCTCCAGTCTATCTGTTCGAAGATATCTATATCATAGATGCCTTGAAGAAGGCCTACCGACTGGGTTTCGCTACCTGGGGAGGTATCGTACTGATTTCCATTGTTATGGGATTCATCGCCGCCATCTTGCAGGGAGTGACGATGATTCCATGGTATATCGGGACTATTGTGAAATATATCTTTGCAATGACTGATGCAGGTGGCGGTGCCACTGTATCGGCAGCCTATAGCTTTGTGCTTTATCTGCTGGCGGTGGTCCAGGCATTCGGCGTTTATATGTCCATGATTTTCTCATTGCTGGGACTGGCTTATCAATACGGTCATGCTTCGGAAAAGATAGATTATGTGATGGTGGAGAGTGATATTGACAATTTTGATAAACTCTGATAACGGACTATGAATATGGCTCCGGCTGATACACTGGTTTGTGATACTGCACAGGTTGCCGCTTGGCAGTCTGACCCGGCGTTTGCTTACAGTCGTGAGTTGATAGCTCCCGAAATTAATGTACTTGAGTGGTTCAGCAGATGGTTCGGCAAGCTGCTGGACAAGATATTCGGGAATACGTTGGTGGCAGAATATTCGGAGGTCGTATTGATATGCATTGCCGTTCTTATCCTGGTATTGGTCATTTGGTTTGTGTACAAGAAGCGTCCGGAACTGTTCATGCGTTCGCGCAAGAGTACCCTGCCCTATACAGTGGGGGAGGACACCATCTATGGAGTGGATTTTGCGGAGGGAATTGCCGATGCGCTTGTCCGGACGGATTATCGGGAGGCGGTGCGTTTGCTCTATCTGCAGACGCTGAAACAGCTCAGCGATGGAAAACGTATAGACTGGCAGTTATATAAAACGCCAACACAATATATCTATGAAGTCCGTCTGCCAGCTTTCCGCCAAATGACCAACCATTTTCTACGAGTACGTTACGGAAATTTTGAAGCGACCGAAACTTTGTTCCATGCGATGCGGGATTTGCAGAAAGAAGTGGAGAAAGGAGGGGCGGCATGAAGGGGAACCATTGGTTTATAGCCGGTATCATTGTTTTTCTGGTGTTGATGTTTGCGATAGAGTGCCGTCTGCCAAAGAAGTTTGTCTGGAACCCTACGTTCAGCCATTATGACAAGCAACCGTTCGGCTGTGCCGTGTTCGATAGCCTGCTGTCTTCATCGTTGCCGAAGGGATATTCGTTGTCGAGAAAGACTTTTTATGAACTGGAGCAGGAAGATACGACGCTCCGCCGCGGAATACTGGTTGTTACCGATAACCTGCATTTGACGGATGTAGATGTGGAGGCGATGTTGAAGATGGCGGGACGGGGAGACCGGATTATGCTGGTGGGGAGCTCTTTCAGCCGTATTTTGAAAGATACGCTGGGATTTGAGTGCAGCTATTCCTATTTCAGTCCGTCGGCTTTGAAAAAATATGCCACTGCATTGCTTTCGAAAGACAGTTTGTGCTGGGTGGGGGATTCGGCGGTTTATCCGCAGCAGACTTTCTGTTTCTATCCCCAACTTTGTCAGTCTTATTTCTTTGCAGATTCCATTTCTAGTAAAGTGTTGGCGGAAAAAACTGTTACCGGAGAAGCTGCTCATCCGGTTGCCATGTCGGTTTCTTGGGGAAAAGGGGAAGTTATACTGGCTTCCACTCCCCTGCTTTTTACGAACTATGGTGTGCTGGATGGGAAGAATGCGGCTTATCTTTTTCGTATATTGTCCCAGATGGGTGGATTTCCCATTGTCCGTACCGAAGGCTATATGAAAGAAACAGCCCAGGTACAGATGTCTCCTTTTCGCTATTTCCTTTCGCAGCCGCCGCTTCGCTGGGCATTGTACTTGAGTATGGTTTCCATCCTGCTCTTTATGATATTTACAGCCCGCAGGAAGCAGCGCGCCATTCCGGTTATCCGCGAACCGGAAAATAAGTCTTTGGAGTTTGCAGAGTTGATAGGTACTCTTTATTATCAGAAGAAGGACCATGCTGACTTAGTCCGCAAGAAATATCTCTATTTTGCGGAGGAACTGAGGAGGGAAATACAAGTGGATGTGGAGGAAGTGGCAGAGGATGAGCGCTCTTTCGGCAGGATTGCCCGGAAGACGGGTATGGAAGCGGGGGAAATAGCCGCGTTCATCCGCGAGGTGAGGCCGGTGGTGTACGGAGGGCGCAGTATCTCTGAGGAAGAGATGAAACGGCTTATTGATAGAATGAATGAAATAATCAATCATATATAAAGAAGATATTTATGGAAGAGAACACAGAAAAACGGGTGGACTTGACTCTCTTTTCCGAGAAGATACAAGCGTTGAAGGACCGGATTGCTACGGTCATAGTGGGGCAGGAGCAGACGGTGGACCTGGTGCTGACGGTTGTCCTGGCAAACGGTCATGTGTTGCTGGAGGGAGTGCCGGGGGTGGCAAAGACACTGCTTGCCCGTCTGGTGGCACGCTTGATTAAGGCGGACTTCAGCCGCATTCAGTTTACTCCGGACTTGATGCCGAGTGACGTGTTGGGTACTACGGTCTTCAACATGAAAACCAATGACTTTGACTTTCATCAAGGACCGGTGTTTGCCGACCTCGTGCTGGTGGACGAGATAAACCGCGCTCCCGCCAAGACGCAGGCAGCCTTGTTCGAGGTTATGGAAGAACGGCAGGTCAGCATTGACGGTACCACGCATCAGATGGGAGAACTCTATACGATTCTGGCAACCCAGAATCCGGTGGAGCAGGAGGGGACTTATAAGTTGCCTGAAGCGCAACTGGACCGCTTCCTGATGAAAATAACCATGGGATATCCCTCATTGGAGGAGGAGGTGGACATCCTGGAGCGCCACCACGCCAATGCTTCGTTGGTGAAGTTGGAGAGCCTGGCGCCCGTGCTCACAAAAGAAGAACTGCTTTCGTTGCGCAGGCTGATGGAACACGTGTTTGTAGACCGCACGCTGCTTCAGTACATCGCGTTGATTGTACAGCAGACGCGTACCAGCAAGGCTGTATATTTAGGAGCTTCTCCGCGTGCGTCCGTGGCAATGATGCAGGCCTCCAAGGCATATGCACTGTTGCAGGGACGTGACTTTGTGACACCGGAGGATATTAAGTTCGTTGCTCCGTATGTGCTTCAGCATCGCTTGATATTGACAGCGGAAGCCGAGATGGAAGGCTATTCGCCGGTAAAGGTGACGCAACGTCTGATTGATAAGGTGGAAGTGCCGAAATGAGATTAGGCCGCCGATTCTATATTGCTCTTGTTCTGATAGTCCTGCTGATGGGTATCGGGTACGTCTTTGCTCCATTCTTTGCAATCGGGCAGTGGGCGCTTTTTGTTTTGGCGGTGTCGGCGCTGGTGGATGGGGTGATGCTCTATCGCATTCGCGGCATCCGGGCATTCCGCCAGTGTGCTACCCGCTTCTCCAACGGAGATGAGAACACCGTGAACATACGTGTGGAGAGCAGTTATCCGCATCCGGTGGCTGTGGAAGTGGTGGATGAGATTCCTTTTGCATTCCAGTTGCGGAATATTGATTTCCGGATGAGGCTCCAGGCGAATGAGGGCAGGACGATTACGTATCATCTGCGTCCCACGCGGCGGGGGATTTACTCTTTCGGACGGATTCGGGTGTTTGTGGCAGGCAGAATGGGATTGCTTTCCCGCAGATATACTTGCGATGCTCCGCTGGATGTCAAGGTATATCCGTCCTATCTGATGCTCCATCGGTATGAGTTGCTTGCTATCAGCGACAACTTGACGGAATTGGGCATCAAACGTATCCGCAGGGTGGGGCATCATACGGAGTTCGAACAGATAAAGGAGTATGTGAAAGGCGACGATTACCGCACGATAAACTGGAAAGCAAGCGCCCGGAGGCACGAACTTATGGTAAATGTCTATCAAGACGAGCGTTCCCAGCAAATCTATAACGTGATAGACAAGGGGCGGATTATGCAGCAGGCATTTCGCGGGATGACCTTGCTGGACTATGCTATTAATGCCTCCCTGGTTCTTTCGTACGTTGTCATGCGGAAGGAGGATAAAGCCGGACTGGTAACGTTTAATGAGCACTTTGATACATTTATCCCCGCCTCCCGACAGCCCGGACAAATGCAGGCGTTATTGGAGAACCTTTACAGCCAGCAGACTACTTTTGGGGAGACCGACTTTTCCTCATTGTGCGTACATTTGAACAAGCGCGTCAACAAACGCAGTCTTTTGGTGCTGTATACCAATTTTTCCGGCATCGGCAGCTTGAATCGCCAGTTGGCTTATTTGCAGCAGTTGAACCGCCAGCACCGGTTGCTGGTCATCTTCTTCGAAGATGCCGCTCTGAAAGAGTACGTCGCCACTCCTGCGAGGGATACGGAAGGGTATTACCGCCATGTCATTGCCGAGAAATTTGTATTCGAGAAACGGCTGATAGTCTCCACCTTGAAGCAGCACGGCATCAGTTCTGTGCTGACTACACCGGAAAATCTTTCTGTGGACGTGATAAACAAGTATCTGGAGATGAAGTCACGTAGCCAGATATAAAAACAGTAACTAAGGTTATATAATCCGTAATAAGGGTAGTGAAGATGTCTGGATTTTCCTCTAATTTTGTAATTGGTATATTGTGAAGGTGTGGAAAACATATCCTTAAGATTTTATATATCTGAAGTTACAATAATGAGAATGACTTTATAGGTGATGAAAGACAATACATTGGACATAAAGACCGTATGTGAATGTAACCGGTGCCTGGGATGTAAAACGTTGCATCCTCAGGTAAGCATTATTAATCTGGAAAATCCTAGTGTGTATCAGGATGCTGTGAAGTTTGAATTCTATGCCATCCTACTGATTGAGGACTGTGAAGGGGATTGTGACTGCTGCGGACGGAAATATTATGATTATTCCAATGCTACGATGGTATTTCTTACTCCCGGCGAGATATTCCGGATGAACAAGAACAATACGCTTCCGGACAAAGGTTGGCTGCTGGCATTTCATCCCGATTTATTGCTTTGTACTACGTTAAAGAATCATATCGACAACTATACTTTCTTTTTCTACCGCAAGGAGGAGGCGTTGCATCTGTCACAGCGCGAAACGGCCAAAGTGACGTGTTGCCTTGAGAATATTGATGATGAACTTCATCATTCCATTGATACGCATAGCAATACCATCCTGTCCCGTCACATCGAATTGCTGCTGGATTATTGCTCACGTTACTATGAGCGGCAATTCATCACCCGTGAGAATAAGAACAAGATGATTCTGGGGAAAATGGAAGGGATATTGGACGAGTATATCACTTCCGGAAAGTTGCAGGAGGGGAAGCTGCCCACTTCCGGATGCTGTGCCGAAAAACTGAATCTTTCGACGGCTTACTTTGATGATTTGCTGAGGTTTGAGACGGGTAAGACATTGGCTGAATACTTCCAGTTCAAATGCTTGTACACGGCCAAGAAAATGTTATCGGAAGGCGGTAATACACCTGCTGCCGTAGCGCGTCGGCTGGGCTATCCGAGTGTGCAATATTTCAGTCTGGTGTTTAAGAAAGCAACGGGAGTTGCACCGAATGAATATAGATATTCACAAAATTGAGATGATGCAGATAGAATGAATTTATTAGACCAAAATATTTTATAATGGAGACCAAAGCTATATTTTTAGATGTAGACGGAACATTGGTGAGTTTCGACACTCACCGCGTTCCGCAGTCGGCTATCGAAGCGTTGCAGCAAGTTCATGAATCCGGTATAAAAATCATAATAGCAACTGGGAGGGCGTTTACCGATCTTCACGAGCTTGAAGAGATTCCATACGATGCAGTGATAGCTTTGAATGGGTCCGATTGTGTACTGAGAGATGGCACTCCTATATCTCGTAAACAGATTCCCGAAAAGGATTTTCAGATGGTACTGGTATTGGCTCAACATTATGGGTTTGCTCTGGCTATCGAAACAAATAAAGGTATTTTTGTCAACGAACTCAATCCGACCGTCATCGAATTGGCCAGGTTGGTCAATCACCCTACACCGCCAGTGGCAGACATTGAAAAGGAGTTTATGGGAGGCGAATGTTGTCAGTTATGTATATATTGTGATGAAGAAATGGAAAAAGAAGTTATGGCACAACTTTCCGGACTTTCTGTTTCCAGATGGAACCCTTTCTTTGCGGATGTCAATGTGGCGGGAGTAAACAAGGCTATGGGTATCAATGAATTTGCTTCCTATTATGGATTTGATGTTTCAGGAACCATCGCTTTTGGTGATGGTGGGAATGATATTTCCATGATTCGTGCAGCCGGGATGGGAATAGCTATGGGAGGAGCTTCCGAGGCTGTGAAAAGCGTTGCCGATTATATAACGGAGACAGTGGATGAGCATGGTATCCGGAACGCTCTGGTTCGTTTCGGTATTCTGGAATAAAAATCGGCTATCAAAACTGATGAAAACTATAGTCTGTAAATATTATGCTTTTAGAAAAATTACTTAAAGGAGCTAATTTTAGCATCAATATTTTTAATTTGGAGGAATCTAAGTTGTTTGACCAATATTTTGAGCGGATATTGATTAGTAAAGATACATTATTGATTAAGGAAGGAGAAATAGAAAGATATAGTTATTTCGTTTTTGATGGGATGTTGCGTTTTTGGCTTTTGAATCATAAAGGGGAAAAGCAAATTTTTTGGTTTTGTAAAGAAGGTACGTTTTCAATGTCGAACATATCTTTTACCTTACAAACAAGATTTACATTTAATGTGTAGACAATTATAGATAGCGTTATTTACCGAATAGACAAGAGGCGAGTAGATGAACTGTATACAGCTATTCCTAAGGTGAAAACTGTATTTGAAGATTTGATATACTACTGAATAAACTCTTGAAAAGAAATATCGACTTGATTAAATATTCTCCTGAATAGTATTATCTACAGATGATTGAAGAATATGGTATTACATTAAACTATATACCACTCAAAGATATAGCTTCTTATTTGGGTATCATGCCACAAGTACTAAGCAAAATCCGTAAACGTATTTTTTAACTTGGGTTCAGTGTATTGAATGTATAAGTTCCGAACTTTGCGGTTTTAAATAGCAATTACAATTATGATTAGAAAAATTAAAGTTACGGATTATCCACGTTTGATAGAAATTTGGGAAAGTGCAGTATTGAGTACACATGATTTTCTTACAGAGGAAGATTTTCTATTACTATAAGGAACAGCTTTCGGTATATTTTCAGTATGTCGCTCTATTCGGGTTTGAACAGGAGGGAATCTTAATCGGATTTATGAGAATTGCAGAAGGAAATCTTGAAATGTTGTTTATTACCAATAATTATTGAGGCACAGGAATTGGTAAAAAACTGGTTACTTATGCCATAAATCATTTGCAGGTAACGAAAGTCGATGTGAACGAGCAGAATATTCAAGCTGTCGGTTTTTATAAATATATAGGCTTTAGCGTATACAAAAGGTCCGATTTGGACGGAGAAGGTAAAGAATATCCTATTTTACACATGCAGTTGTAGTTCGTAAGTCAGACCCCGATTTTAAAAATCATCATTTTTGCCAGCACTACTTTTTCTTCTCATATTCGGCTTTAACTATCTGACAGCAAGAATTTAACCACGTGTTTTTTTTTGTTTCTCGTTTATAATAAATAACATTTGTTAATGTCTATTTCGGGCTTATTTTCCGTTTTCTTCGTGCAAATATGGTGATTAAGGGGCGAACTCCGTTGTCTATAGTGCCGGAAGTATGGCTTTTGCTCCCCGTATATGGGCACTTTTTCCCTTCATGTCCTGTGTGTAATGCAGAGAAGCTTGGCGCATAATTCCCGAAACCTTATTACAAAACTTCGTCCCACGCATGTGTGTTCGCCGGTTTGCCTGCGTGAACCGTCGAGCCCACGTGCGTGGGACGAGGGTTTACATGAACCTTCATAATAAAAAGCATGGGACATACGTGGATTCTGCCTATACCTTCTTCCAGTTTTGTCCCTATCCGGAGGACGGTCTGCCCATTCATTGCTGCTCAGTTTCTTATTCTTGTGATGTAAGTCTGAGAAAGCTGAAACTCGAAAATTGCTTATGCACCGGATATTTCGGGTCCCCATTTTTGCCGGAGCGAGAAAAAGAAAAAGCTCTGAAATACTTGAATTTCAGAGCTTTGCTTTAATTTGCTATTTGCTTTCGCGGTGCGTACGGAAGATGAACCTTATTTCTATTCCTCACGTACTCAATCTCTTAGCAAGCTCTTAATTCTTTCTCCCACTAATAACCCCACGTGTGCAATTCTTTAGATTGCTTGGTGTTGCGGTGGTTGTTTGAGTTGGTGCAAAAATAGTAAAATAGTTCATTTGGAACATTATCTAAAGATTTATTAACAGAGTATCATGCTTCTAACTTCTCTACTGTGTTTTTTTGCATTTTTGTTAGAATGTCCCTTTTTTACACCTATTATCAATCTAAGAAATCTTACTTTTGCCTGATAGTTAAGGCAAAATGGAGAAAATTCAAGTAATACAACCTACCAAATTGCTCGCTCCTTATATAAAGCAATATTGGTTTTTAAGGATAGATGATGTAAAGCAAGGCTTTCAGCGTTCTATCCCGGCGGGTTGTGTAGCACTTGTTTTTCATAAAGGAAATAAAATTATTTCTTCTTTTCATAAGGGAACGCAACCACAATCCTATATAAGCGGGCAAATCAGTACTTATTCAGACATAGAATTTTCTTTCTTGGATATGGTCATTATTTTATTCCAGCCTATCGGATGCAGGATGTTTTTTCCATATCCTATGGAAGAGTTTACTAATCAGAATATAGGTATTGATTTGTTAGATAACACCTGTTTAGTAGAATTGGAAGAGAAAATAAATGAAGCATCAGATAATTATCAAATAGTCAGATTGATAGAAGAATATTTATTAAATAGACTATGCGAAAATATATCATGCAACGCTAATAGGATGATGGCTACTATACACAATATCAATGAAGGTGAAGGAAATATATCCGTTTTATCTCAAACGGCTTGTTTAGGATATAAGCAATTCAAACGGATATTCGCTGAATATGTAGGACTAAATCCAAAAGATTTTATCCAAATCACACGATTTAGAAAGACATTCCATATTTTGCAATCAACTCCACAAATCAGTATAAGTAAAGTTGCCTATGATTGTGGATATTATGATAAATCACATTTAATAAAAGAGTTTAAAATGTTCACGGGTTATACCCCTACACAACTACTTGATATTTGTGATACTTATACCGAAAATCTATCGGTATTCAACTCTGTATTTATCAACGACAATAAAAAACTTAATAACATCGCTTTATGAAAATATTGATATACGGTGCTGGCGTAGTGGGTTGTTCTTATGGCTGGCAATTATCCAAAGCAGGATGTGACGTTGCTGTATTGGTGCGTAAGGAGCAAAAAGAACTTGTACAAAAAGATGGTATTCGCATTATCTGTTCTGACTTTAGAGAGAAAGCAAGAAAAGATACAGATATAATCTTTAAGCCTACAGTAATAGACGAACTTTCGTCAAACAATGATTTTGAATACATTATTGTCTCCACCAATAAATTGCAATTATCAACTATATTGCCAAGTCTTTCAAAGTCAGCAGGAAAAGCAAATGTTGTATTTTTCCAAAATAACTGGGATGTTTTTACTGAAATAGATAAATATCTAAAACCTGAACAATACTTTTTTGCCTTTCCCTTTATGGTCGGGGGCGGAAAAGAAGATAAAAGCATACATTGTGCCATTTCAGGTCTAAAATATTCCAATACTCCGTTAGGTGAAAAAGACGGGCGGACAACTCCACGAGTAGAAAAACTTTCCATAATACTGGATAAAGCAAACTTAAAGCCTGTTGGAAAATCCAGTGTAAGCTGCCCCCTAAAACCAAGCGATTCTGCCCCCTTGTGCTAAAATAATCCTACCCCCTTGATTCCAATATAAAAATACCCCTGCTTGGCAATGCCCGGCAGGGGATTTTTCGTAGATTTGATTCCCGTCTTGACCGGTGGGATAAAATCATTTCTACTATGACAACAAAGATAGCAAACATCCTCCAATGTTACGCATTGGGGATGGGGATAAAGCAGATAAGCAGGAGCTTTGAGCTTTCCCGCAACACGGTGCGCAGATATGTGCGCCTGTTTCAAGAGTGTGGTATACCGATAAAGGAGTTGGCCGCCATGCCTTCCGCTCGCATCCAGGAAATGTTCTCTGAAGGTGTTGGCCGTAACAGGGAACCGTCACAACGCCAGCTTGAGCTTGAGGCACTCCTTCCTGAGTATGCTGCCCGGCTTAGCCGCCGAGGCGTAACAGTGAAAACCCTGTACGAAGAGTACCGCGAGACCCATCCTGACGGATACAGACATGCCAGTTTCGGCAACTATCTCATGCGTTACCGTATGGTGACACATGTCGTAGGCCATGTCGAGCATTATGCCGGAGACCAGATGTATATCGACTTCGCCGGTGACAAACTGGAAGTCGTTGACAGTGAAAGCGGTGAATGTCGCAGCGTTGAAGTGTTCGTGGCCCATACTTCCGTGCAGCCACTATACCTATTGTGAGGCGGTCTGGTCCCAGTCAAGACAGGACTTGATTAAGGCGTGTGAGAACGCGCTTCATTTTTACGGCGGGGTTCCGATGGCGATCGTACCAGACAACCTCAAATCGGCGGTAACCCGCAGCGACCGTAACGAGCCGGTAATCAACGAGGAGTTTGCGGCATTTGCCGAACACTACGGATGTACCGTATACCCCACACGGGTACGTCATCCAAAGGACAAGGCCTTGGTGGAGAATGCCGTGAAGCTACTTTACCGATCCGTCTACGCTGACATCGAGGGTCTTGTATTCCACTCGCTGGAGTCTCTGAATGCGGCCATATCCGAATCGCTCTCGGCCTTCAACGGACGCAGGATGAGCGGGCGTCCCCAGTCCAGACGGGAACAGTTCGAGCAGATTGAGTCCGACTGCCTCCGCCCGCTTCCCGCCATACGCCATCAGATGAAAGAGCGACGCTCCGCAACAGTAATGCGTAACGGCTATGTCACCTTCAGGCTTCACCATTACAGCGTACCGAAAGAGTATATAGGCAAACGTGTCGAGATTGTCTATGATGCGGACACGCTGGAAATATATCATGGCCTGCGTCTGGTGACCACACACCAGCGCGATGACACGCCATACTCCTATACGACCAAGGATGCCCACGGACTGCCCGGACGTCATGGAAGTTATGAAAAGGATCTGGAACAGATTTACGAACGGGCCGGCCAGACAGATAACGTCCTGCTGCTGTATCTGCGCAAGGTGGCGGAACTCAAGAAGTATCCTCCCGCGGCGTTCCGTTCATGCAGAGGCATCATGGCGTTGGAGAAGACCTTCGGGCTGGAACGGTTGGTGGCGGCAAGCGCATGCGCCACGCAACTGCGCCTATACGGATATCAGGAGATAAGGCGGATCCTTGAACGCGGGGATGATGCAGACTTCCTGTCAAAAGACGACATTGACGATGAGGTCCCCGTAACATCTATCCACAAAAACATCCGCGGAGCAGCCTACTTCGCACAATTAAAACATTTAAATAGAGACAACAATGGAAACAAATAATCTTACCGCACCGATAGCTGTCGAAAAAGACCGCAACACGTTGACAATCGAACTGATGAACCGTATGAAGCTGCACGGCATGGCCGCCGCCTTCACTGAAAGCCTAACCTCCACTATGGCAGAAACAATGACAATCGACTCTTTCCTGCACATGTTACTTGCCAGGGAATGGGACTACCGTGCCAATGCAGCCATCCAACGCCTTATACGCGGGGCGGCGTTCCGCTACAAGGCCTGCCTCGAGCAGATAGACTATGCAATCCCGCGTGGCCTTGACCGCAATCAGATGGAGCGGCTTGCATCGCTGGAGTTCATCCGCAAGGGACAGAACCTCTTCATCACAGGGTCATCCGGTACCGGGAAGAGCTTCCTTGCCACAGCAATGGGGTATGAAGCCTGCAAGAAGGGCATACGGACATATTATGCGAATGCTCCGAAACTTATGGGTACGCTTAAGGTGGCAAAAGTAAAAGGCACACTGGAATCGGAACTCAAGAGAATCGAACGGAGCACGCTGCTCATATTGGATGACCTCTTCCTTGTGAACCTTGATGCCAAGGAACGACCCATCCTGCTCGATATAATAGAGGACCGACATGGGCGCAAGTCCATCATCATCACCTCGCAACTGCCAACGGACAATTGGTATGATGCAATCGGAGACCCTACAGTAGCAGATGCCATTATGGATCGTATTATACATACGGCGCACCGGATTGAGCTGACAGGAGAAAGTGTCCGTAAAATGGCTGCATACAGAGGGAAATAAACTAAAATAATAATAACCCCATCGGTCAAGACTTTTTAAGGGGGCATTGTTGAATGTTTTAAGGGGGCAGAATCGCTTGGTTTTAGGGGGCAGCTTACACTGGATTTTCCATCCCACGAATAAGCCACGTGAGAACTGCCTGAAACTGCTATTTTTTGCCGAAGTAGAGAAAAAGAAAAAGCTCTGAAATCCTTGAATTTCAGAGCTTTGCTTTAATTCGCTATTTGCTTTCGCGGTGCGTACGGGACTCGAACCCGTGACCCCATGCGTGACAGGCATGTATTCTAACCAACTGAACTAACGCACCATTATTTCATTCTTTCGTTGCTATCTCTCTTGATTGCGGTTGCAAAGGTAGGCATTTCTTTGATATCTGCAATAGCTATGGCGAACTTTTTTCCAAGCGTTTTGTGCTGTATTTGCTTTATATCCTCATATTGAGAAGATTGGAAAAATAAGAGAAAAGTAAATTTAACAACTGTTTAGAAATACGTTTATGCACTGTTTTATTCTTGATATGAAAACCTTTCCTGGAGAAAACGAAACATTTCGGAGCTTGTTTTAAACTTCTTGCTCGAAAAGTTCGTTGTTTTGCAATAAATCGTTATTTTTGCGGACTCAAAACGAGAATGTTGTAATTTGAAAAATGATAAAAAACATTTTAGGATGATGAAAACAGCCAAACTGTTGCTGCACTGCCCTGACAAACCAGGCATATTGGCAGAAGTAACAGACTTTATAACGGTGAATAAAGGTAATATTATCTATCTGGATCAGTATGTAGACCATGTAGAGAATATCTTTTTTATGCGTATTGAATGGGAATTGAAAGATTTTCTGGTGCCTCAGGAAAAGATTGAGGATTATTTTGCCACTTTGTATGCACAGAAATATGAGATGAATTTCCGTCTCTATTTCTCCGATACAAAACCGCGTATGGCTATCTTTGTTTCAAAGATGTCCCATTGCTTGTTCGACTTGTTGGCGCGTTACACCGCTGGTGAGTGGAATGTGGAGATACCTCTTATTATAAGCAATCATCCCGATTTGCAGCACGTGGCCGAGCGTTTCGGTATTCCTTTCCATCTTTTCCCCATTACCAAAGAGACAAAGGAGGAACAAGAGAAGAAGGAAATGGAGTTACTGGCAAAGCATAAGATAACTTTCATAGTGCTGGCGCGCTACATGCAGGTCATTTCCGAGCAAATGATAAACGCTTATCCCAATAGGATAATCAATATCCATCACTCTTTCCTTCCGGCATTTGTGGGAGCGAAGCCCTATCATGCTGCGTTTGAACGTGGAGTGAAGATTATTGGAGCTACCAGCCACTATGTTACCACAGAATTGGATGCCGGTCCCATCATAGAGCAGGATGTGGTGCGTATTACACACAAGGACACTGTGCAGGATTTGGTGAACAAGGGTAAGGACTTGGAAAAGATTGTGCTTTCTCGTGCTGTTCAGAAGCATATTGAACGCAAGGTGTTGGCATATAAGAACAAAACGGTAATATTTAATTAGTTGATAGTTGATAATTGATAGTTGATGGTGGGGAACTTGTCATTACCTTTCAATTATTACCTTTCAATGGTCAATTCTCAATTAAAAAAATGAAAGTTGCAGTTGTCAAATATAATGCAGGCAATATCCGTTCGGTGGATTATGCTTTGAAGCGTCTGGGAGTAGAGGCAGTGATTACGGCGGATGAGGCTGTGCTACGTGCTGCCGATAAGGTTATCTTTCCCGGTGTGGGAGAGGCGGAAACCACTATGGACTTTTTGCGTGCCGGTGGTATGGATAGGCTGATAAAGGAGTTACGCCAGCCGGTATTGGGCATTTGCCTGGGCATGCAGTTGATGTGCCGCCACTCTGAAGAGGGGGATGTGGATTGCCTGGGTATTTTTGATACTGATGTGAAACGTTTCATTTCGCAGAGGCACGAGGATAAAGTACCTCATATGGGATGGAATACCATTGCCCGGACGAATAGCGGACTTTTTAAAGGCTTTACTAAAGAAGAGTTTGTTTATTTCGTACATAGTTTCTATGTGCCAGTCAATGATTGTACGGCAGCCGTGACGGATTACATTCATCCGTTCAGTGCCGCTTTGCATAAAGGCAATTACTACGCCACACAGTTCCATCCGGAAAAGAGTGGAAGTGTGGGAGAGCGTATTTTGCGGAATTTCCTGGAACTGTAAATCGTCAAATCGTAAATAAAATGATAGAACTGATTCCCGCTATTGACATTATTGACGGAAAATGTGTACGCCTTTCCCAAGGCGATTATGACAGCAAGAAGGTGTACAACGAAAATCCCGTGGAAGTGGCCCTGGAGCTGGAGGCTCATGGTATCCGCAGACTTCATGTGGTCGATTTGGACGGTGCGGCTTCCCATCATGTGGTAAACTACCGTACGTTGGAACAGATAGCTGTGCGTACGTCTCTTATTATTGATTTTGGAGGTGGGGTGAAGAGTGATGAAGATTTGGTGATAGCTTTTGAGAACGGTGCGCAGATGGTGACCGGTGGCAGCATTGCTGTGAAGAATCCCGAATTGTTCTGCAAATGGCTTCAAATGTATGGTTCCGAGAAAATTATTCTTGGCGCTGATGTGAAAGAGCATAAAATAGCCGTCAATGGTTGGAAGGATGAGAGTGGCTGCGAACTGTTTCCGTTCTTGAAAGACTATGTAGAGAAGGGGGTCCGTAAGGTTATCTGTACTGATATCAGTTGTGACGGAATGCTGCAAGGACCATCGATAGCGTTGTATAAGGAGATACTGGAGCACCATCCTGAACTCTATCTGATAGCAAGTGGAGGCGTAAGCTGTGCCGATGATATACGCCATTTGGAAGTTGTCGGCATACCTGCCGTTATTTTCGGTAAGGCTCTGTACGAAGGCCGCATCACCTTCAAAGAACTGGAAAATTTTGTTAGTTGAAAGGTGAAAATTAATCACTTATAACTCATAACTTATAACTCAAACCGCCGTGTTAGCAAAAAGAATCATTTCTTGCCTCGACATTAAAGATGGGCAGACAGTGAAAGGTACCAATTTCGTGAACCTCCGCCAGGCCGGCGACCCGGTAGAACTGGCGCGTGCTTATAGTGAGCAGGGTGCCGACGAACTGGTTTTTCTCGACATCACAGCCAGTTTTGAAGGCCGTAAGACTTTCACTGAATTGGTGAAACGCATAGCTGCGAATATCAGCATTCCTTTTACTGTAGGTGGAGGCATTCATGAACTGGGTGACGTGGATAGGCTACTGAATGCAGGTGCCGATAAAATCTCCATCAATTCCTCAGCTATCCGCCGTCCCGGATTGATAGACGAGATTGCGAAGAACTTCGGTTCTCAGGTTTGTGTACTGGCAGTTGATGCCAAACAGACAGAGAAGGGATGGCGATGCTACTTGAACGGTGGTCGTGTGGAAACGGATAAGGAACTGTTTGCGTGGACAAAAGAAGCCCAGGAACGTGGTGCGGGCGAGATATTGTTCACCAGCATGAATCACGACGGTGTCAAGACCGGTTATGCCAATGAAGCGCTTTCCAGCCTTGCCGACGGATTGTCCATCCCCATCATTGCATCGGGAGGGGCAGGTGCCAAAGAACATTTTCGTGACGTCTTTTTGCAGGGAAAAGCAGATGCTGCCCTGGCAGCCAGTGTTTTTCATTTCGGAGAAATCAAAATTCCCGAATTAAAATCGTATCTTTGTGCCCAAGGAATTGCGATGAGAAGATGAAGGTGAGTTTACGATTGGACGATTTACGATTTACGATTGGGATTACTCAAGCAAATCATAAGTCTCCAGTCACTTAAAGTAATATCAATCGTAAATAGTAAATAGCTAAATCGTAAATAGAATGGATTTTGACAAGATGAACGGACTCGTTCCGGCGATTATACAAGATGCAGATACCGCTAAGGTGCTGATGCTTGGCTTCATGAACAAGGAGGCTTATGACAAGACGGTGGAAACTGGAAAGGTGACTTTCTTCAGCCGTACCAAGAACCGTCTTTGGACGAAAGGCGAGGAGAGTGGCAACTTCCTGAATGTGGTTTCCATAAAGGAAGACTGTGACCGGGATACGTTACTGGTGCAGGTACATCCCGTAGGCCCGGTTTGCCATACCGGTACAGATACTTGCTGGGGTGAGAAGAACGAACAGCCGGTTATGTTTCTAAAGCTTCTTCAGGATTTCATCTGTAAGCGTTATGATGAAATGCCCGAAGGTTCCTATACGACCAGTCTTTTCCAGTCCGGTATCAACAAAATGGCACAGAAGGTAGGCGAAGAGGCTGTGGAAACCGTCATTGAGGCTTGCAACGGTACGGACGAACGCCTGATTTATGAAGGAGCTGATTTGTTGTATCACCTCATCGTGCTGCTCACATCCAAAGGATACCGCATTGAAGACCTTGCGCGTGAATTGGAGGAACGTCACAGTGCGACGTGGAAGAAACATTAAGTAATTAAAAATTAATAATTAAAATGGGGGTGGGCGAGGCGCTGATAAGATATACGGACGTAGAGATACACCAGCAGGAGTTGTGCGTACTGAACGATGTGAATTTGGAACTTCACAAAGGGGAGTTCGTGTACCTGGTAGGTAAAGTGGGCTCCGGCAAGACGAGCCTGCTCAAGACTTTCTATGGCGAACTGGATATTGCATCGGGCGAGGCTGAAGTATTGGGGTATGACATGCTCCATATTAAGCGTAAGCACATCCCGCAGTTGCGCCGTAAGCTGGGAATCGTATTCCAGGACTTCCAGTTGCTGACAGACCGTACGGTGTACGATAACCTTGAATTTGTTCTCCGTGCTACCGGTTGGAAGAGCAAAGGGGAGATTAAGGACAAAATAGAAGAGGTGTTGAACCTGGTGGGGATGAGCAACAAAGGATATAAGCTGCCTAATGAACTGTCGGGTGGTGAGCAACAGCGCATTGTGATTGCGCGTGCAGTGCTCAACTCTCCGGAGATAATCCTTGCGGATGAGCCTACCGGAAACCTGGATTCGGAAACCGGACATGCCATTGCAGAACTTCTGCACGGCATCAGTGAAGCCGGCGCACTGGTGGTGATGACCACGCACAACCTGCAGCTGCTGCGAGAGTTTCCCGGCAAGGTGTACCGGTGCGCAGACCATCTGATGACTGATGTTACAGCAGAATACGCCCCTGCAATAACCAATGATTAGTAGTTAAGTAGTTATCTCTAACTACTGATTCTTATAAAGAACAGAAATTAACGATAAAGCTCCGCAGCTGCCTACTTGTAGCTCGTAGCTTGTAACTATAAACTAATTAATACAGGAACGAAAATGAAAGTTTTAAAGTTTGGAGGTACTTCAGTAGGTTCGGCTCAGCGAATGAAGGAAGTGGCCAAATTGATTACCGATGGTGAACGTAAGATTGTGGTTCTCTCTGCCATGTCGGGTACCACAAACACATTGGTTGAGATTTCGGACTATCTGTACAAGAAGAATCCGGAAGGTGCCAACGAGATTATCAACAAGCTGGAAAGTAAATATCGCCAGCACATTGATGAACTCTTTGCTACTCCGGAGTATAAACAGAAAGGCCTGGAACTCATCAAATCACATTTTGACTATATCCGTTCTTATACCAAAGACCTCTTCACTCTGTTTGAGGAGAAAGTGGTGTTGGCTCAGGGCGAGTTGATTTCCACCGCCATGATGAACTACTATCTGCAGGAATGCGGCGTGAAGTCTGTGTTGCTTCCGGCTTTAGAATACATGCGTACGGACAAGAATGCCGAGCCCGATCCGGTCTATATCAAGGACAAGCTCCAGGTTCAGCTGGAACTGCATCCGGATGCTGAGATTTATATCACTCAGGGGTACATCTGCCGCAACGCCTACGGCGAGATAGACAATCTGCAGCGTGGCGGAAGCGACTATACGGCTTCGCTGATTGGTGCTGCCATCAACGCTTCCGAAATCCAGATTTGGACGGATATCGACGGCATGCACAACAACGACCCCCGTATTGTGGACAAGACTGCGCCGGTGCGTCATCTGCATTTCGAAGAGGCCGCCGAGCTGGCATACTTCGGTGCCAAGATTCTGCACCCTACCTGCATCCAGCCTGCCAAGTATGCCAATATCCCCGTCCGTCTGCTCAA
Organism: Bacteroides uniformis; assembly: GCF_025147485.1. Classification (NCBI taxonomy): domain Bacteria; kingdom Pseudomonadati; phylum Bacteroidota; class Bacteroidia; order Bacteroidales; family Bacteroidaceae; genus Bacteroides; species Bacteroides uniformis. The sequence continues at coordinate 4,095,896 of NZ_CP102263.1, read as the reverse complement.
TACGATGGACCCCACTGCTCCGGGTACGCTGATTTCCAATGATACGGAGAAGGGTAAGATTAAGGCGGTGGCTGCCAAGGACAACATTACGGCCATCAAGATAAAATCCAGCCGCATGTTGCTTGCTCACGGATTCTTGCGTAAGGTTTTCGAGATATTCGAGAGCTACCAGACTTCCATCGATATGATTTGTACTTCAGAAGTGGGTGTGTCCGTATCTATCGATAATGTGAAGCATCTCAATGAAATTCTGGATGACTTGAAGAAGTATGGCACAGTGACGGTGGACAAGGACATGTGCATCATCTGCGTGGTGGGCGACCTCGAATGGGAAAACGTCGGTTTCGAAGCCAAGGCATTGGATGCCATGCGCGACATACCGGTACGTATGATTTCTTTCGGTGGTAGCAACTATAATATTTCTTTCCTCATCCGCGAGTGCGACAAGAAGGCAGCGTTGCAGTCACTCAGTGATGCGCTGTTCAATGAGGAATAACTCTTGATATTTTTCAGACGCAGATTACACAGATGACGCAGATTCTTTTTGCTTCCTATTTGTGTAATCTGCGTCATCTGCGTCTGAAAAATTATTTGTAGACACCTCTTTCATCTTCCTTTTTTTAAACTAAACAAAGATTACGATTATTATATGAAAGGAACATTCCCTATCCATAAATTCCGCGAATTGCGTACTCCCTTCTATTACTACGACACAAAGGTCTTGCGCGACACACTTTCGTGCATCCGTACGGAAGCTGCCCGATATGGCAACTATTCGGTGCATTATGCTGTGAAGGCCAATGCCAATCCCAAGGTGCTTGCCATTATCCGCGAGAACGGCTTGGGTGCCGACTGTGTAAGTGGCGGTGAAATCCGTGCAGCCATCAAGGCAGGTTTTCCCACTGGCAAGATTGTTTTTGCAGGGGTGGGCAAGGCTGATTGGGAAATCAATCTGGGGCTGGATTATGACATTTTCTGCTTTAATGTGGAGTCTGTCCCCGAGCTGGAGATTATCAACGAGCTGGCTGCCGCTAAAGGTAAGGTGGCCAATGTGGCTTTCCGTATCAATCCCAATGTAGGTGCCCATACCCATGCCAATATTACCACTGGGCTGGCCGAAAACAAGTTTGGTATCAGCATGCAGGATATGGACCATGTGATAGACATTGCGCAGAATATGAAGAACCTGAGATTCATCGGACTGCATTTCCACATCGGTTCCCAAATATTGGATATGGGCGATTTCGTGGCTTTGTGTAACCGCGTCAACGAATTGCAGGATAAGCTGGAAGCTCGCCATATCCGCATCGAGCACGTCAATGTGGGGGGCGGACTCGGCATTGACTACGGTCACCCCAACCGTCAGCCGATACCCGACTTCAAAAGCTACTTCGAGACTTACAACAGCCATCTGAAACTCCGTCCCCACCAGACGCTCCACTTCGAGCTGGGACGTGCGGTAGTGGGACAATGCGGTTCATTGATTTCGCAGGTGCTTTATGTGAAGCAGGGCACCAACAAGCAGTTTGCCATTCTGGATGCCGGCATGACGGATTTGATTCGTCCGGCACTCTACCAAGCGTTCCATAAGATAGAGAATATCACTTCGGATGCGCCGGTTCAGGCTTATGATGTCGTAGGGCCCATCTGCGAGTCTTCTGATGTATTCGGTAAGGCTATTGATTTGAATGGGGTGAAGCGTGGCGACCTTATCGCCCTCCGTTCGGCAGGGGCTTATGGCGAAATTATGGCTTCGGGCTATAACTGCCGTGAGCTGCCTCAAGGATATACGTCGGACGAGCTGGTATAGAGAGGCTGGAGATGCGTTGCATGAATGGCGAAGCATTTATTATACCAAGGCTTCTGTTTTTATATAAAAAATGTTATTGCGTGAACAACTTTTAAGGTTTCTTGTTACTTTTGTAATGATTTCAATTTAAATAAATACGATTATGATTACAGAAAAATTACAGAATGCAATTAATGAGCAGATTACGGCTGAGATGTGGTCTTCCAACCTTTATCTGGCAATGTCTTTCTATATGGAGAAAGAAGGTTATAACGGCATGGCTTCCTGGTTGAAGAAGCAGGCTTCTGAAGAAAAAGCTCATGCTTGTGAAATGGCTTCTTATATCATCAAGCGTGGCGGTAAGGCCAAACTGGACAAGATTGATGTTGTTCCCAATGACTTCGGTACTCCACTGGAAGTGTTCGAGCAGGTAGCCCAGCACGAACGCCGTGTTTCCAAAATGATTGATGAATTGGTAGATGTTGCCTCTGCCGAAAAAGATAAGGCTACACAAGACTTCCTTTGGGGATTCGTGCGCGAGCAGGTAGAAGAAGAAGCTACTGCCGACGGCATTGTAGATATGATAAAGAAAGCCGGTGATGCCGGAATCTTCTTCGTTGACTCAAAACTGGGAGAACGTAGATAAGAGAGAAACTAAAAAAAATCCCGCGGCTAATTTTAGTCGCGGGATTTTTTTTAGTTATGAGTTATAAGTTATGAGTTATAAGTTATGAGTTATAAGTTATGAGTTATAAGTTATGAGTTATAAGTTGTGAGTTATTTGTTGATGAAGGGCTTATATCCGCAAGGGAAAGCACAAGCAAATAACTTATAACTCATCACTCATTTCAGCACTCCCAGCTCTTTCCCCACCTTAATAAATGCAGCGATACATTTGTCCAGATGCTCCTTTTCGTGTCCGGCAGAGATTTGTACGCGGATGCGTGCCTGGTCTTTGGGCACTACGGGGTAGTAGAAGCCGGTGACGTAGATGCCTTCTTCCTGCATGCGGGTGGCATAAATCTGGGAGAGTTTGGCATCATACAGCATGACGGCGCAGATGGCGCTTTGTGTCGGCTTGATGTCGAAACCGGCGGCGGTCATCTTGTCGCGGAAGTAGTTCACGTTTTCCAGCAGTTTGTCATGCAGGGCATTGCTCTCTTTGAGCATCTTGAATACCTCGAGGCTGGCGCCGATGATGCCCGGAGCCAATGAGTTGGAGAAGAGGTACGGACGGCTGCGTTGGCGCAGCAGGTCGATGATTTCCTTGCGTCCGGTAGTGAATCCTCCCAAAGCGCCGCCAAAGGCTTTGCCCAAGGTTCCGGTATAGATGTCCACGCGTCCGTAGGTGCCGTATTGTTCGCTTACGCCGTGTCCCGTAGGGCCTACCACGCCGGCGGAGTGTGATTCGTCCACCATGACCAGCGCGTCGTATTTCTCGGCAAGGTCGCAAATCCGGTCCATCGGGGCAACGTTGCCGTCCATGGAAAATACCCCGTCTGTAACCACGATACGGAAACGCTGTGCCTGGGCTTCCTGCAGGCATCTTTCCAGGTCGGCCATGTCGGCATTGGCGTAGCGATAGCGTTTGGCTTTGCAGAGGCGTACGCCGTCAATGATGGAAGCATGGTTCAGGGAGTCCGAGATGATGGCGTCTTCCTCGGTGAAGAGGGGCTCGAACACACCGCCATTGGCGTCGAAACAAGCGGCGTAGAGAATGGTGTCTTCAGTCTTGAAGTAGTCGGAGATGGCTGCTTCCAGCTCCTTGTGGATGTCCTGTGTTCCGCAGATGAAGCGTACGGACGACATGCCGTATCCGCGGCGTTCCATAATCTGCTGGGCGGCGGCAATCAGCCGCGGGTGGTTGGACAGTCCCAGGTAATTGTTGGCACAGAAGTTCAGCACCTCTTTGCCTTTTACGCTGATGGCAGCTTGTTGTGCACTCTCAATCAGTCGCTCTTCCTTGTAGAGTCCGGCTTCTTTTATTTCAGCAAGTGTCTTGCTGAGATGGTCTTTCATTTTACCGTACATAGCATTTTATTTTTTAGGTAATACGTTGTCATTACATTTCCCACAAAGAACATCATTTTTCTTGGAATAAACAATATCAATATGGCAGAAATATGAAAAAAAAGTATGTATATTTGCACCATATATAATAACGAAACCTTATAAATAACTCGTATGAAGAATATTTTGGTAATTGGAGCTACCGGACAGATTGGGTCGGAACTCACGCTGGAGTTGCGCAAACGTTATGGCGATGACCATGTTGTGGCAGGATACATTCCGAGTGCTATGCCCAAGGGAGAATTGAAAGCATCCGGCCCTTCGGCCATTGCCGACGTGACAGACCGTCAGTCCATCGAGGTGGTGGCACGTCAGTTCAAGATTGATACTATCTACAACCTGGCTGCCTTGCTCTCGGTAGTTGCCGAAAGCCGTCCGGCCATGGCTTGGAAAATCGGTATCGACGGGTTGTGGAATGTACTGGAAGTGGCACGTGAGTACAATTGTGCCGTGTTTACTCCGAGTTCCATCGGTTCGTTCGGCGAAGCTACGCCTCATGTGAAGACACCGCAGGACACTATCCAGCGTCCGCGTACCATGTATGGGGTGACAAAAGTGACGACTGAATTGTTGAGTGACTATTACTATACAAAATATGGTGTGGATACACGCTCGGTACGTTTTCCGGGAATCATTTCGAACGTGACCCCTCCGGGTGGCGGCACTACGGACTATGCGGTGGATATTTTCTACTCTGCCGTGAAGGGAGAAAAATTCGTATGTCCGGTGAAGGCCGGCACGTATATGGATATGATGTATATGCCCGACGCACTGAACGCGGCCATCTCGCTGATGGAAGCGGCACCGGCAAGGCTGAAGCACCGCAACGCTTTCAACATCGCCTCCATGAGTTTTGACCCGGAACAGATTTATCAGGAAATTAAGAAGCATATGCCTGATTTTGAGATGGCATACGAGATTGATCCGCTGAAGCAGGCCATTGCCGACAGCTGGCCCGACTCTCTGGATGACTCTTGTGCACGCGAGGAATGGGACTGGATGCCGCAGTACGACCTGGAGTCCATGACCGTAGACATGCTTGAGAAATTAAGAGCTAAATTAAACAAGTGACCGTAAGCGGTCCGTAAAGAATGAAAAAACTTTTATTGGGATTTTTGTTGTTCACCTTTTTGATTTCGTGCGGAAACAAAAAGGCGAAAATGGATCCCTTTGCTACCATTACGGAAATGGTGGATTCGGCCGGTCACAAGGCCGATACGCTGCTGGAAGCAGAAGTGAAGGAAGAACCGAAGCCGATGGAGGCAGACGAGCTGTTTGATGATTTTATCTTCAATTATGCTTCGGATGATGCCCTGCAAAGGCAGAGGACGGTATTCCCTTTGCCCTATTACAATCGTGACACGCCGTCAAAGATAGAGGAAGAGTTTTGGAAGCATGATTATCTGTTTACCAAGCAGAACTATTACACCTTGCTTTTTGATAAGGAAGAGGATATGGACATGGTGGGCGATACTACGCTGACATCGGTGCAAGTGGAGTGGATTTTCTTGAAAACGCGTATGGTGAAGCGTTATTATTTTGAACGGAAGCGGGGAATGTGGATGCTCGAGGCCATTAACCTGCGCGAGATGGAGAAAGGTGAAAATGAGGACTTCGTGGAATTCTATACCCGTTTTGTGACGGACAGTGTCTATCAGAGCAAGCATATCAGGCATCCGCTACAATTCATCACCATAGACCCTGATGACGAGTTTTCTATTCTGGAAACTACTTTGGATGTGGACCAGTGGTATGCCTTTCGTCCGGTAATGCCTACCGACAGATTGTCTAATATCAATTACGGACAGAAGAATGAGGACTTGTCGGATACCAAAATACTGAAGGTAAATGGTATAGGCAACGGATACTCCAATATCTTCTATTTCCGCAAACGCAGTAAAGGATGGGAGCTGTACAAATATGAAGACACGAGCATTTAAATAAAGGAGGAAAGGTTTGAAGAAGATACCCAATACATTTGGAATTGATGTTACTGCTGCAAGATTTCTGGAATACGGTTCGGAGGATGAACTGCGGGAGCTGATTGCAGCAGGACAGGTCGTTGCGCCCTGGCTGCATATCGGTGGAGGGAGCAACCTGCTCTTTATTAAGGATTATGAAGGCACGGTGCTGCATTCACGTATCGGTGGCCTGGAGGTGACGTCAGAGGATGAGGAGCACGTGTCGGTGCGTGTGGGCGCCGGTGTGGTATGGGACGATTTTGTGGCCTACTGTGTGGAGCGGCATTGGTATGGTGCCGAGAACCTTTCGCTGATACCGGGTGAGGTGGGGGCGAGCGCAGTACAGAATATCGGTGCCTATGGTGTGGAAGTAAAGGACCTGATAACATCCGTGGAAACCATAAACATGGCAAGGGAGAAGCGTATCTACGGGGTGGACGAATGCGGCTACTCCTACAGAAAGAGCTTGTTTAAGCAACCGGAGATGAAGACCGTGTTTGTGACTTACGTGAACTTCTGCCTGGGTAAACGGGAACATTATACATTGGATTACGGTACTATCCGGCAGGAGCTGGAGAAATATCCGGTGCTGAATCTGGAAATTTTGCGCCGCGTGATTATAGACATCCGTCAAAGCAAGTTGCCCGACCCGAAGGTGCTGGGCAATGCGGGTAGTTTTTTTATGAACCCCATCGTGCCGCGTCGGCAGTTCGAGTCTTTGCAACGGGAATATCCGGACATGCCCCACTATGATGTGGATGCCGGTCGGGTAAAGATACCGGCTGCCTGGATGATAGACCGGTGTGGCTGGAAAGGCAAGGCGCTGGGGCCTGCTGCGGTGCACGGCCGGCAGGCGTTGGTGCTGGTGAACTCGGGTGGTGCCACGGGAGCGGATATTGTCGCTCTTTCGGATGCCGTGCGGGCTTCTGTCCGCGAGAAATTCGGCATTGATATTCACCCGGAAGTTTGTTTGATAAAATAGTAAGAGAGTTTTGACACACCCAAACATTGTTGTATATAACCTAATTTTAGAAATTTATTTGATTTAGTCAATGGGAAAACTCAGAATATTAGGAAGTGGAACTTCGACCGGTGTGCCTGAGATAGGCTGTACTTGTCCGGTCTGCACTTCCACTGACCCGCGGGACAACCGCTTGCGTGCGTCATCCCTGCTGCATACGGATGATGCGGTGATATTGATAGATTGTGGTCCTGACTTCAGGGAACAGATGCTGCGTGCTTCTTCTTTTGAGAAGATAGACGGCGTACTGGTGACACACGAACACTATGACCATGTGGGTGGTCTGGATGATTTGCGCCCGTTCGGTCGTTTTGCCGATATTCCTATCTATTCCGATGCCTACACTGCTGCCCATCTGCGGGCAAGGATGCCTTACTGCTTTGTCGATAAGGTATATCCGGGAGTTCCGCGTATCTATCTGCAGGAAGTGGAGGCGGGGCAGGTGTTCCACATCAACCGGACGGAAGTGCTGCCTTTACGGGTGATGCACGGCAGGCTTCCCATCCTGGGCTACCGCATTGGCGGCCGGCTGGGATATATCACGGATATGCACATGATGCCTGAGGAATCTTATGAACAATTGAAGGGCTTGGATGTTTTGGTAATGAATGCTTTACGGCCAAAGCCGCATCCTACGCACCAGAGTATTTCGGAGGCGTTGGAGGCTGCCGGACGTATTGGTGCCAAAGAGACCTATTTCATCCATATGAGCCATCATGCAGGGCTTCATGCCGATATCGAAAAGCAGCTGCCACCCCATGTACACTTTGCCTACGATGGACTTGAAATAGATTTCTAAACTTTTTGAAACATTTGTTTTGTTTTATTAGTAGAAAATGCTATTTTTGCCAAAAGTTGATGAATAAATGCCATGAAACTCCGACTCCTCATACAGATAGCTGTCGTTGTGTCCATAGTGCTGCTATGTACCGGTTTTGGTGTGTATTCTTTCCTGCGGTTGAATTCGGTGGAGAACCGGCAGGATTTCAATCTTTATACTTTGGTGCCGCAAGATGCCACAGCCATACTCGAAACCGACCGTATGGCAGACCTCGTGGAGGATATCAATGAACTGAATTGCAGCAAAGACAATCATTTTCTATACGTATCGGAGCTTTTTGTTTACTTGAAGAAGTATTTGTATACTTTGGTGGAGGATACTCCGCATGGACTGAGTAAACAGATGAACAAGATGCTGATTAGCTTTCACGAGCCGGATACACCGATGAACCAAGTATTGTATTGCAGTTTGGGTTCGGGTGATTATGAGTTGGTGGAATCTTTTGTGGAGAAGTACTGCTCCAGTTCGTTTCCTTCCAAGTATTTCGATTACAAGGGAGAGGAGATACGTATCTATCCCATGGCAGACGGTCGTTTCCTGGCTGCCTACTTCACTCCCGATTTTCTGGTTGTAAGTTTCCAGAAGCGTTTGATAGAACATGTGATTGATGCGCGGCGCAGCAAAAAGTCCCTGATGAACCTCCCTTCTTTCCGCACTATGTACGCGGGCAAGCAGAGTAACGTGGCTGCCACGGTCTATGTGCGTATGAAAGGAGTGGATATGGGGAAGCCTACGGATGGTATCCGTTCGCAGACGCAGCTGGGCAGTTGGGCGGAGTTTGACATGAAGTTCAATGAAGATGCCATTTATTGCTCCGGCATCAGCCATGGGTCGGATTCCACACAGACGTTTATCAATGCCTTGCGGGTGCAGCAGCCGGTAGAGGACGGATTTTCCGGGGCTCTGCTTCCGTCTTCCACTTTCTTTTACGATCGCTGGGCAATGTCTGACAGAAATTCCTGGTTTGGCTTTACTGCCAGTCAGGAGTATGCCAAGGCCACCTATTCAGACTATATCAAGCAGCGCGACGAGGAGTGGATTGCTTACTTGAATGAGCATGCGGGCGAGAGCGTGATGTCTTGCTTGTTCCAGTCTAAAGACACGTTGGACAAGCTGCCTTGCGCCGTGATGTGTATCCCTCTCAAGGATGAACTGGCAGCGGAACGCCGCTTGCAGTCTCTGCTTTACAGTACCCCCAAGGAAGAGGACGCTCCGCTTATGCCGAAGGTGGTTTCAAATAATTCGTTGTATCCCAAAGCAAGGAAGTTCCCTAAATATGTGTTGCCCCGTAACACGCTGCTCACCCAGCTGACGGGCATCACGGAGTCTGCCCTTTATACCTTTGCCTGTTTCTATCGGGGTAGTCTGTTGCTGGCTCCCGATGCACTGAGCCTTTCGGCCTATATTGAGGCGGTGGAGAGTGGAGATGTGTTAGACGGAACACCGGTGTACGAAGAGGGTATAGGCAGTCTTTCACCCATATATAATTTTGTGATGATGGTGGATATGGAGATGATGCTGAGCCAGCCTGAAACGTATGTGCGTCTGATACCGAACTTCTTCTTCCGTCAATCCAACTTCTTCCGTCATTTCATGCTTGCAGTACAATTCACTTGTACAGAAGGGGTGGTTTATCCGAATATCGTATTGCTTTATAAAGGGTGATTAATCGGTCATTCTGTAGAGTGCTGAGGGAAAATAAGCACGAGGAAAGTCAAAATACACACTCACCACAGATTGCACAGATTAAAACAGCTAAAAAATCTTGATTATCAAAATTCTAGAATGAACTGTGTTAATCTGTGCAATCTGTGGTGAATTATAACATATTCTTAGAACGGCAGGTCATCCTTTGCATCCCCTGCGAGGAATTCCGGTGCGGCAGTGGGAGCCGGCGGTGGAACGGGAGCGCCCGGAGCGGGTGCGGCAGTGCTTACGCGTTCTACCTTCCATGCGCGAATACTGTTGAACCAACGGTCTTGCCATTGGCGTGCGTCTACATCAAAAGATACTGTCAGCTCTTCGCCCATCTGAATATTGAACTGTTCGATTTTGTCCGCTCCAAATACGTCAAAACACATTTTGCGCGGATATTGGCCATGGTCTTCAATCACATATTCTTGTGATTTCCATTCGTTACCTGACTTGGAAACTCCGCCTCTGGGCTGGAGTATAGCGATGATTTTTCCTGTAAATTCCATTGTTTTCTTTTTAAATGATGCGGCGAAGTTACAATTTTTTAGGAATATGAGACGAATATTCGGCTGTTTTTTCTTGCTATTTCTTTGTCGTAGGGAATTCTTTTTTTAACTTTGTCCGTCAGTTTGAAAAAGATAAAAACGGTTTCTAAGACGTTAGCAAAATAAAAAACTTAAATATACAGAAGATATGAAATTTATCGTTTCGAGTACTGCGCTCTCCAGTCATTTGCAGGCTATCAGCCGTGTGATTAATTCGAAGAATGCGTTGCCTATTTTGGATTGTTTCCTCTTTGAACTGCAAGACGGAACCTTGTCTGCAACTGTTTCCGACAGTGAAACGACGATGGTCACTACGGTCGAAGTGAATGAAAGTGATATGGACGGCCGTTTTGCCGTCACAGCCAAAACCCTTTTGGACGCTTTGAAGGAAATTCCCGAACAACCGTTGACTTTTGAAATCAATACGGATTCCCTTGAAATCACGGTACAGTATCAGAACGGTAAATACAGCCTGATGGGGCAGAATGCGGACGAGTTCCCGCAGTCTGCCATGTTGGGTGACAATGCCGTACGTGTGGAAATGGATGCACAAGTGTTGCTGGGTGGTATCAACCGTGCCGTGTTTGCTACGGCTGATGACGAGCTTCGTCCCGTGATGAACGGTATCTATTTCGATATCACAACGGAGGACATCACGATGGTGGCATCAGACGGTCATAAGCTGGTGCGCTGCAAGACACTGGCCGCCAAAGGTAACGAACGTGCCGCCTTTATCCTGCCCAAGAAGCCGGCTTCGCTGATGAAGAATCTGCTGCCGAAAGAGCAAGGCATGGTGACTATCGAGTTCGACGAACGCAACGCTGTGTTCACACTGGAAAGCTACCGCATGGTGTGCCGTCTTATCGAAGGTCGCTATCCCAACTACAACTCTGTGATTCCGCAGAACAACCCTTATAAAGTGACGGTAGACCGCCTGCAACTGCTCGGTGCTTTGCGCCGCGTGTCCATCTTCTCTTCGCAGGCAAGCAGCCTTATCAAGCTCCGTATGCAGGAGAATCTGATTGTCATCTCCGCACAGGACATCGACTTCTCTACATCGGCCGAAGAAACACTGGTTTGCCAATATGCGGGCAATCCGATGAGCATCGGTTTCAAGTCCACTTTCCTGATTGACATTCTGAATAACATTTCTGCCGATGAAATCGTTATCGAACTGGCAGATCCTTCACGTGCAGGTGTCATTATTCCGGTAGAGCAGGAAGAGAACGAAGACTTGCTGATGCTGCTGATGCCGATGATGCTGAATGACTGATGAATATTAGCAATCGGATTATGAGCTACGAGCTACAAGTGGCTGCGCAATTATGCCGCACGGTACTTGTAGCTCGTGGCTTGTAAGTTAAACTTATAATTTATAGCTCATAGCCAGAGCTTATAAAACGAAAAAACAATGAAATTGAATCTGAAAAATCCGATAGTCTTTTTTGATTTGGAGACTACGGGTACCAATATCAACTCAGACCGAATTGTCGAAATTTGTTACCTCAAGGTATATCCCAACGGGAATGAGGAGTCCAAAACCATGCGTATCAACCCCGAAATGCCCATTCCTGCCGAAGCATCTGCCGTTCATGGCATCTACGATGCCGATATAGCCGACTGCCCCACATTCAAGGAAGTGGCGCGCAACATTGCCAATGACATTGAAGGATGCGACTTGGCGGGCTTCAACTCCAACCGTTTTGATATCCCCGTCCTGGCGGAAGAGTTCCTTCGTGCCGGTGTGGACATTGACATGAGCCGCCGCAAGTTTGTGGACGTGCAGGTCATTTTCCACAAGATGGAGCAACGCACGCTGTCTGCTGCCTATAAATTCTATTGCGGCAAGAATCTGGAAGACGCCCATACGGCAGAGGCTGATACACGTGCCACTTACGAGGTGCTGATGTCTCAGTTGGACCGCTATCCGGAGTTGCAGAATGACGTGGCTTTCCTTGCCGACTATTCCAGCTTCAACAAGAATGTGGACTTTGCCGGCCGTATGGTCTACGACGATAAAGGTGTGGAAGTATTCAATTTTGGCAAGTACAAAGGCATGTCGGTATCCGATGTCTTGAAGCGCGACCCCGGCTATTACAGCTGGATTCTGAACAGTGATTTTACCCTGAATACCAAAGCCACGCTGACCAAGATACGTCTGCGTGAAATGACTCAGAAATAAATGGCAAATATACTGAAAGGGAAGAAAATAGTATTGGGCATTACGGGCAGCATTGCCGCCTATAAAGCATGCTATATTATTCGCGGACTGATTAAGCGTGGTGCAGAGGTGCAGGTGGTCATTACGCCTGCCGGAAAAGAATTTATTACCCCTATCACGCTCTCTGCCTTGACCAGCAAACCGGTTATCAGTGAGTTCTTTGCCCAACGCGATGGCACCTGGAACAGCCATGTGGACCTCGGTCTGTGGGCAGATGCCATGCTGATAGCCCCGGCTACGGCTTCCACCATCGGCAAGATGGCGAATGGCGTGGCAGACAATATGCTGATTACCACCTATCTTTCCGCCAAAGCTCCGGTGTTTGTGGCGCCTGCCATGGACCTGGACATGTATGCCCATCCTTCCACCCAAAAGAATCTGGATACACTCCGCTCTTATGGAAACCACATCATAGAACCTGCTACGGGAGAACTCGCCAGCCATCTGGTGGGGAAAGGCCGTATGGAGGAGCCGGAGAATATCATCCGCCACCTGGAAATGTACTTTGCTGCCAAAGATGGCGACCTGGTGGGCAAGACAGTGATGATAACCGCAGGACCTACTTATGAGAAGATAGACCCGGTGCGCTTCATCGGCAACTATTCTTCCGGCAAGATGGGACTTGCCCTGGCAGATGAATGTACCGCCAGAGGGGCCAAGGTGATACTGATTGCCGGTCCGGTGCAGCAAGGCACTTACTTCCCGATGCACCAGTACCATGCGGTAGAGTCGGCGCAGGAGATGTTCGAGGCTGCATCCGCCGCCTTTGTCCATGCCGATGCCGCCATCTTGACGGCTGCCGTGGCAGACTACACCCCCGAACAAGTGGCGGATGAGAAAATCAAGCGCGAAAAGACCGGGGAGATGAGTTTGAACTTGAAACCTACCCGCGACATAGCCGCTTTCTTAGGCAATCTGAAGAACGATGCGGAGCACTGTCAACGCCTCCTCATAGGCTTTGCCCTTGAGACTCATAACGAGCAGATGAATGCGGAAGACAAGCTCAACCGCAAGAATCTGGACTTCATCGTGCTGAACTCCCTGAACGACAAGGGAGCCGGTTTTCGTTGCGATACCAATAAAATCAGTATCATAGACCACCAGGGAAAGACGGACTACCCCTTGAAGTCCAAAGCCGAAGTGGCTGCCGACATCGTAGACCGTCTGGTGAAAGATTTAAATAGTAAATAGTAAATCGTAAATCGTCAATATCCTTATGTTGCGTTCGCTTTACATACAGAATTATGCGCTTATTGAAAAGCTCGATATCAGCTTCAGCAGCGGTTTCTCGGTGATAACGGGTGAGACCGGTGCTGGAAAATCCATTATTCTGGGTGCCATCGGTCTGCTGCTGGGACAGCGTGCCGATGTGAAAGCCATTCGTGTAGGAGCTTCGAAGTGCATTATCGAGGCCCGTTTTGATATTTCCGCTTACGGTATGCAGCCTTTCTTTGAGGAGAATGAGTTGGAGTACGAGGAAGAATGCATCCTGCGCCGCGAGGTGTCCGCTTCGGGCAAGAGCCGGGCATTCATCAATGACACGCCTGCTTCATTGGCTCAGATGAAGGAGTTGGGAGAACTGCTGATTGACGTGCATTCCCAGCATCAGAACCTATTGCTGAACAAGGAAGGATTTCAGTTGAATGTACTGGACATCTTGTCGCATAACGAAGAGGCCTTGTCTGCTTACCAGCATATCTTCGGAGCATGGAAGCAGGCACAGCAGGATTTGGAGGCCCTTGTTGCCCGTGCCAATCAGGATAAGTCGGACGAAGACTATATCCGTTTCCAACTGGAACAGTTGGAAGAGGCACACTTGTCTGCCGGTGAGCAGGAGGAGCTGGAGCAAGAGGCAGATACGCTGAGCCATGCGGAAGAGATAAAGGCCGGACTCTATCGGGTAGGGCAGACGCTCTACTCGGACGAAGGAGGCTTGTTGTCCGGGCTGAAGGAATGCCTGAACACGATGCTCGGCCTGCAGAGGGTTTATCCGGTTGCCGGGGAACTTGCCGAACGCATGGAAAGCACTTATATCGAGTTGAAGGATATTTCGCAGGAAGTGTCGGGTAAGGAGGATGAAATAGAGTTCAACCCCGAACGTCTGGATGAAGTGAACGAACGTCTGAACTTGATTTATACGCTCCAACAGAAGCACCGCGTTTCCACTGTCGGTGAACTTCTGGCGCTGACGGATGAATACGCCGCCAAACTCTCAGCCATCACTTCGTCCGACGAGCACATCGAGGAACTGAAAGCGCGTTGCGACGCTTTATATAATAAGGTGAAAAAGCAGGCTGCCGTCCTCACCAAGGCGCGTACTGCCGCTGCCCGTGAAGTGGAGAAGCAGATGGCTGCGCGGCTGGTTCCGTTGGGCATGCCCAATGTCCGTTTCCAGGTAGAGATAGGTGCCCGCAAAGAGCCGGGCATACACGGGGCGGATACTGTGAACTTCTTGTTTTCCGCGAATAAGAACGGGGCATTGCAAAGCGTCTCCTCCGTAGCTTCGGGTGGTGAAATAGCCCGCGTCATGCTCTCCATCAAAGCAATGATAGCCGGTGCCGTCAAGCTTCCTACCATTGTATTCGACGAAATAGATACCGGAGTCTCCGGCGAGATAGCCGACCGCATGGCGGATATCATGCAGGAGATGGGCGAGCAGGACCGCCAGGTAATCAGCATTACCCATCTACCCCAGATTGCTGCCCGTGGACGCGCCCATTACAAGGTGTACAAGCAGGACAACGAAACGGAAACAAACAGTCACATCCGTCGTCTGACCGACGATGAACGCGTGGAAGAAATAGCCCATATGCTGAGTGGTGCTAAGCTGACCGAAGCCGCACTGAACAATGCCAGAGCATTGCTGGAAGTATCAAATAGTAAATAGTAAATCGTCAAATAGTAAATACCCATATATGGTTGATAACAGTGAAATGATTTTCGGCGTCCGTGCCGTGATAGAAGCCATTCAGGCAGGAAAAGAGATAGACAAGATATTGGTAAAGAAGGACATTCAGAGTGATTTGTCAAAAGAGCTGTTCGCTGTCTTGAAAGGGACTTTGATACCGGTACAGCGCGTTCCGGTGGAACGCATCAACCGCGTGACGCGTAAGAATCACCAGGGAGTGATTGCCTTCATCTCTTCAGTCACTTACCAGAAGACGGAGGACTTGGTACCTTTCCTTTTCGAGCAGGGCAAGAATCCTCTGTTTGTGATGCTCGACGGCATCACGGATGTCCGCAATTTCGGCGCCATTGCCCGTACTTGCGAGTGTGCGGCGGTAGATGCCGTGATTATCCCTGCACGGAACAGTGTATCAGTCAACGCAGATGCCATGAAAACTTCGGCAGGAGCCTTGCACACTTTGCCCGTTTGCCGCGAACACAGCCTGAAAGAGACCCTGCAATTCCTCAAGAATAGTGGTTTCCATATCGTGGCAGCCACGGAGAAAGGCGATTACGACTATACCAAAGCCGACTATACCGGTCCGATGTGCATCATTATGGGTGCCGAAGACAAGGGGGTGTCCTATGACAATCTGGCGTTGTGTGACGAGTGGGTGAAAATTCCCATGTTGGGAACCATCGAGTCCCTCAATGTTTCCGTTGCAGCCGGCATTTTGATTTATGAAGCGGTAAAACAAAGAACCAACTAAGATATGAAAAAGAAATTGCTGTTGATGCTCACTCTCTGTTTATTGGCTCAGTGGAGTGTGGCACAAGCCCCGAAGTGGGTAGACAAAGCCAAACGTGCCGTTTTTTCGGTGGTGACCTACGACCAGGACGATAAGATACTGAATACTGGAAACGGCTTTTTTGTCACTGAAGATGGCGTTGCGCTTTCTGACTACACCTTGTTCAAAGGTGCCCAGCGCGCCGTTGTGATGAGCTCGGACGGGGCACAGATGCCGGTGGAGGCCATTATGGGGGCCGATGACATGTACGATGTTGTCAAGTTCCGTGTCGGCATCTCCGGAAAGAAAGTCACGGCACTCACTTTGGCTGCTGTGGCTCCGGCTGCCGGTGCGGATGTATATCTGCTGCCTTATTCCACCCAAAAGGACCGTTCCTTCACTGCCGGGAAAGTAAAGGAAGCTGATAAGATTTCCGGCAACTATTCCTATTATACGCTCGATATGCGTCTGAAGGACAAGATGGTGAGTTGTCCGCTGATGACTGTGGACGGGCAGGTCTTCGGCCTTGCGCAGAAGTCCTCCGGACAAGACACGGCTACCATCTGCTATGCCATTGATGCCAATTTCGCCATGTCACAGAATATCTCCGCATTGTCTTATGGAGATATGTCATTAAAGGGCATCGGTATCAAGAAGGCATTGCCCGATACCGAAGAGCAGGCTTTGGTGTTCCTCTACATGGCTTCTTCCCAACTGTCTCCGGAGAAGTATATGGAGACTCTGAACGATTTCATTGCACAATATCCTGCCAGTGCCGACGGTTATCTGCGCCGTGCTTCCCAGCATCTGTTCATGTCCCGTGAAGATGCTTCCATGGATAAGGTCGCCGCAGATATGGATAAGGCTTTGGAGGTTGCCGCAAAGAAAGATGATGTGTATTACAACCGGGCCAAGATAATCTATAATTATGCATTGGGCAAGCCCGAGAAAGTTTATAAGGACTGGTCGCTCGACAAGGCTCTGGACGAGGTACGGAAAGCGATAGCCATTGACGAGCTTCCGGTTTATGTCCAGTTGGAGGGTGACATCCTGTTTGCCAAGCAGGACTATCCGTCGGCATTTACCAGCTATGATAAAGTGAATAAGACCATTCTGGCCTCTCCGGCTACCTTCTTCAGTGCCGCCAAGACCAAGGAATTGATGCAGGCGCCTGCCGAGGAGGTACTGGCTCTGATGGACAGTTGTGTGGCCCGCTTTACCCAGCCCTATACGGAGGAAGCCGCCCCTTACTTGCTGGAGCGTGCCCAAGCCCGTATGAATGCAGACCAGGCGCGTAATGCCATGCTGGATTATGACGCCTATTACAATGCCGTGAACGGTAAAGTGAACGACATGTTCTACTATTACCGTGAGCAGGCTGCTTTGAAGGCCAAGCAGTACCAGCGTGCGCTGGACGATATGGCGAAAGCCATCGAACTGAATCCGGAGGATTTGACTTACCGTGCCGAACTGGCAGTGGTGAATCTTCGCGTGGGACGTTACGAAGAGGCGTTGAATGTGCTGAAGGCTGCTCTGGAGAAAGACCCTAAGTATGCCGAGGCCTACCGTCTGATGGGTATCGCCCAGCTGCAGATGAAGAAGGACAAGGAAGCTTGTGCCAGCTTTGCCAAGGCAAAGGAATTGGGTGACCCCAATGTGGATGCTTTGATTGAGAAGCATTGCAAGTAAAGGGATGGGATAGAATAAAGGCTCTGCTTTCGCAAGCAGAGCCTCTGTTTTGGGGAACTCCCCCGTGTTAAATGAGTTAAGTCTAGGTATAACAGGTTATGAGTGAAATTACGTTGTTTTATTTATAAAATGCGTGGATTTCCGGAATACTGCATATACTTCGGATTTTTTTATGAGAAAAAAGAAAATAGACCCGATTATTAATAAAAACAAACTTTGACAATCATGAAGAAAGTGATTTGCAGCCAGAAGGCACCGGGCGCCATAGGCCCTTATAGCCAGGCTATCGAAGCCGGCGGAATGGTATTTGTATCAGGTCAGTTGCCTATTGACGCAGCTACCGGAGTGATGGCTGAAGGTGCTGAAGCGCAAGCCCGCCAGTCCTTGGAGAATATAAAGCATATTCTGGAAGAGGCAGGCCTGGGCATGGCAAATATTGTGAAGACAACCGTTTTCCTGGCAGACATGTCCTTGTTCGCTGATATGAACAAGGTATATGCCACCTATTTTGACGGTGCTTTCCCGGCACGTTCGGCTGTGGCAGTGAAGGCGTTGCCCAAAGATGCCTTAGTAGAGATTGAGTGCATCGCGGTTCGCTAACAAGTCGGCCACAATGAAACTGCTGCCTCCCACGAAGATGAAATCTTCCGGGAGGCTTTTTTCTTGTGCGGCCCGCACGGCGGCAGGTACATCAGGATAGCAATGTCCTTCCAGACCTGCTGCTTCGGCAAGCTCCTGTAGTTCGCTTTCGGGCAATGCTCGCTTCACGCTGGCTTTGGTGAAGTAGTAGGTCGCTTCCCGGGGCAGCAGGGCCAGTACCCCCCGTATATCCTTGTCATTCACCATGCCTATGATGATGTGTAGCTGGCGGTAAGCCTGCTGTTTCAGTTGTTCTGTAATGTAGGTGATGCCTCCCACATTGTGGCCGGTGTCACAAATCAGGGTGGGCGACTCCTGCAGTTTTTGCCAGCGTCCCATCAAGCCTGTCAGTTCCACCACACGGGCAAAGCCACTGCGCACTGCTTGTCCGTCCAGCCGGTAGCCGGCTTCTTTCAGTAGCGGGAGGGCGGTGAGGATGGTCCGGGCATTTTTCTGCTGGTAGAGCCCTTTCAGTTCGTATTCTATTCCGGGATAGTCTTCACGGTCATTCTCCTCGGCAAAGTAGATGGGAGCACCCGTTGTCTGTGCTTTTTCCAGAAATACCGGTTTCGTTTCGGGAGTGGTCTCGCCGATTATAACGGGGATACCGCTTTTAATGATTCCTGCCTTCTCTCCTGCGATTTTTGCCAAGGTGTCCCCCAGGAATTGGGTATGGTCAAAACTGATGTTGGTGATGATGCATACATCCGGACGGATGATATTGGTACAGTCCAGGCGTCCGCCTAGTCCCACCTCGATTACGGCTACATCCACCTTTTCATCGGCAAAGTAGCGGAAGGCCATGGCGGTGGTCAGCTCAAAGAAAGAGGGATGGAGGGGTTCGAAGAAGCCACGTTCCTGCTCTACAAAACGGATGACGTATTCCTCGGGTATAGGCTGTCCGTTAATCCGGATGCGCTCCCGGAAATCCACCAGATGGGGCGAGGTATAGAGCCCGACCCTGTATCCTGCCTCTTGCAGTATGGCGGCAAGCGTATGCGAGCAGGAACCCTTTCCATTGGTACCGGCCACATGAATGCTGCGGAAACTGCGGTGGGGATGTTCGAAGTGTGCGTCCAGGGTCAGAGTGTTTTCCAATCCTTCCTTGTATGCTGAGCCGCCCACTTGCTGAAACATGGGCACACTGTTATATAAGTAAGTTAAAGTGTCCTGATAATCCATCTTTTATAATATTTAACGGAGAAGCAATCCTTTCTCCCTATTAATTTGTTATCTTTAAAAGCGACAAAGATAATGCAGACCGAACGCAATCAAGCTTGCTTGAAATTGCTTGCAGTGTAGCTTATCTTAAGCTTGTGCAAAGGTATTAACAATTTAAATCTAACGTGTATGGGAGCTAAGAAAAATTTTGTGATTGATACGAATGTGATTCTTCACGATTATAACTGTTTGAAGAATTTTCAAGAGAATGACATTTATCTTCCCATCGTAGTCCTTGAAGAACTGGACAAATTCAAGAAAGGTAATGAGCAGATTAATTTCAATGCGCGTGAGTTCGTCCGTGAGCTTGATTTGATTACCGATGATAATCTGTTCACCAAAGGGGCGCCATTGGGAGAGGGCTTAGGCCGTCTGTTTGTGGTGGCAGGCATGGTGGACTCTCCCCGAGTACGTGATTCCTTTCCCGAACGCATCCCCGACCATCAGATTCTGTCGGTAGTGGACTGGCTTTCCACCAAAAAGCCTAAAATGAAAACCATCCTTGTCACGAAAGACGTGAATCTGCGCATGAAGGCGCGTTCCATCGGTCTGCTGTGCGAAGACTACATCAATGATAAGGTAATCAATGTGGATATATTCGAAAAGTCGAATGAAGTGTTCGAGGGTATTGACCCTGCGCTGATAGACCGCATTTATTCTTCCAAAGAAGGACTGGACATCAACGAGTTCGATTTTAAGGACATCATTCGTCCCAACGAATGTTTTGTGCTGAAGAGTGACCGCAGCAGTGTGCTTGCGCGTTATAATCCCTTTGCCCATTCGATTTGCCGGGTCCACAAGACAAAGAATTATGGCATTGAGCCGCGCAATGCCGAGCAGAGCTTTGCTTTTGAGGTGCTGAACGACCCGAACATCAAGTTGGTTGCCCTGACCGGCAAGGCGGGAACCGGCAAGACCCTGCTGGCATTGGCCGCCGCATTGGGAAAACTTACCGACTACAAGCAGATTCTCCTGGCACGTCCCATCGTGGCCCTATCCAATAAAGACCTTGGATTCCTTCCCGGTGATGCCAATGAGAAAGTGGCTCCTTACATGCAGCCTTTGTTCGATAATTTGAATGTAATCAAGCATCAGTTCGCTGCCAATTCCTCTGAAGTGAAACGCTTGGAGGATATGCAAAAAAGTGAACAATTGGTCATCGAGGCATTAGCCTTTATCCGCGGGCGCAGTTTGAGCGAGACCTACTGTATTATTGATGAAGCCCAAAACTTGACTCCGCATGAGATTAAGACCATCATCACCCGTGCCGGTGAAGGCACAAAAATGGTGTTTACCGGTGATATTCAGCAGATAGACCAACCCTATCTGGACAGTCAGTCCAATGGGCTTGTTTATATGATAGACCGTATGAGGGACCAGAACTTGTTTGCCCATGTCAATCTGGTGAAAGGAGAACGTAGCCAGTTGAGCGAGTTGGCAAGTAATCTGATGTAGCGGATACCGCATTTTCTGGGGTAAAATTATTTCCATCCCGCTTTCCAACTGTTAAAACGAGGGAGGCGGGATAGTTTCTTTATAGACGATAAATAATTATTATAACATTTTTTTATCGATTTCTTGTCCGTTTTGACTAAAATAGTGTATCTTTGCCTCGCCTAAAACAAAACTGTCAAGCGAAATGAAGCGAAATTTTTTTCATCGGTATCTTTCCGCGAAAGTGCTTCCGATATGGACTATTCTATTAATTGACGTATTTATCATCGTCATATCCAGTCTGTTGGCCTATGCTCTCCGATATGATTTCAGAAGCATTTTTTTGGAATCCTCTACCATTGACAAGACCATTTTATGGACGGTTGTTGTCAACTTGATTTTCTTCCGTGTTTTCCGTACGTATTCCAATGTGTTGCGCTTCTCTTCCTTTGTGGATATCATGCGCATTTTTGTGTCATTGACGGTGTCGTATGCACTGCTGATGATAACGAGCGTCCTGACGGAAAGCTATTTGGAGTTCAACCTGGCTCCGGTCAGCGTGCTGTTCATGTCTTATATCATCAGCTTTGCCATGATGGCATGCTCCCGTGTGATTGTCAAGACTTTCTTCGAGGCGCTGAACTTCGACGGCACCCATAGTGCCAATGTGTTCATTTACGGTGCCAAGGAAGCCGGGGTCAACATTGCCAAGGCATTGCGTGTCAATCTGCGCAACCACTACCGTCTGCGCGGATTCATTGCGGACGAACCTGAGCTTATCAACAAGGTGATGATGGGTGTCAGGGTGTTCCCCAACGATGATACGCTGATTGATGTGCTGAACGACCGCGATGTGCAGACCATCATCATTTCTCCTGCCAAGATGGAGGAACTGAAGAAGTCCGACATGGCTGACCGCCTGCTGGTGCACAACATCAAACTGATGACTGCGCCTCCTTTGAGCGAGTGGAACGGTCAGGCGCTGAGCCGCACACAGTTGAAGGAAATTCAGATTGAGGACCTGCTTCAGCGCAATCCTATCGAGATAGATATCCATAAGGTTGCCTCTCATCTGGAGGGCAAGCGTGTGATGATTACGGGCGCCGCCGGCTCCATCGGCAGTGAAATCATGCGCCAGGTGGCTTCGTTCAATCCCTATAAACTTATTTTAGTGGACCAGGCCGAGACCCCTCTGCACGACATCCGTCTGGAACTTCAGGACCGTTGGCGCGACATCGATGCCGAGACCATCATAGCCGACATCTCCAATGCCACGCGCATGGAGGATATCTTCAGGGAGTTCAAGCCCCAGTATATTTTCCATGCGGCCGCCTACAAGCATGTGCCGATGATGGAGGACAACGTTTCCGAGTCCATCCAGGTGAACGTATTCGGCACGCGCACCGTTGCCGATCTTGCCGTGAAATACGGTGCCGAGAAGTTTGTGATGATTTCTACGGACAAGGCTGTTAACCCTACAAACGTGATGGGCTGTTCCAAGCGTATTTGCGAGATTTATGTGCAGTCTCTTGCGAAGAAGTTGCAGAAGGAGGGAGGCCATGCCACTCAGTTCATCACTACGCGTTTCGGCAATGTGCTGGGTTCCAACGGTTCTGTCATTCCCCGTTTCCGCGACCAGATTCAGCGTGGCGGTCCGGTGACGGTGACCCATCCTGAGATAATCCGTTACTTCATGACCATTCCCGAAGCTTGCCGCCTTGTTCTTGAGGCCGGCAGTATGGGCAACGGCGGTGAAATCTACATCTTCGACATGGGTAAGCCGGTGAAGATTGTGGACCTTGCCAAGCGTATGATCAGCCTTTCTGGACGTACGGATGTGAAGATTGAATTTACCGGTCTCCGTCATGGCGAGAAGCTCTACGAAGAACTCTTGAATGTGAAGGAGCTTACAAAGCCCACCTATCATGAGAAGATTATGATTGCTACGGTGCGTGAGTATGACTATGACGAGGTGAAGGAGCGTATCCAGAAACTGATTGATGTAAGTTACACCTATGACCAGATGAAAATTGTTGCTGCCATGAAGGATATTGTTCCGGAGTTCGTAAGCAAGAATTCCTGCTTTGAGGCGCTGGATAAGAAGAAATAAAAAGATAGCGGTATAGTATAAAATGAAAGGGTGATAACGTCATTGTAGTGTTATCACCCTTTCAATTTTATTGTCTTCTTGTCAGTCTTTTGTCTCATTCATGTGAAGAGAAGTATTTCAGGAACTGTGTACGTTCGAAGGTATTGACCCCCTTCGGGTCGTTTACGTTCAGAATACCTTTGAACTGGCTGATGGTTTCCATACCTTTGCGGTCCATCCACAAGTTGAGGAAACGGATATACTCCTCAATGATGGTAGCTGAATTCTGATAAAGCACACTGCATATCTCTACGGCCGAAGCACCTGCCAATATTGCCTTGACAACGCCTTCGGGCGAGTGAATACCACCGGAAGCGGCATAGTCCAGCTTGTTTACGGCTGCCGAAGCGATGCCTATCCAGCGCAGGGCTTTAGACAAATCGGATTCATTGCTGAATACGTTACCGGATACTTGTATCATTTTCTCAATGTTGATGTCCGGCTGGTAGAAGCGGTTGAACAGCACTACTGCGGCGGCACCGTTGGCATACAGCTGGTCTATCAGAGCTATCGGATTGGTCAGGTTGTCACCCAGCTTCATGATGACGGGTATCTTGACCGTCTTCTTGATGTGGCTTAGGATGTCGATGTGGCGCTGCTCGAAGGTTCCATACGTATACTGTACATCCGTCTGCAGTGCAAGGATATTGATTTCCAGTGCGTCTGCACCAGCTTCTTCTATTTTGGTGGCAAATTCCACCCAGTCGGCATTCTGATAGCAGTTGATGCTGGCTATGATGGGGATATTGCAAACCTTTTTGCTTTCCTTAATCAGGTTCAGATATTCACCCAGCTTATGTTCGCGGATATATCCTACAAGGTAGTCACTGCCTTCGGGGTACATGTTCGGGTCTCCCATCCAGTCAGCCTCCATCATGATTTGCTCTTCAAAGAGTGATTTTAGCACAATGGCACCTGCGCCGGCCTCAGATAGTTTCTGGTTCTTGGCGGCGCTGTCCGTCAGTCCGGAGCTACTGACAATAATGGGGTTTTTGAGTTTCAGCCCTGCAAAAGTAGTTTCTAATGTTGCCATGATAATGATTTTTTATGGTTAATAGTTTCTTTCTCCAAAAATCTTGCTTCCTACACGTATCAAGGTGCTCCCGGCTGCAATGGCCTCGTGGTAATCGTGAGACATTCCCATGGACAGTTCCCGGAATGACTCTGCATCGGCAAACCACTTGGCTTTCACTTCATTGAAGAAGCTACTTAAAGAACAAAACTCAGTTTTGATTTGTTCGTCATTGTCCGTATTCGTGGCCATGCCCATCAATCCGCATATCCGGATATGCTTGAGCTCTCTCCATTCACCGGCTGCCAGCATTTCCCGGCATTCGTCAAAGCTGAATCCAAACTTGGTCTCTTCCCGGGCAATGTGCAGCTGTAGCAGGCAGTTGACGGTTTTTCCGGCTTTGGCAGCCTGCTTGTCCACTTCGGCCAACAGCTTGTAGGAGTCTATGCCATGAATCAGCGCTACGTAAGGAACGATATATTTTATTTTGTTTGTTTGCAGATGCCCGATGAAATGCCATTCTATGTCTTTGGGCAGACTTTCGTATTTGGCAGTCATTTCCTGCACCTTACTTTCTCCGAACACACGCTGGCCGGCACGATATGCTTCTTCTATCGCCTCGTTGGGGTGAAATTTGGAAACAGCCACCAGCCGTACCTTTCCAGGCAGTTCGCTCAGTACTTGTTTTAAATTCTCTGCAATCATCTTTTTTTTGAGTTATGAGTTATGAGTTATAAGTTATGGGTCGCAATAATAACTCATAACTTATAACTCATAACTTAAATTAAACTTCCGGTTTGTCGTCGGGCTCTGCACTGTACGGATATACATCCATAATGGCGGTTTCCGCTACAGATGCTATCTGATAGTCGGCCATTGTGCCTTTCATGCCCTCATCCAGTTTCTTCACTGCATCACGCAGGTCGGCAGCCTGCACCAATACCTGGGTAGAGGTTTTCTTTTCCGCACCGCTTTTCTCGTCCAGTGTGATGAAAACCAGTTTACATTTAAACCAGCGGTCGGCAGCTTCCTCTTCGCTGGGGAACAATTCGCTATAGTTGGCACGTTTGATGTCCGATACGGTGAACTCTCCCGAAATGAACGGCGTCATCTCTTCGATGATGCGTGCTTCCGCTTCCGTAAAACTGAGGGCATCTACCAGGTACGGTTCGGTCACCTTCTTGTTCATTCCATTTTCCATTGTTTTCTCGTAACGGATCTTACATTCAAACCATGTATGCATTGCCATAATTTTCTGTTTTTAATTATTGATTTATTGTTAGTTAAGCTGCTTTATGCGTGCCTATGCCCGCCAAAAGCAGTGCAAAGATAGCCAAAAACTAAATGGATATAAAAAGTTGCCTTGCATTTTATGTGAAAATTTTATTGGAGAACCGGGACGGTACGTATGGGCATAAAAAAAGGAGTACCGCTGTACTCCAACCTTTGTTAACCTTAAATCTAATACTATGAAAAACACATTGCAAAGGTACGGACTTTTTCGACATTTGCAAGAGTGTCGGGGCATAAAGTGTGTATTTGTAACACTTATTATATTTTATGCCTTTGTACTACATCTTTTTTAAAACTTAAGGCGTGTTGCTGAAACATAAATTTGCATCTGCTTTGCTTCCACACTTCCACCCATCTCCTGTATCTCCCTATCCATCGGCATTTACCCTGCGGTGGAAGCAACCTGAAAAGGTGGAAGCAAAATTTGCTTCCACCTGCCAAAAACGTCTGAGTTTTGCCGTAACTTATTATTTTCTAATATAATACCGCGCGTGGGTTACATAAATCGGTCGGTGTAGTTTTCCTGCATTTTCGAGTTTGCCCGACTATGAATAATGCCCGTCTAATGTCTTTTAAGTTACTGTACAATACGTTTGCGCCTTGTGCGCAACAAGTGTGGGTTACGTACTTCATCTGTAAAAGCCTTGGAGTTAGTGACGCCTAACGGCCATGAACAACCCTGCTTATGGTCGTTAAACGATTGCTTCATGGCCGTTAGCAGGGGTGTTCATGGCCGTTAGGCGTTATTAATTCCTTATGCAACAGTAGACCAAGCAAGGGTGAAAAGCAAAGGAATGCTTGTGTTTTAGATAGAAATCCACGGGCTTTCACTCTCTTTTCATAGATTATAATAGATTATAGAAGTGGGCTTTTATTTCACTTGCGTTTTGTGCGATAAATTCCCATTTATCAGCAGGCATCTTTGCGAAACTTCAATAATGCATTTATGAGGGTAAGATGTTGGAATGTAGAATGATATATTGGAAATGATGAGGTGTTTTTTAAACGTTCGTTTAATGAACGCAAAGATAAGCTGTATTTTTTGAACTAACAAAATGTTTAATAAAAATATTTCCTAAGTGTTTTCTGTCTCATCTTAATACATTGAAATTTAGTAGTATACATCTAATATTTAACATCTTAAAGTTCTGTTCCTTTTTAACTTTTATACCTCTACTTATTTTCTTAAAAATAGACGTTTATTAAACGAACGTTTATTGGACATTTCTATGGTCTAATATCTTCTTTAATAGCTTATTATCATTGCAAAAGTGTACAATACGGTTTGGGTGGGAAAATGTCTCGTTCAAACCGCGAAGCGCACCCGGAACTGAGCTGATTCATTCGAAAGAAAATTCCTAAGTGACTGAACAACAGAAATATTGGTTTGCAGCCCGCACCCGTGACAAGCAGGAATTCACAGTCCGGAAATCTCTGGACCGACTTAAATCGGAAGAACATTTGGACCTTGACTATTATCTTCCCACGCGTTTTGTCATTTCGCAATTGAAGTATCGCCGTAAGCGTAGCGAAGTTCCAGTAATCCGTAATCTGGTGTTTGTTCATTCCACCAAGCAGACAGCCTGCGATATATCCAACATCTATAATGTCCCCCTTTTTTATATGAAGGACCTTTCCACGCATTCCATGCTGGTGGTGCCGGATAAGCAAATGGAGGATTTTATGTTCGTGATGGATCTGAATCCTGACGGTGTCAGCCTTAATAGCGAAATTCTTACTGTTGGGCATAAAGTAAAAGTTATCAAAGGCGAATTCAGCGGTATTGAAGGTGAGGTTGCCATCGAAGCCAATAAAACATACGTCGTTATCCGTATTAAAGATCTTTTGACGGCAAGTGTCAAAGTCCCCAAATCTTATCTGAAAATAATCGGGTGACTTCTAAATAAGTATAATCTTATATTTTAATCATATATCATAATAATGAATGATTTAACTTCCCGTGCTCTTGAGCTTCAACATGCAGCTCATGAGCTGATGTATCTTGGTATGGACGGTGAGCCGGTCTATTCCGACACTTTTTGCCGGTTGAATAAGGAAGTGCTTGTTAAGTCCGATTCTCTTTTTTCTGCTCAGAGTTCCGATGTTGAGGAGGAGGCGAATTTGTGCTTGGCTCTTTTGATGGGGTATAATGCTACCATTTATGATTATGGAGATAAAGAGCGGAAAAAACAGGTGGTTTTAGAGCGTATCTATAATGTTCTGGAGAAGCTTCCCGTTTCTTTGCTTAAGGTCCATTTACTGGTTTATACCTATGGTGAGGTTTATGAAGAATCCATGCGATGCGAAACTTATAACATAATGAAAAACTGGAATATGTTAGATTTATCTACTGAGCAAAAGAAGGTAATAGATATTTTGAAAAATATTGAGGAGAATCCGTATCCTTTAGAAATCATTGAGTAATAGTGGTATAACTTAGTGTTAACTGTGATATAATTTCCGAGTATATAAAAATAGTAAAATTCAGACTCTAACCCTTTTCTCATGTAATCTTGATTATTTAGGATTTAAGGTTAAAGAACAGTAGTTCTTTGCTTAATAATTACTTATTTATACATATATTAATAATGTATTTTAATGGATTCTTCTACGCGTGTTGTTGTTAATACTGGTATTCAGTACGTGCGTACAGTGGTACAAGTGGCTATAATGCTTTATACCTCAAGAGTTGTACTTGATAATCTTGGAGTAGAAGATTATGGAATATACAATCTTGTAGGAGGAGTTATAGCTATGCTTTCTTTTATTCAGATAAATTTAGCTAATACCACTATACGGTATCTTTCATATCATCATGGGAAAAATGATATGCCAATGGTGATTAAAATCTTTAATAATAGTCTTTGTATACAACTTTTTTTTGGATTGGTTATATGTGTTCTATTAGTTTGTGCTACTGATTTTGTGTTTGCCAATATGTTAAATATAAGCATGGAAAGACTGTCTGTGGCAAAGGTTGTATATTATCTAATGATTGGCTCTCTATTTTTTAATCTTGTTAGTACTCCATATTTTGCATCTCTTATATCTCATGAGAATCTTGTTTATTCATCTATGGTACAGATTGTCGATTCCATTCTTAAAGTACCCATTGTTGTTTCTTTAATTTATGTTACATTTGATAAATTAATTTGGTATTCTTGTGGCTCTTTATTTCTTGTGATATTTAATTTTATATTATATTATATTTATTGCAGAAAGAAATATGAAGAATGCCGTCATTTTAATTTTAGAACTTTTGAATATTCTTTGTTTAAAGAGATGTTCTCATTTATGGGATGGAATGTATATGGGACTTGTTGTATTGTAGGTCGTGGGCAAGGTGTGGCAATACTTTTGAATAATTTTTATTCAGCTGCGATTAATGCTGCCTATGGAATAGGTAATCAAGTAGCTGGACAGTTGAATTTTTTATCTAATGCATTAACTACAGCTATTAATCCTCAAATAATAAAAGCTGAAGGTGCAGGTGATAGACAGAAGATGTTTCGATTGGCAGAAATCTCATGTAAGTTTTCTTTTTTGTTGATGTCAATGATAAGTGTACCTGCATTTATATTTATGGATAAGTTGCTTGCTATTTGGCTAAGGGAAGTTCCTGATTATACAACGATGTTTTGTAGGATGTTTCTTTTGGCTATTCAGATTGATTTGTTAACTATGAATATGGCAGTGGCTAATCAAGCTGTGGGTAATGTTAAAGTCTATAGTATATGTATTAATACTATAAAGATTCTAACTTTACCTATAGTTTATATTATTTTAAAAATGGGGTACTCAGCCGAAATGGTAATGTTGGTATATGTGTTGTTTGAATCAATTTGTGCTGTCGGACGTATTTTGTTTTTACATATAAATATAAATCTTTCAATTATGCAGTATCTTAGAAACGTTTGTTTTGGGGGATTCCTGTTTTTATATTAAATGCATTGATTTGTTTTTATATTAGTAGATATTTTATAAATTGGTTATTTTTGTTGATATTTTTATCTGCTGTTCAAACTTTATTTTTTGCTTTTCTGTTTGGTTTGAGAGAAGACGAAAAGAGTATAATAAAGAAAATATTTATAAAATTAAAAAATAATGAAAGATGAAAATTGTGAAAAAATTAAGAATGTATTGAGGGTTATTTTTTATCCTCTTGTACTCATTCGTCGCAAGATTTTTGTTTATTTATGTGAGTATTATAGGAAACGTGACTTAAAAAAACTTGCTTCTTTATTATATTATAATATTTCTCACAAAAAAATCAATTGGAGTTCTCCGAAAAATTTGAATGAAAAAATCAATTGGTTGAAATTCAATTCTGACACTTCTGTTTGGACAAAGCTTGCTGATAAATATCTAGTACGAGATTATGTGAAAGAGCGTGGCCTTTCCAGTATTTTAGTGGAACTCTACGGTGTTTGGGATGATGCTTGTGATATTGATTTCAACCTATTACCGACATCATTTGTGCTTAAGACAAATCATGGTTGTGGTACTATTATTGTTGTTAAGAATAAAAATAGTATAAATGAGGATGAAGTAAGAAAACAACTGAATACTTGGCTTCAATTGAAATTCGGAACAATTTACGCAGAACCTCATTATAATAGTATAAAACCTAAGATTATAGCTGAGGAGTATTTAAAGAATGATAATGCTAATTCTACCTCTTTGGTTGATTATAAGGTATTTTGTTTAGAAGGGAAACCTTATTCAATTTTGGTATGTGCTGACAGAGTATTATATAAAGGTTGTTGTTTGGCATGGTATGATTTAGAATGGAATCCAAAACCAGATATGCTGTCAGGTGGTCATAAGCAGGATTGTGTGACGATTGAAAAACCTACATGTTTGTCTGATATGTTACAAGCTGCTGAAATTTTGTCAAAAGGCCATCATCAAGTCCGGATTGATTTTTATATTACAAATGGCAAATTGTATTTTGGTGAAATGACGTTTACTTCTTTAGGGGGATATATGAGCTATATTGCCCCTAAATATCTAGACGAAATGGGTAGTTTGATTCATTTATAATGATAAGATATTCCTTAAATTAATTTAGCTTTTATGAATATTGCAATTGTTGGTACTGGCTATGTAGGTTTGGTATCAGGGACTTGTTTTGCCGAAATGGGGGTAAATGTCACTTGTGTAGATGTAAATGCAGAGAAAATAAAATTATTACAGTCTGGCCAATTACCTATTTATGAGCCTGGATTGGATGAAATGGTACTTCGTAATCATCGTGAAGGTCGTTTAAATTTTACTACTGATTTGATTTCTTGTCTTGATAATGTTGATATTGTATTCAGTGCTGTAGGTACACCCTCTGATAGTGATGGCTCTGCTGATCTCCAATATGTCTTATCTGTAGCTCGTTTATTTGGTCAGAATATTAAGAAATATACTATTCTTGTTACTAAATCTACCGTTCCTGTAGGTACAGCTCAGAAAGTAAAGGCTGTTATTTGTGAAGAACTTGATAGCCGTGGTGTAGAAATACCGTTTGATGTGGCTAGTAACCCGGAGTTTTTGAAGGAAGGTGCAGCTATTAAAGATTTTATGAGTCCTGATCGTGTAGTAGTGGGGGTAGAATCGGAGAAGGCAAAAGAGATGATGACCAAACTCTATCGTCCTTTTTTGCTTAATAACTTTCGTGTTATCTTTACTGATATATCTAGTGCGGAGATGATTAAATATGCAGCAAATTCTATGCTGGCTACTCGCATCTCTTTTATGAACGATATAGCGAATCTTTGTGAGTTAGTAGGTGCTGATGTGAATATGGTACGTAAAGGGATTGGCAGTGATAGCCGTATTGGAAGTAAATTTCTCTATCCGGGTTGTGGTTATGGAGGTAGTTGCTTTCCTAAAGATGTGAAAGCACTTATTAAAACGGCTGAGAAGAAGGGTTATCAGATGCAGGTGTTAAAAGCTGTGGTAGCTGTGAATGAGAGTCAAAAAACTATTCTTTATAATAAACTGAAGAAGTATTATAGAGACAATTTGCGAGGAAAGACTATTGCTTTGTGGGGGCTTGCTTTCAAGCCGGAAACTGATGATATGCGTGAGGCCACTGCACTTGTCACCATAAAGTTGTTGTTAGAAGCTGGCTGTATTATTAAGGTGTTTGACCCTGTGGCCATGAATGAATGTAAACGTCGTATTGGTGATGCAATTACATATGCTAATGATATGTATGATGCTGTACTTGACGCCGATGCATTGTTGGTACTTACAGAATGGAAGCAGTTTCGTTTACCAAGTTGGGGCGTTATTGTCAAAAGTATGAAAAATTGTGTAGTGGTAGATGGCAGGAATATTTATGATTCTGACGAGTTGGAGCAATTAGGAATTCAATATTACTGCATAGGGAAATAATAAACTGTATGTTGAAACGTAATTTAATTAGTATCATAATTCCGGTATACAATGCTTCTGCTTTTATCTCCAATACTATTGATAATCTTTTAGCACAAGAAGTAGAAAAAGAGTTATTATTGGTAAATGATGGTTCTACTGACAATAGTCTGAATATTCTGAATGATTATGCTCAAAAGTATTCATGTATAAAAGTACTTAATCAGACTAATCAAGGAGTTTCATCGGCTCGAAATCATGCTATAGAAGTTGCACAAGGCGAATTTCTAATATTTGTAGATAGTGATGATCTTTTAGAGCCGGGTACACTTCAAAAATGCTTGAATATTTATCATGCAAATAATGATATAGACTGTGTTGTATTTACTTATAAGTGTTGTAAACCAAATCTATTTGTTTTTGATACAAAATTGTACAAGAAGTCTGGACTATATACTATAGAACAATGGTTAATGCCATTTAGCGTACTTCATAAAACTAGTATTATTAACTGTATTGGTACAAAATTGTATCGCACATCCATATTGAAAGATAAAAATATTCGCTTTAACGAAGATATTTCGTATTGTGAGGATGTAGGCTTTACAACTATTTATCTGAAATATGTACGCAAATTATTTTATATTAATGAGCCTCTTTATTGTTACATGTTTGTGAATCCAAATTCTTTGATGACTAAATATATGCATAATTATCCTATGTCTAAAAAATATCTACATATGCAGCAATATAATCTGTTAAAAGAGGTGTATGGTGAGAATTTCCCAAATCACGAATATTATAGAGTTTTAGCATTGGATTTGTATAGCTGTTTGTTTAATGAGATTATGCATGTACGAACAGATAAAAATGAGAGTATTTTGCGAATAAAAGAGATTGCTTCGTTGCCGTATATTTGGAAAAGTATCATTCATGCCGGTTTTTCCAAAATTGCGATAATTCTTCTCCTTTTTAAGGTGATTCCACATTATCCATTTCTTCTTTTCTTTAATAGACTTATGTTTGTTAAATATTCCTCTTGAATAAACATTTGTAAATTATGTTACAGATTCCAGATTGTGAAATTAACCACAATGCTATTGTAGTTGTAGGTTATAACCGCATTGTATCTATAAAACGATTACTTAAAAGTTTGCAGGAGGCTTATTATGCTTCCATAGCTGTTCCCTTAGTTGTAAGTATAGACAAGAGTGACTGTACAGAACTTTATGATTTTGTAGAAAATTTCGAATGGACTCATGGGAACAAATATGTGATTATTCAGGAGAAAAAGAGGGGATTGAAAGAACATATATATAGATGCGGTGATTTAAGTAAGTTCTTTAAATCTGTTACTATTTTGGAAGATGATTTATATGTCTCTCCTTTTTTTTATGATTACATTGAACAAACTGTGAGTGCTTATGGAGAAGATGTAAATGTTGCTGGTATTTCATTATATCGAAATGAACACAATGGTTTTAATAATCTTCCCCTTTATTTTTTGAATATAGGGCATGATGTTTTTGCTTATCAATCAACTTCTACTTGGGGAGAAACGTTTACTTACAGTATGTGGAAGCCGTTTCGTAAATGGCTGGAAAAATGGGACTGTAATTTTGATGAGGTAGATACCTATTCGATAATAAAAGGGTGGGATAAGGCTTGGTCTAAATACTTCGAGGCATATCTTATCTTAACCAATAAATTCTTTATTTATCCTTACACTTCACTTTCTACTAACTTTAGTGACGTAGGGGTACATACTAATGAGGGACAAATAAGCAATAGTTATCAGGTTGAGCTTATATACGGACGAAAAAAATATGTTTTACCATTATTTAGAGATCTAGTGCATTATGATACTTATGCTCAGTGTTTATTATTGAAGTCAAAGTTTCCATCTAAAGATGTGATCATTGATTTGAATGGTAATCGTGAAAATATAGATGAGGCCCGTTATTTGTTGAGTTGCCGTAATATGCCCTATAAGATAATTAGAACATTTGGTATGAGGTTGCGACCTATTGAGTTGAATGTTTTGCAAGAGATTGAGGGAAATGGTATTTATCTTTATGATATGTCAGAGTTCAGCGATAATAAATTTGGGATAAGAACAATTCAGTTCTTATCCGAGTATTATTTAAGGAGTTTCAATCGTTCAATGATTCTTCAATATTTCAAAGATCTAATATTAAGAAAATTTAGAAAATATGTTTGTAAATAAAGTACTTACTTGCTTCTACATAATTATAGAAAGAGTTTTTGTATGGTTTAATGCATTTTTTTGCGAAAAAGGTGTGATTGTTATGTTCCATCATGTTACGAATGAGGAGTTAGATGAGATTCCTGCGTGTCTTTGTAAGGTCGAAAGATTTAAAGAAATAATAGATGAATTAAGGATAAATTATCAAATTGTAAGTATTGATGATATTTATGAAAAGACGGAAAAGAAAAAAGCTGTTATTACTTTTGATGATGGCTGGATGGATGCATATATGAATGCTTATCCTTTCTTGAAGAGATATAATATCCCTTTTACCGTATATATTACTACTAATTTTATTGGAAAAGAGGGATATATTGGGAATAGTGAACTGAAAGTGTATAGTGAGGATCCTTTGGTAACCATAGGCTTTCATACTCAGTCACATTCAAAATTGCGATATGAAAATAATATGCAGAAGGAAATATTTTTATCAAGGAAAGAGCTTGAGAAAAAAGTAGGAAAAGCAATCCTTTTTTTTGCTTATCCTTATGGAAAATTGTATACCATTGGACTTAGAAGTATCTTTTTTACACAAAAAACTGATTATAAGAATGCTGTAGGGACGATAGATACATCATTGACATGTTTTTCTATGTTGTTTAGGTATTATTTGCCGCGTAAAGTTATTTATTGATTTATTCTCTGAAAATATAATTCAGGTGAGATATTGGGGAATGATACATGAAGATATTGCATAAGAATAAGTATTGTTTTTTGAGTATACTATTAGCTTTGATGTTTTTAGATTATTCAGGCTATGGATATTACATGTTTTATTTACCATTTATTTATCTTCTTGTTCATAAAGGATATAAATTAATAGATAAAACCTTTTGTGTCCTTTTTATGTGGGGAATGCTGTATGCATTGTCTGTATTTATATTTTCAGATGGATTTGGGTATGTTACGACTTTTATTTTTTTCATTAATTTCCCCTTTATATATCTTTTAGGTAAGTTTTTAGTACGGAGAAGTGATGATGTGTCATTAATTAATTTATTGTATATTATGGCATTGTCTATGTCTGCCGTAGCTATTGTCTCGGTAATTAAAGATGTATTGGAAAATGGTTTTCTTGTGATAGGAATGGGGCGTAATATTCCTTTAATAGGGATTGATAATGAAGAAGGGTTTATTTCTGCAACGCTAATAACGACAAAATTATTGTTCCTTTTGTCGTTCTTAGGGTTTATTTTTATTCCATTGGGAAGAAAAAAGAAATTTTTATTTCTAATAGGTTCTTTCCTCTCGGTGTATTGTGCAGTTCGCGTCCAAAGTAGAACTTGTATTGTGGCTATATTAATATTAATGCTGATGTCATTGATATTTAATTTTAAAGGTATGTCTATAAAAAAAATCAGGTTGTTGTTAATATCTCTAATTTTTCTCATTGGAATTGTGTCATATATTTATACGACATATGGGGATTTATTGATTGTCTTTGATCGGTTTGAAACAGATGAAGTTGAAACCGGAGGAGGTAGAATTGATAGATTAATGATAGTTGGCTCAAAATTGTTGGATTATCCATTGGGAGGAATGAATATGAATAATAAAATTGGTCATGCACATAATTTATGGCTTGACTGTGGGAGAGTGGCAGGCATCATTCCATTATTGTTATTGTTTTATTTGACATGCCAATATCTTTATTCTTTTGTTAGAGTTTATAAACTAAAGTCTGTTAATCCGATATTACGTTTAGCTTTTACTTTTCTTTCGTTTATAATGCTTGTCGGGTTTGTGTCTGAACCTATTCTTGAAGGTATTCCAATGTTTTTTGCATTTTTCTGTCTATTGTTCGGCATTTTAAATGAGTATTCTAAAGGCACATTTGTTAAATCATATATTTGAAAATAATTATTTCTTTATAAATTATTTTATGAAAGTTTTGTATTTGGGCTGTTTCTGTGAACCTACTACAATGCCACTTATAAATAAACGAACCAAAGGTCGTATATCTGTTAGTGCAACAACCTTTCAGAGAGCACTTTTGCATGGTTATGATAAATTAGAGTATAAGCCTAATTATATAGTTAATGTTCCTGATATAGGGAGTTTTCCAATGCGATGCAGTAGTCCTTTTTTTCCTCGTTCAAAATTTGAATTTGCTTCAATGAAAGGTGTGAATGGTGCATTCTTTAATTTTACTTATATAAAAAAATACAGCATTTATCGTTCTATCATTAAGGAGTCTACTGAATGGTTGGATTTACATAGTAAGGAAAAGGTTACAATATTGGTTTATTCTGTGATTTATCCCTATTTGAAGGCTGCCATTGATTTAAAATATAAATATCCCAATGTAGAAGTATGTTGTATTGTTTTGGATTTGCCTGAATATTTTGGAGATAATACATCTTGGTTCTGTAGGATATTGGGCAAGAAAATTACTAATCAGATTTATGCATTAGTTCCTGAGATTGACTCTTTCGTTCTTCTTACTGAGCACATGAAAGATAAGCTAAATGTTGGATTTCGTCCATGGCATCTTTTGGAAGGTGTATATAATCCCATAGAAGTTACTTCTCAAAAGAAGAGGAAAAAAGTAATTCTTTATACAGGTAAGTTGGATACCCGTTTTGGTATTCGAGATTTAATAGCAGCGTTTAATGAAATTGATGATAAAGAATTTTCTTTATGGATATGCGGTTTTGGTTTAGATCAACCTTTTGTTGAAGTAGCTGCTAAAAATGATTCTCGTATAATATATTGGGGACTTGTGGAGCAAAACCGTGTATTCGAAATGCAACAACAAG
This sequence comes from Bacteroides uniformis, assembly GCF_025147485.1. Taxonomy (NCBI): domain Bacteria; kingdom Pseudomonadati; phylum Bacteroidota; class Bacteroidia; order Bacteroidales; family Bacteroidaceae; genus Bacteroides; species Bacteroides uniformis. Next base: position 4,059,245 of record NZ_CP102263.1, on the reverse strand, counting down.
CCACATTATTGGTTAATCCTCGTAAAGGAGATGCAGAATTTACCAAGTACTCTTTTCCGTCGAAGACAATGGAATATATGGCTTCAGGGACGCCAACGGTTATGTATAAGCTTCCAGGACTTCCTGCTGATTACGAAGAGCATTTGGTGTTGATACCAGATAATTCACGAGAGACATTTACTGCTGTTTTAAAAGAATGGGGAAATAAAGAACAAGTGGAATTGGATGAATTTGGCAAACATGCAAGACAGTTCATATTAGAGAATAAAAATTCAGAGATTCAGGCAAAGCGGTTAATGAATTTCATAATGCAGCACTAAAATATGAAAAAAAGAATCTTGTTTTACTCAAGTGTGGGTTCCCTTGAATTATTTAAAACTCAAAAGTTTTATCAGATAGATATTGCTTTGTTAGGAGATTTAGGATATGATGTTTCGCTGTCTAATCGGATATTGGATAGCCTTTTATTTTGGAAATATGATATTTTATTTTCCTATTTTTATCGATACTCGTTTTTTGCTGCATTGTTTGCGAAATGCTTGGGTAAAAAAACTTATTTTACTGGAGGTATTGATTCTTTGGATGCAGATTATGTTTCTACTCGCAGTTATAGAATTCAAGTGTTGTTTTTTAAACTCTGTTATTGGATTTCTAATTCTTGTATAGTTGTATCACAATCTGATTTAAAGAATATCGTTAAATGCCTTTCCTCGAGGAAGAAGTTAAGTTATAGTGAGCATGCTATTGATACAAGACTGTTTATCTCTGATATTCCGAAAGAGAATCTATTTACTTCTATTGTATGGATGGGGAATGAAGGTAATGTGAGAAGGAAGGGGGTGGATAAGGCTTTGCAGGTTTTTGCTGAATTAAAGAAAATACCTGCATTTGCTGATTATCGATTTATTATTATAGGAAGGAAAGGGGAAGGAGTGGCTTTTATCCAATCTATAATCAATAAATATGGTTTGAATGATTCTATAGAATTGATAGGGGAAGTATCTGAAGAAGAAAAGATAGCCTTTTTAAAACGTTCCAAATATTATTTTCAACTTTCATTATATGAAGGTTTTGGATTGGCTGCATTAGAGGCTTTATGTGCCAGTAATATTTTAATTCATTCAGGAAAGGGTGGTTTGGCTAATCCTATTTATAAAGAGCAACTTGTATTTAACATAGACAATGATTTCGATAGTGAGTTCTCGCAATTAATTAGTAAGCTAACCTCTTTTGTTCCAATAACTTCAAATGATGAGCTACTAGACTATTATAATATTCAAAGAAGAAAAGAAGATTTTAAAGCTATTATAACTGATAATAAAAGTAATTATAAGATTGAATTAATATAAGATATTATGTCTGGATTTAAAGATAAAATTTTGTTGATTACCGGTGGAACAGGCTCTTTTGGTAATGCTGTTCTTCGTCGCTTTCTTGATAGTGACATTAAAGAGATCCGTATTTTCAGCCGTGACGAGAAAAAGCAGGATGACATGCGTCATCACCTGCAGAATCCGAAAGTGAAATTTTATATCGGTAATGTCCGTGACCGCCAGTCTGTGGACGGTGCCATGGTGGGAGTGGATTATGTGTTTTCTGCCGCCGCCTTGAAGCAGGTTCCCAGTTGCGAGTTCTTCCCGTTGCAGGCTGTGCAGACCAATGTGATCGGTACGGACAATGTGCTGGAATCAGCCATAGCGCATGGGGTGAAAAACGTAGTAGTGCTTTCTACCGACAAGGCGGCTTACCCCATCAATGCCATGGGTATCAGCAAAGCCATGATGGAGAAGGTTGCCATAGCCAAGGGCCGTGCGTTGGGTGAGGAAGCCGGTACAACCATCTGCTGTACCCGTTACGGCAATGTGATGGCAAGCCGCGGTTCTGTAATTCCCTTGTGGGTGGAGCAGATAAAGAACGGCAGGCCCATTACGGTAACGGACCCCAACATGACCCGTTTCATGATGACGCTGGACGATGCCGTGGATCTGGTAATCTATGCGTTTGAGCACGGGCATAACGGTGACCTGTTCGTGCAGAAGGCTCCTGCCGCTACCTTGGATGTACTGGCGCAGGCCTTGAAGGAAACATACGCGCAGGTTGATCCGAAATACGCTGAGACGGAGGTGAAGACCATCGGCACGCGCCACGGCGAGAAACTGTATGAGACACTGGTAACCCGCGAGGAGATGGCAAAGGCTGTCGACATGGGCGACTACTACCGCATTCCCTGCGACACCCGTGACCTGAACTATGACAAGTTCTTCACGGAAGGCAATGAGGATATTGCCCGTATAGAGGACTATCACAGCCATAACACCGCCCGCCTGGATGTGGAGGGCATGAAAAAGCTTCTTTTGAAACTCCGCTTCATCCGCGAAGACCTCGGGATGGAGGAAAAGGCGAAGAGCGCGGAAATCAAGAGCGAATAGTATAGCCATTGTTAACTTTTCCATCCTATCCAATCCCATTAGTTTATGAAAATCTTAGTGACCGGCTCCCGAGGGTTTGTCGGCCGGAACCTTGTATCCCAGCTGCACAACATCCGTGACGGGAAAGCCCGCAATTACGGCATTGCAGGTGAGGAACTTACTATTTACGAGTATGACATGGACAGTGACCCTGCCGAACTGGATGTCTATTGCAAACAGGCTGACTTTGTCTTCAATCTGGCGGGCGTGAACCGTCCCAAGGATGCGTCTGAGTTTATGAAAGGGAACTTCGGCTTCGCCTCCACGCTGCTTGATACATTGAAGAAGTACGGCAATACCTGTCCGGTAATGATTTCCTCTTCCACGCAGGCCGCACTCGACAACCCTTACGGTGAATCGAAACGGGCAGGGGAGCAACTGTTGTTCGAGTACTCCAGGGAAACGGGTGCAAAGGTACTGGTGTACCGCTTCCCGAATGTTTTCGGCAAATGGTGCCGCCCCAACTATAACAGCGCGGTGGCCACTTTCTGCAACAACATCGCCCATGACCAGCCCATCCGGGTAAACGACCCTTCGGTGGTGATGCATCTGGTTTACATAGACGATGTGGTGGACGAGCTTATCTCTGCCCTGAGCGGCAGGGAACACCGCAACGGTGATTATTGCGAAGTGCCCGTAGTACATACCATTACCTTGGGCGGCATTGTGGAACTGATAAGGTCTTTCAGGCAAATGTCCGGTACCTTGTCCGTTCCGGATTTGAGCGATGCCTTTACAAAGAAACTCTATTCCACATACCTCTCATACCTGCCTGAAGAACGGTTCAGCTATCCCCTGAAGATGAATGTGGACGACCGCGGCAGTTTTACGGAGATTATCCGTACTTCCGACCGCGGGCAGTTCTCGGTGAACATCTCCAAGCCGGGCGTTACGAAAGGCCAGCACTGGCACCATACCAAGAACGAGAAGTTTGTGGTGGTGAGCGGACACGGTCTGATACAGCTCCGCAAGATAGGTACGGAGGAGGTTGTCAGCTTCGAGGTAAGCGGCGGGAGGATGGAGGTCGTGGAGATGATTCCCGGTTATACGCACAACATTGTCAACCTTTCGGAAACGGAAGACCTGGTGACTTTCATGTGGTGCAACGAGTGTTTCGACCCGGCACGTCCGGACACTTATTCTGAAAAAGTCTGAAACGAGTTAAAGAATATAGGAACAGATGGATATAAAATTGGATTATTCGCAAGTCAGGTTTCAGGAGAACGGCAGACTGAAACTTCTGATTATAGTGGGCACCCGTCCGGAAATCATCCGCCTGGCGGCTGTCATCAACAAATGCCGCAGTTATTTTGACTGTCTGCTGGCCCACACCGGCCAGAATTACGACTATAACCTGAACGGTGTCTTCTTCCGTGACCTGAAGCTGAAAGACCCCGATGTGTATATGGATGCCGTCGGTGATGACCTCGGTGCCACGATGGGGAATATTATCAACGCCGGCTACAAGCTGATGGTGCAGGTGAAACCTGATGCCGTGCTGGTGTTGGGAGACACGAACTCCTGCCTGAGCGTGATAGGCGCGAAACGTCTGCATATCCCCATCTTCCATATGGAGGCAGGCAACCGCTGCTTTGACGAGTGCCTGCCTGAGGAGACCAACCGCCGTATTGTGGACGTCATTTCCGATGTGAACCTCTGCTATTCGGAGCATGCCCGCAGATACCTGAACGCTTCGGGCGTGGCGAAAGAACGTACATACGTAACCGGTTCGCCCATGGCGGAAGTCCTGCATGAGAACCTGACGGAAATAGAGTCCAGCGATATTCACCAGAGATTGCATCTCCAGAAAGGTAAATACATCCTGCTCTCCGCGCATCGGGAAGAGAACATTGACACGGAGAAGAACTTCCTGTCCCTTTTCAGCGCGGTTAACGCTATGGCCGAGAAATATGACATGCCCATACTTTACAGTTGTCATCCCCGTAGCAGGAAACGTCTGGAATCAAGCGGCTTTGCACTTGACAGACGTGTGATTCAGCATGAACCTCTCGGTTTCCACGACTACAACTGCCTGCAGATGAACGCCTATGCCGTTGTGAGTGACAGCGGTACCCTGCCTGAGGAGAGCAGTTTCTTCACTTCTGTGGGGCATCCTTTCCCTGCTGTATGCATCCGTACCAGTACGGAGCGTCCCGAGGCTCTTGACAAGGGTATCTTTGTCCTTGCCGGCATTGACGGGAAATCCTTGCTTCAGGCTGTAGATACTGCCGTGGAGATGAATAGGAATGGGGATCACGGTCTGCCGGTGCCCAATTATACGGATGAGAATGTATCGGCCAAGGTTGTGAAGTTGATTCAGAGCTATACGGGGGTGGTGAACAAGATGGTTTGGAGAAAATTCTGACTGCTGGGATGAACATTCTTTTTTTGACAATATCCCGTATCAATGGTTTGGAAGAGCGTGGCATCTATACGGACTTGATGCGTGAATTTATCAGGAACGGGCATGCCATGTATATAGTATCTCCTTATGAGCGGAGATTCCATCAGCCTACCGGAGTCATGGAGAACGGCGGTGCAAGAATATTGAAGGTAAAGACACTCAATATCCAGAAAACGAATATTGTGGAGAAGGGGATTGGCACTTTATTGTTGGAAAGCCAGTATCTGCATGCCATTAATAAATACTGGCGGGATGTGAAGTTCGATCTTATTCTTTATTCCACTCCTCCCATCACCTTCAATAAGGTAATCCGAACCTTGAAAAAACGCTGGAATGCGAAAACTTATTTGATGCTGAAGGATATTTTTCCGCAGAATGCGGTGGATTTGGGTATGTTTTCCAAGAAAAGTTTTCTTTATAGGATGTTCAGGAGTAAAGAAGAAAAACTTTATGAATTGTCAGACTTTATCGGTTGTATGTCACCTGCCAACTGTGAGTATGTGTTGAAGCATAATCCTGCCATTGATGCGGCAAAGGTGGAAATCTGTCCGAACAGTGTGAAGTTGCAGGAAAGGTTGAAAGGAGATAGGAAAGAGAGTGAACTGCTGAAAGAATTGAATATTCCTGCATCAAAAAGGATTTTCATCTATGGGGGTAATTTGGGAAAGCCCCAGGGGATAGATTTTTTATTGAAGGTGATTGAGGAGAATAAAAAGCGGGATGACTCGTATTTTGTAATTGTAGGTAGTGGTACAGAGTATATGAGGGTTAAATTATGGTTTGATACGCACTTGCCCCAAAACGCTTGTCTTCTTGCTGCATTGCCGAAAGCAAAATATGATGAATTGGTGAGCTTGTGTGATGTAGGCTTGATATTTCTGGACAAGCGGTTTACGATACCCAATTTCCCATCGCGTCTGCTTTCGTATTTGGAATGTAGGATGCCGGTGTTAATGGCTACGGATGTGAATACGGACATCGGACGGATAGCTGAAGAAAGTGGTTTCGGTCTGTGGACAGAGAATGGGAATATAGATACTTTTATGGAGATGATTGAGTTTATGGTAGAGGATGATAAACGAATGAAAGAGATGGGAGAAAGGGGGTATAGATTTTTGTGTGAGAATTATACTGTGGATAAGAGCTATAAGGCTATAATGAAGCATTTTTGAGAGTATGTATAAATATGGTTTGAAAAGAGTGATTGATTTCATTCTGGTCTTTATTGTATTGGTTGTTATCTGGCCCATTTTGTTACTTATTACTATTTGGTTGCATTTTGCCAATAAAGGTGCAGGAGCATTCTTTACTCAGGAGCGTCCTGGAAAGGATGGAAGAATATTCCGTGTGATAAAGTTTAAAAGTATGACGGATGAGCGGGATGCAGAAGGCAAATTATTACCGGATGCCAATCGGCTGACCAAAGTGGGACGTTTCGTGCGCTCCACTTCGATAGATGAGTTGCCACAGTTGCTCAATGTCTTGAAAGGTGATATGGCGTTGATCGGTCCTCGCCCCTTAAGAACTTATTATTTACCTTTATATTCTAAAGAGCAGATGAGAAGGCATGAAGTACGTCCAGGTATAACTGGTTGGGCACAGATTAATGGAAGAAATAACTTGAGTTGGACAAAAAAGTTTGAACTGGATGTTTGGTATGTGGATCATTGTTCTTTTTCTTTAGATATGCAAATTGCATTTGCTACAATAAGAAAAGTTTTTATTAGGGAAGGAATATCAAGAGAAGGAGAGGCTACTACTGTGCCTTTTAATGGGCATAATTGAAAGAAATGAATATGAAAAGTGTTATTATTGGTGCAGGTACTTATGGCGAAGTCTATTTGGCTTATCTTCAAGAAGCAGGTATTGAAATTGTAGGTTTTTTGGATGACAATCCTAGGTATATCAACCAAAAGGTATGTGGTATTCCTGTGTTGGGGGAATTGGATTTTCTTGCATGTTTGAAAGATAAATATGATGTTGAAGCTGTTTATTGTCCTTTAGGAAATAATAAATTGCGGGTTGAAATATTAAAACGTGCGTTAAGTCTGGGATATGAGGTTCCTAATTTTATTCATTCTACAGTATGCTTATCTCCAAATGTTGAAATAGGAAAAGGTGTTTATATTCTTTTGGGGGCTCATATCATGCCATACACAAAAATAGAAAACTTTGTAATGATAAGTATGGGAGTAAATGTTGCTCATCATTCTATATTGCACGAAGGTACTTTCCTTTCTACGGGAGTGAATTTTGGTGCATCAATTATTGCGAATAAATATGCATATATTGGCATTAGTGCTACTATAATGACTGGTGTACATGAATTAGGAGAAAACTGTCTTATTGGTGCTGGTGCCGTAGTTATTAAGGATGTACCCCAAAATGCTATAATGGCAGGAATACCTGCAAAGGTTTTAAAATATAAGGAATAGATAATTTGCATTCCTAATGATTGTTGTGAGATTAGGTAAGTTGTTGCGTTGGTTATTTGTGCCTTATTACCTATGGTGTAAATAGCCTTTCTTTTTATACTCTTACTTTTCTATTTATCGTTTTCTTTTAATCACATACTTTTATGGATAAGAGAATTTATCTTTGCCTCGCTCACATGAGCGGCAAGGAAATGGGCTTCATACAGGAAGCCTTCGATACCAACTGGGTTGTTCCTCTCGGCCCGAATGTGAATGCCTTCGAGCAGGATTTGGAACGCTTCGTGGGTCAGGGCAAGAAGGTAGTGGCCTTAAGTGCAGGTACTGCCGCTGTGCATTTGGCTCTGCTGGCTTGTGGAGTGGGGAAGGGCGACGAAGTGATAGTACAGAGCTTTACCTTTTGTGCCTCTTCCCATCCGGTGACCTACCTCGGTGCTACTCCGGTATTCGTGGATTCTGAGGCTGATACCTGGAACATGGACCCGGTTCTTCTGGAGCAGGCTATCAGGGAGCGTATCGACAAGACCGGCCGGAAGCCCAAAGCGATTGTTCCGGTGGCTTTGTATGGAATGCCCTACAAGACAGACCAAATCATGTCGGTGGCAGATAGATATGATATTCCGGTCATAGAGGATGCTGCCGAAGGCTTTGGAAGCAAGTTTGACGGGCAAGTCCTCGGAACTTTTGGCAGATACGGTGTGCTTTCATTCAATGGTAACAAGATGATAACCACCAGCGGTGGCGGTGCCCTAATTTGCCCGGATGAAGAGTCCAAGCGTGAGATAATGTTCTATGCTACCCAGGCCCGTGAGTCCTATCCCTACTACCAGCATGAGCGTATAGGCTATAATTATAGGATGAGTAACATTTGTGCGGGTATCGGCCGCGGCCAGATGACGGTGGTGGATGAGCACATAGCGCACCATAAGCATCTGTGCGGTCTGTATCGTGAGCTGTTGGCCGATGTGGAGGGAATCACGCTTCATGAGAATCCTTCCGGATGCTATGACAGCAATTATTGGCTGAACACGGTACTGCTTGACGAGAATCTGCATGTGAAGGGTGAGGAAGATGCCTACCGTGAGACTGTGAAAGGTGCCGTGGGTGGTGCTGCGGGTGTTACGCATGAGTCGGTGAGTGCCCATACCTCTTGCGAGCCCAACCGTAATGTGGAGGCCATGCGTGTTTGCTTGGATAAAGCCGGTATCGAGAGCCGTCCCTTATGGAAGCCCATGCATCTCCAGCCGGTTTATGCGGCTAATCCTGCCTATGTGAATGGTGTCAGTGAGGGCTTGTTCAAACGTGGTCTTTGCTTGCCGAGCGGTCCTTATGTGACGGATGAGGATGTGAGATACATAGTGAATGAAATGAAGAAGAGTATACTATGAAACTACATAGTATCAATTTTTTATGAACTAATTTCAGAAAACAGCTTCAGTGGGGCTGTTTTCTTTGTTTATAGGCATATTTAAGATGGTTACCGAGAAGTCTTCCCTGGCTTTGGGGGATGTCCATAATGTGATCCTCTGTGATAGAGAGTCATAGTTGTGTGTTGCCACTCTTACTTGAATAACCGTTCTTTGGTGGTGAATAATAACCAATAAACGTTTATCAATTATGGCAGTAGTAGCTTATTTAAGAGTAAGTACAGAAAAACAGTTTTTAGAGAATCAGCGCGAGGAAATTATACGCTTCGCGGAAAAGAATGGGTTGAGCATCGACAGATGGTACATGGAGACGGTCAGCGGAAAAGTGAGTAGCAAAGAGCGTAAACTGGCGGGCTTGTTGGACCGGATGAAACCGGGAGACTCCTTGATTATAACGGAGATTTCGCGGCTTAGCCGGACACTGCTGGAGATAATGACCATTCTTAACTCCTGCATCAAAAGGGGAGTGGTGCTGTACAGTACCAAAGAGGGGTATGTGTTTCAGAATGACATCAACAGCAAAGTGCTGGGATTTGCTTTTGGACTGATGGCCGAGATAGAGCGTAATCTGATTTCCATGCGCACCAAAGAAGCCTTGGAACGACGGAGGAAAGAAGGAAAACATCTGGGCAGGAAGAAAGGGGACACACCCAAAATGAAGATACTCTATGCGAACAAGAGGAAACTTGTGAGGGAGCACCAAAGAGGAGAGTCGTGTGCCGAACTTGCCCGGCAGATGGGAGTGTCACGGACTACGATGTTCCGTTTTCTGAGACGTTATTGAGCAATTCGGCTAAACGAAGGTGTCAAAGGTGGGATTCCTTTTGACACGCTTCGTGTGGGCTACTTATTCGGCTGATACTTCTTTCTTTTCCTTCCACTCTTTCCCACGCTTGTGCAGGTTTTTCAGCTCAAATGACAGCATGATACGGAAGAAACCTATAATCAGGAATGCAAACGAAATCATGTACACGGCGTAAAGGGCGCCTACTGCCGGTTGCCACAAGATGATGAGCGAGCAGATGACGGCAAGAATACCGAAAGCAACATACCATCCCCAGTCTCTTGTCCCGTATCTTTTGAGGTCCATGGCATAGCCTACGGATGAGAAGCCGCGGAACATCAGCCAGAAGGCGATGATGAATGGAATGACTTCCATGCTGAGCATCGGGTAGGCTATCAGGTAGAATCCCAGAATCATGTCGATGATGCCTCCAGCCAGATACCATCCCCAACTGGATACCCTTCTACGGTTACTTACTGCAAAGGATATTTCCAGCAGACCGCTGAACAACATGGAGACGCTGAACAGAATGCTCAATACCGCATACCCGCTGAGAGGGGAGAACATCAGGCTTATAGCCACTATTACATAAAGAATACCAAGAATGAGTGAAATCCACCAATTCTTTACTTCCTGCTGAAGTTCGTCAAAAATAGTTTTCATGTGAATTTAATTTTTTAAGTGATTATCATTAATTCGTCCGTAGAATAACAGTTTATCTGGAAAAAAGTTTCGGGTGAACTTTTTCTGTATGTAATTTGTTATGTATACATATAATTTGATAAAACTATGGCTACAACAAAATTTAAAGGACAACCGGTAAAGGTTATCGGTGAATTTATAAAGGTGGGCTCTGTTGCCCCCGATTTCGAATTGGTAAAAACAGATTTGTCTTCATTCTCTTTGAAGGAACTGAACGGGAAGAATGTTATTTTGAATATTTTCCCCAGCCTTGACACTGGTGTGTGCGCTACTTCTGTACGTAAGTTCAACAAACTGGCTGCCGGCCTGCCCGATACGGTAGTGTTGGCAATCTCCAAGGATTTACCTTTTGCACATGCACGTTTCTGTACAACGGAGGGTATTGAGAATGTGATTCCTTTGTCTGATTTCCGTTTCTCCGATTTTGATGAAAACTACGGGGTACGCATGGCAGACGGACCGCTTGCAGGTCTACTGGCGCGTTCGGTAGTGGTTATCGGTAAGGATGGTAAGATTGCCTATACGGAATTGGTACCTGAAATTACGCAAGAACCAGATTATGATAAAGCTATTGCAGCTGTAAAGTAGAAAGTTTGGATTTGGGATAAACAATAAAAAGCGGTGGACAGAATTTATCATGCTGTCCACCGCTTTTTTATTATCATGCCGTTTTCTTTTTTATTTCTTCTTCATTCCTTTATAGATGAAGAATGCCACGATGAGTACACCGATGCCGATAAATACATAACCTATCTCATGGCTGTATTCCGTTACTTTGGCAAGCAGCTGTTCCTCGTTCTCGATGCCGGGTACTGTGGACAAGTAATATCCGATGAAAGCCAGGATGGAATTCCAAAGGCCCGCACCCAGGGTAGTGTACAGCAAGAAAGTTCCCAGTTTCATGCGTGCCAGACCGGCAGGGATGGATATCAACTGGCGTACGGCAGGTATCAGGCGGCCGACAAAGGTTGATACGGCTCCATGCTTGTCAAAATATTCTTCCGCATGCTGCACTTTGGCTTCGTCGATGAGGCACATGTGCCCGAAACGGCTGTTGGCAAACTTGTAAATGATGGGGCGTCCCAGCCATTTTGCCAGATAGTAGTTTATCAAGGCTCCGATATTTGCCCCTATGGTTGCAAACAATACCACCAGATATATATTCATGTTGTCATTGTTGGCGGCTTTCCAAGCGGCAGGAGGGACTACAACTTCCGAAGGGAAGGGGATAAACGAACTTTCAATGGCCATCAATAAAGTGATGGTCCAGTAATTGAGGTGGTCGAGACACCATTGGATAAAGGCTACTGATTCCATTTGCTAGATTAGTGGTATATAATTACTGTTATTGTAATGCATTGAAAATATTCTTCATCACTAGGGCCAGCTCTTCCTGGTTATCTTCTTGTAGTATCTGTTGCAATTTGTCCAACTCTTCCAGCCTGAACGGATGTTCGCACAGCTGGTTGTACTTCATGAAGTTCTCCTTGTCTTTGAGCAGCATATACAGAGAGGTCAGCCTTTCGTTGATACCTTCAAAGTCCGGCTCCATCTCTTTGACATGTTCAAAGGCCAGCTTGGCATAGCTCAGTTGTCCTATTTCCATGCTACACATGCCTATTTCGTGCCAGGTATCCGCATAGGGGGCATACTCTAAGGCTTTGGCCCATCTCTTCACACCTTTCTCATACTCACCTTCTTCCATGTAGATGCGTCCCTCAATCAGGTACGGGTCTATCTCTTCGGGTGCCAGGTCGTATGCTTTTTTACAATACTGGTGTGCTTTGCGTTTCTTTCCCATCTTGTGCAGGCATAGGGCTGCATTGGCATAAAGAGAAGGCAAGGCGAAGTCATGGCTGTCTTCGGCCGTTATGGCTTTTTCCAGATAGTCGTATCCTTCTTTCCACTCTCCTTTGGAGGTTTTGTTCAGGCCGATGAAGGTGTTGATGAAACCGTGGGAGACGAGATGGAACTTTTCGGCTTGCAGGTAGTTCTCCATGGCACTTTCCTCATTTCCCAATTGGAAGAAGGAATGTCCTTTCATCAGGTAGGCATCGGCAAACTCGTCATCGGCCACCGTGGCATAGTCGCATGCTTCGATTGCTTTGTCGAACATCTGCTGGTCAAAGTAGCAACGGGCCAGTCCAAACCAGTAAGGAGCCGAATACGGATTCTTGTCAATCAGCTTATTGAAGAAGAAGGTGGCTTTTTCAAACAGTCCCTGGGCATAGTAACAATCGCCGGTGACGGCAAGGTAGGCTTCTTCTTCGGCATATTTTTCGAGTCCGCGCGTCAGCCATGTCAATGCTTTTTCCGGGAATCCCATGTCGATGTACATATAGGATACATCAACGATATTGGCCAGGTCGTCCTTATCGTCTATGCTGTCGAGTATCGCTTCTGCTTCTTCTTCTTTGCCTTCGCCCAACAGTAGGTTGGCTTTCAGCACTTTCACTTCGGAAGATTCTTCGGCAATCCGTTCCAATATATCTTTGGCTTGCTCTTTATGCTGGGTGTCGAGGAACAAGTATGCCTGTTCCACCAGCAGAGCCGTATTATCCGGATGTATTCCCAAGCCATACTCTACGACCTCGGTAGCCATGGCATATTTATGATGCACGGCATACCAGTCTGCGAGGTCGGCTAAGTCGTCTGCGTCCAGATAGATGGTTCTGTTCTCTGCTTTGGCTGCTTCATATTGTTCTGCCATTTCTTGCAGTTCTTTGTCTCTTCCGGACAGCAGGTTTTTTTTACTCATATTCTTATTTATTGATTTTACCCCAAACGTCTTTCAGACCTACAGTACGGTTGAATACCATTTTTTCTGGCGTAGAATCTTTGTCAACATTAAAATAACCGATACGTTGGAACTGCAGGTAGGAGAGGGGCTGCATGCCGGCAGCGTACTTCTCGATGTAGCAGCAGGGCAGCACATTCAGGGAGTCGGGGTTGATCATCTCTTTCATGGCTGTCAGTGCGTCGCAGTTCTTCGCTTCGCGGATGGCGGCAAGCTCATCGCGCGGGTTCTCCACTTTCCACAGACGGTCGTAGAGACGCACTTCTGCTTCGAGGCAGTGGGCACAACTTACCCAGTGGATGGTGCCTTTCACCTTACGGTTGGCTCCGGGCAGACCGCTCTTGGTATCGGGGTCGTATTCGCAATATACTTCGGTGATTTCACCGGCGTCGTTCTTCTTGCAGCCGGTGCATTTCACGATGTACGCGTTCTTCAGACGTACCTCTTGTCCCGGTGTCATGCGGAAATATTTCTTCGGAGCATCTTCCATGAAGTCGTCGCGCTCCATCCAAAGTTCGCGGCTGAATTCGATGACGTGGTTGCCTTCTTCGGGATGTTCGGGGTTGTTGACGGCTTCCATCTCTTCCACTTGTCCTTCGGGATAGTTAGTGATGATGAGCTTCACGGGGTTCAGTACGGCGGATACGCGGGTGGCACGGTCGTTCAGGTCCTCGCGCACGGCGCTTTCCAGCAGGGCGAATTCATTAAGGGCGTCGTATGTGGTATAGCCAATCTTGTCGATGAACTTATGGATGGACTCCGGAGAGTAACCGCGACGGCGAAAACCGCAGATGGTCGGCATACGGGGATCGTCCCAACCGTTTACCAAGCCTTCCTTGACTAGAGTCAGCAGGTTGCGCTTGCTCATCAGCGTATAGCTGAGGTTCAGTTTGTTGAACTCATACTGATGGGGGCGGTTATCGTCGAGGTCTTTGCCTTCCTTCACCCAGTCCACGAAGAGGTCGTAGAGCGGACGGTGGGGCACAAACTCCAGTGTGCAGAGCGAGTGTGTCACGCCTTCGAAGAAGTCGCTTTGTCCGTGGGCGAAGTCGTACATCGGATAAGCCTTCCAAGTGGTACCCGTGCGATGGTGCGGATGCTTCACTACACGGTAGATGATGGGGTCGCGGAAGTGCATATTGGGGCTTGCCATGTCTATCTTGGCACGGAGCACCATGGCACCTTCCTCAATCTCGCCGCTGTTCATCTTCTGGAATAAATCCAGTGTCTCTTCAATGGGGCGGTTGCGGTAAGGGCTTTCCACACCGGGCTGGGTGGGGGTGCCTTTCTGGGCGGCAATCTGCTCGGAAGTCTGTTTGTCGATGTATGCCTTGCCCTCTTTGATGAGGCGGATAGCGAAGTCCCACAATTGCTGGAAATAGTCGGAAGCGTAATATTCGTTACCCCATTTGTAGCCTAGCCATTGGATGTCTTCCTTAATGGCCTCTACGTATTCCACATCTTCTTTGGTGGGATTGGTGTCATCGAAACGCAGGTTGCAGACACCGCCGTGTGCGGCGGCAATACCGAAATCAAGGCAGATGGCCTTGGCGTGTCCGATGTGGAGGTAACCGTTTGGTTCGGGCGGGAAGCGTGTCTGTACTTTTCCCCCGTTTTTACCCTCTTTCAAATCGTTTTCTACTATTTGCTCAATGAAGTTCAAGCTCTTTTTTTCGCTTGTTTCTTCGCTCTTTATTTCTGCCATAATGTTACTATTTTCGTATCGTGGGGACAAAGATAGGGTAAAAAAATGAAGAATGAAGAATGAAGAATGAAGATTTATTCTTTATGTACCGGGATATATCCGCTCTCTTTGATGATTTTCTGTCCTGCGGCAGACAAGATGAAATCGAGCAGAGGGGCTACGATCGAGGCGTTTTTTCGGTTATAATAATAGTATAGCGGGCGTACTATCGGATAAGTCTTATTGATGGCATTCTCCAGCGTGGGAGCGGCATAATGCTGCCCGTCGTATGAAACGGCGAGTGTCTTGATACGCGGCGATACATAGGCTAGGCCCACATATCCGATGGCACCGCGTGTCTGGCTGACGGATTGGATAATGGCTCCCGTGGCAGGCATGGAGAGACTGCTGCTCATGTAGTTCTTGTTTTTCAGTACACTTTCCTTGAAGAACTCGTAGGTACCGGAGGAAGTCTCTCGGGAGTAGACTACGATTTTGCGGTCGTCTCCGCCCACTTGCTGCCAGTTGGTGATTTTGCCCCGGAAGATATCTTCCAGTTGTTGGCGGGTCAGTTGTTTCACCGGGTTGGAGGGGTGAACCACTACGGCAAGGGCGTCGTAGGCGATGGGTACTTCTGCCAAGTCTTCTCCGGCAGCTTTGACTTTCATCTTTTCGCTGAACTTGATGGCGCGTGAAGCCATGGCGATGTCCGTGGTTTGGTCCAGCAGGGCTGAAATACCGACACCTGTTCCACCGCCGGTCACGGTGACACGGGCAGACGGGTTTAAGATCATAAAGCGTTCGGCGGTCTGCTGCGCTATGGGGAGCACGGTGTCGCTGCCTTTGATGCGTTGCGCCTGCATGCCGGTGGTGGCTGTCAGTGCGAGGAGTAGAAGTAATTCTCTTGTCTTCATAAAACACATGATGCAAATTGGGTAAACACATGATGCAAATTAAGGTAATGGATATTACAAATGTGTTACATGGAATGTGCTTTGAGTCGTTGTAATAGTTTTGTAACACCTTTGAAACATTTCTTTCAAACGTTAGTCACACTGCCTTAACATCCGGCCCGTTCCTTTGCATACAGAAATCAATAGGCAACATGAAAAAGATTTTTGAGAAGATTGTAGAAGGTATACTGGCTTGTAGCGGCTTTGTGACGAGTCTTACCATCGTACTTATCGTCGTGTTCCTCTTTTCCGAAGCGCTGGGCTTGTTCAGCAGCAAGGTGATAGAAGAAGGGTATGTATTGGCCTTGAATAAGGAGAACCGGGTGGGCGAACTGACTCCGGCACAGATAAAGAATGTTTTTGATGAAGAGCTGACAAACTGGAACGAAGTGGGAGGGGAGGACCTTCCTATCCGCCTTTTCCGTTTGGAGGACATCACACTGTATTATACGGAAGAGCAGTTGGGCGCTTCCTACGAAAATGCAGGTGCCTGTATTACGGAGCTGGTGGAGCGTACGCCTGGCATTATAGCCTTTGTACCGCAGCAGTTCATTGTCCGTCCGGACTCGGTGCATCTGCTGAAAGACAACACCATTTCGGTGAAGGACGTCTTTGCCGGTGCCGAATGGTTTCCCACGGCAACACCTGCTGCGCAGTTCGGCTTTTTGCCGCTCATTACGGGGACGCTGTGGGTCAGTCTGTTTGCCATCCTCTTTGCATTGCCGTTTGGTCTGTCGGTGGCAATCTATATGTCGGAGGTAGCCAATTCCCGGGTAAGGAATCTGCTGAAGCCCATCATTGAGTTGCTGAGTGGCATACCGTCGGTGGTCTACGGCTTTTTCGGCTTGATTGTCATTGTGCCGTTTTTGCAGCAGGTGTTCAACTTGCCGGTAGGCGAGAGCGGGCTGGCGGGCAGCATTGTGCTTGCCATTATGGCGTTGCCCACCATCATTACGGTGACGGAAGATGCGATGAGAAATTGCCCTCGTGCCATGCGCGAAGCCAGTCTGGCGCTGGGAGCGTCGCAATGGCAGACTATATATAAGGTGGTGATTCCTTACTCCATTTCGGGCATCACCTCCGGAGTGGTGTTGGGCATCGGCCGTGCGGTGGGCGAGACGATGGCTGTGCTGATGGTGACGGGCAACGCCGCCGTCATTCCCCATACCATCCTGGAACCGCTGCGCACCATTCCGGCAACGATTGCCGCGGAGCTGGGCGAGGCACCTGCCGGCGGACCTCACTACGAAGCATTGTTCCTACTGGGTGTCGTGCTGTTCTTCATCAGTTTATTGATAAATTTCACGGTGGAAGCAGTTTCGCCAAGACGAAAATAAAAGAAGGTAGATATGGTCAATAGAAAGCATCTTTCGCAAAACATGGCATTCGGCTTGTTCCGTCTGTTGAGCCTGAGTGTGGTGGGGATTCTTTTTGCTATCCTCGGTTTCATTATATATAAAGGTATAGGAGTTATCAATTGGGAGTTCCTCACTACGGCTCCTACCAACGGTATGACTGCCGGTGGAATCCTTCCTGCCATTGTAGGTACGTTCTGCTTGATGGCGGGCAGTGCTTTATTTGCCTTTCCGGTGGGAGTGATGAGCGGTATTTATATGAATGAGTATGTGCCGAAAGGCTGGGTGGTACGCTTCATACGGATGATGACGAATAATCTGAGCGGCATCCCTTCTATCGTGTTCGGTCTGTTTGGCATGGCGCTGTTTGTCAACTATATGGATTTTGGAGACAGCATCCTGGCAGGTTCGTTGACGCTGGGTCTGCTAAGTCTGCCTTTGGTTATCCGCACCACGGAAGAAGCGCTGAAAGCCATCCCCGACAGCATGCGTGAGGGAAGCCGCGCGTTGGGAGCTACCAAGCTTCAGACCATCTGGCATGTCATCCTGCCGATGGGGATACCCAATATCATCACCGGACTGATTCTGGCGCTGGGGCGTGTTTCGGGCGAGACGGCACCCATCCTTTTCACCTGTGCCGCCTACTTCCTGCCACAGCTGCCTACAAGTATCTTCGACCAGTGCATGGCGCTTCCTTATCACCTCTACGTCATCTCTACCAGCGGCACCGATATGGAAGCGCAGCTTCCCATTGCCTACGGCACGGCACTGGTGCTGATACTCATTATCCTCCTGGTGAACCTGCTGGCGAACGCCCTGCGGAAATACTTTGAGAAGAAGATTAAGACGAATTGAAAACATATACAATAGGTATGAAGAACAAGATAGAAACCCTTGACGTGAACTTCTGGTATGGCGATTTCCATGCCCTGAAAGGCATCAGCATGGACATTGAGGAGAAGTCTGTGATAGCCTTCATCGGTCCCTCGGGCTGTGGAAAGTCTACCTTCCTGCGCCTGCTGAACCGCATGAACGATTTGATTCCCGACACCCGTCTGACTGGCGAGATACGCATTGACGGACAAGACATCTATGGAAAAGGAGTGCAAGTGGATGAACTCCGCAAGAACGTGGGCATGGTGTTCCAGCGCCCCAATCCTTTCCCAAAAAGCATCTTCGAGAACGTTGCCTACGGACTCCGTGTGAATGGCATCACCGATAACGCCTTCATCCGTCAGCGGGTGGAAGAAACCCTGAAAGGCGCCGCTCTTTGGGACGAGGTGAAGGACAAGCTGAAAGTCTCTGCCTACGCCCTCTCCGGCGGTCAGCAGCAACGTCTCTGCATAGCCCGTGCCATGGCGGTGTCTCCTTCAGTCCTGCTGATGGATGAGCCGGCATCCGCCCTCGACCCCATCTCCACTGCCAAGGTGGAAGAGCTTATCCACGAGTTGAAGAAGCAGTACACTATCGTCATCGTCACCCACAACATGCAACAGGCAGCGCGTGTCAGTGATAATACGGCTTTCTTCTATATGGGGCAGATGGTGGAGTTTGGAGATACCCGGAAGATATTTACGAATCCCGATAAGGTGGAGACGCAGAACTACATCACGGGACGCTTCGGGTAGCGGATTGTTCCATACAAGCAAAAATAAGTTGTACAAAAGTAATCTTAAAATAGAAACATTATGGTGAAGTTTATCGAATCTGAACTCGTCTTGCTGAAAAAGGAAATAGACGAAATGTGGACCCTGGTATATAATCAGCTCGACCGTGCAGGTGATGCCGTGCTTACGCTGGACCGGGAACTGGCCCAGCAGGTATTGGTGCGCGAACGTCGCGTCAATGCTTTCGAACTGAAAATAGACAGCGACGTGGAGGACATCATTGCCCTTTACAACCCCGTTGCCATCGACCTGCGCTTTGTGCTTGCCATGCTCAAAATCAATACGAACCTGGAGCGTCTGGGCGACTTTGCAGAAGGCATCGCCCGCTTTGCCCTCAACTGCCACGAACCGGCATTGGACACTGAGCTGGTCAAGCAACTCCGTCTCGAAGAGATGATAGCCCAGGTGCTCTCCATGCTCGAGCTTGCCAAGCAGGCACTTCAGGAGGAGAGCCAAGAATTGGCTACCGCTGTGTTTGCAAAGGACAATATGCTGGACGAAATCAATGCGGAGGCCACTGCCATTCTTGCCGACTACATCAGCCGGCATCCGGAGAGTGCACTCTCTTGTCTGAACCTGGTGAGCGTGTTCCGCAAGTTGGAGCGCTCCGGCGACCACATCACGAATATTGCCGAAGAAATAGTGTTCTTTATCGACGCAAAAGTGTTAAAACATAGCGGGCAGACAGACGAACACTACTTAAATGATAAGAAATAAACAAAATTTTAGGATAATTTCAGTGTTTCATGGAAAATAGCCTTATATTTGTCCATTGAAAACGATTGCAGGTGTAGAAAAATGCTTTGAAATGATAATAAACTTAAATGATTTTTCAAAAAGATGTTATAAGACATGTTTTTTAATTTGGTTAGTATCACGAAAAGCGCCTATATTTGCATCGTTATCCTGAAAACAATCTTTTTACCTTAAAAAAAAACTAATACCTATTGAAAACTGAAAAAGGAGGCTTTGTGAAAAGCTTCCTTTTTTTTGTACCTATACGAAGGGCTTTTTGTATCTTTGCGCATATTAATAATAAATCGTGTATAACCTAAAAGTATATAGAACCATGTTTTCCGGAATAGTAGAAGAATGTGCCACATTGGTGGCGATGGTCAAAGACCAGGAGAATGTACATTTTACTTTCAAGTGTTCATTCGTCAGTGAATTAAAAATAGACCAAAGTGTGTCTCACAACGGTGTTTGCCTTACAGTAGTCAGTCTGACAGATGATACCTATACCGTGACGGCCATGAAGGAAACGCTGGACCGTTCCAATCTTGGCTTGTTGCAGGTGGGAGATGAAGTGAATGTGGAGCGTAGTATGATGATGAACGGCCGGCTGGATGGCCATATCGTTCAAGGACATGTGGACCAGACTGCCACTTGCATCGATATAAAGGATGCGGAAGGAAGCTATTACTTTACTTTCCGGTATGCTTTTGACAAGGAGATGGCAAAGCGCGGCTACATCACGGTAGACAAAGGCTCGGTAACGGTCAATGGTGTCAGCCTGACCGTGTGCGATCCCACCGACGATACTTTCCAGGTGGCCATTATTCCTTACACCTTTGAGCATACCAATTTCCATGCTTTCAAAGTGGGCAGTGTGGTGAATCTGGAGTTCGATATCATTGGTAAGTACATCAGCCGCATGATACAATATAAATAAGGTAACGGCACTATGGACGATTTCCTGCAATTAGTGGCATCCCGTCAGAGTGACCGTGCCTATGATATGACTCGTGCCGTGGAGCCTGAGAAATATCGGTGATTTACTTTTTAGACACAGATGACGCAGATGACGCGGATTTTTTTAATATTCCAATCCGCGTCATCCGCGTCTAAAAAATAATCAAAAAGAAAGCAGATACGGAGTTTCCGGAAAGACTTCCGCGTGCTTACAAATCCTTCAGCAGCACCTTGCTTGCATTCTTGTAGTATTCCTCCCGTGCCTTCAGCAATGCTCCCCATTGGTTGTTGAATTCATTTTCCTTATCAATTTTGAAATCTTCTGAGCCGTGCGTGTCCAGTTTGTCCAGTAGGAGGGCCACATTCATTTTGTTGATATCCATGGAAGGCTGGTAAGCGATGTCTTCACTCTTTTCATCGGTCACCACTTCATGTAGGAGGTTGATTTCCTGCAATTCATAAAGGGTTTCGTGTGTCAGCCGGATGGGAATCTGGCACTCTTCGGATATCTCTTCGGCTGTATAGGGCTGGACGTCTTGTTCAAAGCGCTTGGCTATGAGAGACATTATCAGGATGGAGATAAAATCGCGGTAGCGCCGGCTGATATTGCGCGCATCCTTGTCGAAGCTGAAGTTCCGGATATTCTGTCCGGCGTAGGTCAGTTCGGCACCGAATAGGCAGATGGTCCAGGATACCTGCAACCATAGCAGAAACATCGGAAGGGCGGCAAAACTACCATAGATGGCATTGTAACGGGAAACCCACAACTGGCTGCTGATGTAAAGGAATTGGAATGCCTGGTGTGCCGTACCTGCCAGAATACCGGATATGAGTGCGTGTTTCAGCTTGACCTTTGTATTCGGCATAAAGACGTACAGTGCTGTAAACATGAACCAGGTCAGCACGAAGGGGATGAGGCGCACCATAAACTTGCCGACGGGAGCCAGCAGGGTAAAGTCTTCGAGGTTCTTCACCATCGTACTCATGAAGATGGAAAGACCACCGGACACCACCAGCAGAATGGGCATCAGCAGAAGCATAGAGAAGTAATCCGTTATTTTGCGGTACATGCTGCGCGCCTTTTTCACCTGCCAGATGCGGTTGAAGGTGATTTCCATATTGTTGATTAGATTCAGGACTGTCCACAGCAACATAATCAGACCCACTCCGATGAATATTCCACTCTTGGTCTGAGACAAATACGAATTCACGAATTGCAGGATGACTTCCGTGGTTTCCGTAGGACCGCCGAAACCGTTGACAATCTGGCTTTCCATCAGATTATCGAATCCGAAACCGCGGGCTATGGCAAACAAAATGGCAAGAATAGGCACGATGGCAAGCAGCGTACTGTAAGTCAGCGCCGAGGCTTTGTTTACTATCCGGTCTTTGGTGAAGCGGTTGATGCAAAGATAAATCGTCTTGATGATATTGTATACGGAAAAGGTCGTTCGCGTGACTTCATCTTCCGTAATACGCCAGATGTCGTAGGTGAGGAATTTCCAAAGGGCAGCAATACGCTTGTTCATGCTATTATCTCGATTATCCATTGTCAATAAAAAAGCAGTCAGTCTGTAAGCCGGGTTCTGTTCTTCTGTTTCTGAAAAAGCCTAATTAGGAATTATCCATTCTTCATTATCCATTCTCCATTAAAGAAGTGTCTGTCATTTATCTGAGCCGCATGTCACCATACAAGCTTTAGCGGTCTACCCTCCGACATGGAGCGAGCAACTCTCATAACGTCGGTTTACATGACCTTACAACTCCCAAGACGCACAGCCCTTGTGTCGCCACAAGACTGGTAGGCTCTTACCCCACCTTCTCACCCTTACCGTAGCCCAAGGGCGACGGCGGTTATTTTCTTCTACGTTACTCTACCCTCACGGACAGCTTTCTGTTAGGAAGTGGGACGCTCTGTGTTGCCCGGACTTTCCTCATACGCACGAGGCGCAAGCGACAGACCGACCAACTGCTTTATAGGGTACAAAGATACGGAATATTAATGAAGAATGAAGAATGAAGGATGAAGAATTTGTTGTGCAGTGTGCGGATGCAGTACGGATGAATCCTTCATTCTTCATTCTTTACCCTTAATTATCTTAAAAACATGTATCTATTTCGGAATAAATTCGTAACTTTGCTATTAGTAATAACCCCCAAATCCTTTTGGCCAATGAAAAAGTTATCCTCTCTTTTTTCTTTATTTCTGTTAATCCCGCTTTTTGCTGTTGCTTCGGAAGTGGGTGACCGTACAATACCTGCAGAAGTGGCGCAACTCGCTGACAGTTTGAAACAAAAGTTTGCACCGGACAAGCGCGTGGCTTTGTTCGATGTGGATTACTCTTTCTCCGGAAAGAATGTGATGTTGCGTGGTGTCACCACTTCGGCAGAGGCAAAGACGGCTTTGCTGGATGGTTTGGCAAAGAAAGGATATGCGGTGATGGATTGTCTGCAAGTGCTTCCGGATGAGGCCGGACTTGAAGGCAAGACGTATGGCATTGTCAATGTGTCTGTGTGCAATCTTCGGGTAGCCCCGGATTTCTCTTCAGAAATGATGACGCAAGGCTTGATGGGTATGCCGGTGCGGGTGTTGCAGCGCGACGGCTGGTACCGTATCCAGACACCGGACAACTACATTGCATGGGTACACCGAGTAGGCATACATCCCGTCACGCGGGAAGAGCTGACCGCTTGGAGCAATGCAGAGAAAATAGTGGTGACTTCGCATTATGGCTTTGTCTACTCACAGCCCAGCCAGGCATCGCAGACCGTCTCTGATGTTGCTGCAGGAAACCGCCTGAAGTGGGAGGGGACAAAAGGTGCCTTTTATAAGGTGGCTTATCCCGACGGCCGTCAGGGATATATCTCCAAATCCATCTCCATGCCTGAGAAGAAATGGCGTGCCACCTTGAAGCAGGATGCCGCCAGCATTATAGCCACGGCGCATAGCATGATGGGCATCCCTTATCTTTGGGCTGGCACTTCCTCCAAAGGGGTGGATTGTAGCGGCTTCATGCGCACCGTTCTTTTCATGCACGACATCATCATTCCGCGGGATGCTTCCCAGCAGGCATACGTGGGCGAGCATATCGATATCACTCCTGATTTCAGTAACCTCCAGCCGGGCGATTTGATTTTCTTCGGGCGCAAGGCGACGCCGGAACGCAAGGAACGTGTGGTACATGTCGGCATGTATATCGGCAACAAGCGTTTCATCCATTCGCAAGGCGATGTGCGCGTCAATAGCTTCAGCCCCGACGACGAGCTGTTCGATGAATAC
The DNA here is from genome assembly GCF_025147485.1 of Bacteroides uniformis. NCBI lineage: Bacteria > Pseudomonadati > Bacteroidota > Bacteroidia > Bacteroidales > Bacteroidaceae > Bacteroides > Bacteroides uniformis. The sequence continues at coordinate 4,035,600 of NZ_CP102263.1, read as the reverse complement.
AACCTCGGTAGACTGTTGTTCGCTACGCGCGTGTTACCTTATATAAATAAGGAGGCGTCGCTCAATACAACGGAAACGAATCCATTTTATTCAATGTAATAATGTGCTAATGTGCCAATATGCCAATGACCTGCGGCGTGACGGTGCAAACATAACGTAGCATATACATAGCGCAGCCCATTGGCACATTAGCCCATTAGCATATTGGCACATTTAATACACACACAATTATGTCAAACAGAAGAGATTTCCTGAAAACCGCCGCTTTTGCCGCACTCGGCTCAGGCATGGCAATCAATCATGTATTTGCCGGAGGAAATGACGCTCCTTCCTTGTTCAACGTGAACAGTAGGGCAGGTGTAACCCCCAAAATGAAACTGCGTTTCTTCCCCTATGAACTGAAATTGCGCCATGTCTTTACAGTGGCCACCTACTCGCGTACTACCACTCCCGACGTTCAAGTCGAGATAGAATATGATGGCATTATCGGTTATGGTGAAGCCTCCATGCCCCCGTACCTGCAACACGAACTAGGCACGATGGACAGTGTACTGGCTTTTCTGAAGAAGGTGCAGGATGTTATCGGCCAATTCTCAGACCCCTTTCAGCTGGAAGATATACTGGCTTATATAGACAGCCTCTCGGCAGGGGATTCCGCTGCTAAAACTGCTGTGGACATCGCCTTGCACGACCTTGTGGGCAAACTGTTGCAAGCCCCTTGGTATAAGATATGGGGTTTGGACAAGGAAAAGACTCCCTCTACAACTTTCACCATCGGTATTGATACGGCCGACGTGGTGCGTGAAAAGACGAAAGAGTGTGCCGACCGGTTCAATATCCTTAAAGTGAAGCTGGGGCGGGAGAACGACAAGGAAATGATAGAGACCATCCGTTCGGTGACGGACCTTCCGATTGCCATTGATGCCAACCAGGGTTGGAAGGACAAACATCATGCGCTCGATATGATACATTGGCTGCACGAAAAAGGAATTGTCATGATAGAGCAACCGATGCCCAAGGAACAACTGGACGATATTGCATGGGTCACCCAGCAAAGCCCGTTGCCCATATTTGCCGATGAGTCCATTCAGCGTCTGAAGGATGTGGCAGGCTTGAAGGGTGCCTTTACGGGCATCAACATCAAGCTGATGAAGTGTACCGGCATGCGCGAAGCCTGGAAGATGGTGACTTTGGCACGTGCATTGGACATGAAAGTGATGGTAGGATGTATGACCGAGACCTCTTGTGCCATTACCGCTGCCTCCCAATTCTCTCCGGCAGTGGACTTTGCCGACTTGGACGGTAGTCTGCTGATTGCGAACGACCGTTTCAAGGGTATGGAGGTTGTGAAAGGTAAGATAACGTTGCCCGATTTGCCGGGTATTGGAGTGGTGAAGTTATGAGAAAGCTATTGTATACCGTCGCTCTGTTTGTGATGGCTTCTGCATGCAGCACGAAGCCCGAGAGCAAGCCCTATAATTGGGAGGACGACCTGTACCAACGTCTGCTTACGGATTTCTGTATGACGGAATCCCAGGTGAAGGACTATATCCGCAAGTATATTCCCGACGTGACCGATGAGCAGATGCGCCAGTGGGAAGCCTCCAAAGCTTTGGAGTGCATGATGCTGGATGGAGAGAAACGCTATTTCCGCAATGCCGGACCTAATCTGTTTCGTGTGGACTCCACTTGCTATGACATCAAGATAGCCAAGGAAGGCACTTCGCCGAGTGGCAGCGAGAAAGTGAATATGGAGAACCTGCCCGAAATCATTTCTGCTGTGAAGAAAGAGGGCAAGGCCATTGTTGCGCCGAAGCGCATGCGCGTCACCTACACGTTGACCGTAGATACCAATGCCGTGCCTGCCGGGAAAATCATCCGTTGCTGGTTACCCTATCCCCGTCAGGACCAGGCCCGGCAGCAGGATGTCAAGTTCATTTCGGCCAGCGAACCGCAATACACCTTTTCGTCGCCCGAGTGCCGTCACAGTACATTGTACATGGAGAAACGTGCTGTCGAAGGCGAACCGACCGTATTCTCCGAAACCTTTGAGTTTACCGCCAACGGCGAATGGCATAATCTGAAGCCGGAAGATGTGCAGCCCTATGATACGACGACCGCCCTTTATAAGGAATATACTGCCGAGCGTGAGAAGCATATCGTCTTTTCCCCGCGCTTGCGCGAACTTGCTGCCAAATTGACAGCCGGTGAAACCAACCCCTACCTGAAAGCCAAACGTATCTTCCGTTGGGTGAATGACAACTTCCCGTGGGCTTCTGCACGCGAATATTCCACCATTGAGAATATCCCGGAATATGTGTTGGACAACCGTCACGGAGACTGTGGCCAAGTCAGCCTGCTGTTCATTACGCTTTGCCGCATCAGTGGTATTCCCGCACATTTCCAGAGCGGCTTCATGATGCATCCCCGTGCATGGAATCTGCACGATTGGGCAGAAGTCTACTTCGAGGGTGTGGGTTGGGTGCCTGTCGACCAGTCATTCGGCATTCCTGCCTTTGCCCGCAATGCCGACGAAGAATATTTCTTCCTGGGTGGTATAGACTCTTGGCGCATGATTGTGAACACTGATTACGGCATGCCGCTACAGCCCGAAAAGCAGTATCCCCGCAGCGAGACCGTCGACTTCCAGCGTGGCGAGGTGGAGTGGGAGGGAGGTAACCTCTACTTCCCGCAGTGGGGCTACCACATGGACATTGATTACTTGAATTATTAAGGTGCTATCTGCCCTCTAAAAACAGATGATGCGTTCAGCCCGAACACATCATCTGTTTGGTATAAACGCATCATCTGTTTACCCCAAATGCATCATCCGTTTCGGCCGCAACGGGTGATGCGTCTTTTTATACCCTATCTGTCAGTTCTTTAACAGTCAGCAATCGTACATAAATGCTAATTTGTCAGTCTTTGCCGTTAACCGCTGTTAAGCCCTAAATATCCTCTGTTAAAAGAGAACAAAAAAGAGTGACAAGCGGAATAACTGAACGTTTTTTGTCGTTATTTTAACGTCGTAATGTTAAACGAAACTTGAATATTAACAATTTAAAGAATAGGAAGAATAGTATGAAACAGACAACAAAAAACATCCTTGGAGTTGCGGCTATCGTGCTCCTGAGCTCTGGAGTGGCTGGATTGACCACTTATAAGATGCTGAATAAGGAAAAGCCTGCCGCATTCAGCGAGTTGTTCCAACAGAACCCCAATAATCTGCTACCGGCGGCTTTCCATGCAACGGATGCCCAGCCTGTGGATTTGACACAAGCAGCGGAGAGTTCGCTCCATGCTGTAGTGCATATACGTGCCACTCAGTTGAGTAAGACCCAGACGGTACAAGAACAGCCGGATATTTTTGACTTCTTCTTTGGAGACGGTCGTGGACGCCAGCGCCAGATACAGACCCAGCCGCGTGTAGGTTTCGGTTCGGGTGTCATCATCTCCAAAGACGGATATATTGTGACGAACAATCACGTGGTGGAAGGTGCTGATGAAATCACTGTGAAACTGAATGACGACCGTGAGCTGAAAGGACGCATCATCGGTACTGACCCCAGCACGGACTTGGCATTGATTAAGATTGAAGGGGATGACTTTCCGACAATTCCGGTTGGTGACTCCGACCAGTTGAAGGTGGGAGAATGGGTATTGGCAGTAGGTAATCCGTTCAACCTGAACTCTACCGTAACAGCTGGTATCGTCAGTGCAAAAGCCCGTTCCATTGGCTCTTCTGCCTCCAATGGACAAGCTGCAAACATCCAGTCTTTCATTCAGACGGATGCTGCCATCAACCAAGGTAATAGTGGTGGTGCGTTGGTGAATGCCAAAGGCGAGCTGGTTGGTATCAATGCCATGCTTTACTCACCCACGGGTGCTTATTCCGGCTATGGTTTTGCCATCCCTACCAGCATTATGACAAAGGTGGTAGCCGACTTGAAACAGTTTGGTACCGTGCAGCGCGCGCTCCTTGGCATCAAGGGTAGTGATTTGAGCACAGACCTGCAGATGGACGAACGTTGGACCGAAGAACTGAAGAAGAAGGCCGACGAACTTGGTGTGAAAGAGGGTATCTATGTGGCCGAAGTTGTTGAAGGTGGTTCCGCTGCCGGCATCTTGAAGGAAAATGATGTAATCATAGCATTGAACGGCAAGAAGATTCACAAGTTCTCGGATTTGCAGGAAATGCTGGCAAAACACCGTCCGGGCGACAAAGTGAAGGTAACAGTGGTTCGTGACAAGAAGGAAAAGGAATTCGAAATCACGCTGAAGAATGAGCAAGGCACTACGAAGGTAGTGAAGGATGCCGGAATGGAAATCTTGGGTGCAGCCTTCAAGCCCGTATCTTCCGAGCTGAAGAAGCAGTTGAACCTGGGTTACGGTCTGGAAGTTACCGGGGTTACCAATGGCAAGATGGCCGATGCAGGTATCCGCAAGGGCTTCATCATTCTGAAAGCCAACGGAGTGCCGATGAAGACGGTAGACGATTTGGAAAAGGCGATGAAAGAGGCAAGAAAGTCTCCTGAGCAAGGTTTGTTCATCACCGGTATGTTCCCGTCAGGAAAACGTGCAATGTATGCCGTTGATTTGACTCAAGAATAAAAAATAGGGATAGTTAGGTAAGAAGATTGTAATATTAGCTAACAATAGCGAAAAAGGGGGTGTCGGTACAATACATACCGGCATCCTTTTTGTTATATAGGATAAGATATAAATAAGGTGAAAAAGTTGGGATGAAATTATTGTAACAAAATAATTTGTCGTACCTTTGCAACCCAAATCTGTATTATAAGAATGAGACAACTTAAAATTACAAAAAGTATCACTAACAGAGAGAGCGCTTCTCTTGACAAGTATTTGCAGGAAATCGGTCGCGAAGACCTCATTACTGTTGAAGAGGAAGTGGAGCTCGCTCAGCGCATCCGCAAGGGTGACCGTGTTGCACTGGAGAAATTGACACGTGCCAATCTGCGTTTCGTTGTATCTGTGGCCAAGCAGTACCAAAACCAAGGTTTGAGTTTGCCCGACTTGATTAACGAGGGTAATTTAGGACTGATCAAGGCTGCCGAAAAGTTCGATGAAACACGTGGTTTCAAGTTCATCAGTTATGCAGTATGGTGGATACGTCAGTCCATTCTGCAGGCTTTGGCAGAGCAGTCGCGTATTGTACGTCTTCCGTTGAACCAGGTAGGTTCGCTGAATAAAATCAGCAAGGCCTTCTCCAAGTTCGAGCAGGAAAACGAACGTCGTCCGTCTCCTGAAGAGCTTGCCGATGAACTGGAAATCCCTGTTGACAAAATCTCTGATACGCTGAAGGTGTCCGGCCGTCACATTTCGGTGGACGCACCTTTTGTAGAAGGAGAGGACAACAGCTTGCTCGATGTACTGGTCAACGATGACTCCCCTATGGCTGACCGCTCTTTGGTGAACGAGTCTCTTGCGAGGGAAATTGATAGAGCTCTTTCTACGTTAACCGATAGGGAAAAAGAAATCATACAGATGTTTTTCGGTATCGGACAGCAGGAAATGACATTAGAGGAAATCGGCGACAAATTCGGCTTGACCCGTGAGCGTGTGCGTCAGATTAAGGAAAAAGCAATCAGAAGATTAAGACAAAGTAATCGTAGTAAATTGCTCAAATCTTATTTGGGATAAATAAGAAATATCAGTTTCCGACAAATAGAAGGAATTAAAAACCGTACGTCTTTAGTAGGCGTGCGGTTTTTTTTATATCTTTGCCCCATTGATAATTCATAACTTATAACTCATAACTCAATGAAATACGTTCGTATACTTTGTGCCGTAGCTTTGGTTTTTGCGTTGTGTTCGGCTTTTACAATGAAAGATAAGGAAAAGGCTGTATATGCTTTTGGGGTGGCGGCTTCTTTCAATGACTCCATCGTATATTATACAGACATCCAGGTATTGGACAGCGTAGAGCTGGATAAGAATGGATTCTTGCCCAAGCGTGATTTATACACTTACCAGCTTAAGAACTATCTGGAGTACAATCTGAAGAAACCTGATTATACTTGCATGATTTATTTCGCTGAAAACAAGAAAAAGTTGGAAAAAGAGGCTGTAAAGGTAAAAGGCAAGTATAAAAAGAGTAAGAATATGGTTTTGCAGGTGGTGAAGCCTGAGGCTTTCACATTTGCAAAACCGCAGGAATAAGATTTCAAGTATGAAAACAAAACTATATCTTCTTTTTTTCTTCGTTTTCCCCTTGTTCATGTCGGCGTGTCGTGGTGATGACCCGATACCTGATCCTCCGGTTGATGGGAAACGTACTGTGCTGGTATATATGGCAGCGGATAATAGTATAAATCCATTGGCTAGCTTTACGGATGGGGATTTGGAGGAATTGAAAGCTGGGATGGCTTCAATTGATAATACATCTGATATGCATTTATTGGTGTATATAGATACGGGATTTCCTCGTTTGATTGAAATTGAAAATAAAGGTGGTACTGTTGTTGAAACAATAGTCAAAGAATACGAAGATAGAAATTCGTGCGGAGTCGCTGAGACGCAAGAGGTATTCAATGATGTGTTTGGGAATTCTTTATATAAAGCGGAAAGTTATGGTTTGATTTATTGGTCGCATGGGGAAGGATGGATACCTACTCCATTGCCTTCTACTCGCTGGATAGGAAATGATAAGACTGGAGGAGGGCATTATATGAATATTGAGGACTTGAAGTTAGTATTACAGAACGCTCCTCATTTTGATTTTATTATGTTTGATGCTTGCTTTATGCAGTCGGTGGAAGTCGCGTATGAGTTGCGTGATTGTTGCGATTACTATATTGGTTTCCCTGCTGAGAATCCTGGTCCTGGTGCTGCCTATGATAGAATGTTTCCATTTATATTTCAGAAAGGTGCAGCGGTAGAAATGGCTATTGGGACTTTTGCTGCTTATGATGAAATTTATACTGGAAAAATAGGAAGTAATAGCAATTGGACAATGGGCACTGCTATAGATGTGCTGAAATCTTCTGAGCTTGAGAACTTAGCTGCTGCTACAGCAAATGCTTTGTCGGGAGTGACAGCAGATAGAGAAGTTCTTCGGTCATCGGTCTTTGATTATGATCAGCGTAAAGTAGGATCGTCTTATTATGTAGGCTATTATGATTTCGTAGAAATGATGGAAAAACTCGTTGTGGATGAAGTTGCCTTGGATGAATGGAAGCAAGCATATGATGCAGCTTCTGTCTGTTGGAAAAAAACGCCGATGATTTATTCGATGTCTGTTGGTATGTTCTCCATGAAGCGGGCAAATGGGGTTAGCCATTATATACCTTCCACTGCCACTTCTGCTGCTGCTCAAGCTGCTAATGCCGCTTATCGTTCTACCTTATGGTATAGTGCTGTCGGTCTTGCTCGGCTTGGTTGGTAAGCTTATAAAAACTTGCATACTGAACGGATTATTATAGGTGTAAAAACTTGTAATAATCCGTTTTTTTATGCCTATTCTTATTAAAAATGAGTCTTTTAATAATATTTTCCTTTGGAAATTATATTTTATTGAAAATAATTATTTTCTTTGCATCGTCAAACTTAAAAAACGAAGAATTATGAAATATGTAATCATTGGCGGTGTAGCAGGTGGAGCCACGGCAGCCGCCCGACTGAGAAGAGTGGACGAAATGGCTGAAATCCTTTTATTGGAGAAAGGCCCTTACATCTCGTATGCTAATTGTGGTTTACCTTATTATATAGGTGGAGTGATAGCAGAGCGCGAGAAGCTGTTGGTACAGACACCCGAATCTTTCGGCAAGCGCTTCCGCATTGATGTGCGTGTGCAGAATGAAGTAATCGCCATCCATCCCAAAAACAAGACCGTTACCATACGCAATGTGGAAGGCAAGGAGTACGACGAAAGCTATGACAAACTTTTGCTTTCTCCCGGTGCCAACCCCGTGAAGCCCCCCTTGGAAGGCATTAATTCCGAAGGCATCTTCACGTTGCGCAATGTAGAAGATACCGACCATATCAAGGCTTATATCTCGGACAAGCAGGTGAAACGCGCCGTGGTGGTAGGTGCCGGTTTCATCGGATTGGAAATGGCGGAGAACCTGCATCATGCCGGTGTTCATGTGTCTGTAGTCGAAATGGGTAATCAGGTGATGGCGCCTATCGACTTCTCTATGGCGGCACCTATTCATCAGCATTTGTTGCAGAAAGGCGTCTCTCTCTATCTGGAAGAAGGAGTAACCCATTTCAAACGTACGGACAACGGAATCACCGTATTCCTGAAAAGCGGAAAGGCCATTCCTGCCGATATGGTGTTACTCTCCATCGGTGTGCGTCCTGCCACTGCATTGGCGCAACAAGCCGGCTTGAAACTGGGCGAGATGGGCGGTATCTGGGTAGACGAACACTTGGAGACTTCCGAAAAAGACATCTATGCTGTGGGCGATGCCATCGAATATCCTCATCCGCTGACCGGAAAGCCCTGGCTCAATTATCTGGCAAATCCTGCCAACCGCCAGGGACGTATCGTTGCTGATAATATGGTGTTTGGCAATACTGTTTCCTACGAAGGAGCTATCGGCACCTCCATTGCCAAAGTATTCGACATGACGGTAGCCTCTACGGGCCTTGCAGCCAAACGCTTGAAGCAGTGGGGCATGGAATATCAAAGCTCGGTGACTCACTCGGCATCTCATGCCGGTTACTATCCGGATGCCCTACCTTTGACCTTGAAACTGACTTTCCATCCCAAAACCGGTAAACTCTATGGTGCGCAATGTATCGGTTACGAGGGAGTGGACAAGCGAATCGACCAGATAGCCGGACTCATCAAGCGGGGTGGCACAGTCTACGATTTGATGGAGACGGAGCACACGTATGCGCCTCCTTTCTCCTCGGCCAAAGACCCCATCGCTATTGGCGGCTATGTAGCATCGAACATTATCAGCGGTGCAATGCCCGTCATCTCTTGGCGCGAGCTGGTGGAAGAGAAGGATAAAGTGATGCTGATAGATACCCGTACGCCCGAGGAATTCTCTTTCGGCACCATTCCGGGAGCCGTCAATATTCCGTTGGACGAAATGCGCGAGCATTTGGCAGAGATACCTACAGACAAGCCGGTAGTGCTTTTCTGTGCTGTGGGTCTGCGCGGTTATCTGTCCCTGCGCATCCTGATGGGGTGCGGCTATCGCAATGTGCGCAATCTGATAGGTGGTTATAAGACCTACTCCACGGCAACAGCACCTCTGCCGTCTCCATCTGCTCCGGCAGGCGGCGGCTCTTCTTCTTCTTCGGTAGAGGCTGCTACTGATGATGTTCCTGCGGATGCATCAGTGTCCAAGAAGGAAACGTTGAAGATAAATGCTTGCGGTTTGCAATGTCCGGGACCTATCATGCAGGTGAAAAAGGCGATGGATAGCATTGCTGTGGGCGAGCGTGTGGAGATTGTGGCAACCGATGCCGGTTTTGCACGCGATGCTTCTGCCTGGTGTGATACGACGGGAAATAAATTGATAGAGAAGCATGACGAGAAAGGACGCTATACGGTAGTCATCGAGAAAGGTGCTCCGGCTTGTACATCTGCTTCCAATGTTTCCGCAGCCGGGGGTAGGGGAAAGACGCTGATTCTGTTCAGTGACGACCTGGACAAAGCGCTGGCAACCTTCGTACTAGCAAACGGAGCAGCGGCAACGGGACAGAAAGTAACCATTTTCTTCACCTTCTGGGGACTGAACGTCTTGAAGAAAGTGCAGAAACCCAGTGTGCAGAAGGACTTCTTCGGCAAGATGTTCGGCATGATGCTGCCGTCCAGCTCTTTGAAACTGAAGTTGTCGCAGATGAATATGTTTGGCATGGGCAGCCGCATGATGCGCTTCTTGATGAAGCGCAAGGGAGTGGATTCTTTGGAGTCGTTGCGCTCGCAGGCATTGGCGCAGGGAGTGGAATTCATTGCTTGCCAGATGTCTATGGATATGATGGGCATCCAGCACGAAGAACTTCTGGATGAAGTAACCATCGGCGGCGTGGCTACCTATATGGAACGTGCGGACAAGGCAAATGTGAACTTATTTATATAGGAGGACAAGATATGGAGACTTTATGTAAAATCCGTGATGTTTATCGGGCTATTGCCGAGTTCGAGGTGCAGTTTACGCAGATGTATGATTTATCGCTGAATGAAGGAATGCTGTTGTGCACGCTGCTCAATACTCCTAAGCTTACCTCCAGTGAGATAGCCGAGGCACTGGGTTTGTCTGCCTCCAACACTTCAAAGGTCATTCGCTCTGTCGAGGGAAAGAAGCTCATTACCCGTCTGATAGGTAAGGAAGATAAGCGTCAGATGCGTTTTTCTCTTACGACAGAAGGCAAGAACCGGATTTCGGATATTAAGAATGCTACTTTCGAATTGTCGGGGTTGTTGCAGCAGGTAGTTAGCCTCGTATAGTTTTGTGTAAAAGCGAATTAATATCGTGTTTGCAGGAAGTTAATATCCTGCGGACACGATATTTGTTTTTTGTAGGACACGTTATTAACTTCTTGCACGACATGTTGTTAGTATCGTGTATTGCATGCTATAAATTGTTTGTATCTGTTCATGTATACTGTTTTTGTTTTGCTTGAATAAACTGTGTAATTGCTTGTAACACAGAAAGATGGAGGAGATGCTGGAGGAGTTTTTTTAACGTTCGTTTAATAAACGCAAAGATAAGCCGTATTTTTTGAACTAACAAAATGTTTAATAAAAATATTTCCAAAGTAATTTTTATTTCATATTAATGTATTGATTTACAATAATATAAATCTAATATTTAACATCTTAAAGTTTTGTTCCTTTTTAACTTTTATGCCTCTACTTATTTTCTTAAAAATAGACGTTCATTAAACGAACGTCTATTGAACGCTTTTCTACTTCTAATTCGTTCGGTGACAACGTTTTATAAGCACTTGTCTGCAGATACGGTTCGAAAGAGTAAATGACTCAATCGGACCGCGAAGCGTACCCCAAAACAAACTTCCGATTATTTATTAAACTTCTCCAAGTGGTTGAAACACAGAAATATTGGTTCGCAGCCCGTACACTAAGCAAACAAGAATTTGCAGTTAAGAAGCGTATCGAAAATCTTAATTTGGAGGAAGGTATTGATGTGGAGTGTTATCTTCCCACTCGAACTGTAATCTCACAGTTGAAGTACCGTCGGAAGCGTAGCGTGGTTCCGGTTGCCCGTGGATTGATTTTTATTCATGCCACCAAACAGTCTGCTTGTGACATACATAATGTTTATGGTGTTCAGGTTTTCTATATGAAGGATTTTTCCACTCATTCCATGCTGGTTGTTCCCGATAAACAAATGCAGGATTTCATGTTCGTCATGGATTTGAATCCCGAAGGTGTTTGTTTTGACAATGAACCTCTTACCGTTGGCAAAAAGGTTACAGTTGTCAAAGGGGAGTTTAGCGGCATTGAAGGTGAAATCGCCACAGAAGCCAACAAGACTTATGTTGTTATCCGCATTACGGGTGTTTTAGTAGCAAGCATTAAAGTACCCAAATCCTATCTGAAGGCAATTAATGACTAAGCGACTCTCTGTCATCCTAATCTTCTCGAAAGATATTTTTTCTTCCCGATAAATAATAAAAAATCAATATAAAGATGAATTCTTTACTTTCCCGTGCTCTTGAGCTTCAACGGATGGCTCATGAACTTATGTATTTGGATACGAATGGTAGTCCTATTTATTCTGATGAATTCTGTCGTTTAAATAAAGAAGTTCTGACCCGTTCCGATTCTTTATTTTCCGAACAAAGCTCTGATATTGAAGAAGAGGGAAATCTGTGTCTTGCTCTGCTGATGGGGTATAATGCCACTATCTATGATAATGGAGATAAGGAGCGGAAAAAACAGGTTATTTTGGATCGTATCTACAATATTATGAGTCAACTTCCGGCATCTTTATTAAAAATGCGTTTACTGACATGGGGATATAGTGAAACGTATGATGAAGAATTGGCTCATGAAGCACATCAACTTATTGAAACGTGGAATATTTCAGACTTAACGGATGAACAGAAGGAAATAATAGAAGAATTGAGAAATTTCGAGGAGAATCAATATCCGTGGGAAGAAGTGCAAGAATAAATTTCCGCAAATCTATCAGGTTCTTAATATTACAATTATAATCAATGAAAAATTTTGCATTAATTGGAGCGGCGGGTTACATTGCTCCCCGTCATCTGCGTGCCATCAAGGACACCGGAAACCGCTTGGTTGCGGCTTATGATAAATTTGACAGTGTTGGGATTATGGATAGTTTTTTTCCGGAAGCATCCTTTTTTGTCGAACATGAATTGTTTGACCGTCACTGTACGAAACTGAAAGGTACTGACAAGCAAGTTGATTATGTCTCTATTTGTACTCCTAATTATCTTCATGATGCACACATGCGTTATGGGTTGCGTTTGGGGACTGATGTGATTTGCGAAAAGCCCTTGGTCTTGAATCCTTGGAATGTGGATGCCTTGGAAGAAGTGGAGAAAGAAACCGGACACCATATTTATACAATACTTCAACTTCGTCTGCACCAGTCTATTATTGATTTGAAGAAGAAAATAGAGAACGGTCCTAAAGATAAAATTTATGATGTGGACTTGACGTATATCACTTCACGTGGCAATTGGTATTATACAAGCTGGAAAGGTGATGTACACAAGAGTGGGGGAATTGCGACCAATATCGGCGTGCATTTTTATGATATGCTTTCATGGGTGTTTGGTCCTGTAAAGAAGAATATTGTTCATGTATATACACATGACCGTGCAGCAGGATATCTGGAGTTGGAAAGAGCGCGTGTCCGTTATTTTTTAAGTATAAATTCAGACAATCTTCCTGAAAATGCAGTACAAGGGGAGAAGCTTACTTATCGTACAATCAATATTGACGGTGAAGAATTTGAATTCAGCAAAGGTTTTACGGAATTGCACACTGAAAGCTATAAGGATATTCTTGCCGGTAAAGGTTTTGGTATTGAGGATGCACGTAATGCAATCAATATCGTGTATGATATTCGTCATGCAGAACCCATCGGTTTGAAAGGTGACTACCATCCTTTGGCAAAACTGCCTTTAGCCAAACATCCATTTGGGTGGTAAATAATTCTTGAGAATGAAATGGTTATGGATATGAAACTTCAAATGGTTGACCTTCATGGTCAATATTTAAAGATAAAAAAGGAAGTGGATACGGGTATTCGGCAAGTCATTGAAACTTCTGCTTTTATTAATGGCCCTCAAGTAAAAGAATTCGCTTCCAATCTGGCAACTTATTCCGGTTGTAAACATGTAATAACTTGTGGTAACGGGACAGATGCTCTTCAGATAGCATTGATGTCTTTAGGCTTGAAACCGGGAGATGAGGTTATAGTGCCTGCATTTACGTATGTTGCTTCTGCAGAGGTGATTGGCCTTTTAGGTTTGATTCCTGTGATGGTGGATGTAGATTATGCCACTTTTAATGTGACAGCTGCCAATTTGGAAAAGGCGCTAAGCCCGAAGACAAAGGCTATTATCCCGGTACATCTTTTCGGTCAGTCTTGTGATATGGAGCCTATCATGCAGTTTGCTGTAAAACATCACTTGTATGTTGTGGAGGACAATGCACAAGCCATCGGTGCTACATATACTTTTTCCGATGGCACTAAGAAACATACCGGTACCATTGGTCATATAGGATGTACTTCATTTTTCCCTTCAAAAAATTTGGGCTGTTATGGTGATGGAGGAGCAATCCTTACCAATGATGATGTATTGGCCGAACAGCTTCGTATGATAGCCAATCATGGTCAGCGGATAAAGTATCACCATGCGGTTATCGGATGTAATTCTCGTCTGGATACTGTTCAAGCTGCGGTTTTGAACGCCAAATTGAAACATTTGGATGAATATTGCCTTGCTCGCCGTGAAGCGGCACAATATTACACTTCACATTTGAAGGATGTGCGAGGCATCATTACGCCGGAAGAGTTGCCTCAAAGTACTCATGTTTATCATCAATATACTTTGAAGGTATTAGATGGTAAACGTGATGCCTTGAAACAGCATTTGGCAGATGCCGGTATTCCTAGTATGATTTATTATCCGTTGCCCTTACAGCAACAAGAGGCATTCCAAAAAATAACACGTGCTGCAGAGTCTTTGGATAATGCTGAAAAATTGGCATATTCCGTTCTTTCCCTTCCTGTTCACACCGAACTGACTACTGAGCAGCAGGATTTGGTTATTGATAGCATAAAAGATTTCTTTAAATAAATACACCTATGCAAGATTTTTTTGCTCATGAAACAGCAACCATCGATGATGGTTGCCGGATTGGTGCGGGTACAAAGATATGGCATTATAGTCATATCATGTCCGGATGTGTGCTTGGAGAAAGATGCAATATCGGTCAGAATGTGGTGATTTCTCCAGATGTGGTATTAGGGAATAATGTAAAGGTTCAGAACAATGTATCAGTCTATACTGGTGTGACGTGTGAAGATGATGTTTTTTTAGGTCCTTCTTGTGTCTTTACCAATGTTACCAATCCTCGTAGTGCTGTCAACCGTAAATCCGAGTACGCCAAAACTCATGTTGGCAAAGGTGCCACTATTGGTGCCAATGCCACCATCGTTTGTGGACACGATATTGGTGAATACGCATTTATCGGTGCCGGTGCGGTAGTTACTAAAACTGTTCCTGCTTATGCTTTATTGGTTGGTAATCCTGCCCGTCAGATGGGTTGGATGAGTGAATACGGTCATAGGCTTGACTTTGATGAAGATGGGGTTGCAGTTTGTCCGGAGAGTAAGGAACGTTATCGGTTGAAAGAAGGTAAGGTTGCTAAACTTTAATTTTTAGTTCTTTAATTTTTAATTTTTAATTTTGTTTGAAGGTTATGTATAATAAGTTAGTAAATAAAGAGGCTAAACTGGCATTGGTCGGTTTAGGTTATGTAGGTTTGCCCATTGCTCTGGAATTTGCAAAGAAGATTTCAGTAATTGGTTTTGATATAAATGAGTCACGTTTGGCAAAGATGCGCGAGGGGATTGATCCTTGTGGGGAACTGGATGGTTCAGCCTTTGAAAATGTAGATATAGAGTTTACTTCCTCTATTGAGAAGTTGAAGGAAGCTTCTTTCTTCATTGTAGCCGTTCCTACTCCAATTGACAAATACAATAAGCCGGATTTGACCCCGTTGTTAGGTGCTTCCCGTTCAGTAGCTAAAGCCTTGAAACCGGGTGATTATGTAGTTTATGAATCTACGGTCTATCCGGGCTGTACGGAAGACGACTGCCTTCCCATTTTGGAAGAGGTAAGCGGATTGAAAGCCGGCATAGATTTTAAATACGGCTATTCTCCGGAGCGTATCAATCCGGGAGAAAAGGTGCATACTCTGCCCAACACGATTAAGATTGTTTCTGGTTGCGATTCAGAAGCTTTGGATGTTGTGGCCAAAGTATATGAGCTTGTAGTAAAACCGGGCGTCCATCGTGCACCGAATGTAAAAGTTGCTGAAGCGGCAAAGATTATTGAGAATACTCAGCGTGATGTCAATATTGCCTTGATGAATGAGCTTTCCATTATTTTCAGCCGTATAGGTATCAATACTTACGATGTGTTGGAAGCTGCCGGAACCAAATGGAACTTTTTGAAATTCTATCCGGGTTTGGTAGGAGGGCACTGCATCGGCGTCGACCCTTATTATTTGGTTCAGAAAGCCAGCGAGTTGAAATATCATTGCCAGATAATCAGTGCGGGCCGTTATATAAACGACAGTATGGGCGGATATATCGCTAAGAAGCTCGTAAAGCGTTTGATATCATTAGGCAAGGGTGTACTTGGTGCCCGTGTCCTTGTGATGGGGGTTACTTTCAAGGAGAACGTAGCGGATATCCGTAATTCAAAAGTTGTTGATATTATTAATGAACTCAGGGACTTCGGGTGCGATGTAGATGTGGTTGATCCACACGCAGACAGTGATGAAGTTCAGAAAGAATACGGTTTCCGATTGGTGGAAAAACCGCGAGATAATTATGATGCAGTGGTTGTAGCTGTGGCTCATGATGAATACAAGAATCTGGATGATAAATACTTCAAGGGTATGACGTACGATCATGCGGTGCTTGTGGATATTAAAGGAATGTATAGAGATAAGATTCATTCGTTGAAGTATTGGAGTTTGTAGTGAAAAGACTATCTTTGCGGTAGATATAAATACAAAAAGAGGAGTGAACTTTGCTCTTTGGTGAAAAATAGGAGGATATAATGATGACTACGGATGACATGTTGAAATTAAAAGCTGTTACTCTCTATATTTTAAAGCAATGTGGCGAGTTGGATTTCATCCATTTGTTCAAAATTCTATATT
Organism: Bacteroides uniformis; assembly: GCF_025147485.1. Taxonomy (NCBI): domain Bacteria; kingdom Pseudomonadati; phylum Bacteroidota; class Bacteroidia; order Bacteroidales; family Bacteroidaceae; genus Bacteroides; species Bacteroides uniformis. The sequence goes on along the minus strand of NZ_CP102263.1, from coordinate 4,019,216 downwards.
TTGCGGAGCGCCAACATTATGCTACTTACGGGAAGCATCTGGTGAAGGATACGTTCTGTGCGTTGGAGCGTGGTCCTGTTCCTTCTTTTTTGTATGATGCCGTGAAGGTTGCAACAAATTCGGCTCATGCTGTAAAAGGTTCCTTGTTGCAGCAATTAGCGGATTCATTAAAACCGGGAAATGCAGAATGTTACTATTTTATAGGAGCTGCCGAAGAACCGGATATGGATGAGTTGAGTAAGGCTGACCTTGCGTGTTTGGATGCTTCCATAAAAGAAAATTTGCAGAAGGATGCAAAGCAATTGTCCAAAGATTCGCATGATGTAGCTTGGCAAACGGCATGGGATGCAAGGAGTGCATCACCTATGAATCCGCTATTGATGGCTCAGGCAGGAGGCGCAACTTCCGGATTTGTAGAATATCTGAAAGAACAATCTGAGATTGACGATTATTTGCAGGGCAGATGAAGAAAGGAACCTTTGAAGACCTTTTACCGCAAGAAACGGTAGAACGCATGTTGCTGTCCAATGTATCTGTTGGTGAGGTGTTCAGAATGCACTTGGGGAAAGAAGAGAACATCAAGGGTAAGAATCCGGGAGATGATGGCCGCAATAAATATTTTGTTGTCTTGGGACATGATTTAGATGGAAATGCCATAGGAGTTGTTATTATAGACACAAAAATAAATCCTAATTTGCCTCTAAGACGGCAACAGATGCACTATCAATTGTCTGCAAAGAAATATGCTTTTCTAAAAGAGAAAGATCGTTTTGTAGATTGTTCTGATTTGAAAACGATTACTGGTAAGCGTTTTAAAGAACTGTTTGGGAACGATAAAGCTAAAGGTATCATTATGCAAGATGACCTCGAACTGATTAAAGGTGCTGTGATTAGCTATGAAGATGCTTCGCCTAAAATGTTAAGGCGTTTTGGATTATTGCTTTAAGTATGTGTTTCCTTTGTTGATTACTATTCTGATATGAGTTCCATAGAAAAATTAATGTTGCTTGACGAATTTTTCGCATTGCGCAAAGCTAATCGGGAAGAGAGGGAAAAACTTTGAGAGAAATCTACCTACTAGATAGGATGTTTGTTTTGGAGTATTTGATTTTTTTATGGATTTGACAAAAGATGTGGGACCATGAGAATCTGCTTAATGATTATCAGAATAAATGCTAGTGATATTTAAAAAGGGGGGCACTTTTGCTTTGCTTTATAATTTATAGAGGTCATAATTCAAGCTGTGTCAGTTCTTAATCCATTGAGTAAATCATATTTTACTTCGGATAAACACTTGAATATCAATATAAATACAAGTAGTAATCTACTGATAAAAAGAAAAATGCAAAGATTGACACAGTTTAAATTACGTCCCCCTAATTTTAATATTTTATCTTTCTATAGTTTGCTATCTTGTAATGGCTAAAAAAGCATTAGTTTTAATTACTAACTCTTTCCCTTTTGGTAAAGGAGAAACTTTTGTAGATAATGAAATTCGCTATTATAGCAAGTTTTATCCTGTTTACGTTGTTTCTATAGATAATGTTTGTCCACAGCGCTTTTTGAACATCCCTAATAATATTAGCATTTATCAAATGCCTAAATTGAGTAGATGTAATAAAATAATCTGGTATCTACGTTCTCTTCTCAGGCAAGTCTTTTATGAAGAATTACTATTTTTGCTAAAAGAAAGAAATTATTTTTTTTCGAGACTGCATTCTTTGATTGCATTTATTGGTTTAGGTGAAAGGGTGTTTATTTTTCTAACAAAGAATATATCTAATAAAATTGAAGGACATGATACGGTCTGTTATAGTTATTGGCTGCATCATGGAGCTTATGCTGCAGTTCGTTTTAAGAAAAAGTTTTCAGCAAGAGCAGTAGCTCGGTGTCATGGGTATGATTTATATGCAGATAGGTATATCTCTAATTATTTACCTTTGAGATTCTATTTATCAAGTTACCTGGATGTTATATTTCCAATATCTAAGCATGGCTTGGATTATTTAAAAGGTAATATTTTTATTTCTAAGAGTTGTAAACTAGAAGTTTCTCGTTTGGGCACTTTTGATTATGGAATTAAAAGTAATGTACATTTGGAAGGAACACTTCGATTGGTATCTTGTTCTTGGATTGTGCCAGTCAAGAGGGTTCATAGGATATTAGAAACATTGCAACAAATAGTTGATATAAATATTGAATGGACACATATTGGTGGAGGAGCATTAAAAGAGAGGTTGGAATTAGATATAGAAAAACTACCTAAGAATATAAAAGTAAATTTGCTGGGGGAATTGACATCTACAGATATTTATAAATTATATAAGGAAAACTCTTATCATATTTTTGTGAATGTTAGTGAATCAGAAGGTATTCCTGTTTCTATTATGGAGGCTTCATCTTTTGGCATTCCTGTGATTGCGACCAACGTGGGTGGAGTGGGAGAAATTGTAGAAAATGGGTATAATGGTTTATTACTGAATAAAGATTTCTTGAATAGAGATTTGAGTGTTTGTTTGAAATCTATTGCTTGTATGGTAGATAATGATTATCAGACTTTAAGAAAACATGCTAGAGAAATGTGGGAAGAAAGATATAATTCTTCTGTGAATTATAGCAAATTTGTGCGAATATTGAATGAGTTGTTTTGACTTTAAGGACTTTATAAAGATATATAGAGATGGAAAAGCAGACGATAGGTTGGATGTTTATGTTGTCGGGAAAAAATGGAATTGTCCGGGTGAAGGTAAATTTTGATGATAGATTTAAGGATGATAAGTTTTATTGTGATAACGAGAAGATTACTATTGTTTCTGATGGGGTGATTTTAAATAAGTCGGAGCTGTTCGCAAAATATAAGGTTACAACTCTTGAGGATTTACTTTTTTTATTATTAAAAAAAGATGAATTTACTTTTTTTAAAGAATTTATAGGCCCATTCAATGGATTTTATCGTAATAAAGAAACTGGAGTGCTTATTGTTTGGGGAAATCAGACGGGTGATAGTGCTCCTTTTTATTATGTAGGAGTGGATGGTAATGTTGTAGTTAGTAATAAATTTAACTTGGTATATGAAGAGTTAAAGCGGAATGGAATGGTATATTCGTTTTCGGATAAAGCCGCTTACCAATTGCTTTCTTTCGGTTATATGGTAGATGATTCTACATTCTTAAAAGAGGTGAAGAGGGTGAGAGCTGGAAAGTATTTGTTTGTGAGTGAGAAAGGAATGAATATCAAGGAATGGCATCGTTTTTCCTATAAAGTAAAAATAGATATGGGAATGAACGAGGCGATAGAGTTAATTGATCAAGGTTTCAGAAAGGCTGTTAAACGTTGTTTTGACAAAGATACGGAGTATGGATATAAATATCATTTGGTGGATTTAAGTGGTGGTTTAGATTCTCGAATGACAACTTGGGTTGCTCATGATATGGGTTATAGAAATATTGTTAATATCTGTTATTCACAATCAACTAGTCTGGATTGCCAATATGCAAAAGATGTTGCCCACTTTTTGGGTAACCAATTTTATGTAAAGTATTTGGATGAAGCTTCGTTTGTGCGAGAAGTGGAGGAAGTTACGAAAAAGAATTTTGGCATGGGATATTATGCGGGAATTACCGGGGGAAATCAGTTTTTGAAATTTTTGAATTTTAGAGTCTTGGGTTTAGAACATACAGGGCAATTGGGGGATTTGATTGTAGGAGGAGGATATTTAAAATCCTTACGCGAAGATACAATAGATGTGAATGGAATTAAATATTCCAATAGGGTTTCATGTGAAGATATAAATGTTTCGGGATATGAGGGCCATGAATTGATGTCTCTTTATCTTCGTGGTTTTCAAGGTGCATTATCAACTCATTATATTCGTTCGAATTATACATATGCTGTTTCTCCTTTTATTGATCCAGAGTTTATAGATATTTGTTTTTCTATCCCTAAATGTTTGCGTATATATAACAGGCTTTATTGGACATGGATTAATAAAAAATATCCGATGGCGGGTAAAATTCAATCTACTCGTAAGCAAAGGACTCGTTTTTTTATTTTTCAGAAATTGATGCAGCTTGTTCAAGGGGGATTTCGCAGAGGCTTGCACATAATTGGAAGTCGCCATTTTAGCCATAATAAGCGTGATATGAATCCTTTTGAATTTTGGTATGCTACAAATCCTGGAATAAGGAACTTTGTTAACACTTATTATGAGGAACATATTCATTTATTAGATGGATACAAGAAGTTACAAGCGGACTCTATGATGCTTTTTAATCAAGGGAGTGTGATTGAGAAGTTACAGGTTTTGACAATACTTGCTGCGAGAAAGATTTATGCGTAATAATACGGTAATTCTTATTAAGAATTTGGCACAACGTGGCTTGATGCATATGTTTGGTGCGAATGTCTTTAATAAAATCATTTCTTTTTCAGGAACTATTTTGTTAGTCCGCATTTTATCAAAGGGAGAATATGGGGTATATGCTTATGTCCAAAATATTTTGTCTTTTTTTTTGTTATTGAACGGTTTGGGAGTCGTTTCAGGGTTGTTGCAATATGGTTCAGTGTATAGGAATTCTCCTTTGATGTACGCATTTTTTAAATACGGTTTAAGAAGGGGAGTGATCGCAAATATTATATTGGCTTTTGGAATCGGATTATTTGGTTTGTTATTTGTCAAAGATTCTTCTACAAGTATTTTATTTGTGATTATTTCTTTTATACCTGTCTTTACAATTATTTATGAGATTTTCCAAATTTATAATTTAGTACTTCGAAATAACAAATTTTATTCTTTATATACTTCTTTGAATACAGTATTGGTTATGGGAGGGACTGTAGTTGGAGCATATTTTTTAGGTGTGAAGGGAATTTTTGCTTTTACTTATATTGCTTTGTTAGGTTGTATTGGGGCAGGAATGGTTTATTTAAAAAGAGGTGGGTGGATATGGTGTGATGCAAGAGTTGTAATAACAAAGGAGGAGGCATCAGAGTTTAATCGTTTTTCATTAGTTTCAATGTTCAATAATGGGGTATCATTTTTGGTTTATATTATTGATGTTTTTCTTATTGGGGTTATTACTGAAGATATGAATGTTCTAGCATCTTATAAGACAGCTACACTTATCCCTTTTGCTTTGACGTTTATTCCTTCGACTATAATGACGTTTGTTTATCCTTACTTTGCCAATCATCAAAATGATAAGAATTGGGTGCGCAACCATTATATGAAATTACTAAAATATTGTTTGGGATTAAATTTGTGTATTTCTCTTTTTCTTATTTTTTTCTCAAAGTTGATTGTTCAGATTTGTTTTGGCAAAGAGTATTTGGACTGCGTATCCATATTTATTGTTTTGGCGATCGGTTATTTCTTTACAGCCTCTTTGCGGATTCCAGGAGGAAATGTATTGGCTTCTTTAGGGAAAATTAAAGTGAATTTTTATATTACGGTTGCTATGGGGCTTTTTAATATCATAGCAGATGTGGTTCTAATATATTGGATGGGAAGTATCGGGGCGGCAATAAGTACGTTGTCGGTGTTTTTATTGTCTGGTCTTGTGTCTAATCTTTATTTGTACAGATATTTGTTGTCAAAGTAATTATATGCGGAGAATACGAACGGCATATCTTTTCTTTTTCTTATTTCTCGGGCTTTTCAGTTTCGTAATAGGTTTATTGTATCAAGTGTATCTTTTTTCATTAGGAGCTATATTTTCGGTTTGGATATTAAGTATGATCTATGCAATAGCAGACCTAAATAAACGATATGTATTTGCTCTGTTTAATGTTACATTTTTTACTTTTTTATTGAGTAGATTGTTTATTTCTCCCATTTTCGGTGAATTACAGTCAGAAGAAGGATTAAATTTTAGTTCTCCGCAGATTATAAATCATATTTTGTTTTCCCTGTATTTAAGTTTATTTTTTTTATTTGTTGGATTCTATATGTTTCAAGATAAGCGGATTGTGTGGTTTAAGCAAAAAGAAAGGACTAAGTATGCTTCGGACATTGTAAAATTCCGGAAAAAACTGTTTTTGCCTTTTCTTTATGTATGTGCAGTTGCTGCTTGTTGTATCAATATTGAAAAAATGTTGTTTGTTCTGTCTAATTCTTATTTGAGTTATTATACAGATTTCAGTTCTAGACTTCCTCATTTCATTGGGTTTATAGGTAGTTCATTTAATTTGTTTTTTTTCTTGTATTTATCGACTATGCCTTCGAAACGGGAATTGAAATATCCTTTTTTAGTATTTCTATTAATTAATACTTTATCATTAGGGTACGGACAGCGTAACGGAGTCGTTTTAGCATTTTGCTTTTTGATTGCTTATTTGATTCTGAGAAATACGGTAAATTCTGGTGGTAAGGTATGGTTTGGCAAACGTGAATATATTATTTGTGGTATAATAACTCCTTTTGCCCTTTCTTTTTTACTTGCGTTCGGGTATATACGAAATGAGCTAGATCATGAATCAAAAAATATTTTTGATTCGGCAATTAGTTTTTTTCAAGGTCAAGGGGTTAGTGTAAATGTCATCGGTTATGCAAAAGAGTGTGAGGGGACGTATCCTGAAACGAATATCAGTTATACATTCGGACCTATTATACAGGAGCTTAAACATAATCCTGTTAGCAATTTTTTCGGGTTGTTTCCTTTTTATAAGTCACAGGAATTAGAAGCTGTTTATCATAATAATAATTTTGGAGCAACGATTACTTATTTGGTAGATCCTCAACGTTTTTTAGGTGGAGGTGGGTTGGGAAGTTCATATATAGCAGAGGCATGGGTTGATTTTGGATATGTCGGAATTATTGTGGTGAATTTTGTATTCGGAATCCTTTTGTCACAGTTGCATAAATGGTTTAGACAGGGTGGTTTTATTGCCGTGATGGGGATGCTAATGTTTTCAGGGTTATTATATGCTCCACGTGGATCAGTATCGGATTGTATATATCCGATTATAAATTTTAGAAATGCATTTTTGCTTGTTTTCATTTATTTAATATTGAAAACGTTTTATAAAAATAAAAAGAAATGGAGAAGAGTATACAGAGGATGATTTTTCATATTCCCATGAGAATTAATCGGGAACGGGCTTCTGCAAGTTCAATTCGTCCTGTCAAGATGATTGAAGCATTTGAAAGATTAGGTTACGAAGTCATATTAATTGAAGGAAATGCTTCTCAACGTAAAAAACGAATAAAAGAAATAAAACACAATATTAGAAAAGGTGTAACTTATGATTTCTTGTATAGCGAATCCTCGACAATGCCAACTTTATTGACTGAAAAGCATCATTGTCCTACTCACCCCTTTTTAGATTTCTCTTTTTTTTCATTTTGTAGAAAACACGGAATTAAAATTGGCTTATTTTATCGGGATATTTATTGGAAATTTGAACTTTATGGCTCCTCTATAAAAAAAAATATCGCCAAATATTTTTATCGCTATGATTTGTTGAGATATAAGCAATTGGTTGATGTATTATATCTTCCCTCAACAAAGATGCTTGATTATATTCCTATAAAATTGAATATGCCTGTTTTTGCTTTACCATCGGGATTAAACGTTGATTTTTTGCAAGAAAACCTTACTCACAAGGACAAGAAATTGAGTTTGTTATATGTTGGAGGTATTGGAGGAGTATATGACTTGAAACAATTCGTAAAAGCTGTTGGTAATATTCCTGAAGTTCATCTAACAATATGTTGTAGGAAAGATGATTGGGAGAGGGAAAAAACACAATATGGGATACTTCCTTTAAATGTTCGAATAGTGCATGGTACAAAAGAAGAAGTTAAAAAAATGTTTTCCCAAACAGATTTGTTTTGTATATTAATAAATCCTGTGGAATATTTAAATTTTGCAGTTCCTTATAAATTGTTTGAATCATTGGGATATGGTTGTCCACTATTAGGAACTAATCATACGATGACAGGAGATTTTATATCTGAAAAAAAAATAGGTTATACTTGTAATTATACGGCAAAAGATATAGAAAAACAGCTTTTGTTTATACTGGATAATAAGACAGATCTTGTTTTGCTTAGAGAACAGGTAAAACAAATAGCTTTAGAGCATACGTGGGAAAAACGATGTTTGACTGTGATTGAAAGTCTACATTCATAGGTTTATGCTAATTGAGAATCTTGATGAAAACGGTTTATTTGTTTACTAATACTTTTCCTTATGGAATAAACTCAGAAACTTTCATAGAGGAAGAGATGCGCGTCGCTGGAAATTTGGGATTACATATTGTCGTATTGCCTCTTCATCGAAAGAAGGTTTGTCGGTGTGTACCTTCAAATGTCGAAATTTGTAATTCATTGGCTGATACGAGTTTTATAAAGAAAATATATATCGCTTGTTTGATGCTATTTAGTCTGCATTTTTGGAAAATGTTATGGATTAAAGATAGACCACGTTCTCCCAATGAATTTTATCAAGGAATTAAGTATCTGTATGGTTCTTTTTGGATAAGCTCTTTTTTATCATCTCATAAATATATTTTTAAACAAGGTAGTGTTTTTTATAGTTACTGGTTTAATCATACACCTTTGGGATTAGGTTGGAGAATAAAGAAAGATGAGTATTATCGAGATTTTGTGCTTTACACTCGTGCTCATAGATATGATGTTTATGAGCGACAAATAGGTTCTTATATTCCTTATAGAAAAGAAGCGTTGGCCTATTTAAAAGGAGTGTTTTGTGTAGCGAAAGAAGGTAAGATATTTTTGCAAAAATGTTATCCAAATTATGCTGAAAAGATATTTTTAAGTCATTTGGGAGTATCGACAAAAGAACAGTATAATAAGAAAGTAAAGAAAGTGGCAGATATTTCTTTTATTTCATGCTCAAGTTTGACTGCTGTCAAACGGGTGGATTTCATTTTTAAACGAATAAATTCTTTTTGTGTAGCTCATCCGCAGCTTTGTATCAGTTGGACTCATATTGGGGGCGGACCATTATTGAGGGAATTACAGGCTTTAATAGAGAATAAATCGAAAAACCTGAATGTAATATTGACTGGTTATATCAGTAATTCGGATGTAAAACAATTGTATATGATGAATGATTTTGATTTGTTTGTTAATATGAGTTTATCAGAGGGGATTCCGGTTTCAATTATGGAAGCTATCAGTTTTGGGATTCCTATTATTGCTACAAATGTAGGAGGAAATGCTGAAATAGTAAATGATGAAACTGGTGTCTTAATACCAGTTAATATTGATCAGGCTGCTTTTAATGAAACAGTTTCGGATATTATGAATAAGATGGATATTCTGAAAATATCTACTATTTTATGTTATCAGAATGAGTTTAATGCAGACAAAAACTACCATTGCTTTTATAATCAAATTACTTTATGAATATTCTTCTTATTAATCATTATGCAGGTAGTCCTGATTTAGGCATGGAATTTCGTCCTTATTATATGGCTAAGGAGTGGCAGAAAGCAGGACATCATGTGCGAATTGTAGGAGGTTCTTTTTCGCATTTAAGAAAAAAACAACCTTGTGAGTATAGAGAAATCGTAGATAATGTTGAATATTGTTGGATTCCGGTTAATCGATATAAAGGGAATGGAGTAGGAAGGATTTTTTCCATGTTTTTGTTTGTATTCAAACTTTACCATTATTTTGTAGAGTATTTAAGGAATTTTGAACCTGACATTGTAATAGCGTCTTCTACTTATCCTTTAGATATTTATCCTGCTTATAAAATAGCCAAGCATTATCATGCAAAACTCATTTATGAAGTACATGATTTATGGCCATTATCCCCCATGGAACTAGGTGGATATTCTAAAAAGCACCCCTTTATCCAAATTATGCAAAAGGCAGAGAATGACTGTTATAGATATGTAGATACTGTCGTTTCCATGTTACCTAAGGCTGAGGAGCACATGAGAGAGCATGGATTGGGAAAAGGTAAATTTCATTATGTACCTAATGGCATTGTTTTATCTGATTGGAATAACCCTAAGGGGATTCCGGAAGAACATGGCTTATTATTGAGTAGATTTCAGAAAGAAGGAAAGTTTATAGTTGGTTTTGCCGGTGCTCATGGTATTGCAAATTCATTGTATGCTGTGATTGATGCGGTTTCGTCTCTCGCGGAGCAAAATGTGGTACTTGTTTTAGTCGGTGGAGGACAGGAAAAAGAAAATTTGATAAAATATGCACATAAGAAAGAAATTGTAAATGTTTACTTTCTTCCAACTATCGATAAATTGGCGATACCTAATTTGCTGAAAGAAATGGATGTGCTTTATATAGGCTTGCAAAAGCAGTCTTTATTTCGTTTTGGCATAAGTCCCAATAAAATGTTTGATTATATGATGGCTGCAAAACCAATTATACAGGCAATAGATGCCGGGAACAATTTGGTTGGAGAGGCTGATTGTGGCATTGATGTCGAACCGGATAACGTCGGTGAAATTAGTAAGGCTATTTTGGCGTTAAAATCCATGCCAGAAGAAGAAAGAAGAAGATTAGGAGAGAATGGTAAAAAATTTGTTCTCTCGAATCATACTTATCAAGTGTTGGGAAAGCGTTTTTTCGATATAATGAATAATCTTATAAAGAAATGAAAATAGTAACAATTATTGGGGCACGTCCTCAGTTTATAAAAGCTGCGGTTGTGAGTCGTGCTTTTGCAGCTTCTAAAGACGTAACAGAGATTATAGTACATACAGGTCAGCATTTTGACTCTAACATGAGTGATATCTTTTTTGAAGAGATGTGCATACCTAAACCGCATTATAATTTAAACATAAATGGATTGGGTCATGGTGCTATGACTGGGCAGATGTTGGAGAGAATAGAAGAGGTTCTGATAGAAGAGAAACCGGATTGGGTGTTAGTGTATGGAGATACAAATTCTACTCTTGCCGGTGCATTGGCCGCAAAGAAACTTCATATCAAGGTGGCTCATGTAGAAGCGGGACTACGTTCATTCAATATGGATATGCCGGAAGAGATAAACCGTATCTTGACAGACCGTATCAGTGACATTCTATTTTGTCCAACTGATAAAGCTACTGAAAATCTGGTCAATGAAGGATATGGCAATATTAGATGCCAAATAGTAAAGAATGGAGATGTAATGCAAGATGCTGCATTGTTTTATGCGGATAAATGCAGAAAACCAAACAGCAACTTACCGGATAAATTTGTTTTATGTACAGTACATCGTGCTGAAAATACGGATAATCTGGGACGTCTGAAGAATATTTTTATGGCTTTAGAAAATATATCTGATAAATGTAAGGTGGTATTGCCGCTGCATCCCCGTACTAAAGCCAAATTGATAGGAATAGGATATGATTTTTCCTGTTCTAATATATGCTTTATCCAGCCTGTTGGCTATTTGGAGATGGTTTGGCTTTTAAAGAATTGTGAGTTGGTAATGACTGATAGTGGTGGATTGCAAAAAGAAGCCTATTTCTTTGGTAAATATTGTGTGACTATGCGTGATGAAACAGAGTGGGTGGAACTTGTTGACAATGGATTTAACAGATTGGTAGGAAGCAATCAAGCGATGATAGAAGATACGTATGCTCTGTTGGTGGATGCTCCTAAAACGGGGTTTGAAAATAGACTTTATGGAAATGGAGATGCAGGAAATAAAATCTTGGAAAGTTTACAACTTTTATAATTGCTTTTTTAGCTTCTTTATTTGAATGAATTTTAAAGATTTACATATTCATGGTGAAGTAAGGACAGATTTACTTCATCGTATTCTTTATTCTACCGATGCTTCTGCATATAGGGAGACACCTCTTGCCGTAGCATTTCCTAAAGATGAAACAGATGTACAGGAGATTGTACGTTACGCTTCCAGAAATCATATTAATTTGATTCCCCGTGCAGGAGGTACATCTCTTGCGGGGCAGGTAGTCGGGAAAGGACTGGTAGTGGATATTTCCAAATATATGAATCATATTTTGGAAATAAACCCGGAGGAACGTTGGGTTAGGGTACAACCCGGAGTGGTATTGGATGAGTTAAATCTTTATTGTAAACTATACGGACTGTTTTTCGGTCCTGAAACCTCCACATCCAATCGTTGTTGTTTGGGAGGAATGGTCGGTAATAATTCATGTGGTTCTCATTCATTGGTATATGGCAGTACACGTGATCATCTGTTGGAGGCAAAAGTCATATTAAGTGATGGTTCTGAGGCTCTTTTGAAAGGGGTATCCCCCAAGGAAGTTGATAGCATACGTGCAGGAGCTTCATTGGAAAGTTCTATTTATGATCGGCTGATAACGTTGCTGTCAGATAAGGAAAATCAGAAAGAAATCGTGGATAACTATCCTGATACCTCTTTACGCAGAAGGAACTCCGGATATGCCATCGACGAATTATTGCATTCAGATTATTTTGACTCTAATAGTCAGGAACCATTCAATTTGTGTAAATTGCTGGCTGGTTCAGAAGGTACATTGGCTTTCGTTACTGAGCTAAAATTGCGTTTAGTACCTCTGCCACCAACAGAAAAAGCTGTGGTATGTGTGCATTGTTCAACTTTGGAGGAAGCATTTGTTGCCAATCTTGTGGTATTGAAGCATAATCCTGTAGCCATTGAGTTGATGGATAGCACAATTTTGGAATTAAGTAAACGGAACATATCACAAAACAAGAACAGATTCTTTGTTCAGGGAGATCCGGCTGCCATACTTATTATTGAGTTAGCAGAAAATACCCGTGAAGAGGTAGATAAGAAGGCTAACGAAATAGAGGCTGATTTAAGAGCACATAATTATGGAACTCATTACCCACGTGTCTATGGGAAGGATATCAGTCGTGTTTGGAGCTTGCGAAAAGCCGGGTTGGGCTTACTTTCCGGAATGCCGGGGAGTGCTAAACCTGTATCTGTTATAGAAGATACGGCTGTGGCCCCACAGCGTCTTCCTGCATACATTGCAGATATGAAAAAGATGCTTGACGGTTATGGCTTGAGTTGTGTGTATCATGCCCATATCAGTACCGGAGAGTTACACCTCCGTCCAGTTTTGAATTTAAAGGAAGAAAAAGATAGGAAGTTATTCCGTACGGTAGCTACCAAAACTGCTGAATTGGTAAAGAAACATAGAGGTTCTTTGAGTGGTGAGCATGGGGATGGTCGTTTACGTGGTGAATTCATTCCTTTATTATTGGGAGATAAAGTTTATAGTCTTTTGAAGGAGGTAAAGGAAATATGGGATTCTCCGCATATTTTCAATATGGGCAAAATTGTGGATACTCCTCCGATGGATGCTAATTTGCGTTATGAACAGTGGGATTTAGGAATAGATACTTATTTTGATTATTCTCGGCAGAAAGGATGGCTGTGTGCCATCGAACAGTGCAATGGCTCCGGGGATTGTCGTAAATCAGGCTTATTGGGCGGTACGATGTGTCCTACTTATCGCGCTACAAGAGATGAAAGAAATACTACGCGTGCTCGTGCCAATACACTACGTGAACTTTTGATACATCCGCTCCAGAAGGATATTTTTAATCAGGAAGAAATTCTGACCGCTTTGGATACTTGTGTTTCTTGTAAGGCTTGCAAGTCAGAATGCCCTTCGAATGTGGATATGGCCCGTTTTAAAGCGGAATACCTGCAACATCATTATGACAATGCCCATATTCCATTGCGCTCGCGTTTAATTGCCAATCTGACAAGTATGCAAAAGCTGGGTATGGCAGCGCCATGGCTCTATAATGCAATAATCTCAAATGTATTTACGTCTTCACTCATTAAACGGATATTGAAGTTTGCTCCTCAACGCTCTATTCCGAAGCTTTATAAAATGACTTTGCGGAGCTGGATGATAAAGCATCCGGATAATAAAACCCATGATAAGGGTAAAGTGTATCTGTTTGCAGATGAATTTACCAATTACACGGATGTGGGGATTGGCATAAAGTTCATAAAACTGCTGCGTACTTTAGGATATGAGGTGATTATCCCTAAGCATGTGGAGAGTGGACGTACAGAGTTGTCTAAAGGCTTCTTGAAAAGGGCTAAAGGCATAGCTGAGAAAAATATAGTTTTACTTAAAGAGATTATTTCTGAAGAAACTCCTTTAATAGGTATAGAACCTTCATGTATATTGGCTTTTCGGGATGAATATCCGGATTTAGTCAATGAAAATACCCGGGAAGATGCCCGTAGGCTGGCTGCTAATTGTTTATTGTATGATGAATTCATTGTGAAAGAAATCCATAAGGGAAATATAACACAAGAACAATTTACAGATTTTCCTTTACACATAAAATTGCATGGACATTGTCATCAGAAATCACTGGCTTCCATTGAACCTTCCAAGGAGATGCTTGCTTTACCTGAAAATTATCAGGTTGATATAATTCCTTCCGGTTGCTGTGGCATGGCCGGGGCTTTCGGTTATGAGAAAGAACATTATGCATTGTCCATGCAGATAGGAGAGCAGTCATTATTTCCTGCTGTTAGGCAAGCTGAAACTGAAATTTGTATCTCTGCTCCTGGTACGAGTTGCAGGCAACAGATAAAGGATGGTACAGGCAGGCAAGCTTATCATCCTATAGAAATCTTATATGATGCCCTTTTGTAGCATTCTTTCCTATTTAAATATACATTAATCATGAAAATTCCATTTTCGCCTCCTTACATTGATGACACTGTCATCAGTGAGGTGGTTGATTCATTACGTTCCGGCTGGATAACTTCCGGTCCGAAAGTAAAAGCATTGGAGGAAGAAATAAAACTTTTCTCCAATGCAAAAGAAGTGCTGTGTGTGAACTCGTGGACATCGGGAGCTATCATGATGCTTCGTTGGCTGGGTGTTCATTCTGGGGATGAGGTGATTGTGCCGGCCTATACCTATAGTGCTACTGCTCTGGCTGTACTCCACGCTGGTGCAAAACCGGTTATGGTGGACTCTGGAAAAGACTTTAATATTTCAGTAGAGGCTATTCGCAATGCCATCACTTCAAAGACAAAGGCTATAATCCCGGTTGATATTGCAGGATTTCCTTGCGATTATGAGCGCATCATGGAGTTGGTGAATGAACCGGATATACGTGGCATGTTTCAACCGACATCGTCAGTACAAGAACGATTGGGGCGTATCTTGGTTATGAATGATGCTGCACATTCTTTGGGAGCATATTACAGTAGGAATCAAAGAACGGGTTGTGAAACGGATATTGCTATATTTTCACTTCATGCGGTGAAGAATGTTACAACTGCGGAAGGTGGTGCCATTTGCCTTAATTTGCCTGCTCCCTTTGACAATGCGGAACTTTATAAGGAGCTCCATATGATGAGTCTGAATTGCCAGACAAAAGATGCTTTTTCAAAGTCGAAAGCCGGTGGTTGGCGTTATGACATTGTGGGGTTGGGAATGAAAATAAATATGGCTGATGTGAATGCGGCTATCGGACTGGCTCAGATACGAGAGTATCCTGCTCTTCTGAAGGAACGTAGAAGGGTATTCAATACTTATTCCAAAGCTTTTGCAGATTACGATTGGGCTATAATTCCTCCTTCGGTAGATGGTGAAAAGGAAAGCTCCTATCATATCTACGCATTAAGAATCAAGAATTTTACGGAAGAACAGCGTGACCGTATGATTGATGAAATAGCCAAGGCGGAAGTAGCGGTCAATGTGCATTTCATTCCGATGCCGATGCTTTCATTTTTCAAATCCTTGGGATATGACATAAAAAACTATCCTCAAGCTTATGAGAATTTTAAGGGGGAAATTTCTTTGCCTATTTATCCTCAGCTGGATGAGGAACAGCTGAACTTCATTATTAATGTTGTAAAGGCCGCATATATAACAGTTGCAGGTACTGAGTGATGATTCGCTTTCTTGATTTTATCTTTTCTCTTTTGGGAATAATTCTACTTTTCCCCGTATTTCTTGTGTTATATTTCGCCGTCCGATTGGAAAGTAAAGGTGGTGGTTTTTATAAACAACTACGTGTGGGACGTGGAGGGACGGATTTTTACGTCTATAAGTTCCGTTCAATGCGTATAGGAGCTGATAAGCAAGGTTTGATAACTGTAGGTGGACGGGATCCTCGGATTACTCAGGTCGGATATTTTATTCGCAAATATAAATTAGATGAGCTACCTCAGTTATTTAATGTACTGAAAGGTGATATGAGTTTAGTAGGCCCACGTCCGGAAGTCCGAAAGTATGTAGAACTATATACGGATGAACAACGTAAAATACTTTCTGTTCGTCCTGGAATAACAGATTATGCTTCCATAGAATATGTTGATGAGAATACTATACTTGGGCAGGCTGATGATGCGGATAAAGCGTATGTAGAACGGATTTTACCGGATAAGATACAGTATAATATGAAATATATCAATCATCGGTCAGTGAAAGAATATTTCAAAATTATCTTTTTGACCATATGGAGTATCATACATTGAAAAGACGATTGTGCATGGTTATAAACTGGTTATTTATTCCTCATTATGTTCGTAAAACAAAATAAGGGAATTATTTTCGGAAAAAATTGTTAGAACTTATGTCAATTGCCCAATATTGTTTTACTTTGCTGTCAAATAGTAAGCAATACAGCAATTGATATGCAGAAATTATTGTCTTTGCCGCCTAATCTGGTGTCGGCATTCTATGAACTGGAAAATGTGGACCGTACGAAATGGTTTTGTACTTCCGACCCGGTGGGAATGAAACTTGGCTCGGGCGGGGGAACTACCTGGCTCTTGAGAGAATGGCAGAAGGAACGGGATAGGAAGTATTTGGCGGAGGAGCGTATTCCAACAGAAAAGTGCATTCCAACAGAGAAAAGCCTTCCAGCAGAGAAGCGTATTCTGCTGCATGCCGGAGGACAAAGCCGTCGTTTACCGGGATATGCACCGTCGGGCAAGATATTGACCCCGATTCCGGTGTTTCGCTGGGCGCGTGGACAAAAACTGGGACAGAATTTATTATCCCTTCAACTCCCACTTTACGAAAAGATTATGGAGCGTGCTCCCGAAAGGCTGCGTACGCTGATTGCCAGCGGTGATGTGTATATCCGTGCGGAAAAGCCGCTTCAAGAGATTCCCGATGCAGATGTGGTGTGCTACGGATTGTGGGTAGACCCGTTGCTCGCTACACATCATGGTGTGTTTGTCTCGGATCGGAATCAGCCGGAATCCTTGGACTTCATGCTTCAGAAACCCTCTCTGGAGGAATTGGAAAACCTCTCCAAGACACATCTCTTTTTAATGGATATCGGCATCTGGCTATTGAGCGACCGGGCCGTTGACTTGCTGATGAAACGTTCGCAGAAGGCAGATGGGGCTTTGGACGTGGATACGCCATATTCCGACTTGAAATACTATGACTTGTATGCTGACTTTGGCTTGTCCTTAGGAAATCATCCCCGTATTGAGGATGAAGAGCTGAATAGCCTCTCCGTCGCCATATTGCCTTTGCCCGGAGGCGAATTCTACCATTATGGAACAAGCCGCGAACTGTTGTCTTCAACCGTCACCTTACAGAATAAGGTCTACGACCAGCGCCAGATTATGCACCGGAAGTTGAAGCCCAATCCGGCCATCTTTGTGCAGAATGCAGAAGTGCATCTCCCCCTTACTCCGAAGAACGACAGTCTTTGGATTGAAAATAGCTTTGTTGGGGCTTCTTGGCGGCTGGGGGCACGGCAGATTATCACGGGTGTTCCCAAGAATGACTGGAGGCTGACCATTCCAGACGGTATCTGCATTGATATAGTTCCGCTTGCCGACCAGCGCTGGGCAGTACGCCCCTATGGTTTTGACGATACTTTTAAGGGGGATATTCGGGATGAAAAGACACTGTTCCTTGGAATGTCGTTTTCGGAATGGCTGGTCGAACGGGAATTGTCGGTGGAAGACATCACCGGCAGAAAAGAGGACCTGCAGGCTGCTGCCATCTTCCCGGTTGTGGAAGATAAAGAGCAGATGGGGACAGTGCTTCGATGGATGGTTTCCGAACCGGGCTTGACGGAAGGAAAGGCTGTCTGGCTGGAAAGTCGTCGGTTGTCCGCCGACGAAATTTCAGCACAAGCCGACTTGCGTCTGCTGTATGCACAGCGGGAGAGCTTCTGCAAAGGAAACTGGGAAGTGCTGGCACGCAACCATGCAAAGAGTGTATTCTATCAACTCGACTTGATGGATGTGGCCGGTGAATTCCATAAATTCGGCATTGACAAGCCGGAAGTGTTGCCGACAGATGCCTCGCTGATGCAGCGTATCCATAACCGGATGCTGCGTGCACAGATTGAGAAGCTGGACGGAAGGGACTTCAAGGCAGATGAGCAGGCCGCATTCAACTTGTTGCGCGAAGGATTGCTGACTGATTTGTATGAACGCAAGAGCAGTCCTCGCCTGAATGTGTATAGTGACCAGATTGTATGGGGGCGTAGCCCCGTACGCATAGATATGGCGGGAGGATGGACGGACACTCCGCCTTACTCCTTGTTTGCCGGTGGGAGTGTGGTGAATATTGCCATTGAACTGAACGGGCAGCCGCCTTTACAAGTGTACATCAAACCTTGCGCGGAGCATCGCATCGTGTTGCGCTCCATTGATATGGGAGCCATGGAGGTGGTGAATACTTTTGAGGAATTGCAATCCTATTGCATGATAGGTTCCCCCTTTTCCATTCCCAAAGCAGCATTGGCGCTGGCCGGGTTTGTTCCGGCTTTTTCAGAAACGGCTTATCCTTCGCTGGAAAAACAACTGGAAGCCTTCGGCACAGGTATAGAGATTACATTGCTTTCTGCCATACCTGCAGGTTCCGGTCTGGGCACAAGCTCCATTTTGGCTTCTACTGTCTTGGGTTCATTGAGTGACTTTTGCGGACTGATGTGGGATAAGAACGAAATATGCCGCCGTACGCTTGCCCTGGAACAGTTGCTGACGACCGGTGGCGGTTGGCAAGACCAATACGGTGGGGTACTGCAAGGTATCAAACTGTTGCAGACGGAGGCTGGATTTGCCCAGCAGCCATTGGTACGCTGGTTGCCCGAGCATTTGTTTACCCATCCGGAATACCGAGATTGCCATCTGCTGTATTATACGGGCATTACGCGTACAGCCAAGGGCATCCTTGCAGAAATAGTACGCTCCATGTTCCTCAACTCTTCCCTGCACCTGGGGTTATTAGAAGAGATGAAAGCACATGCCTTGGATATGGCCGAAGCCATTCAACGGAATGACTTCAAGAGTTTCGGAACACTGGTAGGCAAGACATGGATGCAGAAGAAGGCACTGGACAGTGGAACAAATCCTCCTGCCGTAGAGGACATCATCTGTCAGATAAAAGACTATACCTTAGGATATAAACTGCCGGGAGCCGGTGGGGGAGGTTATCTGTATATGGTGGCTAAGGATCCGCAGGCAGCCCTGCGCATCCGTGAGACCTTGACGCTGAATGTACCGAATCCGAGAGCCAGGTTCGTAGAAATGTCACTCTCGGATAAGGGATTCCAGGTGTCGCGGAGCTGAAATTCATCATTCATGATGATACGGCCCCCCGTTCAGTATGGTCATCGCCCGGTAGAGTTGCTCCACAAAGATGAGGCGCACCATCTGATGGGAAAAGGTCATGCGTGAGAGGGACATCTTCTCGTGTGCCGCTTCGTACACTTTGGGGGAGAATCCGTAAGGGCCTCCGATAATAAATACCAGCCGTTTGTTCACGGTATTCATCTTGCGCTTCATATAGTCTGCAAACTCTATGGAGCGCATTTCTTTTCCACCTTCGTCCAGCAGTACGACCACATCTCCCGGCTGGAGAGCTTTCAATATCAGTTCCCCTTCCTTTTCCTTCTGCACTTCCATGGAGAGACTCTTGGTGTTTTTCAGTTCGGGGATGACTTCCATCTCGAATGAGAGATAACGCTTGGTACGTTGCACATAGTCGTTGATGGCTGTTATAAAGTGTTGTTCTACAGTTCGTCCTACAACGAGCAGAGTAGTTTTCATACTGGTTCTGTTTTGATTAGCGCACAAATTTAGCATTTTTTTATTGTATTTTGAGACAAATGCTTACCTTTGCCTATCATAAATACTTGTGAAAATGAAAAAACGGGTAATCTTTTTGTTGACCGGTCTCTTCATTTGGACGTCTGTGCTGCTGGCCCAGAATGTTCCCGAGGGAGTGATTGGAGCCTTCAAGGAAGGAAACTCTCAGGAGCTCAACAAGTATCTGGGTGACAAGGTCGATTTAATCATTCAGAATAAGTCGACCCACGCCGATAAGCGGACGGCAGAGGGCACAATGGCTGCTTTCTTCTCCAACCACAAGGTCGGCAGTTTTAATGTGAACCATCAGGGGAAGCGCGATGAGTCCGGTTTCGTCATCGGTATCTTGATGACCGCAAATGGAAACTTTCGGGTGAATTGTTTCTTCAGAAAAGTACAGAACAAATATGTCATACATCAAATAAGGATAGATAAAACAGATGAATAAGGAAGAAGAATTGATTGACAGGCTGATAGACCTGGCTTTCGCCGAAGATATAGGCGATGGAGACCATACAACCCTTTCGTGCATTCCTGCTACGGCAATGGGCAAATCCAAACTGTTGATAAAAGAACCGGGCATCCTGGCCGGTATCGAGATAGCAAAGGAGGTGTTCCGCCGTTTCGATCCTACCATGAAGGTGGAAGTGTTCATTAATGATGGTACAGCCGTAAAGCCGGGCGATGTGGCCATGATTGTGGAAGGCAAGATACAGTCTTTGTTGCAAACGGAGCGTCTGATGCTGAACATCATGCAGCGCATGAGTGGCATTGCCACCATGACACATAAGTATGCCGAGCAACTGAAAGGTACGAATACCCGTGTACTTGATACCCGCAAGACTACTCCGGGCATGCGTATCCTCGAGAAAATGGCAGTGAAAATCGGTGGCGGCGTAAACCACCGTATCGGCTTGTTCGATATGATTTTGCTGAAAGACAACCATGTGGACTTTGCGGGAGGCATCGACAAGGCCATCAACCGTGCGAAGGAATATTGCAAGGGAAAAGGCAAGGACCTCAAGATAGAAATAGAAGTGCGCAACTTCGACGAATTGCAGCAAGTGCTCGATTTGGGTGGTGTAGACCGTATCATGTTCGACAACTTTACGCCGGCAATGACAAAGAAGGCCGTAGAGATGGTAGGCGGCCGCTATGAAACGGAATCTTCCGGCGGCATCACGTTTGATACGCTCCGCGACTATGCCGAATGCGGTGTGGATTTTATTTCCGTAGGAGCTTTGACGCACTCTGTGAAAGGATTGGACATGAGCTTTAAAGCATGTTGACAAAGGCGGAAAGCATTATTGCAGAATAATAAGGAAAGCCTCTCATAAAGAATGTTGCATTACGGCAGACTTATGAGAGGCTTTCTCTTGATAACCAGCAGAGTAATGACTCCTGAAAAAACAGATGGTGTATTGGGGTGAAACAGATGGTCTGTTGGGGACGGATAGATGATGCGTTTGGCTATAACGGATGATGTGTTTCAGAGTAATGGATAATAGCGTAGGAAGATATGAAAAACATAACATGGAATAAAGTAAAAACAACTGTCAAAGGTTGGCAAGTGGGAGACTACATCCGGCAGACTTCCATTGTGGTGATTGGTGTACTGATTACCTTTGCCGGTAGTGAGTTGGTTACTCAAAACTCCGAGAAGAAAGATATTCAAGCCACCATGTCGCTGATTAGGGATGAACTGAAAAGCAACCGGGAGAATTATGAGAGTATCGTTTCAGAGTTTAGAGAGGATGAACGTCTTTCCAGCTTATTGGTGGAGTATGACTTAAAGCATCGGACGATACCAGAAGATTCATTGATACAGTTCCGCTTTCTTATGGGGCATATCCGCAGTTTTTATTATAGTCAGAATGCATTGGATATACTTAAAAACTCCATGTTGATGCAGAAGATTTCAGATAAAGAGCTACTGTTGCAGTTGACCGGAATCTATGAGGTATTGGATGGATTTAGGGCGACTATGAATGGCTATTACGATATGAAGGACGAAATTATGGTTCCTTTCCATTTGGCATTGACTGATGAACAGACGGACCAGATAAATCGTGGAGGATATGAGGCGTGGGATATTTACTTGTCGGACAGGTCGGTACGGAACTTTGTCAGGGTAGCGCGGAACTATTTTACGCCGGACTATGTAGAACGTGTGGGAAAACGTATAGACGAGGCAATACAAGCGCTTGAGAAAAAGTATCATTTAGAATGAAAAGATATGGGAAAGACAAGCTTTAACAGGTTGAACCATAAGATAAAAAGTTGGCGCATAGGTGATTATTTCCGCCAGTTCAGTATTGTGGCTGCGGGCATCATTGTCACTTTCTGGGGAAATGACCGGATTACCGAGAATGCCCGCCAAAAGGAAGTGCGTGCTACGATGCAGTTGGTAACGGAAGAGTTGGAATATAATAGGCAGGAGCTCCGTAATATAAAGCACTTGTTGGATATTGACATACACATGAGTCTGTTGTTGAGGGAACATGATATGGATGTATCCAAGATACCGACAGATACTCTGTGGAAGTATGGCAAGTTTTTCAATAATATGGATGAATTTTCTTATAGGACAGATGCGCTGGATGTGCTGAAAGGTTCTTCATTGATGCAGTATATACCGGACAAACGTATGTTGCAGGATGTATTGCAGACTTATTTTGAGTTGGGCAGGAAACAAAAGGATGTCAGTGATTACTATGCAACGAAAACAGATGCTCTTATGAGTGCTGCCATGTCCAGGGAGTGGGCGAATGTTTTTGACGGTGGCGACGGTCTTCGGGACCAGGCCTTGTTTCTTGTGCAGTATAAGAAATTTATCAATTACGTCAACATGGTTCCCGGTTTTCTGTATTGGCATGAATTTGATGAATTGGATGAAAGGCTGGCCAAGCAGATTCAAGTATTGAAAGCCAAATATAAGTAATCTCCGTTCTTTAACATCTTTTTATATTTAATTCAGCAGCATTTTCAAAAATGCTGCGTCTAACTAACAAACGACGCGAAGAGGCGTCCGTAAAACGAGCACTGACATTGGAAAATGAGATAGAACTGATTGAGGGCTGCCGGGCAGGAAAGGATTCCGCCCGAAAGGAATTATACACCCTCTACTCCAAGCAGATGCTGGCGGTATGTTACCGCTATACGGGCGATGTCGATGCGGCCCATGACGTATTGCACGATGGCTTCATCAAAATTTTCACCCACTTCACCTTCCGTGGCGAATGTGCATTGAGTACCTGGGTGACAAGGGTAATGGTGACGCAGGCGATAGACTACCTGCGGAAACAGCAACGTTTCAGCCAACTGGTGGTGAATGAGGAACAATTGCCCGACATTCCGGATGAAGCAGGCATTGCCGAAACCGGAGGCCGTATTTCCGAAGAAATGCTGATGGCGTTCGTGGCGGAACTTCCCGATGGATGCCGTACTGTATTCAACTTATACGTCTTTGAGGAGAAATCGCACAAGGAAATAGCCGAAATCCTCCACATCAAAGAGCATTCGTCTACCTCGCAGTTGCATCGTGCTAAGTGTTTGTTGATAAAAAGAATTAAAGAATATACTGAATATGAGAGAAAATGATGAAATAACCGGTTTGTTCCGCAGTCGTCTTGCCGGCGCAGAGATGACAGTGCGGGAGGACTTCTGGGAAGGGTTGCAACGTGACTTGCCGTCACCGGTTGCCGCAAAAGGCAGGAGGCCGCTTTTTCTTTCTCCGAGGTTTCACCGCGTAGCCGCAGCCGCCTCTGTTGTATTTGTACTGGGAGCTGCTTCTGCCGCTTTCTGGTATTTCTCTCCGAAAGAGGAAATCAAGGAGGCCTTTACACAAGTGGCGGCCATGACGCCGGAAGGTAACTTGAACGGGGATGTGGTGCAGGAAAGTTTTCCCTCTATTCATCAGGCCAACCCCATGGCACAAAAGTCCGGTACACAGCATCCCGCCAACGGCATTCCGGCAGGATTGACGGCGCAGGCCGATGAGGATGAATCCATGTCTGTCCATGTTTCCATCCGGATTACCCAACGGGTGTACGGAAACCAGCAGCAGCCGGGAAACGGTTATTACAGTAACGGAACTCCGGCCGGAAACGGGAACTACCATTCAAATCCTGGCCATAAGGATGCTGATATAGATAGAATGCTGCCATCTTCTGAGGAAGAACCGGCAAAGTCTGTGGCTGTATCGCCATCTAAGCCCCGTAATTGGGCATTGAAAGCAGGCATCGGCACTTCCCTGCCGAAAGGGAATTTCCATATGCCGTTCACGGTCGGGGTAAGCGTGGAACGTTGTTTGAACAAGCATTTCTCCTTGGAAGCCGGTCTTCAGTATAATTGCTTGGATGGTGACCATACGTTGCATACGCTGGGAATTCCGGTAAGGCTGAACATGATGCTGGCCAGTACGCCGAAAGTGGATTTCTATGCTATGGTAGGTGGAGCAGCCGAGAAATGCATTGCAGGTGCTCCGGACAATGGTTTCGGTGCAGAGCCGGTACAGTTGTCGGTTGCTGCCGGAGTAGGGGTACGCTATAAAATGAACAACCGTTTTGCCTTGTTTGCAGAGCCGTCTGTATCCCATCATTTCGATACGGACTCGCAGACAAGAACCTTGCGTACGGAACGGCCCACCAATCTGAATCTGTTGTGCGGCGTGCGCATGACTTATTAATCTTAAATACCATACAAATATGAAGACTCTATACAATAAATTACATATATTCGGGCAGACTATGCTGCTCGTATTCTTTACTCTTTCTGTTCTCTCTTTGAGCTCTTGCAGCAAAGAAACGTTGGACTACAACCATCCGGATGTAGACTTGTTTGTCAAGCAGTTGAAGGCTGGCAAATATTCTACCCAAAGTCCGGATGGATTGAGTAACATGCCCAAGTTCACTTCCGAAGATATAGAGGAATTGCTGAAGTATGCCGAGGACTTGACGGTCATTCCCTCTTTCCCCCTGGCTCCGGTATCCTATTCGGCAGGTGGCAAGCTGCGTTTGGGCGAATGCATCCTGTGGACGGTAGAGACTATCCGTCTCGGGAACAATGCTTCGATGGGATGCAAGATGGTACATACGGATGCGGAGAATTATGAAGGTATCTATTTCCTTTCGGACGAAGAGGTGCTGGATGCCGCTTCGCGCTACCGCCGCTGGTGGGAAACCCGTAAGTATCCACGGACTATGTGGACGATTGATCCCTGCTATGACGAACCGCTTTGTGGCAGCGGATATATGTGGTGGTGACCTGTTTTTAGGGATTAAGGATTAGGTATTAAGTAATCAAACTGTCAGGTGAAGAGATTTATACTTGTAATGGGGCTGCTCTGTGCAGTAGCCTTCCCTTGTTATGCCCAAAACTGGACCCCTCAGGACTCGTTGAGGCTGAACCGGTTGCTGAAGGGCGAGGGGGAGGTAAAACTGAATCCGGAGGTATTGCAGGAATTGGAAATGAACAATTCTCTGGGTACTCCGAAAGCGGTGATGGACAAGTCGTGGATGGATTTTGATAATTCATTGCCCGTCATGCCGAAAGCGCCCGAGAAAAAAGTGGTGCTTACCTTACGTCCTTATACAGCCAATACCAAATATAATTGGGACCCCATTTATCAGAAAAAAATCAAGGTAGACAAGGATACTTGGCGAGGAGATGAATTCTATGCGCTTAAGATTCTGATGATTCCTACGAACTGGGCTAAACATCCGTTTGATGCCGGTCCGCGTGAGACGGTGGAGCAGATTGAAGCAACCGGTTTGCGTTACCGGGTGACGGAGCGGGCCAATAATATGGCTGTGGGCGGTTGGCAGGGTGCCAGTGGCGGTGGAATTTCCGGTTTAGACCTGATGACACCTTTTACCCGTGAGTTTTGGAATTTCAAAGGCCGCAAGCGCCGTGCCCGTACGCTGGAAGTATTGAAGGCGTATGGAGATTCGATAACTGTTTTGGAACAACAGTAATTTATCACTTTTTGTCAAATTTTGGACTTTCTTTCTCCTCTTCTTGTTTTCATTAGTAAACCTTTAAAAAAAGTAATAATGAACAGAGTGACTTCTCTATTTGGAATAAGATATCCGATAATTCAAGGTGGTATGGTGTGGTGTAGCGGCTGGAGACTTGCTGCTGCTGTAAGCAATGCGGGAGGGCTGGGCTTGCTCGGCGCAGGTTCGATGCATCCCGAAACGTTGCGGGAGCATATCAGGAAATGCCGTGAGGCTACGCATCATGCTTTTGGTGTGAATATTCCCTTGATGTATCCCCAGATAGAAGAGATAATGCAGATTGTGGCCGACGAGGGAGTGAAGATTGTATTTACATCTGCCGGCAGCCCGAAGAAATGGACTGGTTGGTTGCACGAGCGTGGCATCACGGTGGTGCATGTTGTTTCGTCCTCGCGTTTTGCCGTGAAGGCAGAAGAGGCGGGTGTTGATGCAATAGTTGCCGAAGGCTTCGAAGCCGGTGGGCACAATGGGAGGGAGGAGACTACCACCCTGTGCCTGATACCAGCTGTACGTGCAGTTACTACACTTCCGCTGATTGCCGCCGGTGGCATTGCAACGGGTGAGGCCATGCTGGCTGCCCGGGTGCTGGGTGCGGAAGGTGTGCAGATTGGTACACGCTTTGCCTTGACGGCAGAGAGTTCTGCAAACGAGGTATTTAAGGATTACTGCTTGCATTTGGAAGAAGGGGATACCCGTCTGCTTTTGAAGAAATTGGCTCCGGTGCGTCTGGTGCGCAATAACTTTCGCAGCGCCGTAGAGGCTGCTGAGGCTGTGGGAGCTTCAGAGGAAGAACTTCGTATCCTTTTAGGGCGCGGCCGTGCCAAACGTGGTATTTTTGAAGGTGACTTGGAAGAAGGGGAACTGGAAATAGGGCAGGTATCTGCCTTGCTGCATGGAAAGGGAGTGCAGTCTGTGGCGTCGGTCATGCAAGAGTTGGTGGAGGAGAGCAGAAGGGCGTGGGAGAGAATGCAGGAATTGGATTTCTGACTATTCCCGTCTTCTGGTATCATATAACACTAAAAAAGGAATATTCCCGGTGATTTCGGGGATATTCCTTTTTTAGTTCCAATTTATAACCTTTTATCCTTTGGGGATATTGGTTGTGTCTTTTGCCATATTTCCACTTGTGGCGGAATTACTTGTGCCATTGTTGCTGGTAGTGGCGCTACCGGTAGCCATATTTGTTGCGCTTTTACCGGCTGTCTGCACAGCGGGTTGCTCTTCCCAGTGGAATGGTTCGAAGCTACTGTTCGGGTCAACCCAGGACGGTTTTTTGGAAGCATAAATAATGAACGGGGCAATGACTACAATCAGTGCACCGATGATGAGCACGGAGAACCATACTGTGTTGCTGCCTGTTGAGATTTGGCTGGGTGGGATAAAGCTCAGTACGAATGCCAGCAATGACCCGCAGAAACCAAGTCCACCGATGAGCCACATCAGTCCGTTGCCATTCTTGCCGATACGGAACGGACGGTTCAGCTTCTTCATCTTATAACGCAGCACGATGGCTCCGGAGAACATCAGCATATACATGATAAGATAGAGGACTACAGTCAGCTGTGATAGAATCTGGTAGAAACTCTGTACGGAAGGCATGACTACGAACAGAAGGCTCAGTACGGTTACTGCACCGCCTTGTACATAAAGGATATTCTTCTGTACGCCCAGCTTGTTTGTCTTTTGGAAGAACGGAGGCATGTAGCCTGCTTTTCCTACGGCAAAGATACCTTTGGACGGACCAGCAACCCATGTCAATACACCTGCCAGTACGCCGAATGCCAAAGCGATGGCAATAATCGGTGACAGCCAGGAGGCGCGGATGTAATGGAAATAGTTATCGAAGCCTACAAGCAGACTCTGTGTCAGACTGATGTCTTTGGCCGGGATGATGATGCCCAGTGAGAAAGTACCGAGCACGAAGATGATAACCGTAATGGCCGCACCGATGAACACTGCCTTCGGATAATTCTTGGAGGGATTGTTCACGTCTTTTACGTGGATACCGCCCATTTCCATACCGGCATAGAAGAGGAAGATACTGGCAGCAAGCACCACGTTGTCGAAGTTCGTCAAGTCGGGGAAGAAGCTGCTGTGGAAATCCAGGTTGGAGTGTCCGCCGGTGGCAAGGTAGATAATACCCAGGATAATCAGCAGTGCGGCAGGGATAATAGTCCCGACCAGGCCGCCGACCTTTGCCACTTTACCTACCCAGCTCATGCCCTTCATGGAGATGAACGTAGCCAGCCAGTAGATGATGAGGACAACAACGAGTGAGTAATACTTGTTGTTGGCCAGTGACATGTCGTGTACGTCGTTCATGCCGATGAAAGCAATGGATACGGCACCGAATGTCAATACGGTAGGATACCAGATTGTACTTTCAATCCATTGTACCCAGATGGCAAGGAAGCCCAGTTTTTTTCCGTAGGCTTCGCCCACCCAGCGGAACACACCGCCTTGCTTGTCTTGAAACATGGCAGCCAGTTCCGCGGCGACAAGTGACGTCGGAATCAGAAAAACAATGGCTGCAAATAAGTAGTAGAAGGCCGAACTCATTCCGTACACGGCCTCGGCAGGAAGTCCACGTAGGGATACTACTGCCGTCACATTCATGATTGCCAGGGTAAATACACCCAGCTTCACTGTTTGTTTAATATTTGCCATAAGTTAAGGTTTTAGATGAAAAATATATTCAAAATCAGCGTCTATAACAACACTTGGGGAGAGTTGTTCCCAACGGATAAGTGAAAGTTCCGGTTTTAACTATTCAGGAAGCGTCGGCTTTGGGCGCGGGCTTCTGTGCAACTTTCTTGTAGAACTCTTCTTTTTCCTTATTGCGCCGTTCGACCAGGCTCGTTACATACACTGTAAAGATAGGGAACATCATCATGCCCAGCGCAGCCAGCAGTACGGACAGTACCCGTCCGGTGGGAGTGACTGCTATGATATTGGAACCCACCGTCGTCACGTCCATAAATGCCCACCATAAGGCGTCTCCATATCCTTTGACTAAAGGATTGGGACCATGCTCCATGACATAAAAGGCCAGACTGGAAAAATAGACAGTGGCCAGCAACATGGTAAGGTAGGAAACGAACAGTCCCGATGCGCGGTTGTACGTCAGCCAACCCACCACGATAGCCATGGCGTAACCACCCCGCACTAATGGGATGAAACGCAGCATATAGGTTATCTCGGGTGAGAAAGTCCATCCCATATAGGCAATGATGTTTTGATAGGGTATAGCTACCAGCAGGAAAATGAAATGCGTGGCCACGTAGTGACCCTTCTTCTCTGCCAGGAACCATTCCAATACAAAATCTGCCAGGAACAGGGCACATATCCACAACTGTACTTTCATGTAGACCGACTGTTCGTAAAAGGGGATCCCCTTGAACGTGTCGACAGAGATGCTGATAACTAAAAATAGCGACAGTATCAATATAATGACATGCAGTATGCCATAGATACCTTTTTCCCGCAATACAAATTCTGATAGAGCCATTTTCATGATGAAGTCCATTATAAAGTCATAAGTTATGAGTTATAAGTCATTTGCTGATTACGGTGCCTACCAACAAATAACTCATAACCTATAACTCATAACTAAAAAGAGAAACTTATTCTGTAATCGTTACGTTATCACCGTTGAACACACCCAGGCCGAGCTTGTTCATGATGAACTTGATTGCCGATTGGGCCTTTACGGAGTTTCCCGCTTCGTCTAGGGGAGGAGCGAAGGCCGATACTCCCATGACACCGGGCAATACGGCCATTACACCACCGCCTACACCGCTTTTGGCCGGTATGCCGGCGGTGTACATCCAGTCGCCGGAATGCTCGTAGAAGCCTACGGTCGAAATCATCGACGTAATTTTCGGTGCCAGGCTGGCTTCGAACACCGTTTGTTTGGTGACGGGGTTCACACCGTTATTGGCGATGGTTCCTGCGGCAATGCCCAGTTGCTGGGCCGTGATGCCGAGAGAACACTGGCGGGTATAGAGGTCGAGTGCCATATCCGGATCATCGTAGATGCGGTTGTAGTTTTTCAGCAGCCAGGCAATGGAGCGGTTGTTGAAGTTGGTAGCCGTTTCCGATTTGTACAGTTCGTCGATGAGTTGTGGGGCAGAGCCGCACAGCTCAGTGACATTCTGTACAATGGCATCCCATTTTTTGTCGGAGTTTCCCACTGGCTGCACCATGGAACAGGCGGAAATGGCACCGGCATTTACCAATGGAGTGGAAGGGTGGTCGTTTTCCAGCAAGATGGCGATGATGGAGTTGAACGGTAGTCCCGTGGCATCGGCACCTATCATGTCCAGCACTTTCTGCGCACCGTATTGGCGCAGGATAAGGATGGCTGTGTGTACCTTCGAGACGGACTCTATACCGAAACGATAGTCTGTGTCACCTATATTGATGGTCTGCCCGTTCATCAGGCAGATGCTGAGTCCGAATAGTTTGGAGTCTATGTTGGCAAGGTAGGGAATATAATCCGCATTCTTGCCTCCTGTGCTGCCCTTCACCTCATTGTAGGCTTCTTGGGCAACCTCCTTTATTTGTGAAATTGATATTTTCTTTTCCATAAACACGTTGTGATGTACGATTAGACGATGTACGATTTACGATTGAAATTACTCCTTTAAACGTAGTCCGTATCAAGAGAAACTCTAATCGTACATCGTAAATCGTTTAATCGTAAATTAATTTATTTTTTATGAGTACGGCATCCGTGGTTGAATATTTTGGTTTCCACCGGCAGGTTCTTTTCCTGTGCCATACGGGTAGGAGTCGGGTAATCCAGTTTCTCCAGCTCCGTGATGGCATTCTTGATGTCACCCAGCAGCATGTCTGCCATGTCGCGGCTGAATCCTTGGCGAACAACGACGCGCATTACGACGTAGTCTTCCAGCTTTGAAGGCAGTGTATAGGCGGGTACCATCCAACCGTGTTGTGACAGCTTGTCCTGCAGGTCATACAGAGTCCATTTGGCAGCTCTTGCATATTCCGGTTTCAAATACCAGATAAACAGCGGGTTCACAACCTCGTCGGAATAGTTTACGAACGGAGCCATCTTGCCGATTTCGTCATGGATATACTTGGCGATGGTCAGAGAGTTGTACTGTACTTCCTTGTAACCCTGGAATCCCAAACGGATGAACTGGTAATATTGACCCAGAATCTGTGCGGCAGGACGGGAGAAGTTCAGGCCTACCTGAGTAATGTTGGCACCGAGGTAGTTTACGCTGAATGACATTTCTTCGGGCAGATATTCCTTGCCTTTCCAGCAAACCCAGCCCAGACCCGGATAAACCAGACCGAATTTGTGTCCGCTGACGCTGATGGAGAGTACCCACTTCAGACGGAAGTCCCATTTCTTTTCGGGATAGAGGAACGGGAGGATGAAACCGCCGCTGGCGGCATCTACGTGGATAGGAATGTCGTAGCCGGTCTTCGCATTGTAGGCATCGAGGGCTTTGTCGAGGGCTTCGACGTCATCGTTCAGTCCTGTCCATGTAACGCCTTGGATAGGCACGATACAGATGGTGTTCTCATCACACATCTTCAAGGCTTCTTCGGGGTCGAGCGTGGTCTTGTCCAGTGTCAAAGGCACTTCACGCATTTCAATCTGCCACAATTGGGCGAATTTTTCCCATACCACCTGGAAACCAGTTGAAATAACGAAGTTTGGTTTGTCGAACGGTTTGCCTTGCGCCTGACGTTTCTTGCGCCAGCGCAACCAGGCTGCCACACCACCCAGCATACATGCCTCCGAGGAACCGATGGCAAGTGCGCCGGTTTTCCAGGTTTCTTTTTCAGGAGAGTTCCAGAGGTTGGCCACGATGTTGATACATTTACCGTTCATTACGGCGATGCGCGGATATTCGGTCTCGTCAATGTAGTTGATGTTGATGGCTTCGTTCATCAGCTTGGTTGCATATTCGTCCATATAGGTAGTGACGAATGTAGCCAGATTCAAGCGAGGCTGCGTTTGGGCGAAGGTCTCGTCTTTCACCATCTGATAGGCGATTTCCGGGGTAGTAGGTCCGTCGGGAATCTTTTCTACGGGTGAGGGTTGTAACATACGGTTTGAACCGAATACTTCAGTTTTTGCATCTCCTTTTCTGAAATTCAAATCTTCCATATTAATAAGTTTTTTAAAGGTTTAGGCGGCGGGGCTTTTCCCCGTCGAATTTCCCACAACAACGGGGTTTGCGGATGAAAGTTCCGGGGTTTTGCATTATTTGGCGTTTATTAAAGGGCAGCGTAGTAAAATCTTAAAAAACGAACATTCTGAAGGTAGGTTTGTTGTTCCCACATTATTCATTTAATTAATATACTACTATATGAAAATCAATACCGGAAGGGGTACAATCCCCCTTATCACGCTTGTCGGCATTTGGTCAGTCTCTGCATTGACTTCCTTGCCGGGATTGGCCGTATCACCTATTTTGGGACAGCTTACTACCATTTTTCCATATGCTACAGAACTGGATATACAGATGCTTACCTCCCTGCCTTCGCTGCTGATAATTCCTTTTGTGCTATTGGCGGGCAAGCTGGCCGAGAAACGTGACTTTGTGCGTCTGCTGAAAGTGGGACTTTGGATGTTTGCCGCCAGTGGGGTACTTTATCTTTTTTCGGACAAAATGTGGCAGTTGATGGTGGTCAGTGCTTTGCTCGGCATTGGCTCGGGACTGATAATCCCGTTGTCTACCGGTTTGGTTTCACGTTATTTCACGGGGGAGTATAGGGTAAAGCAGTTTGGTTACAGTTCTGCCATCACCAATGTGACGCTGGTTGTGGCAACGGCGGTGACTGGGTATCTGGCAGAGGTAAACTGGCACTTGCCTTTCGTGGTATATCTGCTTCCGTTGGTTTCTCTGCTGCTTGTCGGGTATTTGAAGGGAGATACCGGTCAGCCGCAGAAAACAGAAGATACGGCTACCGTTGTTCCGGAGGAATCCAAGCGTGCGATTCCCGGTAAATACGGCATCCATGTCCGCCATCTGCTACAGTTGATGCTGTTTTATGGCGTCACTACGTATGTAGTGCTGGCGGTTACTTTTGACTTGCCTTTTTTGATGGAGGCCCATCACTTCTCCAGCGGAAATTCCGGATTGATGATCTCCTTATTCTTCCTTGCCATTATGGCTCCGGGTTTCTTCCTGGGGCATATCGTGAAGTGGATGGGGAAACACACAAAGTTTTACAGCCTTTTGTCCATTGCAGCGGGTTTGCTTTTGATATGGATTTCGCCTAAAGAATGGCTGATAATACCGGGATGTATGTTGGTTGGTTTGGGATATGGTGTCATTCAACCGCTGATTTATGACGAGACAGTAGATACGGCTATACCGGAAAAAACAACTTTGGCACTGGCCTTTGTAATGGTAATGAATTATCTGGCGATTCTATTGTCCCCGTTCATTACAGACTTCTTTCAGACCTTGTTCCACACTAATTCCAAGGAATTTCCGTTTATTTTCAACCTCTGCATCACACTGCTCGCTATGTGGTGGGAGTATGCGAGGAAGAAGGATTCTTTGTTGGGGGGGAGTTATGAGTGATGAGTGATTTGTTGGTAATTGTGCTGCGCTACCATGCTGAAAGGAAAATACCAACAAATCACTCATCACTTATAACTTATAACTTATAACTCAATCGCCTCATATTTCAGCCCGAAGACGTCGGCTACAGCTTTGTATGTTACTTTGCCTTCCACTACGTTCAATCCTTGCGCCAGAGCCGGGTCGTCCTTGCAGGCTTGTCTCCAGCCTTTGCATGCCAGGGAAACAGTGTAGGGCAGGGTGGCATTTGTCAGTGCCATGGTGGAGGTGAAGGGTACGGCGCCGGGGATATTGGCAACGGCGTAGTGTACAATTCCGTCCACAATGTAGGTAGGGTCGCTGTGCGTGGTGGGGTGGGAGGTTTCGAAACAACCGCCCTGGTCGATGGCTACGTCTACGAGTACCGTACCGGGTTTCATCATCTTCAGCATTTCGCTGGTGATGAGGTGTGGGGCCTTGTCACCGGGGATGAGGACGGAACCGATTACCAAGTCGATGTTCGGCAATTCCATCTTGATGTTATGGGTGGAAGAATAGAGTGTCTTTACGTTTTTCGGCATCACTTCACTCAGGTAGCGCAGGCGGGGAAGGTTGATGTCGGCAATCAGTACCTCGGCACCCATTCCGGCAGCTATCTGTGCGGCATTGGTGCCCACGATACCACCTCCAAGGATAAGTACGCGTGCGGGACGTACGCCCGTTACTCCGCCCATCAGTTTTCCCTTGCCGCCTTGTGGCTTTTCAAGGAAGCGGGCTCCTACTTGGGTAGCCATGCGTCCTGCCACCTCACTCATAGGAGTAAGTAGCGGAAGTGAGTGGTCTTCTTTTTCCACGGTTTCGTAGGCGATGCAGACGGCACCGCTTTCAATCATGGCTTCGGTCAGCAATTTATCGGCTGCAAAGTGGAAATAGGTGAATACCACTTGTCCCTTTTTAATCAGTTTGTACTCCGGTGCAATAGGTTCCTTTACCTTGACAATCATGTCGGCTGCGGCATACGTGTCTTCAATGGTCGGTAAAGTCTTTGCACCTACGGCGATGTAGTCATCGTCGGAGAAACCGCTGTTTACGCCTGCTGTGGCTTGCACATACACCGTATGACTTTTTTTCACCAATTCGGCTACTCCGGCAGGGGTCATTCCCACGCGGTTCTCGTTGTTCTTGATTTCTTTAGGTACTCCGATAATCATAACCTTAAAGTTTTAATTGGGGGGTTAAACATGGCGCAATATAGCGATTTCCCGGCTTGGATGTTATCGGTGCATCTATGTTCTTCAACAGAATTTTTATGCATGTTTTAATCAATGATAATTGTAGCTTTCTGTAGGTAGAGAGAACTATTCTTTTTATATTTGCATGCATTTAAAATAATATTGACTGTACAAAATATGAAATATTCTATATTTTTCTCTCTTTTGTTCTTTATTGGTAGTGTGCAAAGCGGCTATGCCCAAGAAACCGGTACAGACAAGCCCTCCTTCATCCCGCCTTTTGATTTTCCCATCACTTTCTCCGGTAACTTCGGCGAGATACGTGCCAACCATTTTCATGGCGGACTGGATTTCAAGACCGGTGGAACCATAGGCAAGCCGGTACGCGCTCTGGCCGACGGATATATTTCGCGTATCCGCGTTACCCACGGTTCGGGCTATGTGCTCGATGTGGCTTATGACAATGGTTATTCGACGATAAACCGCCATTTGAGTGCCTTTGTGGGCGATGTGGCCCGCCGGGTTGAAGACTTGCAGTACGAGAAAGAAAGTTGGGAGGTGGAAATTACTCCCGAACCCGATGAATATCCCGTGAAGGCCGGTCAGATAATAGCTTTGAGCGGAAACACCGGATACTCTTTCGGTCCGCACCTGCATCTGGATATGATAGAGACGGCTACGGACGAATATATCGACCCGCTGCCTTTCTTCATGAACAAGGTGAAAGACAAGACTGCCCCGCGTGCCGAAGGTATCATGCTGTTTCCACAGCCGGGAAAAGGAGTGGTGGAGGGCAAGCAGACGCGACGGGCTTTTCCGGCACATCCAACGAAACCCATTACCGCCTGGGGACTGATTGGTGCAGGCATCCGTGCCTACGACTATATGGACGGAGTGCAGAATAAATATGGCGTGAAGACGGTGATTCTCGAAGTGGACGGTGAGGAAGTCTTCCGCAGTACGATAGACCGCTTTGCCTATGAGGAGAACCGCTATATCAATTCGTGGACACACGGTCAGTACATGAAGTCTTTTATAGAGCCGGGCAACCGTCTTCGCATGCTGCAGGCATCCAACGGCAATCGCGGACTGGTGGAAATCAACGAAGAACGCCCTTACCGATTTGTCTATACACTGAGCGATGCGCTGGGAAATACCTCTAAAGTCCGCTTTACAGTCCAGGGACAGAAGACGATAATTGCTCCGGTGGAACATCGTGAGAAATATACCCTCAAATGGGACAAGGTGAACTATCTGCAGGAGCCGGG
This sequence comes from Bacteroides uniformis, assembly GCF_025147485.1. Classification (NCBI taxonomy): domain Bacteria; kingdom Pseudomonadati; phylum Bacteroidota; class Bacteroidia; order Bacteroidales; family Bacteroidaceae; genus Bacteroides; species Bacteroides uniformis. The sequence continues at coordinate 3,983,131 of NZ_CP102263.1, read as the reverse complement.
GCTGGAGTTGGTTATCCCGAAAGGAATGCTCTACGATAACGTCTTGCTGAACTACTCCGTGCGGGCTGATAGTGGCGACATCGCTTTCACCTATCAACTAAACGATACCCGTATTCCTATGCACAATGCCTGCGATTTGCGTATCGGCTTGCGCCGGCGTCCAGTAGAGGATATGACCAAATATTATGTGGCGGGCGTAACGGCGCGCGGTGGAAAATACCGCATCGGCGGTAAGTATGAGGATGGTGTCATGAAAGTGCGTATACGGGATTTGGGGACTTATACCGTGGCAGTGGATACGGTTCCGCCGGTGATAACTCCCGTGAACCAAGCTCAGTGGGGACGTACGGGAAAAATCATCTTCAAGGCCAAGGACAAGGAAACCGGCATCAACACCTATCGGGGTACGATTGACGGGAAGTATGCCTTGTTTGGAAAGCCCAATTCCATCAGTGGTAACCTGGTGTGCGAGCTCGACCCGAAATATGTGGAGAAAGGCGGCAAGCATGTGGTGGAGATGACGGTGACGGATGGCTGTGGCAACCGTACTACCGAACAGTTTGATTTTGTATGGTAAAGACTGAAATATTTAGTAACATTATAATTTAGAAGTATGAAAAGTAAAAGACTGACTCTTTCCGTCTTGTTTGTTGTGGCAGCCGTGGCGAATGCGCTGGCCTGCACCAATCTTATCGTAGGCAAGAACGCCTCCGCGGACGGTTCTACCATTGTTTCCTATTCTGCCGATTCTTATGGTTTGTTCGGCGAGTTGTATCATTATCCTGCTGGTATGCACAAGAAAGGTACGCTGATTGACATACACGAGTGGGACACCGGCAAATACCTTGGGCAGATAGAGCAGGCGCGTCAGACGTACAATGTCATTGGCAACATGAATGAGTTCCAGCTCACTATCGGTGAGACGACATTCGGCGGACGTCCCGAGCTGGTGGATACCACCGGCATCATCGACTACGGCAGCCTGATTTACCTCGGTCTGCAACGCTCACGCACCGCCCGCGAGGCCATCAAAGTGATGACGGAACTGGTGCAGGAATATGGCTATTACAGCAGTGGCGAGTCCTTCACCATCGCCGACCCCAACGAAATATGGATTATGGAGATGATTGGCAAGGGACCCGGTGTGCGCGGTGCCGTATGGGTAGCTGTCCGCGTGCCCGATGATTGTATCTCCGCTCATGCCAACCAGAGCCGCATTCATCAGTTCAACATGAACGACAAGGAGAACTGTATGTACTCCCCCGATGTCATCTCCTTTGCACGCGAGAAGGGCTATTTTGACGGTGTGAACAAGGATTTCAGCTTTGCCGATGCCTATGCTCCGCTCGATTTCGGTGCCCGTCGCTATTGCGAGGCACGCGTATGGAGCTATTTCAATATGTTTACCGACCGCGGCAACGAGTTCCTGCCTTATATATTGGGTGAGACGGACACTCCGATGCCTCTGTTTGTGAAGCCCAACCGCAAGGTTTCCGTGCAGGATGTGAAGAACGCCATGCGCGACCATTATGAAGGTACTCCTCTCGACATCAGCAAAGATTTCGGCGCAGGCCCGTATCATACCCCGTACCGCCTTTCTCCACTCTCTTTCAAGGTGGGTGACCAGGAATACTTCAATGAACGTCCCATCTCCACCCAGCAGAGCGGTTTCGTATTCGTGGCACAGATGCGCTCCGAGTTGCCCGATCCTATCGGTGGAGTATTGTGGTTCGGCACAGATGATGCCAACATGACGGTATTTACGCCCGTATACTGCTGTACGGACAAGGTTCCCGTATGCTACACCCGTGTGGACGGCGCCGATTACATCACTTTCTCCTGGAACTCCGCTTTCTGGATTTTCAACTGGGTGGCCAATATGGTTTATCCCCGTTATGACTTGATGATGGGCGACGTGCGTGCCACTCAGACAGAGTTGGAGACAACCTTCAACGAAGCGCAGGAAGGCGTTGAGGCTGCTGCTGCCAAACTGCTGGAAAAAGATCCTGCCAAAGCAAAGGCATTTCTTACCAACTATACGAACATGACTGCCCAAAGCACTTTCGATACTTGGAAACGTCTTGGCGAGTTTCTTGTCGTAAAGTATAATGACGGCGTTGTCAAACGTATGAAAAACGGTCAATTCGAACGTAATTCCATCGGCCAGCCGGCAGGCGTAATCCGCCCGGGATACCCGAAGGAGTTCCTTGAAGAGTATGTTAAGCAGACGGGAGACAGATATAAAATGCCTGAATAAAATTAGGATATTTGAACTTATTCTTCTACATTTGTGTCTTACAAAAAAGTTTATATTAACCCTTAAAACAATAACAGTCTTATGGAAAATCAGGAACTGATTAAGCAGGTGACTGAGAAAGCCGAAAAATGGCTTACCCCGGCATATGATGCCGAAACTCAGGCAGAAGTGAAACGCATGTTGGAAAATCCAGATAAAACCGAATTGATAGACAGTTTTTACAAAGACCTGGAATTTGGAACGGGCGGTCTGCGCGGCATCATGGGTGCCGGTACAAACCGCATGAACATCTACACCGTAGGTGCCGCAACACAGGGCTTGTCCAACTATCTGAACAAATGTTTTGCCGGAAAGAAGGATATTTCCGTTGTTGTGGGGCACGACTGCCGCAACAATAGCGACAAGTTCGCAAAGATTTCTGCCGACATCTTCTCTGCAAACGGCATCAAGGTATATCTTTTTGATGACCTTCGTCCTACGCCCGAAGTTTCATTTGCCATTCGCCACTTCGGCTGCCAGAGCGGTATCAACATTACAGCCAGCCACAACCCCAGAGAATACAACGGCTACAAGGCTTATTGGGATGACGGTGCGCAGGTGCTCGCTCCGCACGATACAGCCATCATAGACGAGGTGAATAAGGTGACGGTGGCCGACATCAAGTTCAACGGCAACAAGGACTTGATTCAGATTATCGGCAAGGAAGTGGATAAGGTTTATCTGGACATGGTTCACTCCATCTCCATCGACCCCGAAGTCATCCGTCGCCAGAAAGACCTCAGCATTGTGTATACTCCGCTTCATGGCGCAGGCCGCGTGCTCATTCCGGACTCATTGAAGGAGTGGGGATTTGAGAATATCAACTGCGTGCCCGAACAGATGGTGAAGGACGGCAATTTCCCGACGGTGGTTTCTCCGAATCCCGAAAATGCCGAAGCCCTTTCCATGGCCATTGCGCTGGCCAAGAAGATTGACGCTGACATCGTGATGGCAAGTGACCCGGATGCCGACCGTGTCGGTATGGCCTGCAAGGACGATAAGGGCGAGTGGGTGCTTATTAATGGTAACCAGACTTGTCTCATTTTCTTGTACTACATCATCAAGAACCGTATTGCAATGGGCAAGATGCAGCCGAACGACTTCATCGTGAAGACCATCGTGACCACTGAACTCATCAAGGCTGTGGCAGACAAGAACAAGATTGAAATGCGCGACTGCTACACCGGCTTCAAGTGGATTGCTCGCGAAATCCGTCTGAGCGAAGGCAAGCAGCAGTATATCGGTGGTGGTGAAGAAAGCTATGGCTTCCTGGCCGAAGACTTTGTCCGTGATAAAGATGCGGTTTCTGCCTGCTCCTTGCTGGCCGAAATCTGTGCTTGGGCCAAAGACCAGGGTAAGACGCTCTATGACGTATTGATGGAAATCTATGTAGAATATGGATTCTCAAAGGAAACCACCGTGAATGTGGTGAAACCGGGTAAGAGCGGTGCCGAGGAAATCAAGGCGATGATGGATAACTTCCGTGCCAATCCTCCGAAGGAAATCGGCGGTTCGGCTGTCAGTCTGATTAAGGATTACAAGACGCTGGAACTTACTGATGCCCAGGGCAACGTAAGCAAGCTGGATATGCCCGAGACTTCCAATGTACTTCAATATTTCACTGTAGACGGCACGAAGATTTCTGTCCGTCCTTCCGGTACGGAACCGAAGATTAAGTTCTATATCGAGGTGAAGGGCGAGATGGGTTGTCCGAAATGCTATACCAGCGCCGATGCCGAAGCTGAGAAGAAAGTGGAGGCAGTGCGCAAGTCACTCGGCATTTGATAGGAAAGAGGAAAAAATGTGTATATAGTGTTCGGAGAGGCGTAACCCGTGAGGGCTGCGCCTCTTCCTTTTGCTTCTGTGTTGAAAGAAAACTTAAATAAAGACTTAAACCCGATGGTTGATGAACAAAACGTTTGCAGGGAAGTTAAGTATAGGCAGATTGCGGTTACACACCGATTGGTTGATGTGAATGAGAGTCGTTTCATTCGTAGTTGTTCGTTTGTGAGTGTGTGTTTTCCGCAATCTGCTTTTTAAAATTTCTTCCCCCCCTCTTTTTAATTCTTTAATTTTTAATTGTTCTCCATCCACCAGTCTATCAGCCTTCTTGCGATACTCAGTTTTCGTGGAATTTCGGGCAGGTTGTCTTTGGAATAGAAGGCGGCAGCGGTCAGCTCATCTTCCTGCAGTTTTATCTCCCCGCTTTCGTAGTCGGCAATGAAACCCACCATCAATCCGCTGGGGTAGGGCCAGGGCTGGTTGCTGAAGTAGGTGATGTTCTTTACCTTCAGCCCCGTTTCCTCAAAAACTTCCCGTTCCACACATTCTTCCAGTGTCTCGCCGGCTTCGAGGAAGCCTGCCACCAGTCCGTAGAAGGTTCCTCGGAAGTTCCGGGCATGCACCAGCAGGATTTCGTCTCCTTTGCGTATCAGTACGATGATGGCGGTGGAAACGGGAGGGTACATCTCATTGCCGCAGTTGGGACACTTCTTCATGATGGGGGTCTGGTGCTCCATGGCGGTACCACACACGGGGCAGAAGTGGCTGTGCTCGTCCCAATAGAGTATCTGGAAGGCCTTTCCTGCAGAACGGTACTCGTCCGGCGAGATGTAGTCGTACGATGCGCGCAGGCCTATCATGACCCATTCGTCGGTTTCGGCCACGGGCTGTTCCAAGGCGAATGCACGTACTTGCTTGCCGTTGGGGGGGAACACTTCGTGTATATTACTTCCGGCTTCCGGTGTCAGAGGAGGCTCTATACTGACGGGTACGCTGTATTTTATTTCTCCTTTGTCTGTATATCCTTTTTTCAGCAGCAGTTGGTCTTTGAAGAAGACGAACCACTGCGTGGAGGGTTGGGGTTCTGTTGATTTTTCCATTGTTTGTTGTTTTATTATTTTGGGGGGGATGAACACGAAAATACAAAGGCACAGAGATTCTTTTCAAATTAATTTCTATGTCTCTGTGTCTCTGTGCTTGCCCCCCTAAATTTCGTTTGCTGTGTCTTTTTCTTGTCGCACATAGACCGTTGACCTTCCCATTCCGCGGCGGCGCAGGAACCCTTGCCGGATGAAGTTGTTCAGTTCGTCTATGGCGGCATGTCTGGTTAGTCCGCTTAGCTGGATGTATTCGTTCTTGTTGATACATACATTCTGCTTGAGGAACAGTTCCAGTTCGGCTTTTCTTGTTTCTTCGGTGGTCTCTACTACTTTTTTCGATTTCTTGGTAGTGGAGTGTACACGTTCCAACGTCATTTTCTTCTTGATGTTGTTGCGGAACGTGCTGCTGATGCGCAGGTGTACGTTTTGGAATTGGACGGATTCGGAGCGGATTTTCTTTTTCTCGTCGTCGGTCTCGCGCAAACATTTCAGTGAAGTGCTGAAGAATCCGAGTTCTCCCAGCTCCACGATGTTTCCGTTGGCAAGGAGGTCGCACAACTCGTCAATGCAGGCATCCAATGCTGCCCCTATCACATTCTTGGGCAGATGTTGGAAAGTTGCGATATGTTCCACAAACTCCTTTTGGGTATAAGTCCTTTTCGGGCAGATACGTGCATGGAGTGATTTCTTGTCTTCTTTCCCGTCGGGCGAAGGCGTTTCGTAAAGGTCGTAATACGCGCTCATAAGATATTTATTTTTGTTTATAGCGATAAACAGTTCTCGTCGCTTCGGGGAATTATTTTTGTCGCTAAGCGGATTAATTTTCCTCTTCCTAAAAACTAATCGTCCGACAACTGTTGCATTATCGTCCAACAGTTGTTTAATTATCGTCCGACAGCTGTCGGACGAAACAGAAATGGGTATGGGACGATTATTTCTTAGTGAACAAAGGTATAAAATATTGTGATACGAAGGGTAGTGTTTGGGGAGGAAAGTTTTAGTTTTCGGCAAAAGAGGGGGGATTGTTAAATCCCCAATAATAGGGACTGACCCGATGAAGGACTGGTCACTTACCTGGGGACAATTTGTCTCCAGGTAGAAATGGTAATAGATATAGGAAATGAAAGCAAATCACAACGTGTGTGCGTGTCTGTGTGTATTTGTTTTCCAAAGATAGTGAATCTTAATAAGACTCTCTCTGATTTCCCTACTATTTTGTATCTTTACACACTTTTCTTTATACATGAGTACTGACTATAAATAAATCATATTGTGGAAATAACCCAACGCATTCGTCTCCTCCTTTCCGAAATGAACCGGGGAGTATACGAAAAAGAAACTGAAATAAACCTCTCCCTGCTGGCAGCTCTGGCAGGCGAGAGCATTCTGCTCCTGGGACCTCCGGGAGTAGCCAAGTCAATGGTAGCCAGGCGGCTAAAGTCGGCTTTTACAGATGCCCGTGCCTTTGAATACCTGATGTCCCGCTTCTCTACGCCCGACGAGATTTTCGGTTCTGTCAGCATTAGCCGACTGAAAGAATCCGACAAGTATGAACGTGCCATCGACGGCTATCTGCCCACAGCCGATGTCGTGTTTCTGGACGAAATATGGAAAGCAGGCCCTGCCATACAGAACACTCTGCTGACCGTCATCAACGAGAAACTTTTCCGCAACGGCGACAAGGAACTGCATCTCCCCCTCAAACTGCTCGTAGCTGCCAGTAACGAACTGCCCGCTCAAGGCGAGGGACTGGAAGCCCTATGGGACCGCTTCCTTATCCGCATTCTCTGCACCTGCGTCAAGCAGGAAGAGTCTTTCTACAAAATGCTGCTGGACGATTCTGCCGACCATCCGGAAACGACTGCCTGCGAATGGCAAATCTCCGACCGCGAGTATGCCGAATGGCAAGCTGAGATACGCCGCGTAACCTTGCCTCTCGATGTTCTTTCCTGCATCACAGCCATTCGCCACGGACTGACAAGCGTAGAGATGCAAGACTCCGACCTGCGCCGCAATGTCTACGTCAGCGACCGCCGCTGGAAAAACATCGTGAAGCTGCTCAAGACCTCCGCCTTCGTCCACGGCCGCACGGAAGTCTCCATGACCGACCTGCTTCCCGTCTACCACTGCCTATGGAGTGAGCCTGATGAGAGCGTTGCCATCCGTGACATCGTTATCCGTGCCTTATTCGTGTCCCACACAAAACAGATTGCTGGTATCGCCTCCTCGCTGAAATCCGATTTGAAAGTCAGCCGTGTGCGCGAAGCCCTCGACAAAGCCCGCCTTGCCGGCGACCGTAGGGACGATGACCTGCTGATAACGGAACACTTCTACTACCAGGTGGAGAAACATGGTACGGGCAACACCTACATCTTTATCGTGGACTACAAAAATCTGAAGGAGTACAGCGCCAAAGATGCCCCCACCTTGGGCGTAATGTATGCCGACCCCATCAATCCCAAGCGTACCATCATCCGCGCCTTTGCCGACACCGGCGCCGTGAAAGAGGAAGGCACCGAACGCGTCACCCTCTACCGCGACGACAAGCATCTCTACATCAACGGTGTGCGCTTCCCCATGCGGCGTCTGCAACGAGGTGAGGAGCAACAACTCTGGCTGGGAAACCTCTCCGTCACCGACCGTGACTACGAGACGGAACTGGACGCCGCCGCCACCAGCATAGACCGCCTGGTAAGAGATTTGTCCGACAACCTTTTCGTCTCCGAAGAAGACAAAAAGAGCGTAGCTCAATACGTCTCCATCGTCCGCAAGGAAATAGCCTGGGCGCGTGTGGACATGCGCAAACTGAGATATGGAGACGAATAATCCTCCAGTAACCAAGAAGAAGATGAACACCACCGTCACCCGATATGACACCGCCTTCTATGTGCAGGCACTGGACCGTTTCGTTGCCACCGGAGAGTGCGCAGAGACGGATACCGAGCCCTTGTATGCCTATCTACTCTCTGTGATGAACGACTCCATGGTCAAGGTGCAGGTGCTGGGCGATGAGGTCTGTGCACGTATCTTTTACGACACCATGATTCAGTTCATCCAATTGAACTTGGAGAAGGAGAGGTACCACCTCCGGAAAAGCCAGTCGGAACGGACCGGGATGAAGCTCGTGCTGGAATGGTCCATGGCAAAGCGGAAAGACGGCTGGCAAGCCTTGCTCCAGCAGATTTCCGACAAATACCGGGAGTACGGCTTCGACTCCCGTTTCTACCGCAGCCACTTCGGTACAGAAGGAGGATATGCGGACGATGAAGTCTGGGAGAAAATGGTGGACGACTGGGAAGACGCCTTCCAACTGAAGATGCACGAAGAAAAGGAGAAAGAGATTGCTTTCCGCAAAGATGCCCTCGAGCGCAGGCTCCGTTCCAATCTGAAAGACATCCCCGAGTACATCCGCCAGAACCGGGTGGATAAGGACGAATTCTTCCAGACCTGGGGCATGATGAGCGGCTTGTGGAATACTGTCGACTTTGAGCGTATACGGAAAATCGTGCGCATCCAGCGCTCTTGCCCCGAGATAGTGAAAGTGGCCCGCAAGATGGGGCGTATGGCAGACGACGAAGGACGTGAGCAAATCCGCGTTGCCGAGGGAAACGTCTACAAAATGGAGCACTCCTCCAAATGTGACATCCTGGGCATCAGTACCGGCAACGACCTCAATGCCCTGCTTCCCATTGAGCTTGCCCATTCGGCAGACAGCGAACTGGAAGATTTGTTCGTCTACAAATACCTCACCCGCAAGCTCCAGACCTTCCGCTATAAATCGGAAATCATGCAGCCTGCCCGGCGCATCGAAACCAAGCCTGCCCGTCCCAAAGGTCCGATGATTGTCTGTCTAGACACCTCGGGAAGCATGGCCGGCAAGCCGGAGAAGATTGCCCACTCCCTGCTGATAAAGCTCCTGGAGATAGCCGACCGTCAACGGCGGAACTGCTTTCTGATAGCTTTTTCCGTCTCCATCCAGCCGATTGACGTAAGGAAGGAACGGGCAAGGCTGCTCGAATTCTTCTCAAAGACAGCTTGCGGGGATACGGATGCCACCCGCATGCTGGAAGCCACGTTCCGCCTGCTCAAAGAAGGCAAGGAGTATATGAATGCCGATGTGCTTTGGGTCAGCGACTTCAAGATTCCTCACTCTTCACCTGCCTTTATGGAGGAGATTCGTCGCTGTCGGGAAGCCGGTACACACTTCTACGGTCTGCAGATTGGCATCACGGACAATGAGTGGACGCCGTTCTTCGACCGCATCTATCGGGCGGAATACACCCCTTTGCGGAATTACTGAAATAAGGTTTGCCCTGAAAGCGTGCTTATTGAAGGCTATATTTCAGCAGTAAATATCCGCCTGCCACTTGCAATCCCATTCCCGGCACGCCGATACGGAAATCTTGTACAGCCCGGAAGAAGCTGCCCACCATGGCCCATTCTCCCAAAGTACCTGCTACCTGATAGAAAAGAACTACTGCCAGCAGGATAGGCAGGGAAATGCGCTGGAAACGGTGTGCTGCCCAGCCCGCCGCCACAGCCAGTAATACAGACTTCAACAGAATGGCGGAAAGTGCTGCGGGAAGTGGCATTCCGAATAGCAGGGAGTTGAGGACGGGCGACAGGACGGCTGTCAGCAACCCCACTTTCCATCCGAATTTATAAGCGCCCACCAGCGTGAAGAAATAGATTGGAAGCCAGGTTATCCCTCCCTGGGGAATGAGATGAAAGAGCTGGGGAAGAGCCAGATTGCCAAGAATGAATAGCGAGGCTGCCAGATACGTCTTCACATTATTGTAATCCAGCGAGTAGAGTTTAACTGTTTTTGTTTCCATGTAGTTGTAATGTATTAAAAGTTGATATTTACGCCTCCCATCACCGTAGCTTTCGGCATGGGGAAGCCTGCATTGATTTCATAGCGTTGTGCCAGCAGGTTTTCACCCTTGACGAAGACGTCGGCAAAACTGCACAGACGGTAGTTGGCACGCAGGTTCCAGAGTACGAAGCTTTCCTGCTTCTCCTTACCCGGGGTGACCGAGGTATGGAGACCCTTCACGTATTGTATACCGGTAGATAGGCCCCAACGTCCTTGCGTAAAGTCCGCACCGGCATAGAGTTTGTGCTCGGGAGCCGCCAGTACCGGATTCTCCATGTGCAGCCAGCTATAATTGGCATTCATCTGCCAGTGGCGGTTGATGCGGTATCCGAGGTTGGTTTCCACACCCCAGTTCTCTATCTCGCCGGAGTTGACGTTCTTGCGCAGGGCAGGGTCCGTCATGATGATGTTGTCCCCGTTGATGTAGTAGAGGTTCACCCCATAGGACATGGGCCCTCCCAAAAGCTGCCCCGTAAAGGAGAGTTCATAGTTCATCAGGCTCTCCGCTTTCAAATCGGGGTTCTGTGGAGGGAACATGTACATCTCCCGGATGGTGGGGTTACGGAATCCTTTGCTCACCATTGCTTTCAGTTCTGCCTGCCGCGGCAGATGGAAAGCCAGTCCCCCTTGGGGAATCCATTCCGTGCCTACGTGCGAATGGTGGTCTATGCGGACACCGGCGTCCAGTGAAAGCCAACTGTTGATGTCCTGCCTGAAATCCACATAGCCTGCAAATTCATCCATCTGCTTGTCCACGCCGGGGATGCGGTCACCAATCTGCTGTCCGGGTTTTGCCTCGTCGATGGCGACAACCTTGTTCCAGGACTCTCCGCCGAAGTGCTGGTAATCGAAACCTACGGTCAGGCGGTTGCCGGTGAAGAGCGTGGCGCTTTGATACCACGATATGCCCAGCATCCGGTCCTTGGAGTTGAAGTGCGACTTCTGGGGCTCTCCTCCGGGATGGTAGCCGTCATTAATTCTGTGCCGGCCCCAGTTATAGAAGAAGCTCACGGCGCCGGAAGTACAGTCGTAACGATTTTCCAGTGCGAAGGAGGTCATGCCGCGTGTGATGCGCGAGTCGTTGTCTATATACGGATTGTCGGCTTCGCCGGGATTGGAGGCGTTGAAGCGGGTGATGTTCACGTCGCCCCACAGCTTCCAGGTGTCGCTGAAGTCGTATCCCAGTTTGGCATAGCCGCCATACTGCTCAAACTCCATGTCGTCACGGTGTCCGTCGGTACGGTTGTACGAGCCGGTCACCACGCTGCTGAAACGCCCTTTCCTCACGCGGTTGGAGACTTCCGTCTGCAGGGTATTGTAGGAACCGTATCCTATCTGCGCATTGGTTTTCACCCCGTCCTCCTGCATCTTGCGGGTGACGATGTTGATAACCCCGCCCATTGCATTGGACCCGTAGAGGACGGAGGCGGGACCGCGCAGCACTTCCACCCGTTCGGCCATCATGCTCTGGTAGGCGTCGGCGATGGGATGCCCCATCAAGCCCATGTATTGCGGGTGTCCGTCTATCAGCACCAGCAGGCTGGTTGTAGGTCCTCCGGCGGCATTCACCCCGGCGCCTATGCCGCGCAGGCTCATGCCTCCTGCGGCTCCCGTGGATACGCCGTAGCCCATGATGCCGCGGCTTGTGGTGAAAAGTCCGGGCACCTGCTCGGTCAGTGCAGGCAGGATGGAGGGCTGGTAGGTCTGTTCCAGTTGCTGGCGGCCCACTACGGAGATGGTCATTGGCAGGTGGCGGATGTCTGTTTCATTTCTTGTCCCGGTCACCACGACTTCATCAAGCTTGTAGCTTTTCAGCCGGAGGCTGTCGGCAGGTGCGGACAGCATGCCCCCTGGCAGGGCAATACTTATTAAAATAGCCGTTAAAATCTTTTTATTCATCGTTTATCTATGGTTCTTTCTGCAAAGTTATACAAAAAGAAGAATCTGTATATGATTGGTAATCCTCGAAATGAAAACGGATGTGGAAGATAACTCCGTTAAAGGGTTTCCTGCTTCAGTGCTTCCACAAACCGGTCTATTTCCTGCAGTTTCGCCGGGATGTCGATGCCTTGCGGACAGTGCGGGTTGCATTGGCCGCAACCGGTGCAACGGTTGGCTTGGCGGAGACGGGGAACACTGCGGTCATAGCCTATCAGGAAGGCGCGGCGTGCCTCGCGGTAATTCTCGTCTTGGCTGTTCTGCGGCACGTTGCCCTCGTTGATGCAGCGGTTGTAGTGCAGCAGGATGGCTGGAATATCCAGCCCATAGGGGCACGGCATACAGTATTTGCAGTCGTTGCACGGCACGGTGGGGTATTGCAGCATTCGCTGGGCGGTATCTTCCAGTAGGGTAAACTCCTCTTCCGTACATGGAACAAGCGGGGAGAAGGTACGCAGGTTGTCTTGCAGATGCTCCATGTACGTCATTCCGCTCAGTACGGTCAGCACATCGGGGAAAGTACCTGCAAATCGGAAGGCCCAGGAAGCCACGCTCTCTTGCGGGCGGCGTTGTTTCAGACGTGCCATCAAGTGGTCGTTCAGGCGGGATAGGCGTCCGCCCAGCAGCGGCTCCATGATAACGGCGGGAATGTTGCGCTTCACCAGCTCGGCATATAGGTATTCGGCATCCGTGTTGCGGGTATTCACTTCTTTGGCATGTCGCCAGTCCACGTAGTTCAGTTGGATTTGTACGAAGTCCCATTTCAGTTCGTCGTGGCGGGAGAGCAGGTAGTCAAAGACTTCGATGTCTCCATGATAGGAGAATCCGAGGTTGCGGATGCGTCCGACTTCGCGCTCTTTCAGCAGGAAGTCCAGCATGCCGTTGTCCAGATAGCGGGAACGGAGGGCTTCCATGCCGCCCATGCCGATGCCGTGCAGCAGGAGGTAGTCGATGTAGTCCACTTGCAGGTCGCGGAAGGAGCGGTGATACATGGCAAGGGACTCTTCGCGGCTGTGCGTGCTGGGACTGAAGTTGGACAGCTTTGTGGCAAGGAAGAATTTCTCCCGTGGATGGCGTTTTAAGGCAATGCCTGTGGCGCGCTCCGACAGACCTTGCACATAGGCGGGAGAGGTGTCGAAATAGTTCACTCCGTGAGCAATGGCATAGTCTATCAGGTCGTTCACGGCTTCCTGGTCTATTTCGTCTCCATTCCCATCGGCGCGTTTCCGGGTGGGCCATCGCATGCATCCGTATCCCAGCAGAGAAACCCGGTCGCCCGTGTTGGGGTTGGTACGATAGGTCATCTTGCCGGTTGGTATCTCGCCCAGTGCGGCCGATTCGCTTTCCCCGTTGTTCTTGTTGCCCGAACAGCCGTATAGGGCTGCTGCCGAGGCAAGCGTTCCTGCACCGGCGAGTTTGAAGAAATCGCGGCGGTTTATCTTGTTCTTATTGTCTTCTTTCATTGTGATAGGACTGAAATTATAAATGGATATTAGGGTGATAAAGTTGCTTCAGACAGTTCTGTGCATCACATGGCCTTCCACATAAATGGCACTGAACGGACGCGACGGACAAAGGTTCTCGCATGCTCCGCATCCGATACAGCGTTCGGCGTTGACTACCGGTATCTTGATGGAGGCTTCGTCTTCCGGGTCTGAAGGAACCATCTGTATGGCACCGGCCGGACAATGGCGGGTACAGTTCCCACATTCCATCTTGTCTGTGATGCAGATGCAATTCTCCTTAATCCATACGGCATGACCGATTTGGACGGCCGATTTCTCGGCGAGGCTCGTCAGATGGATGGCATCGGTAGGACACACCTCCGCACACTTGGCGCATTCGGGGCGGCAGTAACCGCGTTCGTAGGACATTTCCGGCTGCATCAGTTTTGTCAAGTCCGAAGAAGGACGGAGCACTTGGTTGGGGCATACCGATACGCAGAGCTGGCAGGCTGTGCAGTGTTGTGCAAAGTGGCGGGCGCTCAGTGAGCCCGGAGGAGTGATGGGAGTGGCGCGCTCGGGGATTTTTTTGTCCTCGATGACAGCCAGTCCACCGTCCACTTTCTTCTCCTGCGCCTTGAGGGCTGCCGTAGCAGCAAACACGGCAGTTGTAGAGAGAAATGCGCGGCGGGCGTCGTTTACCTGCTCCGGTGCCACGGAGGTTTCCTGGGAGACTGCAGCGGAGGCCGGCTTGCGGCGTGTGTAAGTGATGGCACCTTTCCTGCACTTGTTGATACAGTCCATACATGCCACGCAACGGCTGTAATCTATTTCGTGTGCTTTGATGTTGATGCACGATGCCTTGCAGTTGCGGGCACAAAGTCCGCAACTGTTGCACTTCTTTGTGTCAATCACCGGTTTCAGCAAGGAATACTTCGAGAGGAAGCCAAGCACTGTACCTACCGGACAGATGGTGTTGCAATAGGTACGTCCACCTCGCCATGCCAGCACGATGAGGACCACCAGAGTGACCGTGGCAATCAGCAGGGTAGGGAGACTCTTCATCCATACATCCGTTTCATAGAAGGCATAGCTGTCAGCACGTTCGGCCAGGTAGGCCAGTCCGTTGTTTGCCCACTGGTAGAGTGGGGAGAAAAGGCTGGAAACGATGCGCCCGTATGAGCTGTAAGGGGCCAGCAGCACGACAAAAGAGTTCAGTCCGCCGATAATGGCAAGTACGAATACTCCCAGCACACCGTAGCGTAGCCATTTCAGTGCGGACGAGTAGCGGAAACGGTTTTTCTTCCGTTTGGCGGAGAGCCAGGAAACAATGTCCTGGAATACTCCCAACGGGCAGATGACGGAGCAGTAGATGCGTCCGAATACCAAGGTCAGCACTGCAAGAAACAGTACTACACCGATGTTCAGTGCCAGCACGGCCGGCAGGAATTGTATCTTCGCCATCCATCCGAACCAGGCATGCAGTGTTCCCGTGAAGTCGAGGAACAACAGCGTGATGAGTGCGAAGAAGATGACGGCAAGGGTCAGTCTGATGGTACGTAGCATAAATGTATTGTATAGCGATTAGTATTCGTTCTTTATACCTTTTTTCCCATCTCGTAGGCTTCGTGCATGGAAGGCTTGTCGTTTATCTCGCCCACCTTCCAGGCACCCACGCCATAAATGGTGCCGCATTCTTTGGGCTCTTCCAGGCAGTCGAGGAAGCCACGGAAACCATCGATGGTACGCTCCATCATGGGGACACTTTCTTCGGCGGCGGCGATGATGAAGTAGAACTCCTTGTCCTTTATTTCAAGGTAGCGTGCGCAACAACGGTCAATCAGTGTCTTCATCTGCGCGCTCATGGTGTAGAAGTAGACGGGGGTTGCCATGACGATGACGTCGGCGGCAATCATCTTTTCCACCACTTCGGCGGCATCGTCCTTTTGCGGGCAGGGTTTGCCGTACATGCTGCATACGCTGCATCCCGTGCAGTAGTTGATGTGCTTGTCTTTCAGGAAAATCTTTTCTACTTGATGTCCGGCCTCTGCGGCACCGCGCATGAATTCATTGCACAAGAGGTCGGAGTTTCCATTCCTGCGGGGACTGGAGGAGAGGATTAATACTTTTTTGCTCATATTCGTTGTTCGTTAGTTAGTAAATGATTACGTGCTGCAAAAATAGGCAGGTTTTATGAGAATGGCAGTATACAAATTACGGTTGTTGTTACCTAAATTACTGATTCATTCCAAAAGTATCTCCCGTTCGATGCCGGTGTCTTTCAGAAACTCCCGGTCGTGGCTGATGGCAATTACGGTGCCGGCGTAGTCGCGTATCGTTGCCGTTATTATTTCTATACTCTCGATGTCCAGATTGTTGGTGGGTTCGTCCAGAATGAACATATCCGGGGTATTGTCGGCAATCATCAGGCAGCAGAAGGAGAGGCGCATCTTTTCGCCGCCACTCAGTTTGCCGCACGGCTTGTTCCACACGTCGCGGGGAAAGAGGTAACGGTTGAGGATGGTTTTCACTTCATGTTCCGGCAGGTGGCGGTGGTTGAAAGCTTCTGCTTGTTGGAGTACGCTGCGCTCATTACGGACGAGGGAGTATTCTTGGTCCAGATAGACGGAGGTGAAGCCGGCACGCTCCATCACTCCGTCGGTGGGGTGCAATTCGCCCATGATGAGTTTCAGCAGGGTTGTTTTTCCACTGCCGTTTTTTCCTTTCAAGCTGAGGCGGTCGCCGCTTCTCAACTGGAAGGTGAGGGAGGAAGACCAGAGCTCCTTTACTGCCTCCGGACGGGTTGTCTCCATAGGAGAAGCCGCGAGGCTGGGATAATGAAAGTTGACGTCCTTTGCCTTGACCAGAACTTTCCCCACATGCAGATGAGAGGCATTGAAGTCTGTTTTCAGTTTGTCTGTCTGTGGCAGTGAACTTTTGATGCCTGACATTTCTGCCTGCAATTTTTCCGTTTTCTCCGTATGAATGCTGCTGAGTCTGCTGCTGCTGTTTTCCGCATTGTTTTTCAGTGCTCCTATCATGATGCGGGGAATCCCCTTTTTAATGGAGTTTTTTTCTCCCCGCACATTCTGTTTGGACTTCCGTTCTTCTACTTCGCGTGCCACTTTGCGTGCAAGGCGCAGGGCTTTCTGCTTCTCTTCCAGTTGTTGGGTAAGGGCTTTCTGTTGCAGGGCCTTCTGTTTTTTGTAGAAGTCGTAGTTTCCGCTGTAATACGTCAATCCCTGGGAGGAGAGTTCGCAGATGGCAGGCAACTGATTCAGTAGCGTGCGGTCGTGACTGATGACGAGCACGGTAGCCGATGTCCGTCGTATCAAGTTATACAGACGTTCCCGTCCATCCGCGTCCAGATAGTTGGTCGGTTCGTCCAGCAGGATGGCTGTTGGGTTGTGCAACTCCATGCCTGCCAGGAAGATGCGGGTCTTTTCGCCGCCGCTAAGTCCTTCCATCGGACGGGAGAGTGGGATACCGTCCAGTCCCCAGCTGTCGAGAGAAGTCTGGGCGCGTTCTTCCACGTTCCAGTCATCATTGAGCGTATTGAAGTGCTTTTCGGTAGCGTCACCGCTTAGGATGGCATGCAGGGCAGATAGCTTGTGGCTGATTCCCAAAGCTTGTGCTATTGTCTGCCGGTCGTATTGTCCGAAGTGCTGGGGCACGTAGTACAGATGTTCGGGGCGTAGCACCGTTCCCGAACTTGGAGACAAGTCTCCTACCAAAATACGCATGAGGGTAGACTTGCCGCAACCGTTATTTCTGGTCAGGGCTATTTTATCTCCGGAGTTGATACTCAAGTGGAGGTGTGAAAACAAGATTTCCTTATCTGCATGGATATAGCTAAGGTCTTTAATGATAAAGCTCATAAGTTTCTACTGTGTTTTTAGAAGTAAGAATGATAGGGGAGATGCAAGCATTCCCCGAAATTGAAATTCTCGAAGGGGAGGGTACAGACAAACACAGTATTGGCTAAACATCTATATAGGTGATGCTCAGCGTTCAGTCTGAAAAAGCATGTTGATAGTGATGTTTACCGGAATGTGCTGTCTTTAGTCGGATATTCTCATCGGTGGAATTAATTGGTTAATGGGTGCAAAGGTAATGATTTCCACTGAATAACAAAGGTTTTTTGTGATATTAATATCGTGTCGGCAAGAAGTTAATATCGTGTTTGCAAGAAATTAACTTCCTGCAGACACGATGTTAGTACTTTATTGGTTCTGTTACTTCATGGCCGAAGCATCGAACGAGAGTGGCAGTAATTCTCCCACATTCTTCAGCTCGTAGATTCCCTTTTTGCCATATAGCAACACCCTCATGGGATGCTTGAAGCGCTTTTCCGTTTCGAGCATCACTTGCCGGCAGGCGCCGCAGGGAGGAATGGGAGACTCCAGGAACTCGTTGTGCTCGTTGCGTGCGGCAATGGCGAGGGTGGTCACTGCCTGGTCGGGATGTTGGGAGTTGGCATAGAATAGGGTGGTGCGTTCTGCACACAGCCCGGAAGGATAGGCGGCGTTTTCCTGGTTGGTGCCGGTCACTACAATACCGTTTGCCAGTCTGGCTGCAGCTCCTACCGAGAAGTGGGAGTAAGGGGCATAGCTGCGGTTGGTAGCCTCGCGGGCGGCATCCATCAGTTCGCGGTCGGCGGCATCCAGTTCTTCATAGTCGTATATCTTGACGGCGATTTCGATATTTAATTCTTTCATAAGGCAAAGGGTTATATTGTAATTAATGTTACAAAGATAGAAAAGAGATTGGTTATTTCAATTCTTTTACGGACTTTTGTGCAGAACTCAACATTTTAAGCATGAAACGGATTTTCAGACTGACTGCTATCATAGCATTTCTTTTTATTTCCATAACAACAGTGCAGGCACAACGCCGGAATGCCCGCTACAATGAGTATATCAAACAGTATGCTCCCCTTGCCGTGGAGCAGATGCAACGTCATAAGATACCTGCCAGCATCACGCTGGCCCAAGGGCTGTTGGAGAGCGGTGCCGGATACAGTGAGCTGGCGCGCAAGAGCAACAATCACTTCGGCATCAAGTGTGGAGGCAACTGGCGCGGACGGACGGTGAGGCATGATGACGATGCCCGCAATGAATGTTTCCGCGCTTATCGCAATCCGAAAGACTCTTATGAAGACCATTCCGATTTCCTGAAACGGGGAGCACGTTATGCTTTTCTTTTCAAACTGAAGATTACGGACTATAAGGGTTGGGCGCGCGGCTTGAAGAAGGCCGGCTATGCTACCGACCCGTCGTATGCCAACCGCCTGATAACCATTATTGAGGACTATGAACTGTATAAGTACGACAGCCGTGGCATGAGCAAACACGATGTCCGCAGTTGGGAGAAGGAACTGAAAAAGAAACCTTGGCTGGCCAATCCGCATCAGGTGTACATTGCCAACGATATAGCTTATGTCGTGGCACGCGACGGAGACACCTTCCAGGTATTGGGCAAGGAGTTTGACATCAGCTGGAAGAAACTGGTGAAATACAACGACCTCCATAAAGAATATACACTGGAGGCGGGAGACATTATTTACTTGAAAGAAAAGCGCAAGAAAGCCGCCAAACCCCATACCGTCTACATAGTGAAAGACGGTGATTCCATGCATACCATTTCCCAAAAGTACGGCATTCGTCTGAAGAACCTTTATAAGATGAATCGCAAGGATGCGGAATACGTGCCGGAGATTGGCGACAGATTGAGATTAAGATAAAGAAGCTATCCGAAAATGTACAGGGTGTCCGAAAACGGACACCCTTCTTTTTTGTCTTTTCGCTTACTTTCAGGGGGTTATGATTTTGGCATGGATTTAGTATATATTAAGCGTTATGTTCGCAAACAATAAAATTAAAAGATATGGATAGAGAAATTCCGAAAGAAGTGCGTAATAAAGAACGCAATAAGAAAATCATCCGCTACGGTGCTATCGGCGTGGCAGGTATCGTAGTGGTCAGTGTACTCATTTCATTGATGCGTACGGGAGTGAAGGAGAAAGACCTCGTTTTCTCCAAAGTAGGCAAGGGTACGATTGAAGTCAGTGTCAGTGCCTCCGGAAAAGTGGTTCCTGCATTCGAGGAAATTATAAATTCGCCTATTAATACCCGCATTTTGGAAGTGTACAGAAAAGGTGGTGATAGTGTGGATGTCGGTACCCCTATCCTGAAACTGGACTTACAGAGTGCCGAAACCGACTACAAAAAGATGCTGGATGAAGAGCAGATGCGCAGCTACAAGCTGAAACAGCTGAAACTTGACAACCAGACCAAGCTGACCGACCTTCAGATGAAAATCAAAGTCTCCGCCATGAAGCTGGACCGCATGAAGGTGGAGCTGCGTAACGAGCAGTACCTTGATAGCCTCGGTTCGGGCACCACCGACAAAGTGCGCCAAGCCGAACTGAGCTACAACGTAGCACAACTGGAATACGAGCAATTACAGCAGCAGTATGCCAACGAGAAGGAAGTGCTGGCTGCAGAATACCAAGTGCAGGAACTGGATTTCAGCATGTTCCAAAAGACACTGGCCGAAACCAAACGTACGCTCGACGATGCGCAGGTGCGTTCGCCCCGGAAGGCCATCCTTACTTATATCAACAATCAGATTGGTGCTCAGGTTCCCGAAGGCTCACAGATTGCCGTCATCTCCGACTTGAGTCACTTCAAGGTGGAAGGCGAGATTGCCGATACTTACGGTGACCGTGTGGCTGCCGGCGGCAAGGCCATTGTGAAGATTGGCAGCGAAAAGCTGGAAGGTTCCGTAAGCAGTGTTACTCCGCTTTCAAAGAATGGCGTCATCTCCTTTACCGTGCAGTTGAATGAGGACAACAACCGCCGACTGCGTTCCGGTCTGAAAACCGACGTCTATGTGATGAATGCAGTGAAGGAAGACGTGATGCGCATAGCCAATGCCAGCTATTATGTGGGACGTGGGGAGTATGAACTTTTTGTACGCAATTCCGACAAGGAAATTGTAAAGCGCAAGGTGCAGCTGGGCGATTCCAACTTTGAGTTTGTAGAAGTGGTCAGTGGCTTGCAACCGGGTGATGAAGTGGTGGTGAGCGATATGAGTAACTATAAGAACAAGAATAAGTTGAAGCTAAAATGATAAAGGTTTACTTGAAACAAGCCTGGGAGCTGTTGAAGCAGAATAAACTGTTCAGCATGCTCTACATTGTGGGTACGGGGCTGGCCATTGCCATGACAATGATTATGGCGGTGGTGTATTATGTGAAGATTGCGCCCGTCTATCCAGAGGCAAACCGCATGAATACGCTTTACCTCAGCAATTCAAAATTCACGCAGGGAAGCGGCAACAATACCAGGACCATGCAATGGGCTGTTTCCTACAAGGCACTGCAAGACTGGTTCTATCCCGTAGAGAATGCCCTTGTCGTTTCGGCCGAGCTGCATAATGATTTGTCGGAAAACAGTTATATACAGCCTGCCGACCGCAGCGGTGATTTTCCGGTTATGGTAAAGTTGACAGACCCTGCTTTTTTCAAGATATATTCTTTCCAATTCCTGGAAGGTAGTCCATTCACGGCATCCGACCTGGCAAGTGGCATTTCCACTGCTGTCATTACCGATGATTTGGCACGCCGCTTGTTCGGTACGACGGAAGAGGTAGTAGGACGCTCGTTCAGCCTGAACTATATCGACTATCGGGTTTGTGGGGTGGTGCGCAGTGCCAGTTACCTCACCTCTAAATCCTATGCACAGCTTTATATACCTTATACGGTGTCGCCCGATTACAGCACTCCCAAGTACGACCTTCCCTATCTGGGAGCTTTCAGTGCTGCCTTTCTGGTGCAGGACAGTAAGCAGGGAGATGCTCTGCGGGCTGAGATAAAGGAAATCTGCCGCAAGGAGAATCTTATGCATCCCGATGAATGGAAAGTAGATTTCTGGGAGCAGCCCACCTCCCATCTGTTGAGTGTCTTCAAGACTTATGCAAGTATGGAGTTTGACCTTTGGGCCACAGTGCGCCACTTTCTGCTTGTCCTGCTCGTATTGCTGTTGGTGCCTGCCCTGAATCTGAGCGGCATGATATCGAGCCGTATGGAGGGACGTCTGGCAGAGATGGGCGTGCGGAAATCGTTTGGAGCCGGACGTAAGATACTGCTTTCACAAGTGATGTGGGAAAACCTGCTGCTGACCGCACTGGGCGGAGCATTGGGCTTGCTGCTGGCATGGCTGGCACTTTACGTGGGACGCGAGTGGATATTTACGGTATTCGACAGCTGGCCGAATATGGTACCCGAAGGAGTGGAGGTCCGCGTATCGGGTGAAATGCTGTTTGCTCCGCTGGTTTTTCTCGCCGCATTGGCGCTGTGCGTCGTGCTGAATCTGTTGTCGGCCCTTATACCGGCGTGGTATTCCTTGCGGAAACCGATTGTGAACTCACTGAATGAAAAACGATAAGACACGGGAGGTTGGTATGTTTAAGTTAATATGGAAGAATCTTTGGGCGCGCCGCCGCAAGAACGGATGGTTGTTGGCCGAATTGATATTGGTGAGTATCATCAGTTGGGTTGTATTGGACCCGGTGATTGTGGTCACGCACGATCGTAATATCCCGTTGGGCTATGATGCGGAGCGGCTTTGCCTCATTTCATTGGGCGCATTGCAGCCCCAGGCACCGGGATACGATGCCGAAGCGCAGGACTCTGCTACGTTGGTGGACAACTATTATAATTTGGTGCGTTATGTCAAGGACTTTGACGGTGTGGAATCGGCCACTCCCGTGCTGGGATTCTGTTATCCCAATTCTTCGGGAAGTTCGAATAGTCAATTGTTTGCCGAAGGGGATACGATTCCCTTATCTATTATGATGATACAATTTTTGCCTCATACGAACTTTTTCGATACGTATGGTTTCCGTTCCGGTAAGGGGCGGACACCCGGACAGCTGTCCGACTACGCCTATGCCCCGAATGACATTGTACTGACGGAGAATGCTGCCGAACAGTTGTTCCATACCAAAGACGCGCATGGCAAACGCTGTATAAGCAGAGACCATGGAGATACCTTGTACATGCCGGTTGTCGGTACGATAGGAGCCATGAAGATGTATAGCGAGTGGCGTCCCGTCCCCGTTGCATTTATGCCGATGCTTACCATCGATACAAGTTATATCCCTGAAAGTGCCCATATCCTGGTACGTCTCAAAGAGGGTGTCAGCATGGAGCGTTTTCTGCACGATTTCCGTCCCTGGATGGTGAAGGAGATGAGGCGGGGTAATCTGTTTGCCCGTAGTGTCCGTTCCTATGAGCAGATTATAACGGAGAGCGAAGCCAGCAATTCCACACCGATTTACCGCCGTAATCTGGCGATGGCGGCTTTCTTCCTGGTGAATCTTTGCCTGGGTGTCATCGGTACCTTCTGGTTGCAGACACGTACGAGGCGCGAGGAAGTGGGAGTGATGCTGTCGTTCGGAGCTACACGCAGTGACATTGTCCGCCTGCTGATGGGCGAAGGCACGGTATTGACCGTGGTCGCTTCACTGACTGGTTTTCTGCTTTATTTGCAATATGCACTGAAAGAAGGGCTGGCCAAAGGACAGAATTGGGTGGAGAGTACAGAGAGCTATTGGGTGTCGGATTTCACCTCGCATTATCTGCTCGTGTCGCTCGTCATCTTTCTGATACTGCTGGTGGTAGTGTTGGTGGGAATCTATATCCCAGCGCGCAACATCAGCCGCATTCCACCTACGGAAGCTCTGCGTGACGAATAGATGAAAACGGACAAAGTGTTCATTTTCGGACACCTTACTGCATGTATAAATAGCAGATAATCAATAATAAACGGTTTTGGCACAACTTTTGACCTCTTGAAACAGAAATTGTGCGGAATAGAAACGGAACAGAATAATAACAATTAAATACTTACCATTATGATTAAGTTAACTGGCATCAACAAGATTTATCGTACAAACGAGATTGAAACCGTGGCATTGGAAAATGTAAACCTCGAAGTGAACAAGGGAGAATTTCTCAGTATCATGGGACCCTCCGGTTGTGGAAAATCTACGTTGCTGAACATTATGGGTTTACTGGATGCACCTACCAGCGGCACCATCGAAATAGCCGGTACGAAAGTGGACGGCATGAAGGACAAGGAGCTGGCTGCTTTCCGTAACCAGAAGCTGGGTTTTGTGTTCCAGTCTTTCCATCTGATTAATTCGCTGAATGTGCTGGATAATGTGGAGCTGCCTTTGCTGTATAGAAAGGTGTCTGCCAAGGAACGCCGTCATCTGGCGGAAGAGGTATTGAAGAAGGTCGGTTTGAGCCACCGCATGCGTCACATGCCTACACAGCTTTCCGGCGGTCAGTGCCAGCGTGTAGCCATTGCCCGTGCCATTATCGGCAACCCGGAGATAATCCTCGCCGATGAGCCCACCGGTAACCTGGACTCCAAGATGGGTGCCGAAGTCATGGAACTGTTGCATCAACTGAACAAGGAAGACGGACGTACCATCGTGATGGTGACCCACAATGAAGAGCAGGCCAAACAGACCTCACGTACCGTCCGCTTCTTCGACGGACGTCAGGTGGAATAATTACTGCTTAACAGCCAACTGTCAACTATTAATTATCAACTATCAATAAATGAAATGCAAACCGTAAGACAAGCTTTTACAATCTTGAAGCAGAATCCGCTGCTAAGTACGATTTCCATATTGGGTACGGCCTTTGCTATCACCATGATTATGGCTATTGTGATTACTTGGCAGACAAAATATGCTGACTTGGAACCGGAAGTGAACCGCAGTCGGTGTCTTTACTTTTCCGCTATGCACGTATACGACAAGGAAAAGGACGGCAATAATAATTGGAGTAATCCTTCGGCGGCATTTATGAAAGAATGCGTGCAGCCGGTGCCCGAAGTGGAATACTGTACGGCATTTTCCCCAGCCGGTTTGTCGTTGGCTTCGTTGACTGACGGTAACAATCGGGTGAAAGTGGATGCTATGCGGACAGATCCCGACTTCTGGAAAGTGTTCAGCATGCAGTTTCTTGCCGGACGCGGCTTCAGCGAAGCCGACCGTGCTGGAGAAAGCAAGGCTGTAGTAGTCTGTGCGTCTGTAGCGCGGAAACTGTATGGAAGTACAGATGTAGTGGGACAGGAATTCCTGCTGAACCGGGAACTTGCACGTATCGTGGGAGTGGTGAAAGATGTTTCCGTCACTGCTAAGGATGCATATGCACAAGTGTGGGGTATGTACAGTGCCGACGAACTGAAAATTACCGGAGTCCACAGTTATTTGGGAGGCATGCAGATTGCTGTATTGGCACGTACATCTGATGACTTTCCTGCCATCCGGGAGGGCATTGCCAAGCAGGTGGAACGTGTTAATGCCGGATTGGGTAATAAACAGATAGACATCATGGAACAGCCGGACAATATCGTGGCGCACGTCAACCACGTATGGGCTAATGTAGGGCCAGACTTGACAATGCTTTATCTTCAATATGCCGTAGCTTTATTTATCATTTTGTTGGTACCGTCACTCAATCTGTGTGGCTTGAGTAACAGCCGCATGCAGCAACGTATTACCGAATTAGGTGTACGTAAGGCTTTTGGAGGAACGAAAAGTGTGCTTGTGCGGCAGATACTGAACGAAAATCTGATGTTGACATTACTGGGTGGAGTAGTGGGACTGCTTTTCAGTTATTTGGCAGTATATGCCATGCGTATGTGGCTGTTCACCAATAATCAGAATGTGGGTACGTCGGGCGAGTTCAGCTTGAACATGGAGGCGCTGTTTAGTCCGTGGGTATTCCTGCTGGCATTTGTTTTCTGTGTGGTCATCAATCTGTTGAGTGCGGCACTGCCTGCATGGATAGCGGCACGGCGCACTATTGTAGATTCTTTGAATGATAAATAGAAGGAGGTACTTGATATGAAATTTACGATACATAACTTACGTATGATAAAGGCACGCTTCAGCAGTAACGGCTGGGTATTGGCTGAATTGTTCTTGGTATTCATCGTGATGTGGTTCCTCTGTGACTCACTGGGATGCATGAAATATACTTTCTACCGTCCGCTGGGTTATAATATTGAACATGTCTATAAATTATCCACCGTTGTAGGTGGAGAAAGTCGGGATACGAGTCTGACTGATGCCGATAAATATCTGGGTATATTGGCGAAATTGGAACAAGAGCCTTCCGTAGAGGCAGCTGCCCTTTGTTATTGGAGCCTTCCGATGAGTGGCAGTAATAGTTACAATGCGTTGGTTGTGCAAGATACTTCCTGGGTGCAAGGACGCTGTATTTATACGACTGGAGGATATATGGATGTTTTCCGGATAAGTGAGGACCCGCGTCACCCGTTCCGGGACACTCCCGCAGGATGGAACAATGTGACACTGAGTAATGCCGCTTTTGAACGTTTTCGTAAGAAAATGCCGGAGTTTTCGCAGACTACGCCGTTAGGTAATGGTGATTCTGTTACAATCATCAAGCAGATGGGGAAGACCGGTGCTTTCCGTTCCTATCGTTATGGAGTTGAGGAACCTTGGTTCTTTTATCATTTGGGAGAGAATATGATTAAGGCAGAGTTTGCCGACAATTGGTCGCAGATTGTTTTCCGCGTGAAGCCTGCTGCCGACGGACCGGATTATCGGGAGAAGTTTCTGCGCGAAATAGCGCCTAAACTGGACACGGACAATGCGTTTGTGGCAGATGCCGCTCCCTATACTGAACAACAGTTGCAGTTCGAGGTGATGAATGGCGATACGGATAAGGTGAACAGTCAGGCTGTGGTGGTGCTCTTCCTGCTGGTGAATGTATTTTTGGGGTTAATAGGCACCTTCTGGTTCCGTACTCGCCGCCGCCGTTCGGAGATAGCTCTACGGATGGCGATGGGCAGTACGCGTGGCGGTGTGTTTCGTTTACTGATAGGTGAGGGGTTACTGTTATTGGCGTTAGTGACATTGCCTGCCATGGTTGTATGCTACAATGTGGGGATGGCGGAATTTACTATAGGACGTACCTCTCTCATATCCACTTGGCCGATAGAGTGGAGTGTGATACGCTTCCTTGCAGGTTCTCTAGGGGCTTGGTTACTGATAGCTCTGATGGTAGTGATTGGAATATGGTTTCCGGCACGGCAGGCTATGAAGATTGAGCCGGCAGAGGCGTTGCATGAAGAGTAGTATGAAAAACAATAGAGGATTAACAATAAAAAAGAAGAAAAATGAAAACTAATATAGTAGGTATTATCATTGCATTGATATTGACATTTGTAGGTATGCTGAGTGTTTATGCACAAGATACCAAAGTGAGTGAAGTGCGCAAAGTGGATGCCTTTTCGTCCATTGAGATAACGTCTGTGGGAACAATTTATTTTACACAGAGTGACACTTATTCTTTCAAGATTGAAGGTAAGGAGAAGCACGTGAAGAATACAGAAACCACAGTGAAGGACGGCTGTCTGCTGATAGGCTTCAAGGATAGGAAAAACAAGAGCATGAGAAATCAGAAAGATGGCGTGACCATTTGGATTTCGGCTCCTGATTTGAAGAAGGTGGAGTTTACCGGTGTAGGGGAATTCAATTGTGAGAAGCCCTTGAAACTGGATGAAGTGTCATTTGAGGTAAAGGGAGTGGGTGAAGTGAATGTATCCGATTTGACGTGTGACGAGCTGAAAGTTACTTTACGCGGAGTAGGTAGCGCCGATATTCATGTAGTCTGCGATTATTTGACTGCCAGAATGAGTGGTGTGGGTGACGTCACTTTGAGCGGAACTGCCGGGCATGCTGACATTTCTAAAGGAGGCATAGGCGGAGTGAATACATGTAACCTGAAGGTGGGCCGTTGAGTAGCGGTAACACCAATCGTAAATAGTAAATCGTCTAATCGTAAATATCAATATGATAAAGCAATACTTCACACAAGCCTGGGCACAGTTGCGGCAGCAACCGATGATTAGTGCCGTCAGCATAGCCGGTACGGCACTTGCCATCTTCCTCATCATGCTGGTGGTGATGATGCAGCAGGTGAAGGTAGCTCCGTTTGCTCCGGAGAGCAACCGCGACCGCTTTCTACATGTGCATTATATGAGCATCACCAACAAAAGCTGGGGAGAGGGAAACAGTTCCAACGGACCGATGGGGATAAAGACTGCGCTTGAGTGCTTCAAATCGCTGAAGACCCCCGAAGCAGTAACGATTTATACCTGTATGGTCATTTCTACCCCCGTGAATCTGCCGGGACAACCTGCAACGGGTATCGACCTGTTGCAGACAGATGATACTTTCTGGCGTGTGTTTGATTTTTCTTTTGTTGCCGGGAAACCTTATGACCAGGCTACATTCGATGCCGGACTACCCGTAGCGGTAATTACGGAAAGTGTAGCGCGCAGGTTATTCCAGACAACGGAGGCTGTTGGTCGCGAATTCCTTTTGAACCATGCTCCTTATACAGTGTCCGGTGTAGTGAAGGATGTTTCTACTTTGGCCAACACTGCCTATGCGCAGGTATGGGTGCCCTATACTTCTACTGAGATAACGAAAAGCACATGGAGTGATGAGCATATGGGGATGATGAGCGTTACCATTCTGGCGAAAAGCCGTGATGATTTTCCCGCTATTCGTGAGGAGACGGAACGCCGCCGTCAGGAGTACGACACTGTAATTGGCGAGAATGGTTATTCGTTGATTTACCGTAACCGTCCTTATGACCAGGAGAAAAATGCCGCAGGAATGGCTGCCAACATCGAACCGGACGTGGACCAGGCACGCAGGCAGCGTCTCATTATCTTCATCATTCTACTGATTGTTCCTGCCATCAACCTCAGCTCGATGACGCAGAGCCGTCTGCGCCAGCGTGTGGCAGAGATTGGTGTGCGCCGGGCATTCGGTTCAACGAGACTGGAACTGATGGGGCAAATCATTGCAGAAAATCTGGTGGTGACATTGCTGGCAGGGGTGATGGGATTGTTGCTGAGTGTAGCATTCGCTTATTTGGGAAATACACTGCTGTTTGCGCAGGAATTCAGCCAGACGCTGAGTCCTCCGGCAGTGGATGCAAGCATATTGCTGCATGGCTCCACCTTTGGCTGGGCGTTGTTGTTCTGCTTTGTGCTAAACTTACTAAGTTCCGGTATTCCCGCATGGCGTGCATCAAGAATAGGGATTGTAAATGCATTGGGCGGACGTTTGCATAAATAACTCCATCACAAAACATTAATCATTGAAGAAAATGACTAAGAAACTTCTTACACAGATAAAGAATGAATGGCTCTCAAACCTATGGTTGGTGTTGGAGTTATTGGTAGTGAGTGTAGTGATGTGGTACGTGGTAGACTATCTCTACACGCGCGCCGCCACCTATCTGGAGCCGAGAGGCTTTAATATAGAGCACTGCTACCTTATAGAGTTGGGGGAACTGACACCCAAAAGTCCCGACTACATAGCCGGGCATACCTCTCAGCAAACCCACGATGACATAGCCGAGTTGTTGGAGCGTCTGCGTCGTCGGCCGGAGATAGAAGCGGTCAGCCTTTCGCAGAATTCATATCCTTACAACGGAAGCAATTCAGGCGCTGAAGTAAGCTATGACACTTTGCGTTCTCCCGGTTGGACCATCCGCAGGTTAGTGACACCGGACTTTCCCCGTGTATTCCGCTATCGGGGCACGCGTGGCGAGACACCCGAACAATTGGCTGAAATGTTGGAGCGCGGGGAGTTTATGGCTTCGGATAACCTCTACCGGAAATACGACCGCCGGATGACAGATCTCGTAGGCCAGCGGTTCTATCTTTTTGGTGATACTACGAAGACCTACCGGCTGGGTGCTGCACTGCAAAATGTACGCTATCACGATTATGACCAGGCGCGAAGCTCATATTCCATGATGGTGAAGCAGAGTTTCTACTATATCGGTCTCGAACTTTGTGTCCGCGTCCGTGAAGGGCAGGACAATGACTTCATTGAGAGGCTGAAGGCAGACAGTGAGAGCCAGTTCCGCATAGGCAATATCTTCATTTCGGAGATACGTTCTTTCAAGGATATTCGTCGCAACTACCAGCAGGCATGGACCAATGACATCCGTAACTATGTGATGGGTATGGGATTCCTGCTGCTGAACATTTTCCTCGGCTTGCTCGGAACATTCTGGTTCCGTACGCAGCAACGCCGTTCGGAGATAGCACTGCACAAAGCGCATGGAGCGACAGACCGTGCCATCTTCAGCCGGCTGCTTAGTGAAGGGATATTGTTGTTGGCAATTGTCACCCCCGTTGCATTGCTCATCGATTATAATCTTGCACACCTGGAGTTGAATTCCTGGAGGAACGGTACGACGTTGGAGTGGGACCGCCTGCTGCTCTGTGCTGCCATCAGCTTTGTGCTGATTACCCTAATGATTGTCATCGGTATAGGTATTCCTGCCCGCAAGGCGATGAAGGTGCAGCCTGCCGAAGCATTGCACGATGAATAGAAAGCTATGGAACAAATTTTAGCTCTTATCCGCCAGAATCCCTTTTTCAGTGCTGTTTCCGTCATCGGTACGGCAGTGAGTATAACCTTTGTCATGGTCATTTACATGGTGTATGACATCCAGACGGCTGACTTGGCTCCCGAGTCGCACCGCAGTAGCATGGTATATTCTTCTTATGGATACTCTTACCGCAAGTCCGACCACAGCAATTCCAATACGGGCATGTCTTATCGGGCTGTCAACGCTATTTTTGCAGAACTTCCGGGTGCGGAACTTGTCACCTATCTGGGACCTACCTATCTTAGATACTGTGGGGATTCGCCCGTGCGGGGAATGCGCCGTACGGTTCGTCAGGTGGATTTGAACTATTGGCGTGTCTACGATATCCCTCTTGTGGCGGGCCGTCTTTTCAGTACCGAAGAGTTCGATGCTTGCCGGGATGTCGTGGTTATAGGCGAACAGCTTGCTCGCGAAGCTTTCGGGTCTGCCGAAGCAGCCATTGGCAAAAATTATTTTGTCAACTTTCGCCCTAAGCGCATTGTCGGGGTCACCAAGGATGTGAGCTCTCTGTTCACATTTGCCTATGGAGAGTTGTGGATGCCTTATTCCACCCGGGATTCCGGTCTGGGCAGTGAAGGGCTACGGGGAGATTTCGAGGCTGTGGCCCTTGTCAAGCCCGGTGTCGGCAGAGAGGAACTCAAGCGGCAGATAGAACAGTCGCTTGCCCGCTTCAACGAGATACTGGTCGAATATGAACTGGAGCTTCCCGACCTCAGCACCTATACGGAACGGCAGTTCTTCCGTAATGACACGATGAGTCCTGCCGTAACCTGCATCATCCTGGGTTTGATATTGCTTATTGTGCCCGCTATCAATGTCAGCGGACTTATATCTTCGCAAATGTCCCGTCGCATGGCTGAGCTTGCGGTAAGGAAAGCATACGGCGTCAGCCGTTCTACCTTGATGGTGCAGTTGCTCCGCGAGAACCTGGCCTTGGCATTTGCCGGCGCATTGCTCGGTTTTCTCTTTTCGTGCATATTCCTATGGCTGGGTAAGGACTGGATGCTTGGCGATGGTGCTCCCGGAACGAATTTTGATGTAAGCGTCTGGCTCTTCCTCCGTCCTGCGGTTTTCGTGGCTGTATTGGTGGTGTGTCTGTTGTTCAACCTGCTTTCTGTGTTTATTCCTGCCTGGCATGCCACCCGTCGCCCTATAGCCGAGGTTCTTGGCGGAGAATGAGCGGATAAACGAATCCCAATTAAAACAGTAACGAGTATGATACATTCTATTTTACACCAGATATGGAACCAGCGCCGCAGTAACGGCTGGCTGTTTGCCGAGCTGTTGATTGTATTTACATTGATGTGGTATTGTGTGGATGTACTCTATGGCTTTGCCCATGCAGAACGGCAGCCTAAGGGGTATGATTTGGAGCATGTCTATAAGATAAGGATTTCCTGCAATCCCACACAGATAGTGCCGTGCACGTCGGAAGACAGCCTGCAGACCTTCTGGTTCAAGCCGATGGAGGAAGTGCTCCGGCGTATCAGGCAATATCCTGCAGTGGAAAGTGCTGCCACGTGGCTGGGTACCGATACTTATACCCGCGGGCGTGTTTACCAGGGGTATACGACGGACAGCGTGCATGTTGTCGAGACTACAGTGCGCTATGTGTCTCCCGAATATTTCGACGTCATGCGCATTCCGCTGTTGCAGGGGAATGTCTCGGATTGGAATTCCACTGCCAGTCCTCTGCCTGCCGTGGTGACCCGTGATTTGGCAGACAGTCTTTTTCAGACAAGTGCCGGGGCGGTGGGCCGCGAGTTTCTGGATTATTACAGCGGAGGTCTCCGTTACCGTGTCTCTGCAGTCTGTGCCTTGCAGAAGACGGATGACTATGCCCGTTACGGACCTTTTGTCCTGACTCCTTTCCCCGGTTGGTTCTATGAGGACCAGTACCTCCCGTTCATCTCCCTACGGATACGTCCGGAGGCGGATACGGATAATTTTGCAGCTCGTTTTTATCAGGATATGATGTCGCAGCTGCAGGTCGCTCCATTCTATCTTTTCGACATACAGAGCTATAAGGACCAGAAGATAGAGCGGGATGCTGCCGAAGGAATCACCCCGTATATCCGCAGCGCAAGGCTCATTGTGATATTCTTTGTTTTCAATGTATTCATCGGGCTGATGGGAACTTTTTGGTTCCGTACCCGCCATCGCCGCAGCGAGATTGCTTTGCGCATGGCCATGGGCAGCAGCCGCGGAAGAATACGCTGGCAATTGCTGGGTGAAGGGTTGCTGCTGTTGGCACTTGCTTCCATCCCCGCTTTGATGATATGTATCAATATGGTTATGGCAGATGTCACTTTTACGGAAGCCACGGATGCCACTTGGGGGAGATTTGTCATATGCGTTTCTATTGTCTGGATATTGATGGCATTGATGGTGATTGCAGGAATCTGGTATCCGGCTTCACGGGCCATGAAGGTACAGCCTGCCGAAGCATTGCACGATGAGTGAGTTTTTTTTGAATAATCTGTGCTCATTCTCAATATAACTTGTATATTTGCGTGACGAATAAGAGTTTTGCGTTGAGTATACAAAATCTATATTATGATGAAACGCCTTTTCTTTCCATTGTTTGCAGGCTTGTTGTGGTTGATGTCGGGAACACTTTCGGCTACGGGACGTACGTACAATGTACTTTTCATACAGTCCTATACAAAAAATACTCCTTGGCACAGCCTTCTGACAGAAAATTTGGAGAACGGACTGGACAAGGGGGGAGTTAAAGCCAATATCACTACTGAATATCTGAATGCCGATTACTGGTCTTTCGCTTCCGAGTGCTTCATCATGCGCCGCATCTGCGAGCGTGCCAGGCAACGGAAAACGGACTTGATTGTGACCTCCAGCGATGAGGCTTTCTTCACATTGACCCATTGCGGTGATTCCCTGCCTTATCAGATACCGGTAGTGGTTTCGGGTATCAAATACCCGGATGAGAGAGTCTTTGAAAGAATGCCCAACGTCTCCGGCTATGTTTCGAAAACGGATTTCGATGTCTTGCTGGATGCGGCTGTCCGCATGTTTCCTTCCCGCAGGGAGTTGGTCTGTCTGTCCGACAGCAGTTTCCTGAGCCTTAAAGGGGTTAAGGCTGTGGAGGAATCCTGGGAACGCATAAAGAGCAACTATCCGGAGCATGAGTTGAAAGTGCTGAATGTGCAGGCCAAGTCCTTGAACTCTATCATCACTTCCATTTGCTATGACTACAATGCCTACAAGCATATTGTCATTGCTCCCAAATGGATTCCCTTTCTTTCCTTGAAGTTGAAGGCCCCCGTGTTTACCAGCCAGAACCTGGCTATGACGAACGGTGTTCTGTGTGTGTATGATGCCGTTCCCGGAGAGGATGCTTTTGCTGCCGGCCGGCAGGCTGCAAGTATTTTGAAGGGCAAGTCACCCGCCTCATTGGAAGTAAAGGACTTTGGGGGCAAGTTGCTGTTCGATTACAAACAGTTGCAGTTTTTCCGTGTGGACACGAACCGTGCGGAGAGCAAGGGCATCATTTTGAATATACCGTTGATGGAGCGTTACCGTGTCTGGTTCATTCTGTTCTATTCGCTGATTGTCGGGGCATTGGTGCTGCTGGTTGCCTGGCTTTTCCGTGCCAACCGCAGGGAGTCGCGTAAGCGCATACATGCCCAGACCCGCTTGTTGATACAGCACCGCCTGGTGGAGCAGCGCGACGAGTTCGA
Source organism: Bacteroides uniformis (assembly GCF_025147485.1). Taxonomy (NCBI): domain Bacteria; kingdom Pseudomonadati; phylum Bacteroidota; class Bacteroidia; order Bacteroidales; family Bacteroidaceae; genus Bacteroides; species Bacteroides uniformis. Next base: position 3,949,459 of record NZ_CP102263.1, on the reverse strand, counting down.
CAATATCTTCTGTTCCATTCGCGACGGCTTGATTACGTATGATACCGACCTGCGCATCCATTTTGTCAACCGTCCGTTGTTACAGATGTTGGGACTTTCTTCCGAAACCTATACGTCCCGTTTCTATGAAGGGCAGATGGCCGGCTCCATTTTCAGGATTTACATGAATGGAGAAAACATCCTGCAGGACTTGTTGAAGAAAGTACGTACCGGAAAGAGACCTATTTCTATTCCGGAGAAAGCCTTCATGCAGGAAAACCATCAGGGAACGTATTTCCCCGTTTCCGGCGAGGTAGTACCTATCTTTGCCAATGAAAAGATGACGGGAATGGCGATTGTATGCCGCAATATCTCCGAAGAAGAGATGCAGAGACGCTTCTTCAATATGGCGGTGGAGGAAAGCTCCATTTATCCGTGGCAGTACAACATGCATATGAACCGTTTCCATTTCCCGGGTGGATTGCTGCGCCGTTTCGGGTATACCGATGATACGGACTTGCTGGCACGTGATGAGATGGACACCCTTATACATCCGGAAGACTTGCTGCATACGCGCAGGAATTTTGATGCCATTCTGTTGGGCAATGAAATCAATTCACGGATGAGTTTCCGGTTGAAGAGTGCGGATGGGAGCTATGAATGGTGGGAGTTCCGCAGTACCGCTTATGACGGACTGACGGTTGATACCCCATACATGGTATTGGGAGTATGCCAGAGCATCCAGCGTTACAAGGATACGGAAGAGGCCTTGATTGCCGCACGTGACCGTGCCTTGCAGGCCGACAAGCTCAAATCTGCGTTTCTTGCCAATATGAGCCATGAGATACGCACCCCTTTGAATGCCATTGTCGGCTTCTCGGATTTGTTGAAGGATTTGGACGCTTTTTCTCCGGAAGAGGTAAAGCAGTTCGTCGAAACAATCAACATCAACTGTACATTGCTGCTGGCGTTGATAAACGATATTCTGGACCTCTCGCGCATAGAATCGGGCACGATGGACTTTAAGTTCGGAGCATTCAACCTGGCGTTTATCATGCAGGAGGTCCATGAATCCCAGCGTCTGAGTATGCCTCGGGATGTAGAGCTGCGTATAGAGATTCCGGAAGGGGAAGACAAATTGGTCATCACCGATTCCGTCCGCTTGAAGCAGGTCGTGAACAACCTGATAAACAATGCCAAGAAATTCACGGTAACGGGCAGCATCACCTTCGGCTATGTCACGAACCGGGAAGGATATACCACCATCTTTGTCGAAGACACGGGAAGCGGTATCTCTGAAGACGCCCAGAAACATATCTTCGAACGCTTTTACAAAGAAGACAGCTTTACGCAGGGCGCCGGTTTGGGGCTGAGCATTTGCCAGACCATCGTAGACCGCCTGCATGGTTCTATCTCGGTCTCCTCAGAGTTGGGAAAAGGAACGCGTTTCGAGGTGGTGATACCGGATGCGAACGAGTAATCATTCAATCCGTTTGCAGGCATTGGCTTGCAGGAACTCTTCCAATATATCCTCGTAATTGCCATACAGCATGATGTGGTGGTTGCCCAGCGGTGTCTTGAGGAAATAGTCGGCAGGGGAGTTCATTTTTATCCGCACTTGGGTGCGGCACATATTGATGTAGTTTGTATTCTCAACAAGCGTGCCGGTGCTCAAGTAATATTCGTCCAGGCTTTCGCTTCCGCATTTTACGATGGTTACATCTCCCGTCGGCAGGATTCCCTGAATACCGATGCCGCTTTCCGTCTCAAAATGGTTGCGTATGATGAACTGCTCCGTTTGTGCGATGCCGATGGTGCAGTGTGCCAATATGATTTCATTGGTACGGGCATTTATCATGGAAGGATTGGCCATGAAGGAGTTTTTCCCCGTCAGCACTTTTACGGCCAGCATGGTGAAGACGGATTGCAAATCGCCTTCACATCCGGCAATGATTCCTTCGTCGTTCAGCAAGGCAAGGGCAAGGCAGCCGGTGGTTCCCGTTTGGTCTATCAGGCGGAAGCAGCTGAGGGTAATGGCGCTCAGTCGCTCTTCCTCTACAATCCTCTTGATGGCTCGATACAGCCGCATGGCTTTTATCATGTCTTCGGGGCTTGCCTCTCGGCAGGCAAGCGCTTTTCCTGCCAGTCCGGCGCATGCTTCGCCCACCTCGTCGTCCGTTATCTGTCCGTAGTATTCATAAATGCGGTCCAATGAGACGTCTGTGTACTCGATACCCCAGCGGCGTTTGGCAAGCAGATAATCCACATTGCTGGCAACGAGCCAGCTGGACGGAGTGCCCATTACGCCGATGCGCATGCCGAAAAGGCTGCGTTGTGCCACGAAATTGCTGTGCAGGACAAAAATACGCTTGATGGTCTCGGGGAGCTCTCCGTGAAGAATCTCGCTTTTCATTCCCCGGCCGCGCAGCCAGGAAGATATTTCGAGAGCGGCGGCCAGTGAGTTCTGCATGCCGTCTGCCAAGAGGATGGCGGGGCGGGGAAGGGATTCGAAATGCTGGATTACCAGCCGTTCCACACCTCCGGTGGCAATGAATATAATACTGAAGTCATCGGGTGATAACTTGTCTATGTCTTTGTAATCAATGAAGTTGACGGTAAAGTATTTTTCCAATTCAGTCAATATCACTTCGTGGGAGCTACGGACTGATGCTTGTTTATGCAGTATGGAAGCAAAAGTTATAAGGTTGATGACCATGGTGTTATTTACTATTTGACTATTTACTATTTACAATTGATTCTACTTGGCTCGTTTGCTTTTTCAAAGATACAAGTTTCTGTTTACATATCATAGAGTTTTTACGATAGATAAGTTTTTTAAAGTTTTTATGGTCTTGCCTTCCTTTTGGTTTCAAATAATTCGCTACATTTGCAACTTTAATGATAAAGTGATAGCAATATCACCTATAAATACTCTATTAAATAGTAAATCATAAATCGTCAAATAGTAAATAAACCTCATGCCAACAATATCTATTCGCGGAATGGAGATGCCCGCATCTCCTATCAGAAAACTGGCTCCTCTGGCAGATGCTGCCAAGCAGAGGGGTATACATGTATTTCACCTGAACATCGGTCAACCCGACCTGCCTACTCCGGAAGTCGCGATTGAAGCGATACGGAACATCGACCGGAAAGTTCTGGAATACAGTCCCAGTGCGGGATATCGCAGTTACCGCGAGAAGTTGGTGGGTTACTATGCAAAGTACAATATCAATCTGACTGCAGACGACATCATCATCACTTCCGGCGGCTCGGAGGCGGTGTTGTTCTCTTTCCTGGCTTGCCTCAATCCGGGGGATGAAATCATTGTTCCCGAGCCGGCCTATGCCAATTATATGGCGTTTGCCATCTCTGCCGGAGCCAAGATACGCACCATTGCCACGACCATCGAAGAGGGTTTCTCGTTGCCCAAGGTAGAGAAGTTCGAGGAGTTGATTAACGAGCGCACGCGTGCTATTTTGATTTGCAATCCCAACAATCCTACGGGTTACCTCTATACACGCCGTGAAATGAACCAGATTCGCGACCTTGTGAAGAAGTACGATTTGTTCCTCTTCTCGGACGAGGTGTACCGTGAATTTATTTATACGGGTTCTCCCTATATCTCTGCCTGCCATCTGGAGGGCATTGAGAACAATGTGGTGCTGATTGATTCCGTGTCCAAGCGCTATTCGGAGTGCGGCATCCGCATCGGTGCCCTGATAACGAAGAACAAGGAAATCCGGGATGCTGTCATGAAGTTCTGCCAGGCGCGTCTCAGTCCTCCGTTGATAGGCCAGATTGCCGCAGAAGCATCGCTGGATGCCGATGAGGATTATCTGCGCGACACATACGATGAATATGTAGAACGCCGTAAATGCTTGATTGACGGATTGAACCGTATACCGGGCGTATATTCGCCCATCCCGATGGGAGCATTCTATACGGTGGCAAAGCTTCCGGTAGATGATTCGGACAAGTTCTGTGCCTGGTGTCTGTCGGAGTTCGAATACGAGGGACAGACGGTATTCATGGCGCCTGCGTCCGGATTCTATACTACGCCGAGTTCCGGTCGCAACGAAGTGCGTATCGCATACGTACTGAAGAAAGATGACTTGAACCGCGCCTTGTTTGTATTGCAAAAAGCATTGGAAGCCTATCCGGGAAGAGAAATGAAGGATTAGGGATTAATTTATGAACTTATCTCGCTTTATAGCGTTGCGCATTTATCGCAACTCGGAGCCGGGCAAGCAAGTTTCCCGTCCGGCTGTCCTTATTGCCATGGTGGGTATTGCTCTCGGACTGGCGGTGATGATTATTGCCGTGTCCGTCATTGTTGGCTTCAAGAGCGAGGTAAGGGATAAAATCGTGGGTTTCGGTGCCCATATCCAGATAGGCAACCTGGATGCTGCACGCTCTTATGAGACGCGCCCGGTGGTGGTGGGCGACAGCATGATGGCTGCGCTTTCCGATTATCCCGAAGTGAAGCATGTACAACGCTACTCCACCAAGCCGGGGATGATAAAGACCGCCGATGCCTTTCAGGGAATGGTGCTGAAAGGTGTGGGGCAGGAGTATGACAGCACCTTTTTCCACCGCCATCTGCTGGAGGGGGAGTTTCCGCAATTCAGCGATTCCGCTTCGTCCAACCGCGTAGTCATCTCAAAGTCTCTTGCCAACAAGCTGCAATTGAAACTCGGTGACAAGATAGACACCTACTTCATCCAGGACGATGTGCGTGCTCGCCGCCTGAAGATTGTAGGTATCTACCAAACCAACTTCTCCGAATACGACAACCTATTCCTGCTTACCGACCTCTATTTGGTGAATCGCCTGAACAACTGGGAGCCGGACCAGGTGAGCGGTGTGGAGCTGGAAATACGCGATTATGACAAGCTGGAAGAAACCACCTATGAGATAGCTGTCGATACGGACGAGAATCCCGACCGCTATGGTGCCGAGTATTGCGTCCGCAATGTAGAGCAGCTCAATCCCCAAATCTTTGCCTGGCTGGGCATCTTGGATGTCAACATCTGGGTCATTCTCATTCTGATGATTGGAGTGGCGGGGTTCACCATGGTATCCGGCCTGCTGATTATCATCATAGAGCGTACCTCCATGATAGGCGTGCTGAAGTCTTTGGGAGCCAATAACCTTACCATCCGTAAAGTCTTCCTTTGGTTTTTGGTCTTCCTCATTGGGAAAGGCATGCTTTGGGGGAACATAATCGGCCTTGCGTTCTATTTCGTGCAGCGCTGGTCCGGCTTGTTCAAGCTCGACCCTGAAACCTATTACATGGCTACTGTTCCGGTATCTTTCAATATCTGGCTGTTCCTGCTGCTGAATGCCGGCACATTGCTGGCTTCGGTCCTGATGTTGCTGGGCCCATCATTCCTGATTACACGCATCCATCCGGCAACTTCCATCCGTTACGAATAAGAGAATCACTTTCTCAGAAAATCGCTTTTCTTGCGGAACAGACAGTACCATTTCCAACGTAAAGACTGTATCGGCTGCAATAAGTCGAAAGCCGGTAGTGTGAAGTAATATCTACGTTGTTCTTCCAGGTCGCGGGCGGTCTTGTTGACAATGACGGCCTGCAGGGTGAAACGGAACAGGAACAAAAGACAAGCGACGCCTGCTGCCAGCCAGTGGAAGTGCAGAATGCCGATGACCATCGCGGCTATCCAGGATGCGTGGAATACCAGGCGGGTCAGGGTCTCAAAACCGGCCAGCCAGCGTTGCATTCCATGATACAGCCGTGCTGTGGAGGCGTAGCCTATTTTCTCTTCTTTCCAGTCCTTGGTACGCAGAAGCGGCTGCATGCGCACAATGGCATTGGCATCCGTTTCTACCCGCGTGTTCTCCGGGGTAGCCACGTGGTTGATGAACAAATCGTCGTCTCCCCGTTGCAGGTTGAGGTGTGCGGAGAATCCTTTCTGTTGGTAGAAGAGTTCCTTCCGGTAGGCCAGGTTACGCCCGATGCCCATGTAGGGGCTGCCTGCCAGGGCAAATCCCAGATAGCGCATGGAAGTGAACAGATTGTCGAATGCCGCCCGTTTGTGCAGCCAGCCTTTGCCGCGTTCGTAGCCGCTGTATCCCAGCACCACTTGGGTACGTGATGTGAAGTTGCGTGCCATCAGTCGCAGCCATTGGTTGCTTTGGGGCATGCAGTTGGCATTGGTAAACACCAGCCATTCATATTTGCTGGCCTTGATTCCAAGCGTCACGGCCAGCTTCTTGCGGCTGATGTAACGGGAGGAATCGGGTACGAAGCTGTGGTAGAGATGGGGATATTTCTCCTCGAGGATGGTCAGGTAATCCTCGCTCTCATCGGTGTTGCCGTCGTTAATGACGATGACTTCAAATTGGGGATAGTCCTGCTCCAGCACGGCGCCCAGGTTGCGGCGCAGATTCTCGGATTCCTCGCGGGCGCAGATAATGACGGATATGGGGGGCAGTTCCTGGGTGAAGTGCGTGTCTCCCTGCTTCACGGCACGGCTGCGCGCATGAATACGGTTGTAGAGACAGAGGTAGTAGATAATTTGAATAAGGAACAGACCACCCGCCGTAGCGAGTACGATAATTTCAGTTGAATCTAATGTAAATGCTTCCATGTGCAGTAGGACGTTTATGTGCTGCAAATTTACACAATTTCCGGCACTACCTCAAACTTTGTTCCGGGAAAGTGCTTGGACAAATACTGCTTGATGTATTTCATCGTGTCTTCCTGGATAGTCTTGTCCTCTACCGTGGGATAGAGGTTGTAGAGTACCGTATCGAGCGCGATGTCCCGGTTCTTGATGGCTTCGAAGCTCAGCAGGGTGTGGTTGATGCTGCCCAGCTTTCCGGAGGTGACAAAGATAAGCGGGTACTGCTTCTCCGCAATGTAGTCTATCGTCAGGAAATCTTCGGTAAGGGGAACCATCAGACCGCCGGCGCCTTCTACGAGCACGGTATCATAGCGATGGGAAAGTTCCCTGGTGGCACGCTCTATTTTTCCGAAGTCTATCGGGCGCTTGTCTATGCGGGCGGCGAGGTGGGGAGAGCAGGGATAGGAGAATATCTCGGGCATGGTCAGCCCCTCTTTGTCTTCCGGCAGGTAGCCGGTTCCGGTGAGGCGGCGGTGCAGGTCGATGTCCTCGGAATGACCGGTGTTGCCGGTCTGGATGAACTTTTGGGTGATGACGCGCAGGCCGCGTTGCATAAGCTCACGGGCGTACCAGGCGGTGCAATAGCTTTTTCCGGCATCTGTATCAATGCCGCTGATGAAGTAGATGTTTTTTGTTTCCATTATTTTGTTTTTTTTCGTGCGATGATATAAATAGGGTGATAGGTCAGGCTTACGTTGCCTGCGGCATCACTGAACCGGGTTGTGTATTCTTTGCAGAAGGATTGCAGGCGACTACGCGTCCACATCCTTTTTTCCGTACCCGTGACTCCGGTTTGCTTCAGATGCTTCAGCACTGCCTGGGGAGTGGGGAAGGGCAAGGATATCACCTCTTCTTCGGCATGAAGAATATCGAAACCGGGAGACAGCAGGGCTTGCAGCTCCTCAACGGAGAGATAGTCCAGCCCGTGCCCAGTCAGTTGGCGTATTTCGTGCATGTTTGTGGCGCCGAAGGTGCTGAAGGCAAGCAGGCCGTCTGCCACCAGTGCTTGGTGGCAGCGGGTGAAGAAAGCACCTGGGTCGTTGAACCATTGCAGGGTGGAGCACGAGGTTATCAGGTCGGTTTCTCCGGGGAAGTCGATGGCTTCGGCATCACCGGGGACGAACTGCACGGTAGTGCCGTCGCAAAGTTCCTTGACGCACTCCTCCATTTCCCGGCACAAGTCGTTCAGCAGCAGAGCTTCCGGTTGCAAGGTGTGGAGGAGGATACGTGAGTAGCTTCCCGTTCCGCAGCCAAACTCTACGACACGGCGGAAACGTGTGTATGGTTCCTTTATGAGCTGCATCATCTTCTCGGCGACTTGTTGCTGCACGCGGGCCTCCCGGGTATAGGTATTCCGGGCTTTGGCAAAGCGGGCGGCTATCAGTTGTTTGTCCATCGGGTTCAGTGGCTTGTCCATAGGTCTTGCAGGTAATGTCTGAATAACTCTTCCTGGTAGTGGGCATCCTCCGTTTGCAGTACGGGGGTGCCGAGTATTTCCCAGGCTTGCAGCTGGTTGGCTGGTGGAATGATGCGGTCGTTGCCTCCCGTTACTGCCTGCTGCCAATGGAAGGTGGCAGCAGGCAGTGTGTGGTACATCTTCTCAATCTCCGTCAACTCATCTCTCAACTCTTCCAGCGGACGGCGGGGGGTGATTTCCAGGAAAGCTTTGAAGGCTGCTCCGTTGGCGCACATGCGGCGGAGGAATTTGTGCAGTGAAGCCCCAGTCAGTCCGTCCAATGTCCCGTGGTAGATGGCGGGTGGAATGCCCATATGCTGGTCTATGGGGTAGGGCGTTCCGTTGATGGCGATGCTGTTTGCCATATGGATACCTTCGCCGGACGTACCTGGCGATGAGAGCTGTGGCACGGTCTGCGAAGCCGCCCATACCCCCATAGACCAGCCGATGAGGTTGATTTCGCGGTATTCTTCCAGTCCGGAGGCGTCAAAATCCAGTGTGCGGTAGTCATAGCACACCATGAAGTCGCTGGCTGCCGGACGATACATTTTGAAAGGCGTCTCATCGGCTCCCCAGCCGGCAAAGAACAGCAATAGCCGGGGATGATGCTCGTGTATAATGTAACTTTGTTTCATCTGTTTTTAGAATCGTATAGCGTTAGTATTCCTCTCTTCCTTTAGGGGAATAAGGGGTATCAGTTCTCCAATCTCATCTTCCCGTATGTCTGCCGTCAGCGAAAAGCGGATGCGTGATGTCCTTTCGGGCACTGTGGGCGGGCGTACCGGCAGTGCATAGAACCCATGCCTCTGCAGCAACTCTGCGCACAGCACAGTGTCGGCACTGGGGCCGATAATCAAGGGGACGATATGGCTTGCGCTAGGGCATCCGTACCCCTTGGCTTGTAATGCTTCGCGCAGCGTCCGGCTGATTCTTGCCAGATGCTCGCGGCGGTCCTGCATTCCGGCAAGTTTCCGCACGATAAACAGTGTCCAGGCAATACTTGTCGGAGGCAATGCCGTGGTGAAGATGAGGGTTCGCATCCGGTTGACGAGATACTCGCGTATCGTCCGGCAACAGGCGATGTATGCGCCGGCAGATGCCGCTGCCTTGCCGAAGGTGCCCACGAGGAAATCTATATCCCGGATGCATCCGGTTTCTTCGGCGCAGCCCAGGCCGCGCAGTCCCCTTACGCCGAATGCATGGGCTTCGTCCACATAGAGCAGTACGTTGGAGTATCTTTTTTTCAAACGCACCAATGCCGTGAGGTCGGCTTGGTCACCGTCCATGCTGAAGATGCTTTCTGTGACGATAATCAATTGCCGGAATGTTGCATGGTGTTGTTCCAGCAGGCGTTCCAGTTGCACCAGGTCGTTGTGGCGGAAGCGGATGCAGCGTGCGGTGGATAGGCGGATGCCGTCGATGATGCTGGCATGCACCAGCTTGTCTGCCAGTATTAGGGTTTGTGCATCGCTCACGGCGGGCAGAATCCCCATATTGGCATGATAGCCGCTATTGAGCACCAGTGCTGTCTCTGTGCCGAAAAGTGTGGCGAGTTCCGTCTCCAGTTCTTCGTAAATCCCGAAGTTCCCCGTCAGCAGGCGGGAGGAGGAGGAAGTCGGCAGGAAGGTGTCCGGTGTCAGTGTCTGCAGGAATTCTTCCTTTAGCTGGCGGTCGGCAGCCAGGCCCAGGTAGTCGTTGGACGAAAGGTTCAGCATATGCCGGCCATCGGCTATAACCGTGCGTCCCTCGTGTGTCAGTTGCGGCAGGCGGCGCAGGTTGCTGTGTTCTTTCAATGTTTGCAGCTCTTGCTGCATATATTCTATTGCATTCATAATTCTTTTAAAATGTGCCAATGTGGTTTTAATGTGCTAATGTGCCAATGTGCTAATATGCCAATGACCTGCGGCGTGATAGCGCAGCGTAAACATTGCGCAGCCAATTGGCACATTAGCATATTAGCACATTCTTATAATTTTCATCAATCCCCCCGTCAGCTTCCTCAGCTGTTCCGGCTCTATAATGAACGGAGGCATCAGGTATACCAATCTTCCGAACGGGCGTACCCAGATTCCCTCCTCAACGAAGCGTTTTTGCATCCACGCCATGTCTACGGGTTCTTTTGTCTCAATCACCCCGATGGCTCCCAGCACACGTACATCCGTCACTTGCGGTAATCGGCGTGCCGGTTCAAGCTCTTCTTGCAGTTGCCGGCTGATGCGAGTCACCTTGCCTTGCCAGTCGTATTCGGGCGAGGTCAGCAGCTTCACCGAAGCGCACGCTACGGCGCATGCCAGTGGGTTTCCCATAAAGGTGGGTCCGTGCATAAACACCTCCGGCGTATGGTTGGAGATGGTATCCGCCACTTCATTCGTCGTCAGTACGGCAGACAGCGTCATGTATCCGCCCGTTATGGCCTTTCCTATGCACATGATGTCCGGTTCTACACCCGCATGCTCCCAGGCAAAGAGTTTTCCCGTCCGTCCGAAGCCCGTGGCTATCTCATCGAATATCAGCAGCAGGCCATGTTCCTTGCATATCTGTGCCGCTTCGCGCAGGTACTGGGGGTGGTAGAACCACATGCCGCCAGCGCCCTGCACCACAGGTTCGAGGATAAGCGCTGCCAGTTCCTCGTGATGCTCCTCTACCAGTTTCCGCAGTTCCACCGTATCCCGTTCATCCCATTCGCCGTGGAAGCGCGAGCGCGGCTGCGGCACGAAATAGCGCACCGGCAATGATGCCCCGAACAGCGAATGCATGCCCGTCACCGGGTCGCAGACAGACATGGCATTCCATGTATCCCCGTGATAGCCCGAACGGATAGTCACAAAATTGTTCTTCTTCGCCTTTCCCTTGCCATACCAGTACTGCACGGCCATTTTCAAGGCCACCTCTACTGCCACCGAGCCCGAGTCGGCATAGAATATCTTCTGCATGGACGGCGGGACAAGCGGTAGCAGCAACTGGCCCAGTTCAATGGCAGGGTCGTGTGTCAGCCCTCCGAACATCACATGCGACATCTTGCCCAGCTGTTCCTCTGCCGCCCGGTTCAGTGTAGGGTGGTTGTACCCGTGGACGGCGCACCACCACGACGACATTCCCTCTACGAGTGTTTCTCCGCTTTCCAGGGTGATGGTGGCGCCTTCGGCATGCTTCACCTTGTACACCGGTAGCGGGTTGGTTGTGGAGGTATAGGGGTGCCATAGGTGCTCTCTGTCGAACTGCGAGCCGCAGAACCGGTATCCGGCATCTTCTATCAGTACCTTGTCTTCCGACACTTTCGAGCCGAGCGTTGTCAGCAGGTCGCCCACGATGGCGGAGTTGATGCCGATGTGCAGCGCTTGCTTCACGGCCTCCTTGCTCAGTTGCGAGCGTCCTCCGGCAAAGCGGAGGAAAGCTGTCGGGTTGATGAAGCGGAAGAGGGCGATGGTGGTCAGTATTTCCTCCTCGCTGAGTGGTGCCTGCCGTTCCAGCGGTGTGCCGGGGATGGGGCTCAGGAGGTTGATGGGGATGGACTGTACTTCCAGCTCGCGCAGTGTGAAGGCGAATTCGATGCGTTGCTCCATGCTCTCGCCCATGCCGATGATGCCGCCGCTGCAGATGTCCATGCCTACGTTGCGGGCGGCTTGCAGGGTGCGCAGCTTCTCTTCCTGCGTGTGCGTGCTGCACAGTTGGGGAAAGTAGGAGGGGGCTGTCTCCAGGTTGCAGTGATAGCGGGTGATGCCTGCGTCGTGCAGTGCCCGCATTTCGTCTTCGTTGAGCAGTCCCAGTGATGCGCACAACTGGATGGACGAGTGCCGGCGCATGTGCCGGGCGGCTTCGCACAGTTTCTCCATGTTTCTGGAGGAGGGCTTCCGTCCACTGGTCACCAGCGAGAAACGTGCCACGCCCTGGGCTTCATTATGCAGGGCATGCCGCAGGCATTCTTCTTTGTCCACCAGGTCGTACACGTCTGCCTGGGTTTTGTAGTGCGACGACTGTGCACACCACTTGCAGTTTTCCGGGCATCGTCCGGACTTGGCATTAATGATGGAGCACATGTCGAACTCCTCCGAGGCTCGGGCCCGGGTTATCTCGTGGGCAGCTTCGTATAGCGCTTCCTTGTCGGGTTGCACAGCCAGCCATTCGGCTTCTTCCTTACTGATGTGGCTGCCGCGCAGCACTTGTTCCTTTAATTTCTGTAGGGTCATATCTTTCTTGGGTTATGTTCATGGATAAAGACAGAGGTACGGATTGCCGGGGCGGTGCAGCTCGTCATTCTGCTGCATGGCTTCCGGTAATCCGTACCTCTTGTTCTCTTTTGTTTCAGGCTATATGTGTCTTGTCCGCCCGTATTCCCGCAGGGGCGGATGAATTGTGTTTCAAAAAGAATGTGCCGGTTCGTTCCCGGCTCCGTGAGGATACTTGTCAGGACGCTGCTGCTACCCAGCGGAATGCCGGTGTCGGTTTCCCTTCCTTCCGTTTCTCCTTTCCAGGTACTCTCTTCCCCGCATCCGGCATGTCCGGCGGTTCCCGCAGTCTTCTGTTTGGACAGAGAGCTGTCTGCCACGCTTTTGCGCAGGCAACCGATGGTGACACACCGTCCTATGCTGGCAAATGCAGCGTAGGCTTTTCTGCTCCAGCGGCGGAAGCGGATGGTAGGTGCGGCGGGTGATGTATTCCTCATGTTTTTTTCAGCCTGATGCGGTTTTGTTTCCTTTTAGCGGATGCAAATGTAGAAAAAATAATTTCATAACGGTAATGGTCATGCATGAAAAAGCCGCGCAAATGCAACTATTGCGCGGCTCTTCTTTAAGCAATGTCGTAGGATTTCACTCTTTGGACGACTGGTAGTAGAGATACCAGTCATTATTGGTGGCACCATTGGACTCTACCCATTTGGCGAAATCGGGATACTCCAGGTCGATGCGTACGGTTTCCTTTGCCGGAGTGAACCGGATGGGGCCTTCCGTGCCGGTTGTGGCCGGCAGCATGATGGCGAATGGATATTTGCCGTCCTTGTTGATGTAGTAGGCATCGTCTTCGGCTCCGATTTGCTCTGCGTTGGCTTTACCGGTCGCTTTCTTCTTGGGCAGATGCACTTCTGTCCGGTTGTCGGCTCCGGCTGTATACTGGGCAATGATGAACGGGTTCAAGTCGCTCTCCAGATTCTTCTTAGGCAATGTGTTGTCTGCAAATGTACGGGTTACGGTAAATTCGTTGCCCTGCACAGACTTTGCATCGGGGAATAGGATGACAGAAGAGGTCTCTGTTTCATCGACTGCTCCGGCAGGCAGTTCTATGCTGCCTCGCTGGCTGGCCACATATTGCACGGCAAATGCGTTGGAGTATGTGGCGGCACCACTTTGCTGTACGGGTACAAAGGTGTCTTCCACCTTCAGCACATAATTGTTGCTGTTGAATGAAATGGCCCGTTTGTGTTCGATAATCACGTCGTTCAAGTCATAGTCACCGCCATTGGGCCAGATGTCTTCGTAGGCATACGTGCGGTAGGTTGTTTCGGAGCTCGTCACCGTAGGCTCTTCCGGGTCTATGACCGGACGGTCCGGGTCTTGAATGGCTTCATTGGGGTTGGCATCGATACAGAACAGTATGTCTTCGTAGCTGGTATCATCGCCATCTTCTACTCCGTAGACTACCGTGCCGTTGCTGGTGGAGAGGGAGATAAAGCGAGCTTGTTGGCCTGCATATATCTTGTTCCATTCTTTATTGGAATATATATAATTTATAGAGTAGTCGATACCTTTATTGGGGGTATATCCATTGGGGATGATGAAATATCCTATGGTATATCCTGCCGGGAATTTGGTGGAGACATTACCGTTTTCGTCCTGATACAGAAGTTGTATTTTTGTATTCTTCTGTATGGGAGCGTCATATCGGGAATATTTGTTACCACTTCCAGACCATCCGGTATACGGGTCGTCTCCTGCAATGGATGCATTGGGAATGATAATGAATTTGTCTACCTTGTCAGGGCTGTTGGGAATTTCATTGGTCTTGTAGTAATAATAGCCGATGGAAGTCAGGTAACCGGCACGTTCGGTCAGGAAGGTCAGATACAGTTCTGCATCGGTAATCGTTACGTGTTGTCCCTGGTTGTTGATATATGCTTGGGCAATGGTGGTGTTCACATGCTTTGTATCGCTCACCAAAGCTCTGTTGTCCAGATTGCTGGGTTTGCTGTCATAACCTTTCCACAGTGTGTGTTGTAACTGCTTTAAAGTTCCGTCATTGAAATTTCCCGTAGTTACAATGTCATTATTATCAATAATCTCACCGTGAGATTGTCCCCATCCAACGATGGAGTATACCCGTTCCTTCCTATCCTTTAGGTCGATAGTCAGGTTGGATTTTGCACGTGTCATGGCAGCTGAGCGAGTGTTGGCATTGTCCTCGGTCATATCTACCACCACTTTGCCGTTTTCCACATCCGCTTCCACACACATGGGGGCTCCCCAACTTTGTGAGATGATATATACCTTTTCTGTCGCTTTGGGCAGTTCTACGTTGCCGGTGAAGCGTCCGTCTGCATCTGCAAAGATTTTAAAAACCGCTTCGCCGTTGATGGAGTAGAGGTTGTTTGTCTGATAGGTGATGGGGTCTTCTGTAAACACCTCTATTAATGCGCCTCCTGCGATTTTTCCATAATTCACGTCAAAAGCTACCTGGGCTGTTGTTGCAAAGTCAAAGTATTCGCTCTCCGGCTTTAGTTCTGTTTTTCCACGTTCGGGATTGTATAGGTCTTTTTCGGTACATCCCGTGAATATGCTGCAGGCAATTGCTGAAATGAGGGTTGCAGCACTAACTTTCGTCATAAGTCTAACTTTCATATTTTTATTGTTGTAGATTGCTTGCTTGTTTGTCTTATGAACGCTGTCTATATCACAACCGCCACCCACTTCACAGACGAGTTGTAGATACTACATTTTCTCGAGCGCTTTTTTCATGTTGCAAATATAAACATAGTATTTATAATCTACAACTTTTGGGGTTTAAAAACACTTTTGGTGGGTTAAAAAGTTGTATAAAGTGAATTGATACTAATTGGATGAATCGAATGGTGCGGGCATAAAAAAAAGGCTATCTATCCCAGACAGCCAATCTTTTGTTAACCTTAAATCTAATACTATGAAAAACACATTGCAAAGGTACGTGTTTTCTTATAATCTCCAAATTTGCAGTAGATAATATCATGTTTTATAACAAGACTTAATGGTCATTAAGAACTTTATCTGCAATATTCATCGTACATTTGCTCCTGATATATCATCCGTTTGCCTTTTATGCATTATGCATTCGGTGCAGACGGATGATGTGTTTTCGTGAACTTATATACAGACAAACAACTATAAAACATACATTTATAATGAAATCAATCCAGAACAAAGGAATAAACCTCACCGCAGAAGACCTCAAAAATCGAATCGCTGACAGAAAAGAACGATATGCCAAGCAGCAGGTACGACGCGAGAAATTGGAACAAACCATGGAGAACACCCGCAATGACATCGAGCAACTGGAGTATACCCTTGCACAGATGGAACGTACCGCCAAGCGCTCCCGCAATGCTGCCGCACAGCCTTCCCGTTTTGTCCCCCGCGAGCGTATCGCTAGCTTCTTTGCCCGTGTTTCCCGTTTTTTCGACCACCTTCAGCACCGCTTGCACCGTAGCTTGAACTATACTTGGTTCTGCCTTGTGCTATGCTCCCGATATACTTTTCAGAGCCGCCTGAAAAGCGTGGAACGCTGCTGTCTTACACCGGCCACGGTGCTGGGGTACTTCAAGAGGGAGAGGGAGATGTAACCAGTGACTTCGCTCTTATGGTAGAAGCAGCCTTAGGGATTAGTGCGGAACTTCTCGTTAATAGGCAGGCGAGATATAATATGGCTGTCTCTCTTAAAGAAAAATCGCTGACCGATAAGTTGCATGAAATACACAAAATGTGTGCTTTACTATTATAGTATGAAAGTGTTGCTTTTATCAATAAGACAGTGAGGGTGTGTCATCAACCGTTTTGACACATTCATTTTTCTTGAGCAAGTTTTCTTATTGCCACTCGAACTTTCCCAGTTTTCCCTCCCATTCTAACTTTGCAACATGTTTTATTAATAAATATATGCAAAATGATAAAAGAACAAAGTTTTGAATGGCTGCTCGAGGGATGCCATCGCATTGCAGATGTGGCAGTGGCCTATTACCCAAACTACGCGTATGCCTGCTCGGCTGTAAAGGCCCTGCGCCGTTCCATTGCGGAACACGCTTGCCTGCTGAAGGACCTGACGGACCAGGGCTATACCGCCAGGACTGCCCACCTCACCCCCGTACAGATAGGCATCCTCCTGAGTTACTGGGGGATGCCCGACCACGTGAAGGATATGACCGTGAAAAATCCGTATCTTCTGGTCTCTAAAAAATATGCGAAATAGAGAATGTATTTCTAATACATTCTGATTATTTTAGTATATTATTATATAGGGTGGTGGAGGATGAGGTGAACCCCTCTCTCGCCACCTTATGTATTTCATTAATTTTTAGCCGATTCTAACTGCTTATTTGTATCCCCCTGGCTGGTCCCTTACCTTTGTCGCATTATCGAATTAAGAATAGACAAAAATGGAAAAAGAAATGAGACCCATGACAACGGAGATGCTGAAGAAAGGCTATCTCCTCTTCCCCAAAGCCTTGTTTGAGGAACAAATGAATATGAAAACCGGAGAGAAAGCCGCCGATGCCTTCGAAGCCTTTGTCTTTGTGCTGACACACGTCAACTACAGCACGGTGACCTGCAACGTCAGGGGACACCTTTTCGACTGTGTACGTGGCGAGTCCGTACTTTCCCTGGCCCGCTGGATGGAGATATTGGGGTGGCCCCGCAACCGTACGCGCTACTTCTTCAACAAGATGTTCGACGCCGGCATCGTGGAGCGGGTGGCCAACCCCTACGTGATGCACATCCGTATCCCCGATTATGATTTCCTTACTGGCAATGCCCGTCCTAAAGCAGCCCCGCGGAAGAAGAAGGCAGCGCCGGTGGCTGGGGTGGGAGAGGACTTCTGCATCTTCTGGGAAAAGTTTCATGACATCACCGAGCATCCCAAGGTAAACATCGGCCGGGCCCGTCGCGAATGGAAAAAATTGACGGCAGGCGAGAAACAGCGGGCACTGGACAACATCGACGAATATTACGACCATCTGAACAACCAAAAATATTGTAAACAAGCCGCCACCTATCTGGCGGACAAATCTTTTGAAAATGAATATGATGACTGAAACTACTTTTTCCCACGACAGTGACCTCGAAGAAGCTGTCATCGGTGCCTGCATGATAGAGCGCGCTGCCATGCCTCTGGTGGTGGACAAACTTCGTCCCGAGATGTTCTACGAGGAGAAGAATCTGGAAATTTTTGCCGCCCTGCAATCGATGTATCGCAGCGCAAAGTCCATAGATACCATCACGCTGAAGAACGAACTGGCAGCCCGTGGCAAACTCGATGCCGTGGGCGGGCCTTACGAACTGTTACGCATCAGCTCGAAGGTCAGCTCCAGTGCTCATCTGGAGTATCATGCGCTCATCCTTAGGCAATTGCACACGCGGCGTATCATGCGTACGGGATTCCAGCAACTGCTGGCGTTCAGTGCCGACGAGTCGATGGATATTGACGACATCCTGGTGGAAGCCCATCGACTGCTGGAGGGGCTGGAGGACGAGAGCGGCGTAGCCGACCACCTTCGCTCCATAGACCGGCTGATGGACGACACGCTGGCCGAGGTGGAGCAGCGTATGGAGCACGGATGCAACGGCATTACGGGTATCCCTACGGGTTTTGACGCTCTGGACCACGTTACGGCGGGCTGGCAGCGCGGCGACTTGAACATCCTTGCTGCCCGTCCGTCGGTGGGGAAGACGGCCTTTGCCCTCCACCTGGCCCGTGCCGCTGCCATGGCGGGGCGTCATGTGGTGGTCTTCAGCCTCGAAATGCAAGGCGAGCGCCTGGGAGACCGCTGGCTGCTTGCAGCTACGGAGGGGGTAGACCCGCAACACCTGCGTAGCGGCCAGCTCACACCCGGCGAGGTGAGGCAGGTGCATGAGGCGTCTGCCGAGTTGTCGCGGTTGCCCATACTGATAGACGACCATCCGATGACGAGCATGGACCGCGTGCGTTCTTCCGCCCGCCTGCTGAAGAGCAAGAATCGCTGTGACATGGTGATTGTGGACTATCTGCAACTATGTGACATGAGGAGTGACCAGAAAAACCGCAACCGCGAGCAGGAAGTGGCGCAGGCAAGCCGCAAGGCAAAGCTGCTGGCCAAGGAGCTGGATATCCCCGTACTGCTGCTGAGTCAGCTGAACCGGGCGAGCGACGGTAGCATAGACCATCGCCCCACCCTGAGCAACCTGCGCGAGAGCGGCGCCATAGAGCAGGATGCGGATATGGTAATGCTGCTTTGCCGCCCTGCCCTCTACGGCAAGACCGTCGATAAGAAGAGTACTTATCCCACCGATGGCCTGGGTATCGTCATCATAGCCAAGCACCGTAATGGCAAAACCGGTGAAGTCTATTTCCATCATAACCAAAGCATGACAAAACTGGTGGACTACATACCACCATTGGAGTGGCTGACGAGGAATGCAAAGTGATGGATGGAAATTTATAGAATACAGAGACACAAAGACACGGAGATTTTTCTTATTGCTTGAAAAACTCTGTGTCTCCGTGTTTTTTGTAGTAAAAAAAATGGCAAAACACTTGACTTCCGCTTCTTAATGTTGTATCTTTGTAATGTGCTTAAGAAAAGGAATAATCATTGATTCGGGCGCCCTATCCCTTCCCTTACCCACTTCTCTCTTATAACTCATTTTTCTTAACTTAAACCTTAACTTTTTAAATTTATGGATGTAATTGTAGAGCGCTTCCAGCGCCGTAAAATCGTGAGCAACCCGGCTTCGCCCATGTTGTACTATCTCCGTCAGAAACCCAAGACCTGCGGCACCGTGGACATCGATGTCCTTGCCGCCTCCATTCAGAAAAACTGTGCCATGACGAAGGGCGACGTGAAGCACGTCATCGAAGCCCTGGTGGAGGAGATTCAAGGCAACCTTGCCAATGGCGACAAGGTGAAGCTGAACCAGCTGGGCACTTTCCACATGACGTTCCGCTGTCCCGGCATGGAGGCCTCGGACAAATGTACGGTGCGCAATATCTCGAAGGTGAATATCCGCTTTATCCCCGACAAGGAGCTGAAGCTGGTGAACGGCAGTACCGCCGTGACCCGCAGCCCGGCGAATGTGGGCTTTGTGCTCGACAAGCCCGAGGAGGGCGGCTCCGGCGGCGGCAATCAAGGCGGTGGTTCCGGAGGCGGCTCCGGCGACGACGGCGACCAGGGCGAAAATCCGCTGGGATAAAGAAGGAATGATTAAGGGTTAGTGATTAATGGTTAATGAACACAAGCAAATCGCTTATCGCTAATCAATCCCTAATGATTAACCATTAATCATTAGCCCTTAATCCTTAATCACTAATCCTTAATCACTAATCCTTAATCACTAATCCTTAACCATTAATTCTTAACTATTAATCCTTAATTTTATGAGTACAAAATCATCTGTTTGGGATAAGATTCTGAAAGTGATAATCGCTGTAGCCTCCGCGCTTATTGGTGCCCTGAGCGCCCATGCCATGACAGTGTAGCGGGTTTCCTTCACTTTTAATTTTTAATTTCTAATTTTTAATTCTCATGAGATTCATCAATCTTATCGTCGTCCATTGTTCCGCCACCCGCTGCGACCGCTGCTATACGGAGCACGACTTGACGACAGACCACCTGCGCCGGGGCTTCTCCGGCGCAGGTTATCATTTTTATATCCGCAAGAACGGTGACATCAAGTCCCTGCGTCCCTTGTCCCTGCCTGGTGCCCATGTCCGGGGTTGGAATGCAGGTAGCATCGGTGTCTGTTACGAAGGCGGTCTTGACGAGTGCGGTCGCCCTGCCGATACACGCACCCTTTTCCAAAAGCACTCCCTGCATGTGCTTGTGTTGCTGCTGCTGAAGGATTATCCCGGTTCCCGGCTTTGCGGTCACCGCGACCTGAGCCCCGACCTGAACCATAACGGGGAGATAGAGCCGGAAGAGTGGGTGAAACAATGTCCCTGCTTTGATGCGGCGACTATACTGACAGAACCGCCACCACCCAATCCGGCATGCTTATAAAATGTTTTTATTCTCTTTCTTCGTGCTCTTCGCGCGCACGTATATATATAATGTATAGTTATTTTCTCTCTTTTTCCTTTCTTCAAAATTGTTCATGCGAAATGCATTTATGAATCAGTAAGTTACAAAAAAGTTTCATTTTTATTAAAAAAAATGATAGATATGTTTGGCTTGTATTGTTAAATCCTATACCTTTGCACCCGCTTTCCAAGAGAAGGAAAGTGGTAAGATTGAAATACTGAAACAGAAGTGTGGAAGGTGACACAGAGAAATAAAAAGAGATAAAAATATTTTTCGAAAAACATTTGGAACTTATTAATAATTCTCCTTATCTTTGCAGTCCGACTCGCAAAGAAAAAGAACTTTTCTTGTTTTGCTTTTCTTATCCTTGTTTAAAGGATTTGAAAATACAGGAAAAAGAAAAAAATGAAAAAAAAACTTCCGAAAATATTTGGAAGATATGCTTTAAAGTTCTTACCTTTGCATCCGCTTTCTGAAAAGAACAGCAATCGTGAAACGAGCGATCTTTGAACAGATTTACATAAACAATACAAGTAGTACAAGAGCAGGTGCTTCGCAAATTAATAATTGGAAACTAATAATTAAGGCGCGTCGTACCTGGGTAAAACAAAAGAACCGTCAATACTTATTCTATATAGATAGGTAAAGATAAACTTTTGAATTCGAGCGTCCTGAACAGATAATTAAGCTGTCGCACTTTAATTTTTAATTTGCGCAGTCAAGATACTTTTACAATGAAGAGTTTGATCCTGGCTCAGGATGAACGCTAGCTACAGGCTTAACACATGCAAGTCGAGGGGCAGCATGAACTTAGCTTGCTAAGTTTGATGGCGACCGGCGCACGGGTGAGTAACACGTATCCAACCTGCCGATGACTCGGGGATAGCCTTTCGAAAGAAAGATTAATACCCGATGGCATAGTTCTTCCGCATGGTGGAACTATTAAAGAATTTCGGTCATCGATGGGGATGCGTTCCATTAGGTTGTTGGCGGGGTAACGGCCCACCAAGCCTTCGATGGATAGGGGTTCTGAGAGGAAGGTCCCCCACATTGGAACTGAGACACGGTCCAAACTCCTACGGGAGGCAGCAGTGAGGAATATTGGTCAATGGACGAGAGTCTGAACCAGCCAAGTAGCGTGAAGGATGACTGCCCTATGGGTTGTAAACTTCTTTTATACGGGAATAAAGTGAGGCACGTGTGCCTTTTTGTATGTACCGTATGAATAAGGATCGGCTAACTCCGTGCCAGCAGCCGCGGTAATACGGAGGATCCGAGCGTTATCCGGATTTATTGGGTTTAAAGGGAGCGTAGGCGGACGCTTAAGTCAGTTGTGAAAGTTTGCGGCTCAACCGTAAAATTGCAGTTGATACTGGGTGTCTTGAGTACAGTAGAGGCAGGCGGAATTCGTGGTGTAGCGGTGAAATGCTTAGATATCACGAAGAACTCCGATTGCGAAGGCAGCTTGCTGGACTGTAACTGACGCTGATGCTCGAAAGTGTGGGTATCAAACAGGATTAGATACCCTGGTAGTCCACACAGTAAACGATGAATACTCGCTGTTTGCGATATACAGTAAGCGGCCAAGCGAAAGCGTTAAGTATTCCACCTGGGGAGTACGCCGGCAACGGTGAAACTCAAAGGAATTGACGGGGGCCCGCACAAGCGGAGGAACATGTGGTTTAATTCGATGATACGCGAGGAACCTTACCCGGGCTTGAATTGCAACTGAATGATGTGGAGACATGTCAGCCGCAAGGCAGTTGTGAAGGTGCTGCATGGTTGTCGTCAGCTCGTGCCGTGAGGTGTCGGCTTAAGTGCCATAACGAGCGCAACCCTTATCGATAGTTACCATCAGGTTATGCTGGGGACTCTGTCGAGACTGCCGTCGTAAGATGTGAGGAAGGTGGGGATGACGTCAAATCAGCACGGCCCTTACGTCCGGGGCTACACACGTGTTACAATGGGGGGTACAGAAGGCAGCTACACGGCGACGTGATGCTAATCCCTAAAGCCTCTCTCAGTTCGGATTGGAGTCTGCAACCCGACTCCATGAAGCTGGATTCGCTAGTAATCGCGCATCAGCCACGGCGCGGTGAATACGTTCCCGGGCCTTGTACACACCGCCCGTCAAGCCATGAAAGCCGGGGGTACCTGAAGTGCGTAACCGCAAGGAGCGCCCTAGGGTAAAACTGGTGATTGGGGCTAAGTCGTAACAAGGTAGCCGTACCGGAAGGTGCGGCTGGAACACCTCCTTTCTGGAGTGACGTCTCGACTCGATCGTTGGTTCTTGAAGTTATGCTTCCATAAGAACCTCTTGTACTGCGCGTACTTGTTTATTAAAATATACGAGAAAAGTAGAAGCCGAGCCGTAAGGCGAGGGTTTGACTGACAGTCCTATAGCTCAGTTGGTTAGAGCGCTACACTGATAATGTAGAGGTCGGCAGTTCAACTCTGCCTGGGACTACTTCAAAGTTGAAAACTGAAAATTGAGAAATGAAAATCGGGAACTCTCCGGATTTTCCACTTTCCACTTTCCGTTTTCCACTTATAAGAAGGGGGATTAGCTCAGCTGGCTAGAGCACCTGCTTTGCACGCAGGGGGTCAACGGTTCGAATCCGTTATTCTCCACTCCGTTTTGATTATTGTTTTATAATTGAAACACCGTTCTTTGACATGATGTGACCAAAAAAAAGTAAAGTTAAAAGCTGAAAGTATATATCGACCATACGTGATCGGTAAGACAAAAAGTAAGTAAGGGCACATGGCGGATGCCTTGGCTCTCGGAGGCGATGAAGGACGTGATAAGCTGCGATAAGCTGCGGGTAGGTGCAAATGACCTTTGATCCGCGGATTTCCGAATGGGACAACCCGGTACTTTGAAGAAGTATCATCCTGCATTGCAGGAGGCTAACGCAGGGAACTGAAACATCTTAGTACCTGCAGGAAAAGAAAATAAACAATGATTCCCCCAGTAGTGGCGAGCGAACGGGGAATAGCCCAAACCATCCATGTTACGGCATGGGTGGGGTTGTAGGACCACGCCGTGGCAAGAAAGTTGGTGAGCAGAATGTTCTGGAAAGTACAGCCATAGAGCATGAGAGCTGCGTATGCGAAGCCAAGCGAAGCCTAGTGGTATCCTGAGTAGCGCGGAGCACGAGGAATTCTGCGTGAATCTGCCGGGACCATCCGGTAAGGCTAAATACTCCCGAGAGACCGATAGTGAACCAGTACTGTGAAGGAAAGGTGAAAAGCACTTCGAACAGAAGAGTGAAATAGTTCCTGAAACCATGTGCCTACAAGCGGTCGGAGCACCTTCTGGTGTGACGGCGTGCCTTTTGCATAATGAACCTACGAGTTACTTTTTCCGGCGAGGTTAAGGATTTCAGATCTGCAGCCGAAGCGAAAGCGAGTCTGAACAGGGCGTATAGTCGGAAGGAGTAGACGCGAAACCAAGTGATCTACCCTTGGGCAGGTTGAAGGATGGGTAACACCATCTGGAGGACCGAACCAATAAGCGTTGAAAAGCTTCTGGATGACCTGAGGGTGGGGGTGAAAGGCTAATCAAACTTGGAGATAGCTCGTACTCCCCGAAATGCATTTAGGTGCAGCCTTGACTTATACTGGCATGAGGTAGAGCGACTGATAAGATGCGAGGGCTTCACCGCCTATCAAGTCTTGACAAACTCCGAATGCGTGTCAGTTCTATGTCAGGAGTGAGGGCATGGGTGCTAAGGTCCATGTCCTAAAGGAGAACAATCCGGACCAACAGCTAAGGTCCCGAAATGAATACTAAGTTGAACTAACGAAGTCAGATTGCTAAGACAGCTAGGATGTTGGCTTGGAAGCAGCCATTCATTTAAAGAGTGCGTAACAGCTCACTAGTCGAGGAGTTTGGCGTGGATAATAATCGGGCATAAGTATTCTACCGAAGCTTTGGGATGAGAAATCATCGGTAGGGGAGCATTCCACTCGGCGTCGAAGGTGAAGCGCGAGCTTTGCTGGAGCGTGTGGAAAAGCAAATGTAGGTATAAGTAACGATAAAGGGGGTGGGAAACCCCCTCGCCGAAAGACTAAGGTTTCCTGATCAACGCTAATCGGATCAGGGTAAGTCGGGTCCTAAGGCTCAGCCGAACGGCGAGGCCGATGGCAGAACCGGTTAATATTCCGGTACTACCTGTGGGAGTGACGTGGAGACGGAGTCGTGACAGCGCCGCGGACTGACGGAATAGTCCGTTGAAGGGTGTAGATGCTGATTGTTCCAGGCAAATCCGGAGCAAGAGTCGAACCTGATAGTATGGAGCGTTCTTAGAACAATCCAATAGTGCGTGTAATCATACTTCCAAGAAAATCCGCTAAACTTAATCCTGCAGGTACCCGTACCGCAAACGGACACACGTAGTCGGGTTGAATATACTAAGGCGCTTGAGTGATTCACGGTTAAGGAACTAGGCAAACTGACCCTGTAACTTCGGGATAAAGGGTCCTCGCTTAACGGCGAGGCGCAGAGAATAGGTCCAGGCAACTGTTTAACAAAAACACAGGGCTGTGCAAAATTGAAAGATGAAGTATACAGCCTGACACCTGCCCGGTGCTGGAAGGTTAAGAGGAGATGTCATCGCAAGAGAAGCATTGAATTGAAGCCCCAGTAAACGGCGGCCGTAACTATAACGGTCCTAAGGTAGCGAAATTCCTTGTCGGGTAAGTTCCGACCTGCACGAATGGTGTAATGATCTGGACGCTGTCTCAACCGTGAGCTCAGTGAAATTGTAGTATCGGTGAAGATGCCGATTACCCGCGATGGGACGAAAAGACCCCGTGAACCTTTACTATAGCTTAACATTGAATTTGGGTAATTGATGTGTAGGATAGGCCGGAGGCTTCGAAGCGGGCACGCCAGTGTCCGTGGAGCCGCTGTTGAAATACGGCCCTTTGATTATTTGAGTTCTAACCCGTTGTTGCGGGGACACTGTTTGGTGGGTAGTTTGACTGGGGTGGTCGCCTCCAAAAGTGTAACGGAGGCTTCTAAAGGTGCCCTCACGACGATTGGTAACCGTCGGCAGAGTGTAATGGCATAAGGGCGCTTGACTGGGAGACTTACAAGTCGATCAGGTAGGAAACTAGAGCATAGTGATCCGGTGTTTCTGTATGGAAAGGACATCGCTCAAAGGATAAAAGGTACTCCGGGGATAACAGGCTGATCCCTCCCAAGAGCTCATATCGACGGAGGGGTTTGGCACCTCGATGTCGGCTCGTCACATCCTGGGGCTGGAGAAGGTCCCAAGGGTTGGGCTGTTCGCCCATTAAAGTGGCACGCGAGCTGGGTTCAGAACGTCGTGAGACAGTTCGGTCTCTATCTATCGTGGGCGCATGAAATTTGCGTGGCTCTGACACTAGTACGAGAGGACCGTGTTGGACTGACCTCTGGTTTACCGGTTGTGCCGCCAGGTGCATTGCCGGGTATCTAAGTCGGGATTGGATAAGTGCTGAAAGCATCTAAGTACGAAGCCAGCCACAAGATTAGATTTCTCAGGGTCGTTGTAGACTACAACGTTGATAGGATGCAGGTGTAAAGGCAGCGATGTCATAGCCGAGCATTACTAATTGCCCGTCCACTTTTTGCCTTCCGTGTATGGAGGTATATACGTTCAGCAATGTATGGACACTTTACTTTTTTCTCATCATGTCTGCCTTATTCAGGTGACTACAGCACCGGGGTTCCACCTCTTCCCATTCCGAACAGAGAAGTTAAGCCCGGTCACGCCGATGGTACTGCGTAACAGTGGGAGAGTAGGTAGTCGCCGTTTTCAGAAGAAGCCTCCGTGTCTGATAAGGATACGGAGGCTTTGTTCGTTTATATACCTCCGGAACTGCTCCCCTTAATCCCTGTCATGCGTTGTTGCATACGTATTTTTCTGCTTCTTTTGTCATTCTTTTGTTATCATTACAGAACAAAGTTGGTGTAAAATGAGTTTTTTTTGGAAGAGCAAGAACTTTTCTTCCTTTCTTTCTATTCAATATCAAATGGATTTTTGTAAATTTGGCGTGAATCTAATAGGAAGGGAAAAAATCACGCAATTAATATTGTAATATAAATCATATAATAACTCCTGCAAATATGGAAAACAAGATTCAAGAGCTGACCGATAAGATCTACCGCGAAGGCGTAGAGAAAGGAAACGAAGAGGCACAGAAACTTATCGCAAAAGCTCAGGAAGAAGCCAAGAGAATTATAGAGGATGCTCACAAGGAAGCGGATTCTATCGTGGCTACCGCTCATAAGTCTGCCGATGAACTGGCAGAGAATACAAAATCTGAATTAAAGTTGTTTGCCGGTCAGGCTGTGAATGCTCTGAAGTCCGAAATCGCTACGTTGGTGACGGACAACATTGTGAATGCCGATGTAAAGGCATTTGCTGCAAACAAGGATTATCTTAATGCCTTCATCGTTGCATTGGCGTCCAAATGGAGTGTGAACGAACCAATCGTTATCTCTACTGCCGATGCGGAAGGCTTGACAAAATATTTCGCAGCGAAGGCGAAAGACCTGCTGGACAAGGGTGTGAAGATTGAGCAAGTGAATGGCATCAAAACCTTGTTCTCCGTATCGCCTGCCGATGGTTCGTACAAGGTGAACTTCGGCGAAGAAGAATTTATGAATTACTTCAAGGAATTCCTGCGTCCGCAATTAGTGGAAATGCTGTTCTAAAAACTCCCACAGGATTATGAGTAAATACTATTACTTGGTAGCCGGTTTGCCTGAACTTACTCTGGAAGACAGTAAACTGAGCTATACAGTAGCCGATTTCAAGACGGAACTATATCCTGCCTTGTCGGAAGATGATAAAAAGTTGATAGATTTGTTTTATCTGAAATTCGATAATGCGAATGTCTTGAAACTATTGAAGGATAAGGATGCTGCCATCGACCCGCGCGGAAACTATTCGTCGGAGGAACTGGCGGAATATATCTCACAACTGAAGGATGGCGACGAAGTCTCTGACAGTGTATTCCCATCTTATCTCTCTACGTTCATTTCCGAATACTTCAGCCTGCCTGCCGAGGACGGTTTCTTGTATGAAGACCGCCTGGCAGCGCTCTATTACGCCTATGCTATGGAATGCAGGAATCAGTTTGTGTCTTCCTGGTTTGGCTTCAACCTCACTCTCAATAATATATTGGTGGCGCTCACAGCACGTAAGTTCAAGCTGGACATTGCTCCGCTGATTGTGGGTGATACGGAAGTGTGCGAGGCTCTGCGTACTTCCAATGCCCGTGACTTCGGTCTGGGTACTGAGGTGGATTATCTGGAGCAGCTGGTGAAAATCAGTGAGACGGAGGAACTGGTGGACCGGGAAAAGAAACTGGACCAGCTTCGCTGGGACTGGATGGAGGAGGCCACATTCTTCGATTACTTTACCGTGGAACGTCTGTTTGTCTTCCTGCTACAGCTGGAGATGATAGAACGGTGGATTTCGTTGGATAAAGAGAAGGGTAACCAACTGTTCCGCAGCATTATCGCTGCCTTGAAAGACGAGGTGCAGATACCCGCAGAATTCAGATAAAATAAACAACTAAAAATATATGGCAACAAAAGGAACTGTTAGTGGCGTAATAGCCAACATGGTGACCCTCGTCGTCGACGGACCGGTAGCGCAGAATGAGATTTGTTATATCTCGACCGGAGGAGACAAGTTGATGGCGGAGGTGATTAAGGTAGTAGGTACCCAGGTCTACGTGCAGGTATTTGAGAGTACCCGCGGACTGAAAGTGGGGGCCGAAGCTGAGTTTACCGGACATATGCTCGAAGTAACACTGGGGCCCGGTATGCTTTCGAAGAACTACGACGGTCTGCAAAACGACCTCGATAAGATGGACGGTGTTTTCTTGAAACGCGGGCAATATACCTATCCGCTGGATAAAGGAAGCAAATGGCATTTTGTGCCTTTGGCAAAGGTGGGCGACCAAGTGGAAGCCGCTGCCTGGCTGGGACAAGTGGACGAAAACTTCCAACCTCTGAAAATCATGGTGCCTTTTGAACAGAAAGGTGTGTGCACCGTGAAATCCATTGCAAAGGAAGGTGATTACAGCATTGAGGATACCATTGCAGTGCTGACGGATAGCGAAGGTAATGACATCCGGGTGAACATGATACAGAAATGGCCCGTGAAGCGCGCCATGACCAACTATAAGGAAAAACCGCGTCCTTTCAAATTGCTGGAAACCGGTGTGCGTGTAATCGACACCGTAAACCCGATTGTGGAAGGTGGTACGGGTTTTATCCCCGGTCCGTTCGGTACTGGAAAAACGGTGCTTCAGCATGCCATTTCAAAACAAGCGGAAGCGGACATCGTAATCATCGCTGCCTGCGGTGAGCGTGCCAACGAGGTTGTGGAAATCTTTACAGAATTCCCCGAATTGGTTGACCCGCATACGGGACGGAAGCTGATGGAACGTACGATTATCATTGCCAATACTTCGAACATGCCGGTGGCTGCCCGTGAGGCATCTGTCTACACGGCTATGACGATTGCAGAATACTACCGAAGCATGGGATTGAAGGTACTGCTGATGGCGGACTCCACTTCACGTTGGGCGCAGGCATTGCGCGAGATGTCCAACCGTATGGAGGAGTTGCCCGGTCCCGATGCCTTCCCGATGGACTTGTCCTCCATCATCTCCAACTTCTACGGCCGTGCGGGTTATGTGAAGCTGAACAACGGCGAGTCCGGTTCCATTACTTTCATCGGTACGGTATCGCCTGCCGGTGGTAACTTGAAGGAGCCGGTAACCGAGAATACGAAGAAGGTGGCACGCTGCTTCTATGCCCTTGAGCAAGACCGTGCCGACAAGAAGCGTTATCCTGCCGTAAACCCGATTGACTCGTATTCCAAATATATAGAATACCCTGAATTTGAAGAGTATATCACCAAGCACATCAACGGTGAGTGGATTGGCAAGGTGAATGAAATCAAGACCCGTTTGCAGCGTGGTAAGGAGATTGCCGAGCAAATCAACATCTTGGGTGACGACGGTGTGCCCGTAGAGTATCACGTGACTTTCTGGAAATCGGAATTGATTGACTTCGTTATTCTGCAGCAGGATGCCTTTGATGAAATTGATGCCGTGACCCCGATGGAGCGTCAGGAGGAGATTCTGAATATGGTAATAGAAATCTGTCATACCGAATTTGAGTTCGACAACTTCAACGAAGTAATGGATTACTTCAAGAAGATGATTAACATCTGCAAGCAGATGAACTACTCGAAGTTTAAGTCGGAAGAATACGACAAGTTCCATAAGCAGTTGCAGGAACTGGTTGAGGAACGTAAAGCCTAAGGATGTACTATGTGACTATTTACAATTTACTATTTGCCTTGCGGATGCAGGTGTACGGAGGTTGTAGATAGGAAAATAGTAGAATAGGATGGCAGAGATTTAAATAGTAAATAGTAAATTGCTAAATTGTAAATAAATAGATGGCAACAAAAGCATTTCAAAAAATATATACCAAGATTACTCAGATTACGAAAGCTACGTGTTCGCTGAAGGCAACCGGAGTGGGGTATGACGAGTTGGCGACCGTAAACGGCAAGCTGGCCCAGGTGGTGAAGATTGCCGGCGACGAAGTGACTTTGCAGGTGTTTGAGGGTACGGAAGGTATTCCCACCAATGCAGAGGTAGTATTCTTGGGCAAGGCTCCTACAATCAAAGTGAGCGAGCAGCTTGCCGGACGCTTCTTCAACGCCTTTGGCGACCCCATCGACGGTGGTCCGGCCATTGAAGGCGAGGAGGTGGAAATTGGCGGTCCATCCGTGAATCCGGTGCGCCGTAAGCAGCCCTCGGAACTGATTGCAACCGGTATTGCAGGTATCGACTTGAACAATACGCTGGTGTCCGGACAGAAGATTCCGTTCTTTGCCGACCCCGACCAGCCCTTCAACCAGGTGATGGCGAATGTGGCTCTGCGTGCGGAGACCGACAAGATTATCCTTGGCGGTATGGGTATGACGAACGATGACTACCTCTACTTCAAGAACGTATTCTCCAATGCCGGTGCGCTCGACCGTATCGTCAGCTTTATGAATACCACCGAGAATCCTCCGGTAGAGCGTCTGCTGATTCCGGATATGGCACTGACGGCGGCCGAGTATTTTGCTGTAAACAATAATGAAAAGGTGCTGGTGCTGCTGACGGATATGACTTCCTACGCCGATGCGCTCGCCATCGTGTCCAACCGTATGGACCAGATTCCTTCGAAGGACTCCATGCCGGGTTCCCTTTATTCGGACTTGGCGAAGATATACGAAAAGGCGGTGCAGTTCCCAAGCGGCGGTTCCATCACGATTATTGCGGTGACGACTCTGTCCGGTGGCGACATTACGCATGCCGTGCCCGACAATACGGGTTATATCACGGAAGGCCAGTTGTTCCTCCGTCGTGACAGCGACATCGGTAAGGTTATCGTTGACCCGTTCCGTTCCTTGTCCCGTCTGAAACAGCTTGTTACGGGCAAAAAGACACGTAAGGACCATCCGCAGGTGATGAATGCCGCCGTACGTCTGTACGCCGATGCCGCCAACGCCAAAACCAAGCTTGAAAACGGTTTCGACCTGACGAACTACGACGAACGTACCCTTGCCTTTGCCAAGGACTACTCCAACCAACTGCTGGCCATCGACGTCAACCTCGATACCACAGAGATGCTCGATGTGGCATGGAGTCTGTTCGGCAAGTATTTCCGTCCGGAAGAGGTGAATATCAAGAAAGAGCTTGTGGACCAGTTCTGGCCGAAAGCAAACTAAATAAATGTACGATTAGACGATTTACGGTTTACGATTGATATTACTGAAATTGTAAATCTGTAAATTGAGAAATTGAGTAGCTTCAGTCGTCTAATCGTAAATCGTTAAATCGTAAATAAAATGGCTATTAAGTTTCAATATAACAAAACCTCGCTTCAGCAACTCGAAAAGCAACTGAAGGTGCGCGTGCGCACACTCCCCATTATTAAGAATAAGGAGAGTGCCCTGCGTATGGAAGTGAAGCGCTGCAAGGGAGACGCTGCCGCGTTGGACGCGAGGTTGGAAAAGGAAATCCAAGCTTACGAAGCCATGTTCGCCCTTTGGAATGAGTTCGACGCTTCATTGATAAAGGTCAGCGATGTTCATCTCGGTGTAAAGAAGATTGCCGGTGTACGGGTGCCGTTGCTCGAGAATGTAGATTTCGAGATACGCCCTTACAGCTTGTTCAATGCGCCCAAATGGTATGCAGACGGGCTGCATTTGCTTAAGTCACTGGCACATACTGCCATCGAGCGTGAATTTACTGTTGCCAAGTTGAACTTGTTGGAACATGCGCGTAAAAAGACCACCCAGAAGGTGAATCTTTTTGAGAAAGTACAGATTCCGGGTTATCAGGATGCTCTGCGCAAAATCAAGCGGTTTATGGAAGACGAGGAGAACCTTTCCAAGTCATCGCAGAAAATCATGAAATCCCATCAGGAGAAAAGGAAGGAGGCAGAGGCATGATTACGAAAATGAAGAAGCTCACGTTCCTTGTGTATCATAAGGAGTACGAAGCATTTCTGGCACAAATCCGGGAACTGGGCGTGGTGCACGTTGTGGAAAGGCAGTGCGGCGAGATGGACGACACCTTGCAGCAATTCATGCAGAAGCGTACGCTCTACAAGAATATGCTTCAGAGCATGCACACCCTGGCAGACAAACAGCCGGAAGAAAAGGTGCATAAAGAGTTGTCGGCCGATGCTCTGGTGAAATTCTACGAGGACTTGCAGGCGCGGATACAAGACTTGAACCAGCAGATTCCCGCCATCGACAAGGATGTGGTGCAGATGGAAGTCTGGGGCGATTTCGATTGGAGAGCCATCCGCAAGCTGGAAGATGCTGGTTGGTTCGTGCAGTTCTATACCTGCCCGGAGAAAGACTATAACGAAGCGTGGGCAGAGGACTACAATGCCATCGTGGTGAAAGAGAACGGCGGACATCTTTATTTCGTGACCGTCACTCCCCAACCGGTAGAACTGGATGTGGAACCGCTCCGTCTACCTTCACTCAGCCTCTCCGAACTGAGCCGGAAGAAAGCCGATACGGAAGAGGCCCTTGTGCAGGCACATGCCGGATTGAAAGAATTCTGCAAAGCGAATTACTGCACGTTGGAGAAGTACAACCTACAGCTCCAGGAAGAGATAGACCTGCTGAAAGTCAAGCTGAACAGCGAACATATGGCAGAAGGTGCCGTAGTGTTGATGGAAGGCTGGATTCCCGAAGACTGCGAGGCGGATGTGAGGAAACTTCTCGATGAAAGCGGCACTTATTATGAGATAAGGGCTGCCAAGCGCGAGGACAATGCTCCCATCAAGCTGAAAAACAACGCCTATACACGCATGTACGAAGTGCTTACCAAAATGTACGGTATGCCCGAATATGCCGAGTTCGACCCGACACCGATACTTGCGCCATTCTTCTCGCTCTTCTTTGCTTTCTGTATGGGAGATGCGGGCTACGGTCTGGTACTGATTGCACTCGGGTTCATTTTGAAAAGGAAGATGTCCAAGTCCATGAAAGGCATGATGAACCTGGTGATTACGTTGGGTATATTTACGTCCGTCATCGGTGCCATATTGGGAACCTTCTTCGGTGTAAGCCTCTTTGACCTGGAGATACCCGCCAAACTGAAGGAATTCATGATTGTGGGTAAGATAGGTGAGACTACCTATGACAAGCAAATGCTGCTGGCGTTGATTATCGGTGCGGTGCACATCTGCATTGCCATGACGGTGAAGGCCGTGGGACAGACCGTTCGTTTCGGCTTCAAGGAGTCGCTCAGTGCCTGGGGATGGCTGTTGCTGGTGGTGGGATTTATCTGCACCGGCGGACTTTCCTTCTTCAAAATAATTTCGGAAGACGTGTCTACGTGGGCATTTATCGTGATTGGCGGTGTTTCTGCCATCGGTATCTACCTGCTGAACAATATCCACCGGAATGTATTTGTCAACATCGGTGCCGGAGTATGGGATACCTATAACATGGCAACCGGATTGATGGGCGATATACTTTCCTACATCCGTCTCTATGCCCTCGGCTTGGCAGGCGGTATGCTTGGAGGCGTGTTCAACCAGCTTGCCTTCATGGTGAACGATGCTGCAGGTCCGGCCCTGGGATGGCTGTTCTGCGGTCTGATACTGATATTCGGGCATACGCTGAACATTGCCATGTCTTGTCTGAGTGCCTTTGTACACCCGCTCCGTCTGACATTTGTGGAATACTTCAAGAATTCCGGTTACGAAGGTAAGGGCGAAGCCTATAAACCTTTTACAGTAGTAAAGAAATAAACAAATTAAAAAACAAATAAAAATAGAAACATTATGAATGAAATTTTAGGTTATCTCGGTCTGGGCCTGATGTTGGCCCTTGCAGGAATTGGCAGTTGCTTCGGTACAACTATCGCCGGTAGTGCGGCAGAAGGTGCGTTGAAGAAAGACCCTTCCAAGTCAGCAAGTTATATGATTTTGTCGGCCCTTCCGGCTACGCAGGGACTTTACGGCTTCGTGGCTTTCCTGATGTCCATGGGCAGGGATTTTGCTACGGACGGCCCTTTGATGCTGGGCATCGGACTGGGTGTGGGGCTGGTATGCCTGTTCTCCGCTATCCGTCAGGGACAGATTTGTGCTAGCGGTATTGTGGGTATTTCCCAGGGACACGACGTACAGACCAATACAATGATTTACGCCGCGCTTCCTGAATTCTACGCTATTTTGGCGCTGGTAGCTGCATTGATGGTATAATCCGGATTATAAGAAAATAAACCCCAGGGATTTACAATTGAAATCCCTGGGGTTTTTTGTTTAAATTCCTGGGGCTTCAACTGAAAACTCCGGGAATTCTTTTTTGAAACTTCGGGAATTTTAGACGAAAAATGCATGGATGGGCGAGCCAATGGGGCTTTTGTGGCTAAACTATGACATTCCGCAAACGATTGTTTATGCATATTTAATCAGTTTTTTCGATTAAAAGGCTATTTTTCAAAGAATAATACGTACTTTTGCAGCCGTAATTAAGATAAAGAGATTATAACATAATATGACTAAAGAACTACTTACCCCCGATTACATCTTCGAAGCGAGTTGGGAAGTGTGTAATAAAGTAGGCGGTATCTATACAGTTTTGTCTACAAGGGCAAATACTTTACAGACTAAATTTCGCGATAGATTATTCTTTATAGGGCCGGATTTCTGGCAGGGAAAAGAGAACCCTTTGTTCATTGAGTCTGATAACCTTTGTGCAGCGTGGAAAAAACATGCAGCGTTGAAAGACAATCTTTCCGTCCGCGTAGGTCGCTGGAACATTCCGGGAGAACCTATTGTTATATTGGTTGATTTCCAACCGTTCTTTGCAGAAAAAAATGAGATTTATACAGAAATGTGGAACCGCTATCAGGTGGATTCACTGCATGGATATGGTGATTATGACGAAGCATCCATGTTTGCTTTCGCTACCGGCAAGGTGATAGAGAGCTTCTATCGCTATAATTTGACGGAAACGGACAAAGTGGTGTTCCAGGCACACGAGTGGATGACCGGCATGGCCGCCCTCTATCTTCAGTCTGCCGTTCCCGAGATAGGGACTATCTTCACCACCCATGCCACGTCCATCGGCCGCTCCATAGCTGGCAACAACAAGCCGCTTTACGATTATCTTTTCGCCTACAACGGCGACCAGATGGCGGAGGAGCTGAACATGCAGTCCAAACATTCCATTGAAAAGCAGACGGCCCACTATGTGGACTGTTTCACCACTGTGAGCGAAATCACAAACAACGAATGCAGGGAATTGCTTGACAAGCCTGCGGATGTTGTGCTGATGAACGGTTTTGAAGATGATTTTGTACCGAAAGGCGCCACCTTTACCGGCAAGCGCAAACGTGCCCGTTCCACCATGCTGCGTGTGGCAAACTGCCTGCTGGGTGAGGACTTGGGCGACGATACGCTGATTATCGGTACCAGCGGACGCTATGAGTTCAAAAATAAGGGTATCGATGTGTTCCTGGAATCATTGAACCGGCTGAACCGCGATAAAGATTTAAAGAAGAAAGTATTGGCGTTTGTCAACGTGCCCAGCTGGGTGGGAGACCCCCGCGAGGACTTGCAGAAGCGCTTGAAGAGCAAAGATAAGTTCACCGAACCGTTGCAGTGTCCTTTCATCACCCACTGGCTGCACAATATGACGCACGACCAGGTGCTGGATATGCTGAAATACCTCGGTATGGGCAATCGTCCCGAAGATAAGGTGAAAGTAATTTTTGTACCTTGCTATCAGGATGGTCACGATGGCATCCTCAACAAGCATTATTATGACTTGATTTTAGGCGAGGACCTCAGTGTCTATCCGTCCTATTATGAACCGTGGGGATATACCCCGCTGGAGAGCGTGGCTTTCCGGGTGCCTACCATCACCACCGACCTTGCCGGTTTCGGACTTTGGGTGAACAGCCTGAAAAACCAGCATGGCATAAACGACGGAGTGGAAGTGCTGCACCGTTCGGACTATAACTATTCCGAAGTGGCAGACGGCATCAAGGACACCGTAGCCTTGTTCTCTACCAAGACGGAAGCCGAAATCAAGGAAATACGCAAGCGTGCAGGCCAGGTGGCAGAGCAGGCTTTGTGGAAGCACTTTATACAATATTATTACGAGGCTTACGACATTGCACTGCGCAATGCCATGAAGCGTCAACTAAAATAAAAGAATTATTAATCAATTAGTTATCATACAATGAAGATTAAAGTTAGTAATGTAAACACTCCTAACTGGAAAGATGTGAATGTGAAATCGCACATTCCCGCCGAACTGGAGAAACTGTCTGAACTGGCACATAACATCTGGTGGGCATGGAATTATGAAGCCACCGAACTGTTCAGAGACCTTGACCCTGCTCTCTGGAAAGAAGTGGGACAGAACCCCGTACTTCTGCTGGAACGTATGAGTTATGCTAAACTCGAGGCACTCGCAAATGACAAAGTTATTCTGCGCAGAATGGATGACGTATACTCCAAGTTCCGCACATACATGGATGTGAAGCCTGACAGCAAGCGCCCGTCCGTGGCTTATTTCAGTATGGAGTATGGTTTGAGCCATGTACTTAAGATATATTCCGGCGGTCTGGGTGTACTTGCCGGTGACTACCTGAAAGAAGCTTCCGATAGCAACGCCGACTTGTGTGCAATCGGTTTCCTGTACCGCTACGGTTACTTTACACAAACATTGTCTATGGACGGCCAGCAGATTGCCAATTACGAGGCACAGAACTTTGGCCAGTTGCCCATCGACCGTGTATTGGATGAGAAGGGCGAGCAGATGGTAGTGGATGTTCCTTATCTGGACTACTACGTGCATGCTTATGTGTGGAGAGTGAACGTTGGACGTATCTCTCTCTATCTGCTTGATACTGACAATGAAATGAACAGCGAGTTCGACCGTTCCATCACTCACCAGCTGTATGGCGGTGACTGGGAAAACCGCTTGAAGCAGGAAATCCTGCTCG
Organism: Bacteroides uniformis; assembly: GCF_025147485.1. Taxonomy (NCBI): domain Bacteria; kingdom Pseudomonadati; phylum Bacteroidota; class Bacteroidia; order Bacteroidales; family Bacteroidaceae; genus Bacteroides; species Bacteroides uniformis. Next base: position 3,912,576 of record NZ_CP102263.1, on the reverse strand, counting down.
GTATCGGTGGTATTCTGACGCTGAAGAAGCTGGGCATCAAGAAAGATATCTATCACTGCAACGAAGGACATGCTGCTTTAATCAACGTACAGCGCATCTGTGACTACGTGGCCGAAGGTCTGACTTACGACCAGGCTATCGAGCTGGTACGTGCTTCTTCTCTCTATACTGTACATACTCCGGTTCCTGCCGGTCACGACTACTTCGACGAAGGCCTTTTCGGCAAGTACATGGGCGGCTATCCTTCAAGAATGGGTATCAGCTGGGACGACCTGATGGACCTCGGACGTAACAATCCGGGCGACAAGGGTGAACGTTTCTGTATGTCTGTATTCGCTTGCAATACTTCTCAGGAGGTGAACGGTGTGAGCTGGCTGCACGGAAAGGTTTCCCAGGAGATGTTCGCTTCCATCTGGAAGGGTTACTTCCCCGAAGAAAGCCATGTGGGCTACGTTACCAACGGTGTACACTTCCCCACTTGGAGCGCTACGGAGTGGAAACATCTCTATGCTGCGCATTTTGATGAGAACTTCCTCTACGACCAGTCCAACCCCAAGATTTGGGAGGCTATCTATAACGTGTCCGACGAAGAAATCTGGAAGACGCGCATGGTGATGAAGAACAAACTGATTGACTATGTTCGCAAGCAATACCGTGAAACTTGGTTGAAGAACCAGGGTGACCCTTCACGCATCGTTTCCCTGCTGGACAAAATCAATCCGAACGCTCTGCTGATAGGTTTCGGACGCCGTTTCGCTACCTACAAGCGTGCACACTTGCTGTTCACCGACCTCGACCGTCTGGCCAAGATTGTGAACAACCCCGACTATCCGGTACAGTTCCTCTTTACCGGTAAGGCTCACCCGCACGATGGTGCTGGCCAGGGCTTGATTAAGAGAATCATCGAGATTTCCCGTCGTCCGGAGTTCCTGGGCAAGATTATCTTCCTGGAAAATTATGACATGCAGTTGGCACGTCGCCTCGTTTCAGGTGTGGATATCTGGCTGAACACTCCGACACGTCCGCTCGAAGCATCCGGTACTTCCGGCGAAAAGGCGTTGATGAACGGTGTTGTAAACTTCTCCGTACTCGACGGCTGGTGGTTGGAAGGCTATCGTGAAGGTGCCGGTTGGGCATTGACCGAAAAGCGTACTTACCAGAACCAGGAACATCAGGACCAGCTCGATGCCGCTACTATCTACAGCATTCTTGAGCAAGAAATTCTGCCGTTGTTCTATGCACGCAACAAGAAGGGATATTCTGAAGGTTGGGTGAAGACTATCAAGAACTCCATCGCACAGATTGCTCCCCACTATACAATGAAGCGTCAGCTGGACGACTATTACGACAAGTTCTACATCAAGGAGGCCAAACGTTTCAAGATGCTGGCTGCCGACGGTTGTGCCAAGGCTAAGGAAATAGCTGCTTGGAAGGAAGAAGTTGCCGAGAAGTGGGACAGCATTGAAGTGGTGTCTTGCGAAAAGACCGAAGACCTGGTGAAAGGCTCCATCGAGAGCGGTAAGGAATACACCATTACTTATGTTATCGACGAGAAGGGCTTGAACGATGCTATCGGTCTGGAACTGGTGACTACTTATACGGCTCAGGATGGCAAACAGCACGTTTATTCCGTAGAACCGTTCAATGTAGTGAAGAAAGAAGGTAACCTTTATACTTTCCAAGCTAAGCACAAGATGGAAAATGCGGGTAGCTTCAAGGTTTCTTACCGTATGTTCCCGAAGAATGCAGACCTGCCTCACCGTCAGGACTTCTGCTACGTTCGCTGGTTCGTATAAGAGCATAAAAAAGATAATGTGCCTGCGGATATGGCAGAACACATTATCTGTTCAGATAAAAGATATCATCTGCATGATGCAGGCAGACCATCCGTTTAAAGTAAACGGATGGTCTGTTTCTTTTCTAGAGCTTGCTTTTTATTTCGGCTGTCCAGGCATCAATGCGTTCGGCGGTTTTGTTACTTTCGTTCACTTCGTCGAGGGGAAGTCCTACGAATGCACCGTCTACCACGGCGATGGAAGAGGAGAAGGAATACCCGTCCGTGCTGACTTTGTTGCCCAAGAAGGTACACCCGCTATCCTTCAGGTCCTCGTAGAGTACTCCGATGCCGTCGCAGAATGTGTCGCAGTAGGAGTCGGAGTCGCCGCAACCGAATAAGGCTACGAACTTCATGGAAAGGTCGGCGCTCTTCAGTACCTTTACGCCGTCATACCAGTCGTCCTGCAGTTCGCCGTCTCCCCAAGTGGAGGTACCTAGAACCAGCACTTCATATTCCTTGATTTTATCGGCGGTCATCTTGTCAACACTATGTACGTCGGTGGAGGAAACTCCCAACTTTTCGGCTATCTGGTTAGCCAACTCTTCGCAGGTTCCGGTACTGGAACCATAAAAAACACCAGTCTTTTTCATTGTAAATAAAGTGATTAAATTGTTTGCTGCAAAGTAAAGGCTTTGCCGGAGAACGTGAAATACCTACATGTAGGGCTTTTAGTGTTGTGCCGCTCCCCATTTCGGGTTAGCTTGTGGCGTGGTTTATAGAGGTCGCGGCTACCTACTAATTGGGATGGCAGACTCTCTTTTTGATGAAAAGTAGGTATTGCCGGATTGTTAAAAATGAAGGACATTTGTACCGGTAATAATAGACAAGTGTTTATGGTTAGATTCGTACATTCCACTCATTCGCAATTCCATCCTTCCGTGGCTGGTAAGTGGCTGGTGTGGGGGACTTTGATGATGCTTCTTGCGGGGGTGGCTATCATTGTTTTTTCGGTATTCTCGCATGATGCACTCGATGCGTGCTGTAATTGCATAATCTGTACTTTCAACCGTGTCCCGAAGGAAGGGGAATATTTGTATAACCGCTACCTGCCGGTCATCAGCATGGTGTGGGTGGCGTTTCTGATACTTTTGGTATATGTGGTCCGCTATTGCATGAACAAGAGGAGGTAGCCGGGTGTTCTATAGGTAAAACTGAAAGGAGACTATATGAAAAAGATTGTTTTGCTTCGCCACGGCGAGAGTGCATGGAATAAGGAAAACCGCTTCACGGGGTGGACGGATGTTGATTTGACAGAGAAAGGCGTTGCTGAAGCTGTAAGGGCGGGTGAGCTGCTGGCAGAAAAGGGATTCCGCTTCAAGAAGGCGTATACTTCCTATCTGAAGCGTGCCGTGAAGACACTGGATTGTGTGCTGGACCGCCTCGACCAGGACTGGATTCCGGTGGAGAAATCGTGGAGGTTGAATGAGAAACACTACGGCCAGTTGCAAGGGCTGAACAAGGCAGAGACGGCTGCCAAGTACGGTGACGAGCAGGTGTTGGTATGGCGCCGGAGCTTTGATGTGGCTCCGCATGCATTGGCCGAGGATGACCCGCGTAATCCGCGTTTTGAGGACCGTTATCAAGAAGTGCCCGATGCCGAACTGCCCCGTACGGAGTCGTTGAAAGATACGATTGAGCGTATCATGCCTTACTGGAAATGTGTCATCTTCCCGAATCTGAAGACGGCCGACGAATTGCTGGTAGTGGCTCATGGCAATAGCCTGCGGGGTATTATCAAGCATCTGAAGCATATTTCGGACGATGAAATTGTGCATCTGAACCTGCCTACGGCGGTGCCCTACGTCTTTGAGTTTGACGATGAGCTGAACTTGACGAAAGACTATTTCTTGGGTGACCCCGAGGAGATAAAGAAATTGATGGAGGCTGTGGCCAATCAGGGAAAGAAGAAATGATTTTGGCGCGCGGAAGCGCGCTATTTCTTTATCCTCTCATCCCATGGAGCAGCGTCATGCTGAGCAGTACCCCGACCACTATACAGATGAGGATAAGGAACCAGTTCATGAGCCGTGCGCCCAGCTTGGTTTCCTTGTGCAAGTTCTGTTCAAAGTAGTTCTTGAAGAACAGATAGATGGCAGGCACAGTGGCGCTTGCCAGTAGCAGGTCTTCGGGAATCTTGTAGATGTAGACTTTGGAAAAGGCGATGAGCGCCCAGTGGCAAAGGAACAGAATGACGAGCAGGTTGACCCTGCGCGAGAAAGCCAGCAGCAGCCCGATGGTGAAAACTGCTACCGAGCAGGGCATCACGGTGGTGGTCATCATGGGAAATTCCATTCCGCGTGCCCACGAAAGGAGCGGGTAGAGGAAAGGCATTGCATAGAGTACCCCCACCAGTACCTTGTATTTCGGGTTGCGCTCGAACGGAGTGTAGCCGGTAAACAAATCCCATAGCCACAACACTGCAATCACTCCCCAGAAGATGGCGAGTATATGGTGGTGTCCGCGCGCTCCGCAATACATCATGTAGTACACGATGGATATCCACCCGTTCAGAAATACCATGTAGATTTTCATGGAGCGTTTTGCCCATAAGGTCGGTTTCCAGTAGAGTTGCGTGGTGAGCAGGATACCTGCTGCGGTGATGAGGAGCTGTGTCCACCAGGTGGCCTCGTTGTATTGTGCGATAGTATTCCAGAATATTTCCATTTGTGTCCATTAAAAAAACGGCTGCAAAGGTAGAGTTTTCTGCCGAAAGAATGAAATCGTTTTCTACATTTTGCCTATCTTTGTGCCTCCAAAAAAATAGGTAAAAAGATTCATGGATAAGACTTTGACTGAACAAGAGATTGCCCTGCTGCGCAGGAAACTCGATTTATTGCTTCGTACCGGACAGCTGCTGGTGGAGAGTGCGGCTGATACGAACCGTGTTGTTCGTAACCTGAACCGTGTTGCCGCCTATCTGGGGCTGCCGGAAGAAAAGCTCCACATCGACGTAAGTTATACCATGCTGGTGGTGAATGTGAGCGACGGCCTGCATTCGTTCTCCAAATTCCAGAAATGTGAAAAGCATGGCATCAACATGACGGCCATTTCCGAAATCAGCAAACTGTCCTGGCGGGCTATTGAGAATGACTATTCCCTCGACCAGTATGAGGAGGAACTGGAAAGAATCAAAAACAAGAAGCGGAACTATGTGCCATACGTTGTTGCCATCGGTGCCGGCTTTGCCTGCGGAGGTTTCTGTAAACTGTTCGGTGGTGACTGGATGGCGTTTCTGTTTACCTCTATCTGCGCTTTTGCCGGCTTCCGCGTCCGTGCCCGTTGCATGGAGTTCGGCATCAATCACTATATGAGTATTGCCATTGCCGCATTGATTTCTACCTGTCTGGCCTATGTGTCTTCGTTTGCCGGGCTCTCGGAAACTCCCTATCATCCGTTGTTGGCGTGTGCACTGTTCATCGTTCCGGGGGTGCCGCTGATAAACTTTGTGGATGATATGATTGACAATTATATCCAGGTGGGCATTGTGCGGGCTGTGAATACGGTGCTGATGGTCTGTGCAATGGCCTTCGGCATTGTAATAGCCATGCGCCTGCTGACGGTGGAGGATGTCGTGATTGACAAGAAGTTCAGCGAATTGAGTATGGTGCCTCATGACAGTTATCTGGTGTATGCCATTGCGGCGGCGATAGCTGCCATGGGATTTTCCATGATATTCAACATACAGCGGCGCTTGTTGTGGGTTGTTGCGGTGGGCGGTATCATTGCCGTTTGTACGCGTAACTTTGTCAATTTCGAATTGGGTTACGGACCGGTGATAGGTTCGTTCATGGGCAGCATGGTTGTCAGCCTGATAGCCGTGAAGGCAGTGCATTGGTTCCATGTTCCCAATCACGTACTGACGATTCCTTCTGTCATCCCGATGATTCCGGGAGTGCTGATGTATCGTGCACTTTTCGGGCTTATCAATATGCACGGTGTGGTAGGCGAGGTGACGGCGGTTGTTTCCAACGGCATCACGGCTTCACTGATTATTCTCTGCATAGCGCTGGGAGTGGCGGTGCCCAATATCTTTGCCCGCCGGTATATTGCCAAGGATAGGCAGCGCTTTCTTCAGGAGGAGCTGCAGAAGCGCAGGGAAAGAGGGAAATTTATAGAATGGTGATATAGGTGGAGGGTGTCAAAAAACTCTTAACACTTTCTTTTAGGCGCGGATTACGCGGATTTCACGGATTTTGTTTATTGAATCCGTGTTATTCCGTGTAATTCGCGCCTGATATTATAACATTATAAAAGTGCTCATATATTTTTGAAAACTTCTCTTCTTTTTTAAATGCCCTTTTTCGGATTATAGTGGTAAATGACGGTTTCGCCTTTTTGCAGGGATGTTTGTACGTCAATCAGACGCTGGTTGCGGCTTCCCCGGAAATAGAGTTCCTCATCCCTCAGTTCTTTCTTGAATTTGCCGTCCACCAGTACGTCGATGTACTTCAGCAGTTGGGCTTGGCGCGGGTTGCGCAGTAGTTTTTCGAAAGTATAGCCCGTATAGCACCAGATGTTTTTCCGGCTCCGCTCCTTGATGGCATGCGCCAGTTGGGTGAATCCTTCCGGCTGGAACATCGGGTCTCCACCACTGAAGGTGACGTCTGCAAAGTTGTCGGCAAGGACTTTTTCCAGAATCTCTTCCGTACTCATCCAGTGCCCGCGGTTGATGTCCCACGACTCCGGATTGTGGCAACCGGGACAACCGTTGGGGCATCCGGCAGCATAAATGGCGGTCCGGAAGCCCGGACCGTCTACTGTGGTATCTTCTAAAATGTCGAGAATAGAAAGCATGAGTAGGGAATTAATAATTAAAAATTAAACATCGCAGGTAGGAAGCTGAACATTAATCATTAAAAATTAAACGTCAACCATTAAAAATGAAGCTCCGCTTTGCACTGCGCAGCCCTTTAATTTTTAATTTTCAATTTTTAATTATGAACGACCCTGTCGTTCAACTCTGCCAGCTTGGCATTGTTCCAGCGGTCGGTTGTCCCCACCAGGTAGCCGGTGATGCGTTGCAGCTTGTCGATATGCTTGCTGCCGCACTTCGGGCATTCTTCCAGGTTTGGGGTGGAGTTTTCGTGGCCGCACTCCAGACAGCGGTTACGGTTGTGGTTTACCGAACCGTAGCCGATGTTGTATTGGTCCATCATGTCCACTACACGCATAATGACTTCCGGATTGTGGGTGGCGTCACCGTCTATCTCCACATAGAAGATGTGTCCGCCGCGGGTCAGCTCATGATAAGGAGCCTCCACTTCCGCTTTGTGGCGGGCGCTGCATTTGTAGTATACGGGCACGTGGTTGGAGTTGGTGTAGTAGTCACGGTCCGTAATGCCCGGCAGCGTGCCGAACTTCTTACGGTCGATGCGGGTGAACTTGCCCGACAGCCCTTCGGCAGGAGTGGCAAGCACGCTGTAGTTGTGCTGGTATTGCTCCGAGAACTGGTTGGCACGGTCGCGCATATAGGTCACGATTTTCAGTCCCAGCTCCTGGGCTTCGCCAGATTCGCCGTGATGTTTTCCGAGCAATGCCACGAGACATTCTGCCAACCCGATGAAACCGATTCCCAGTGTTCCCTGGTTGATGACGGAAGCAATCGTATCGTTCGGTTTCAGCTTCTCGCTGCCTATCCACAAGGCAGACATCAGTAGCGGGAACTGCTTGGCGAAGGCGGTCTTTTGAAACTCCATGCGCTCGTGCAGCTGGCGTGCGGTCACTTCGAGCATACTATCCAACTTGGCAAAGAACCGGGCGATGCGCTGTTCTTTGTCTTCGATGTTCATGCACTCAATGCCCAGACGGACGATGTTGATGGTAGAGAAAGAGATGTTGCCGCGTCCGATGGAGGTCTTCGGTCCGAAACGGTTTTCGAATACACGGGTACGGCATCCCATGGTAGCAACTTCATGCTGGTAGCGTTTCGGGTCATCGGCTTTCCAGTCCTCGCTTTGGTTGAAGGTGGCGTCCAGGTTCAGGAAGTTCGGGAAGAAACGCCGTGCCGTCACCTTGCAGGCCAGTTGGTAGAGGTCGTAGTTGCGGTCTTCAGGCAGGTAGCTCACACCCCGTTTCTTTTTCCATATCTGGATGGGGAAGATGGCGGTTTCTCCGTTTCCTACCCCTTGATAGGTGCTTTTCAGCAGCTCGCGGATGATGCAGCGCCCCTCGGCAGAGGTGTCTGTGCCGTAGTTGATGGAGCTGAACACCACTTGGTTGCCGCCGCGTGAGTGGATGGTGTTCATGTTATGGATAAACGCCTCCATGGACTGGTGCACACGCGATACGGTCTTGTTGACGGCATGCTGTACGATGCGGTCCTCGCCCGTCAGTCCGTCCAACGGCTGCAGCAGATAGTCGGCCAGTTCCTTCTGATAGAGATGGGAATAGTCTTTTCCATTCAGTTCTTCCAGGTTCTTGACTTCCTCGATGAAGCTGTTGCGCACGTAGGGGGCAAGGTAGAAATCGAATGCAGGGATGGCTTGTCCGCCGTGCATCTCGTTCTGGGCTGTTTCCAGCGAGATGCATCCCAGGATACTGGCAGTCTCGATGCGTTTGGCCGGGCGCGATTCGCCGTGTCCGGCAGAGAAGCCGTATTTCAGAATATGGTCCAGCGGATGTTGCACGCATGTCAGGCTCTTGGTGGGATAATAATCCTTGTCATGGATGTGCAGATAGTTCTGGGTGACAGCATCCAGCACTTCTTCACTCAGCAGATAGTCGTCCACAAAAGGCTTGGTGGTTTCGCTGGCAAACTTCATCATCATGCCCGCCGGGGTATCGGCATTCATGTTGGCATTTTCGCGTGTGATGTCGTTGGACTTGATGTTAATGATTTCCAGGAACATGTCGCGCGTCTTTGCTTTGCGGGCAATGCTTCGCTGGTTGCGGTAAGCGATGTATTTCTGGGCAACGTCCTTGCGGCTGCTCTTCATCAGCTCCACTTCCACCAAATCCTGGATGGCTTCCACCGTCATCTGCGAATCTCCCTTGAAAGAGATGCGGTCCGTAATCTGGTGTATCAGTTGCAGGTCTTCCCCCTTGTCTGTATGCAACATGGCTTTGCGGATGGCCGTTGCTATTTTTTCTTCGTTGAATCCGACAACGCGCCCGTCGCGCTTGAGTACTGTCTGTATCATAACCTTTTATGCTTAAATGTGACTGTCTTTTTTAGTTTAATTGCGGAAACAAAGATATTATAGTTATTGATAGGTTTTGCTTTTTGGAAAACTTTTTGTAGTTTAAAAAGTGTTAATCTATTGATTATTAATGATATAATTGTTTAAAGTGGAAAACTTCTAATGAAAAATAACTTTTAAAGTTATTCATTACTGATTATTATTGCATGCATAAGCATCATCTGATTTCGAAGTGTCAAATGAAGATAAATCTTTTGGGCAGATTGTGAATCTTCGATTTTTTTAGTTATATTTGCAACGAATTGGTTTATTTAAGGTTTTTAGTCCTTGATAATACTTCTTGTTGCCATTCGATTGTATTGCTTTGCTGCTCATGGTATTGGGGCAAAAGTATCATTATTATAATAATCAAAGAAAGGATGAACATGGCAAATGTATTTCCTCCGTTTAAAATTGATATAGCTGGGGCTTTTTGTGTACCTCGTGCATTGAAGGATGTCCGCGAGCAATATCAGAACGGGCAGGTGAGCCGGCAGATATTGCAGGCTGTTGAAGATGCGGAAGTGCGCAGTCTGGTGGAACGGCTGGAGCTGGGAGGCATGAAGGTTGTTTCCGATGGTGGTTTCCGAAGTCGCGATTTTTTGGAAAGCTGGGAGGGTATTTGTTCCAAAGACGGCCGGCCTTTCTCCGAAGGCTCTCCTTTGGAGATTACAGGACGGCTCAGTTTGCTACGGCATCCTATTCTGGAAGAATTCGCATTTCTTGATTCCATTGTGGACGGAGGGGTGATGAAAAAACAGCATATCCCTTCGCCGGCAGAGGTTATGACCCAGATTATTCAACGTGTGGAGCGGACTCAGATAGAAACCGTTTACTCCGACATCCGGCTTTTGACGGATGATATTGCTTCCTGCTACAAATTTTTGCTTACCAAACTTTATGATGCAGGCTGCCGCTACGTCCAGTTCGACGGGGTACATTCGGTGATAATGGAAGATACCATCCGGCTCAACAACCGGGTTTTGCGTGAGCGTCCTGCAGGGATGTATGTTGCATTCCATGCACCTACGGATATGCTGGTGCAACTGCATGGGGCCGATGCTTATTTCCTGAATTACGACTGTGGCGCGTGCGACCGTAACCGTCTGCTCTGGTTCATACACGAGAAGGAAGCGGTGTTCGGTTTCGTGCTGTCCCATTATCCTCAGGAAGACGAATTGGATGAATTGCAGGCGAAAACCGAAAGTGTATTGAACTATATTCCTTTGAAACGTTTCACTTTATGTCTGCCGGATGCCAATGCGCTTCTTTCGCCTTCGGAGGCCGATGAGGAGAAACAGTGGGAAACCGTAAGGTTGGGGATGGAAATGGCTGCGCGTATCTTCTCTTGAAAAACGCCGCATTCCATCATTCCGAATGCCACACTTCAGCAAGGAAAATGCCACATTTCACAGAGGTAAATGCCATTGATTGGGCCTCGTGAAGTGTGGCATTTCGATTGACGAAGTGTGGCACTCCTTTTTTAGTTTCCGGTGTGTCCGGTTTTATTATTTGACAGCTTCGGCTATCTTTTCCTGAAGCTCGTCACCGTGCAGTCCGCGTGCAAGGATAGTTCCTTCACCGTCAATCAACACAGTGTGGGGGATGCTGCTTACGGCATAAAGCTGTGCGCCTTCGCAGTTCCAGTATTTCAGGTCGGACATTTGCGGCCACGTGATGTTCAGCTTCTTGATGGCTTCTTTCCATGCGTCAGCACTCTGGTCCAGAGATACGCCTACAATCTCGAAGTTCTTGTTCTTATATTTGGCGTAAGCTTCCACCAGGTTGGGCATCTCGCGACGGCAGGGGCCGCACCAGCTTGCCCAGAAGTCAACAAGGACAACTTTGCCCTTGCCTACGTAGTCGGACAGTTTTACCGTTTTTCCTTCCGGCGTCTGCATCTCGAAGTCTGTAAACTTCTGGCCTACGGCAGTGGCTTTCATCTTTTCAACGTTGTTCTTTATCTTGACGATGGCTTCGTCGTTGTCGTAAGCTGCAGGGATTTGGGGCATCAGCGGGTCGAGGTCTGCCACATCCATGTAGTAGTAGTTCTGCTTCAGCAGGAGTACACCCACCGGGTTGGTGATGTTCTTGTTGATGCCGGCTTTGATGGCGGATATCATGCTGTTTTCCAGATTTTCCATCTCTTTGCCTTTAGCCTCGCGTTGTTCGTCGGTCAGTGTGGTGTCCGACATGGATTCGTAGATGCTCATCATTTGTTTGTTCAGACCGTTGATTTGGGCTCTGATTTCCTGGTAGGCATCATTGTTGGCAGTACCGGTGGCAGAGTTGTTTTCCTGCGACAAGTTGATTTTAATCTTGCCGTTTTCCAGGAAGAAGTCGATGGCTGCGCCGTCTTTTCCTTCGGCTTTGTAGGAGATGTAGCGGTTGACAGCAGTATCTTGTGTACCCTTGAAGGTAAATGTTCCATCTTTGATGACAGCAGAGTCCAATTTTACGAATTGGCGTCCTTCCACGGTTTCCAGATATACGGTGTCGCCGTCGGCTGCACCCTCTACAGTTCCGGTTACGGTGTAACCGTTGTTTCCACTGTTACAAGCTGTAAATACAGCGGCTACAGCGAGCAGATAAGTAAACTTTTTCATTGTTTGTTTTTTTAATGAATGATTATAGCTGCAAATATAGTAATAAAAAATCCCCTCCGATATGAACCGGAGAGGATTTTTATAGTTTTAATCCCATTTTTAGCGATAACGCTGTGCTTACTATTATTCGGCAGCAGCTTCTTCAGCAGCAGGGGCTTCTTCGGCAGGAGCCTCTTCGGCCGGTGCTTCGGCAGCGGCTTTTGCAGCAGCTTCAGCAGCTTTCTTTTCAGCCAGTGCTTTTGCTTCAGCTTTCTTAGCTTCGTCTTCCTTAGCCTTCAGAGCAGCCAAACCGCTTTGTTTGTTGTTCTTCCAGGCTTCGAACTTAGCATCAGCTTCAGCTTCGCCGAATGCGCCTTTCGCTACACCGCCCAGCAAGTGCTTCTTCATGTAAACACCTTCGCGAGAGAGGATGTTACGAACTGTGTCAGTAGGTTGTGCACCCTTCAACACCCAGTCAAGTGCGCGGTCGAACTTCAAATCTACTGTGGCAGGATTGGTGTTAGGATTGTAAGTACCAATCTTCTCAATAAATTTACCATCACGTGGTGCTCTTACGTCTGCAATAACGATAGAGTAGAAAGCGTAGCTTTTACGTCCATGTCTTTGCAATCTGATTTTTGTTGCCATTTAATTAAAATGTTTTTAGTTAATGATTTGAATTATGCTACTATCTCGTAATAGCGAGTGCAAAGGTAAGAAAAGATTTTGAGTTTTGAGTTATGAGTTATGAGTTATTTGTTGGCACGAGGGGTGTTTTTTTTAAATGTTCACACAACGTCACCCATAACTCATCACTTGTCACTCATCCTTCTCCCGAGTATTTCCTGGGGTATCTCAGCAGAATGGCGAGTATGGCGCATGTTCCCATGCAGAAGGGGTAATACAGGTTTCCGATGATGCTGATGGGTGAAATGCCGGCAAGTCCGGAGGCTATCAGCATTTGCGCTCCGTAGGGGATGATTCCTTGCACGAGGCATGAGAAGGTGTCCAGTATGCTGGCTGTTTTCCGGCGGTCCAGGTGGAAGCGGAGGGCGATGTCCTTGGCTATGGGGCCGGTGGTGATGATGGCAATGGTGTTGTTGGCGGTGCAGAGATTGGCGATGCCGACCAGGGCGGCGATGCTGAATTCGGCTCCCCGCTTGCCGCTGACGTGGCGGGTCAGCCGGGAGATGATGAAGTCGATGCCGCCGTTGTAGCGGATGGTTTCGAGCATGCCTCCGGCCAGCAGGGTGATGATGATGAGCTCGCCCATGCCGGTGATGCCCGTTCCCATGGCTCCGAACCAGTCGAAGAAGGCGGTGCCGGTATAGATACCGATAATTCCAGTAGAGAGGATGCCCAGCAGCAGTACCAGCATGACATTGACGCCTGCTACGGCCGTACCCAGTACGATGAGGTAGGGGATTACTTTTATCCACTCGATGGTCTGTACTTGTGGTGGGGCAGAGACGGACAGTCCTTGAAAGATATAGATGCCCAGTATGATAAGTGCTGCCGGTACCACAATCATAAAGTTGACGCGGAACTTGTCCCTCATCACGCAGTCCTGCGTCTTGGTCGATGCAATGGTGGTGTCGGATATGAAGGAAAGATTGTCTCCGAAGAACGAGCCTCCCACCACGATGGCAACCATGTAGGGCAGGTCGATGCCCGTCTTTTCCGCCAGCCCCACGGCTACGGGAGTCAGTGCGACGATAGTTCCTACGCTTGTTCCTATCGAGAGGGAGATGAAGCAGGCGGCAATGAAGATGCCCGCCAGCAGCAGGTTGTCCGGTAGTATATGTAGGGTCAGATTTACGGTTGCATCAATGGCGCCCATCTGCTTGGCGCTTTGGGTGAATGCTCCTGCAAGGATGAATATCCATACCATCAGCATGATGTTCTTGTTGCTGGCGCCTACGGAAAACTGATAGATGCGCTGTTCCAGATTCAGGCCGCGCGTGATGGCGATGGCATAGCAGGATGAGGCGAGGAAGGCTACCGTGATGGGGACTTTATAGAAGTCGTTCACCAGGAGCGAGGTCACCAGGTAGAGGCAAAGGAACACCGCCAACGGGCTGAGTGCCCACCAGCCGCCTTTGGTTTTAGGGGTTGTATCGGTTGTTGCTGACATAGTTGTATTGTTTGGTTGAGATTAATGTTTCACCACAGATTTCTATCTTTCAATCAATTCCATGTTAATCGGTGTTATCTGTGGTGAAATCAATTCCGCCGCAAAGGTAACAAAAACAAAGGGCGGCACAAAATGGTTTTGTCCCGCCCTCCATCTATCAGCCCTTAATTTTCAATTTACAAAGTTACTCCGGTCTTGAAGATGGCTATTTCCTTGTAGCCTTTCTTTTCGTTGTTCACGAATTCACCGCTTGCTACTTTGATGATATATTCGATGAAGCGTTCGCAGGTTTTCTCCATCGGTTCGTTCTCGACGATAACTCCGGCGTTGAAGTCTATCCAGCCCGGCTTGTTCTTTGCCAAAGTGGAGTTGGTGGAAATCTTCATGGTCGGCACATAGGTTCCGAAGGGGGTTCCGCGTCCTGTGGTGAACAGCACCATGTGGCATCCGCAAGAGGCAAGGGCAGTGGCGGCTACAAGGTCGTTTCCCGGAGCAGACAGCAGGTTCAGTCCCTTTACTTTCAGGCGTTCGCCATATGGAAGTACCCCTTCCACGTAGCTTGTGCCGCATTTCTGTGTGCATCCCAAGGCCTTGTCCTCCAATGTAGAGATGCCACCCGCCTTATTTCCCGGAGACGGGTTTTCACCTACCGGTTCACCGTGTGAGAGGAAATATTCCTTGAAGTCATTAATCAGCTTCACCGTGTCCTCAAACAGCTCTTTGGTGCGGCAGCGGTTCATCAGTATGGTTTCTGCGCCGAACATTTCCGGCACTTCCGTCAGTACGCTGGTGCCGCCTTGTGCTACGAGGAAGTCGGAGAACATGCCCAGTAGCGGATTGGCGGTGATACCGGAGAAACCGTCCGAACCGCCACACTTCAGGCCTACGCGCAGTTCGCTTAAGGGAATATCCTCGCGCTGGTCCTGGATGGCTTTGGCATAAAGTTCGCGCAGCAGTTCCATTCCTTCTTCGTATTCATCACCCACTTTCTGGGTCACCATAAACTTTACGCGCTCCTGGTCATAGTCTCCCAGGAACTCGCGGAATACATCCGGCTGATTATTCTCGCACCCCAAGCCTACCACGAGTACGGCTCCCGCATTGGGATGCAGCACCATGTCGCGGAGGATTTTCTTTGTATTCTCGTGGTCGTCGCCCAACTGGGAGCAGCCGTAGTTATGGGGATAAGCCATGATGGCATCCACGCCCTTTCCGCCCGTTTCGCGGCGCAGGCCTTCGGCAAGCTGGTTGATGATTCCGTTCACGCAGCCCACTGTCGGAATAATCCATATCTCGTTGCGCACACCTACGTCGCCGTTCTTACGTTTGTACCCTCTAAAGGTCAGGTTTGGCGCGCCGGTATTGAGGTTTAGGGTTGTAGTATTGAGGTCTACGTTGACGGGGTTGTAAGTGTATTCCAGCAACCCGGACAAGTTGGTCTTGATATTGTTTTCATTCATCCAATCCCCCTGCTTCTGCGCTTTCCGGGCGTGGCCGATGGGATATCCGTATTTAATGACGTTTTCGCCTTCCGCAAAATCTTTCAGTGCAAATTTGTGTCCGGCAGGAACATCCTCATTCAAGGTGATTTCCTTTCCGTCCACCGTGAGTTTTTCACCGGCCGGGAGTGCTGTGATGGCCACTGCAACATTGTCGGCAGGGTTGATTTTCAGGTACTTTGCCTCCATCTTTTAAATTTCCCATTTACCATTTACAATGTACAATTTGGCTGCGCTGCATTAGTATTAGTCCCCTTCCGCATGGCCGAATTGTACATTGTAGATGGTGCATTGTACATGTAACTATTTATTGTAATAAAACTCTATATTCTCCTTCGTCAGCAAGTCAATCGGCATGAAGTTCTCCCTTGTGATTTCCTTCTTCAGAATCAGGTATTCGCACAAGGCCTTGATGCCGTCGAATCCTTGCAGGGTGGGCTGCTGTGCTATGAGGAAGAAGATGCTTCCCTGCTTCAGGCAGTCTACGTTGCGTTGCAGCAGGTCATAGCCCATCAGGTTGAAGCCCTTTTTCTCTTTCTTCAGCAGGTATTCCCCGATGATGTATGCTTTGGAGTTGAAGGTGATTCCGTTCTTTACGGTAGGATGCTCTTGGAAGAACTCGTCCAGCATCAGTGTGTCCTCGCTGTCGCGCTTGGCATGCAGGTCCAGTTCCCAGATGCGGCAGGCGGGATGATGCTCCTGCATGTATTCGCGGAAACCTATTTCGCGGCGTTCCTGCTGGTTCGACCCCACGATGCCTTCATTTATCTTGCGGAAGATGACGATTTCCTGCGCGTCTTCTCCGGCAAGCAGCATCAGCATGCGGGCGGCAAAATATCCGCTCTGGTGCGAGTTCTGCCCGTAGAAGGAGAGGGCGGGCTCTTCCTTTATGTTGGAGTCTATATATATATAAGGTATATTATGTTGCGTCAGCTCATCCGTGAAGGGCTTGGTGTATTGCGGAACGGTGGGGGCAAACATCACTCCGTCCGGCTCCAGTGCCAGAATCTGTCCGGAGGCTTCCGCGAATGAATGATAGTCATACGGGTCATAGTAGGAGAGGTGCACGGCCACGTTGAAGTCAGAGTAAGTCTCTACGGCGTTGTGTATGCCCGTCTCCACGTCTGTCCAGTATTCGCCTTTCTCGTGCAGTGGCAGCAGGCAGGCAAATGCGTACTTCTTGTTCGAAGCCAGTGCACTGGCATACATATTGGGCTGGTAATCCAGTTGTTTCAGGATTTCTTCCACCCGCTTCCGGCTGGACTCGGACACACCGCTACGCCCGTGAATCACACGGTCGACGGTTCCCACGGATACATCGGCCATCTTGGCGATATCCTTTATTCTGACTCTTTCCATCTGTATATTTACGATTTAACGATTTACGATGTACGATTGATGTTGCTTTGGCTACGATTCTACAATGTAATCTCAATCGTCTAATCGTAAATCGTCCCATCGTACATCTTCTTGTGCTCGCACACAATTATAATCTTAATATTTTCGATACAAATATATGATAATTTTTTGTATTTCAAAAATTGTTGTATCTTTGTGCCCGTACACGAAGACTATGAAGAACGAATATTATTTTGATTTACTCTCCATAGTTTCAGATGTTTAGGTTCTGTTTATACCTCGAAATGATAAATTGAAAGGAAACAAATTAATTTCATATTAAAATAAAACATAGAAAGATTATGGGAAAGAAAGTAGTTACATTAGGTGAAATCATGCTGAGGCTGTCTACTCCGGGAAACACCCGTTTTGTGCAGTCCGACTCTTTTGATGTGGTATATGGCGGCGGCGAGGCCAACGTGGCTGTCAGCTGTGCCAACTACGGACATGATGCTTATTTTGTAACCAAGTTGCCGAAACATGAAATAGGCCAGTCGGCTGTCAACGCATTGCGCAAGTATGGTGTAAAGACAGATTTCATTGCGCGTGGTGGTGACCGTGTAGGTATCTACTATCTTGAGACCGGTGCTTCCATGCGTCCCAGTAAGGTAATCTATGACCGTGCACACTCTGCCATTGCCGAGGCAGATGCGGCAGACTTTGATTTCGATGCCATCATGGAAGGTGCAGACTGGTTTCACTGGTCAGGTATCACTCCCGCCATCTCCGACAAGGCCGCCGAGTTGACCCGCCTGGCTTGCGAGGCTGCCAAACGTCACGGCGTTACGGTGTCGGTAGACCTCAATTTCCGTAAAAAACTCTGGACCAAAGAAAAAGCCCAGTCCATCATGAAGCCTTTGATGCAGTATGTGGATGTCTGCATCGGCAATGAAGAGGATGCTGAACTCTGTCTGGGCTTCAAGCCCGATGCAGACGTGGAAGGCGGCAAGACGGACGCTGAAGGCTACAAGGGAATCTTCAAGGCGATGGCGAAGGAATTCGGCTTCAAATACGTAATCTCTACGTTGCGCGAGTCTTTCTCCGCTACCCACAACGGCTGGAAAGCAATGATTTACAACGGCGAGGAATTCTACGAGTCAAAGCGTTACGACATCAATCCTATCATCGACCGCGTAGGTGGCGGCGACTCTTTCTCAGGTGGTATCATCCACGGCCTGCTGACAAAACCCAACCAGGGTGCCGCCCTCGAATTTGCAGTAGCCGCTTCCGCCTTGAAGCACACTATCAACGGTGACTTCAACCTTGTTTCCACAGAAGAGGTAGAAGCGCTGGCAGGAGGGGATGCAAGCGGACGAGTGCAGAGATAAGTTCATTTACAATTTATCATTTACAATGTACAATTTGTGCTGCTGATGAATCGAGATGATATGAAAAACCGCTTGAAGATGTTTGCGGTACGAATAATAAGGCTGGTAGACAAGTTGCCTAATACATCAGCAGGTAGAGCTATTGGCAACCAGATTGTCCGTTCCGGTACTTCTCCCGGTGCCAATTATCGGGCAGCTTGTGTTGGAAAATCAGACAAGGATTTCTTAAACAAATTAAAAATGGTAGAGGAAGAACTTGATGAAACGGCCTATTGGTTGGAGCTTATAATGGAATTGGAACTTGTTAAACCTGATTTGTTGCAGGATTTGTATCTTGAAAACAAGGAGCTTTTGAAGATTGTAGTAAAATCTATACTCACTATGCGTGATAAAGTAAATGGTAAAGTATAATATATAGAGGTAAGTATAATATATTAAGTAATATGACAATTAAGCATTGTACAAGTAGTCCGCATGGTAAATTGTACATTGTACATTGTAAATAGTAAATAAAAAGATGAGTAAATTTGATAAAATCTCAGTATTGAATAAGATTGGTTCTACCGGCATGGTGCCCGTCTTTTATCATAAGGATGCAGAAGTTGCAAAGAAAGTTGTAAAGGCTTGTTACGATGGAGGTGTTCGTGCGTTCGAATTCACGAACCGTGGTGACTTTGCCCACGAGGTGTTTGCGGAAGTTGTGAAGTTTGCGGCCAAAGAGTGCCCGGAGATGGCTATGGGTGTAGGTTCCATCGTTGACCCTGCTACTGCGGCGCTGTATTTGCAGTTGGGTGCATGTTTCGTTGTAGGCCCGTTGTTCAACCCGGAGATTGCCAAGATTTGTAACCGTCGCCTGGTAGCCTATACTCCGGGATGCGGAAGCGTTTCAGAGGTAGGTTTCGCGCAAGAAGCAGGGTGCGACCTCTGCAAGATATTCCCGGGCGACGTGCTTGGTGCCAAACTCGTGAAAGGTCTGCTGGCTCCGATGCCCTGGTCCAAGCTGATGGTGACCGGTGGGGTGGAGCCGACTCAGGAAAACCTGACCTCCTGGATTAAGGCGGGTGTGTTCTGCGTAGGTATGGGTTCCAAACTCTTCCCGAAGGATAAGGTCGCTGCCGAAGACTGGACTTACGTTACAGAAAAATGTAAAGAAGCTTTGGGGTATATTGCCGAAGCAAGAAAATAAATAAGAAATTCATTTTGTTTAAAGGTGTTTAAAGGGGACAGCTATCGAAGCGTTTCGGCGCTTCGGTGGCTTGTTTTTTACTGGAAAGTATACTCCCGATGAACAATAAAATGTTTATAAGTGTAAACTGTACCCTTAAACTCTAAAACAATGTTATAAAACGCGCGAAAAATGTGCCGGCGTTTTGCGCGCGCGGATAAAACACTTACCTTTGCAGTGCAGTTGGGAAACTGCATTTGGATTTGATAAATAACAAAACAGTTTTCAATAAAGGATATTAGTTATTAGGTAAAAGGATTGAAAATAGATTTTTTTCATAAGCTAAATGTTTTGAATAAATAGGTAAATTAGGTAAAGGTAAAAATTGGATTTTGAAGTTTTCAGAATAGGTAATTGAAGTTTTATTTTTCAGGTAAAGAGAAAGATTGATTTTTAGGTAACATTGATGCAGTTTAAAAGAAAAGCCTTTAAGGCTTTTCTTACAGGGGCGAGGGGTTCGTGAGAGCTTGCTCGTTTTTTTATTCCTATATTCTTCGCATTTTTTGTATATTTTGTCCAGACTCTACTTCTTTTTTGTATCTTTGTGTCGGATACCCATTAAAAACAAGCAGCAACTCTAAAGCTTAAATAGCTCTGATTTTGGAACATATATTGAATATATTCGATTGGCTTTTATACATATGGTTTGCAATAAACATACTGTATCTATTGGTTTACAGTCTGGCGTCACGCCGGCGTGACCTGCCTCTGCCCCCTCCAGCCAAGGAACACAAGCGTTTTGCCATACTGATTCCTGCCTACCGCGAAGACGCCGTGATACACGAGTGCGTCCATTCATGTCTGGAGCAGGATTATCCCGCCGACTGTTTTGATACGGTTGTCATTTCGGACCGTATGCAGCCCGAAACCAACGCTTCCCTCGCTGTGCTTCCTGTCCGCCTGGTTGAAGTGCATTTTGAGAAAAGCACCAAGTCCAAATCTCTGAATGCCGCCATGGCTGCCATCGGCAATGACTATGACATCGCTTTGGTGCTCGATGCGGACAATGTCATCCCTTACGATTATCTGAGTGATATTAACGACCTCTTCGCCAATCCGGAAGTCGAGATTGTGCAGACCCACCGGAGTGCCAAGAACCTGAACAATGACATGGCCCTGCTCGATGCCATCAGTGAGGAAATCAACAATACCATTTTCCGTCTGGGGCATGCCAAGCTGGGCTTGTCGGCTGCCCTTATCGGTTCCGGTATGGCGTTCCGTTATGACTTGTTTCGTGATACGATGGCTGACATCAAGGCTGTGGGCGGTTTCGACCGTGAATTGGAGCTGACCCTGCTCTATCGCGGCAAGCGTTTTTATTATCTGCCCGAAACCTTTGTGTTCGATGAGAAGATACAGAACACCGACGATTTCTCCCGTCAGCGCCGCCGCTGGCTGTCGGCACAATGGCATTACTGCCAGACCTTCGCCAAGTTTCTGTGGAAGGCGCTTGCTGCGCGTAACTGGGACTTCTGCGACAAGCTTTTCCAGCAGCTTTCCATTCCCCGCCTGCTGTTGATGGGGTTCACGTTCTTTTTTTCCGTACTATTTACGATTTATCGCTGGACGTGGGGACTGAAGTGGTGGCTGCTTCTGGTTCTGCTCGCTGTGGCATTGCTCGTTGCCGTTCCCAAAAGATTCTGTACCAGCCGCCTGGCAATGGCCCTGCAAAAGATACCTTACACTTTCCTGCTGATGGCGGGAAATATCTTTAAGCTGCGGGGGGCAAACAAGAGCTTTATACATACAAAGCATGGGGTGGTCGAAAAATAGAAGAAGTGCATTTACGTGAAACAAATAAGTCTATAAGCAAACAAATGATATACGGAAAAATCACTTTAGAAGATTGGCGTACAGCCTGCGTAGAGGGAGAAGAGCCGGAATCTTCTTTTGAAAGTTATAATCTGAGACTTTTCTTTTTCGGAACTTTGTATAATCGGGACACCTTGCAGGCAACTCCGGATGATACCAATGCCAAGCTTGCTGCCGATGCGTTTCTATCCGATCCGGCATATGGCTTTTCACGCCTGGACGGTTCGTTCACCATAGTATATTATTCAGAAAATGAATGCGGAGTGGTGCGCGACCATCATGGCACGCATTATCCCGTCTATTGTCACATTGATGGTAATTTTGCCACTTCCTGGCAATTTTTAGAGGACCAGCTGGAAGAAAATTTCGAGCCTAATCTGGTTTCATTGAGTACATTCCTTCAGCGTGGCATTTTGAAGAAGAATAATTTCGCCCTATTCGATGTTCATTCTTTAGGTGCTGGCGAAAAGTTCTACATGTTGACAGAGCTTGGTTATCTGATGCCGGTTTGGGCTTCTGTAAAGTTAGAGACACAGGCGAACGTACATTCCATGTTTGATTCGCTGAAGGAAAGAAATCCCAGCTTATATGAAAAGGTGGCAGATGACATTTATTGTCTGAAGCGCGACAGCGTTTTTGAGCATGAACCCAAGGTGGCGACTGAACGGAATCCGGATGTAGAAACCTACTCCCGCCGTTATGGAGAATTGCATGCGCAAGCCATCCGCCGGCGTATCGGCCATAGCCGCAGGGTAGGTATCCTGCTGAGTGGCGGCTATGATTCCGGTTCAAACCTTGCTGCGCTGCGCAGCATTTACGACGGCCAGATTGACTCCTATTCCGTGGGCTTTAAAGGAGATGCCTGGACGGAGCTGCCCATGGCCCGTCTGATGTCTGAAACCTTTGGTACCCGCCACCACGAGTACGAGATTGACGGTACGGAAACCAGTGCCTTGCCCGACATTGTCCGTTTTCTGGGTGAGCCTTTTATGGAAGGCGGGCTGATGGTAAACTATTGTGCCATGCGCATGATAGGCGATGACAAGCCCGACGTGATTCTGGGAGGTGACGGCAGTGACCAGTATTTCGGTACTTCCGGTCGCGAAGTGGCGTTGCATTATCTATCCGCCCGCATAGGATTGCGTCCCTTGCTGCGTGGCATCAGCCGTCTGCTGGAGCATGAAACCTTTGATACCGGTGGAAAGCTTTCCCGCATCAATTTCCATTTGGATAAGATACTTCATATTCTGGAAGGGGAGCGTTTCGGCTTCTCCGATTCTGCCTTGTGTGCCCTTCTGCAAAATCCGAAAGAAGATTTTGAGCCGGTAAAATCACTACGGCCCGATATCCACAGTTTCGAGCATCTTTATGCGCAGCATGCCATTCTTTCCGATTTGGAGACTGTAATCAACCGTATCATTCTTTTCAAGGCTTCCAGCATGGCACGCATGTTCGGTAACAATCTGACGTATCCTTTTATGGACCTGGAGCTTTTCCATTTCCTGCAGGAGCTGCCGGTAGGGTTGAAGTGCAGGGGCAACAGTGTACTGGACATTGCGCGGGGTCGTTCCGTTTCTAAATATCTGTTAAAGCACCATTATAAACCTTTACTTCCCGAGGCCATTACCTTGAAGAAGAAGCAGGGCGGTTTTGCACCTATGCCACTGTTCTTCCGTGATAGGGCCCGACGTGCTTTCTTTAAGGAATTTATTCTTGCTTCCGGCATTATGGACAACTATCTGCGTCGTGATGCAGTGGAGAAGTTTCTTACAGATTATGAACAAGTTGCAGAGAAGGAGGGTGGTTGGTTCTGGCATAGGCAGAACAAGGCTTTGCAATATTTCAATCTGTTGACGCTTGTTGTGTGGTGGGAAGAGTTTGTGGAAGGCCATGAGGTGAAATTCTGAAAATATGATTGAAAGCATGAAAGTTTCCATTATTGTTCCGGTTTATAATGTTGCCAAGTACATAGAACGGTGTTTGTTGTCCGTGTTGGACCAGACTTGGCAGGATTTGGAAGTCATTCTTGTGAATGACTGCACTCCGGACAACTCTATGGAGATAGCCAGACGGGTGGTGGCTTCGCATCCGCGCGGAACGGTGGTGAGATGTCTGGAACATGAAGAGAACAGAGGGCTTTCTGCTGCAAGAAACACCGGTATTTCAGCGTCTGTTGGCGATTATCTGTACTTCTTGGATAGCGACGACTATATTTCAGCGAATGCAATAGAGCTTTTGGCGGATGCAGCGGTGCAGAAGCGACCGGATTTTGTGATAGGCAATTACGAGGTGACCGGCGCCAGACGTTGGGCTCCTCCTTTATCATTAGGCACCGGGTTTTATGAAGGGAATGCTCTTGTACTTTCCACTTATGTGCAGGGAAAATGGTATGTCATGGCATGGAACAAGCTGGTGAGTCGTCCCCTCGTTTTGCAGCATAAACTCTACTTCCAGGAGGGCATTGTACACGAGGATGATTTATGGTCATTTAAGTTGGCATGTATGTCTCAAAGTATGTATGTCGTCAATGAGACCACTTACTATTATTCCATGCAGCCAGATTCCATCATGCGAGCGCCGTCTATGCGTAATTTGGAATGTCGTGTGCTGGTGCTTGGTTATATCTACGACTTTATCCGGTCTTCCCGGTGTTTGCAGGATAACCGGCTGATATATATATACTTTGAGAGTCTGAAGGCGAAATATTTTGACCGTATTCTGTATTTCACGAAAGACACATCCTTTCATTATCAGAGTTATTTGGTATTCAGGAACAAAAAGTATGCGTCTTTGTTGGAGATGACGGGCCTGCGTCCCGAATGGAAGCTGATGCTGCAGAACATCCATTATGTGCTTCCTACGTATGCCGGCTATCTGTATTTTAAGGCTTTTGTAAAGTCAGCCTACTATTTGTTGGTGTTGTCTATAAAAATGAAGGCAGTGTTTCATGCAAAATGAGCGAATATGAATAATCTTCCGGAAATATCCGTTATAGTACCCGTTTATAAGGTAGAAGAGTACTTGCCCCAGTGCATTGACAGTATTCTTGCACAGACCTTTACGGATTTTGAGCTGTTGCTGGTAGATGACGGGAGCCCTGACCGTTGTGGGGAGATTTGTGAAGAGTATGCCGGGAAGGATACGAGGATACGGGTGTTCCATCAGGCTAATGCAGGATTGAGCTGTGCCCGGAATACTGGTTTGATGAATGCTCGTGGAAGATATGTAACCTTTATTGATTCAGATGATTATGTAAAGCCTTGTTATCTTGAAAGGCTGTACGGTGCATTGCCTGCCGATAAAACGAAGGAGGGAGTAATAGTCGGTTCTCTTGATGCGTATCTGCCAAATGGGGACTTTCAAACGTTTCACGTTCCCGAACAAGATATAGCTTCGGAACAGATGTATCTTATATTGACAGACTTGATAGACAAGCGTGTTGCGTACGCAGGCAGCAAGCTATACGACCATCGGATTATCAAGCAATACCGGGTGGGCTTTGTTCCTTTTGTTTCCGGACTGGAAGATATGCTGTTTATGTTGGACTACCTGATGTATGCGGATTTTATGGTTATTCGTGATTACAATAATTACGTTTATAGAGTAGGGTATTCTGTAGATGTGTTGTCTGTGCGTATAAACAGCTTTCCGGCAGAATATGCAGCATTCTCCAATTTTTTGGAAAGGGTCTATGTGTATCAAAAGAAATTTAATTTGGAGGATAGCTCACTGGATAGAACATGGAATTCATTGACTGTCTTTTTCCATAAAGTGATTTTGGCCATCTATAAACCAGAGCATAAGTATACCCGGCAGGAACGGTTGTCTTTTTTACATCAAGTCCTTTTATCAGACAAAGAATGGATAAGACGATTTTTTCTTCCACAGTATAAAGCGGATGTGTTGGGCAAATTCTTGCTTTGCAGGGTGGGGGCATCGGCTTTTGATGGGTGGATGCGTTTCTTGTCAGGTATAAAATTCAAGAAAATGTTTGGAGCGAAATAACGGAGGGCATTATGAATATCTTGTTTATACATCCTGTCATGTTCCATCCCCAACGGGGAGGGATTGAAAGAGTAAGTGACCTTTTGTGCCGTGAATTCATAAGACGGGGACACCATGTTCTTTGTTTACATAGTGTGCGGGATGAAAGCCGCATGGATTATGCATATCCTGCATCCTCTTATTTTTTCCCATATCAGGTTCGGAAAGTAGAAAAGAACGGGTTGTTTTTCCGTAGTTTCCTGCAAGAGCACCGTATTGATATGGTCATAGACCAGGACCCGCAGACTTATTATACATTATATTCCTTCTCTAAAACCTTGCGGGACGTGTATATTATTTCCGTGATACATTATAATCCTCTTGGCATATATCATCATTTGGGAGAGTTCGTAATGTGGGTATCAGGAAAAAACACAATCATGGGAAAAATCAGAAAGGTGGCCCGTATCCTCAAAATTCCCATGCTTAAGTATGATTACAAGCGTACATTACAATCAGATTATGGAGGCATTTTTCGATATACAGATGCATTATGTTTACTTTCCTTGAAATTTCTTCCTGATTTGTGGCAGATATATTCAAAAGATTTGAGCCGGGTGATTGCCATCCCCAATCCGAATACATATCCTGCTCAAGAAAATACAGATTTTCTCAAGAAGAAGCAGATATTGTATGTAGGCCGGATAGAGTGGCGCCAGAAGCGTGTAGGACGGCTGATTGATATCTGGAAGCGTATATATAAAAAATTTCCCGATTGGGAGTTGGTCATTGTGGGAGACGGGCCGATAAGGCAGACATTGGAACAGAAAGCCTTAAAGATGGAACGGGTTGTTTTCACCGGTTGGCAAGACCCTGAACCATTTTACCGGGATGCAAGCATCCTATGTCTGACGAGTGACTTTGAAGGGTGGGGAATGGTATTGACCGAAGCCATGACATTCGGGGCGGTTCCGGTGGCGTTCAATTCGTATGCAGCTATCACAGATATTATTGATGATGGGAAGAACGGATTGTTGGTTCCTCCGTTCTCGCATAAGGAGTTTGCCCGGAAGTTGGGCTCATTGATGAAAGATGAAGAACTGCGCAGGGAGATGTCAAAAAATTGTGTGCAGTATGTGAGGCGCTTTGACATACAGAATGTGGCGGACGAGTGGGAAAATGCCTTTGACCGACTGAAATCAACAGCTCGTCAATGATGCCTTTTCAGTATCCGGTGAGCGAATGCACGTATGCCCGGAGTGAAAAGATAGAGCAACGAGCAGGTCAATATCCCATAAGTGGAAATCAGAATCATTCCATAGAGAATCCAATGTGTAAAAGAGCTTTCCGGTGTAAAGTCATTGCTTGGATAGAGATGGTAGCATACTATTCCCGGCAGCAGTATAATCAGCAGATGCTTGATGTAGCCCATCCAATAGTGAAGAACGGGTATTTTGAATCCTTGCGAATAAAGAAAGTAAGGTTTCCAAATGACTATGATGAGAAATAGGCTGGTTATGTTGCCCATCAAAATTCCCGGCAGTCCCCAAAAATGTCCGGCAATGATGGCAACAGTCAGGTTGATGATTACTTCCGCAATGGGAGCCCAAGTATCTTGAAATAAACCATACCCATAGGTAAATTGGTCTATGGCACCTCGGGTGTAGCTGATGAACGAGTTGATGATAATCAGATACAGAATATGTTGGGGCAATACGTATTCACTTCCCAGCCATAATGAAATAAAAGCGCCGGTCAGTCGAATCAGGGCAAATGAAATGGTTCCGGCTATCAAGAAACGGATACCCATCAACTCCCAGAATACTTGCTGGATACGTTTGGAATCACCTTCGGCTATCAGGTTACCTACTCCTGCATTGGTACTCCCTAATAGGTTGCTGATAAATATACTTATCTTATCAATAATGAGCGTATAGTTCCCATAGTAAGCCACAGTTTTGAGTGAGACGAAGGCATATACCAGGAAGGGAGTGGTTTGGAACTGTACGAAACTGCCCAGTTTATGGACAAAGAGCTGTTTGGTATACCGGGTTACTTCCGGATATTTCTTGAAAAGCAGCTTTCCTTGTTTCACTTCGCTTTTCAGCCAAGGGTATACCTGGTTGACTTTCCAGTTCAGGATAATGGAATAGACAATGCCCAGCAGAAGTTCCAGGCTAATCCATAGGTAATAGTTGCCCGTATAATAGACTAATCCCATTTGCAGACAAGTCTTTATCAGTACGGCACTTTGAAAATAGGCTGTCACTACATAGTTCTTCTGGTCTGCTCCCAAAAGGGTTTGCTTGTAATTGGCAAAATATCCTATTAGTGAAGTGGTCAGATACGAGAAAAATGCAAAATAGATGACGCCTAAATCAAAGACATTATTGGGGAATATCAAGGGCAGGAAGCATGCCAAGGCACATCCTGCACTTAGAATGATAAAACCGATACGGCGGTAGATGAAACCGAAAACGGAAATTATTTCATTGATTTTCTTTTCATCGTGTTCAAAGAGGGGTTTATACAGAACGTAGCCGATGGCTGTGCTGATACCCAATTCTGCAAGGTTCAGAAAACCCAAGAGATTGTTCAGTGTACCTATCAGCCCCATAAAGTCTGCGCCCAATGCATCCAGAAAGATTTTTCTGGAAAAAAATGATAGGGCTAAACTCAGGAAATAAAAAATGAGATTAACCCGCGCATTGAGCAATGATTTTTTAAGGCGTGACTCCTGAGGCATAAGTTTTTTGTTATTACCAGCAAAAGTACACAAAAAAATAGTATGCTCCCTTTTTTTGTGTATTTTTGTAGGTAAATGGTTGAATAATGAATTTATGGAGAAATGGCTGAGTTTTATTGTTCCGGTATACAATGTGGAAGATTATCTGTCTGAATGTGTAGATAGCTTGTTGAATCAGGATGTTCCGTCAGAGCTATATGAGATAATACTCTATGATGACGGGTCTACTGACGGAAGTCTGCGGATAGCACAGAAATATGGGGCTGATTATGCTAATATCCGTGTTTTTACCCATCTTAATTCCGGAGCGGCTGAAACTCGGAATGAAGCCATTGAAAAGGCGGTCGGCAAATACATCTGGTTTGTTGACAGCGATGATTTCATTGCTCCCGGCTTGTTGTCTCGTTTTTATGAGAAGACCCGCGAAAGCCATTTGGACATGCTGATATTCAATAATGTGGCTTTTGAAGACGGCAAATGCAGGCGTTTTGTCGGATTTGACGTACCTGAATCACCGATAAAGACGGGGATAGAGCTCTATCAGGATTTCTATTACAATCCGGTACTGACCAATCGCTTGATACTCCGTGACCTGCTGATAAAGCACCGTTTGCGTTATATTCCAGGGAATAAGGCAGAGGATTGTGTGCTGAATCCTCTTTGTTTTTATCATGCCAATGCTGTCTGTTCACTTCCGGTCGATGCTTATTATTATCGGATGCGTAGTCAGTCGGTGTCTCATCATGTTGATAATCAGAAAAGAATTATAGAGTCTTTATTGGAAGGGCTCGAAAACCACAGTGACTATGTGAAAGAACATCCGGCCCCTGATTTCTGGATGAGGGTTTGTGTACACGATATACGACGGGTACACATTTGGCTGGATACAGCTTGTGATAATAGAAAAGAGAAAGGCGAGTTCATTGGCCGGGAGAGATTGGCTCTAAGGTCGGCGTTAGAGCGATTGCCTTTCCGGTTGTCCATTGATTATGCTGTCTTATGTCTGGCTTCGCTTTCCCCTCTGTTGATACTGGATGTGCAACGTTTTTTACGTACAATGAAACGATGGATAAAAAGATGAATACTCTTCCGCTTATAACGCTGGGCATACCTATTTATAATGCTGCGGGTCTTATAGAGCGTACATTATTGTCTGCCCTTAACCAAACGTATCCGAACATTGAATTTATTTTTGTCGATGATAAAGGGGATAGTATGGATATAGTTCGCAGGGTAGCCGGGGAACATCCACGCGGAAGTGCTGTCCGTATTATCGACCAAGTGGTCAATCAGGGTACGGGGGCGGCACGTAATACCATTGTCGAGAAGGCGACGGGGGAATATCTGTTTACAATGGATTGCGACGATGTGCTTATACCGGAGTGCATTGAATTGCTGTATAATAAGATGCAGGAACATCCAGTGGATTTTGTGGCGGCATCCTTCGTCCGGCGTGATTTGGAAGGAAAAGTGTATCCCGGTGGATGCCAGTACGAGGATACTCTAATTACTGATGGAGATTATGCAGTGGCTAAATATCGTTACGGACGGGGGCAGAATATCTTTGTAGCTACTTGGAACAAGCTTTATCGGACGGATTTTCTGCGCAAAAATGAGGTTCGTTGTATTCCTCATTATCTGATTGATGACCCTTGGTTTACGTATCAAGTGATATTGCGGGCCCGTTCTTGCCGCTTGTTGCCGGATTGTACACTGTTCTTTACTTATAATCCTCAATCGGTCACCAGTTTGAAAGAGCTGCAAGGGTATTCAGAGTTTTTGACAGAACAATATATTGGTACGCAGTTGTTGAAGTCTGGGTATATACACTCTTTGACCGGCGAGTCTTTCTATAACGGACTGATGTTGGACATCATGAAAATGAGCCTTTATCATGCCAACCGGGTATATGCTTCTGCATGTATTTCGCCGGAGAAGAAGCGGCAATATCTGGAAAATCTTTTATCCCGCCATTTTTCTTATCCGTCACATTGGCATTTGGATAAAAATTTGATGAAGCTGCTTCCTTTTCTTCTGTTCTATATGATGCCTATGGCCGCTAAAAAGTGGTTGGTTGGCTTCATGGTCAATATAAATCTGAAGGATAAGGTGAAGCGCTGGCTTCATTTTTAGCAAGTGGCATTGTTGTTCATCTATTAATAGACGGATTCACTGTCCTTTATCGGCATGTAGTAGGGAACCAGATATTTGATGAATCCTTCGGCCACTTCCTTGTTGGGGAATCCCAGCCGATAGATGTTGAATTCTTCGTCATATTCCTTTATCGTGAGGTAGCCGCTTTGGTAAATCACGGCAATGGGATTATCCTTGAACGACTCCACGTCTGTCAGTGTCTCTGCAGTCACTCCTTCACTCGTAAGGTCGGGCAGACAGAAGTTGTTGTCTTTCAGCAGTTTCACAAGGTAGGTGGGGGTGCCGGTCTCGAACCAGTAGCTGCCGAACTCCAAGGAACGGAACGTATTCAGCAGGCTGAAGGGGTTATACAGATTGGTTCCGTTCTGACGGAAGCGGTAGCCGTCGTACCGTTCTTTCAGTCGCAGGCAGACTTCGTCGTAGGTGATACCGTAGTTTTCGGCTATCTGGTGCAGCGGTTCTTCAAAATAGGTGTGTATCTCCTTGTCGGTCATTCCGCAGAGCGTCTGGAACTGTCGGTCCATGGAGAGGTCTATCAGGTTGTTCAGGTCGCTGAACACACTGACCTTTCCGAATTTCGTCACCCCCGTCAGGAATCCGAAACGGATATACCGGTCTTGCGTCTTCATTACGGAGTAGAAGGCTTTGAGCGTGTTGCGGTATTCGTTCTGCAGTTCCTCGTTGCCTATGGACTGGAGCATGGGTTTGTCGTATTCGTCCACGAGGATGACCACGCGCTGGCCGGTCTGCTCGTAGGCGCGGCGGATGATTCCCTTGAAGCGCAGTTCGGGGTTGACTTCGCTGGAGACGGCTCCGTAGATGTTTTCCCATTGGCAGAGGGTATCGTTCAATATGTCGATAAGACTGTTCTTCTCATCGTATTTACTCGTGTTCAAATCCAAATGCAGTACCGGATATTTCGTCCATTCTTTTTCGAGCCGTTCCATTTCCAGTCCCTTGAACAGTTCCTGCTGCCCGTTGAAGTAGGCTTCCAGTGTGCTGATGAGCAGACTCTTTCCGAATCTCCGCGGGCGGCTCAGGAAGTAGTAACGACCGGTATGTACTAACTGATAAATCAGGGCGGTTTTGTCCACATAGATATATCCGTCATTGATAAGGCTCTCAAAACTCTGTATTCCAATAGGGTACTTCATACGGCTGAACTTTGTTTGATGCGCATTTTGCTTAATTAGAACAAATGTATGAATAAAAAATGAGGTGGCAAAGCTTTTGTCATGCTTTGTCACCTCCCTTTTCTTGGTTACCACTTCTCTTTTTTTACTTCAAAACACGGGCATTGTTTCGTCCATTCCATCGGTTCCACCTCTCCGTTGTTGTTCAGGTCGGGGCTGAGGTCGCGATGTCCCGCCACTTTTGCTTCCGGATAGTCCATCAGCAAAGCGCGGACCAATACGCGGAGCGAGTGGCGTTGCCATTCCGTGCGTGTGTCTTTGGGATTCCCATAGTGGTCCAATCCGCCTTCATAGGCGATTCCGATAGAGTGGGCATTGTAGCCGCGGGCGTGGGCGCCGGCCCTCTCGACCGGGCGGGTAGTCAGGATTTGTCCGTCACGGCGGATGTAGAAATGATAGCCCGTGCCATCAAATCCACGTCGGCGGTGCGCGGCTTCCAGAGCTTGCCCGGTAAAGGGACGGTCCTCGCACGTGGCGCTGCAATGTATCACAATCAAATCAATTTTTCTCATTTTTCTTTACTGTTTGCCTTTGGGGGCTGTTCGCTAAAAGGGACCACCGCTGTTCATGGCGTGTGCGCTGAATGCACCCAAAAGTGCCGAAGCTACAGCAATGATTACTTTCAGAATCTTATCCCAGGCTGATGATTTTGTACTCATAATGGTTAATGGTTAGGGGTTAGTGATTAGGGGTAGGGGTTAGGGAACACAAGCTTATCGCTAACCCCTATTTTTTTATCCCAGCGGATTCTCTCCTTGGTCTCCGTCGGAACCTCCGCCATCGGGATTATTGCCGCCGGAACCTCCACCGGTGCTATCCTTGTCGGCAGTTACAAGCTCAAAGATGAGGTTGTTTGCTCCACCTTTGGTGGTGGCGTTGCTGTCGTTCACCAGCCGCAGGGTGTTGGCTACCTTGAAGCGGATATTGACGCGTTCGATGTTTTTCACGGTGCAGTCTTTGGCCAGTTCGGTGGTACGGCATTTAAAGGTGGTGTGGAAGATGCCGAAGCCGTCCAGACGGACACTGTTGCCGTCCGTCAGCGTCTGGCGCATCTGTCGTACGATGGCTTTGCCTACGTGCTCCACGTCTTCGGCCGACATGGCTCCCAGTGCTTCAATGTCTTGCGCGATACGGGCAAGGTCGAAGATTTTGGCATCTTGGGGCTTGCGTTTCAGGGTGTAGACCATGGGGGAGCTGCTGTCTCCGATTTTCTTGTGGCGCTGTGTGCGCACTACTAATGCTGTTGGCATGATGTTTGATGTTTAATGGTTAATGTTTCATTCCGAAGGGGGAAAGGAGGTGTCTCCGCGGCGATGGCCTCTGCTCCGTTTCGTTGATACAAAGATAGGACATGGGGCAGGGAGGATGGGAGGTTGGGGGAGGTAGGAGGAGGTTGGGAGAGGATAAGGGAGGTTATTGTTTCTTTTGTTTTGGATTTGTGACAAATAGGAGGTATATTTGTATTCGCATAGATGTGCGTAAACTGAATAAAAAGACATGGAATATGTTGGAAAACAGTAATCAGGATATGTGCTGTTTTAGCTCGTTTTGATGAAGTGCGTGAAGTGGTGGTATATGCCAATCTTGAAAACGAGGCATTGCGTGAGCATATAGACAGAGTGGGGGTGAGGATTTATGTGAAAAGGGGGGGAACCTTCTAAGAAGGCTCCCCGAAGACATTAATCATAAGCTGCACTTGTGCGGGCGTGTACCGTCGGCAATAAGGGTTCATGCCCGTGGCAAGCAGGCGTTGTTCCAGCCCGGGGGCGGTGCGTATCCATTCGTTCAGCCGGTTGACGGCAGTCTGCTGGGCAATGCCCGGAAGGTAGTACATGGCCAGTTCGCCTTTCCCGTAACTGCGGACGGGGAAGCGTGGCTCTGCAAAGGAATCATTCTGTTTCATCATATTCTTTAAAGTTCAGGTTGTATGTTTTCTTTGATAGGGATAACACGTGATTGCACAGTTTGCACATGCTTGCACCTATTCTCTTCTTTCCGTCTTGTAAAGATACGGATTTTTACTCGAATAACCTGCCTTGTTCTTCATTATTTTTCAACCAATTCTCATTGTCGAACTGCGTGTTCACCGGTCCCAGTTGCTCTCCTTGGGGGGGGTGGATGACGTCTTCCTCGCAGGGCCAGTAGCGTCCGTTCAGGTGGTTGTAGACGAACTTGGCCTCGGTGTGGGCGCTGCCCAGGTGCTTGAAGCGGACTTTCTCGATGTAGATGGTGGCTATCTGTTTCGTGTCGTTACGGTCTACCACGAGGCAGAAGTCGGACATGTTGGCGAAGTTGGCAGAGCCGTTGATGTCGTTCATCTCGACACGGCGCCGGGTGCCGTCCTTTTCGTTGCGGTTCACCTTGCGGGGGTGGGCCACGAGGATGACGAGGCACTGGTTGCGGGTGGCGAAGCGTCCCAGCTTGTTCAGCGTGTCGGTGATGTAGTCCATTTCCGTCTGCCCCGGTTCCAGACGTTGTTCCAGGCGGTTCATGGGGTCGATGACGAGGATGCGCACCCCTTTGCGGCGCACCACCTGGCGGGCTTTCTCCAGGATGTGGTCGATGCCGTAGCTCCCGTCGTCGGGCAGGATGTGCGACACGTTGCGGTCCAGCCAGCCCACTGCCTGCCCGTAGACGGCTTCCGTCATGCCCGGTCCGGGGGTGAAGCGGTGGCCGGTCAGCTTCTCCGCCAGCTTGTGCAGATGGTAGGCGATGGGCATGTTTTCGGGGCTGAAGAAGGCGATTTTCCACTCGTGGCGCAGGCAGAGGCGCAGCACCAGCTCGTCGGTGAATTCGGACTTGCCGTCGCCGGGGCGTCCGGTCATCACCAGCAGGCGGCGGGGCTCGAAGGTGCAGTGTTCGTCGAAGTTGTCCCAGCCGGTGTCGGCACCCCGCTGCAGGCCGTTCTCGTAGAGGGAGCGCAGGTCGTCGCGGCAGTCTTCGGCGGTGAAGATGCCTTCCAGGGGCACTTCTTCGGCTTGCTCGATGCAGATGCGGAGGCTTTCGGCGCCGTATTTCACCAGATGCTCGTTGGCATCCTTGCAGCCCTCGCCGAAGTGCACGATGCGGCAGCGTTCCACTCCGATGCGGCGCGTGAGTTCCTGCCGGAGCGACTGCCCTGCCGGGTCCTCGTCTACGGCGATGTAGATGGTCTGCTTGTCTTCGAAGTGCGACTCCACGAAGCGGTCCAGCCACGTGAGGTTGCTCTGGGCGCCGGCGGGCACGGAGACGACGTCCTTGCGTCCGGCGGCGATGACGGCTGCCGCGTCGAACTCGCCTTCGGTGATGATGCACTCCGGGGTGCCGAGGATGCTGTCCACGTTGTAGGGGATGAGCTCGGCCCCCTTCACCATCATGAAGTGCTTCAGGGCGCTGCGGTACTTGGTGTTGACGAGCGTCCCGTTCTCGAAGTAGTTGAAGCAGATGCAGTTCTCCTCCTGGCTGCTCTCCGGGAGGCGCACCGTCTCTTCGGTGATGCGCAGGGTGCGCAGCAGCTCCTGCGGCAGGCAGCGGACGGTGGTCCAGTAGCGTTCCAGGTTCTCGGAGAGTTGCATCCGGGCAGGGTTGAAGGTGGGACGGCGGAAGTGCTGGGGCGGTGCGGTGGGCTTCCGGTGCATGTCGCGGCGTTGCTGCTTGAGGCGTTCTTCGGCGTCGTCGGGCACGTAGAGCTTGTAGCCGCAGTGGTGGCAGTAGCACAAGCCTTTGTCCAGGTCTACGGAGAGTGACTTGTTGCCTTTGTGTCCGCGGGTGTCGTTACATTGCGGGCAGATGATCTTGATTTTGCCGCTGATGCGGCCGCGGGTATCAATGCCGTGTTGATGGAAATTTCTCATATAGGTTTGCTTTAGTAGTTTTCTGATAATTTTTTAGACGCAGATTTTAGTTTCAGGGCAGCCTGAGGGGTTGAAATGCCACACTTAGCGGGTTGAAATGCCACACTTAGCGGGTTGAAATGCCACACTTCACGGGGGTAAATGCCACACTTGGGACGTGCTGAGGTGTGGCATTCGGAACGTTGACATGTGGCATTCGGAACGCTGACGTGTGGCATTCCGGGTGCCGGAGTGTGGCGTTTCAGCCGGGTTTCTGTTTCGGCTTTTTCGATGAAGGCGGCGGGGTTTGCGACGTCCACGAACGGGCAGTTTCGTTCCAGAAGGCGGTATTGTCTGGTCGGGGTGGCGCTCCGTCGGGGATGGGGCAGCCCAGGTAGGTGCGCCGTCCGTCCACAAGCAGCTCGTAGCGGTAGGGGTCGGGAGGTGCAGCGGCGGACTGCTGCTTTTCGAGGCCCTGCAACAGCATATGCAGTTCCTGCGAGGTGCGCTGGCCGGCCCTTACAAAGTTGACGAAATATTGTCGGGTGTCTTTCATGTTCAGCAGCACATTGCCGTTGTCGTGCAGTATGACGTGCTGCCTGAATACCTCCACAGCCTCTTTGATGTGCGTCTTCAGCAAGCTGCCATAGCCGCTGTGCATGCAGGCCACGTCCAGCCAGGCACTTTCTTCGGTGAGTTTGTCTATCAGCGTATGCCAGGGTTCGATGGGAGCGGGTGTTGTTTGGGGTGATGAAAGTGCATCGGCAGCAGCAGCTTCTTTTTCTTCTGTTGTTGCTGTTGTTGTTTTATTAATATCTATAGTCTTCTTATTAGTATTTGTGGCGTTTTTAGCTAAATGCTTGTTGTTTAGTGTATTGCTTGACAAATCAGACTGTTTTTTGCTTTTATTCCTCGATACTTTTTGCTGTTTTTCGTCATTTTTTGCTTTGGAATCCGGCTTTTCCTGAGTAGTTTTTTCCGTTTTTTCGCCTTTTTTGTGTAGGGGATTCAACTCTTTGGGCATAAAGTATCCGTCTTCGTCCAGTTCAAAAAGGTCGTATTCCAGGATGATTTTCTTAAGGTAGCATAAGGTAATTTTCTTGCTGTCGCAGTAGGCACGGAGATAATCCAGTTGCGCGCGCGGTTCTGGCAAGATTGACAGTTTTTCGATGATAATCCAGTAGGCACCCAGTCCTCTGAGTCCTTCGTTGTCTACCAAGTGTTTCATTCTGGGGTCGAACATTGACATTAAGGAGTGTTGGAAATAAAAATTCTTTTTCATATATATTTTTTTAGAGGGAAAAAGTAGTGCGTAAAGCGGGGCTGCTTGTTGTGGCGACGGCGTTTTCCGTAGTATTTTTCTCTATGTTTAGTGATGCAAAGGTAGGGATAATAGGATAAGCCTGCAAATGGACTTTTGTAGGCTTAATGTATGCTTTGGCGTGTCCAGAAGCTATTGTATGGGGGTTCTGGCCTTCGTCTGGGGAACTGAAGCCTACAATGGTGAAATATGTGATTTTTTTATAGAAAGTAGCCGGTGGAGCTCGCTCTTTAGGCGGCCTTCTACTTGTTACATTCGTAAACATTTGACTCACAGTGGCTATTACTCTCCGGACTTTGTTTTGTGCATACGTGTCATCTGCCGTATGTGGGCCAGACTGCGCAGTTCGCTTTGGGAGAAAGACGATTTCCCTTCCAGCAAGCCGCCAATTGCCTCTGCAATGATTTCCAACTGATCCAATAATGGATTTCTACTGTGTGCAGTATTCTTTTCGATGCTTACTGCGTTTTGACCTCCGCTTTGGAGGGTCAAGGTTGTTTTTTTATGTTCATTATTAGTTAAAAAATATCTTGGCAAAGATACTTAATTATTGGTATTCTACCATTTACTATACGAAAAAGAAAAGTGCACGAAAAAAATGGGGGAGAATTTGTAAAACATCTATAAATCATTAACTTTGTACATGATTACTTAAATCAAATGGAAAAAAATATTTTGCAATCAAGAGTTATAGATGTACTGCGGTTTCCTATGATTGTTGGAGTCGTTCTGTGGCATTCTTTTTTTGAAGGTATTATGGGATTGGATATTCCGGATTCAGGGATACCGATATATCATACTACTTCTTTTTTTATATCACGTATTTTGGCTTCAGTGGCAGTTCCTTTATTTTTTTTTATTTCAGGGTATCTCTTTTTCTTTCGCACTGCCTTTTCTGTTGATGTCTATAAAAAGAAGCTAAAGTCAAGGATTAAAACCTTATTAATACCATATTTGTTTTGGAACTTTGTAGTACTTGTGGGACATTGGATTGTTACAGTTTTATCACCGGTACAATTGACATCAGGTGCTTATAAACAAGTGAGCGATTATACTGTTTGTGATTATCTGATTAGTTTTTGGAATATTAATGGAATGCCGGTAAATGGAGCTTTATGGTTTATACGTGATTTAATGGTCATGTTGGCCTTTTCTCCATTAGTATACTGGTGTCTTCGTTATTTTCGTTGGTATATATTGGTAGTGTTTGGTTGTATTTGGCTGGTAGGGGGAACTTTGGAGATTCCAAGAATGGATGCTGTCTTTTTCTTTTTTGTGGGAGCATGGTTTAGTATTACCGGACGTAACTTTGTTGCTGACTTTAAATCTTTTTTTCCTTGGGGAGTAGCCTTGTACTTTCTTTTTGCTATAGGTACAATTGGCGTAAGAGGAGCAGATGGATTTCTATATGTAGCCAATGCCGGCATATTATTGGGCATTGTATCGATTATAGCTTTGACTGCTTACTTTGTGGAACGGGAAAGATGGAAATCTTCTTATTTTTTGATAAGCTCTTGTTTTTTAGTGTATGCATGTCACCAGCTTCCCTTGAATATGTTCGTCCGTATTCTGTTTAAGTTTATGTCTCCCGTTTCTGATTGGCAATTTATGCTTATTTATATTGTTAGCCCTTTGGTGATTATTCTTGTTAATCTTTTGTTATACGCTTCGTTGAAAAAACTTTTTCCACATTTTACAGCCATTATTACAGGTGGAAGAGGTTGAATGAGAGCTTAATTTGTTGCGCATCCTTATCATAAAACGCCGCAGCCACGGGAATGTTTCTCCCGACTTCAGGTTGTAGTACAACGATTTGGATTCATAAATCATCTGGAACGTTTCCGTACAGAGTACCGGTTTCTTGGTCAGGCGGTTGATTTCGACAGCTTGTGTCATGGAACTTTCTACAAACAGCATGTTGTCTGTGGATGAACCGTATTCTTTGGCTTTGAAGGAGGCGTGGCAATTCGCCCGTTGGCGTGCAGCCATATCCGGCAGGTTCAGCATGACGAGCTTATTGTATTTTACATGGTTCTTCTGGAGCCAGGCTTCCGTCTCCGGACGGTATTTCTCCAAGCGTGAAGTGACCAGTGTGCCGATGGTGACTTTGGGAATGAATAGCGGAGGAGCGTTCAGCAGGAAATGACGGTACTTCTCGCCGTCGTCGTTCTCTTCCGGAGTGGGGTCTGCGCAAAGCACGCCGTCAATGTCCATACACGTTTTTTGCAGGATGGAGTGGTTCATTATGTTCCATTGGAAGAAACGGGGATAATCGACTATTTCGAAAAAATAGTCTACGGAATGGGAGTGTAGTGGGACTGCATAAATGACGCAATATTGGATGTTGTATAAATGTTCTATGTCCTTCAGGAGCTCGCGGCATTTCTTCATGGCTTTTCCCGTGGCTATGCTATCATCCACAACCAATACATTATGTATATTGTTCATGTTGAAAGTTTTCCCCCGTTCTCCGGTCTGATAGATATGCCCGTTGCGGAAAGAGTCTATGTCCGTGACCGGCAGGTTCAGGTAGAGCGCCAGCAGGTTGGCGGGAAACATGCCACTGCGGGGCACGCCGACAATGAGGTCGAAATCCCGTGGCAGAATGCTGAGATGTTGCAGGATGCAATGGTTCAGGTCGTCTATGTTACGATAGTTCATGTAGCTTTCTCCTTCAAAAAATTATCGATTATGTCGTATATTTTCTTTACACTGTGCCCCCAGCTGTGGGTCTCGGCAAAGGCTATGCGCTGTTTGGCAAGTTCTTCGTCATCGGCTTCGGTCACAGCACGGTCTATGGCCGAAAGCCATTCTTCCGGGGTGGTGGCCAGGTGCGTGTGATTTGCGAATATGTGGCGCATGGTGTGGGTACTGGTTGCGACAGTGGGTTTACCCATAGCCAGGTATTCGTCTATTTTCAATGGATAGTTACCGTCGGTAATCTCGTTCACCATTTGCGGATTGATGCAGACATCGTAGGCAGCTATGTAGGCCGGTAATTCGTCCACTTTTTTTTGTCCGGTGAAATAGGCATTTTTCAAACTATGGATACGGTTCCGACGGAAAATGTCATCTTCTGGTCCGGTGAACACAAAACTATAATCGGGACGCTGACTTATTATCTGATAAAGCAGGTCTCCGTCAAGGCGGGTACTGTTTATCGTACCCATATATCCGATGATAGGGCGTGGAATGTCTTGCATGTCACCGGGTGTTTCGTATTTCTTGGCCGGATTGTACAGCTTTAGGTTTACGCCGGTTTCGATGGGGTAGGTATGGGGATTGTAGGCTTGCAACTCTGCGGCAAAACGGGTGGAGTTTGCCAGAACAAGGTCGGCCGAAGCAGCCAGTTCCGGTTCAAGACGGGTGCCGTGCCTGCGCCAGTAGGCTTCGCCTATGACGTAGTCGCGCCGGTAATAGATGCTAACAGACGGATGGATATACTCCTTTAGATAGCGGCTGCGGTAAATGTCTGTATCGATAAGGTGGATGTAATTTTTGAAGTCGAGCGCGGCAGCCTGCTCTACAATCCATCGGGCTATGCGGGCATTGTTTTTTCTGTTGACGATATTGAAAAGCGGTGCAGGTAGGAAGTTGGCCGAGAACAACATGAAAGGACAGTCCAGCACCCACATGTTGGCGTTGATTTGCCGGAGCGGTGAAGTCTCTCCCTTGATGACAGCCATGCGCCGGATGTAGGACGGAGATTGTCTGTTCCCTCTCAGCCGGATGGAAATGTCCATCGGAGTGTTTATGTAGAGCACTCGGTTCTGCTTTGAAATTTCCAATGCAGTATTCTTGATGGTACTACCTATTTCGATGTCCCATGTTTGCAGGCTGGTGATGATGAAGTCTCTCATGATGTTTGCCGGTTACTGGTGAATACAGTGATATATCTTTACATATTCTTCTGCAGTGTGTTTCCAGGAGAACAGTTTTACACGTTCCAGACTGTAATTTACTTGTTGCTGATAGAGTGTCGCATCATTTTCCAGGCGTAGCAAGGCATCTGCTATTTTTTGCGGTTCTTGAGGGTCGACTAAAATGGCACCTTTACCGGCTACTTCGGGCATTGCCGAAACGTTGCCCGTCACTACGGGAGTGCCGCAAGCCATAGCCTCCAGTATCGGAATCCCGAAACTTTCACGCAAGGAAGGATAGAGAAATGCAAATGCTGCATTATAAAGGGTTGCTAAATCTTTGTTGCCGATATATCCCGGATAATACAGATGTTCTTTTATCCCGGTGATTCCTTCTTGCTGAAGAAGCTGGTCGATATATTCTTCTTTTAAATCGGCAATGAGAAGGGGGCGTTTCGTTTGGGATGCTTTCAGATACAACGCGTATGCTTTCAGGGTACGTGCCGCATTCTTTTTGGGGTCTGTATTTCCAAGAAAGAAAAGAAAGTCTGGGTGCGGTATGTATTTCTGCACAATACTCTCATCGGGTGTTTCCTGCATCGTAAAGTAAGCGCTGTAGCCGTTGTAAACGGCTTTAATGACTTCTTTGGGAAGTTGCAGCGCTTCGCGTATGCGGGTACACTCGAACTGAGAAACTGTAATAATATTTCTTGCTTTCTTCAGGATGCGGGGAACAATCAGGCGACGGTAATGCCATCCCATTTCCTGATAGAAGGAAGGACTGCGATGCTGACGCGGCTCCAAATAGATAATGTCATGAAGCGTCAGCACCAAAGGGACGGGACACCATAACGGGGCTGTATTCGATGTACAATGCAGCAAGTCCGCTTTCAGCTTCCTGACGGCCTGGGGCAATGCTATCTGCTCCCACAAAGGATAAGTAGGGCAGCGAAGCTCAATGATATGGAGGTTTTCCGATTCTTCCAGGCACCAGTCCTCCCCCGGAGCAACGAATACGTAATATTCATTACCGTCTTTCCGCTTTTGCAGTTCTTTCAGTGTCTCCAGGATGACAAAGTCCATGCCATGCTTGTCTTTGCGGAAAATGCGTTGGGCTTCGATGGCGATTCTCATTTTGCTGCCTTTCTTTTCTTTTTCCGTTTAAAGATTCTTGTGATGTGGCTCATGGAAGAGGTGACTACCAATATGGGCAGAGACCAGAAAGCGCTCCGGAATTTGCGGCTGATTTCCCCTTCGGGCATGGCCATCAAAAAAGTGATGAATAAAACGGCTAAAAGTGCATACCATTTTGTAGCAAGCGGCCACTCCAGAAACGTCATTGCTACGGCACATATCGTGATATATAAGATGAGCAGGAAACGGGATGGAAGTAGCCATTGGAATAATTTTTCGCATAAATCCCACTTTCCTTGTAAGAATGCTATCGGAAATTGTTGCAATGCCAGTATGGAGCTGCGGTACTGTGAGCCCAACCAGCGCTGGCGTTCTTTGCTGTACCCCGATGTATCGTCCGTCTTTTTGCAATAGCAGACTATTTCTTCCATGTATTCGGTATATATGTTTTCCTTCAGAAGTTCCATTTCTGTAGCTTTGGCCAAATCGCTTCCTGATAATCTGGGAGCGATTTCCTGGAACATCTCAAAATCAAACATCATGCCCGAACCGATGAGGGCGGAGGAGAATCCCAGTGCCGTATGTGCCTTGCGGAAGAGGTGGTTGTTGATTTCTTCGCTGGTGGCGTTTAATACGGCGATGTTAGTATTCAGGTTTTCCGTCATGCGGTGGGCTTGGATGGCATCACATCCGGAGTAGTAGGCATTGTTGAAAAGCTCTAATGCGTTAGGAACAACTTTGTTGTCTGAATTGAATATGGTGATGGCATCGTACTCATGAGGAGAATAGCGCTCCATGACCTGCTGTATGGCATATATCTTTGTGCAATGTTCTTTATCGGGCACGACAATGTTGACCGGCATCTGGAGCAGCGTAACCAAATCTTCTTCGGACAGTTGTGTGGCAGCCACTGCGATGTCGTATTTTTCTCTCGGATACGTCTGCGTGTCAAGGAAATGATTGATGGACTCTATCACTTCCTTGCCGTTTTTCAGCACAACAAAGAGGACCAGGAACCGATGTCGCTTGGGGGACGGTGGATAGGGATTCTTGTATTTCCGCAAGGAGGCCAATGCATAGATAAACAAGTAGGCTACGGGGATGGCCAGCAATAAGAAAAGAACCGCGTCTGTCATTTGCAAGGCATTGTTGTTCTCGTCCATCCACCAGTCGGGATTGAATATGGAAAAAATGTCGTTCATATATGTTTTCTATTTAATATTTTCTATTTCTTTTTCATTTTTTGTTGGGTCAGCAGTTGGTCGATATGCTCCCCGTTAATCAGAACTGACAAAAATAAAATGATTATAAATCCTGTAGGGAATTGAAAGAAAAAGGCATTTCCATAGGCACTTATCATTAGTCCGAAAATACCGCAAGCAATGGCCGTGAGTATTCCACGTAGCTCGTTATTCTTAATCCGAAACATGATAAGATAGCAACCTCTTAACAATGTACAGACATATATGGTAAGAAAAAGCACTAATCCTACAATGCCGGTTTCCATCCATATCTTGACATAAAAAGAATCATGGGGAATGAGTGTTGTGAGACGGGAACCATATTTTCTGGCTTCTACCCCTCCCAAACCAAGTCCTTCTCCGAAAGGTTTGTATTTTAGATATTCAGCCAATCTTTTTTGGTTTTCTTTGCGGACAATGTATGAGGCGTCTTCTGTAGGTCTGAAAGCTGTACGCATGCGTCTGATGGAAGTGTTGCTTTCACCGATATAGGTATGGGCGAAAAAGACATAAAAAAACAATCCGAAGAAGACTGTAGCTCCCATGAGCTTGATATTTTTACTGAGGAAAGTTAACAATATGATTCCTCCGATGGGGACAAACAGTGCACCGCGGGTTCCGGAAATGAACAAGGCATATATGGAACAGACGGCAATAATTGCATAATAGATTCTTATGGAACGTTCTTTTATGAAGATAGCCGAGATACCGAACAGAATGGCGGCAAAGCCCATGTTGGAACCGAAATTTCCGGCATCTGTGAAAAAGGAAAAATATCGGGTGACATCGGATAAAAGGTGTGTCTTGTACATTTCCGTTTCAATCAGCATGGTTGTTTCTGTCTCATCAAAACCTGCATATTTCTGGTAAACAGCTTTGGCTACGGCTGTCAATGTGAATATGGACAGAAAAAGCATAATGACGCGCAACCGCTTGTAGGAGGTCATTGTTAAAACGCCAATTAATGACATGACAAGGGTACTGTATATGATTCCACGGGAGTAAATCCAAGCTTCCGTGAGAGCTGTTGGATTCATGATTTCAGCCGCAGTATATATGGCCCATATGCAACCTCCGAACGTCAGAATGTTTTTGGTGTATTTCCATGCAATCTTACCTTGTTGGTGATAGGAATATATCAGGAGCGTCACAAGCAGGGTGACGGTTGCGACATCATACCAGACACTCAACCCACTGCCCTGCGTGTATCTGTACCAGGGAATGAAAAAGTAATTGAATGTGAATAGGAAACATACACCGGCAAAAGGGTTTCTTAATGCTTGTATTGCTATTATCAGGAAGAAAGGGGAAAGGCAAACGTATGCAGTGATATCCCAAGTACTGAATAATATGCTATAGATGAGCGCACCCAGTCCGATGATGAACACTAATAATGTTACCGCCAAGGGAGATATGCTATGTCCTTTGATATCCGTTTGCATTTATTTGACAGCTGCTGATTTTGATGTTAAACCTAATTGTGCCAACCGGCTGAAGAAGCTGTGAACCGGGGTGTGAGGAGGCAATTCTCCGGTGAAGCTTTCAACCACTTCGCGGTCTGCATTGTTGAGATACATAAATAGAGGAGTTCCTTCCAATTCTTCCTTTAACGGTTTCAACCGGGTGTCGTCATCTCTGCCCCACAATCGGGCGGCGTTGGCTATCAGCAAATTGAAATCTGCTTTTTTCAATACCGACATAGGTAGAGTTGCGGTACTGACAGCAGGATATTCCACTAAAATGATGTCCGGTATTTCTTCTGCTTCATTCAGAACCCAGAAGTCAGACAATTCTTGAGCTTGTACATATCCCTTGTTTTGGGTATCGAAATCGTGGTCATATTTTACAAGGCGCACTTTTATACCCTCAGTTTCCCAGTAATCAATGAAATATTTGGCAAGGAATGATTTTCCTTCACGTTTCTCCATGCTGAGCAGGTTTATGACAGTAGGACGGTCCGGGTGCAGGTAGTTGTTCAATTGCCGGCAACTATAGGCAGCGGCAAG
Organism: Bacteroides uniformis; assembly: GCF_025147485.1. Taxonomy (NCBI): domain Bacteria; kingdom Pseudomonadati; phylum Bacteroidota; class Bacteroidia; order Bacteroidales; family Bacteroidaceae; genus Bacteroides; species Bacteroides uniformis. Next base: position 3,868,129 of record NZ_CP102263.1, on the reverse strand, counting down.
CCGGTTACAGGCCTTGAGGAATCCACGATACTTCAAGTTGCTTACACCGTTGAATGCTGCAATGACAGAGAGTCCGGTCAGGCGTTTGCTGCGGTCCGGGTCGCGGAGAGTGCGGTCTAACAATTCAATCAGCAGGAAGTAGCCGCTTATGAATATCATACTGCCGAAGAATGCGGCAAGGACGTAGATAATTCTTTTTCTGCCATTGTCTGTCAGCGGATACTCGGGGGATGCTATGACCTGCAGGTTGGCAGTTGTCATCTTGATATTCTGCAAACGGAGGTGTGCTTCGGCAAGGCCTCCTATTTGTCGGCGATAATTGTCTTCGGCAATGCCTACGGCACGTTCTTTCCGCTTGATTTGAGTGCCTACGGGTGAGAATTCCCGGTATTGGTCGATAATGTCCCGTTGGCGGTCAACCAATACTTTCACTTCAGCTTTGGCTTTCGCCTCATTGATGCATGCCGTCAGCCATTCTGTCACCATTTCTTGAATGCCTACCCCTTCCTTGGAGAAACCATACTCGTTTAAATTATCGGAGAGATGGCTTATCTTTTCTTCTGCCTTTTGCAGAGCGTCTTTTTCTCTTTGAAGTTTATCACTATTCTGCTGGCTCTGTTCTGTGGTGAATATTTCTTGCTCAAGAATACTTTGGTTCAGGGTACTAACTTTTTCCAGTTCTTGCAACAAATTAGTATTTGTGCGTATAATCTTGGCACGTATGTCCATTTTATTCTCTAACATCTGGCGTAAAGCCACTGCGCTTCCATAGTTTCGCTGCACTTCTTCCATACGGTCGTCCGTCGCATATTTGGTCAAAGCTAATGCCTTGGATTGCTCGTCGTAGTTGATGACTTGTTTTTGAACACTATAGTCTGTTAAATCATCTTCTTCTGCAGTAAGTGCTTTTTTGGCTATGCGCACTTGTTCTTCAAAATAGGCGATAGCACTGTTCGTGGCACTGAACCGGAGTTGCTCATAAGCCTTTAACAGTTCATCTTCCAATATCTTGAGGGTGTTTTGCGTAATACCGGGATCGGAGGAGGTATATACCAATTCTATCAGGTCGCTGGTACCCAGTCGTTTAATGGTGATTGTGCTTAATGCGCTATAACTGTAATAAGGGTAGGGACGGTTGAATATGGAATAGACAAAATTACTGCTGTTCTCTTTCCGGTAATTCATCAGATTATTTGTAGTTTTATCCAAAGAGGAACGGTCTACCAAAGCCAGCACTTCTTTAGGAAGGATTTGGACGAGCTGCCTATAATGTTTGGCTTGAATGTACATGTTGTCTTTCCACTCATCACCGTATACGAGGCTGGTTGCAAGCAGACGTACCGAAACCTTTGCCAAAGTGTTTTTGGACTTGCCTATATTGATGATATTGTCGAAGGTACTGTTGATATTGATAAGCTGGCTTCCGTCCAGATTGGTGCTGTTGGTTACACCTGCATATAGACTGCTGTTTACCGTATAACTGTATGGTAAAAACTGTGTAAAGTATATGACTAATGCTGTAACAAGGAGGCTTCCCCACAATAACCAATAACGGATGCGGTAAAAGAAGCTTGCCAAAAATTGTACTATATTCATAATTAGTTTTACTTGTCTGTTATAACTTTAACATTAGTCAGCATCTCTAACAATACGATTGAATTGTGTAAAGCTACGCGGCTTTGCTCATAATTAGTCACGGCACCGGTGCGGCGTGCACGTTCCAAAGAAAGTGCAATGATATCAATGGCTCCTTGTATGAAGTTGTTTTCTGAAATTTTCATCTGTGCGTTATACAAGGCGGCCGTTTCTGCTTTGGCTTTTATAGTGGCTAATTGTTCGGTAACTGCATTGTAGGCTTCCAATACCTTTAGTCTCCGTTCTTCCATGACATCTTCTTGCATATATTGCAATTGTTCTATCTGATAGCGGTAGTCTTTCAGTTTCAGTGGTCGGTTGAACAAGTCTCCTAAGGTGATGCCGAAGCTGGCCCCGACATTGAAGTTGTGCTGGGCACTCGACATGGTTGTCTGGTACATAGGGGTGAACTCGTCACTGGCATTGCCTATAATATTGTAGCGTCCGTAAGAATAGTTACCGTTCAGTCTGAAGTAGTTCCACCAGTTCCGCTTTTCCAGGCGATATTGGTTCTTGAGTTGCTCTACTTGGGATTGGGCTCTTTTTACTGACGCATTCTCTGTCACTGCATCAAGAAAGACAGATAGAGGGGGCAATTCTAATTTCTCAATATCTATTGATGTCTTCGGACTGATTAAACCCAATGTGTTGACTTCTATTTTTTTATCCTCCATCTTGAGTTGCTCCAATATCTTGATGCGCTCCTCCCGTGTCAACTCCTGCTGCGCAGCCACAGACAAAGGTACCCCCAACAATCCTAAAAGGATTACACTGTAAATGATGGACTTGATATATCTTTTTATCATCTCTAAAACCATATAATTCCTATTATCTTTTTATACATTCTCTTTTTGCACAAACGCCGTCAGCGTCTTGCACAGTATCTTCATGTCCAGCCAGAATGAGAATTCTTGGGCGTACTTAATGTCCAGTTGCTTGCGCTCTTCGGCCGACATCTTCCCGGCGCCGCCTCGTTTCTCCACTTGCCACAGTCCCGTCAGTCCGGCGGGGGCCATGAAGCGCTCGATATATGCGTCGCTGGTCAGCAGCTCGGCCTCGTAGAGGGGGAGCGGGCGGTTGCCCACGATGCTCATGTCTCCTTTGAGGACGTTGAACAGCTGCGGCAGTTCGTCAATGCTGTACTTGCGGATGAAACGGCCTACGCGGGTGACACGGGGATCGTTCTCTATCTTGACGAACGTATTCTGTTTTTCTTGGGCCTTCTTTTTGAGGAAATCTTCTTCAGAGATGACAAAATCGTCCGAAATCAGCAGGGTAGCCTCTTCTTCAGAAGTGCCGGTCAGGTCGTCGAAGCGGATATCGGGCTGCTCGTCCGTAAGCTCTTCCTCTATCTTATATTGGTTGAGGGCGTTCAGCTCTTTCAGGCGCTTGTCGGCATTGGTGTACATGGAGCGGAACTTCAGGAAGTTGAATATCTGGTAGTTGCTGCCCACACGCTGGGACTTGTAAATCACTCTTCCCTTGCTTTCCACGCGGATGGCTATGGCTGTCGCGATGAGTATGGGAGACAGCACAATCAGTACGGCAACGGCAAAGAGGATGTCGAATATGCGCTTCCACACAGGCAGGTGGAAGGTGTTGAATATCTTACGGTGTGACTGGCTGAATTCCTGCAGTTTGTGCTCCTTGCGCAACCGGAGGAATTTTACCATTTGCAGGAGGCTCTCTTCGCTGGCCATGGGGGAAAGGGTGTTGTTGACACCTGCCTGCAGATAGAGCTTGCGGTGTTCCTTCTGCAGTCCTTCGGTGATGAGGATGATGTAGACACGGGGGAAGCGCTTGTGCAGGAAAGTGATGTTCTGGCTGTCCTTTTGAGGGGTACTTTCTTCGTAAAGAATGGATGTGTTGTACCGTTCGCGGATACCGTCGATGACTTTCGCCGCTTTGTTGCAGGATGAAACAGCCATGAACATGCCTCCCGTAATTTTGCTCAAGTGGTCGATGGTGACGCGGTTGCTACCTATGTAGATATAATATAACATATCCATTGATTTTGTTGTTTAGAGAAATTTCTTGATGCGGGCCTTCAGCTCCATAGGATTGAAAGGTTTCAGTATGAAATCCTCGGCCCCGGCTTCGAGCAGGTTGATGCGCTCGGTGGTACTTTCTTCACTGGAAAGCATCACAACCGGAATGTCCTTGAAAAGTGAATTGCTTTTCAGATATGCCAGGAATTCACTGCCGGTCATCTTGGGCATGCGTATGTCCGAAATGATGAGAGCGGGTTCGTTCCCCTCATTCAGCCATTCTATGGCCCTGACGGGATCTTCGAAATAAACCAGCTCATTCTCTTTCCCTAAATAGACCGAGAGTACCTTGCCTATGGCAGGTTTGTCATCTACAAATAATATTTGTTTCATTGTTTATGATAATTGTTTGCTATATTTATCTATATACATTTTCTTCTACCGGGTGTTCGTACCATTCCGTATACTGGGTTCTGTCTTGGGCCCAATAGATGAATTCCGGATATGCGCTTGCTTCGGGGATGTCAGTACGTGAAACATTGATGGTTTCCTTGGGATAGCGGAAGCCATACGGCACGCAGATTGCCCACGTGTTGTTGCCCGCTAAGTCAAGATTCTCTTGCTGTATGGTTCCGGCGGCAGTGGCGCCATATCCCCAAAATTCGTAAAGATGAACTTCCATGCGTTGTTCCATGCTTTTATATTGATAACAGATGAAGAAGTCCAGATTGTCTTTTGAGAATAGGGGCTCTGTCCGAGTTTGGTCTGTCAGTTCAATAATGACTTCATAAGTATACTCTTTGGCGGTTACTCCAATGCCGGTGTTTACCATCTCACCCGGTTCGACTCCAAATACATTGTGTACTTCGCCTGCAATGGGGATTACGACACTCGGATCGGAATCTTCCATATAAGTAACGTTATTGTACCTGAATTTGTTGTACGAGCTGTTGAATGACTCCTGGAAACGCGAATCGTCGCCTCCGGTCTTGACTTCCCGGATATCGGATTTATTGATTCCGGTAATCCGGAGCCCTACGCCCAACGGCTTGCTTGCTCCTGCTGCAGCAAGGGTCACGTCGAGCTGTATGCGCTTGATGTGGTTCGTCTTTTTCTCGCGGTGATAGTAGGTCTTCACGTCCAAGACCACGTCGTTGAAGTCATAGTCGCCTACCAACGGGAAGTTGTCTTCGAATACGTACGTATAGGAGACCGGGTCTGTAGGGGTTTCTGAGCCGGACTCGTCCGGAGTATTGCCTTCGCCCGTACAGTCTCCGGCAGGAATGGTGATGGGGGATTCTCCCCATTTGGATATGGTTCCTTCGGTGTTCTTGATGGCATCAAGGAATTTGGCTTCCCACCAGATATCCTCGGTGATATCATCGTCAATTTCTTTCACTTCATAATGAATGTTTCCCTGGCTGGAGAAATTTCCTATATCTTCAATTTTATTGATTTTTACCAGTGCATATTCATTGTTTGGACCCATAAATTGTGCTTGTGACAATTCTGCTTCATCAAGTACGGTTATCATGGAGTTGTCACCCATCGTGATTTGGGTGTTGTAATTGTTGCTATGGTCCCCGAAATCCTCTATCTCTGCAGAAGAGGTGTCTCCCATGTTCAGTGTGCCTACAAATTCTTCCGCATATAGATAGCATCCGTTGTCTATAGTGATGTTGCTGTCGGTTTTCCCGATATAGGCTTTGCCCTGGTTGATGAATTTGCATCCGCTGTCGAAATTCATTTCATCGACACGCACAGTACCGCAATTATAGAATGCTCCTCCCTGGCTGACATGGAAATCATCTATTTCCATAGTGCCGGCATTGTAGTTGTAGCTGCCTCCGGATGCATTGGTCAATTCGATGTCGTTCCCTTTGATGGTTCCACCCGCGTAGACGATAAACCGGCTGGATTGCACTAAAGTGAAGGTGTGCTCGTCCGGTATCACGATTTCCCCTCCGTCAATCACATAGAATTCGAAGCCTCGTTCAACGGTCATGTTGTTTCCATTGGGTTCCCAGCTGCCTTCAATGATGATGATGGCCGGATTGTCACTTCCCATGCCGTCCTTGCTGATTTTATTCCTATATATATTGTCTTTGGAGATTTTGTAGGCTTTTCCGTTTTGAAAATCGGTATTCGGCCTTATTTCTTCGGCACTTGATAGCATTGCGGTGATTTCTGCCTCAGACTTTTCCGGTGAATAGGTCTCGATGCTGACACTGCGTGTCCATGCGGCACGTGTAGTTGTGGGGGAACTGCCGAAAGCGGCATGGAGCTGACCGTTTTGGATGGATACGTATTTTACTATGTTGCGGCTGTGTGCATCGGTGCGGCACACAAAAGCGCTCGTCAGCACAGAAGGGCAGTCCATGACGGTAGTAAATACTGTTGTATTATTGGCGGTGCCTTCTGTCAGCAGTTTGGCAGATGACCGGCTGATTAAGGGGTTCTTGTCGTAAATACGTATGGTATAGTCGATGCCGGTATCTTCGGATACAGAAACATTGACCCGGACCTGCTGAGTCATTTTCCAATCCATAGCCGGATCTATGTTCTTGACCGGAAACCTGTCTTGATAGGCTGCTTTCACTTTTTCGGGGTTAAAAACATCGTCTTTACAACCCTGCAGCAGTATGCCTACTGTAAGAATAACAAGCGGCAGAAAGCGTTTGTATAGGGTATTTTCTCCCATATTTTACATTTGTTTTGCTTGATTGTAAGCAAAAGTACGTTTATTTAAACTAATAAGCTTTATTAATGGGGGATAAAAGCGTGTTGGTTAACGCTTTTTAACGATTTTGCATGGATAGATAATGCAAGTTTGTCTTGAAAATTATCAATATTACTAAATGCCCTCTGTATTGCCGCTTTACTAAATCTTGGTGATTTCTCCTGCCAGGTCGGAATTCATGCGGTGGCGGATTTCGGCTTGGTCCAGTCCATGCCCCAGGAGGAACATGAGTTTGGTGACGGCACATTCGGGGGTACTGTCATAGCCGCTGATGACACCTGCCTGGAGAAGTTGCAGACCGGTTTCGTAACGTCCCATCTCGACGGCGCCACTTTGGCATTGGGTGATGTTGACGATGACAATGCCACGTTCGCTGGCTTCTTTCAGCTGGCGGATGAACCATTCTTTCTGGGGGGCATTGCCGGAACCGAAGGTCTTGAGGACAACAGCTTTCAGGCCGGGAACATGAAGCACGGAGTTGATGATGCTTTCCTGGATGCCGGGAAAGAGGGTGAGCACTACGACATTGGTGTCGAAAAGGTAGTGCGGCTTCATGGGGCGTGACGGGTCGGGACGGTGGATGAGGTGCTCGTTATAACGGATATGGATGCCTGCCTTTGCCAGTGCGGGATAGTTGAAGGAGCGGAAAGCATTGAAATTCTCGGCATTGATTTTGGTGGTACGGTTGCCCCGCATCAGCTCGTTCTCGAAGAAGATGCACACTTCGGGGACGATAGGAGTACCGTCCGGATGCTTGGCGGCGGCTATTTCAATGGCGGTGATGAGGTTCTCTTTCCCGTCGGTGCGCAGGGTGCCGATGGGAAGCTGGGAACCGGTGAGGATGACCGGCTTGGAAAGGTTCTCGAGCATGAAACTGAGGGCGGAGGCTGTATAGGCCATCGTATCGGTACCGTGCAGGATGACGAAGCCGTCGAAATTGTCGTAGTTGTAGTTGATGATTTTTACAATCTTTGCCCAGAGGGAAGGCTCCATGTCGGAAGAGTCGATCGGTGGGTCGAACTGATAGGAAGAGATGCGGTAGTTGAAGCGCTTCAGTTCGGGAACATGCTGTAGCAGTTGGTCGAAGTTGAAGTTCTCAAGCGCACCGGTCTCGGGATTTTCTATCATTCCGATAGTTCCGCCAGTGTAAATCAATAGTACGGAAGGGCAATCGACTTTCATGATATTCGTATTAGAGCTTTTTTCGGGCACAAAGATAGTGAAATATGAGATGGGGAGAAAATAAAAGAGACAAGTCTTTGCAGATTTTGTCTCTTTTATTATTTCATTGCGAAAAATATATTGTATGAAATTTGAATAAGCTCACTGTTTCAAATCTTCCTTCAACTGCCTGATAGCCTTTTCCGCATCTCCTTCCTTCTCGTTGAGCAGCGTGACGAAGCGGCTGCCGATGATGGCACCGGATGAGTGGGCGCAAGCGGCATCGAATGTCTGCTTGTTGCTGATGCCGAAGCCTACCATGCGTGGATTGCGCAGGTTCATATCCTCTATCTTCTTGAAGTAGGCTTGCTTCCGGGTGTCGAAGTCTTTCTGGGCACCGGTGGTAGCGGCACTGGACACCAGATAGATGAAGCCGTCGGTGTGGGCGTCTATTTCGCGGACGCGGGCTTCGCTGGTTTCGGGGGTAATGAGCATGATGACACGGATGTCATACTTCGAGGCGATGGCTTTGTAACTCTCTTCGTAATCGCGGAAAGGGAGGTCGGGAATGATGACGCCATCGATGCCGCATTCCACGCACTTCTGGCAGAAGGCTTCGAAGCCGAACTGCATGATGGGATTGAGGTATCCCATAAGGACAAGCGGGATGCGGACATCGCGACGGATGTCGCGCAATTGTTCGAAAAGCAGACGGAGGGACATGCCGTTATGCAGGGCGCGGGTGGCGGCATTCTGGATGACAATGCCGTCGGCCATGGGGTCACTGAACGGAATTCCGATTTCAATCATGCTGACTCCGTTTTTTTCGAGGGCACGGATAACGTCGGCTGTACCGTCGAGGGTGGGACAGCCTGCACAAAAGTAAATGGACAGCAGATTCTTGGGGCTGTCCTGGAAAAGTTGGTTAATGCGGTTCAACATACTATTTTTATTTACTATTTTACAATTTACTATTTACTATTTGGCTGCGCAATAACGCTGCATGGTACTATTTACTATTTGACAATTTACTATTTACTATTTACCATGTACAATGTACAATTTGCCATGTGGCGTATATTGCGCAGCCAAATAGTAAATAGTAAATCGTCAAATCGTACCTCCCTTGAGTTCTTTCAGGAAGTTTGAGATGCGTTCCACATCCTTTATTCCCGGTGCCGTCTCGAAGCGGCTGTTGATGTCGATACCTGCGAAATAGGGATGGCGGAACTCCCGGAGGGCTTTTACGCTGTAGGGGTTGATGCCACCGCTGAGCAGGAACGGGGTGGGACCGTTGTAGCGGTGCAGGAGGTTCCAGTCGAACTGGTTGCCGGAACCGCCGTACTGCGGGGTCTTGGTGTCGAAGAGGTAGTAGTCGCACAGACCATTGTAGGCAGATACGGCAAGCAGGTCCTTGGGCAGCAAGATAGAGAAAGCCTTGATGAGGTGCAGGCCTGCATTGCGCAGGGAACGGCAGTATTCGGGAGCTTCATTGCCATGCAGCTGGATGTAGTCCAGGCTGAAACGGTCGGTATACATCAGGATGTTTTCCTTACTTTCGTTGACAAAGACGCCGACGCGCTTGGCGCAGGCTGGCAGATACCCGGGCATCTGGCACAGACAACGGGGAGATTTGGGGTAGAAGATAAAACCAATCATATCTACACCTTGCAGTTCTACATTGCGGATGTTTTCTGCTTCGGTCATTCCGCATACTTTGATGAGAGGAGACATTTTATTTACGATTTACAATTTACGATTTACAATTTACGATTTACAATTTACGATTTACAATTTGGCTGCGCGATGTAACGCTGTATGAGAGACTTTTGTATTTACAATTATCAACTTTCAGCTTTCAATTATTAATTAAGAGACTGTCTTGGATGAACTCTTTCAGGGTTTCGCCCGGATTGGCTGTTTTCATGAAGGTTTCGCCGATGAGGAAACCGCGGAAGCCGGCGGCACGCAGGCGGCAGATGGTTTCGGGGTCGGAGATGCCGCTTTCGGAGACAAGGAGCGGGGATGCCGGTCCGTGGGTGGCTTCGCGCAGTTGCCGGGCTATCCGGAAGGAGTTTTCTACATCGGTGACGAAGGAGCCGAGGTTGCGGTTGTTGACACCCACCATGTCGACCTCCTTATTTATATAGGAGAGTTCCGAAGGGCTGTGGATTTCGAGCAATACCTCCAGCCCGAGTTCGTGGGCTTGGGCGGTGAGGGTGCTGCACTGCTCCGGACTGAGGCAGGCGGCAATGAGCAGTACGGCGTCGGCACCTACGATGCAGGCTTGCAGAAGCTGGTACTCGTCGATGATGAAGTCTTTGCGCAGGATGGGGATGTGGACCAGCGGACGGGCCGTGCGGATGTCGCGCAGCGTACCGCCGAAGAACTTCTCATCCGTCAGGATGGAGAGGGCGGCGGCGCCGGCGGCTTCGTAGGAGGCGGGTATTTCCTCTGCTTGGGCAGCCTCGTTTATCCAGCCTTTAGAGGGTGAACGGCGTTTGAACTCGGAGATGATTCCTGTAGAAGAAGCGGCAAGGGCCTGCTTCATGCTGCGGCGGTGGGCCGCATTCTCCCGGATGATGACTCCGGCCTGCTCCTGCAACTGTTCCAGAGAGACGGTCTGCTTTTGCAGTTCAATTTCTGTTTGCTTATGGGCGATGATTTCGGACAGTATATCTTTCATTGCTTCATTTATTAATCTCGATAAATTTTTTCAGTGTCGCCAGCGCCCGTCCGCTATCCAATGATTCGCGTGCGATGGCGATGCACTCTTCAATCTCTTTCTGCGGCTCCATCACCTGGATGGCAAAGGCGGCGTTGACAATGACGCATTGCGTTTGTGCAGGTGTGGCATGCCCCGTAAGGATATTGTCGAAGATGCGGGCGGCATCTTCCTTGCATACGCCGCCGAAGAGTTCTTCGGGACGGGCATCCTTGAAGCCGAGGGCCTGCGGACGGTAGATGCGCTCATAGTTGCGGGTCATCACCTTGAACTCGTCCGTCAGGGAGATTTCGTCGTAGCTGTCGAGGCTGTTGACCACGGCAAAGTCAATGCCGAGCTTATAGAATACGTTGGTGTATAGGCGCATCTGCGAGAGGTCTGCCACACCGAGCAGCTGGTATGCCGGACAGCATGGATTCACCAACGGGCCGAGCAGATTGAACAAGGTGCGCACTCCCAACGTCTTGCGTACGGGACCGACAAACTTCATCGCCGGATTGAAAAGCTGGGCATGAAGGTAAGCGATGTTGCACTCCTCCATGCTGCGTTTCAGCGTGTCGGGGTTGTTGGTGAAGCGTACGCCGTGCTGCTCGATGACATTGCTGGCTCCGCTCACGGAAGTGGCTCCGTAGTTGCCGTGCTTGGCAACCTTGTAGCCGGCTCCCGCCACCACGAAGCAAGCGCAGGTGGAGATGTTGAAGGTGTTCTTTCCGTCGCCGCCCGTACCTACAATGTCGATGGGGCGATAGGGGGCGAAGTCGATGGGAAGGCGTGTCTCCATCAGTGCTTCGCGGAAACCGATAAGCTCGTCCACAGTGATGCTCCGCATCTGGAAGGCAGTGAGCAAGGCTGCTATCTGCGCCTCAGGATACATTTCCTTGGTGATGTTGAGGAGGATTTGTTTGGTTTCCTCCGACGTAAGCTCTTCGTGGTTAAAGAGACGGGTGAGTATTGCTTTCATCTTTTTATTTACGATTTGACGATTTACGATTTGACGATTGAATTTACTCTTTTTCTGAAGTGCCTCATTTGAAAAGCCAGTTTTTTACGATTGTTTTTCCGTCGGGTGTCAGTACCGATTCAGGATGGAACTGGATGCCGTGTATGTCATACTCCCGATGTTTCAGCGCCATGATTTGTCCTTCGGGGCTGATGGCGGTAATGGCCAGCGCTTCGGGAAAGTCCTTCGTATCCACTACCCAGGAGTGGTATCGTCCGACGGGAATCCTATTGGGTAAACCGCAGAAGATATAGTCTTCTTCGAGAGAAATACCTTCATAATCCTTTCCCCCCAATCCTTCATCACTAATCCCTAATCCTTCCTCCCTCGTCCCTAATCCCTCACTCCTAATCCTTATCTCCGTCTGTACCCCATGGAATACCTCTTCCAGATTGACCAGCTTTCCGCCAAACACTTGTCCGATGGCTTGTTCGCCCAGACAGACACCGAGTATGGGTTTCCGTCCGGCATAGGTGCGGATGACATCCAGCAGCAGTCCGGCTTCCTCGGGGACACCGGGGCCGGGTGAGAGGATGATTTTATCGTATGGCTCCAATTCTTCGAGCCGGAATTTATCGTTGCGCAGCACATCCACTTCTGCGCCAAGCTCTTTCACCAGATGGGCAAGGTTGTAGGTGAAGGAGTCGTAATTGTCTATGATAACTGTTTTCATCTTTTGTATTTACAATCTATTTTATTTACTATTTGACGATTTACGATGTACGATTGAAGTTACTTTATTTACGATGTACGATTTGGCTGCGCAATGTACGCCGCATGGCAAATCGTACATCGTAAATCGTCAAATCGTACATAAACTCACATTTTTTCTGCCATCTCAATCGCCTTTTTCAGTGCGCCGAGCTTGTTGTTCACCTCTTGCAGTTCGTACTCGTCGTTGCTCTTGGCCACGATGCCGCCGCCTGCCTGGAACCAGAGGACACCGTTGCGGCTGACAAAAGTACGAATCGTAATCGCCTGGTTCAGCGAGCCGTTCAGTCCGATGAAACCGATGCAGCCTCCGTAGGCTCCACGGTTGTGCGGTTCCAGCTGGCTGATGAGCTGCATGGCGCGTACCTTGGGGGCACCGCTCAGGGTGCCGGCAGGAAAGGTGTCGATGAAGGCCTTGACGGGGTCGGCCTCTTCGCGGAGCGTTCCGCTGACACGGCTGACGAGGTGGATGACATGGCTGTAATACTGCATCTCCTTATAGAAGTCCACCTTTACATCGTGGCAGTTGCGGGAGAGGTCGTTGCGGGCAAGGTCCACCAGCATCACGTGTTCGGCGTTCTCTTTGGGGTCGTCGTGCAGGTACCGGGCATTGAGGGCATCCTGCTCTGCATCGCCGGTGCGCTTCGTGGTTCCGGCAATGGGGTCGATATAGGCATGGCGGCCTTCGATGCGGCAATGGGTTTCGGGGGACGAGCCGAAAATGCGGAAGCCTCCGAAGTCGAAATAGAACAGATAGGGAGAAGGGTTGATGCTGCGCAGGGCACGGTAGAGCTTGAAGTCATCGCCTGTGAAACGCTGCTCGAACCGGCGGGAGAGGACTATCTGGAAAACGTCGCCGCGCAGACAGTGGGCGATGCCCCGGCGGATATTCGCCTTGTGCTCCTCGTCCGTAAGCGGAGAGGTGGTGGGGCCGATGGCGCGGAAATCGTAGGCGGTGTAGTTACGGTTATGGATGGCCTTCTGCACCTGGTCCAGTTCGCTGGTCTCGCCGGGCGCCAGCATCTCGAGAAGCAGCATCTCATTCTTGAAGTCGTTGAAGACGATGAGGTACTTATATAATATGTACAGCATGTCCGGCGCATCGTTGGTAGCTTCGCGGCTGTCCTTCACGGGGATATTCTCGAAGTAGCGGACAGCATTGAAGGAGGTGTATCCGTAGAGTCCGCAGTAATTGCTGTATTCGCCCTCCACGCGGAAGCGGCAGAGGAAATCGTTCAGTGCGTTTTCCACCCGGTATTCTTCGGTTATGGGATGCTCTTCGCGGCTGTCGTCCGGCAGACGGAAGATAGCCGTGCCGTGGTCTATGCTGACACTAGCCAGCGGACACAGAGCGATGAACGAGCGGTTGTTCTCACTGCCGTGATAGTCGGAACTCTCCATAAGTGCGCTCTGCGGAAAGATGTCACGCACCTTCAGATACGTGCTCACCGGCGTATGCAAGTCACCGAGCATGGTGCGGCTGACTGTTTTATAATCATATTGTTTCATTGTATCTTGTATTTTATTTCATCTCGTATTTTCAAATAGCTCATCACTTATCACTTATAACTCATCACTCAAATACGTCTCTATATCCTTATCCCCCCGTCCCGACACCGTCAGCACCACCACGTCCGTCGGCTTGAACCTCATCTTCTCCAGCGCACCCAGTGCGTGGGCGCTTTCCAATGCGGGGATGATGCCCTCGAGCCGGGTCAGCTCGTAGGCGGCGCGGATGGCTTCGTCGTCGTTCACGGCGAGGACGATGGCACGTTTCTGCTTGGCAAGGTTGGCGTGCATGGGGCCGATGCCCGGATAGTCCAGTCCGGCAGAGATGGAATAGGGCTCTTCTATCTGTCCGTCCTCGTTCTGGATGACGTAGGTGCGCGAGCCGTGGATGATGCCCATCTTGCCGAGGGCGATGGTGGCGGCTGTCATTCCCGTTTCAATGCCTTTTCCTCCGGCTTCGGCGAGGACGATTTGCACGTGCGGGTCGTTGACGTAGTGATAGATGGTGCCGGCTGCATTGCTTCCTCCGCCTACGCAGGCGATGAGGTAGTCGGGGCATTCGCGTCCTTCATGCTCAAGAAGTTGTTTCCTGATTTCTTCGCTGATGACGGACTGCAGGCGTGCCACCATGTCGGGGTACGGATGCGGGCCGACGGTGGAACCTATCACGTAGTAGGTGTCCGAGGGATGACAGCACCAGTCGCGGATGGCTTCGTTGGTGGCGTCCTTCAACGTCATATTGCCACTGGTGACGGGAACGACGGTGGCGCCGAGCATCTTCATCTTCTCCACATTGACGCGCTGGCGCTCTACGTCGGTCTTACCCATGTAGACGATGCATTCCATGTTCATCAAGGCGCAGACGGTGGCTGTGGCCACACCGTGCTGTCCGGCTCCGGTTTCGGCGATGATGCGGCGCTTGCCCATGCGGCGTGCCAGCAACACCTGCCCGATGCTGTTGTTGATTTTGTGGGCACCGGTGTGGTTCAGGTCTTCACGCTTGAGGTAAATCCGGCAACCGTACTTCTCGGACAAGCGGTGTGCCAAGTAGAGTGGGGAAGGGCGTCCCACGTAGTCGCGCAGCAACTGGTCGTATTCACGCTTGAAGTCCTCACTTTGCAGCACCTTGAGGTAGGTGTTCTGCAACTCTTCTACACATTTGTGGAGGATTTCGGGAACGTATGCCCCGCCGAACTCTCCGTAATAACCTTCTTTGTCAACTAAGAAATTCATCATGTTATTTACTATTTGACGATTTACTATTTACTATTTCAGAAATCAAAACGCATTATTGCTTAAACGAAAAAAGCCCCGTCGCTTGGTGCGACAGGGCTCTTTTTGTTTTTTACTATATATTACATATATACATACGAGCGCTGCTCCCTTACGACTGTCGGAGTTGTAACGGGTGCCACCACCAATATGTATTTACTAACATTGTTTTCATTGACTTTTTTTGTTTTATCGGGGGCAAAGACAGTGCAAACCGAATGTATAATAAAATGAACTTGTTCATTTTTTATGCTGAGGTGCAGCCTGTCTTCGTTTTCGCGACAAATATAAGCACTTTGTTTTAACTGCCAAAATAAATATGACTTTTTTTCTGGATAAGAACATTTTTCTTGAAATATTGTTCTTATAAGTGTAGTAAAAACGAATATTCATTCAAAAAAAGAAAGGAACAAACTATGAATAGAAAACATTTAGTTGCCATAGGCGTGGTTATTGCTGTACTGTTGTTATTATACTGGCTTTTTGTGGCCGAAGATATGAATGCCTGGCTGAATGTAAACTGATTTTTCGGGATTTTCGTGTGGAGTTATTCGGATAAAGATGTATCTTCGCAAAAAAACATAGACTCATGAAAGGATTAAGTTATTCATTTTTGCGTGCTATATGTGCGCTGGTTATCGGTTTGGTGCTGGTGATGTTTCCCGACCAGGCGGGTGATTACTTTGTGATTACGATAGGTGTCATTTTCCTGGTGCCTTCGCTTATCAGCATCATAGGCTACTTTGCACAGAGCACGGAGATGCGCAGCCGTTTCCCTATCGAGGGAGTGGGCAGCCTGCTGTTTGGCTTGTGGCTGATTATCATGCCCGGTTTCTTTGCCGATTTGCTGACATTTGTATTGGGATTTATCCTGGTGATGGGAGGAGTGCAACAGATTGCCTCGCTTTCCGCTGCCCGTCGCTGGATGCCGGTACCGGGAGGTTTTTATGTGGTTCCGGTATTGATTCTGCTTGCCGGCTTGGTTGCGCTGTTCAATCCTACGGGAGTACGCTCCACGGCATTTATCATTATCGGTATCAGCAGTCTGGTCTATGCGGCTTCGGAACTGCTGAACTGGTTCAAGTTTACGCGTCGCCGCCCGAAGACACCGGATGCTTCAGTAAAGGCAGTGGACGATATTGAGGATGCACAAATTATAGAATAAAAAAACAGACCATCTGTTGAGGTAGAACAGATGGTCTGTCAGGAGTAAACGGATGGTCTGTTCATGCCACACGGACCATCCGTTTTTATTGTTTCAACCATTCATTTATCAGCTCCATCACTTGCTTCTTTTCCTCTTCGGGCAGTGTGCCGATGCGTGCCCGATGGCTTCCACCGGGCTCTACGAATACATGGATGTTTTTCTTTCCTTTCAGCCAGGTCACTCCGGCAGCTGTCCACGGGTCGTTCTGTCCGTAGATGAATATCATTTTCGGGTCATTCTCTTTCAGGAACTTCGTGATTTTCTTGCTTAGGGTCTTGTCGAAGGGCATGTCTTTCAGCTCTTCGGGGAGCATGAGGCGATGCAGGTAACCCTTGCTCGATTGGATGGAAAGATACTTCTTGAAAGGCTTCGTATCGTAGCCGTAATAGCCCAGTTCGCGGGCGGCCTGCACGAAGAATGAGGCTGTGGGACTGTCGGCAATGAAGTAGTCGGGATTACTGATACCGAGCAGATGGGCAAATATCTCATCGTCCGAGGCCGTGGTGGCAGGGATGCTGCTGACGGGAGTTCCCCACTGCCAAAGGGCAAAAGAATACTCCAGCACGCAATAGTCGTATATCTCTTCAACGGGCGCACGGAACTTGAGTCCTTTTTCATTGCAATATTTCTCAAAGCGGGGGAGCAGTGCGGCTTTCCGTTTCAACACTTCCAACTGGAAGTCCTCAATCCGTTTGCGGTCCTCCGGAGTAGACACTTTCCTGAGGAAAGGCTCGTGGCGTCCGTCTTCCGCCCCGTAGCAGAGCGGAGCTACATAAGGCACGGAAATATCCACGTCGTCCGGATAGAACGTGCGGTAGAGCAGGGTAGTCTGTCCGCCCTTGCTGATGCCGGTCGCAATCCATTTGCCGGGATAGATGCTTTTAAAGGCGTTGCGGACGGCGTGCAGGTCGTCGGCAGAATTCTCGGCGGTGAGGTATTGCCAGTCTTTAGGCTCAGGGGTGGATTCCAGGAAATAACGGTATTCCACAAAAATCATGTTGGCATCGAGCAACTCTGAAAGTTCCTCGCGATACTTGGGGTTGAGGGCATAGGCAGCTCCATAGCCTTCGGTTACAATCACCGTGGGACGGTCGAAGCCGACGTGGGAGACAATCACGCGCTGGCGGAAACTGCCCTTTTCGGGATGACGGTGGTCCAACGGCTGGGTAAAATAGGTTACATACTTCTCGGAGAACCGGGTGGACTCCAACGGACGGGTTTCCGTAATGGCGGAAATCCGACCCAGTTTTTGCTGCAGATCGGTTTGTGCCGGGGCAGCAGCCGAAACGAACAGCAAGGCAAACAGCAGGAACGCTGCATAGCAGTTACGTAAATTCTTCATGATGACAGGATTGTTTTATCTGACGGGCAAAGATAGGTTATTTCCCGCTTACCGCCAACAGTTGGCATGGACGAAAAAAAGAGAGAGAACTGCCTCGCGGCACCTCTCCCCCCTGCAAACTTAAAACAACCAACAAAAGAATGAGATAGGGATTAAGGATTCATCCTTCATCCTCCATTTTTCATCTTATAAACAGTAACTCGCGATATTTGGGCAACGTCCACATCTGATTGTCGACGATGAGTTCCAGCTTGTCGATGTGGTAACGGATTTCCTCCATCATCGGTACGATGTTGTCGTGGTAGGCGATGGCTTTTTCACGTTCACTCTCAATTTTGTTGGCCACTTTGCGCGCCTCAATCATGGCATCCACATGCTCCTTGATGAAGGCGGTACGGTCGGCAATCTCTTCGATGAGTTCCAGATTCTTGGCAGACAGTTTTGCAGCCTTCTCTGCGGGGAACAGGTCTTTCATCTTGTAGACGTTGTCAATCAAATCCGACTGATACTGTGTAGCTACGGGGATAATGTGGTTCATGGCCAAATCTCCGAGCACGCGGGCTTCAATCTGTATTTTCTTGGTGTACATTTCCCATTTCACCTCGTTGCGGGCTTCCAGTTCCTTCTTCGTCATGACACCGATGGACTCGAACATCCGGATGCTCTCCGGTTTCAGGTAGTTGTCGAAGATGACGGGAACACTTGTCTCGCAGTCCAGACCGCGGCGGGCTGCTTCGGCTTTCCATTCATCGCTGTAACCGTTGCCGTCAAAGTGGATGGGTTTGCAGACTTTGATGTACCGGCGGATGACTTCGAGGATGGCGGAGATTTTCGGCTCCCCCTTTTCAATCAGTTCGTCCACATCTTTCTTGAATTCCGTTAATTGCTCGGCAAGGGCGGAGTTCAGCGCAATCATGGCGCTGGCGCAGTTGGCCTCGGAACCCACGGCGCGGAACTCGAAGCGGTTGCCGGTGAAGGCGAACGGGCTGGTGCGGTTGCGGTCGGTATTGTCTATCATCAGTTCCGGAATCTGCGGGATGTCCAGCTTCATGCCTTGCTTGCCGCTGAGGCTGACGAGGTCGTCCTTGGTGCTCTCTTCGATGTGTTCCAGCACCTGGCTCAACTGCTTGCCCAGGAAGGAAGAGATGATGGCCGGAGGCGCTTCGTTGGCACCCAGCCGGTGGGCGTTCGTCGCACTGGAGATGGAGGCTTTCAGCAATCCGTTGTGACGGTATACGGCCATCAGCGTATTCACTACGAAGGTGATGAAACGCAGGTTCTCTTCGGGCAGTTTGCCGGGTGCGTGGAGCAGGATACCGGTGTCCGTACCCAGCGACCAGTTATTATGCTTGCCGCTACCGTTGACACCCTTGAAGGGCTTTTCGTGTAGCAGTACGCGGAAACCGTGGTTACGTGCCACTTTACGCATCAAGGCCATGATGAGCATGTTGTGGTCTACCGCCAGGTTGCATTCCTCGAAGACGGGAGCCAGCTCGAACTGGTTGGGAGCCACTTCGTTGTGACGGGTCTTGACGGGGATGCCGAGTTTCAGCGCTTCGATTTCCAGTTCCTTCATGAAAGCGGCCACACGGCTGGGGATGGCCCCGAAGTAATGGTCTTCCAACTGCTGGTTCTTGGCGCTGTCATGGCCCATCAGCGTGCGTCCGGTCATCAGCAGGTCGGGGCGTGCGGCGTACAACCCTTCGTCAACCAGAAAATATTCCTGCTCCCAGCCCAGATAGGCAACCACTTTCTTTACTTCCGGATTGAAATAGTGGCATACGTCGACGGCAGCCTTGTCTACGGCACGCAGGGCTTTCAGCAACGGTGCCTTGTAGTCCAGAGACTCACCGGTATAGGCGATGAAAATAGTCGGGATGCAGAGCGTGTCGTCTACGATGAATGCCGGGGAGGAGGGGTCCCATGCCGAGTAGCCACGTGCCTCGAACGTATTGCGGATACCGCCGTTCGGGAAACTGGAAGCGTCCGGTTCCTGCTGCACGAGCAGTTTGCCGGTGAATTCCTCCATCACGCCGCCTTTGCCGTCGTGTTCCACAAAAGCATCGTGCTTTTCGGCAGTACCTTCGGTCAGCGGATGAAACCAGTGCGTATAGTGGGTCGCCCCCATTTCAACCGCCCATTTCTTCATACCTGCGGCAACCTCGTCGGCTATGCTGCGGTCCAGCGGAGCTCCGTTGTCAATCACATCCGTCAGTTTGGCATACACCTTGCTCGGCAGATAGCGGAACATCTTCTCCTTGTTGAATACATACTTGGCAAAATACTCTGACGGACGTTCCGCCGGGACTGCCACTGCAACGGGTTTCTTCTTGAACGCCGTCTCTACTACTCTGAATCTCAATTTTGACATAATACCTTAGAGTTGTAATTGTTGGTTTAATAAAATATAAAATCATTATGCACCGTAGGCAGACTCGCCGTGTTCGTAAATGTCGAGTCCTTCTTCCTCCACACGTTTGGAAACGCGGAGGCCGTGGATTTTGTCGAGTCCTTTGAAGATGATGAATCCCATGCCTGCTGCCCATGCGCCTACTACGAGTGCACCGAATACCTGCGCTCCGAGAAAGCTCCAGCCTGCACCGTAAAACAGTCCCTCACTGGTGGAAAACAGTCCGGTGAGGATGGTTCCCGTGAAACCGCAGACGCCGTGTACGGAACTGGCCCCTACGGGGTCGTCAATTTTCAGTGTCCGGTCGATGAATTCCACCGAATAAATCATCAGGATGCCGCAGATGGTGCCGATGATTACCGACCCGAAGGGAGAAACCATGTCACAACCGGCCGTGATGCCTACCAATCCGGCCAGAATGCCATTCAGTGTCAGAGACAAGGAGGGTTTGCCATATTTCATCCAGCTTACCGCCAATGCAAAGAAACCGCCTGCGCAGGCTGCCAGATTGGTGGTGAGGAATACATGCGAGATGGCCCTTGCATCGTCCGTAGTGGCTGCTGCCAACTGTGAACCGGGGTTGAAGCCGAACCATCCGAACCAAAGGATGAATACACCCAGTGCCGCAATCGTGAGGTTATGTCCCGGAATGGCTCTTGACTTGCCGTCTTTGCCGTATTTCCCGATGCGCGGGCCGAGGATGGCCGCACCTACCAGGGCAATCCAGCCGCCTACGGAGTGGACGATGGTGGAACCTGCGAAGTCATGGAAAGTTGTTCCGAATGTTTCCATCATGAAGGAACCTGCCTCACCGTTCATCAGCCAGCCGCCGCCCCAAGTCCAGTGACCGGAAACGGGATAAATCAGCACACTGATGAAGATGGTGTAAACCAGGTACATGGAGAATTTGGTACGTTCTGCCATAGCGCCGGACACGATGGTGGCAGCCGTTGCGCAGAATACAGTCTGGAATACCAGGAAACCTTCCGTGGGAAGCCCGCCTCCGTCGTAGAACGAGAGGTCGAAGAAATGGGGCATTCCTATGAATCCGCCTGCACCGAACATCAGTCCGAAACCGATGAACCAGTAGAGCAGGCTGCCAAACATGAAGTCAACGAAGTTCTTCATCAGGATATTGGCCGTATTTTTTACTCTGGTGAAACCGGCTTCGACCAGTGCAAAGCCCGGCTGCATGAAGAATACCAGCATGGCTGCAAGCAGCATCCATACAGTGTTCAGTCCGTTGGTCAGTTCACTTAAAATAAGTTTATCCATAATTTCTTGTTGCTTTTAGTTGTATTGTATTTTCTTGGTTGTGGTTTGTAGCTGCCCGTTATCTTTCTTGTTCGGCATTGTAGAGTGCGATGTCGCCTCTCTCTGCAGTACGTATGCGTATGGCATCCTCAATGGGGATGACGAAGATACGTCCGTCGCCGATTTCACCGGTTTGTGCAGATTTGATGATGGCTTGTACGGTCTTTTCCGCATTCTTGTCGCGCACCACGATGGAGATAAGGATGCGCTCGATGGAACTGGTGTCGTACATGACACCACGGTAGATACGGGCTTGTCTGGATTTCCCGATGCCCCGTACATCATAATAGGAGAACCATTCGATGTCCGCTTCGAGCAGCGCGTCCTTCACGTCCTCGAACTTGGTCTTTCGGATAATAGCTTCAATCTTTTTCATACCTTAAATAATTTACGATTAGACAATTTACGATTTACTATTTGCCTTTCGGTGTGTGTAAATCATAGGTTTTTCATCTTAGAAACTTAGTCCGACTACGAAATAGGCACCTTCAGACCTTGGATTCCAGGTTGCTTTGGCAAACAACGGGAGGGAGAAGGAATCGGTGATTTTGATGTCTTTTGATACTCCCAGGCTGACGTCGCATACGGCAAATCCGTTGGCTCCATAGAAGTCCGTGGCCCAAGGGGTAGCGCCTATCTCGGCCGTCCAGTCCAGACCGCCCAGTGTGAAGGGGGCTGCCACGGAGATGTAGGATGAATAAGCACGGTCACCGTCTTTGTCAACACCGTCGTCGCCTGCAAAGTTGGTGTACCAGTTTACGGCTACGGGGCCGAAATCATAGCCGATTTGCGCCTCGAACAGATGTGAGTTGGCAGCATTGTGTGCACCGTACTGGAAGTATTTGGCTGTCACCCCATCTCCGGTCACATTGTACCAGTAGTCCGTCACCGATACGCTGAAGCCTCCGGTTGAATATCCCAGTATGAGGTCGAACTCTTTCGTGTCCGAACTCTCGATGCCTACGGAGCCCCAAGCTCCCAGAGAGAAACCTTTGTAGGCGATGGATGCGCTCGGCTGGAGGCTTACCCCTCCCAAATCCTGGCCACGCCACACGTAACCGCTTACGAGGT
The DNA here is from genome assembly GCF_025147485.1 of Bacteroides uniformis. Taxonomy (NCBI): domain Bacteria; kingdom Pseudomonadati; phylum Bacteroidota; class Bacteroidia; order Bacteroidales; family Bacteroidaceae; genus Bacteroides; species Bacteroides uniformis. The sequence continues at coordinate 3,846,044 of NZ_CP102263.1, read as the reverse complement.
CGACGCCTGCCGACGCTTCCACTTTATCCTGAGCCTTTGCCGTGAAAGGCATTGCCATTGATAACAGCGCCATTGCCATTATTCCCCATTTTACACTTCTTGTTTTCATACCTTTTTACCTTTAAGTTTAGAAAAATTCCGGATGATCAGTCCGACTCGATTATAGCAAGTACCTCGCTAATTCAATTGTTTTTTTATTTCAGCCACTTCCGGATGCGCTTCATGGCTTCCACGCAGTCTTCGTGCTTGCCGAAGGCCGTCAGCCGGATATATCCTTCACCGCTGGGGCCGAAACCTACACCCGGTGTGCCCACTACATTGGCTTCGTACAGCATCTGTTCGAAGAACCGCCAGGAACTTGTTCCGTCGGGTGTTTTCAGCCAGATGTAAGGAGCGTTCACACCGCCGTAGACTTTCAGCCCGGCCGCTTCAAGGCCCTGCTTCATGGTCCGGGCATTGTCCATATAATAATCTATCGTTTCCTTTATCTGCCGCTGTCCCTCCGGTGTGTAGATGGCTTCCGCCGCTCGCTGGGTGATGTAGCTGGTGCCGTTGAACTTGGTAGATTGGCGGCGGTTCCAGAGCTTGTTCAGCGGGATGCGTTCGCCTTCCAGCGTGGCGGCAGTGAGTTCTTTCGGCACAACGGTGTAGCCACAGCGTACTCCCGTGAATCCGGCAGTCTTCGAGAAGCTGCGGAACTCGATGGCGCATTTCTTCGCTCCCTTTATCTCATAGATGGAGTGGGGCACGTCGTCTTCGCGGATGAAGGCTTCGTAGGCGGCATCGAACAGAATCAGCGTGTCGTTGGCGAGCGCATAGTCCACCCATTTCTTCAGCTCGGGCTTGGTCAGGGTGGTGCCCGTGGGGTTGTTGGGGTAGCAGAGGTAGACGATGTCGATGCGCTTGTCCGGAATCTCCGGGATGAAGTCGTTCTCGGCGGTACAAGGCATGTAGGTGACGTTGCTCCACTGGCCGTTTTCCTCCAGTACTCCGGCACGTCCGCACATCACGTTACTGTCTATATAGACCGGATAAATCGGGTCGGTCACTCCCACGCTGTTGTCGTGGCGGAGAATGTCGCCGATGTTTCCCGTGTCGCTCTTTGCTCCGTCGTTCACGAAGATTTCCGTAGGACCGAAGTGGATGCCTCGCGGAAGGTAATCGTGCTTGATGATGGCTTCTATCAGGAAGTCGTATCCCTGCTCGGGACCATATCCACGGAATGTCCGTGCGTCAGCCATCTCCTCCACTGCCTTGTGCATCGCTTCGATGCAGACCGGTGGCAGTGGCCGGGTAACGTCTCCGATACCCAGACGGATGACCTCTTGCTTGGGATGTGTTATCCTGAAAGTATTTACCTTCTTGGCTATGTCTGAAAACAGATAACTGCCCGGTAGCTTTAAAAAATGTTCGTTTACTAATGCCATAATCTTTTCTTGGTTGATAGTTGGTGATTAGTCAATTAATTCAATTTTGCCGTCGAATACTTTGGTGGCTTCTCCCGTCATCAGTACATGCCTGGTGGCGATGTCCCATCGGATGGTGAGTGAGCCTCCGTCCATGATGATGATGGATTCCCTTCCTGCGCGTCCGGTGAGGAAGGCTGCCACGGCGGTGGCACAAGCTCCGGTTCCGCAGGCTTGGGTAATGCCCGAGCCTCGTTCCCAGACACGCATCCTTATTTTTCCTTCTCCCAATATCTGGGCAAATTCCACATTGATGCGTCCGGGGAAGAGAGGGTGATTCTCCAGTTTGGGACCGATGACTGTAAGGTCGATGGCTTCAATATCATTGACAAAGATTACCAGATGTGGGTTTCCCATGGATACGGTGGTCCCTACATATCGTTCTCCGTCCACTTCGATGGGCTGTTCTTTCATCGGTTTGGCTCCTTTGCCGTCGTAGTCTGCCGGTTCGTCGGCAGGTATGCCCATGTCTACGGTTACAGAGTTGACCTTTCCGTCTGCCAAGTGCAGGTTTAGCATCCTTATACCTGACAGTGTATCGAGTGCGATTTCTGTTTTGGAGGTCAGTCCGTAGTCAAAAAGATATTTTCCGATGCAGCGGCTTGCATTGCCGCACATCCGGGCCTCCGAGCCGTCGGCATTGAATATCCGCATGCTGAAATCGGCTTTGTCCGAAGAACCGATAAGTACCAGACCGTCACTTCCAATTCCCGTATGCGGTGCACTCCATGCCCTCGCAAGCTCTTCCGGATGGCTGATAGGATATTGGGTCGTATCTACATAAATGTAGTCGTTTCCGGCACCGTGCATCTTGGTGAATTTTATAGCTCTTGTCATTTTGTCCTTTATTGGTTGGTTAGTATGTCCTTTTGTTCTATTTCGATGCAAATATACGACGTTTTGTTTTATAATTAACTGTAAAGCATATCTATTTTCTATTATTTTTTAGCGAAACTTTCATTCAATGAGAATATCTACTGTCAGGCTTTCAATTTAAAAGCATATGGCTTTGTTTTTATATAAATTGTAATCCATGTGAAAGTTTAGTTTGATTCAAAATAAGAAAAAAGATTTTTTATAAGACTAATTGCTATCTTTTTGAAAACAAAAAACCGCTCCATTGCGGACATAATGAAGCGGTTTGTTTGGTTTTTGTTTCTAAATGTATAAGGAGCGGCTATTTTTTCTTTAAAATTTCTTCCAGCACTACCGGTTCATTGGTTGTGATGAAATCTACTCCTTGGCTGATGAGCCATTCCATGTCTTTGGCTTCGTTTACGGTCCAGGCGTTTACTTTCATGCCGAGGTCGTGGCATTCCTTTATCCATTCAGGATGTTTTTGGAAAACACTGAAGTGATAGTCGGGACCGGCACAACCCCATGCTTTCAACTCCTTGGGGGTAAGGTCACCGCTCAGATAGTAGACGGGGGTACCTTTGGGTGCCAGACGGATAAATTCCTTGGTGGCATGTTGGGAGAAGGTAATATATTCCGTACGATTTTCCAGTCCCATGTCTCTAATCATTTTAATGATACCCTCTACGGCACGTGTCTCTTGTTCGGGAGTTTTATGGGCTTTCAGTTCGAGGATGAGACGGGTTTTCAGTCCCACGGCCTTCTCCAGATATTGTTGCAGGGTGGGGAGTTGTTCGCCGTTGTCCAGTTGCACGGCTGTGCATACCTTGGCTGTGGCATCTTGCATAGTCACGCCTTTAAAGGTGGCGTCATGATTGACAACCAGCTGATTGTCTGTAGTAAGCCAAACGTCGAACTCGGAGCCGTAGCAGTGGATAGAATCAGCCTTTACAAGTGCGGCAAGGGAGTTCTGGGCCGAGCCGTCCGTAGTCCAGAAACCACGGTGGGCAATGACTTCCTGGGCCTGGATAGTGCCGCACGCAGCAAAGAGCAGGGCAGAAGCAAAAAAAAGTTTTTTCAGATTCATAATGATTAGGGTGTTTTGTTTTGAACACAAAGATAAGTATTATATTTCTTTTAGGTAACTATATACCATTTTGCACTAAAAATGCTTGGGCATATAGTTACCTTTATTATTTATTGTTTAATCCATTTTTTATAATCAGTTCCTTTTATAAATGATATTTCCAAAGTAGGACATCCATATCTTCGAGACATTGAGCATGTAGTAAGAACAACAGTAATCCCCAATTTTTCTGAAAAAAAAAACATGTTGTTTTCACTACTCATTTGAAAATAAGCTTCTTCTTTAAATTTCAATCCTAAATATTTAGAATTTTCTAAAAGTGTAGTCATTACCATAATATCAGCTTTCATTCCGGAATCCGTTGAATCATATAAAGTTGTCATACTTATCCACTCTATTTCATCTTGTGAATCAACGTTACATCTAATTCTAAAAATATTATTCTCATCTATTTTTATAATCATTCGCTTTCCAGAAGAATCAATATTGTATTTTTTTAGAATTGGTTCTATCTCACTAATTTTTGCATGTCTTGCAGTCCATCCTGCAAGAGAATCCCTAAATTGTAATCCGTTATCGAATTGTGCATAAGATGATAACGTACAAGAAAAAACAAACAAAATCAATAATACAAACTTTTTCATAACTATTCGTATTTCTGCCTTCACGTGACCTATAAAGGCTGTACCTAAAAGGAAGTGGGTCACAGTCCACAACTTCGTAAGGTATCGCCAGAGACCTATGCACACGCAGACAAGCAACCCACTTGGTACAGTGAGGGCTTGTGCCTTGTGTGCGTGTTAAAACTGGCGATTTTAACGAAGTAAGGCACTCCCGAATATTTTCTCTAAAACGTTTGTTCTATAGAACATTTGCAAATATAGTGATATTTGCTACATTTGCAATGTCAAACAAATAAGAAAATATTATGGAGAACAAAAAATGCAACCATGTTTGGGAAGAGCATAATGCTTACTTTAAATGTATTCACTGTGGTGAATTAAAAATCAAAGAAGAGATTATTGGCACTCCCGGAATTATGTATGAAGATTCTTATTTAAAAGATTATGAGGAAGATTTGAAAAACGAGAATAAAGAAAAAGAATCTAAATAAAGGTATTCTTTTATTATAATCTTTCAAGTTCTAAATCTTTTTCTGTAGGGTGGAAGCATTTTTGTACCAACATCTTTGCTTCCTCTTCTGTACATCCCAATCCTATACAACGCTTATACAGCATTTCTTCCGTCATTCCATTTTCACGATATATTTTTGCAATTTCAGTTGGTTTATATAATTTTACTTTCTTTTTTTCTTAAAATTATATCGCATTGCAAAACTCATAAAGTTTTCAAATTCTTCTCCTATTGTCATTTCCTTTTTACTCATGCTGTCAATTTCTTATATGTAATATGATAATTCATATTGCAAAGTAACAAATTAAATCTTGAATTCTCGCTGATTTTTCGTGTATTATAGCGGAACACAAATTCATTAACATATCTTTGAAGATGCTTAGAACTCATATAGTGGTATATTCCTACATATCCTCTTTTTAATAAAGTCCAAAAACCCTCAATGGTATTAGTGTTGATTCTTCCGTACCCATATTGTTTCTTGCTGTGGTCTATGGAATAGTGATAATACATTTTGTCTATCTCATTATATCCGTACCATTCGTCAGTGTACAATATAGCGTTTCTATCAACAAACTCCAATATTTTAGGAGTGAGTTCCTCTTTGGACGTATTCTTGATAACTATCCCGATAACCTTTCCTTTTCTTTCTACCATTCCAAGAACCGGGGTCTTATCCTTGAATGAACGTCCCTGGCAAGCCTTAACTTTCTTGTCATTATGCCGATTCTTATTTTTGCCTCCGACAAAGGTTTCGTCGGCTTCTACTTCATTATGCAATTTTCCTTGATTTTCACATACCAAACATATTCTTATCCGTTGTAACACATACCAGGCTGTTTTCTGGGTCACTTTTATATCCCTTGCTAATTGTAAAGATGATATTCCTTTCTTGTTTGAAAGAACCATCCATACGGCCATAAACCACTTTCGCAACGACATTTTAGTATTCTCAAAAATGGTTCCCGTTTTTACATTAAACCTTCTCCCGGTGTCCTTACATAAATATGTATTATTTCCACATACATACACTTTAGAGCCAGGGCTAAAAGGAGATTTCACCTTTTCACCCCATCGTACTTTCTTTAAATATTCGATACAAGACTGTTCAGTAGGAAATGCTTCTAACAGTTCAAACAATGAATTAAACGAATTGACGTCTATCATAATATATTCCTCCTTTTACATCTAAATATACAAATATTTTTTCATAAATCCAACTAAAACAGTATATTTTTCTTATAAATATTCTGTTTTACCAGATTTAATCAACCAAAAATAATCATCACCACCAAATTTGAAATTCTTTACAGAACGTCCTCGTAGCTTTTCTTCAAAAGATTGAGGGTTTAATTCCGACGGTAAAATAGGCAAGTTAACCGATATATCTGTAATATCAATCGCATTGTAAGCTTCATTAAAAGGGTTATCCCTTGTCTTCGTTGAAAACCCACTTACTACATAAGCTTTAAATTCGCCTAAAAACTTCATCGCTAAAACTTGCTTATGGGTCTTTTCTACTATTACCCATAAATTTTTAATACTTTCCTCGTTCATTTCCATAACTTTCTATTCTTTATTGAATTTAATATTTAGTGCAAAGTGGTATATAGTTACCTTCTTTTATTAAATCTAACCCCTGAGTAATTTCAGTATGTACTTTCCGGGCATCACGATACGGGCTTTCAGTTGGGGTGAGCTGTTCAACTCATATAGGATTTTCCAGATTTTCCCTCCCAGTTTTCCAAAATCTGTCAGTCTCAAGATGGCATTCAAATCGTGGATGTCGGTTACTTTCTGCCTTGCCAGCTCTTCCATCAGGCCTTGGTAATTATGCGTCTGTCTGTTGAGCGTGTACTCCGGTGGAGTCAGAAGAATCTCCTCCTTCCTTCTTCCCGTCTCCCCTTGGGGAGATAGAGAGGGGTTTTCTTTATTCTCTTTATTTAGTTTATTTGCTAAAGCGCTGCTTGTCTTGGCATCCCTGATTCTCTGCTGGTTAACCAGTCCACCGCGACGTCCGGCCTCTTTTTTAGCTTCTTGTTGGGCGTCCCATGGCTCCATGCGGCGGCTTAGTCCGGGGGATGAGAAGCTTGTCTCGTTCACCTCGAACAGCGCATAGTCATAGATGATTCGCTTCAGTGTGGCGGTTGTCACCCTTGCTTTTTGTGCCAGTATGGGAATCACTTTCAGGCTGGCTTTATATTCGTTCTGCAATCTGAGGAATTCGAGCACTGTCCAGTAAATGCCATATCCTTTCATACCTTCTTCTTGTATCATAATCATTAATTTTAGGTTGCTGCCGGCATTGGCATCATGTAGTAAATAAGCCTCCATAGCTTTTGATATTGGTGTTTTTTTGTTAGTTTACTATCGGTCTCCATTCCATAAAGTTCTCAATCAGAAAAGTCCGCCAGCCTTGTTGTTCCGCGTCCCAATAGGCTACGTGAGCTTTAATGCTTGTCATGTCATGTTTCTTTTTGAAGTCGCTTTCGTAGGAAACAAGGGTTCCTCTTCCCATGTAGAAGCTACCGTCCTGCTTTCGGTAGGCTATCAATGCATATCCGTATTGCATGTATTCCAGTAGGGAATTTATGCGCTGTGCCATCCATTGTACAGACTCCATGCTCAATGTCGTGTTTTCCGTAATCCGTTTTTCCCATAGTTTTTTTGTTTTTTCTGTTTTGGATACAAATTGCTCCTCAAATTCAGTTTTCTCTTTTCCCATTTTTTATGTTTTTAGGGTTATTAAATGTATGATAATCAGCAATGAAAAAGAGCTACTCCTTTCAGTACGGATGGCTACGCCCTTGCCTTGTTGAGGCTACACCATCCGACGAGAAAGGTGTAGCCCTTCTGTCCGGTTGCTGACGGCGGCAAAATTACTGCCTTTCCAGGTACTGAACTATCAGTGATTTATCCTTACATCATATCCGTATGGGTCAATCAGTGTGGTGTCTTCCTGTTTTATGATGGCCCATACCTTCTCCAATTCGGTAATTATCGTACTGTAAGTCAAAGGCTTTTGCTCTCCTCTGGCTTTCTTTGTGAAGTTTTCGGATGCTACGAGCAGTTTGGCTATATCCGTTATTTTTCTAATTTTTGTGCCTTCAAAATAGCCTGATTTAAAGGCTCTTAAGTAACCTACATAAACATGGGTCTGGTCTCCGTAGTAAACCCGTTCTGCCAATAGCTTTTCATCCACTATGGAGCTGTGTTCTTTTACTTTTGTTGCTCTTAGTTTCTGTGTATCAGATTGATACGACATGCTTCTCTGTTCGTTACTGTTGAGATGCTTCTTTTTTGAGTTCTTTCATTTGTGTAATTCTTTGTTCGTTTAACTGTTTTTTATTCTGGTTAAAAAATGCGAAAGTATAAAAAGTGAGGGAGAAATAAGGGAATTTTGGAGGGAAATGTGAAGGGTGAGTTGTAAATGGTTGATATATAAGATGATATGCTGTTTAAAAAACGTACGTTTAATGAACGCAAAGATAGAGACGTTTTTTGTAATGGCAAAATGTTTGATAGAAAAATGTTCCTAATAATAAATAATGATAAGTATATTACATTGAATTTCAGCAGTATATGCAATATGTGTAATCAGTTAAAATCTTCTTATTTTTAGCTCTTTGAGTATGTCTTGTATAAGTTCGAAATAGGTGTTTTTTAAACGTACGATTAAAAAACGCTTTTTTGTTTCTAATACGTTCGTTTATAGTCTCTTACCAAAAGGTAATGAACAACCGCAGAGAATCTGTTGACAAGAAGGGCATAGTGCTTGTCAAACTTCCCATAAAATGCTCGCAAGTGATTGAACTACAGTTCTGTAATAGTAGTTCAAAGCCCCCAAGGAATACCTTTTTCTAAGTAAAATTAACAAGAATAGAAATGGATAAAGAGACCGAAGTTTGGTTTGCCATGCGTGCTACATACCGCAGGGAGCTTGAAGCTATGCATCTTCTCGAAAAGGCAAATCTTGGCTGTTTCATTCCCATGCAATATAAGATAAGTATCCGTAGGGGCAGGAAAGTCCGTGCTTTGGTTCCCGTCATCCGTAACCTGGTTTTTGTCCACGCACGTCCTTCCGAAGTGCAGCGATTTAAGTCTCAAATTACTTATTTGCAATATATTACTGATACCCGTAGCGGTCAGAAAATAGTCATTCCTGACCATGATATGCAGCGTTTCATAGCCGTTGCTGGTACCTACAATGACCATCTTCTCTATTTCCAGCCCGAAGAACTGAATCTCTCCAAAGGTACGAAAGTCCGTATCACCGGTGGCGACTTCGAGGGTCAAGAAGGTGTTTTTCTAAAGGTAAAAGGTGCCCGTGATCGTCGTGTAGTGATTGCTATACAAGGTATCATCGCCGTTGCCATGGCGACCATCCATCCAGACCTCATCGAAGTAATCAAATAATCGTCGATAATCAATGATTAGTCATTGGTGATAGATAAATCATAACTCTGAAATCATAAATCAAAATAGCATGTCTCTTTTAGAAGAAGCACTCCTCCTTCAGCGTGCCGCGCACGATCTGATGTATTTGGGTATGGACGGCAGTCCTATCTATAGCGATGACTTGTCTCGTCGTAACAGCGAAGTCTATCGCTTGACCACAACTTTGTATAATTCTGGCACTTGGGGCACCACGGTGGAGGAGCAGGCAAATGTATGTCTTGCGCTCTTGAAGGGGTATAGTGCCTCGTTCATTGACCATGGTGAGAAACAGCAGCATGTGCAGGAGGTATTGAGGCGTTGCTGGGATACCCTTGATTCCCTTCCTTCCTCTTTGTTGAAACTCCGTTTGCTTACGGCTTGTTATGGAGAGGTTTTCGATGAGCCTTTGGCCGACGAGGGCCGTTCTATCATTGCTTCTTGGAGTGTTGCATCACTGACTGCCGAGCAGCAGGAAGCAGTTGATGAGTTTCAGAATGTGGTGGATAATCCTTATCCATGGGAGGAAATGGAATAAAAATGTATAAATAGAATTTCTCTTTGAAGAAAAAACGTATATTTGCATATAGCTTCTAAAAAAGAGAAATGAGATGGAACAGATGCGTAAACTGCCGATTGGTATACAGACTTTTGAAAAGCTGCGTGAAGAAAATTATCTTTATGTAGACAAAACAGCAATGGTCTATAAGATAGCATCCAATTCCACTCCCTATTTTTTGAGCCGTCCTCGCCGTTTCGGTAAGAGTTTGCTTATATCTACCTTCGAAGCTTACTTTCAAGGACATAAAGATTTGTTTCACGGACTTGCCATCGAAAAACTGGAAACCCAATGGGAGGAATATCCAGTATTACATATGGACTTAAATGCCCGTAAATATGAAATAGCCGGAGATTTGATAGCCATGCTTAATCAATATCTGGAAAAGTGGGAATTGAAATATGGTGCGGAAAAGCAGGAGCGTAGTCCCGAAGAGCGCTTTGCCTATGTGATAGAGCAGGCGTATGCCCAGACGGGTAAGCAAGTGGTAGTGTTGATTGATGAATACGATAAGCCTTTGCTTCAAGCTCTTTCGGATGAAAAGCTAACGGAAGAATATCGTCGGATATTGAAAGCCTTTTATGGGGTACTGAAAAGTGCCGACCGTTATCTCCGCTTTGTTTTTTTGACGGGTGTGACGAAGTTTGCGCAGATTAGCGTGTTCAGTGATTTAAATCAGTTGCAGGACATCAGTACATGGCCCGACTATTCTTCTTTATGTGGTATTACTAAGGAAGAACTGCTCACAACGTTTACTCCGGAGATAGAACGTTTGGGTGTTTCCAATGGAATGGACTTTGATACAACTTTGGAGCAGATGACCAAGCTGTATGACGGTTATCATTTTTACCCCCATTGTGAAGGGGTTTTTAATCCTTTCAGTGTGTTGAATGCATGCAAGTCGAAGATTTTGGATAATTTCTGGTTTCAGACCGGTACTCCTACCTATTTGGTAAATTTATTGAAAGAGAGTGATTATGATTTGCGCCTTCTGATTGAGGGAGTTGAAGTGACGGCTTCCGCCTTTTTTGAGTATCGTGCGGAAGTAAAGAATCCGCTTCCCATGATTTATCAGAGTGGTTATCTGACCATCAAAGACTACGATAGGGATGTTTTATTGTACACTTTGGGTTTTCCCAATGATGAGGTACGCTATGGTTTCTTGAATTTCTTGGTTCCTTATTATACAGGAGTGACTGATGATGAAACCGGTTTCCACATAGCCAAGTTTATGCGTGAACTCCGTTCCGGTGATGTGGATGCATTCATGGAACGCTTGAAAGTATTCTTTGCCGGTATGCCATACGATTTGAGCGATAATACGGAGCGTCACTATCAGGCTATCTTTTATGTGGTTTTCACTTTGATGGGACAATTTGTTGAAACGGAAATCCGTAGTGCCCGCGGTCGTGCCGATGCCGTGGTGAAGACGAAAGATACCATTTATGTTTTTGAGTTTAAACTGAACGGCAGTGCTGAGGAGGCTTTACGGCAGATTGACGAAAAAGGGTATCTGATTCCTTATAGGTTGGACGGGAGGCGTCTTGTCAAAGTGGGGGTGAATTTCAGCAAGGAAAGGCGTAATGTAGACAGGTATATTGTGGAAGATTTTGTTTTCTAAAATTGGAAATATGGTTACCATCAAAAATAAGGAATACGGTTCTAATATCAGCCTTGCTGCCATCTGCAATTCTCTTTGCAAGGCGGAACATCAGTTGCTTGAGGAGTTTGTCACGGTCGGTGCCAATGCATACGTGGTACGCAATACGCAAAACTCCCTATAAACTCTAGAAGTTCGGTCTTGTGCTGACATATGAGGATGATGTTAAAGGTGAATGGCACATGCTGATGCCTGACTCTGTACGAGATTCCCTTTCGGACCTCGTCCCTCAGTTTATGAATTATATAAATGCCGGCCAGCTGATACCTTCGGTAAAGGAAATCCGGATGCGGATGGCGTTGCATCGCTTTTTGGATAGGGAGAGTTGGTGCCGGATTCAAAAAATAACGTATTATTGCTTACCCATATGGACGGTAAGCACTCAATTGTTTATTTGCTTTACCGCCCCGTATGCTAGATTTTTGTGCCATAAAGATAAAACGAATGCTTATGGCAAGCAGCACGGATTTCAAGAATTTATGGAAACGCTATCAAAAGGAGGGAGTTTCCAAGTTCATCTCTCATGTCCGGGCAAAGTTCAAACTTGCTGCAGACATCGCCAAAGACGAAGAGGCGGCATGGTTTGTGGAACAAATTGGGCGGTTGTATCTGATAGAGGCTGAATGTTTGATGCGTCGGCTCACTCTCGGGGAGATAAGGAAAAGAAGAAATAAATCCGATGTCAGTGAGATATTGAAAGGCTTGAGGAAACAGGTATTGGAACTTCAGCAGGATAAACGCTGTCACTACGGTAAAATGATGGAGACAGCTTTGGCTTATATGTTGAACGGCTGGGATGACCTGCTTAAATATCACCACTGGGGCGACTACACGATAGACAACATGGTGGCGGAACGTGCGATACGTCCCTTTGCCGTATCGCGAAATAATTCTCTTCACTTCAGCAGTGAGGAGGGTGTCAATGTGGCAATGACTTTCTATACCATTATCGAAACGGCCAAGATGTACCTCTCGGATATCAAGGGATATCTTATACATGTATTCCGTGAACTATTGTCAGGAAACAAGAACTACGAAATGCTGATTCCATCAGGCATTTCGGTTTGAATTAAGTTAAATCGAAGTCAAATATAATAAGACCAATTCCCTTTCTCGCTGATTTTCAGTAGGGAAAAAGGTATTGAGTGCTTACTTTTAAACCTTTTCAGGTCTAAAATGACTGCTTACTTATTTTCAGAAGAGTCCAAAGTGATTGAGTGCTTACGATGATGTTAATTTGCAAAGTGAAAAATATATCTGACTATATATATAGGTATAAAACCTTAATTGAAAATTTTGGCTATCTAACTTTATTACAGATATGTAATTTATTGATACCACTTGTTACATATCCTTATTTAATTAATACTTTAGGAAAAAATTTATATGGTGTAATCATATATTCTCAGGCAATAGTTAGTTATTTAGCAATATTTGTAAACTGGGGATTTAATATCTCAGCTACGAAATATATTAGCATTAATAGAGAAGATTCAAAGAAGATAAACGAAATAGTTAGTGTGGTATATATTGTAAAAACCTTGCTTTTAATTATAGTATTTGGATTCTTATTTTTAATATTTCTTTTTCCTGAAATTCGAGAATATAAATTATTATATATTTTTCAATGTGGCAATGTATTTATGAATGTTTATTTCCTATATGGTTTTTTTCAAGGTATAGAAAAAATGAAATATATTGCAATTTTTTCTTTCATAGGACGTGTAGTGTTTATTCTATTGATATTTATATGGGTCACTACACCGCAAGATTATTTATTGGTTCCACTTATAAATGGCATTGGAGCTATTATTACATCTCTTATAGCCATATATATACTAATATATAAATTTAAAATTAAGTTTAGATGGCAGTCTTTAGCGACTATATTTTATCATACAAAAGATTCAACCAAACTTCTCTTAACGTCAATAACAGGTATAGTGAAAGATAGGACTAATACTATAGTTATTGGTAGCGTTTTGGGAATGGGAGAAGTTGCTTATTATGATTTTGTAGAAAAAATAGTAAATGTATTATCTACTATATTTTATACAATAAGTAATGTTGTATTTCCATATTATAATAAAAATGCTAATAAAATATTTGCCCGTAAACTTTTAATATATACTACTGTAATAGGAGTTTTATTATATTTTATTGTTGGATGTTCTTTGAAATCATTTATTCTTTTATTTTTTAATAATGATATGCTAATGGCAATTCCTGCGTATTGGATGTTGGGAACTCTGTTTATATATCGCCATTTAAGTTATTTTCTTGGAACTGTTATATTAATAAGTCACAATCATGTAAAAGATGTTATTGTCAATATGTTTTATAGTATGTTCGTGTATTTGTTCGTAATAATGTTTTTGGGAATTATTGATTGTTTAAATATATATACTTTATCTATATCATTGGTAATATCTGTTTTCTTTGAAACTTTACAGAGATGGTATTATTGTAAAAAATATGGTATAATATGATGAATTTCATAAATCGGTTTATGAGACTCTTTAGGAGAAGGACTGTCAATATAGGACGAGATGTACAATTATTAGGAAATACTATTATAGGCTGTGATTGTTCTTTTTCAGCTCGCGTTATTTTCAGTAATTCTATTATTGGAGATTATTCATATGTAAATTATAACTCTATTATACATTGTTGCCATATAGGAAAGTTTTGTTCAATAGGTCCTAATGTCGTAGCTGGCTTGGGTAATCATCCAGTAGAAAAGAACGTTACGACTTCTCCGAGGTTATTTTTAAAAGGAAAGTTCCTTTTAGAAGATAGGTATGACCAGTTTGCTATAGTTACTATTGGAAATGATGTATGGATTGGTGCTAATGTGACTATTGTAAATGGAGTTACAATTGGTGATGGTGCAGTAATAGGAGCAAATTCTATTGTAACTAAAGATATACCGCCTTATTCAATTTATGGTGGAGTACCGGCTAAATGTATTAGAATGCGCTTTGAGCAGAATCAAATAGATTTTTTGTTAAAATTAAAGTGGTGGAATATGGATGAGGAATGGATAAGAAGTAATAGTTTACTTTTTTCAGATGTTAATTGTTTAATGGAAAAATATGGAATTTCTCTTTAGTGTATTTACTCCGACTTACAATAGAGCGAATACTATAGGACGTACCTATGAATATTTGTGTAAACAAACATTACGTAGTTTTGAATGGATTATTGTGGATGATGGTTCCACAGATAATACAGAAGAAATAGTTCAGAAATGGATAAATACAAATAAAATTTCCATTGTATATTTGAAGCAGGAGAATGGGGGAAAGCATCGTGCATTTAATAGAGCAGTGCAGATAGCTAAAGGGGAAATCTTTATTTGTTTAGATTCTGACGATTATTATATTGAAACTGCACTAGAAATAATTTATTCATATCATTTGATACATAAGGATAATCCTTGGATAGCAGGATTTTCATGTAATTCTTTAGATTTACATGGAAATCTAATAGGAACTTCGCTACCTGTAGACGAGTTGGTTGTTTCACATTATAACCTTTACAATTCATTGTCAGTAAAAGGAGATAAAGGGTTAATTTATTATACTCGTATTTTGAAAGAATATCCATTCCTGAATTTGAGAATGAATTCTTTGTAACAGAAGCATTGGTTTTAAATAGAATTTCTTTTGCGATATAAAATATGTTGTATTAAGCGAAGTTTAGAAATAAAAGATTATCAAAGAGATGGTCTGTCTAGCAAATACAGACATCTGTGTTTAAGAAATCTAATGGTTATGCTCTGTATATAAATGAGAGGAATTATTTTAATTTATCATTTACTAACTATGTTATTAATGCTGCAAGTTATGTGCGTTATAGTCTATTTGCAGGAAAAAGTTTTAGGAATATATATAAAGAAGCTATAAATAGAAGATGGACTTTTATAATAGCCTGTTTCTTAGGAATTTTATTATATATTAAAGATAAAAGTAGGTCATGAAAAAATCTTTTATTCATTATAGATAATTTGAAAGGTGGTGGAGCAGAAAGGATATTGATAACAATACTTCAACATCTTGATGCAAAAAAATATAATGTAGATCTTTTAATAAATAGAGAGGGTGTTTATCTTGATAGTGTTCCTCGGAATATATGTTTATATTCTGCTTTGGGGGATTCAAATCTGCTAATAAATAAAATTAAGAGACGTATTTTACTAACGTTTCCTAGCTTGTTCTATATCTTTCATATAAGGAAACTATACGATTGTTATATTGCTTTTAGAGAGGATACTGCTACCAGAATTTTATTTAAAGCTCCTGCTACTGCGCAAAGAGTGGCTTGGCTACATACAGATTTAATAAAGCATACCTACTGTAAAACAACTAATAAGCGGAGATATTTTCGTGACCTTCCTTCTTTAAATCAAATAGTATGTGTTTCTAAAGCTTGTCAAAAGACATTGATAAATTTATGCCCTGCTGTCAAAAATAAATCGATTGTTTTATATAATCCTATTGATATTTCTGATATTATACAAAAATCAAATGTACATATTAATGTACCATTTAGTCGGGATAGAATAAATTTATTGGCTGTAGGTAGGATTGACAAAGGTAAAAATCATCGATTTTTGATTGAGTGTATGCCTTTATTGTTGAACAAGGGAAATTTTACATTATGGATTTTAGGGGTGGGGCCTTTACAAGTTGAGTTGGAAAAACTGAGAGATGATATGGGATTGCAAGATTATGTACATTTTTTAGGGTTTAAAGAAAATCCATATCCTTTAATAAAATCCTGTGACGTATTTGTTTTATCTTCCCTATATGAAGGATTACCGACTGTAATAATAGAAGCTTTAATTTTAGAAAGAAATATTGTTTCCTCTCCTTGTGTAGGTGCTGAAGAAGTATTGTGTAATGGAGAGTTTGGATATGTGGCTTCATTGGATATAAATTCTTTTTCGGAAGCAATTTGTAAAGCGTCAGAACATTCTTTGTTGATATCCACTAAATTAAGGCATAGATTATCTGATTTTGATTTGAATCAGCAAATATGTAAAGTTAATACTTTATTTAGATGATAAGTTTTACGTGGAAATATTCCATTTTTCAAGTAATACAGATTTTTATTATTATTTGCTATTTTCTCCAATTTTTATTTTGTATTGGATTTGGATATAATGATGTAACAATTAATATACTACAATATGAATTGTTACTCATTTTTTTGTGGTCACTTTTTTCTGCGATACATGAAAGTGGAACATTCAATTTGTATGTTCTTTTTCTATATATGCTATGTGTGTTTATTTATTCGCGTATATTCTTGGATATTTATGGTTTGTTTAATTGGACATGGGCAGATAAATATAATGATTTCATTTTCCCTATAAACGTACAGTTTCAAATATTAATATTGTTAACATTTTCATTGCTATTTATGCATCTTGGATGCTTGATGGGTAGAAAATATTTGTCTTATAGAAAGATAAATTTTGAATATTCGAGGTATCTAGATAAAATATCTACTTTCTTATTTCTATTCTCCGTTCCAGGTACTTTTATTAAATATTTGATTCAGTTTAAAGCTGTGTTGGAGCATGGATATTTAGCTGTATATGATGGAACTATTGCAAATTTGAAATATCCAATATGGACGACGGGAGCAATATCTATTTTTGAATTTTCATATTGCTTATTTTTAGCATCGAAACCTTCTAAAAAGAAGTTCTTTATCATATCGTCAATTTTCTTTGCTTTAAGAATTGCAGATGTTTTAAAGGGTGGACGTTCTAAACTATTTTTACCTATTATATTTTTATTATGGTATTATTATTCATTTTATTCTGAACAACAAAAACAAAAAATAGGCAAATTATTATTGATTTCAATCGTGTGTATTATTCTGTCACAAGTATTATTGGAGTTCCGGAGGGGGGACGTTGATACTGGTTATGATTCTGATTTATTTATGATGTTTTTTTCTCAACAAGGGGTTTCGTTATTAGTATTTGCATATATGATATTTTATAAATCAACATTTGTAAATACTGGATTACCATATATTTTGTATCCTTTATCCTTAACATCAACTTTTGAAGGTCAATCTATGGAATTTGTGGAGCAAACTAATAGTTTAGGACATCGATTGACTTATTTTTTAGCACCGGATGCATACTTGGGGGGAGAGGGAGTTGGTTCTAGTTTTCTCGGAGAGTTTTGGGATTTGGGATTAATCGGATTTCTACTAATGAGTTTTTTAGCTGGATATATTATTCGTTATTTTGAGAAAAGTGTTCGTAATACTCGTGTTATCATGTTTTTGGCTTTTATATTAGTTCCTAATATAGTGTATATGCCTCGTGCTTCATTTTTCCCTTCATTGATAAATATTTTGATATTCTTATTTTTTTATAGTTTAATTCTATATGTTCCGAAACTTAAAATAAAATTCATTTAGTTTTATGCTTATTTCAATTATCATTCCTATATATAATGTTGAAAAATATTTGAACAGATGTTTAGATAGTGTCATGAAACAGTCTTTTCAGGACATTGAAATTATATTGGTAAACGATGGTTCGACGGATAATAGTGATAATATCATAAAAAGTTATTTATTTGATGAAAGAATTAAATATATATATCAGAAAAATAAAGGTTTAAGTGAAGCTCGTAATACAGGATTAAATATAGCATCAGGAGAATATGTTTTATTTTTAGATAGTGATGATTCTATAGAGCCTAATACATGTTATGAGTTATCGCAAGTAATAGAGAGATTTGAGGTTGATATAGTGGTTTTTGGTCGATATTTGATAAAGGATTGCATAGAAAAAGTTAGAGATCCTGCGTATTGGGGAAATAATCTGTTAGATGGTAAGGAATATTTGGTCCAGGCTAAGCTGAATAATCGCTTTAGCGCATCAGCCTGTAACAGATTATATAAATTATCATTTTTACGACAAAGAGGGTTGAACTTTAAATCGGGAATTGTTTATGAAGATTTGTTGTTCAATTTCCAATGTATGATACAAGGGGCACGAGTTTATGTGTTAAATGAATTGTTATATAATTATTATATAGGACGTAACGATAGTATTATTAATACTATAAAAGAAAAGGATTTGGATATTTTGTTTACTGTTAATGAATTATTTGTGATATATGAAAAATATAAATATCCAGTTATTAAAGATGTTTTTTATTGGATTATTTATGATTGGGTTTCTAATGCAGTGAGTTATAAATATCCTCGAATAGCCATATTCAATAAGAAAGCTATTTCAATAACTCGAATTATAACTCAAGACTCCAGGTACAAATCAGTTTTATTATATTGTAGTACTTGCCATGTAATAGGGTTTAAGAGGAGGATTTTGTCTTGGTTACAGGTAAGAATGTTTTATGTTTACTATTTTTTAATTGGATTATTAGTTAGAATAAAGAAATTAGCATGAGAAATGTTGCTGTAATTTTAGCAGGTGGTGTCGGAACTCGTATGGGAGGGACAATGCCTAAACAATTTTTTAAAGTTTCGGGAAAAACAGTTTTAGAACATACCATTTCTGTATTTGATAACCATCCGCTTATTGATGAAATTGCAATTGTGGTACACCCTAATTATCTTGAAAAAGTGGAGGAATTGTGTTGCATTAATAATTTTAAGAAAGTAGGACGAATTCTACAAGGAGGAAGTGAACGTTATTATTCAAGTTTGTCAGCTATAAATGCCTATGCTTCTACAGAGAATGATATTAATTTAATATTTCATGATAGTGTACGTCCCTTAGTTACTAAAAGAATAATATCAGATTGTATTACTATGTTGGGTAAGTATGGAGCTGTTGATGTTGCAATTCCTGCAACAGATACCATTATCAAAATGAATCTGAATACGCATGAAATAGAGGATATTCCTAACCGACAATTTTTATACAATGGACAGACCCCACAAGCATTTAAATTATCCGTTATTAGGGAAGCATATAAACGTGCATTGGTAGATCCTAATTTTAAAACAACCGATGATTGTGGGGTTGTTTTAAAATATATGCCTGATATACCAATAGGAGTTGTACCGGGAGAGAAATTTAATATGAAGTTAACGCATAAAGAAGATTTGTTTTTGTTGGATAAGCTTTTTCAATTAAAATCTGTAAGTGATGTTTCTTTATATGGACAAGAAACCGCATTAGAGCATAAAGTTATAGTCATTTTTGGGGGAAGTTATGGTATAGGACATAGTATTGCAGAACTGTGTACCGGATTGAAAGCTAAGGTTTATTCGTTTAGTCGAAGTGAGACTGGAACAGATGTTGCTGATGCATCATTAGTAAAAGAAGCTTTGGAAAAAGTATATCTGATTGAGAAAAAGATTGATTTCGTTATAAATACAGCAGGTATATTATTGAAAATTCCTTTGATGACAATGAAATATGATGATATTTTAAATTTAATACGTGTAAATTATTTGGGAGCGATAAATGTAGCGAAGGAATCATTCTCATATTTAGCGAAGTCTCATGGAGGTTTATTACTATTTACTTCCAGTTCATATACACGAGGCAGAGCGATGTATAGCCTATATTCATCTTCAAAAGCTGCAATTGTGAATTTAGTTCAGGCTTTATCTGAAGAATGGAAAAGTTATAATATAAAGATTAATTGTATTAATCCGGAAAGAACTAAAACACCTATGCGTATCCAAAACTTTGGTATAGAACCGGAAAATAGTTTATTAAGTCCCCAATTTGTTGCAGAAACTTCAATAATGACATTACTTTCTGGATTGACGGGACAAGTTATAGATGTCAGACGTAAAACAGACTGACTATGAATAATCTTCATTTTATAAAATGGGTATTTAGTAATAGAAATTATACTGATATAATATATCGTTTAATTTCCTTATTTCTAGGATATCCATTATTGTTACTTTCATACTTAATTCCAAGAAGTAAGAGAAAATGGGTTTTGGGATATAAAGTGGGTTTTACGGACAATGTGAAATATTTATATAGATATTTATATAAATATGAGAAAACAGTAATTCCTATTTGGATATCTTCTAATAAATCGGAAATATTGTTATTAAGAGAAAAAGGTATTAATGCATATTATAGATGGAGTTTATATGGGCTATATCATTGTTTGACATCCTACTATTATATTTTTTCTTCTCATTTATCAGATATTAATTATTGGACTTCGGGAGGATGCTTTGCTGTAAATCTATGGCACGGTGTTGGAATAAAAAAATTGAGTTTGCAACAACTGTTGGCATTGATTCTAAGATATATGTAAAAAATATATTTAATCGTATTTTATTTCCTTATTTATTTCGTAAGCCTGATTTATTCCTTTCTACTTCAGTGTTTATGTCAATGCATTTTTCTAAATGCTTTCAAATAGATATACGTAAATGTCTTAATTTGGGATATCCTAGATGTGAGTTATTCTTTTTAAATGCAAATTTAATAAAGAAATATGTAGAAGAATATGAACCGCAAGGAGTTAATAGGCTGATAAAGGATATACAAGAATTTTCCCATACTATTATTTATATGCCAACTTTCAGAGATGACCAATCTGATTTTATGTTAGCCTCAGGTATTAATTTGGATTTATTGAATGATTTTTGGAGAAACGTGATGAACTTTTTTTATTTAAGTTACATCCTGCCACTGTAGTATCTAATGTTTCAAGTATATTTTCTAACATTCGTTTCTTAGATAAGGATGTAGATGTTTATCCAATATTACCATTTACGGATTTACTAATAACAGACTATTCTTCTATTTTTTACGATTATTTGTTATTGGATAAAGGTATTGTTTTATTCCCTTTTGATTATGAAAAATATATTTGTCAATGTAGGGATTTGGCTTTTGATTTTGATGATTATACTCCAGGTGTTCGAGCCTATAGTTTTGATTCATTAATGGAAATATTATCTGATTGGAATTATGGTAATAGTTTGACTACTGAACAAAACAGAATAAAAAAAATATTTTGGGGAGATATTCCGATGCAAAATTCATGTAAGGTATTAACTCGTTATATTATAAATAATGGTAGCAGTAATAATGTCGATTTATAAAAATGATAAATTGATATATGTAGCACAATGTGTTGACAGTTTGCTAAAACAAACATTTAAGGATTTTCATGTTTATGTTCAATATGATGGAGTTGTTGAAAGTGGTATAGAACACTTCTTCATGGAGTTAAATGATAGTCGGTTTCATGTTTATGGTAGAGATGAAAATTATGGGTTGGCATATTCATTGAATGAGTTGTTAACTATTGTACTATCTAAAGGGTATGATTACGTTCTCCGTATGGATGCTGATGATATTTGTCTTTCAAATAGATTTGAAAAACAAATAATCTATATGAACAATCATAAAAATATAGATATATGTGGAGGACATATTGAAGAAATGGATGAAAACAAAAAATCTATAGGGGTTATAAGATATCCTCTATCACATGATGAAATGAAATGTTTCTTTGGGAAAAGAAACCCATTGGCACATGTGAGTGTTATTTTTAGAAAATCTTATTTTCATAAAGCAGGTTTATATCCCGTTGATACGGATAAAGATGAAGATACAATATTTTGGCTAAATGGTTTTTTATCAGGATGTAAGTTTGCCAATATAGATGAAGTGTTGGTACGGGTACGTGTAAATAAGGATTTTTATTTAAGAAGAAATGGTTTATCAAAAAGTCTATCTGATTTGAAAAATAGATGTCTTGTTATTAGAAAACTGAACTTATCATATGTGAATTATATATTTGCTTGTGCTCGTTTTGTTATATTTATTATTCCTATCCCTCATGTAACTCAATTTGCTTATAAGTTTTTAAGATAATTTTACAAGATTGAATGTTTATCAAATCTCTCTTTGACCGTGGTGCATCACTCTTCGGTTTAATCTTTTTATTCCCGGTTTTAATTATAATCAGCATTTTGATTCGTATCAAGATGCCCGGAGGTCCTGTCATATTTAAACAGAAAAGAGTTGGACAATATGGGCGGTTGTTTACGATGTATAAGTTCCGTTCAATGACTGTCGCCCATTCTGGAAGTTCCATTTCTGTAAAAGGAGAGAGTCGTATCACTCCGTTAGGAGCAGTACTCCGGAAATATAAATTGGATGAATTGCCGGAGTTATGGAATGTGTTGATTGGTGACATGAGTTTCGTTGGCCCTCGTCCCGATGTTCCCGGTTATGCTGATAGGCTTGAGGGGGAGCATCGGAGAATACTTCTCTTAAAACCCGGCATTACCGGCCCCGCAAGTTTAAAGTATCGGAACGAGGAAGAATTATTGGCAGAACAGAAGGAACCTCAAAAATATAATGATGAGTTTTTGTTTCCGGACAAAGTGCGGATAAATATTGAATATTTGGATAGTTGGTCTTTTTGGAATGACATCAAAATCATCATTTACACAGTGCTTGGGAAAGATTTATAAAATCCTTTCTTTCCTTTTTATTCCCCACTACGTGAGGAAATCGAATCATTAGAATAATCACATATATTTTATGGATAAGAGAATTTATCTTTGCCTCGCTCACATGAGCGGCAAGGAGATGGGCTTCATACAAGAAGCTTTCGATACGAACTGGGTGGTTCCACTCGGTCCGAACGTAAGCGGCTTTGAACAGGATTTGGAGGCTTTTGTAGGTGAGAATAAGCATGTGGTGGCTTTGTCTGCCGGTACGGCTGCTGTACACTTGGCTTTGGTGGCTTGTGGAGTGGGACAGGGTGATGAAGTGATGGTGCAGAGTTTTACGTTTTGCGCATCGAGCCATCCTATGACTTATCTGGGTGCTACTCCTGTGTTTGTGGACTCAGAAGGGGATACCTGGAATATGGATCCGCAGCTGCTGGAAGCGGCAATCAAAGACCGCATCGCTAAAACTGGTAAGAAACCAAAGGCTATTGTCCCGGTTTATCTATATGGTATGCCAGCCAAGTTGGATGAAATAATGGCTGTGGCGGAGAAGTATGGCATTCCGGTGATTGAGGATGCTGCGGAAGGTTTCGGCAGTAGGTACAAAGGACGGGTTTGTGGTACGTTTGGCAAATATGGTGTGCTGTCTTTCAATGGCAACAAGATGATAACCACCAGCGGTGGCGGTGCCTTGATTTGTCCGGATGCGGAGGCAAAGAAGGAGGTTATGTTCTATGCCACACAGGCACGTGAGGCTTATCCTTATTATCAGCATGAGAAGATAGGCTATAACTATCGCATGAGTAACATTTGTGCGGGTATCGGTCGCGGCCAGATGACGGTGGTGGATGAGCACATAGCACACCATAAGCATCTGTGCGGTCTGTATCGTGAGCTGTTGGCCGATGTGGAGGGAATCACGCTTCATGAGAATCCTTCCGGACGTTATGACAGCAACTATTGGCTGAACACGGTACTGCTTGACGGGAATCTGCATGTGAGAGGTGAGGAGGATGCCTACCGTGAGACAGTGAAAGGTGCCGTTGGTGGTGCTGCGGGTGTTACTCATGAGTCAGTGAATGCCCATACTTCTTGTGAGCCTAACCGTAATGTGGAGGCCATGCGTGTTTGTTTGGATAAAGCCGGTATCGAGAGCCGTCCCTTATGGAAGCCCATGCATCTCCAGCCGGTTTATGCGGCTAATCCTGCCTATGTGAATGGTGTCAGTGAGGGCTTGTTCAAGCGTGGTCTTTGCTTGCCGAGCGGTCCTTATGTGATGGATGAGGATGTGAGATACATAGTAGATGAAATGAAGAATTGTATATTGTAGAAATATTTTTTGTGTAAGCAGTCAAAAAATGGCTATTGATTGCAACCTCTATCTTCGCTGCGAACAAAAATTTTAGAATTTATGTATAGCAGTGAAGATCTTGAAAGGTTTTACTTTCAATACCAGACCGAGGCTTTGCCTCATGGAGAATCTCTCCAATCGTTTTGCGTTAAGAACAAAGTTCCTTATAACATCTTTCAGAAATGGTACAAGGATACCCGTAAAAAAGTAGTTGAAGTCCAGGTTGATGGTGCTCCTGCAATTGGTCATGAGGAAAAATCCAGGGCTAGTGATCAACCTCAACCGGTATCACCAAGCAGAGATGATCACCCGGTTCGTATTTGGGTTGGGATTCGTATCAGCAATGGCTTGCATTTGTCCCAAAAGAATTTAAGCTACCAGGATTTGGTTCGTATGGTAGAGCAGTTGGAGGGGTTATGTTGAGTGTTACCGGTCTGAATCATTTTTATTATGTCCGTGATTTTACCGATATGCGTTGTAAACACAGCCGTGTGTTGTCTGTCATTCGTGAACGGCTTCACCGTGAGCCCAATGATGGAGACGTCTTTATAGTCATGTCTCGAAATCGCAGGATAGTCCGTATGTTTTCATTTGATAATCGTTCATATAGTCTGTTCGAAAAGAAGTTTGTAGCAGGCTATCAGTTCATGAAAGTAGAGCGGAACGGGGCAGATACTGTTTATCGGATTGACTGGAAGGACGTGGTTTTGATTCTTGAGAATCCTATAGTTAAAACATTAAAAATCAGATAATTAATCTATTTGTCCACTTGCGTTTTTGCGATTATTTTATTACCTTTAATGCTGTAAATCAAAGGTTTAAGTATGATCGATCTGCAAGATATAATTACAACAAAACGAGAGTTGTTGAGTAGGGCAACCTGCTCACTCAGCCCTATAAATTATAGTGCAGGTATGGCAGAGGATCAGAAAGAGCGGTACATACAATACCTTGCCGAACAGAATCAGGATCTTCGGTTGACAAGTGATGCCATGAAGCTTGTTTTGGAGGATTTTATGGCTCAGATGAAGGATCTGAAGGATCAGGTGTCCTCTATGGAATCGAAACATGCTGACCTTGAGAATCGGTTGTCAGAAGAGCATAAACTTCGCAAATCGGCTGAACGTAAGATTAAATCACTTCAGGAAAGACTTGATTATGCCCATCAGGAACGTTTTGGTGATCGACGTCAAAAGATCAAATCTAAAGCTAAGACGGGTGATTCAGACCGGAACAAGGAGAAGGATGATTATGATGGAACCGATGATACGCTTCGCACGGATTCGGTTGGTCATGTCCAATCACCGGAGGTTAAAGAGCCTTCCGGGAAAGGCCGTGATTTGTCCAATCGTCCTGACGGTTATAAAACGACGGGAGTATCCGGAGAAGTAATAGAGCATCCTTCTGACTTGACAAAGGTTCCCGGTCGCATCATTGAAAGGAGAATGGTACGGGTGTTCAGTTTCCGTACTTTCCTTACGGAAGAATGTTTTGAGATGGTTCATTATGCAGAGCCTGGTAAAAAGCCCAGGTGGGGTTATTTCCCTTCTGAAGGCCATCCGGAGGTGGTGACCAGATTCGAGGGTACTAAAGCTACTCCTGAATTTCTGCAGGCTATCGCCTATGAAGTTTATGTGAAGAATGTGACTTTCGGTCTTCTTCACCAATGGCTGACAGATATGGGCATGACCGTTTCTAAAAACACATTGCGCAACTGGCTTAAGAAAGGCAAGAAATACCTGGATGAATTGGTCTGTGTATTGAAGTCCATAGCTTTGGAAAAAGACTCGATAGTGAACTGCGATGAGACCTGGTGTAAGGTGCGTAAATATGATCACTATAAGAAGTGCTATATTTGGGTTCTGGTCAACAAGGCTCGGAAAACAGCCATTTTCTTCTATGAGAATGGCTCGCGCGGTCGTGAGGTACTTACAGACTTTTTGGGTGATGCAGAATTGAAGAGTATCATGTCCGACGGATACAATGCTTATGTGTTTATCGGCAATGATCTGAAATCAGCCCGTTTTAAAGATACTGTACACCAAGTTTGTATGTCTCATGCCAAAAACAAGTTTGTCAAGGCTTCCAATCAGGGTGGTGAACCGACTGCAGAACGCTTTTCCGAAATTTTAAAGGAGTTCTTTATGAGGGAGCGTAAATACGATGATGCCGGATTAACTCCAAAAGAAAGGTTTCGGGAAAGGCAAAGTCTGGAAACGAAGGAACTCCTGATAGAATTGCGCAGTCAGTTGGACAGTGAACTGTCAAAGGATTCAGAATTTAGAAGTCAGTATTATAGGGAAGCTCTCAATTATCTGAACCGGTTCTGGAAAGAGATTTTTGCCTACTTGGATGATGGTGAATTACCTATAGACAACAATCTGGCAGAGCGAACCATTCGAAAGCTGACTACCCAACGTAATAATTCACTTCATTATGGTAGTGATGCCGGTGCTGGGATGGCTGCAACATATCATAGTGTGATTGGAACGGTAAAGCTTCATGGCAGTTCTGTCTGGAACTTCATCGGAACTTTTTTCAAAAATATCTTTAACGGATGCAGGGATTATGTTAACATGGTTCCTGACAAAATCACTTTGGCTACCAGCCAATGTTAAATTCAAGACTAATTAATTAACAAAACTCGGTTTAGGGCACTGAAAAGTGCCCTTTCGAAGGGGGATGCCCTAAATTGAGTGCTTACATTTTTTGTTGATTTATAGCACTTTATCACTTTTCTCAGAAAAACTACTCCCAAGCACCTTTTTTCTTTGGCTACATAGTTTTTAATCCTCACCTTTGCATCGTTGATCAACGAAACGTGTGAATAGGAAAACGAATTTAAATCTCTAAAGAAAAAAAAGTATGAGTGTAATTTTCAGGACGGTGGAGAGACCGTCGGACCCCAGGGTTGAAAACTCTCCCAAGAAGTATTATCCGCAGTTGGTAACATTGGGGCAAAGCGTGGATTTGGCGTTTATTGCACAGAAGATGCAGGACCGCTCTTCTCTGTCTATCGGTGACATCAAGAGTACGATGCAGAACTTTGTGGAAAAGCTGAAAGAGCAGTTGCTGGAAGGAAAGACGGTTAATATAGCCGGGCTGGGTGTTTTTATACTGGCAGCCAAATCGAAAGGTGAGGAAAAGGCTGATGACGTGACAGCCAAGAGTGTGGAGAGCGTCCGTATCTGTTTTCAGGCGAATAGGGAACTGAAGATATCGAAGGCTGCTACCCGCGCTGGAGAGAGGCTGGATTTGGTGAGTTTGGATGATTATCTTAAGGGGAAGACTTCTACAGATGGCGGCTCCGGTTCGGAAGGAGGAGGCTCGGATTCGGATGGAGACCAAGGTGAGAATCCACTGGGATAACAGTAGCTATGAATTATTAATCAGATAATGGATAATCTTTATGAAGAAAACGTGGAATGTGATTTTGAAACTTATTATTGCCGTAGCGAGTGCTGTGGCAGGTGTGATTGGTGGACAGACAATGATGTTTTAGTCCGATAGGATTTGATAAATAAAAAATGAGAAGAGCTGCTGGCAGGAAATCTGTCGGCAGCTCTTTTTTTAATCCTTGTATGCTTCTTCGTGTACCCCCGCTACTGCCCGTCCGCTGGGGTCGTTCTTTCCTTGGAAAGAGGCGTCCCATGCCAGTGCTTCGGCGGTGGAGCATGCCACACTGGGCACACTGGGAACGCTCCGGGCCGCGCTTTCACTGGGGAAATGCTCTTCGAAGATGGTGCGGTAGTAATACTCTTCCTTGTTTTGTGGGGTATGTATCGGGAAGCGTTCGGCGGCATGTGCCATCTGCTCGTCGCTGACGGCGGCG
Organism: Bacteroides uniformis; assembly: GCF_025147485.1. Lineage (NCBI taxonomy): Bacteria > Pseudomonadati > Bacteroidota > Bacteroidia > Bacteroidales > Bacteroidaceae > Bacteroides > Bacteroides uniformis. The sequence goes on along the minus strand of NZ_CP102263.1, from coordinate 3,818,212 downwards.
GCAGTGACGGCTTTCAGCGTATCAATCCAACTGTAGCCCACACCGTCGGAGAACTGTTCTTTCTGCCGCCAGGCAACGTTCTGAGGGAGCATGTCGGCAAAGGCTTCGCGGACTACTTTCTTTTCTATCTCCTTGCCGGGGCACATCTTGACTGCCGGATTGATGCGCATGGCAACATCCAGGAATTCTTTGTCGAGGAAGGGGACACGTCCTTCCACTCCCCAGGCTGCAAGGCTTTTGTTGGCACGGAGGCAGTCGTACAGATGCAGTTTGGAGAGCTTGCGCACGGTTTCTTCGTGAAAGGCTTGCGGTGTGGGCGCCTTGTGGAAGTAAAGGTAACCGCCGAACACCTCGTCTGCACCTTCGCCGCTGAGTACCATCTTGATGCCCATGCTTTTGATGACACGCGCCAGCAGATACATGGGGGTGGAGGCGCGGACAGTGGTTATGTCGTAAGTCTCAATGAAATAGATGACGTCGCGGACAGCATCGAGGCCTTCTTGAACGGTATAGTTTATCTCGTGATGCACGGTACCGATATGACGGGCCACTTCGCGGGCTTTAATCAAGTCGGGAGCACCCTTCAAGCCGACGGCGAAGGAATGGAGCTGTGGCCACCAGGCATCTGCCTTGTTGTCTGTCTCGATGCGTTTGGCGGCATATTTCTTGGCGATGGCAGAGATGACGGAAGAATCGAGTCCGCCACTGAGCAGGACACCGTAGGGGACGTCGGACATCAACTGGCGCTGTACGGCGGCTTCAAGTGCGTCGTGCACAGCCGTGACTTGTGTGCTGTAGGCTGTCCGGCCTATCGAAGCCGGCGCGGCATTACGTTCGGCGGCAGGAGTGTAGTTGTCCTTCACAGCGGCATAGTCCATCCAGTCGCGGGTGTACCAGCGGTGCATCTTGCCCTCGCGCCCACGGTAGTAGTGGCCGGGAAGGAAAGGCTCATACTCGTCGCAGAAACCTTCAAGGGCTTTCAGCTCACTGCCGAAGTAGATGTGTCCATCCTTGTCGCGTCCTATATAAAGGGGGATTACGCCGATGGGGTCGCGGGCGATGAGGTAATCGTCCGTTTCTTCATCATAGAGGGCGAAGGCGAAGATGCCGTTCAGCTCTTCGAGGAAGCGGATGCCTTTGTCTTTGTAAAGGGCAAGGATGACTTCGCAGTCGGAACCTGTCTGGAAGGCGTATTTTCCGGCATAGCGGGCACGGATGTCGCGATGGTTGTAAATCTCGCCATTGACGGCAAGCACCTGTTTGCGGTCGGGTGAATATAAGGGTTGTCCGCCGGATTCCGGGTCGACAATGGAGAGGCGTTCGTGGGCGAGGATGGCGGAGCCGCCTACGTAGATACCACTCCAGTCCGGTCCGCGATGACGGATTTTCTGCGCCATCCGTAGCGCTTTGTTTCTCAACTCAGGAGTTTGAGACTGTATGTTGAAGATTCCTGCTATTCCACACATGAGAATTAAAAATTAAAGGTTAAAAATTAAAGAAAGGGAAATCATTTCTTGTTTTCTTTTAGAGGTTCGAGGTAACGGTCTATTTCTGTTGCCACTCGTCGTCCGTCGGCCAAGGCACGTACTACGAGGCTGGCGCCGTGGGCGGCATCGCCTGCCACGAATACGTTCTCTGCAAACTTCGGTTGCTCGGGCTTGAGGAAACCCATGGCAAGAAGCACCATATCGGCTTCGATGACCTCTTTCTTACCCGTAGATTTCATGGTAGGGCGGTTACCGTCTGTTGCCGGAAGCCACTCCACTTCTTCCACTTCCACACCGCATACCTTGCCATTCTTCCCGATGAACCGGGTAGAGGCGAGGGACCATCGACGGGTACAGCCTTCTTCGTGGCTGCTGGTGGTTTTCAGTACGACGGGCCATTGCGGCCAGGGAGTATCCGGGTTGTGTCCTATGGGCGGTTGGGGCATAATTTCAATCTGGGTTACGCTGACGGCTCCCTGGCGGATGCTGGTGCCTATACAGTCAGACCCGGTATCGCCGCCGCCGATGACGAGTACCCGTTTGCCGCGGGCGTTGACGAGTTGGTCTTTCGGGAAGGTATCTCCATCCAGAATATGGTTCTGCTGTGCCAGCATGTCGAGGGCAAAGTAGATGCCTTTCAGCTCCCTGCCCGGAATGGAGAGGTCGCGGGCGGTGGGCGTACCGGTACAAATGGCGTAGGCATCGAATCCGACGGGCAGTTTCTGTACATCGACATGGACTCCCATCTTGAACAAGATTCCTTCGGCCTTGAGGATTTTCATGCGGCGGTCGATGACGGCTTTGTCCAGTTTGAAGTTGGGGATGCCGTAACGCAACAGTCCTCCCGGCATCGGTTTGCTGTCGAATAGGGTAACTTCGTAACCTTTGGCGTTCAGCCGTACGGCAACGCTCAATCCGGCAGGGCCGGCGCCGATGACGGCTACTTTCTTTCCGTTGCGTTCGGGCTGGAGGGGGGTGATGTAGCCCTCGCGAAAAGCAGCCTCGGCAATGGCGGCTTCGTTCTCGCGGATAGTGACCGGTTCGTTGCACGAGAGTTTCAGTACGCACGACTTCTCGCAAAGGGCAGGGCAGATGCGTCCCGTAAATTCCGGAAAATCATTCGTACTGTTCAGTATTTGATAGGCTTCGTGCCATTTGCCCCGGTAGAGCGCGTCTTGGAATTCCGGGTCTTTATTGCCCAGCGGACATGCCCAGTGGCAGAAGGGTACGCCGCAGTCCATACAGCGCGAGGCCTGGAGCTTGCGGTCGTGGCTGTTCAGTGTCTGTTCCACTTGGCTGAAGTCTGTGATACGTTCGTGTATCGGACGGTAACCCGCCTCTTGGCGGGGGATATTGAGGAATGCTTTTGGATCTCCCATGATGAACAAATTAAAAAGTTAAAGAATTAAAGAATGAAAGGGGAATTTCCTCAGTCTTTCATTCTTTCATTATTAATTCGCGATTCAATAATCGCGTTGCATTTCTGCAATCTTCTGTTGCAATTTCTGCATCTGCTCCTCTTGCAGCACTTTTTTGTATTCGATAGGGACTACCTGGATGAACTGGTCGGCATAGCGTGGCCAGTCATCGAGCATGGTGCGTGCCAGTTTGGAACCGGTGTACAGGTAGTGCTGGCAGATGAGCTCGTGCAGTTCCTTGCGGTAGGAGGCCTCTTCGATGAGGCTCAGTTCCACCATTTCCATATTGCAGAAATAGTCGAAGTTGCCGTCCCGGTTCCATACGTAGGCCACACCGCCGGACATGCCTGCGGCAAAGTTGCGTCCCGTCTGTCCGAGTACTACCACGCGCCCGCCGGTCATATACTCGCAGCAGTGGTCACCTACACCCTCCACTACGGCTGTGGCACCGGAGTTGCGGACGGCAAAGCGCTCGCCTGCACGGCCGTTGATGTAAACTTCACCGCTTGTGGCGCCATAAAGCAGGGTGTTGCCTGCAATCGTGTTTTTCTCCGCCTCGAAGTTGCTCCGTACCGGGGGCAGGACGGCGATGCGTCCGCCACTCAGACCTTTGCCCAGATAATCGTTGGCCTCGCCTTCCAGCTTGAAGTTGACACCCGGGACAAGGAATGCCCCGAAACTCTGCCCGGCGGAGCCTTTGAACTTCACATTCAGCGTATGTTCGGGCAGCCCTTTTTCTCCGTATTTTGCGGCAATGACACCAGAGAGCATGGCGCCGCAGGCACGGTCGGTATTGGCGATGGTGTACTCCAGCGAGATTTCCTTCTGGTTCTCTACGGCTTCGGCGGCGGCATGTAGCATCTCTACATCTTTCACATGGTCGATGCCATGCTGTTGGTCGGTGACGTGGCGGATGGCGGCTTCGTTGTCTACGCGTGCCAGTAGTTTGTCGAAGCTTATCAACTGATGTTTCTTGATTCCGTCATCCGGCTTGCGGACGATAAGGTCTGTGCGTCCAATGATGTCATCCAGGCGTTCCACACCGATTTCCGCCAGGTATTCGCGTACTTCCTGCGCCAGGAACGTGAAGAAGTTCACCAGATACTCGCTGCGTCCGCGGAAGCGTTTGCGCAGTTCTTCGTTCTGTGTCGCCACCCCTACGGGGCAGGTGTTCTGGTGACATTTGCGCATCATTACGCAACCCAGTACAATCAGGGCACTGGTGGCGAAACCGAATTCTTCGGCTCCGAGCATTGCCATCAGTATGATGTCGCGGCCTGTTTTGAGCTGTCCGTCCACTTGCAGCATCACTTGTCCGCGCAGGCCGTTCAGCACCAGTGTCTGCTGCGTTTCGCTCAAGCCGAGTTCGGGCGAGATGCCGGCATAGCGGATGGATGATGCAGGAGAGGCTCCCGTACCGCCCTCTGCACCCGAGATGACTATCAAATCGGCCTTTGCCTTTGCCACACCGGCGGCAATGGTGCCCACACCGCTTTCTGCCACCAGCTTCACGCTGATTTTTGCCCGTGGGTTCACGTTCTTCAGGTCGAAGATGAGCTGTGCCAGGTCTTCGATGGAGTAAATGTCGTGGTGGGGCGGGGGGGAAATCAGCGAGATGCCCGGAATGGAGTGGCGTGTCTTGGCAATCACTTCATCCACTTTGAAGCCCGGCAGCTGCCCACCTTCGCCCGGCTTGGCGCCTTGGGCAATCTTTATCTGTATTTCGTCCGCATTCACCAGATATTCTGCGGTGACACCGAAACGTCCTGAGGCCACCTGCTTGATGGCGCTGCGCAGATTGGTGCCGTCTTCGCGCGGCATGAAGCGTGCCCGGTCTTCGCCTCCTTCGCCCGTATTGCTCCGGCCATGCAGCTTGTTCATGGCAATAGCCATGGCTTCGTGGGCTTCGCGGCTGATGGAGCCGTAGGACATGGCGCCGGTGACAAAGCGCTGTACGATGTTCTCTACCGGTTCCACCCGGTCTATGCTGATAGGAGCGCGGCGGAAGTCGAGGAAATCGCGCAGGAAGATGGGAGATTCCTTGCTGTCTACCATGGCAGTGAACTCCTTGAATTTCTTATAGCTTCCCAGGCGTGTGGCAAGTTGCAGTGTGCTGATGGTTTCCGGGTTCCAGGCGTGCTTCTCACCATCCTTGCGGAAGGCATACAGTCCGCGGTTCGGCAATAACTCCGCTTCCCCCTTCTTTTTAAGAACCTCCATCCCTTCCTTGTGGAAGGCGATGGCGTCGCGTGCCACTTCATCCAGGCGTATGCCTCCGATGCGTGAACTCAGTCCGCCAAAGTAGGCATTGCTCAACTCCTCGCTCAGTCCTACGGTCTCGAAAATTTTCGCGCCCCGGTAAGAACGGATGGTGCTGATGCCCATCTTGCTCATAATCTTGAACAAGCCTTTGCAGACGGACTTGATATATTTCTTTTCGGCAGTGGCGTAGTCGAGCTGTATTTCCTTTTCGTTCACCAGTTTGTCGATGACGGCAAAAGCCATATACGGATTCAGTGCGCTGGCTCCGAAGCCCAGCAGCAGTGCGGCGTGCATCACTTCGCGGATTTCGCCGCTTTCTACAATCAGTGCCGTCTGCACCCGTTTGCCCACGGAGATAAGATGGTGGTGTACCGCCGACACGGCAAGCAGTGACGGAATGGCGGCATGGGTGGCGTCTACGTCGCGGTCGGAAAGCACGATGTAGTTCACTCCTTCGTTGACGGATTCTTCCGCCTGCTTGCAGAGGGTTGCCAATGCTTCCTGCAATCCCTGGCACCCTTTTGCCACTTCGAAGAGCAGGGGCAGTTTCACGGTCTTGAAGCCTTTGTACCGGATGTTGCAGAGAATATCCAGCTGGGCGTTGTTCAGGATGGGATGGTTCAACCTCACCATCTTGCAATGGTTTTCGCTGGGTGTCAGTATGTTCATGCCTACGGCTCCGATGTACTCGGTCAGCGACATTACCAGTTCTTCGCGTATCGGGTCGATAGGAGGGTTGGTGACTTGGGCAAACTGCTGGCGGAAATAGTTGTACAGTAGTTGCGGCTTGTCCGAGAGTACTGCCAGCGGGGTGTCATTGCCCATGGAGTTGATGGGTTCGGCACCGATGGTACACATCGGGACAATCAGCCGTTCCACGTCTTCTTTGGAGTAGCCGAAGATGCGCAGCATGCTGTCGTAGTTCTCCACGCTATGGGAGACTTTGCGACCGCTTTTCAGTTCGTCCAGCTCGATGCGGTTGCCGGCCAGCCAAGTGCGGTATGGTTTGGCTTCGGCAAGTTGTTTCTTCAGTTCGCCGTCATAATATATTTCGCCTTTCTCGGTGTCTATAAGCAGTATCTTGCCCGGTTGCAGGCGTCCTTTTTCCTTGATGTCTCCCGGCTCGAAATCCATCACGCCGACTTCGCTGGCCACTACCATCATGCCGCCCTGCGTAATCAGGTAGCGTGCAGGGCGCAGTCCGTTTCTGTCGAGCATGCCGCCTGCATAGCGCCCGTCGCTGAAAAGCAGTGCCGCCGGTCCGTCCCACGGCTCCATCAGGATGGAGTGGTATTCATAGAAAGCTTTTAAATCTTCGCTGATGGGATTCTTTTCGTTGAAAGATTCCGGCACGAGCATGGCCATGGCGTGCGGCAGGCTCAGGCCTGACATGATGAGAAACTCGAGCACATTGTCCAGCGAGGCACTGTCGCTCATGCCCGGTTGCACGATGGGGCGTATCTCCCGGATGTCTCCCAAGGCGGGAGAGGAGAGTACACTCTCACGGGCTTCCATCCAGCCGCGGTTGCCGCGGATGGTATTGATTTCGCCGTTGTGTGCCAGCAGGCGGAAAGGCTGTGCCAGTCCCCAGGTGGGGAAAGTGTTGGTGCTGAAACGGGAGTGCACCAATGCCAGTCCGCTGGTGAAGTAGCTGTTGGTGAGGTCGGGGAAGTAGTTGCGCAACTGCAAGGAAGAGAGCATGCCCTTGTAGACGATGTTCTTCGTAGAGAGCGAGACGATGTAGAAATCCTCGCGGGTGGGGATGTCCGACTTGCGTATTCTGTTCTCTATCCTTTTCCTTATTATATAGAGTTTGCGGTCGGCGGTTTCGCTTTCCGTAAATCCGGTGATGAAAATTTGCTTGATGTCCGGTTCGTTGGCAAGAGCCGCTTCTCCCAATATTTCGGGGCAAGTGGGCACGTTGCGCAGATGCATCAGGGTCAATCCCTCCTTTTCAATCTCTTCGATAATGACGCTCAAGATGACAGCCTGGTCTTTTCCGTCTTTGGGAAGGAAAAGCAGGCCGGTGCCGTATTTTCCCTTCTCGGGAACGGGAATGCCCTGCAACAGAATGAATTCGTGCGGTATCTGCAGCATGATGCCGGCGCCGTCTCCGGTTTTGTTGTCCGCCCCTTCCGCTCCACGGTGGCGCATGTTTTCCAGTACCTTCAATGCTGATTCTACCAGTTCATGTGATTTTCCTCCCTGGATATTGACCAGCATGCCTACTCCGCAGGCATCGTGCTCATGGGATGCCTCATACAAGCCCAACTGTTTGGGCTGTCGCTGGTAATCCTCTGCTTTTGTTTTGTTGTTAAAAAGTTCTTGTTTCATGATTATAAGCTTTCTTTATTGCTGTATAATATTGTTTGTGGTTTCAAAATGTTCGGCAAATATATGGTATTAATTGCAAAATGCTAATATGTATTCCTGCCTTCTTTCTTGCAAAATTCCTGCGATAGAAGATGAAGTTATGAATTGATAGAAAACACCCTCTGTTTTCTTTTAATCCTAAATCAAAATCAGACGGTTTGATTTGGATTTGTAAATTAAGCCTTTTGCTTTTAAAATAACACTTTCTTTAACTTTTTGATGTAAAAACAACTTTTTTCTATTCTTTTGATAAATAAATAGTGGAAAGATTAACTTTATGTTCTTAAGAATATGTATATTTGCAGCGCAAAATCAAATACTGATACATTATGTGTGGAATAGTAGGCTATATAGGTCAAAGGAAAGCCTACCCCATTCTTATCAAGGGTCTGAAGCGGTTGGAGTACCGTGGATATGATAGTGCAGGGGTAGCATTAATCAGTGATAACCGACAGTTGAACGTGTACAAAGCGAAAGGTAAGGTTTCGGAACTTGAAACTTTCGTTGCTCAAAAAGATATTTCCGGTAACATTGGTATTGCACATACACGTTGGGCTACTCATGGAGAACCTTGTTCCGTCAATGCCCATCCCCATTATTCCTCTTCCGAACGCCTCGCCCTCATCCATAACGGCATTATTGAAAACTACGCCGTCCTTAAAGAAAAACTTCAAGCCAAAGGTTATGTATTTAAAAGCAGCACTGATACCGAGGTGCTGGTACAGCTCATCGAATACATTCAGGTGACAAACCATATTGACCTGCTGACGGCAGTGCAACTTGCCTTGCAGGAAGTGATTGGGGCGTATGCCATTGCGGTGCTCGACAAGGACAATCCGGATGGGATAATCGCTGCACGCAAGAGCAGTCCGCTGGTGGTGGGCATCGGTGAAGGTGAGTTTTTCCTGGCTTCGGATGCCACGCCGATTGTGGAATATACGGATAAGGTGGTGTATCTGGAAGACGAAGAGATTGCCCTCATCCGCCGGGGAGAGAAGCTGAAGGTTGTTAACCTGAAGAATGTGGAATGTCCGCACGAGGTAAAGACGGTAGCGCTCAATCTCGGCCAGCTGGAGAAGGGAGGCTATCCGCACTTCATGCTGAAGGAAATCTTCGAACAGCCCGGCTGCATTCGCGACTGCATGCGCGGGCGTATCAATGTGGAGGGTACGAACGTGGTTCTTTCTGCAGTGATTGATTATAAGGAACGTCTGCTGGCGGCCAAACGCTTCGTCATCGTGGCATGCGGTACGTCATGGCATGCCGCCCTCATCGGCAAGCATTTGATTGAAAGCTTCTGCCGTATTCCGGTGGAGGTGGAGTATGCCAGTGAGTTCCGTTACCGCGACCCGGTGATTGACAGCAACGATGTGGTGATTGCCATCTCGCAAAGCGGTGAAACGGCCGATACGCTGGCTGCCGTGGAGCTTGCCAGAAATCGTGGGGCATTTATATATGGCATCTGCAATGCCGTCGGTTCCAGCATTCCCCGTGCCACGCACACGGGTTCCTATATCCACGTGGGACCGGAAATAGGGGTGGCATCCACCAAAGCCTTCACCGGGCAGGTAACGGTGCTTACCATGCTGGCCCTGACACTTGCCAAAGAGAAAAAGACGATGGACGAAGGGCAATACCTGGCAATTGTCAAGGAATTGGGACATATCCCCGACAAGATGAAGGAGGTCTTGAAACTGAACGACCGTATAGCGGAACTTTCCAAGATATTCACCTATGCACACAACTTTATCTATCTGGGACGCGGATACAGTTATCCCGTAGCCCTGGAAGGTGCTTTGAAGTTGAAGGAGATTTCGTATATCCATGCCGAGGGCTATCCTGCCGCCGAAATGAAGCACGGCCCCATTGCCCTGGTGGATGCCGAGATGCCGGTGGTGGTTATTGCCACCCGGAATGGGCTTTACGAAAAGGTGCTGAGCAATATCCAGGAAATAAAGGCGCGTAAAGGCAGGGTTATCGCCATTGTGACAAAGGGAGATACGGTCATCAGTAAAATAGCCGACACTTGCATCGAGCTTCCCGAAACAATGGAGTGCCTTGATCCGTTAATAACTACGGTACCTCTGCAATTACTTGCCTATCACATTGCCGTGTGCAAGGGAATGGATGTGGACCAGCCGAGGAATCTTGCGAAGTCGGTGACTGTAGAATGAGGACATGTACAATTTACCATTTACAATGTACAATGGGGCTGCGCTTGGGAGGGGTAAATGTAAATGGTAATTGTATGCTATAATAAGGAAAAGAAAATTGTACACTTAAAATTGTACATTGTAAATGGTAAATTGTAAATAGATAGATGGAACAACTGAAGCATGAATGCGGCGTCGCCATGATACGCCTGCTGAAACCGCTGGAGTACTATGAAGAGAAGTACGGAACATGGATGTACGGACTCAACAAGCTCTATCTCCTGATGGAGAAACAACACAACCGTGGGCAGGAAGGTGCCGGACTGGCCTGCGTGAAACTGGAAGCCAGTCCCGGCGAGGAATATATGTTCCGTGAGCGTGCTCTCGGCTCGGGCGCCATTACCGAAATTTTCGGTACGGTGCAGGGTCACTTCAAGGACTTGACCAAGGAACAGCTGCATGATGCGGACTATGCCAAGCGTGTGCTGCCCTTTGCAGGGGAGGTCTATATGGGACACCTGCGTTACTCCACTACCGGAAAGTCCGGCATCTCGTACGTGCACCCGTTCCTCCGGAGAAACAACTGGCGTGCCAAGAATCTTGCCCTCTGCGGCAACTTCAACATGACGAATGTGGATGAAATCTTCGCACGCATTACCGCCATCGGCCAGCATCCGCGCAAATATGCCGATACCTACATCATGCTGGAGCAGTTGGGACATCGCCTCGACCGCGAAGTGGAGCGCCTCTTCAACCTTGCCGAAGCGGAAGGGCTGGCAGGCATGGACATCACCCGTTATATAGAAAACCACATCGACCTTGCCAACGTACTGCGCACTTCGAGCAAGGAGTGGGACGGGGGATACGTGATGTGCGGACTTACCGGAAGCGGAGAGACTTTTGCCGTACGCGACCCATGGGGCATCCGTACAGCCTTCTGGTATCAGGACGACGAGATAGCGGTGCTTGCCAGCGAACGTCCCGTGATACAGACAGCCCTTAATGTTCCTGTCGAATCCATCAAGGAGCTGCAACCCGGACAAGCCATGTTTATCAACAAGGCCGGCAAGGTGCGCACCGTGCAAATCAACAAGCCGCGCGAGGTGAAACCTTGTTCCTTCGAGCGCATCTACTTCAGCCGGGGCAGTGATGTGGACATTTACCGGGAACGTAAACTGCTGGGTGAGAAACTTGTACCCAACATATTGAAAGCCATCGACAACGATGTGGACCATACCGTCTTCTCCTTCATCCCCAATACGGCGGAAGTCGCCTTCTACGGTATGTTGCAGGGATTGGACGACTACCTCAACGAGGAGAAGGTGCAGCAGATTGCCGCCTTGGGGCATAGTCCCAGCCACGACGAACTGGAGCATATCTTGTCGCGGCGCATACGGAGCGAGAAAGTGGCCATCAAGGACATCAAGCTGCGTACCTTCATTGCCGAAGGAAACAGCCGGAACGACCTTGCCGCCCATGTGTACGACATCACTTACGGAAGCCTTGTCCCGGGAGTGGATAATCTGGTCATCATCGACGACTCGATAGTGCGTGGAACCACCCTGAAGCAGAGCATCATCGGCATCCTTGACCGTCTGGAGCCAAAGAAGATAGTCATTGTAAGCTCTTCACCGCAGGTACGCTATCCCGACTACTACGGCATCGATATGGCTAAGATGAGCGAATTCATCGCCTTCAAGGCTGCTGTGGAACTGCTGAAGGAGCGCGAGATGCGCGATGTGATTGCCGCCGCCTACCGCAAGTCCAAAGAGCAGGTAGGCCTGCCCAAAGAGCAGATGGTGAATTACGTGAAGGAGATATACGCTCCCTTTACCGACGAGGAAATCTCTGCCAAGATGGTGGAACTGCTCACTCCCAAAGGGACGAAAGCCAAAGTGCAGATTGTCTACCAGCCTCTCGAAGGGCTGCATGAGGCCTGCCCCAAGCATCCGGGTGACTGGTACTTCAGCGGCGATTATCCTACGCCGGGCGGTGTGAAGATGCTGAACAAGGCATTTATTGATTATATAGAACAAGTTTATCAATTTTAATTGAATCAATGAGAAATGTAACTCTAATCCTCGACGACGGGAGCCGCTTCCACGGCAAGTCGTTCGGCTTTGAAAAACCGGTAGCGGGAGAGGTGGTCTTCAACACAGCCATGACGGGTTATCCCGAAAGCCTGACCGACCCTTCGTATGCCGGACAGCTGATGACGCTCACCTATCCGTTGGTGGGCAATTACGGTGTGCCGCCTTTTACTCTCGAACCGAATGGGCTTGCCACTTTTATGGAGAGCGAGCATATCCATGCCGAAGCCATTATTGTAAGCGATTATAGCGAAAATTATAGCCATTGGAATGCGGTGGAAAGCCTCGGTGACTGGCTGAAACGCGAACAGATTCCGGGCATCACGGGCATCGATACCCGCGAACTGACAAAGGTGCTTCGCGAGCATGGGGTGATGATGGGACGTATCGCCTTTGATGATGAATCGGATGAAATGCCTGAGGCCTCTTATGCCGATGTGAATTATGTGGATAAAGTTAGCTGCAAGGAGGTTATCCGTTACAACGAAGGAACCGGTAAGAAGAAAGTGCTCCTTGTGGATTGCGGCGTCAAGCATAACATCATCCGCTGCCTGCTGAAACGTGACGTGGAAGTGATTCGCGTTCCCTGGGACTATGATTATACTGGGATGGAGTTCGACGGGTTGTTCATCTCCAACGGCCCTGGCGACCCCGATACCTGCGATGCTGCCGTGCAGCATATCCGCAAGACAATGCAGAACGAGAAACTGCCCATCTTCGGCATCTGTATGGGAAACCAGTTGCTTTCCAAAGCTGGGGGCGCCAAGATATACAAATTGAAATACGGCCACCGCAGCCATAACCAACCGGTGCGTATGGTGGGTACGGAACGTTGCTTCATCACCTCACAGAATCATGGGTATGCCGTAGACAACAACACGCTGACAGAAGACTGGGAACCGCTTTTCATCAATATGAACGATGGTTCTAATGAAGGAATCCGCCACAAACGCAATCCCTGGTTCTCCGCACAGTTTCATCCCGAAGCTGCCAGCGGGCCGACGGATACGGAGTTTCTTTTTGATGACTTTGTGAAGTTGCTTTAGTAAGAGAATTTTATCAAGAATGGTTGCGTTCGTAATCTCTTGATAATCAGTATGTAAAAGACGGTATAATGAGTCCCGTACTGAATGTCATTCAGTCCCAGAGTGAATACCTTTCAGTCCTATACTGAATGCCATTCAATTAGTGACTGATTGTGTAAGGTAAGAGAAAGATAAGGTTTTATTACTACTATTACATTTTTAATAAACAGATATGCAAATGAAAGAAAACAATATAAAGAAAGTCTTGCTGCTTGGTTCCGGCGCACTGAAAATCGGTGAAGCAGGAGAATTTGATTACTCCGGTTCGCAGGCGCTCAAGGCATTGAAGGAGGAAGGCATCTACACGGTTCTCATCAATCCGAACATTGCCACGGTACAGACCTCGGAAGGAGTTGCCGACCAGATTTACTTCCTGCCCGTCACTCCTTACTTCGTGGAGAAGGTGATAGAGAAGGAGCGCCCGGACGGCATCATGCTTGCTTTTGGCGGACAGACGGCACTGAACTGCGGTGTCTCCCTCTATAAAGACAAGATTTTCGAGAAGTACGGCGTGACGGTTCTCGGCACTCCCGTGCAGGCCATCATTGACACGGAGGACCGTGAAATCTTTGTGCAGAAACTGAATGAGATTGATGTGAAGACCATCAAGAGCGAAGCCGTGGAGAATGCGGCGGATGCCCGTCGCGCAGCCCGGGAACTGGGATACCCGGTCATTGTCCGTGCCGCATATGCGCTTGGCGGACTGGGTTCGGGCTTCTGCGACAATGAAGAAGAGCTGAATGTGCTGGTGGAGAAAGCCTTCTCCTTCTCCCCACAGGTGCTGGTGGAGAAATCGCTGAAGGGATGGAAGGAAGTGGAATACGAGGTGGTGCGCGACCGCTTCGACAACTGCATCACGGTCTGCAACATGGAGAACTTCGACCCCCTGGGCATCCATACAGGTGAGTCCATCGTTATTGCCCCGTCACAGACGTTGAGCAATACGGACTATCATAAATTGCGTGAACTTGCTATCCGCATTATCCGTCACATCGGCATTGTGGGAGAGTGTAACGTGCAGTATGCCTACGACCCGATGAGCGAGGACTACCGGGTAATCGAGGTAAATGCACGCTTGAGCCGTTCGTCTGCACTTGCCTCTAAAGCAACGGGTTATCCGTTGGCGTTTGTAGCGGCAAAACTCGGCTTGGGCTATGGCTTGTTCGACTTGAACAACTCTGTGACAAAGACTACAAGCGCTTTCTTCGAACCCGCCCTGGACTATGTGGTCTGCAAGATACCGCGTTGGGATTTGGGCAAGTTCCACGGGGTGGACAAAGAGCTGGGTTCAAGCATGAAGTCGGTAGGCGAGGTGATGGCTATCGGCCGTACTTTCGAGGAAGCCATCCAGAAGGGGCTTCGCATGATAGGCCAGGGCATGCACGGCTTCGTAGAGAACAAGGAACTGGTGATTGCCGATTTGGACAAGGCTCTGCGCGAACCTACCGACAAACGTATCTTTGTCATCTCCAAAGCCTTCCGTGCCGGGTATACGGTGGACCAGGTGCACGAATTGACCAAGATAGACCGTTGGTTCCTGGAGAAGTTGATGAACATCATGGATACCAGCAGGGAACTGCACTCTTTTATGGCTGATGGAGAGTTGCCAATGATTCCCGTGGACTTGTTGCGTAAAGCCAAAGTACAAGGCTTCTCTGATTTCCAGATAGCCCGTGCCCTCGGCTTGGAACAAGCAATGGACGGCGAAGAAGCCATCCTTGCCGTCCGCAATTTCCGCAAGAGTGCAGGCATTCTGCCCGTAGTGAAGCAGATAGATACCCTTGCCGCCGAATATCCCGCACAGACCAACTATCTCTACCTAACGTATAGCGGCACGGCAAATGATGTCCGTTACCTCGGCGACCACAAGTCCATCGTCGTATTGGGCTCCGGCGCCTACCGCATCGGTTCTTCCGTAGAGTTCGACTGGTGCGGCGTGCAGGCCCTGAACACCATCCGCCAGGAAGGCTACCGCAGTGTCATGATAAACTACAACCCCGAAACCGTGTCTACGGACTATGACATGTGCGACCGTCTTTACTTCGACGAGCTCACCTTCGAGCGCGTGATGGATATTCTCGAACTGGAGAATCCCCACGGGGTGATTGTCTCTACCGGTGGTCAGATACCGAATAACCTTGCCCTGCGCCTCGATGCGCAGAAGGTACCTATTCTCGGCACAAGCGCCAGGAGCATCGACAATGCCGAAGACCGTGACAAGTTCTCCGCCATGCTCGACCGCATTGGTGTAGACCAACCCGAATGGCGGGCGCTGACCTCCCTGGAGGACATCAACGCCTTTGTGGATAAGGTGGGCTTCCCGGTATTGGTCCGTCCTTCCTACGTATTGTCCGGCGCTGCGATGAACGTCTGTTCCAACCGGGAGGAGCTGGAACGCTTCCTGAAGCTGGCGGCGAATGTCAGCAAGAAACATCCCGTAGTGGTGAGCCAGTTCATTGAGCATGCCAAGGAGGTGGAGATGGATGCTGTGGCGCAAGATGGAGAGATTATCGCGTACGCCATCAGTGAGCATATCGAGTTTGCCGGAGTGCATTCCGGTGACGCCACTATCCAGTTCCCGCCACAAAAGTTGTATGTGGAGACGGTGCGCCGCATCAAGCGCATCAGCCGCGAGATTGCCCGTGAGCTGAACATCTCCGGTCCGTTCAATATCCAGTATCTGGCACGCGAGAACGACATCAAGGTGATTGAGTGCAACCTCCGTGCCAGCCGTTCGTTCCCGTTTGTCAGCAAGGTGCTGAAGATAAACCTTATTGAACTTGCCACGAAGGTGATGCTCGGCATTCCGGTACAGAAGCCGGACAAGAATCTGTTCGATTTGGATTACGTAGGCATCAAGGCGAGCCAGTTCTCCTTCAACCGTCTGCAGAAGGCCGACCCGGTACTGGGTGTGGATATGGCAAGCACGGGCGAGGTGGGTTGCATCGGCAGCGATACTTCCTGCGCCATTCTCAAGGCGATGCTCTCCGTGGGATATCGTATTCCAGAGAAAAATATCCTGCTTTCTACCGGTACTCCGAAGCAGAAAGTGGACATGCTTTCTGCCGCGCGTATGCTTCAGAAGAAGGGGTATAAGATATTTGCCACGGGTGGTTCCAGCAATTTCCTTACGGAGAACGGTGTGGAGAATACGCGCGTCTACTGGCCCAGCGAACCCGAACGCCAGCCACAGGCACTCGACATGCTGCACCGCAAGGAGATAGACATGGTTGTCAATATTCCGAAGAACCTCACCGCAGGCGAGTTGGATAACGGCTACAAGATACGCCGTGCCGCCATCGACCTCAATATTCCGTTGATAACGAATGCCCGTCTGGCAAGTGCGTTCATCAATGCATTCTGCACGATGACGCCGGATGATTTGGCTATCAAGTCGTGGGCGGAGTACAAATGATGATTTAATTTGCTATCTTTGCTGAAAACTAAGTTCGATGGAAACAATTTTGACCCAATACTATCAATCTCCTTATGGCGAGTTGCTCCTCGGCTCTTTCGGCGATAAACTCTGCCTATGCGACTGGATGCTGAACGAGAAACGTAGAGTAACCGTTGATAAGCGCATACGGCAGGCGCTGCATGCCGATTATGAGGAAGGCACTTCGGAAGTGATTGCAAGGGCAATCATTCAGTTGGATGAGTATTTTGCCTGTAAGCGGACCATATTCGATGTTCCACTGCTTGCAGTCGGAACAGAATTCCAGCGGACGGTGTGGCAGGAGTTGCAGAACATCCCTTACGGAAAAACAGTGTCCTACGGCGAGCTTTCACGAAAGCTGGGCAATCCGAAAGCCGTACGTGCGGTGGCGGCTGCCAATGGGGCAAATGCCCTCTCCATACTCATCCCCTGCCATCGTGTGGTGGGCAGCAACCATACGCTGATAGGCTATGCCGGTGGACTGGCAGCCAAACAAGGGATGCTGGCATTGGAAGCGGACTCTTGCGACGGACCGTCAGGCTCCCGTATAGGACAGCTGTTTTGAGGTCAGGTTTGTTTCTGGTATTCCGCCGGTGTCATCCCCGTCATACGTTTGAAGAACTTCGAGAAGAACGACGGATTGGGAAAGTTCAGTTCGTCTGATATTTGAAACACCAGTAGATTACTGTGTTTCAGCAATACTTTGGCTTCGAGGATAACTGCTTGATTAATCCATTGCATCACGGTTTGTCCGCTTGTTTCACGTATCACCGAACTCAGATAGTGCGGTGTCAGGCATAGCTTGTCGGCATAGAAGTTGACGCTGCGTTCGTGCTTGCTGTGTTGGTTCACCAAAGCGATGAAGCGGCGGAATAGCTCTTCCTGGCGTGAAAGGCGTGACGGAGTTGACTTGCATGTGTGCTCGTGGATATACTTAAGGTTATAGAGAAGTGAGACAATCAAGTGCTGTACAGCTCCGCGGCGGTAGGGCAAACAATGTAGTATATTCCACAATAAAGAGAAGAAGCTGCTGATGTGTGCCCATTCCTCGTTGTTGCATGAAAGGCGGATTCCGTTTCGTGTATAAGCTTCCGAAAGAATGGAATTCTGTAGTACGGGCAGAAAATTGGCAGTGGGCATGATGACTTGGAATTCGTAGTCGGGACTGACTTCCGATATTTCTATCAGCGAATTGTCAGGGATGATAATAATATCGTGGGCTGTAGCTTCATATTCGATAAGATTGATGGAGATTCGGCCCTTACCTTGCATGATGCGTACAATCCTTCCTTCTTTGGCACGATAAGGTTGCTGGGTGCGGAATAGCCTGAATCCCATTGCTTGAAAACTGATGACCATTCCCAAATCGTCGTTTATAAATCTGTATTCGGAATGTTCTATAAAATCCGGATTGTTGCGGATGTCCTCGAATGCGACGCTTATCGGTTTGTTCTTTTCCATATCTTTCCCTTTATGAATAATGTATATTTCCACCGCAAAGATAATAAAGTGTTCCTATTATTTGTCTTTTTCTACGAAATGTCGTACTATTAGAACATCTTTGCGCACAAATGGATTGTAAGGTTATAGGGTTATGCCTTTATCTTTGCATGTGTATAGAACAAAACCATGTAGAATAAACAAGAAACAGAATGGATATGAAACGAACCGTTTTCTTTTTTACCCTTTCTCTTGCCGCCATGCTGGCACATGCCCAGCTCACGTTGGAAGAGTGCCAGCGCCGGGCGCAAGACAATTATCCGTTGGTCAGGCAATACGGACTGATAGAAAAGGCACGCGGGTACGACCTCTCCAATGCCGGAAAAGGTTACTTGCCCCAGTTTTCCCTATCCGGCAAGGCCACGTACCAGAGTGACATCACCCGGCTACCGGTCGAAATCCCTAATCTCGACATCAAGACTGCTTCGAAAGACCAGTACCAGGTGATGCTCGAAGTGCAGCAGACCCTCTGGGATGGTGGGGATATACGTTCCAGAAAACGATTGACGCGTGCCGCCTCGGAAGTGGAACTGGAAAAACAGCATGTAGACATGTATGCCTTGACTGACCGGGTGAACCAGCTCTTTTTCGGCATCCTGCTGTTGGACGAACAGCTGAAACAGAACAGCCTCTTGCAAGAAGATTTAGGAAGAACCCACAAGCAGGTAGCCGACTATATAGCCAATGGCATCGCCACCCTGAGCGACCTGGATGCAGTCAGCGTAGAGCAACTGAACACCAGGCAGCACCGTGTGGAATTGGAGACCACCCGCCGTGCATACCTCAGCATGCTTGCTGCCTTTACGGGCAAGGATCTCTCTTCCGAAACGGTTTTATTGAAACCGGCTGCCGAAGAAAACATAGACCGGCAGATGAACAACCGCCCCGAACTTCGTTGGTACGATGCGCAGGGAGAGCAACTCCGCCAGCAGGAGGCAGCTTTGAACACC
The DNA here is from genome assembly GCF_025147485.1 of Bacteroides uniformis. Lineage (NCBI taxonomy): Bacteria > Pseudomonadati > Bacteroidota > Bacteroidia > Bacteroidales > Bacteroidaceae > Bacteroides > Bacteroides uniformis. The sequence continues at coordinate 3,799,458 of NZ_CP102263.1, read as the reverse complement.
CGGTTGATGCCGCGTTTCGGCCTTTTTGTACAAGGGGCATACGGCAATCCAGGGTTGAATATGCTGAAGGATGAATTCAACGCCTATTACATGGCGGGGGTGCGCATGTCCTGGAATTTCGGCAGTCTGTATACATTGAAGAACGACCGCCGCAGGATAGACAATACCCGCCAACAGATAGAAACCGGCCGGGATGTGTTCCTTTTCAACATTCGCCTGCAGGCTACGCAGCAGGATGCGGGCATTGTATCCATGCGCCGCCAGATGGCGGATGATGACGAGATTATCCGTCTGCGTGGGAATATCCGCCGTGCAGCCGAGGCCAAGGTGCAGAACGGGACAATGACCGTGACCGATATGCTGCGGGAGATTACCAATGAAAGTATGGCACGACAGACCAAGGCATTGCATGAGGTGCAGTTGCTGATGAACATCTGGCAGCTGAAATATACGCTGAACAATTAATGACTATAATCCGTAATTTATAACTTGAAATAGTATGAAATCATTGAAATTATTTCCTTTTTTATTTCTCCTTGCCGCCTGTACCGGCGGTACTCCGAAATATGATGCGACGGGAACGTTCGAGGCTACCGAAGTCATCGTTTCTGCCGAGGCGTCCGGAAAACTGCTGAGTTTCGACATCGAGGAAGGTACGACACTGATAGACGGGCAGGAAGTAGGCATTATAGATACCGTCCAACTCTATCTGAAGAAACTCCAGTTGGAGGCCAGTGTCAAGTCCGTGGAAGGCCAGCGGCCTGATATCCTGAAGCAAGTAGCCGCCACTCAGGAACAGATTGTGCAGGCACGGCGCGAGCGCGACCGTGTGTCCAACCTGCTCCGTGTGGGTGCCGCCAACCAGAAGCAACTGGATGATGCCGAGTCCCTTCTCGAAGTCCTCCGCAAGCAGCTCGACGCACAGAACTCCACCCTGCGCAACAGTGACCGGAGCCTGACGTGGCAAAGTTCCTCTGTCGGCATCCAGGTGGCGCAGATAGAAGACCAGTTGCGCAAATGCCACATCACCTCTCCGCTGACGGGAACCGTCCTTGCCCAATATGCCGAAGCCGGAGAACTGGCTGCTCCCGGCACCCCTCTTTTCAAAGTGGCGGATATGGAGCAGATTTACCTCCGTGCCTACATCACCTCCGAGCAGCTTGCCGAAATCAAGCTGGGGCAGCAAGTGAAGGTTTATGCGGATTATGGAAAGGAAGTGCGGAAAGAATACCCCGGCATCGTCACCTGGATTTCCGATACGTCCGAATTCACTCCAAAAACTATCCTGACGAAAGACGAGCGCGCCAATCTGGTCTATGCCGTAAAGATTGCCGTGAAGAATGACGGGATGCTGAAAATAGGAATGTATGGAGGCTGTAACTTTAACTAATATCTCCAAACGTTACGGCAGCGTGGAAGCCCTGCGGGGTGTCTCTCTGTCAGTGGCTCCCGGTGAGCTTTTCGGCATCATCGGGCCGGACGGTGCGGGCAAGACATCGCTTTTCCGCATCCTCACCACTTTGCTGCTTGCCGACGGAGGCTCGGCTTCGGTCTGCGGTCTGGATGTGGTGAAGGACTACAAAGCCATCCGCAGGCGGGTGGGGTATATGCCCGGACGCTTCTCCCTCTATCCGGACTTGACGGTGGAGGAGAATCTCAATTTCTTCGCCACCGTCTTCCACACCACCATCGAGGAGAATTATGATTTGGTGCGCGACATTTACCGGCAGATAGAACCTTTCCGCAAGCGCCGCGCCGGAGCGTTGTCCGGCGGCATGAAGCAGAAACTCGCCCTTAGCTGTGCCCTTATCCATAAACCGGATGTCCTCTTTCTGGACGAACCCACTACGGGCGTCGACCCCGTGTCCCGCAAGGAATTCTGGGGAATGCTTCGCCGACTGAAGGAGCGGGGTATCACCATCATTGCTTCCACCCCCATCATCGACGAAGCGCGCCAATGCGACCGCATCGCCTTCATCAACGAAGGAGAGATAAAAGGCATCGATACCCCCGACCGTATCCTGACACGCTTTGCGGGCATCCTCTGCCCTCCGGGCTTGCAGCACGAACGGGTGGAAAACCACGAAAACAAGGTGATTGAAGTGGAAGGGTTGACCAAGCGGTTCGGTAATTTCACCGCTGTAGACCACATCTCCTTCCAAGTCCATCGGGGCGAGATTTTCGGTTTCCTGGGAGCCAACGGGGCAGGCAAGACCACCGCCATGCGCATGCTTACGGGACTTAGCCGCCCCACCGGCGGCAAGGCATGTGTGGCAGGTTTCGATGTGGCTTCCCAACCCGAAGAAGTGAAGAAGAACATCGGCTACATGAGCCAGAAATTTTCCCTTTACGAAGACCTCAAGGTGTGGGAGAATATCCGCCTCTTTGCCGGTATCTACGGCATCCCCGAAGCGGAGATTGCCCCCAAGACGGATGAGCTGCTCCTCCGCCTCGGGCTGGAAAAGGAACGGGATACACTGGTGAAAAGCCTTCCGCTGGGCTGGAAGCAGAAGCTGGCCTTCTCCGTCTCCATCTTCCACCGTCCCAAGATTGTCTTTCTGGATGAGCCTACGGGTGGGGTGGACCCTGCCACGCGCCGCCAGTTCTGGGAGCTGATTTACCAGGCTGCCGACGAGGGCATCACCGTCTTTGTCACCACCCACTTTATGGACGAGGCGGAGTATTGCGACCGCATCTCCATCATGGTAGACGGCGTCATCCGTGCACTCGACACTCCCGGGGAGCTGAAACGGCAGTTCAATGCCACTACGATGGACGATGTATTCCAACAACTGGCTCGTCAAGCTGTGCGAACCGCCGACTGAAAATCCGTGAAATCCGCATTATCCGAGCCTAAATATAAATATAGACAATGAAACAATTCATATCTTTCATCCGAAAAGAGTTCTTCCATATCTTCCGCGACCGGCGCACGATGCTGATTCTGCTGGGCATGCCCATCGTGCAGATAATCCTTTTCGGTTTTGCCATCACCACCGAGGTGAAGAACGTGCGTGTGGCGGTGCTCGACCCGTCGAATGACGTAGTTACCCGCCGTATCATCGACCGCATGGATGCAAGCGAATACTTCACCGTCATCCGCCGCCTGCATTCTCCCGCCGATATGGAGGCTTCTTTCGGAAGAGGGGAGATTGACATGGCGCTTGTTTTCAGCGAGCGTTTCTCGGACAAGCTTTATACCGGCGAGGCGCGCGTGCAGCTTGTCTCCGACGCCACAGACCCCAATATGGCGACTATGCAGGCAGGCTATGCCGCAAACATCATCTCCTCTGCCGGGCAGGAGATGCTTCCGCCGGGAGTGCATGCCGCTGCCATTGTACCCCAGCTCAAGCTGCTGTACAATCCGCAGATGAAGAGTGCCTACAACTTCGTGCCGGGTGTCATGGGGCTTATTCTGATGCTGATTTGCGCCATGATGACCTCCATCTCCATTGTGCGCGAGAAGGAGAAGGGGACGATGGAGGTCCTGCTGGTTTCTCCCGTCAAACCGCTTTTCATCATTCTGGCAAAGGCGGTGCCCTATTTTGTGCTGTCGTTTGTCAACTTGACCACCATTCTTCTGCTTTCGGTCTATGTGCTCAATGTTCCCGTGGCGGGCAGCTTGTTCTGGCTGGTGGTGGTGTCGCTGCTATTCATCTTTGTCTCCCTGGCGCTGGGGCTGCTGATTTCCACGGTCACCCGGACGCAGGTTGCCGCCATGCTGGTGTCCGGACTGATGCTGATGATGCCCACCATGTTGCTTTCGGGCATGATATTCCCCATTGAGAGTATGCCCGTTATCCTGCAGGCCATTTCAGCTGTGCTTCCTGCACGCTGGTATATCCAGGCGGTGCGTAAGCTGATGATTGAGGGAGTGGATGTTTCGCTTGTGCTGATGGAGGTCGGCATACTTGCCACGATGGCGGTATTGCTGATAACGGTGAGTTTCAAGAAATTCAAGCATCGGCTTGAGTAAAGAGCGGATATGAATTTTATATTAATTATTCAGGCAGAAGAACATAAGGACAAAAGGATACGGGAAATCTGTTCTTTTGTTCTTATGTCTAAAATCTTTAAAATATCGTCTTATGATAAAGTTTCTCATTGAAAAGGAATTCAAGCAGTTGTTCCGCAACTCCTTCCTGCCCAAGCTGATTTTCATTTTCCCGTGCATGATTATGATACTGATGCCCTGGGCCGCCAATCTGGAGATAAAGAACATCAATCTGAATATAGTGGACAATGACCACAGCGTCTTGTCTCGCCGTCTGGTAGATAAAATCGGTGCATCCACTTATTTCTGCCTGACAGCGCTTCCCGATACATACGATGAGGCTTTGCTGGCCATTGAAGCAGGTTCGGCAGATGTCGTGCTGGAGATTCCCCGTGATTTCGAAAAGGATTGGGTGAAGGGAGAGGCGCCTCGTCTGCTGGTGGCGGCCAATGCCGTGAACGGCACGAAGGGCAGTCTGGGAGGATCCTACTTGTCTTCCATCATCAGTGACTATACCCGTGAACTGGGTTCGGAGTCGTCTTCGCAAGGGCTTGCCGGGAAGCCGCTTCCCCGGGTGGACATCACTACGCAGAATCTTTACAACCCCACGCTGAACTACAAGCTTTTCATGATTCCTGCCCTCATGGTAATGCTGCTGACGCTGATTTGCGGTTTTCTCCCTGCCCTCAATGTGGTGGGCGAGAAGGAGGCGGGCACCATCGAGCAGATAAATGTCACCCCCGTCGGCAAGTTCACTTTCATTGCCGCCAAGCTGATACCTTACTGGCTGATAGGTTTTGTGGTGCTGACCATCTGTTTCGTTCTGGCATGGGTACTTTACGGCATTCTGCCGGCGGGACATTTCCTCACTATCTACGGCATGGCGCTGTTTTTTCTACCGGTGGTGTCGGGGTTCGGGCTGGTCATATCCAATCATTCGACCACGTTGCAGCAGGCCATGTTTGTCATGTGGTTCTTCATGCTTATCCTTATTCTGATGAGTGGTCTTTTCACCCCTATCCACAGTATGCCTGAGTGGGCGCAATGGATTACGCGCATCAATCCGCTACGCTATTTTGTGGAGGTGATGCGTACCATCTATCTCCGTGGTGGCGGATTTGCCGAACTGCTTCCGCAACTGGGAGCCGTGTTGGTCTTTGCATTGGTCTTCAATCTGTGGGCGGTAAAAAGTTATAAGAAAAGTAGTTAACTGATTTTTCTTTATTATTATCCTATTTGGCTCTCTTTTTTGAAGAAGGGCTACACCATTTGCCTTGGATAGCTACACCCTTTTGTGTTTAAGGCTACACCATGAGGAGGAAAAGGTGTAGCCCTTTTATTATGGATAATAAAAGCTGTTTTTTGTGCGGAAAAAAAGGTGCAAGTAGTGATATGTATCTAATGATAAAGACAACTGTTATACTTGTCAATTAATTGATAGAGTTTATATGATATCTATCAGTTCCCTTATTGGAAAAAACTCTTATCTTTGTACGCGAATAAATAAATATCTTATACCAAAATGAATACACGAACTACTTATCTTGCCTCGAAACCGCATTATGAGATTCTTGACGGACTTCGTGGCGTGGCGGCTGTCATGGTTATTATCTTCCATCTTTTTGAAGCACATGCAGGTGGCAGCCATCTTACTCAAATTATCAATCATGGTTATCTGGCAGTGGATTTCTTCTTCATGCTTTCCGGTTTTGTTATCGGCTATGCTTATGATGACCGTTGGAACCGGATGACCGTGGGCACTTTCTTCAAACGCCGTATCATCCGCCTGCATCCTATGGTGATTATGGGAAGCATTGTGGGCGCTGCCTTTTTCTATTTTCAGGAGTCGCCTTGTTTTCCACCTATCGAGAATACGTCCATCGGAACAATGCTGCTGGTGATGTTGCTGGGCTGTACCTTGCTTCCTCTTCCGCTGAAGTTCGACATTCGCGGCTGGACGGAAATGCATCCGTTGAATGGCCCGGCATGGTCGCTCTATTATGAATATATCGGTAATATCCTGTATGCGTTGTTTGTACGCAAGTTCAATAAGGTGGCCCTGTCGGTGCTGGTATTTGTGGCAGGGTGTTTTACGGTGTACCGTTGTCTGACTGCTCCTGCCGGCGATATTGTGGGTGGTTGGGCCTTGAACTGGGAACAGCAGTATGTGGGTATGGTCCGGCTGATGTATCCGTTCTTCGGCGGATTGCTTCTGTCACGCCTCGGCTGGCTGATACGGCTTGAAAAGCGTGCTTTCTGGTGGTGCAGCCTGCTGATTGTGGTGGTTCTTTCCATTCCCCGTATCGGAGGTGAGGATGGTTACTGGATGAACGGGCTTTACGAGGCTTTCTGTATTATCTGCATCTTCCCGGTCATTGTTTCGATGGGAGCGGGCGGCAAGGTGACCGGTAAGCGCTCTACTGCCGTATGCAAGTTCCTGGGAGATATTTCCTATCCGATTTATATCACCCATTATCCGCTGGTATATACTTATACGGCTTGGGTATGCAACAATAACGCTACAATGGCGGAAGGTATCCCTTATATGATACTTACTTTCGTGGGAGCCGTTGTCCTTGCTTATGCTTGTTTGAAACTGTACGACGAACCGGTGCGCAAGTGGCTGACAGACCGTTTTCTGAAAGGGAAGAAGAAATAGTTCCGTATGGCTATGGATATAAAAAATCTCCCGTTGCATTATCTTGTGCAGCGGGAGATTTTCTTTTTAATGGTCGGGCGTTATTTTACGTCGATGAATTTCTTGGCCTTTTCTTTTTCTGCTTCTGTAAACTTAGGCAATGTAATGTTCAACACGCCGTTTTCTACATGGGCGCCAATCTTTTCCTTATCGACATCGTCCGGAAGAATCATGGTTTGCTGGAACTTGGTGTATGAGAATTCGCGGCGCAAGTAGCGGCCTTCCTTCTTTTCGTCCTTGTTGTTCTCTTCCTTGCTTTCTGTTTTCTTTTCCATGCTGATGACCAGATTGTTTTCTTCATCGATGTGAACGTTGAAGTCTTCTTTTGTCATACCGGGAGCAGCCAATTCAACTTTGTACTCTTTTGCTGTTTCGAATACGTTGATGGCAGGGGCGGTGGCATTTGCTTTTACCATCCAATCATTGTCAAAGAAATCATTAAAAATACTCGGTAACCAATTTTGGTTTCTTCTTACAGGCATCATAGTTATAGTCTCCTATTGTTTAAGTTAAACATGCTGTTTAGTTTTGAACTCCGGTTCTTTGTCTTCGGGTGTCTGCCTTTTGGGTTTTCACCATCCGTTTCTTGAACCGTCGTTCGCTAACAATATTGCAAACCTTATGCCAACCAGTTTTCACTGACTTTATTGACTATTTGTCATTGAAAAACTGACTTATTTGCTTGTTTAATGCCATTTTGCTATCTTATTTATTAAAAATTGATAGATTTTCAGACTAATTTAAAACGCATTCTCCAACGCTTGGCTTCTTCGTCCCAATCGTGACTGATGATTTTGAAGGTTCCGATTTCTGATGTATTCTCCACATGTACTCCGATGCAGAGGCATTCGTCGTAATCGCCTACTTTCACGACACGTACCGTTTCCGAAGCACCATCGGGCAGGCGTTCCAAGTCGAAACGTCCTTGCGCTTCCTCTTGCGTAATGAATTCTGTTGTGACGGGCAGCTGTCGGGCGATTACCTCGTTTACGGCCTCTTCCAGCTTCTTTATTTCTTCTTCTGTGGGGCAGGCGGCAAGGAGATAGTCCAGCTTGCTCTTCTTCCGTTCTATGTGTGCTGATATGGAGCGGCCGCAACCGAATAACCTTATCATGGTCTGGTTGATGATGTGCTCCGTGGTGTGCATAGGAGGGTACTCCTGCTTGTTGTGGTCATTGAGATGAGGTTGTTGTTCCATGTATAATTTCAATAGTTGATATATATTTGATATTTTATCGTTTGAGGTTGGCCAGCACTTCTTCTTTCAGGATGCTGTATATATGTATATCTGTATATTCTCCAGAAGCCAGCAGTTCTCCGCAACGTTCTGTTCCCTCATGGACGAAACCGAGGCGAACCGGTACGGCGTTACTGGCTGCATTGCCCACGGCACAGCGAATTTGTATCCGCTTTATCTCTTTTTCTTGTACGGCCCACAGACACAGCTTGCGGACACTTTCAGTAATGATGCCCCGATGCTGGTATTCCGGCAGTAGCCAATAGCCGAGTTCTGTACGGTGGTTGTCGAAATCGGAGAAATGGAAACCTATCAGTCCGCAGATTTCATGTTGTTGGTTCCAAATACCGAATATTGGCTCATTTCGTTCGGCAGGAGTAGATAATACCTGACGTAAAAAAGCTTCTTCATCAGCTATTGTGCGCATATTATCCACAAATGGCAGCCATGTTCTTAAGTAGTCCCGGTGTGTGTCGATGGCATGGTAGATGGCTGCGGCATCTTCTATTCTGATTTCCTGCAGATAAATGTCCGGAAGGATGGGGAAGGAAATGGGAGAGGGGAGGATATGTACGTCTCCTGATTGGGACAGCTGTATCCTTTCCTTGATTTTTCCCCAGGCATGTGTATCGAACAGACAGCTTTCGCGCATGGTGTGATACATTTCCTTGAATCGGGACATGGGGATAGTGAAGCTCAATAAGTCCGCTTCGAAGTATGGGCGGACGGAGGGGTCGAAGAATCCCAGGAAAGTACGTTTCCCTTGTTTCCGGTTTTCAATGATGGTTTGGGTAATGACGGAACAGCAGCCGGAGCCGAATGGGGCTGCTACGGCATCCGATGCATTGTTGTCGAAGAAGGTCCATGTCGCCAGTCCGGATAGAATGTCGGGAGTTGGCAGGAACAGCAGTCCTTCCACTTCATCAAAGGAAGGTATCTTGTCTATGCGGGCAAAATGCAGATAGGCTTTGTCAGTTCTGGAAATCTGTAGCTCATTGACAAAATCTACCACCATTTCGGGAGTCTTCTTGTATTTCTCTTTCAAAGAGACAAACCCCGGGACGCGCTCGGGCATTTCAGTAAATCCGGTATAGAACTTGCCTCCTCCGCAGGTAATTGTTTTGTTGCTGAGACTGACGATTTTGCCGTCTCTGACTTGTTTCATGCATTTGAAGAGACAACCGGTTACTCTCTCTGTAGATGCCCCCATTCGGTCTGAATACCAAAAGGCGATGGGGAGTTCGGCGTGTTGGCCGAAAGCTTCCTGATAATTGGCAATAAATGTGTGTATATCCATGATGCTCGGATGATATTTATGATATGGTCTTTCTTTGGATTTTCCGTAAAGGTAATTCAATATTTTGATTCTTTTGCTTGCAGTATGCCTTTTTATCACTCTGCTTTCGAGCTTTTAATGATAGTAGAATAGGTTTTTATGGTATTTTAATTACTTTTGCATGAGGATTCTCAAAAAGTATTGCCTTTAACTAATCGGAAAGCCGGATGAAAAATATAATCATATTCTTGTGTCTTTGTACCATCTGTATGTGCCGCCTTCATGCTGCAGACAGCAGCCGGGCGGATTCTTTGCTGCTGAAACTGGACCAGGCGATAAAGGAGCGTCCCATATACATGGAGCAGAAAGAGCTGAAACTGGTGGAACTGAAAAGACAGTTGCATCGGCAGATACCGGATGAAGAACGTTTTGCCATTCTTGGCACATTGCTGGATGAGTACCGTTCGTTCAATACGGATTCTGCATTGCACATGGCCGAGGAAAGGGAACAGATAGCCATACGTCTTGGAAACCGGGAATACATAGACAATGCCCGCATGAATAAAGCAGATGTTTTGGGAATGACCGGTATGTATAAGGAAGTTATGGATTTGATGCGGAATATCCATATAGACCGGTTACCGGTGGATATCCATCCATATTATTACCATATCTACCGTACGGTCTATGGCCTTATGGCCGATTATGCCGTGACGGCATATGAAAAGAAGCTTTATACGGAGCTTACGGACAAATATCGTGATTCGTTGCTGTTGGTCAATAAAGATAATCTTCTGATACATACCTTGATTCAGTCCGACCAGTATAATGTACGCAATGAATATGACAAGGCCATCCGTTTGCTGACGGATTATCTGGCGCTGCAGAAGGACTATGAACACGACGTTGCGATTTGTGCCTATACTTTATCAGAGTCTTACCGGCTGAAAGGGGACAAAGAGAAGGAAAAGGAATACCTGATTGTTTCTGCTATGGCGGATATGAAAACCGCTGTCCGTGAATATATCTCTTTACGCAAGCTCGCCGTACTGCTTTACCAGGAAGGAGACATCGAGCGTGCCTATTCTTATGTAAAGATATGTATGGAAGATGCAGCCGCCTGCAATGCCCGGTTGCGCAAGCTGGAGATTCTGGAAATCTTTCCTATCATTAATGATGCTTACCAGCAAAAGACGGAGAAGCAGCAGGAGCAGATGAAATGGGCACTGGTATCTATCAGCCTGCTTTCACTTTTTCTGTTGCTTGCCATATTTTATGTATACAAGCAGATGAAGAAAGTGGCTGCCGCCCGCAGGGAAGTGATTGACGCCAACAAACGGTTGAAGGAGCTGAATGATGAGCTTCACCTTTCCAATGCACAACTCAAGGAGGCCAACCACAGCATTGCCGAAAACTCCTATCTGAAGGAGGAGTATATCGGCCGTTATATGGACCAGTGCTCGGTCTATTTGGAAAAGATGGACAATTACCGCCGGTCGCTGGGAAAGATTGCCGCTACCGGAAATGTGGAGGAACTCTACAAGAACATCAAGTCTTCTAAATTCATAGAGGGGGAATTAAAGGAATTCTATACCAACTTTGATAATACCTTCCTGCAGCTGTTTCCTACTTTTGTAGAAGACTTCAATGCCCTGCTTGCCGATGATGAGCAAATATCCTTGAAAGCCGGCGAACGGATGAATACAGAGTTGCGCATCTTTGCATTGATACGTTTGGGTATTACTGACAGCGTGAAGATAGCCCAATTCCTTCGATATTCTGTTACCACCATTTATAACTATCGTACGAAGGTTCGCAACAAGGCTGCCGGTGACCGCGACTTGTTGGAACAGGAAGTGATGACAATTGGCAAGTCGAAGAACTGAGAATAGGGGTTTTGAAGCTTGGAAGTGTCTCTTTTACGCTTATATTTTCACTACTTTTTTAGTTGGGTAATAATTTTATATATTATTGGTATATAGTGGTTTAAGTATTTTTGAATGATGTAAACCACTACTTTTTTACTCTTTCCTCCACTATTGGCTTCTCTTATCTGATACATTTGCATTGTCCCTCTTCGGAAAGAGTGACACATGTGATTTATGTTTTTATTATTAACTTTAAATTCTTATATTATGCAAAAGTACAAAATGCCAATCAGCAGGCTACGGATGATGGTTTGTCTGATAGGAATGTTACTTCCGATGTGCATGTTCGCACAGCAAATTACAGTACAAGGTGTAGTGAAAGACCAGACCGGTGAAACGGTTATTGGCGCCAGTGTAATGGAAAAAGGAACCACAAATGGGACAATAACCGGTATTGACGGTGATTTCTCTTTGAACATGTCTCCGAACGGTACTCTTGTCGTTTCATTTGTAGGCTATAAGACTCAAGAGGTGCAGGTGAAGGGACAGAAACAGCTTCAGGTAGTTTTGTCTGAAGATGCCGAAATGCTGGATGAAGTGGTGGTGATAGGGTATGGCACCATGAAGAAAAGCGACCTTACAGGAGCAGTGTCCTCCATCGGTAACAAGGATATCAAGGATTCCCCCGTATCCAATTTGGGACAAGCCATCCAGGGAAAAATCTCAGGTGTGCAGATTGTAGATGCCGGTAAACCGGGAGACAATGTATCCATCAAGATTCGTGGTTTGGGTTCTATCAACAACTGCGACCCGCTGGTCGTGATTGACGGAGTGCCTACCGACTTGGGCTTGTCTTCCTTAAATATGGCCGATGTGGAACGTTTGGATGTATTGAAGGATGCTTCGGCCACAGCCATCTACGGTTCTCGGGGAGCTAATGGAGTTGTGATGATTACCACCAAACGCGGTACGGAAGGAAAAGGAAAACTTGCTGTATCTGCCAATTACTCTTTCCAGAATGCTACGAACGTACCTTCTTTATTGAACGCGGCGCAGTATGCCGAGTTGAGTAATGACATGATGGTGAACAGTGGACGCAATCCTAATCCGGAATGGGCCAATCCTTCTGAATTGGGTGCAGGTACCGACTGGATGGATGAATTGCTCCGTACGGGTGTGATGCAGAACTATACGGTAAGTTATTCCGGCGGTAACGAGAAATCCCATTATTATGTGTCCGGTGGTTTTCTGGATCAGTCCGGTATCGTGAAGAGTGTGAATTACCGTCGCTTCACATTCCAGTCCAACAGTGATGCGCAAGTCTTGAAATGGTTGAAGTTCTCCAATAACATTACGTTCAGTGCCGATACGAAGAAGTCGGGCAGCTATAATATAGGTGATGCGCTGAAAGCGCTCCCCATTTATCCGGTGAAGAATGAAGATGGCAGTTGGAGTGGCCCTGATGGTAACTCGGAATGGTATGGCAGCACGCGCAACCCCATTGGACCGACGGAACTGAACAAGAGTCAGACTGATGGATATAACTTCCTGGCCAACTTGACGGCAGAACTTACTTTTACCAAATGGCTTAAGTTTAAAAGTACTTTCGGCTACGATGCCAAATTCTGGTTCATAGACAACTTTACCCCCAAGTATAACTGGAAACCCACTCCCACAGAGGAGACTTCACGTTATAAGAGCGATAACAAGTCGTTCACTTATTTGTGGGACAACTATTTCCTATTCGACCATACTTTTGCAGAAAAACATCGTGTGGGATTGATGGCCGGTATGTCTGCCCAATGGAACACCAACGACTACCTGAATGCGCAGAAGAATGTGTTTATGTTCGACAATGTGCACGAAATGGATAATGGCGAGGAAATGTATGCCATCGGTGGAAACGAGACAGAGTGGGCATTGCTCTCTTACATGGCACGTGTCAACTACTCTTACGAAGACCGCTATTTGCTGACTGCAACCATTCGTCGTGACGGTTCCAGCCGTTTCGGTAAGAAACATCGCTGGGGTACTTTCCCTTCCGTATCTGTGGCATGGCGTGCCTCTCAGGAAAAGTGGTTTCCAAAAAACGACTATATCAATGACCTGAAAGTGCGTGCGGGATACGGTGTGACCGGTAGCCAGGCAAGTGTTGGAAACTACAGCTATCTGGCATCCTACAATACCAGTGTATATCCTTTCGGCATTTCGAGCGGCAATCAGACAGCGCTGGTTTCTTCTACTCTCGCCAACCCGTATATCCATTGGGAAGAGGTGGCACAAACCAACATCGGTTTTGATGCCTCACTGTTCAATTCACGCGTTATGTTCTCGTTCGATGCTTATCTGAAGGAGACGAGAGACATGCTGGTAAAGGCGTCTATCCCCATCACATCGGGATTTGAAGATACTACAACCACGTATACCAATGCCGGAAAAGTACGTAATCAAGGTATTGAAATGAGTCTGCATACCATCAATCTTACCGGTGAACTGGGATGGGAAACGAACCTGACCGCCACTTACAATAAGAATAAAATTAAGGATTTGAACAGCGACGTTCCTTATTACATTAACCAAATCAATAACTCCTATGTAACGATGCTGGCAAAGGACTATCCCATTAATGTCTTCTACGGCTATGTTACGGACGGAATCTTCCAGAACCAGTCTGAAGTGAATACACATGCCGTGCAGCCGGGAGCTGAGCCGGGTGATATCCGTTTCAGGGATTTGAACAACGATGGTGTCATCAATGATAGTGACCGTACCGTCATCGGTAACCCGAACCCAAGTTGGCTGTTCTCCATGAACAATAGCCTTTCCTATAAGGGTTTCGAACTTTCTGTTTTCTTACAAGGTATAGCCGGAAATAAGATATACAATGCCAACAATATCGACAATACCGGTATGGCAGCTGCCTATAACCAGACTACCGACGTACTGAAGCGTTGGCAAGGAGAGGGGACCAGCAATTCGATGCCGCGTGCCGTGTTCGGCGACCCCAATCAGAATACACGCGTGTCAGACCGCTTTGTGGAGAATGGTTCTTATCTGCGTTTGAAGAATATCACACTCTCATACACTTTCCCGAAGCAGTGGTTACAGAAAGCCCAGATTGAAAATGCACGCCTTTCCCTATCTTGTGAGAATGTGGCTACCATCACCGGATATTCCGGTTTCGACCCTGAAGTGGGTATTAACGGAATAGACCAGAACCGTTACCCCATTTCCCGTACGTTCAGCTTAGGATTAAACTTTAACTTTTAATGATTGACTCGGATATGAAAAAGATAACAAATTTACTATATATGCTGGCAGTATTGCTGCTGGCTTCCTGCAGCGACTTTCTGGACAAGTCTCCTAAAAATACGGTTGACCCGGAAACGACGGTGACCGATGATGTGGCCATTGCTCTGACCAATGCCTGCTATCGCACCCTTCAGTCTTCCAATATGTACAACCAGCGTATCTGGACACTGGATATTGTGGCGGGTAACAGTTTGGTGGGTGCCGGTGGCGGTACCGACGGCCTTGAAACGATACAAGCTTCTAACTTCATAACGCAGAGCGACAATGGCATGGCATTGTACATGTGGCGTTCTCCCTGGGTGGGGATAGGACAATGCAACATTGTGTTGAATAGTCTTCTGGAGGCTGAAGCTGTGTCAGAGAGAATCAAGAACCGCTGTCTGGGAGAGGCTTATTTTCTCCGTGCACATTATTACTATGTATTGGTACGTCTGTACGGTGGTGTTCCACTGCGTTTGGCTCCTTATAATCCGGGAGAACCGACAGACATTGCACGCGCTACAGTCGAAGAGACTTATGCCCAGATAATTTCCGATTGTAAGAATGCGGTTGACCTGCTTCCTGCCAAGTCTTCTTACGACGACGAGAACGTGGGACGTGCCTGCAAAGATGCAGCTTTGGCCATGTTGGCAGATATTTATCTGACGCTGGCTCCTAATCATACGGAATATTATCAGGAGGTGTCTGATTTGTGTGATGAGATAACAAATTTGGGGTATGACCTTTCTTCCTGCAAGTATGAGGATAATTTCGATGCATTGGTCAATAACGGGCCGGAATCTTTGTTCGAGGTCCAGTATTCGGGCAATACGGAATATGATTTTTGGGGAAACAATCCGCAGTCTTCCTGGCTTTCTACTTTCATGGGTCCCCGTAATTCGGACTTTGTTGCCGGCAGTTATGGCTGGAACCAGCCTACAAAAGAATTTGTGGGTCAATATGAGAGCGGTGACAAACGTAAGGATTTGACCGTGCTTTATGCCGGATGTCCGGATTTTGACGGTAAGGCTTACAAAAGCTCTTATTCCAATACGGGATACAATGTACGCAAGTTTCTGGTGTCGAAAACGGTTTCTCCGGAATACAATACCAATCCTGCCAACTTCGTGATTTATCGTTATGCGGACGTCCTGCTGAAGAAGGCCGAAGCTTTGAATGAAATGGGACGCCCTGACTAGGCTGCCGTGCCTTTGAATATTGTACGTAAGCGTGCCGGACTGCCGGAGGTTTCGGGCTTGTCACAGGAAACCATGCGTGAAAAGATTATCCATGAGCGCCGCATGGAACTAGCTTTCGAAGGGCATCGCTGGTTCGACATGATTCGTGTCAACAATGGAGAGTATGCCATTAAATTCCTGCATTCCATTGGAAAGAGCAACGTGAACAAGAACCGCTTGCTGTTCCCTATTCCGCAGACGGAGATGGATGCTAATACCTTAATGGTGCAGAACCCGGGTTATTAATTAATTTAATCAGAAGAATATGAAGAAATATATTTCACACCTTGTATTTGCCTTACTGGGCTGTGCAGCCTTATCTGCTTGTGTAGATGATGATTACATGGAATTGGATAAAGGACAGAATGAACTTGTACTGACGGCCAGCAAGACGGAAGTTGTTTTGAATGAGCAGGCACATGCCGATGATGCCCTGGAGCTTTCCTGGACTACGGGAACCAATTATGGGACGGGTAATAAAATTTCCTATACGCTGGAATTGACCAAGACCGGCAGTGATTTTGCAGATTCTTATGTAGCTGTGGAGAATGCCGTACAAGAATACTCATGGAAAAAGAGCGTGGAGGAATTGAATGACATCCTACGCAACCATTTTGGGGCAACTGCCGGGGAGAACATTTCGTTGGAAGCGCGCTTGACAGCTACTGTAACAGAACGGGACGAAAAACAGGTGTCTACCACTGCTTTCAGTGTTACAGCCTATAAACCGCTCACATCCACCCTTTATCTGATAGGTAGTGCCACTCCGGGCGGCTGGAGTGCCGATGATGCGACAGAGATGACCCGCAAGGACAATGGTATCTTTACATGGACGGGCCGGCTTGTGGCCGGTGAGTTTAAGTTCATCACGACCTTAGGCTCATTCCTGCCCTCTTACAACAAAGGAACAGATGGATTGCTGGTTCTTCGTAGCAGTGATGACCAGCCGGATGAACCTTTTGTTGTCGAAGAAGACCATAATTACATCGTCGAAGCCAATCTGTTTACCGGTGTTCTTACATTGACCCAGACAGAGACGTTGGCACCTGCCTACGACCAGCTTTATTTTGTGGGTAACGCTACGGATTGGGGATTCGTGAAGATGAAACAAGATGTGCTCGATCCATACTTGTTCCGCTTCGGCAAGTTCTTTGAAGTGGGCAAAGGAGGGGAATTCAAGTTCGGAACCTCCGATGGAAGTTGGGAGAACATGTATAAGGCCAAGAATGCCGATGCTGCTTATACCGATACAGAAGTGGTGTTTGTGAAAGGGTTCGACCCGGACAATAAATGGGTGCTGAAAGACGGGGAATGCGGCAAGGCCTACAAGATTTGCATGGATATCCGTAGTGGTAAGGAACGCATGATGATGAGCGAATTTACTCCGTATGAGATGATTTATATGGTAGGTGATGCTACTCCGGCCGGTTGGACGATTGGTGATGCTACGCCGATGCAGACAACGGATAATCCGTATGTGTTTACTTGGAAAGGTACGCTGAATGCCGGTGAGTTGAAATTTACTTGTGATAAGCAGGAAGATTGGAATGGAGCTTGGTTCATGCCGGCTGTAGCAGACAAACAGCCTGCAGGAGAAACAGAACCGATGCTTTTCCTTGATAAATCAGACGAAGCGTTCAAAGCGCAATATCTGGACGTGATGGTAGGCGGCATCGACCAGAAGTGGAAGATTACGACAGCAGGTTCCTATCTGATTACTTTGAATCAGCTGGAAGAGACAATTTCAATCGTGAAACAATAGGTATCTACAATAGATGAAGAAGATAGTTTATACAACAATGGTAGCCTTGCTGCTGGTTGCATGCAGCAAGGAGAGTGATGATACCGGTAGCGGTACCGGTGGAGGCGGAGAGAGTGGAGGGGTTACGGAAGTAACCCCAGTCACCTCGGACTTGACGGTCAATCTCACTACCGACAAGGCATGTTACCGGCCGGGCGAGAGTGTTTCTTTTACAGCTGACGCCCTTCCTGCCGGAGCTAAAATCCGCTACCGGACAATGGACAAGGTTGTATCGGAGCAGGCTGCTGTCGGTACTACTTGGACTTGGACTGCTCCGGCAACCGATTATACCGGTTATCTGGTGGATGTATACCGTACAAAAGAGAATGGAACAGAGGTTATTCTTGGTACTATTGCCGTAGATGTATCCAGTGACTGGACACGTTTTCCACGTTATGGTTTCGTTGCCACTTTTGATGCTTCGAAAAAGGTGGATGGAGTGATAGAGAAGGAGATGGCTTTCCTGAACCGTTGCCACATTAACGGGGTACAGTTTCAGGATTGGCACAACAAGCATCATTGGCCGTTGGGCGGTACGCGTGAGCATCTGGACGAGGTCTATAAGGACATTGCCAACCGGGAGGTCTATACCGAGGTAGTGAAGAAGTATATCTCTACACAACACAGCCTGGGCATGAAGTCCATGTTTTACAATCTATGTTTCGGAGCTTTGGACGATGCCGTTTCCGACGGAGTAAAGGAAGAATGGTACATATTCAAGAACACGGGACGCATGGATAAGGATTCGCATGACTTGCCCTCCAGTTGGAAAAGTAATATCTTCCTGCTCAATCCCACCAATACGGAATGGCAGGCATATATTGCCCAGAAAAACGATGATGTTTATGCCAATCTGGACTTTGACGGTTATCAGATAGACCAACTGGGAAACCGGGGTGACCGCTATGACTATGATGGCAATAAGGTAAATCTGCCTAAGGGATATGCCTCGTTCATCGAAGCCATGAAACAGAAGCATCCGGACAAGCGTTTGGTGATGAATGCCGTCTCCAGCTATGGAGCTTCCCAGATAGCTGGTACGGGTAAAGTGGATTTCCTTTATAATGAAGTATGGGGCGATGAGGCAGGCTTCAAGGATCTGCACACCATTATCAAAGCGAACGACCAGTATGGCAACCATGCCTTGAAAACGGTGTTTGCCGCATATATGAACTATGACAAGGCAGGTAGCAGTACCGGTGAGTTCAATACACCGGGTGTGCTGCTGACGGATGCTGTGATATTTGCTTTGGGAGGCTCTCATTTGGAATTGGGTGACCACATGCTATGCCGCGAGTACTTTCCAAGCACGGCTTTGCAGATGAACGATGTACTGAAAACAGCCATGATTCGTTATTATGACTTTATGACGGCTTATCAGAACCTGCTTCGTGATAAAGATACGGAGGCGGAGATTTCCGTTTCTCTGAACTGTACGGATGCTGCGCGGAATCTTTCTCTGAATGCATGGCCGCCGCAGAAGTCTGCCATCACTGTATATGCCAAGAATGTAAATGGCAGGCAAGTCATTCATCTGCTCAACTTCCTCAATGCGGATAACTTAAGCTGGAGGGATTTGAACGGAACAATGCCCGAACCGCGTCTGGTGTCCGACGTGCCGTTGAAGATGAATGTTTCCGGTAAAGTGAACAAGATATGGGTTGCATCGCCCGATTTCCATGCCGGTGCTTCGCAGGAACTGTCATTCGAACAGAAGGACGGCACGGTTACCTTTATCTTGCCTTTGCTGAAGTACTGGAGCATGCTTGTGATGGAATAAGAGTATCCAATAAAGGAACAAACAGATTATAGTAATGAAGAAATATATATTTTTATTTTTTGCCGTCTGTGCATTTTCAGTATATGCGAATGCACAGAACCGCACCGGAGACTGCACTTCCTATACCAGTGATGACCGGAGTGTGACCTTCTATTTAAATGACAGTTCTGCCATACAATTACGTCTGTGTAGCCAGTCTACGGTACGTATATGGTTTTCTCCCGACGGTAGTTTCCAGCGGAGTAATCCTTCCTTTGCCGTCGTCAATGAGGACTTGGAGGATGTCGGTACCGTCCATGTGGACGAGCAGAATGCCTGCTACGAGATTTTTACCCCTAAACTCCGTATCCGGGTAAACAAGTCTCCGTTTAACTTACAGATATTCGACAAGTATCAGAAACTGCTGTTCAGTGATTATGCCGATAAGGGGCATATCAGTAACGGGCAGCGCAAATTGGAATACAAGACCCTCCGTCGTGACGAACACTTCTTCGGCTTGGGAGAAAAGACCGGCAAGCTGGACCGTCGCGGCGAAGCCTACAAGATGTGGAACAGTGACAAGCCTTGTTATAGTGCCGTTGAGGACCCGCTCTACAAGAGTATTCCGTTCTTTATGAGCAGTTATCGTTATGGTATTTTCCTGGACAATACGTATAAAACCGAATTTAAGTTTGGTACGGAAAGCCGCGATTACTACAGTTTCGAGGCTCCTGGGGGAGAGATGATTTATTATTTCATCTTCGGGAAGGATTATAAGGAAATCATGAAACAATATGTCGACCTGACGGGAAAACCCATAATGCCTCCTAAATGGGCATTGGGCTTTGCACAATGCCGGGGACTGCTGACGAGCGAGAAATTGTCTTATGAAATAGCTGAAGGCTATCGTAAGCGCGGAATTCCTTGTGATGTTATTTACCAGGACATAGGCTGGACACAGTATTTGCAGGATTTTGAGTGGCGGAAAGGGAACTACGAGAATCCGAAAAAGATGCTTGCAGACCTCAAGGATATGGGCTTCAAGGTGGTGGTTTCGCAAGATCCGGTCATTTCACAAGCCAATAAGCGGCAATGGGAGGAAGCCGATAGGTTAGGGTATCTGGTAAAGGACTCCACCAACGGCAGGAGTTATGACATGCCCTGGCCCTGGGGCGGTAATTGTGGCGTAGTGGACTTCACCCTTCCTGCTGTGGCAGACTGGTGGGGAGCTTATCAGCAGAAGCCCATTGATGATGGCATTGCCGGTTTCTGGACTGATATGGGTGAACCTGCCTGGAGCAATGAGGAGCAGACGGAACGCCTGGTGATGAAACACCATTTGGGCATGCATGATGAGATTCACAATGTTTATGGTCTTACGTGGGATAAGGTGGTGAAGGAGCAGTTTGAAAAACGGAATCCTAACCGTCGCGTATTTCAGATGACACGTGCCGCTTTTGCGGGCTTGCAACGCTATACTTTCGGCTGGACCGGTGACTGTGGAAACGGTGATGACGTGACGCAGGGTTGGGGACAGATGGCCAATCAGATTCCGGTACTGTTGTCTGCCGGTTTGGGAATTATTCCTTTTACTACTTGTGACATTACCGGTTATTGCGGAGATATAGAGGATTATCCTGCGATGGCTGAACTTTATACGCGGTGGATACAGATGGGCGCTTTCAATCCCCTGAGCCGCATTCATCATGAGGGCAACGTGGCTGTGGAGCCGTGGCTGTTCGGCGAAGAGGCCGAGAAGAATGCCAAGGCAGCCATCGAATTGAAGTATCGTCTTTTGCCTTATATCTATACGTATGCCCGCGAAGCACACGAAACGGGGTTGCCTCTCATGCGACCGATGTTTCTGGAATATCCGGCAGATATGGAAACGTTCTCTACGGATGCCCAGTTCATGTTTGGCAGCGAACTGCTGGTTGCTCCGGTGGTAAAGAAAGGAGCGCGAAACAAGAATGTGTATCTTCCTGAAGGAACTTGGATTGACTACAACAACAAACACACAGCATATAGCGGTGAGCAATGGATGACGGTGGATGCTCCCCTCAATACTATTCCTATGTTTGTAAAGCAGGGAAGTATCATACCTCAAATGCCGGTCATGAACTATACGGATGAGAAACCGGTCTATCCGGTTACGTTTGAGATATTTCCTGCTGCAGCGGGCAGTGAAACTACCTTCTCGCTTTATGAAGATGCAGGAACTGATTTAGGATATTTGCGTGGAGAGTTCATGCGCACTCCTATTACTTGCCAGACTACCGACACAGGCTATACGCTGAAAGTAGGTACACGGACCGGTGAGAAATATAGCTTACCCGGCCAACGAAACCTGATGTTCTGCATCTATACGGAACAGATGCCGAAAACAGCTTTGCTGGACGGTCAGAAAATCAAGAAAACGAATGTCGGAAAGCTGGAAGAAAATCGGGAGACAGAGTTTACGATAACTGCCTGGTGTCCCGACAAGAAGCAGGGGACCTGCCTGCTGAGGTTGCCGGATGATGGAAAGGAACATATCATTGAGTTTGTCTATTAACACAAAAAACATATCATTATTATGAAGAAATTTGTACTTAGCGCAGCTTTGCTTTTTTCTGCCCTGGCGGGGAATGCTGAAGGCATTTCATCCCCTTCGGGCATGGTGAAGCTGGATTTTGAACTGACAAAAGACGGGAGACTAGCCTATCAGGTGGATTATAAAGGGACTCCCGTCATCAATCCCAGTACGTTGGGATTGGAACTGAAAGGAGCTACCAGCCTGATGGATGGTTTCAAAGTAGTAAAGACTTCTACTTCCACTTTCGATGAAACCTGGCAACCGGTGTGGGGGGAAACAAAAGATATCCGCAACCACTACAACGAATTGCTGGTAGAACTTGAACAACCGTCTACCACTCGTTTTATGAATATCCGTTTTCGGGTATATGATGACGGCGTGGGATTCCGTTATGAGTTTCCGCAACAGAAGAATCTGGTTTATTTTGTGATAAAGGAAGAGCATTCCCGGTTTGCCATGACCGGCGACCATACTGCCTGGTGGATTCCGGGAGATTATGATACCCAGGAATATGATTACACGGAGTCCAAACTCTCTGAAATCCGTGGACTGCTGCAGGGAGCTGTGAGTGACAATGCGTCACAAACTGTCTTTTCGCCGACAGGTGTCCAGACTTCCATACAGCTTAAAACAGCTGATGGAGTGTACCTTAACCTGCACGAGGCAGCCTTGGTGGACTACTCTTGCATGCATCTCAACCTGGATGACAAGAACCTCGTTTTTGAATCCTGGCTGACTCCGGATGCTCAAGGAAATAAAGGGTATATGCAGTCTCCCTGCCATACTCCCTGGCGTACGGTCATAGTCAGTGATGATGCCCGCGAGATACTGGCCTCCAATTTGATTCTCAATCTGAATGAGCCTTGTAAGTATGATGATACCTCCTGGATTAAGCCGGTGAAATATGTCGGCGTATGGTGGGAAATGATTGCAGGGGGAAAGCCCTGGGCATATACTTTTGACCTCCCTTCTGTGAAACTGGATGATACGGACTATTCCAAGGTGAAACCGAACGGCATTCATCCGGCCAACACGGCTAATGTGAAGAAGTACATAGACTTTGCTGCCGAACACGGTTTTGACCAGGTATTGGTGGAGGGTTGGAATACGGGTTGGGAAGACTGGTTCGGTAATTCCAAGGATTATGTTTTCGATTTCGTGACTCCTTATCCCGATTTTGACATCAAGTATCTGAATGAATATGCTCATTCCAAGGGTGTCCGTCTGATGATGCACCATGAAACATCGGCTTCCGTCCGTAACTATGAGCGGCACATGGAAGCTGCCTACCGTCTGATGAATAAATATGGATATAATTCGGTAAAGAGTGGCTACGTAGGCAATATGATTCCCCGTGGCGAGCATCACTATGGACAATGGATGAACAACCATTACCTATACGCCGTGACCGAAGCTGCCAAACACAAGATAATGGTCAATGCCCATGAAGCGGTACGTCCGACTGGTTTATGCCGTACCTATCCCAATCTGATAGGCAATGAATCTGCCCGAGGCACGGAGTACGAGGCTTTTGCCGGTAACAAGCCCTTCCACACAACGGTACTTCCGTTTACCCGTTTGCAGGGTGGTCCGATGGACTATACGCCCGGTATCTTTGAAATGGACATCAATAAGTTGAATCCGAACAGCCATACGCATGCCAATACTACCTTGGCGCGTCAGCTGGCACTTTATGTCACTATGTACAGCCCTCTACAAATGGCTGCCGACCTTCCTGAGAATTATGAGCGTTTCATGGATGCTTTCCAGTTCATCAAAGATGTGGCTGTGGATTGGGACGACAGCCGCTATCTGGAAGCTGAGCCGGGACGTTACATCACTGTTGCCCGTAAGGCAAAAGGTACGAATGACTGGTTTATCGGTTGCACCAGCAGTGAGCACGGACATGCTTCAACTCTGAAACTGGACTTCCTGGATGCAGACAAGCAGTATATTGCAACCGTCTATGCCGATGCAAAAGATGCCGATTATAAGACAAATCCGCAAGCTTATGTTATCCGTGAAGGTATCGTTTCTCCCAAAACGGTCTTGAAACTGAAAGCTGCTTCCGGTGGCGGCTATGCCATCAGCATCATGGAGGTGAAAGATAAATCTGTATTGAAGGGACTGAAGAGGCTTTCCGGGAATATCTGATTTACGGGCATAAAAAAAGGAGTACCGCTGTACTCCAACCTTTGTTAACCTTAAATCTAATACTATGAAAAACACATTGCAAAGATACGGACTTTTGATAAATCTGCAAATTATCCAACTAAAAAAGTATGTTTTATAACACTTATTAGCCGTTTATTCCTTTGCTTCTATTTTTGTTAACAAAAAGGATGCGAATGTGTCAAAAGCACATGAAGACTTTTATAATGTTATAATATTAGGCGCGGATTACGCGGAATAATGCGGATTCAATAAACTAAATCCGTGAAATCTGCGTCATCCGCGCCTAAAATAAAGCGTTAAAGAAGGTTTTGACACATTCCCCTTACCCTTTTACTTCCTGATACATAAATCTTTTAATGCTCTTCTTTGCCGTTTTCTCGAACTCCTCGAAGTGTATCTTGACTTTTGTAATCTGGCTGTAGGCCGGTAATTGCAGATTCAATTCATTCCGATTGTCCTCCATAACCTTTTCGATGTCCGATTGTTCCATACCATGGGCGAATGCATCGTCAAAATCCGGATAGATAAGAGCCACGAGCTTGTCTTTCTGCAATACGATCAGTGATTCGGACACATAGGGCATGTTGTTCAGTTTGCTTTCAATCTCCTCGGGGTAGATGTTCTGACCACTGGCTGTGAGCAACATGTTTTTGCTGCGTCCGCGGACAGTGACATATCCTTCGGTATCCATCGTTGCAAGGTCGCCGGTGTGCAGCCAGCCGTTTACATCGATGATTTGGGAAGTCGCTTCGGCATTTTTGTAATAGCCCAGCATCAGATTGGCACCTTTACAGATTATTTCTCCTGCCACGTTCTGAGGGTCGGGAGAGTCTATCTTTACTTCCATGCGGGTGGTTGCCTTGCCACAAGAGGCCAGTTTCAATGTTTCCCAGCGGCTGGAACAAATGATGGGGCCGCATTCCGTCATTCCGTATGCAATGGTATAGGGGAAGCCTATCTGCTTCAGGAAGCGTTCCACTTCGGCATTGAACGGTGCTCCTCCGATGATTATTTCATCGAAATTACTGCCGAATACTTCCATTGCCTTTTTGCGCATGTCAGCCTTGATTTTATCGTTGACAATGGGCATCCGCAATAGCAGCTTGCCTATTTTATTGTCTATCCGGGGCAGGATATCCTTCTTGATAATCTTTTCTACGATGAGCGGTACACACGAAATGACCCGTGGCCTGATTTCGGAGAATGACTGTGCAATAATCTTGGGAGACGGCATACGGGTAAGGAAATACAGATGGGCGCCTGCGGAAAAACCGTATAGAAAATCGTACACCATACCAAATACATGTCCCAGAGGCAGCATGGATACAATATGGTCGCCCGGACGTACGGGGAGCATCTCATGGCAATATGCAACATTGGACCAAAGGCTGCGATAGGGGAGCATGACCCCTTTGGAATATCCCGTGGTGCCCGAAGTATAGTTTATGACAGCCAGTTCTTCGGGTGATTCCTCCTTGCGGTAGCTGATATGCTCGGGGCGGAAATTCTTGGGGAAACGTGTGCCATAGAGGACGTTGCGATGCTCGAAAGCCTCCATCAGCTGCTCGTTGCGGCAAACTACCGGAGTGAAGTCCGTCAGCAGTACGATACCCATCAGCAGGGGCATTGCCTCTTCATTGAGGTTTTCCCATGCCCGGTCGCCGACAAACAGCAGCTTGGCTTCGGAATGATTGACGATGTTGTGGATATTGTCGGCCTTGAACTCATGCAGAATGGGAACAATGACAGCTCCATAGGTAACTGTAGCCAGAAAAGCGACTGCCCAATGTGCACTGTTACGTCCGCAAACGGCAATCTTGTCACCGGGCCTAATGCCGGCGCTTTCCAATACGATATGGAATTTGGCTATTTTCCGTGCTACATCTTTGTATTGCAGTGTAATTCCTTTGTAGTCTGTCAGGGCGTTGCGATCCCAGTTTTTAATAATGCTTTGTTCTATATAATCGATGAACCCTTGTTCTTGTTCCATTCAGCTGTTGCACACTTTAGTTAAAACTGCGCAAAGATAGGTCTTATAGTGATGCAAAGCAAATAGTTTCCACTTTTTTCTTGCCCTGAAACGGATAGAAACTTATCTGTAATTCTTATTCCTTGCTATTTTCCGAAATAAGAAGCAGCTTGTCACCGGCATGAAGTTTTAATGTTCCGTTCGGAATGAGGTACTCATCGCCACGTTTTACAATCATCACCAGTGTGCCTTTGGGCAGGTTCATGTCTTTCAGGGTGTCTGCCTGCTCCAGCATTTCTTGTGTAATGGTCATGTCGTGCAGGTTGGAGTCAATCTCTTCGGGCAGTTCAACTCCGAAATCATTTCCGGTCTTTTCCAGCGGGGTGGAGAGGCCAAGCAGCCGGGCTACCCAGGAGACTGTGGTACCCTGGATGACCAGTGAGACGATGGTTATGAAAAATACGATGTTGAAGATGACATGGGCACCGGGCACATTAGCCACCACGGGATAGGTGGCAAAGATAATGGGTACTGCGCCACGTAATCCTACCCACGATACGAATAGCCGTGACTTGAGGGTGATTCTCTTGCCAAAAGGCAGCAGGCAAAGAAAAACGCTGAGAGGACGTCCCACGACAATCATGAATACGCCGATGAGCAATGCCACGACTGCAACTTCCAGCATCTCATGGGGGTTGACAAGCAGACCGAGGCAGAGGAACATGATGATTTGGAAAAGCCAGGTCAGTCCGTCCATAAAAGTATAAATCTCTTTCCGGTGCATGATTTTGTTATTGCCTACCATCATTCCGGCGATATACACGGCCAGGTAACCGTTGCCTTTCAGCAGGTCGGTGATGGAGAAGGTGAAGAATACAAAGGACAGCAACAGGATAGGATAGAGTGCCTGGTTGTCTATATTCAGCCGGTTCAGCATAAGGATGGCCAGCTTTCCGAGGAAATAACCGGTTGCGGCACCGACAATGAACTGTATGGCAAAAGAGCCCAATATCTGGGGAACTCCCATTCCGGAGGACTGGATGAATTGAATCAGCACGATTGTCAGCATATATGCCATCGGGTCGTTACTACCGCTTTCCAGTTCCAGCATGGGGCGCAGATTATGCTTCAGGTTCATTTTTTGTGAACGCAGAATGGCGAATACAGAGGCTGAGTCGGTAGATGACATGGTGGATGCAAGCAAAAGGGAGGTTATCAACGGCAGGTGGATGTTGGTCCAGCTCATGCCGGACAGCCACCAGATAAATAATCCGGTAAAGAGGGCCGTGAGCAGCACTCCTGCAGTTGACAAAACAATGCCGGGAGTCAATATGGGCTTTATCTCCGTAAACTTGGTGTCCATGCCACCGGAGAACAGAATGATGCTGAGTGCAACCATGCCGATGAACTGTGCTTCCTTGGCGTTGTGGAACTGCAATCCCAATCCGTCACTGCCGAACAGCATACCGACGACAAGGAAAAGCAATAACGCAGGCACTCCGAAACGGTAGCCGGTCTTGCCGACAATGATGCTGACGAAAAGTAATATGGAACCTATAAGTAGTATGTTTCCTGCTGTAAATATCATAAATTCTATGCTATATAGTTTGAAATGTGATGTTTCTTATGTCTAATAGTACAAAGATATGCAATGTGTTTAACAAATACAAATCTAAAATAGTTCAATTGAATTTTAAAATAAAGGTGGTTTCTTTACCAGGCAATAAGGATAAATTTCCGCCGGAAAGCCTCATTATTTGCCGGGAAATACTCAATCCAATACCGCTTCCGCCCTCTTTGGTCGTAAAGAAGGGGATAAATATGTGTTCGGCAATGTCATTGGGAATGGCAGGTCCGTTGTTGGAAATTTCTATCAGTATGGCTTCCGCTTCGTTGCAGTAGGCACGTATGTTGATATGTCCTTCTTTATCTGTATTTTTATCCGATTCGATGGCTTGTATGGCATTTTTCAGTAGGTTGATGACCACTTGTGATACCAGGTTTTCATCGGCATATAGAATAAGGTCGCTTGGCGCGATGTCCGTATGAAAGGTGACCCGGACATCGGGGTGCTGGTGACGGGCGAGTTCGACCATCCGCTCGATAAAGCTTTTTACGTAGAACAAGGATGGTTCGGGGGTGGGAATACGGGTGAATTTCCGGTATGATTCCACAAAAGAGAGCAGGCCCTTGCCTGTACTGCTGATAGTCTGCAGGCCGTTTCTGATTTCTTCTTTGGAAACTTGCGCTTCGGTCAGTCCCAGCAGTGTATCGCTCAGGGAGGTTATGGGAGTGACGGCATTCATTATTTCGTGCGTCAGTACGCGGGTAAGCCTAATCCAGGAATCTATTTCCTTTTCATCCAGCTCGTTGTTGATGTCGTTCAAGGCGAGGATGCGCAGATGTTCTTTACGGACTGTGATGTCGCTGACGCGGACAGACATGTTGACAGTGCCTCGCTCGTTGTTGAAAGGCATTTGCAATTTGTCTCCCGGGCGGCAATTGGCAAGAAGGGACGAAAGACGCGGGTCCACGCGGTTCAGCTGGCTGACGTGGGTAAAGACATTGAGGCCCAGCAAACGGAGGGCTTCGCTGTTTTTCTGATATACGGCACCATTGTCGTTCAGCACGAGGATGCCGGTATTCACGCAGTCCAGGATGAGTTCGTAGTACTTTTCTTGCTGGGCTGTTTCACTTTTCACATTATAAAGTATATGGGCAACCCGGTTCAATGCACGGTTCACGAGTCGTGCGTCGGCAGTGTTTTCCGTTTCGGAGAAGTGGATGGCATTGTCGTTGTTTTCAATGGCGTCGAGCATGAAAAGCACTTTCCGCACATGATGGCGGTATAGCTTCTGCTGCCAGTACAAGGCTATGGGAAGCAGCGCAGTGCAGAACGCGCCCCAGAATACGTCGACAGTCCACATCACCCCTGCAAGGAGCGCTACTGCCAGACTGACGGCAACGCGGAATGAATAATTAAAGGCCATACTTCTTCATTTTGTTGTACAACGTCTGGCGGGTGATACCCAGCTGTGCGGCGACGGCAGAGAGATTTCCGCTACATTTGTCGAGCGTCTTCCGTATCATCTGCATTTCCATTTCTTCGAGCGTGGATGCGGCTGCTTCGGGAGTGCCGGTTCGCCGTGCCAGCTGGAACAGTTCTGCGGGAAGGGTTTCGTTGTCACAGATAATAATGGCTTTTTCGATGGCATGTTCCAGTTCGCGGATATTGCCGTACCAGGGGTGGAGCGTAAGTTTCTCGCAAGCGCCGTCCGTCAGGCGGACGGGGGGCTTGTCATATTGCTTGCAGAAGCGGGCGATGAAAAGCTCTGCAAGGGGGATGATGTCTTCGGGCCGCTCGCGCAACGAAGGTATCTCGAGATGTATCGTGTTGATGCGGTACAGCAAGTCCTCGCGGAATTCGCCTTTTGCCACCATCTCGGGCAGATTGCGGTTTGTAGCGCAAATCAGCCGTATGTCTACGGGAATGGGAGTGTTGCTGCCTACACGGACAATGCTGCGTCGTTGGATGGCGGTCAGCAGTTTGGCTTGCAGATGGTAGGGGAGATTGCCTATTTCATCGAGAAAGAGGGTGCTGCGGCTGGCTGCTTCGAACTTGCCGGCACGGTCGGCATGGGCATCGGTGAAAGAGCCTTTCATGTGGCCGAACAGTTCGCTCTCGAAAAGGCTTTCGGTGACTGCACCCATATCCACACTTACCATCTCCTGCCGGTTGCGCGGTGAAAGGGAGTGAATTTCGCGTGCCAGCATCTCTTTACCGGTACCGTTCTCGCCCGTAATAAGGATATTGGCATCGGTAGAGGCCACTTTTTCCACCAAAAGGCGGAGCTGCTGCATGGCGGGGCTGTTTCCCCAATACATGTTGCGGGTATCTGCAAACAGGTGGCTGCTTTCTGCCGTACGTCCGGCATTTGGGCCGTTGGCCGGAGATTTTGTTTCAGAAGCTGATACGGCATTCAGTAAGGTTTCCACCAGTTTCTGGTTGTTCCAGGGTTTTACGACGAAGTCTGTGGCTCCTTCCTTGATTCCCCGTACGGCAAGGTCAATGTCGGCATAGGCGGTAAACAGCACTACGGGCAGGGTGGGACATTGCTTCTTTATTTCATGGAGCCAGTATAGTCCCTCGTTGCCGGTATTGATGCCCGAGGTGAAGTTCATGTCAAGAAGAACCACTTGCCATGACCTTTCTCGCAATACGCTGGGCAGGGTTACGGGAGAGGGAAGTGTGATTATCCCTTCAAAATATGGCTTTAACAAAAGCTGCAAGGCGGTAAGTACGCCTCGGTTATCATCGACAATCAGGATGTTTCCATTTTTTTTTGCCATAAACTATTTCTGTTTTCTGCAGGCAAAGTTAATGATTTATCTGTATTATATGCTTTATTCTATATTTTTGCTTACTAAGAATTAATCGTCCGACAGCTGTTGAATTATCGTCCGATAACTGTTGGACGATAATTCAACAGCTGTCGGACGATAATATAACGATTGTGGGACGAATAGATTTAAGTAAAACAGAAATTAGTTTGTAGCAACTTCAGTAAGAGCTCATGGCGGTACTGAAAAAATTTATAGCAGTTGCAGTTTGATGCCAAATGACAAGCTCAGATAATCCTTGGGTTTCAGATACTTGTTGGTGAAGGCGCTGACTACATATAGGTCACATGTACTTATTTCATAGAAGAAAGTGATTTCTTTGGCCGTGAACCGTCGTTGCGGGTCGATGTCGTAAGTGATGCGCTGTCCTAAGAATGCATGGATGCGTACCTTAGAGGAGAAACCATAATATCCTTTAGGGTAGCGTTCCGGTTCATTGACCCAGAATTCATCGCCGAATACCGTGTTCAGATACATACCGCAAGCCAGCGGTTCTACAGAAAAACGGCTCTGTTTTATTTGCAGGCTCCAGGGAAGGTAGTTCTGCTTGACGGTGAATGTCAGCTTGGTACGTTTGGAGTCATATTTGGGCAATACTCCGAAGAATACGTCTGTTTCCCATTGGTTTCTTCTGCCGTAATCCCATCCGGTACCGAATGACAGCAACCCCATATTGCCGGCAAACTGAATTTTGGTGTGCGTCGGAATCAAGGCCTCCCAATGCCTGCGGTAGCGGTGTACGCGGCGGTCATAACGGTTCTCTCTGGTCTGGCTTTCAATGACGGCATCCGGTTGCAGGTCCATCCATACGGTATCGTGTTCTATGATGAAGATGGTATCTCTCTCTTGTGAAAAAGCAGAAAAAGAGCATACCGACAAGAAGACGACGGCGCATGCCAGGTGATTAATAATATGCCACTTCGCGTTCATATCCGTCGGGGGTTATGGTGAATATATAGTAATTGCGGTTCTTCATGCAGTCGCTCATGTAATACATTATCCCATCTTCAAAGAGGTCTTTCTCGAAGCGATGGTGTTCGTGTGCGGATGTACAGAACTGCAGTCCGGGAAATTCCTTGATGTAACGCTGGAATACGTGTGCCACATTATTGTTGAACTCGTTGCAGAACGGGCGTATGTGCATGGACACAACGGTTTTATCGAATTCCTCTTCACGGTCGCGTATCTGTGCGGCAAGAAACTCGAAGTCGGGAATGGGGCGGGAGTAGTCAAATTCGATGGCGTTGGTATTCAGGCAGACAAACTTTACCCGTCCTGCAATGAAGGAGAAATTGGGGTCTCCGAATATTGCACGATAAGTCTCTTCGCCCGTGCCCAGGCAGTCGTGATTGCCGAGAAGTACCACATAGGGTATCTTGAGTTTGTTCATAATGTCCCGTTGCCAAAGGAACTCGTCTGTTACACCGAAGTCACTGACGTCTCCGCCATGAATGACGAAATCTATGTCGTCCCGCTTGTTGAGGTGGCTTACAAAGTCGTCGGTCTCGTCATACCAGCGCTGGGAGTCCCCCATTGTTACGAATCGGATTGTTGTCTTGTTCTGGCAGTTCTGCTCTATTTGGGCAATGTTGTGGGCATTGACATCGGTTTCACCGCTGATGTGTACATCGTAAGGGTGATAATCTATCATGTCGCAGCCGGCTATAAGCAGGCATAGGAATGAAGGATATAAGAGTTTGGGGAATTTCATGTGCAGGTGCTTCATTTTACGTTTATACTCTATCTTTAGAAAACTGTGGGCAAAGGTAAAGTTTTCATTCTTATGGATTCTTTTCTAATTTCCCTTTTTTTTGTTCTATGAGGCTGAACAGAGATTCGGCCTCTGTCTAATTTTTAGACGGGAGTGTCTAAAAATTAGACACCTTTGTCTTCTTCTGAAATACGATATGCGCTGATAATCAGGTTTGTGCATTCTTTGGCACGCTTTCTGCAATATGAAAAGCAAGAAAATAAATCTAATAAACGATAAACGGAATGAAACAAATCTATTATGTAATTCAGACTTTACTGCGGGGACGCGGTTCGAATATCATCAAGGTCATTTCTTTGGGATTGGGATTGACGATGAGTATTCTGCTTTTCTCCCGCGTGGCATATGAACAGAGTTTTGACACTTGCTTTAAGGATTATGATAACTTGTATCAGGTATGGTCGATATTCTCGGTGAAAGGGGAGAAATTTGAGCCTCAGGAGTGGAATTGCGGTCCCGTGGCAGGGGCCATTTTGGAGAACTTCCCCAAAGAGGTGGAGTCGGCGGTAAGTTTGAGCACGTCTATGGTATCTGCTCCCCTTTACAATGGAAGCGTGCGTCTTGATGACAGGAAGATTGCAGCCGATTCGCTGTTCTTCCGTACTATGGGCATCGACGTCCTGAACGGCAATCCCGAAAAGGACTTGGTGCAGAAGGATATTATTTTCTTGAGTGAACGCTTTGCAAGGAAAGTGTTCGGTGAGGAGAATCCTATAGGGAAAACGCTTAATTATGACCATCAGTTTGACCTGACGGTGAAGGGAATCTATGCCAATTTGCCTGAGAACGCCACAATCAATCCGGAAGCGGTTATCTCGATGCCTACCTTGTGGAGCCGCAACTGGAATAACTACTCGTGGAGCGGGGGAGACAGTTGGGTAGAGTTTATCCGTTTCCGTCCCGGTGCCGACAAATCTGTTGTCAATGCGCGTATTGATGCCATGATAGACAAATATCGCCCGGCAGAAGATAAGAAAGAGTACGGTTACACGGCTTTTGTGCAGCCCATCCGTGATACATACCGCAATTATGATGATGTGCAGCGGATGCGTGTCATTATGAGCATTCTTGGTTTTGCCATTCTTTTCATTGCGGCGTTGAACTATGTGCTGATTTCCATTTCCTCTTTGAGCTACCGCGCCAAGTCGGTAGGCGTACATAAATGCAGCGGTGCGAGCGGTGGCACGGTTTTCAGCATGTTTTTGCTGGAAACGGGTATCATCATTGTGGCGGCATTGCTGCTGATGGCGTTGATAATGCTCAACTTCCGCGATTTTGTGGAAGACACGGTCGTTGTAAAGCTCTCCACCTTGTTGGCTCCGGAGCGTATCTGGGTACCGTTGTCGGTAGTGCTTCTGCTGTTTATAGTGGGAGGCGTATTGCCGGGCCGGCTCTTTGCGCGTATTCCCGTATCGCAGGTGTTCCGCCGCTATACCGAGGGGAAGAAGGGCTGGAAGCGTCCGTTGCTGTTTGTCCAGTTTGCAGGCGTGGCATTCATTAGTGGATTGATGTGTGTGGTGATGTCGCAATACCAGTATGTACTGAAAAAGGATATGGGGTATAATCCCAAGCAGATAGCCATAGGCAATGCCTACTGGGATAATGAAGCGACGCGTGATGCGGCTTATCAGTTCTTCAAGGGATTGCCCTACGTGGAAGCGGTGTCCAGCGCCAACAGCACGCCCATTAGCGGATATAGCGGTTCGATGATTCATAGTGAGAGCGGGCAGGCACTGTTCTCTTGTCGTTCTTCTTATTTCATGCGCGAGGACTTTCCTGCTTTGATGGGCATGACTATGAAGACGGGACGTATGGCGCGCGATAAAGAGGAAGTCGTGGTGAACGAGACCTTTGCCGAGATGATGCGTTGGGGAGACGACGTCGTGGGCCGTACGGTATATACCGAAGGGAATACATTCAAGGTCGTAGGGCAGTTGAAGGATTTCCAGATAGAGAGTTTCAGAACCGAGAAGATGCCTTTCATAGCCCGTGGGAACAAGAATTTTTATGGAACGGTACATGTTCGTTTGAAAGAACCCTTTACCGAAAATCTGCAGAAGTTGAACCACGATGTAGCCGAGGCTTTCCATGACCAGACCATTGACTTTACCGGTTATGAGAAAAGGATAGAGAACAGCTATAATTCTGTCCGTGTATTCCGCAATGCCACTTTGATGGCGGCAGTGACCATGTTCTTCATTATGCTGATGGGGCTGATTGGGTATACCACCGACGAGGTGCGCCGCCGCAGTAAGGAGATTGCCATCCGTAAAGTGAACGGGGCAGAGGCTTCCGGTATCTTGGAAATGCTGTCGAGGGATATACTTGTGGTGGCGGCTCCGGCAGTTGTCATCGGTACGGTATTGGCATGGTATGTCAACGGAATGTGGATGGAACAGTTTGCGGAGCGTATTCACATCAGTTGGGCAGTATACGTACTGGTAGTGATGGCCAATTTGGTGATTATCGTAGCCTGCGTACTTTGGAAGTCCTGGCGGATAGCGAACGAGAATCCGGTGAATAGTATTAAGAGCGAATAAAACAATATTAAAACATTAAATATCATGATTGAGATTAACAACATCAGCAAAGTATTCCGTACTTCGGAAGTAGAGACGGTAGCATTGAATCACGTAAACCTCGATGTAAAGGAGGGAGAGTTTGTAGCCATTATGGGGCCGTCCGGTTGCGGCAAGTCCACCTTGCTGAACATCCTCGGGCTGCTGGACAATCCTACGGAGGGCAGTTACAAGCTGCTCGGTCAGGAAGTAGCGGACTTGAAGGAAAAGGAACGTACCCGTGTGCGCAAGGGCAAGCTGGGATTCGTGTTCCAGAGCTTCAACCTGATAGACGAACTGAACGTCTACGAGAATGTGGAACTTCCCCTTACGTATCTTGGCGTAAAGGCGGGTGAACGTAAGCGTA
The DNA here is from genome assembly GCF_025147485.1 of Bacteroides uniformis. Classification (NCBI taxonomy): domain Bacteria; kingdom Pseudomonadati; phylum Bacteroidota; class Bacteroidia; order Bacteroidales; family Bacteroidaceae; genus Bacteroides; species Bacteroides uniformis. The sequence goes on along the minus strand of NZ_CP102263.1, from coordinate 3,764,480 downwards.
TGGTAGAGGATATACTGAAAAGAATGAACATCAGCCACCGTGCCAAACACTTCCCGCAACAGCTTTCCGGCGGTCAGCAGCAACGTGTGGCGATAGCCCGTGCGGTCGTAACCAATCCCAAGCTGATACTCGCCGATGAGCCTACCGGTAACTTGGACTCCAAGAACGGAGCTGAGGTGATGAATCTGTTGACAGAACTGAATAAAGAGGGTACTACGATTATTATGGTGACCCACAGCCAGCACGACGCCTCGTTTGCACACCGCACGATACATCTTTTCGACGGTAGTGTGGTGGCAAGTGTGGCAGCGCAGGATTTGTAACAGACTTTTAAAACAACTTCCATGAGACAACTATATTACACTCTTCAGACACTGATACGAGGAAAAGGCTCCAACCTCATCAAGATTATTTCCTTGGGACTGGGGTTGGCAGTCAGTATCCTCATTTTTTCCCGTCAGGCATTCGAGCTCAATTATGATACCTGCTACAAGGACCATGAACGTTTGTGTCTTGTCAAAACAGTATGGTATTACAACAACGAGTATCATCCTTCGCATATAACTCTTGGACCGGTGGCTGGTACCATTGCCGAAAACCTGCCTGACGAGGTGGAGAGTGTTACCGTCACCCAGCAATGGTGGAGCAATTCGGCTTGGTTTGCCAATGAACGCCGTTTCCAGACCAATGCCATGACGGCCGATTCTTGTTTCTTTGCCACTATGGGCATTGATGTTGTCAGTGGAGACCCTCGCGAGCTGAATAATCCGGAGGTGGTCTTCATCAGCAGGGAGCTGGCCGGCAGCATGTTTGCCGATAAGAATCCCATCGGGCAGACGGTGGTCTATAACAAACAGATGTCAATGACCGTGAAGGGCATTTTTGAAGATTTCCCCGAAAACTCCAGTTTCTATGGAAGTGGTGTCGTGATGTCTCTGGCTACCTCCTTCAAGCATCATTGGGGATACTGGGGATGGGGAGGTGGAGACAGCTATATGTCCTTTGTCCGTCTGCGCCCGGGGGTGCAACTGGACGATGTGAACACCCGAATAGAGAAACTTGCCGAGCAGGTGCGCAAGAGCGATGATGTGTTTATCAGTCTGGTTCCGATAAAGGACTACCGTATGGAATTTGGTATCAGTACCATGCGTATGGTATGGATTCTGTTGACGCTGGGAACCGCCATACTTTTTATTGTGGCGATGAATTATGTGCTTATTTCCATCTCAGCCATGAACCGTCGTGCCAAAGCTATAGGCGTACATAAATGTAGTGGGGCAAATACGGGAACTATTTTCGGTATGTTCTTATGGGAGACCGGAGTCATCATGCTTTCTTCCTTGCTGCTTGTAGCGCTGCTTCTATTTAATTTCCGTGAGCCGTTGGAGGACATGCTCGACGTTAGTCTTGCCGGTCTTTTCTCTTGGGAAAACATTTGGGCACCGCTTTCAGTGATAGTCATTTTGTTTATGATAGGCGGCATGTTGCCCGGGCAGCTTTTTGCCCGCATTCCGGTGACGCAGGTTTTCCGCCGGTATACCGAAGGCAAGAAAGGCTGGAAACGTCCGCTCTTGTTTGTGCAGTTTGCCGGTACCTCTTTTATTTTCGGCTTGTTGGGGCTGGTGCTTATGCAGAGCCATTACATCACCAATAAAGAACGTGGATTCGATTACCACCGGGTGGCTTATGCTTCGGGCGTATCCTTTGACTCGGATGCGGAAAGCGATGCAAATCGTAGTGTGATGCTTTCTTTGCCTTATGTGGAAGATGGAGCTTGTAGCGGTAATCTTCTTACAGACGGATTGAGCGGAGAAGGGGTTACGACTGATAACGGGCAGTGGATGAGCATGCGTTGGGTGGAATTTGGCAAGGACTATGCCCCGTTTATGAAGTTGGAATTTGCGGAAGGCAAGAATATGGATGCCCCTGGGCAGATATTGGTCAATGAAACATTTTTGAAAATGATGCATTGGGAAGATAAACCGATAGGCAGGCAAGTGCGCAACGGCGATCGCATAGCGGGCAATATTGTAGGTGTACTGAAAGACTTTGCTACATCCAATGCCGCTTATGTGGTGGTGCAACCTATGTATGCAACTTATCTTGACCGATTTTCCGGAAACATCCAATTACGTCTGAAAGAGCCTTTTGACGATAACCTCAAGCGTTTGAACGAAGACATGGAAAAGCTGTTTCCCACCCGTGACATTGTATTTTCCTCGTTCCAAAAGGTCATTGACGACCAGAACAGTACCGTCACGGATTTCCGTAATGCAGCTTTACTGGCTGCCATAACCATCCTTTTTGTTACGTTAATGGGGTTGATTGGCTACATCAATGACGAGATACAACGCCGCAGCAAGGAAATTGCCATCCGTAAAGTGAATGGTGCGGAAGCGTCATCCATTCTCCGGCTTTTCTCGAAGGATATATTCTGGATATCCTTGCCGGCCGTTTTTCTTGGAGGGCTGGGAGCCTGGTATATAGGCGGTGTCTGGATAGAGCAGTTTGTGGAGGGAGTGGATTTTGGTATCTGCGGATTCTTGCTTATTGCATGCATTGTACTATTGCTCATCATCGGTTGTGTAGTATTCAAGGCATGGCGGATTGCCAATGAGAATCCGGTAGACAGTATCAAGAGTGAATAAAGAATAACTTCAGGAAATTATGAGGCGGCACATTTATTATACATTACAAAGCTTGTTGCACAAGCAAGGTTCCAATGCCATTAAGATTGTATCTTTGGCATTGGGACTGCTGATGTCTGTATTTCTATTTGCACGGATTGCATTCGAGTTGAGTTTTGATAACTTTTATCATGATTCGGATAACCTTTATATTGTGAAGACGGGTTGGTTGAAAAATGGAGTGTTGGAAGGTAACGAAAGTCGCTTTACCATCATTCCGATTCCGGCTGCCATTGCCGAAGAGTTTCCGGAACAAGTGGAAAGTAGCACAGTGAGCTGTTCTCTTTTTGATAATAGTTTCCAGTTGGGTGAGCGCCAATTAGATATGTCCACGGTGATGGCAGATACACTTTATTTTTCTGTACTCGGTTTGGAGATGATAGAAGGCAATCCACAGGATTTGGCGGGTCCGGATGTCGTATTCCTTTCCGCCAAGTCAGCAAAGGAGGCCTTCGGTGACGAAAATCCGATAGGGAAAACACTGCGTTATGATTTTTGGGGATATCAGACTACACTGCTCGTGAAGGGTATCTTTGCCGATATTCCGTTGAACACTTCTTTGGAGAGGCGTCCAGAGGCAATCATTTCCTTTCCTACTATAGGGCGGCATCTGAAGTGGGACCTGGGTTGGCAGAGCGGCGGAAACTACGACGGTTATCTCAGGCTGCGCAGTCCGCAGGATGCTGATTGGCTGAATGAGCGTATGTCCATAGCTATTGCCCGTCATATTCCACCGGAAAGTGGTTTAGAATTGAGCGTACGTATTGTCCCTATCCATAATCTGCATGTCGAGACTCCTCAAGTACGGAAGATGATTTGGATTATGTTCTTCCTGGGTATCGTGCTGCTTTTTACGACCGCATTGAATTATGTACTCGTTTCCGTGGCTTCGCTGACACAGCGTGCCAAGGCCATCGGTGTACACAAATGCAGCGGTGCTTCGGGAAGTAGCATCTTTTCCATGTTCATGGTAGAGACTGCTATAGTAGTAGGGCTTGCCTTGCTGCTCATTGGACTGCTGGTGTATATTTTCCACGAAAAAATGGAAGAATTGGCAGCTGTACCTCTCAGTGCTCTTTTTGACTGGCAGAATCTTTGGGCACCATTGTCGGTGATACTGTTACTGTTTATTTTAGGTGGTTGCCTGCCTGCCATGCTTTTCGCTCGTATTCCGGTGACACAAGTGTTCCGCCGCTACACTTCCGGGCGTCGTGGCTGGAAACGGGTACTGCTTTTTGTTCAGTTCATCGGAGCGGCATTCATTCTGGGGATGATGCTGATGGTCGTTTCACAGTACAGTTATGTAACGACGCGTGACCGTGGTTGGCGTCCTGAACGTGTGGCATATACCACCCAGCGGGAAGTGGATGGCAATAGCCTGCGTAGTCTTGTCGGCAGTTTGCCTTATGTGGAAGGGGTTGCTTCGGCAGAACGCCCTATATTGTGGTTCGGTTCTAACCAGCCAATTCTTGACAATCAGGGTAACGAGCTTTTCTATCCTCGTAATACTTGGTTCGACAGTGATTTTCTTCCTTTCATTGGTCTGAGACTGAAAGAGGGGCATAACTTGACGGGAGAAGGTCAGTTGCTTGTCAACAGTGTCTTTTATGAGAAGATGAATTGGACAGACAGCCCCATAGGCAAGCGGGTGAATGATTATGGCACTGTTGTCGGGCTGTTAGACAGTTTCAGTTTTGCCGATATGCCCAACGATAATTTGCCGGTGATGGTGGAATGGACGGGGAAGACAGCTGCCACCCTGCATGTTCGCCTCAAAGAGCCATTGGATGAAAATCTCGCCCGCCTCAATGAAGAGATGCATCGGATTTATCCTCAGAAAAGCCTCGTATTCCGTTCGGTGGAGCAGGAAATGCGCAGTTATGCCGAGTCTGTACGGGTATTTCGTGATGTTACCCTGCTGGTTTCATTGACCATACTCTTTATCATTCTGATGGGACTGATAGGCTATGTGAATGATGAAATCCGCCTGCGTTCAAAAGAGATTGCCATTCGTAAAGTGAATGGAGCGGAGACGGAAAGTATTTTGCTGTTATTGTCAAGAGATGTGCTTTGGCTGGCCATTCCGTCTGTCGCCATAGGTATTGGGGGAGCATGCCGGGCCGGAAAGCTTTGGGCGAGCCAGTTCTCTGATGTTGTGCCATTCCCTATAGGCGGATATATTCTTGTAGGTTGTCTGTTGCTGTTGTTTATCGTTGCTACCGTGGTGTTGAAGGCATGGTGCATTGCCAATGAAAATCCGGTAAAGAGCATCAAGAGCGAATAAAGTTGCCGCAACATACATCATGCGTTTGGGGTAGACAGACCATCTGTTTGGGGCGAATAGATGATGTGTTTGGGCTGAATGAATGATATATTTTCGAACAATTTATTTGTTATAACATAAAATGCAATATTTGCAGTAGAATAAATCACTTTCACCTCGCTTTTTCGGTAATTCCTGTGGGTAATCTCTTTACATATATCCACAATGCCACCGCTGCCGTTACAAAAGCAAAGAAGTCCGATACCGGCATACATATCCAGATGCCGTCCAGCCCAAAGTAATGTGGGAATATCAGTAGTCCCGGCAACAGATACAGTAATTGGCGTGTCAGCGATAAGAAGATGCTGATTTTCGCTTTCCCGATGCTTTGGAAGAAATTGCCAATGACAATCTGTGCGCCTACCAGCGGGAATATGGCTACGGCAATGCGTACGCCTCTGGAAGCAATATCTATCAACTCTTCATCACTGGTAAAGATGGCAGATATGGCATGGGGGAACAATTCGCAGATAAGGAAGCCGGTACTGGTGATACATACTCCGGCAATGATGGTCAGGCGCAGGGTAGCCTTCACACGGTCGTGCTTTTGCGCACCGAAGTTATAGCCTACAATCGGTTGCATTCCCATCGTCAGCCCCAATACAATCATTACATAGAGTACCAGCAGTCGGTTGATAATGCCATATGCCCCGATGGCCATATCGCCTCCGTACTGTTGGAGGCTGTTGTTTACGATAATCACAATGACACATGCCGTGACGTTCATCAGGAACGGTGACATACCGATGGATAATATACTACTGATGATACGTTTCTTCATCTTCCAGAACCCCCGTTGCAGACGTACCACACTTGTCTTTTGCAGGAAATGGCTCACTACCCACACCATGCCGATGAACTGCGAGATGACCGTTGCCGTTGCAGCTCCCCGTATTCCCCAGTCAAATTGGAAGATGAAAATGGGAGCGAGGATTATGTTGCAGACTACCGTTACCATAGACGTGAGCATCGCTTTCTTGGGATATCCCGTGGCACGCATGATATTGTTTAGGCCAATCATGGTATAAGTGACGGGGGTACCCAGTAATATCACCTGCATAAAGTCGCGGGCATATGGCAACGTATCATTGCTGGCACCGAAGAAGCGCAGGATGTCATCCAGAAAGATGAATGAAACACTGCCGAATATGAATGCGTTGACCAGGCAGAACATCAGTGTGTTTCCCAATACTTCCGTTGCTCCGTCCAGGTCTTTCTGTCCCAACCGGATGGACGAAATGGTGGAGCCACCTGCCGATACCATCGTACAGAAAGCCACGACCAGATTCATCAGAGGGAAAGTAATGGCGAGTCCGGCAATGCCCATAGGACCTACGCCATGACCGATGAAAATGCTGTCGATGATGTTGTACAACGAAGTAATCGTCATGCCTATAATGGCCGGAATGGAGTACTGCACAAGCAGTTTGCCAATACGTTCGGTTCCTAATATATGCGCGTTGTTCATTTGATATGAGTCAATTAAGGAGCACAAAGGTATAAAATATTTGTTTGATTCGCAGATTATTCCCACCTTTGTACGCTATAATGTTTTGGTATTAACAGATTTAGGTAAAAGAAAGTTTATGGACACAACAAAAGCAACCGCCGTACTTTTTGATTTTGACGGCGTGGTGGTAGACACGGAAACACAGTACAGTCACTTCTGGCATGAAATGGGAAAGCAGTATTTGGGTATGGATGATATTGAAGGCAGGGTGAAGGGCCAGACGCTGGTCTATATTTATGATACCTTTTTTCCGGGTATGGCGAAGGAACAAGCCGAAATTACCGAACGGCTGAACCGCTTTGAACAGGAAATGTCATTCGACTTTATTCCCGGAGTGCTTGACTTCATTGCCGACCTACACCGGAATGGGGTGAAGACTGCCGTAGTGACCAGCTCCAACGAAGCGAAGATGGCAGCTGTCTATCGGGTTCATCCCGAAATAAAGACTCTTTTCGACCGTATCCTTACGGCCGAGATGTTTACGGCTTCCAAGCCTGCACCGGATTGTTTTCTGTTGGGTATGGAGGTTTTCGGCACAACTCCCGACACCACATATGTATTCGAGGATTCTTTCAACGGGCTGAAAGCCGGCATGGCTTCAGGAGCTACCGTTATAGGGTTGGCAACCACCAATTCCCGTGAAGACATAGCTCCGTTGTGTCATTATGTATTGGATGACTTTCAGGGATTCACTTACGATAAATTAACTCAATTGCACAAGTAATCAGAAAAAGGATTACCTTTGCGCCGAAAATTAAATTGAGTAATTGTAAATTGTAAATTGCCAAATTGTAAATACTATCATGGGTTATATTTCAGACGACACTCGTAAAGTGACTACACATCGCCTTATCGAAATGAAACAGAGAGGCGAAAAAATATCAATGTTGACATCATACGACTATACTATGGCGCAGATTGTGGACGGTGCCGGGGTAGACGTGATTCTGGTGGGAGATTCCGCTTCCAATGTAATGGCAGGCAATGTCACCACGCTTCCCATCACGCTCGACCAGATGATTTATCATGGCAAATCCGTGGTTCGCGGTGTGAAGCGTGCCATGGTCATTGTCGACATGCCTTTCGGCTCTTATCAGGGCAACGAACTGGAGGGATTGGCTTCCGCTATCCGTATTATGAAAGAAAGCCATGCCGACGCCCTCAAACTGGAGGGAGGCGAGGAAATCATCGGTACGGTGAAGCGTATCCTCAGCGCCGGTATTCCCATCATGGGACATCTCGGACTGATGCCCCAATCCATCAACAAGTATGGAACATATACGGTCCGTGCCAAGGATGATGCCGAAGCCGAGAAACTGGTACGCGATGCGCATTTGCTGGAAGAAGCCGGATGCTTCGGACTGGTATTGGAGAAGATTCCTGCCGCATTGGCTGCCCGCGTGGCAAGCGAGCTGACTATACCCGTTATAGGCATCGGTGCCGGTGGCGATGTGGACGGCCAGGTGTTGGTGGTTCAGGATATGCTGGGTATGAATAACGGTTTTCGTCCCCGTTTCCTGCGTCGCTATGCCGACCTGCATACAGTGATGACGGATGCCATCAGCCGTTATGTATCCGATGTGAAGAATTTAGATTTCCCGAATGAGAAAGAACAGTACTAACAAACTCATGACACTCAATTTTTGGCGGATGTGTACGGCAAATCTGTTGCTGTTCATATCCGTCTATATGCTTTTCCCTTTGCTTCCTTTTGTGATGGGAGAGCAGTTGGGTGTTTCCGTCGGGCAGGCGGGCAGCATGTTTCTGGTCTTTGTGGTGGCCATGTTTGCTGTCGGTCCTTTCCATGCCTATCTGGTCGATGAATATAAAAGGAAACACGTGCTCCTTTACTCCGCACTCATTATGCTGGCGGCTGTTCTGGGATATGCCTTTGTGGATGGTTATACGAAATTTCTGCTGCTTGCCGCTGTGCAGGGAGCATGTTTCGGGCTGGCAACCACAGCGGGCATTACGGTGGCCATCGACATAACGACTTCCGCGCGCCGCAGCGCAGGAAACATGGTATATGCATGGGCTGCACGCTTGGGCATGCTGGTGGGTGTTGTGTTGGGCATTGGAATGTATAAGATGTATGGTTTCCGTATGGTGACCTATCTGTCCGTAGCGGCCGGACTGGCTAGCATATTTTTCGCATCGAGGGTATATGTGGCTTTCCGTGCTCCGATAGGCGTGTCGTTGTGCAATATGGACCGCTTCTTATTGCCGCGTGCATGGATACCTGCCATCAATATGCTACTGATTGCTTTTGTACCGGGAGCGTTGCTGCCACTGATGTTTGTGGGCGATTACTGGTCATTGGCGGCATTGGCTGTATTGGTGTTCATTACAGTCCCGTTCATGAAGATGTTCGTCAAGCTGTCGCACCATTGCCAGCGTGGAACGGCAAACACCACTTGTCATTTGTCTATGGAGGCAGGGCTGCTGGTGGGCATGACTGTGGCTTGCCACCTGATGGACAAAGCGCAGATATACCATGTGGCGTCTGTTGCTGCTATGCTTGCCGTATTTTTCTTTGTACTGCTGACCTATCCTTATTATAAGAAGAAGCGGGTGAGGTAAGGGATAAATACAATCAATCCTATAATGGCCGCCGTTGCAGCACATACCAGTACTGCTCCGGCGGCTATGTCTTTTACTTGCCCTGCCACGGGATGCTGTTGGGGAGACACCAGGTCGACCAGCTTCTCAATGGCGGTATTGAACAGTTCGGCTGCTATCACCACTCCGATGCAGAGAATGATTATCATCCACTCCATGCGGGTAATGCCTAAAACGAATCCTGCAATGACTACCACAGCCGTAGCTATCAGATGGAAGCTCAGGTTCTGTTCTTTTCCTATGCAACACCGGATACCTTTCCAGGCATATCCGAAACTGCGCAACTGCTTTTTAAAGTCGTACTTCATGGATTATAGTTGTTGCTTAATTCCTTGAAACCTGTTTCACTCCCTTTACTGTTCTCAGTTTCTTGACAAGTGCTTCCAGATGTCCCGTATCGCTCACCATGATGGTTAGTGTTCCGGAGAACAGCCCGTCATGCGAGTCAATGCCGATGCTTCTCAAAGTAATACCCGTTTCTTTGGAAATGATGGAAGTGATGTTGGTCACGATGCCGATGTCATCGTGTCCCACTACGCGCAGGGTGATGGGGTACTGTGTACCTTGTGACTTTCCGGCCCAGCGTGCCTTCACGATACGGTAGCCGAAACGTGAGTGCAAATCACTGGCATTGGGACAATCGCAACGGTGTATCTTGATACCTCCCGTCACACTGACAAAGCCGAATACATCATCTCCATAGATGGGATTGCAGCAGCGTGCCAACTTGAAATCCAATCCTTTCAGATTTTGATCAATGACCAGTACATCTTCTTTGGTACCTATCTCTTCCGGTATGCCTTGTTGAAGGTTATAGCCTTCAGCACTGCGGTAGACAATATCGTCGCGCGTATCATTTTCCCGTCTTTGCTGTTCCTGGTATTTGTCTATAATCTCGTTGACATCCAGTTCTTCATCGGCTATGGCTTGATAGAAGTCGGTCACTATCTTGAAACCGAGGCGCTTGATGAGGCGCATCATGGTTCCTTCATCATACTCTATCTTCCGGTTCTTGAACTTGCGTTCCAGGGTTTCCTTAGCGAAGGCGTGCTGGCGTGCAGCCATTTCCTTCAATGCCTGGCGTATTTTGGTGCGTGCCTTGGAGGTGGTTACGATGTTCAGCCAGTCCTGCTTGGGCGTCTGCGTATTCGATGTCATTATCTCCACCTGGTCACCGCTATGCAGCATTTGCTTCAGCTGTACATTCTTGCCGTTCACTTTTGCACCGATACATTTGCAGCCCAGTTTGCTATGGATGTGGAACGCAAAATCGAGCACGGTGGAGCCTTTGGCAAGTTTGAACAAATCACCTTTGGGGGTAAATACAAATACCTCGTCTTCGTACAAATCCAGTTTGAACTGGTCCATCGTTTCCAGTCCGTTGCTGTCCGAGCTCTCTAAGGCTTCGCGTACGGAAGTCAGCCATTCGTCAAGACCAGATTCACCTTTCACTCCTTTGTATCGCCAATGGGCGGCCAGGCCTCGTTCGGCAATATCATCCATGCGTTCGGTACGTATTTGTACTTCCACCCATTTGCCTTCGGGGCCCATCACGGTGATGTGCAGTGATTCATATCCGTTGCTTTTAGGTACGGACAGCCAGTCGCGTAGCCTTTTCGGGTTAGGCTGGTACATATCTGTTACGATGGAGTAGGCCTGCCAACATTCCAGTTTCTCCTTTTCCAGGCAAGAGTCCAGGATGACGCGGATGGCGAACAGGTCATACACGCCTTCGAAGGGGCATTTCTGCTTCTTCATTTTCTGGTAGATGGAGTGGATGGACTTGGTGCGTCCTTTAATATGGAACTTCAGTCCGGCTTCTTCGAGCTTCTTCTGTACCGGTGCAATGAAGGCGGCAATGTACTTGTCACGCGATGCCTTGGTCTCATTCAGTTTTTCCTTGATATGGTAGTAAACTTCCTTTTCTGTATATTTCAATGAGAGGTCTTCCAGTTCCGACTTCAATTTGTACAGACCCAGCTTATGGGCAAGGGGCGCATAGAGATAAGCCGCTTCGTTGGCTACCTGCCGACGGGCTTCATCGTTCTTGCAATCCTTTATCTGCCGCATGATGTTTACGCGGTCGGCAATCATGATGAGAATGACACGCATGTCTTCGGCGAAAGTCAGCAACAAGTTGCGGAAATTCTCGGACTCGATGGTAGGGCTTTTGGAATAAAGTTCGTTTACACGTATCAATCCCCGGATGATGCCTGCCACATCCTCGCCATAGATTTGCTCCACTTCCAGAGCGGTGCAAGTGCCGCAGCGCACGGAGTCGTGCAGCATGAGCCCCAGGATAGAAGCACGCTTCATTCCGATTTCTTCCGCTACAATGACAGCCGTCTGCATATCTTTGATGACGGGATTCAAACCGAATATATCACGCTGGATACGGTTGTTCTGTATAGTATTGACAAGATGTGTTTTCAGCTTTTTGCAGTCCCCCTTCTGGAGGGTTTCTCCGGAAAGTTGCAACAGTTTGCGGTAGAGCGAGAAGAGTAAATCTTTCTCTTTGATAGTGAAAAATTCATCAGTTTCCATAATCGTCCGTATTTTATGCTTCAAAGGTAAGTTTTTTCTTCATTTTCTTGACGGCAGTTCTGCTTTTTTTGTATTTTTGGGCATGAATTAATAAAACAAGATATTATGATAACACCGCAAGACAAAGAGTTGCTCGAAAATAAAGGCATCTCCGAAGAACAAATAGCCGAACAGTTGGCTTGTTTCGAAAAAGGTTTTCCATACTTGAAGCTGTCTGCCGCCGCTTCTGTAGAAAAGGGTATACTGGCTCCGGATACGGATGAACAGAAGAAATACCTGGATGCCTGGGAGGCATATACACAAACCGATAAAGTGGTGGTGAAGTTTGTGCCTGCTTCGGGTGCTGCCAGCCGTATGTTCAAGAACTTGTTTGAATTTCTCGGGGCAGACTATGACTCTCCCCAGACAAACTTTGAAAAGACTTTCTTTGAGAAAATAGAGAAGTTTGCCTTCTATGATGACTTGAATACCGCTTGCCAGAGGACTGCCGGAAAGGATATACCGACTTTGGTTGCCGCTGGAAACTACAAGGCGGTTGTTGCTGCCTTACTCGAAGGGGCCGGACTGAACTATGGTGCTCTGCCCAAAGGATTGCTTAAGTTCCATAAGTATGAAGACGGTAGCCGCACGCCGCTGGAAGAGCACTTGGTAGAAGGAGCATTGTATGCTGCCAATAAGAACGGTAAGGTGAATGTGCATTTCACGGTTTCGCCCGAACATCGTGCCTTGTTCAAGGCTTTGGTAGACGAAAAGGCTGCCGCTTATGCAAAGAAGTATGGGGTGGATTATAACATCTCTTTTTCGGAACAGAAGCCGAGCACCGATACCATTGCCGCCGATATGGAAAACAAACCCTTCCGCGACAATGGCAAATTGTTGTTCCGTCCCGGCGGTCATGGCGCCTTGATTGAAAACTTGAATGACCTTGATGCGGATATTATCTTCATAAAGAATATAGACAATGTGGTACCCGACAAGCTGAAAGGTGACACCGTATTATATAAGAAACTGATTGCCGGTGTGCTGGTAGCGTTACAGCAGAGAGCGTTTGCTTATCTGCAGTTGCTTGACAGCGGGAAGTATACACACGAGCAAATTCTTGAAGTTCTGCAATTCCTGCAGAAACAACTCTATTGCAAGAATCCGGAGACAAAGAATCTGGAAGATGCCGAGTTGGTTATATATCTGAAAGAGAAGCTGAACCGTCCGATGCGTGTTTGCGGTATGGTGAAGAACGTAGGCGAACCGGGCGGAGGTCCGTTCCTGGCATACAACAGTGACGGTACTATCTCTCTGCAGATTCTGGAAAGTTCGCAGATTGATATGGGCGACCCGGAAAAGAAGGAAATGTTTGAAAAAGGTACCCATTTCAATCCGGTGGATTTGGTTTGCGCCGTACGTGACTATAAAGGACATAAGTTCAATCTTGTGAAGTATGTGGATAAAGCGACAGGCTTCATCTCTTATAAGTCCAAGAACGGCAAGGACCTGAAGGCGCTTGAACTTCCCGGTTTGTGGAACGGAGCCATGAGTGATTGGAACACAGTATTTGTAGAAGTGCCTCTGACTACATTCAATCCGGTAAAGACGGTGAATGACTTGTTGAGAGAACAACACCAATAAGAGGATTTACTATTAGACGATTTACGATGTACGATTGGGATTGCTTTGGCTTGTGGCGGTTTATTGTCTAAAGTAACTCTAATCGTACATCGTACGTCGTCAAATCGTAAATATATAAAATTGTAAATAAAAGAATTGATGAAAAAAATTTTATTGTTAGGTTCCGGTGAGTTGGGCAAGGAGTTTGTTATTTCTGCCCAACGTAAGGGCCAGTATATCATTGCTTGCGACTCGTATGCTGGAGCGCCTGCCATGCAAGTGGCAGATGAATGTGAGGTATTCAGTATGCTCGATGGAGATGCTTTGGAACGTGTAGTACGCAAACACCAGCCGGATATTATTGTTCCGGAAATTGAGGCTATCCGTACGGAACGTCTGTATGATTTCGAGAAAGAAGGCATTCAGGTAGTGCCCAGTGCACGCGCCGTGAACTTTACCATGAACCGTAAAGCCATACGTGACCTTGCAGCTAAAGAGCTGGGATTGAAGACTGCTAAATATTTTTATGCCAAATCTTTGGATGAACTGAAAGCTGCTGCTGAAAAGATAGGTTTCCCGTGTGTGGTGAAACCGCTGATGTCCTCTTCCGGTAAAGGCCAGTCTCTCGTAAAGAGTGCCGACGAACTGGAGCATGCCTGGGAGTATGGCTGTAATGGTAGCCGTGGAGACATCAAAGAACTTATCATTGAAGAGTTCATCAAGTTCGACAGTGAGATAACACTGCTCACCGTAACACAGAAGAATGGTCCGACCTTGTTCTGCCCGCCTATCGGCCATGTACAGAAGGGTGGGGACTATCGTGAAAGCTTCCAGCCTGCCCATATTGACCCTGCCCATCTAAGGGAGGCGCAGGATATGGCAGAGAAAGTGACCCGTGCCTTGACCGGTGCCGGATTGTGGGGAGTGGAATTCTTTCTCAGCCATGAGAACGGTGTCTATTTCTCCGAACTCTCTCCACGTCCGCACGATACGGGTATGGTAACCCTGGCCGGAACCCAGAATCTGAATGAGTTTGAATTGCACTGTCGTGCGGTGCTTGGTCTGCCTATCCCTGGCATCAAGCAGGAGCGTATAGGAGCCAGTGCTGTCATCCTTTCTCCGATAGCCAGTCAGGAACGTCCCAATTATCGTGGCATGGAAGAGGTTACGAAAGAAGAGGATACTTATCTGCGTATTTTTGGTAAGCCTACTACCCGCGTAAACCGCCGTATGGGTGTAGTGCTGTGTTATGCACCTCTTGACAGTGATCTTGACACGCTGCGCGACAAAGCGAAGCGTATTGCTGATAGGGTAGAGGTATATTAATGATTAGTGATGAATGATTGGTGATTTGTTGATGAATGGATACCATCAACAAATCACCAATCGTCAGTATTAATCATTGAAAAAGAGTCCGGGATAAATCTCTCCTCCAAGTTCTGTTACATCGAGGCTTTGTAATAGTTTTCCATCCGGAGCATAGAACAGTTGGAATTCTTCATCGGAATTGTATTGTTCCACCTCAATTATTATCACTGTGGGATGTTTGGGAAAGGTGATGATTCTTATATCCCTTAATCTCATGCCGGTCATTGTACTGCTCATGAATGCTTCTGCCACGGGAGCCGGCACTTTTTCCAGTGACTCTACATCCGTTTCAGTCATAACCCACTCCGCTTGTTTATTGAACCAGACATCAATTTCCTGACCATCTGCAATAAATTCTGCCACGTAGCAACCGGCCATTTGCTCCCATTCCACATCCGTTGCTTGAGGATAGAGCGTTTGAAAAGCTGTTTGTATATTTGCAGGAAGACGTCCTTCCGCAAAAGCGGACACCGACAGCAAGGCAAGTAGTCCTGCCAGAATACAGAATTTGAACTTTTTCATAATCAAGGTTGTTTTGAGTTTTCTGTAAGAACAACCTTGTTGTATTTTTGTTTCCGGAAATCAGTATATTGGTTGATGCATTTTTAAATATCAGTGAACTGGCCTTTGTATACAAAAGCTTTTTCTCCGAAATCCACTTCCGGTAATACGGCATCTTCCTTGAATAATCCGTAAACAGATGACCCCGAACCACTCATGGAGGCATATACAGCTCCTTGCCGGTACATCTCTTCCTTGATTTCTCCAATAGCCGGGAATTGGGGGAATACGCTTTCTTCAAAGTCATTGACCATTCGTCCGTTCCATTCTTCTACGGGAAGTTGGGCAATTTCTTTCAGGGACATTTCCGGATGATGCGGTTTTATTTTTGCAAAGGCATCCCGTGTAGAGACGAAAATGTCCGGCTTCACCAACCATATCCGATATCCTTTCAGTGAGAGGGGAAGGGGAGAAAATATGTTTCCGATACCTTCTGCGTAAGTCGGACGGTTTTTGATGAAGAAGGCACAATCGGCACCCAGCTTGGCGGCATACTCTTCCAGAGTGTCATCCGGCAGTCCGAGTTCAAACTTATTATTCAGAAGCTTCAGCATGAAGGCTGCATCGGCCGAACCGCCACCCAGTCCGGCTCCCGAGGGAATATGCTTGAAGAGATGAATATCTACCGGAGGAAGGTTGAACCGGTCATCCAGTAACTTGTAGGCTTTCACTACCAGGTTACTCTCTGCTTCTTCCTCAATTTCCAGACCTGCTTGATGCAGACGGAACTTTCCGTTTCCTTTGTTCAAGATATTTATTTCCAAAGCATCTTCTATGGGAACCGGATAGAAAATGGTTTCCAGATTATGGTATCCGTCCGGACGCTTTTCTGTGATATTCAGTCCCAGGTTTATTTTGGCATTTGGAAAAGTCAGCATGGCGTTGAAAATTAAGAATTAATAATTTAAAATTAAAAGGAGAAGCTATTGGAGTGCAGCTTCCGAAGACAAAGTTAGTGATTTCTGTTCATAGTAGATTGAAAACTTAACAATGATTTATTTACTGCTTATAAATAAATTCGCTTATCTTTGCCATACGAGCGAAGATAGGCTGCACCTCAACATAACTTTTTCATGCAAGCATGAAAGTTATGTATTCGGTTTGCACTATCTTTGCTTCCCCTTTCTAAAAAGGGAAGTTCATTTAATTTTTAATTTTCAATTTTTAATTCTTAAAGTGGCAGAACAAAGAAGAACATCCCGTACTCCGAAAGGAAAGGCACCACAGCCCGTAACAGACTACGGACGTATCCAGCCGCAAGCGCCGGAGCTGGAAGAAGCTGTCTTGGGAGCCTTGATGATTGAGAAGGACGCTTATTCGCTGGTAAGTGAAATTCTTCGTCCGGAGTCATTCTATGAGCATAGACATCAGTTGATATATTCCGCTATTACCGATTTGGCCGTGAACCAGAAGCCGGTCGATATCCTCACCGTGAAGGAGCAGCTTTCAAAGCGGGGAGAATTGGAGGAAGTGGGCGGCCCGTTCTATATTACCCAACTTAGCAGTAAGGTGGCATCTTCTGCACACATCGAATACCATGCACGTATCATTGCGCAGAAAGCTTTGGCACGTGAATTGATTACTTTTACCAGTAATATCCAGAGCAAGGCTTTCGACGAGACGCTGGACGTGGACGACCTGATGCAGGAGGCCGAAGGAAAGCTGTTCGAGATTTCCCAGCAGAACATGAAGAAGGATTATACACAAATTAATCCCGTCATTGCCGAAGCCTATGATTTGATTCAGAAAGCTGCCGCCCGTACCGATGGTTTGAGTGGCTTGGAAAGTGGGTATACCAAGCTGGACAAGATGACTTCCGGATGGCAGAAGTCCGACCTCATCATTATTGCAGCCCGTCCTGCCATGGGTAAAACGGCGTTCGTACTTTCCATGGCAAAAAACATTGCCGTGAATTTCCGCAATCCCGTAGCGCTGTTCTCGCTTGAAATGAGTAACGTGCAGCTGGTGAACCGTCTGATATCCAACGTGTGCGAGATTCCGAGTGAGAAAATCAAGAGTGGCCAGTTGGCGGACTATGAATGGCAGCAGTTGGATTACAAACTGCGTGACTTGCTGGATGCTCCGCTTTATGTGGATGATACGCCTTCTTTGTCGGTATTCGAACTCCGTACGAAGGCACGGCGTCTGGTACGTGAGCACGGAGTGAAGATTATCATCATCGACTACCTTCAGCTGATGAATGCAAGCGGAATGTCTTTCGGCAGCCGTCAGGAAGAAGTTAGTACCATTTCGCGTTCATTGAAAGGTTTGGCCAAGGAGCTGAACATTCCTATCATCGCTCTGTCGCAGTTGAACCGTGGTGTGGAGAACCGTGAAGGCGAGGAAGGCAAGCGTCCCCAGTTGAGCGACCTTCGTGAATCCGGTGCCATCGAGCAGGATGCCGATATGGTGTGCTTCATTCACCGTCCCGAATATTACAAGATTTATACTTCTGCCGATGGCAGTGACTTGCGCGGTATGGCGGAAATCATCATAGCAAAGCACCGTAACGGTGCTGTGGGGGATGTGCGTCTGAGATTTATCGGACAGTACACCCGTTTCCAGAATCCGGAGGATGATATGGTTATCCCACCTCCGACGGAGGGTGGAGGAGCTACATTCGGTTCACGTATGAATGCGCCTATCGGAAGTACGGCAACACCGCCACCTCCATCGGCTGCTGATTTTCCGCCACAGACGGACAACCCGTTTGGAGGTGTGGGGTCGGATGGGCCATTACCTTTCTGATGTATTTTTATGGCTACACCCTTTGCCTTGAATGCCTATACCATCGTAGAGTGATGGCTACACCTTTAGGCACAAAGGGTGTAGCCATTTAAAATGCTGTATTTTAGCCTATTTGCTTGCTCTAAAGCCTTCAGTGTGGACAGTAAGAACGTCAATCTTACTTTTGCTCCCTTTTCCGCTTTGATTGTGCCTCGGGTATCTGCCGTTCTGTGTTTATTTTATCAGTGGATAGAGTATCTTGTTTTATTTCTTGTTCCTTTCTCAGCCGGTTGAGTTTCCATCTGTTCCAGAAAAGGAGTTCACTCCATTTGTTGAAATCCTTTTTGAAGATAATACCAATACCTTGTGTTGTCAGATTTGTCCGGGTGTAGTAGCGGTCGTTCGTTTCGTTGTACGCTTTCAGGCGGATGTCTCCGGAACGGTTGACGAGCCATTCCGCTTCAAAGTCTCCCACAAAATTGGTATTTGCCATCGGATTGTCACGATAACCAAAATTACCATTGATAAGTAGTCGGTTATTCAATAATTGCCCCGAAAGCATGGTCTCGAACTCCATGTCTGTCCAGCCTCTTTCACCGGTACTGAAATTGGTGCCGAAGTTCCAGTTATTAACATCGAGAATGTTCGATAAAGCGTTATTCAACTGTCCGGAAAGGGTGGATGAAACAACACTGGACATCATATTCGAATTCTGGGTGGCTCCCAAGTTTTCCGGGGTATAGAACTTGCCGATAGCCAACAGATAGAGTATCTGCATGTTCATTTGCTCGTCAGTAGGAATATAGTTACGGACAATGGCCTGCACTTCATCGCGTTCGTTGGGCAGCTCGATGTCGAATTTTACATCGGGTGAAGTCAATTGTCCGGTAAGGTCCATCATACAGTTCACTTTTACATTTGTTTGGCTGATGTAGCCGGAGGTTGCCTCGTTGGGCATTAGGTCATTTAAGGATGCTGAGTTGACCGTATAGCCTGCTTTTATGTCCAGAGTGGCATCCAGCGGCGAACCGTTGAATGTAATGGTACTTCCATCCCTGATAATAAAGTCCTTTCGGATAACCTCTTGCAGACTGAATTTATAGACTCCCTGGCTTATTCGGTAACTGCCGAACATCTTTACATCTCCTTTATTGAAGAACTCAGTACGGATATTTCCGGTTCCCCGTCCACTGATATAGTCGCCGGCGATAGGGTCCATGATAATCTTCATGGTAGCGTCGGGGGTGGCGTCTACCAAGAGATTCAGCCGGATGTCAGTGTCGCTCTCTTTCTCTTCCTCGATTTCCTTTTGGGCAATCTCGTAGTCGGAAAGGCGGACAGAGTCTTGTACGGCACGGCGTGGCGTCTTGTCCACAAACTTGATGAACTGGTTGCTGACCGCTGTAGATACGTTATCCTTTATATAGGTAAAGGTGGTGTTACGATTGGTAGTCATTGCAACGTCAATGTTAACGCCATCTTGGGCATTACCGGCAATAGTGGCATTCCCCGTACCGTAGACGGTGCCGTAGAAGGGATAGTCCGGTGATTCTTTGGTATTCATCACCAGCATGTCGTTGACATTGAAATTGAAACGGTACTCCAGGTTCTTGAAATGCTGATAGTGCAGATAGCCGCTCATGCTGCCTTGATGCCCTTGCGTGTCGAAAATGCGGTTGTTGCGGAAGGTCAACCCGCCGGGCTCGATGTAGATGCTGTCTTTGACGGAGAAAGTGGTGTTGAGCACGTCTACCTTCATGGAAGCATCGCCGAATACACGCCCTTCCATGGTGAGAGCCTTGAATTTGCCATAGAAATGTACATGGCCGGTGGCACGTCCGTTGAATTCGGGCGTGATGCTGCTCATATAATGATGTATAAACTTCAAGTTGGTACCGCCCGCTTCAATTTGGAGATCCAATGAACTGGTGGGCTTCAAGGGATAGACATAGCCATACACATGGCTTTTGGCGATATCTTTCTCCTGGATATGGGCATCCAGATAGATGCCCTTCACATCGTGATGCCATTCTCCGTGTATGTTGGCGTCCCCCAGCAAGCCTTCGTTCAATCCGAGGTTGCGGATAAACAAATCGGTGCTCATGACGGGTTTTTCCAGTACTCCGCTGGCGAAAGCCGGACCGGTGGCTTCTCCTTTGAAATTGACTCCGAGGTCTGCAATGTCGAACACATAACCGATGTTGATTTCCTTCAAATCCAGACGTACTGTATCTTCGGGATGTGGTGAAACGATGCCATTGATACGCAAGTGCCGGTCTTTATGGCTGAAGTAGAAATCATTGACATACACTTTGCCGGAGTCGAGTACTACCTGGGAAGGATGTATATCCCACAGTGTATCGTTCAGTATCACGTTGGTGGGCTGGACATCAATGACGGTTTTTAAGGGGGGAAGTTTCCTCTTGTTTTCATTCGCTTCTTTCTGTTCACGGATGAAGTGGGCGACGGCGGCGAGTTTCCCGCTGTAGGTTACAGTGCTGCTGTTACCCCAGTTCAGCGTGGTCTGTATGCTGTTGTTCTGGGCTTGCGCTTCTAAAGCTATATTGACAGCGCCGCTTGATTTACGGTTGCTGAAGCGTAGGCGTGTATGAAACTGGTCACCGGGATTCTCGCAAAGGAACATTCCGGATTCGATGAATTTGTTTTCATAGCGGAGACGAGGAAAATAGCCTTCTACACGGAGCCGCTGTGCCTTGTCATTGAAGTATCCTTTAATGGTGGAATGGGTATATACTTTTACCGGAATCTGAAAGACGGTGGAGAGCAGTTCCGTATTGTAAATGTGCATGTCGAAATGGAAATTGTTCTCCGTCTCTATGGGTTTCTTGTCTGGCAGAATCAAGGCGGGGATATAACGACGCATGATATTCAGTACACTGGCAGGCAGGGTACGATAAGAATAATCGCCTTCTATGCTACCTTGGAGAAAGTTGGATTGGATGGTCAGCCGTTTCTGGTTTTCGCTTTCTCTTATGGCGGATATCTTCAGGTTGTCCAGGAAGTATTGTGTTTCCGGAGCTGCGAACGATAAGCTGTCAATGTTGATTTCACCGTTCATCTCGTCAATGGAACCGCCGGTGAAGTCCGCCTTGACTTTGACTGATATTTCCGTATCTTCATAGTTGGGTGTCAGATGTAGGGCATGAGGACGAAATTTGTCGATGCTTGCCTGAAAGTTGAAAGTCGGTACCCGACTGGCGGTATTGATGGTACCGTTCAAAATAACAGAACCATTGGTGTCATCCAAGGCGATTTTTCCCGTGAAGCCTCCCTGCTTGTATTCTCCATCTAGGGTGATATTTTCGTAATTGTAGTCGCTGTAATCAATGGAGGCAACCAGCCCTTTCAGCAGTACGGACGGGTATTGGTTTTCGTAATGGCTGCTGTTGACATCCAGATTGAAAGTTACTTTACCCAGTTTTTTGTTACCCAGCATCTTGCCCAGCTCAAACTCTTTGGTTTTCACTGCACCGGAATAGGCAAAATAACCTTTATCTTTGTTAGAACTTAGTTTTACGTCAGTTTGGATGGTTCCGATGTCAGTGCGTACTTGTCCGTAAGTTACGAGGTCTGTGAAGTAGCCCGAGACTTCTCCACGGAAGGAAACCGTTCCTAAGTGTTGCAGGACGGGAGGTACTCCATTATAGTTCTTGCTGAAATTCCGGACAAAGAAGGCAATTCCTTCCGGGTCTGCGTACAAATTGGACAAATTACCGAATATATAAGCATTTTCCGGATGGGAAAGGTCTTGTAGAGATACGTCTCCCCTCAGATAAAAATGATTTCCGACAGAGACGGAAAGGTGCGGGCAATTCAGTTGATTGATGGTGCCGTCTGTCTGTACCTCTACTTGCAATTTTTCCTTGAAGGAACCAAAAGCCGGAACAAAAGCCGATAAATCCTGCAAGGCGATTTGAGAGGGCAGCAAATGGAATGAGAAACGGACATCTTGGGCAAGATTGTCAAACGCCCCCAGACTGTCATAATCCATGTGTATAGTATCCATTGCCAAAGAGGTGTTGGGGAGGTCGATGGCGAAATTTTCGATTTTCATCCGTTGGTCATTGCCGATAACCTTTAGGCTTAGTTTCTTCAATTCAAATCCGGAATGTTCTTCTTCGATGCTCAGACGCTTGATGGCAGCATTGATAGAATCATTTTGCAATGCTTTTAGGGAGATGTTTGCAATAATGTTACGCAAGCGGAGATGCTGTGGATTGAACTTTCCCGGAGTCTCTTTCTCGGACAGCACATCATATGAAACCTTTCCGCGGCGTATCAGTAAGGAATTGATACGGAGATCCAGGTTATTTTTCTTTTGAACCGTATCTTTGGATGCGAATGCGTCGAGTACAAACTGAAAATTAGGTTTATCCTTGGGAGTCTGCTTGTTCAGATTGATGTTAAAGCCGAACAATTGTATGTTACTGATGGATATTTTGCCGCTGAATAGGGGGAGAATATCGAATTTGGCAGAAAGACGGGTCACCTTCAGCATTTCCTTGCTAGACTGGTCGTCCAGGAGCAGGTCGTCGATGATGATGCGGTTCAGCAATCCTATGTTTATTCGCCCAATGGAAATCTTGCTGTCCAGTATGGAAGCCAGTTCATTGGCAACAAATACAGACATTTGTCGCTGAACGGATGGAATGTTCAGCAACAATATGGTACCGATATACAATCCCAATACAATACCGAGTACCCAGCGTACTGTTTTTTTTAGCTTTCTGATAGGCGGTTAATTTTTATAATCAGCCAACAAAAATATGAAATAATACGTTATGAATCGTACTTTTATCACTACTTTTGCAGCGTTTAAACGTAAATAAACATTATGAGTACAATAATCTTGGGAATAGAATCTTCTTGTGATGACACTTCTGCAGCTGTCATCAAAGATGGTTATCTGCTTTCGAATGTGGTGGCCAGCCAAGCTGTGCATGAAGCATACGGCGGGGTAGTGCCTGAACTGGCTTCCCGCGCGCACCAACAAAATATAGTTCCGGTAGTGCATGAGGCATTGAAACGCGCCGGAGTAACTAAAGAGGAATTGAGTGCTGTGGCTTTTACACGTGGACCGGGATTGATGGGGTCATTGTTGGTGGGGGTATCTTTCGCCAAAGGGTTCGCCCGTTCATTAGGCATTCCCATGATTGATGTTAATCATTTGACTGGCCATGTTTTAGCTCATTTCATTAAAGCAGAAGGTGAAGATAATGTGCAGCCGGAATTTCCTTTCCTCTGCTTGCTGGTTTCCGGTGGAAACTCACAGATTATCTTGGTGAAAGCCTATAACGATATGGAAATTTTGGGGCAGACCATTGATGATGCCGCCGGTGAAGCCATTGACAAATGCTCGAAGGTAATGGGATTGGGATATCCAGGTGGTCCGATTATTGACAAACTGGCTCGGCAAGGTAATCCTAAAGCCTTCTCGTTCAGCAAACCGCATATTCCAGGGTTGGATTATAGTTTCAGCGGACTTAAGACCTCGTTTCTTTACTCTCTGCGCGACTGGATGAAGGACGACCCCGATTTCATCGAACATCACAAGACGGATTTGGCGGCATCACTGGAAGCTACCGTTGTAGATATCTTGATGGATAAGTTGCGCAAAGCTGCCAAACAATATAAAATAAAGGAAGTGGCTGTTGCAGGAGGCGTTTCTGCCAATAACGGATTGCGTAATGCTTTCCGTGAGCATGCCGGGAAGTATGGTTGGAAAATATTTATTCCGAAGTTCAGCTACACAACGGATAACGCTGCCATGATTGCCATTACCGGATACTTCAAGTATATGGATAAGGATTTTTGTCCGATGGAAGCACCTGCTTATTCACGCGTAACTTTAGGATAATATATAATAAGGTATGAAGTTGGAAGAAAAGGTAGGAGAGCTGCTGAAAGCAAAGAAATTGTCCCTTTCCACCGCAGAAAGTTGTACGGGTGGAGGGATTGCCGCTCTGATTACTTCCGTTCCCGGCAGTTCGGAATACTTTAATGGTAGTATAGTGGCGTATTCCAATGAAATAAAGATGTCTTTGCTGCATGTATCTGCCGAAACTTTGGAAAAACATGGAGCAGTAAGCCGCGAAACTGTTACAGAAATGGTGAAAGGTGCGATGAAAACGCTGAAAACAGATTGTGCAGTGGCTACTTCCGGTATTGCAGGTCCTGGAGGTGGGACTCCGGAAAAACCGGTGGGTACGGTGTGGATAGCCGCTGCCTATAAAAATGAAATCGTTTCCATGAAGCAGGAGGGAGACGAGGGAAGAAAGGGAAATGTGGAAAAAGCAATTCAAAATGCCCTTTTGTTGCTTTGTGAGAAGCTGAAATGAGGAAAAAATGCTATCATACAGTGAATTATTTTAAGAAAAACTTGTTTGGTAACGATAAAAGTGCTTACTTTGCGCTCTGTTTGAAATAGGCAAAAAAGAAAACTATAAAATTAAGATAGAAATGTCAAAGATTTGTCAAATTACCGGAAAGAAGGCCATGATTGGCAACAATGTTTCACACTCAAAGAGAAGAACAAAGAGAACCTTTGATTTGAACTTGTTTAACAAGAAGTTCTACTATGTAGAGCAGGATTGCTGGATCAGCCTTAGCATTTGCGCTAATGGTTTGCGCATTATTAATAAGAAAGGACTGGACGCTGCTTTGAAAGATGCGGTAGCTAAAGGTTATTGTGATTGGAAAAGCATTAAAGTTATTGGCTAAAGTAGAGGAGAATACTGATTATGGCAAAGAAAGCAAAAGGTAACAGAGTACAGGTGATTCTGGAATGCACAGAACACAAGGATAGCGGTATGCCGGGTACTTCTCGTTATATTACGACGAAGAACAGAAAGAATACCACAGAGAGATTGGAGTTGAAGAAATACAACCCGATTCTGAAGAGAGTGACAGTACATAAAGAAATTAAATAATAAATCTATAACTTATGGCAAAGAAAGCGGTAGCAACCTTGCACGAAGGAAGCAAAGAAGGACGTTCTTATACAAAGGTTATCAAAATGGTGAAGTCTCCTAAGACTGGTGCTTACATCTTTGATGAACAGATGGTCCGTAATGAAGATGTTCAGAACTTCTTTAAGAAATAAGATAAATACAGTGGCTGTAAAGCGCTGATGACTTATAAAGATCCCCTTGTCGGTATTTCCGGTAAGGGGATTTCTTTTTAAAAAGAGGACGAAGTTTTTAATATTCGTCAGTTTTGTTATATCTTTGCTGAAAATGCGAAGATAGGCTGCACCTCGGCATAAAAAATGAACGGGTTCATTTTATTCTGCATCCGGTTTGCACTATCTTTGCAGGGAATGCGAAAACAGGTTGCATAAAAATAATTAGTGTATGGGATTTTTTAGTTTTTTCTCCAAGGAAAAAAAGGAAACATTAGATAAAGGATTATCTAAGACCAAAGAAAGTGTGTTTGGCAAGATTGCGCGTGCCGTGGCAGGAAAGTCAAAAGTTGATGATGAAGTATTGGATAATCTGGAAGAGGTGTTGATAACTTCGGATGTGGGCGTGGAAACGACACTGAAAATTATTGAACGTATCGAAAAGCGTGCAGCAGCCGACAAATATATGAATGCCACTGAGCTGAATCATATTTTACGTGATGAAATCGCAGCGTTGCTTACAGAGAATAATTCGGAGGATGTGGATGACTTTGAAGCACCGATTGCGAAGAAACCATACGTCATTATGGTAGTGGGCGTCAATGGTGTAGGGAAGACTACTACGATTGGCAAACTGGCTTATCAATTCAAGAAAGCCGGAAAGTCTGTTTATCTGGGTGCTGCCGATACTTTCCGTGCTGCTGCTGTGGAGCAGTTGGTGATATGGGGTGAACGGGTAGGTGTACCTGTTGTAAAGCAGAAAATGGGTGCTGACCCGGCTTCTGTCGCTTTTGACACACTGAGTTCCGCAACTGCCAATAATGCCGATGTGGTAATTATAGATACAGCAGGACGCCTTCATAATAAAGTCGGTTTGATGAATGAACTGACGAAAATCAAGAATGTGATGAAGAAGGTTGTTCCTGATGCTCCAAATGAGGTGTTGCTTGTGTTGGATGGCTCAACCGGACAGAATGCATTCGAACAAGCCAAGCAGTTCACTCTGGCAACGGAGGTTACGGCAATGGCTGTTACAAAGTTGGACGGAACAGCCAAGGGTGGCGTAGTCATCGGCATTTCAGACCAGTTTAAAATTCCGGTTAAATATATTGGATTGGGTGAAGGAATGGAAGATTTGCAGGTGTTCCGTAAAAAGGAATTTGTTGATTCACTGTTCGGGGAGAATGCATGAAACGGAAGACTATAGATATCATCACTTTAGGATGTTCTAAAAACCTGGTGGATTCGGAACATTTGATGCGTCAGTTGGAGGAAGTGGGATTCCATGTGACACATGATGCGGAAAGACCGAAGGGACAGATTGCCGTAATCAATACTTGCGGTTTCATCGGTGACGCCAAGGAGGAATCCATTAATATGATTCTGGAATTTGCGCAGGCCAAGGAGGAAGGAAACTTGGAGAAGCTTTATGTAATGGGTTGCCTTTCGGAACGTTATCTGAAGGAATTGGCCGTTGAAATTCCCCAGGTGGATAAATTCTATGGTAAATTCAATTGGAGAGAGTTGTTGCAGGATTTGGGAAAGGCCTATCATGACGAGCTGCACATAGAGCGCACATTGACCACTCCCAAGCATTATGCCTATTTGAAGATATCCGAAGGATGTGACCGTAAATGTTCTTATTGCGCTATTCCCATCATTACGGGACGGCATGTGTCGCGCCCGATGGAGGAGATACTTGACGAGGTGAAGTATTTGGTTGCACGGGGTGTAAAGGAATTCCAGGTTATAGCCCAGGAGTTGACCTATTACGGAGTAGATTTATATAAGAAGCAAATGTTGCCCGAGCTTGTTGAGCGGATTTCGGATATTCCCGGAGTGGAGTGGATACGCTTGCATTATGCCTATCCGGCACATTTTCCGGCTGATTTATTCCGTGTGATGCGCGAGCGTGACAATGTATGCAAATATATGGATATTGCCCTGCAACATATCAGTGACAATATGCTGCAAAAGATGCGTCGCCATGTGACGAAGGATGAGACGTATAAGCTGATAGAACAATTCCGTGAGGAGGTTCCCGGTATTCATCTCCGTACTACACTGATGGTGGGGCATCCAGGAGAAACTGAAGCCGATTTTGAGGAGCTGAAAGAGTTTGTCCGTAAAGTGCGTTTCGATAGAATGGGGGCTTTTGCGTATTCGGAAGAAGAAGGGACGTATGCCGCTGCTGAATATGAGGATTCTATTCCCCAGGAAGTGAAACAAGCGCGCTTGGATGAGTTAATGTCTATTCAACAAGGCATTTCAGGGGAGTTGAGTGCGGAGAAAGTAGGCAGGCAGATGAAAGTAATCATTGACCGGCTGGAAGGCGAATATTATATTGGACGTACAGAATTTGATTCTCCCGAAGTGGATCCTGAGGTTTTGATTGAGCGTGGAGACAGGGCGTTGCATATAGGTAACTTTTACCACGTAGAGATAGTAAAATCCGATGATTTCGACCTTTTTGGACGAATAATTTAAAGATTTTTCCTTATCTTCTTGCATATGTGAAGAAGATTTGCTAATATAGCACCGTAGTTCAATTTAAAGGCTTACATTTTGAATAACAAAGAGTTTACTTCTGAATTGTCGCGGAGGTTAGGGTACACATTGAAAGATACTTCTGAGCTGGTTGCTTCATTGCTGGCAGATATGACACGGCAGTTGGAGGAGGGGAATATTATCTCTATACAAGGGTTCGGTACATTCGAAGTGAAAAAGAAGGCAGAGCGTATATCTGTGAATCCGACTACAAAGCAACGTATGCTGGTGCCTCCCAAATTGGTGTTGACCTATAAGCCGAGTACATTGTTAAAGGATAAGTTTAAGTAACCGGCTTTTAAAAAATCTCCCGTATTATGAACGAGAAACTGAACATACAAGACCTGATTGACACGCTGGCTGAAAGGCATGGCATGAGCAAGAAGAATGCGGATAGTTTTGTGAAAGAATTCTTCCAGCTGATTGAGGAGTCTTTGGAGAAGGACAAATATGTGAAGATACGAGGTTTGGGGACTTTCAAGCTGATAGATGTCGGGAGTCGTGAAAGCGTTAATGTGAATACGGGGGAAAGGTTTGAGATACAAGGGCATACAAAAGTGTCGTTTACACCGGAACCGGCTTTGAAAGATATTATCAATAGACCATTTTCGCATTTTGAAACTGTAGTTTTGAATGACGCTACGGTGCTTGAGGACACCCTGCAGGAAAATGACAGTGAAGATGATGAAGATACTGAAATCAAAACTCCGGAACAAGAGGTGGAGGAGAAGGTTGCCTTAGTGGAAGAAGCCACGATAGAAGAACCTTTGGTGGAAACTGTAGTCGAAGAGCCGTTAGTTGAGCCCGAACCGGAAGTTGAAGAGGAGAAACCGGAAAAAACTGAACCTGAAGCAATGCCTGAAAATATAGTTGCTGTTGAACCGGAACCGTCTGAGCCAGTGATAAAAGATACGGCAGATTCTTCGACTATGAAATATTTTATAGGCATCGTTGTATTTGTAGTGTTGTTGTGTGGTGGTGCCGTAGCTTTCATGTATTATCCGGACTTGCTTGACAAACTTACTGCAAAGCCTCTTGTAGAAGAGGTTGCAGACTCGGATGTGAAGGAATCTGTTACTGAAAAGGTGGATGTCCCTGCCGGTCAAGACAATATTGCCTTGACAGACAGCATTGTTTCAAAAGATGTTGTAGTTCCTGCCCGGACAGATACTGTGGCAGAAACTGTTGCTACAACAACTCCTGCGCTTACAACAACTCCAAAGGAAAATGTACAGGCACAGTCTCCCGCTCCTAAAAAAGAGCAGAAAAAGACAGTTGCACCGTTTGAGCCGGATTCTGTGGGGTATACGATTGTGGGAACAGAAACCACTTATACCATCAAGGAAGGGGAAACGCTGACTAGGGTAGCGCTTCGTTTTTATGGGACAAAAGCTCTTTGGCCTTATATCGTGAAGCATAATCCCGGCGTAATCAAGAATCCGGATAATGTACCTTATGGTACCACTATCAAGATACCGAAATTAGCCAAGAAGCAGTAAAAAATTACTGCTTCTTTTTTGTTAAATACTAAACTCTATGAAAGTAGTTTAATCTAAAAGGTTTCGCATAGTTTTTTAATAAAAATTAGTTGGTATGGTTAATTTATTCCCGTACTTTTGGGAGCGAAAAAAATAATTGCCGGTTCAAAACCGGATAAATGAAGAAATTAAACATTAAAAAATAGATTGATTTATGGCTGAAACAATTGACATCCGCGAACTGAATGAGCGGATTGAAAGACAAAGTGCTTTCGTTACCAATCTTACCACAGGTATGGACCAGGTCATTGTAGGACAAAAGCATCTGGTAGAGTCGTTGTTAATTGGTTTGTTGTCCGATGGACATGTGTTGTTGGAAGGTGTGCCCGGTTTGGCAAAGACTTTAGCTATCAAGACGCTTGCTTCGTTGATTGATGCGCAATACAGCCGCATTCAGTTTACGCCTGACTTGTTGCCTGCCGACGTAATAGGTACAATGGTTTACAGCCAGAAGGATGAAACGTTCCAAGTAAAAAAAGGTCCGGTCTTCGCAAACTTTGTTTTGGCTGATGAAATCAACCGTGCTCCGGCCAAAGTACAGAGTGCTTTGCTGGAAGCCATGCAGGAACGTCAAGTTACTATCGGCAATGAAACTTTCGGGTTGCCCAAACCATTCCTGGTGCTTGCCACACAGAATCCTATCGAGCAGGAAGGTACTTATCCGCTGCCCGAAGCGCAAGTGGACCGTTTCATGCTGAAAGTCGTAATAGACTATCCGAAGCTGGAAGAGGAGAAACTGATTATCCGTCAGAATATCAATGGTGATAAATTTGAAGTGAAGCCCATTTTGAAGGCAGACGAAATTATTGAAGCTCGTAAAGTGGTTCGCCAGGTGTATCTGGATGAGAAAATAGAAAAATATATTGTTGATATTGTATTTGCTACCCGTTATCCGGAAAAATATGATTTAAAAGAACTGAAAGACATGATTGGTTTCGGCGGTTCGCCCCGTGCTTCCATCAACTTGGCCTTGGCTGCCCGTAGCTACGCGTTCATCAAGCGTCGCGGTTATGTCATTCCGGAGGATGTGCGCGCTGTGGCACACGACGTACTTCGCCACCGTATCGGCTTGACTTACGAGGCGGAAGCCAGCAATATGACATCTGATGAAATCGTCAGCAAGATACTGAACAAGGTTGAAGTGCCCTAACGCATAATAGAGGTTTTCGTAAACTTGAGGTTTACAATCCTATACCTGAGGTTTAGCGTCGTAAACCTTAGGGTTGAGTACCGAAAACCTCACCCCTTTTCATAGGGAAGTTTCTGTTATAAACTAAATTGCGCTTGTGTGCTTAAATGAGATTATTAAAATAAATCAATGGAAACAACAGAACTTTTGAAGAAAGTCCGTCAGATTGAGATAAAGACGCGCGGATTGTCCAACAATATCTTTGCCGGGCAGTATCACTCTGCCTTCAAGGGTAGAGGTATGGCATTCTCCGAGGTGCGCGAGTATCAGTTTGGCGACGACATACGCGACATTGACTGGAATGTGACCGCCCGCTTCAACAAGCCTTACGTCAAGGTGTTTGAGGAGGAGCGCGAATTGACAGTGATGTTGTTGGTAGATGTTTCCGGTAGTTTGGAGTTCGGTACGGTAAAGCAGATGAAGAAGGATATGGTGACGGAAATTGCCGCTACACTGGCATTCTCTGCCATTCAGAATAATGACAAGATTGGTGTCATCTTCTTTTCGGACCGGATTGAGAAGTTTATTCCGCCCAAGAAGGGACGTAAGCATATACTTTACATCATCCGCGAACTGATAGATTTTCATGCGGAAAGCCGGAGGACGAACATCCGTTTGGGATTGGAATATCTGACGAATGTGATGAAACGCCGTTGCACGGCATTTGTCTTGTCCGACTTCATCGACCAGGAAAGTTTCAAGAACGCCATGACCATTGCCAATCGTAAGCATGACCTGGTTGCCGTTCAGGTGTACGACCGTCGTGTGGAAGAATTGCCACCCGTAGGACTGATGAAGATTAGGGATGCCGAGACGGGACATGAGCAGTGGATTGACACCTCCTCGCGTGCCGTGCGCCGTGCCCATCATGATTGGTGGGTGAACAAGCAGGCGGAATTGAATGAAACGTTTACCAAGAGTAATGTCGACAATGTGTCGGTACGTACCGACCAGGATTATGTCAAGGCATTGATGAATTTGTTTGCGAAACGAAATTAATCGGAAAATGAAAAGATATTTATTTCTGATAGCGTTATTGATAGCATGGTCGGGAAGGGTAGTAGCCCAGTCGGTAACGGTAGATGCTACGATTGACTCTTTGCAGATTCTTATTGGAGAGCAGGCAAAGATAAAGCTTCAAGTATCTCTGGATGCCGATAAGCGTGCCATATTCCCGGTATATACCGATACGCTGGTGAATGGGGTTGAAATTATTGATGTGGCCAAGCCGGATACGCAACTGCTGAATGATGGCCGGCGTGCATTGATAACTCAAGAGTATACAGTTACCTCTTTCGACTCGGCTCTTTATTATCTGCCGCCTATGGAAGTGACAGTGGATAATGAGAAGTATCGCTCCAAAGCGTTGGCCTTGAAAGTATATTCGGTGAATGTCCCGTTAGACCCGGAGAATCCGGAACAGTTCTTCGGTCCCAAAACAGTGATGCAAGCGCCTTTTGCCTGGGAAGACTGGTATGGTCTTATGGCTTGTGGTGCGCTGATTATCCCGATAGGGATATTACTTGTCTATCTGATAATGCGCTTCTTCGACAATAAGCCTATTATCCGTAAGGTGAAGGTAGAACCTAAGCTGCCTCCCCATCAGTTGGCTATGCAGGAGATAGAACGTATCAAGAATGAGAAGGTATGGCAGAAAGGGGAACCGAAGGAATATTATACGGAATTGACTGATGCTCTTCGTACATATATAAAAGACCGTTTTGGTTTCAATGCTTTGGAAATGACTTCTACGGAAATCATAGACAAGTTGCTGGAAATGAAAGATAAGGAAGCAATATCGGATTTGCGTGAATTGTTCCAGACTGCTGATTTGGTGAAATTTGCCAAGCATAATCCATTGATGAACGAAAATGACGCTAACCTGATTAATGCCATTGACTTTATTAATGAAACCAAGGAGAAAGAAGAGGAGAATGCCAAGCCGCAGCCTACGGAGATTACCATTATCGAGAAACGTTCTTTGCGTACCAAGGTTTTGCTGGGAACGGGTATTGTAGTGTTGGCTGTAGCCCTTGTCAGTTCATTGATATATATCGGATTGGAGTTGTATAATTATTTTGCTTAATACAGGAAAAGTGACTTCAATCGGATATACATGAGTGAAAAGTGAGGGATGTTTGGAGCGAAGCTGAATTGTAAATCGTTAAATCGTACATAAATATGGTTTTTGCCAATATTGAATATTTATTTTTGCTGCTGTTGCTTATACCTTATATAGTATGGTATATTATGAAGCGGAAGAATAGTGAAGCTACGCTTCAGATTTCGGATGCCCGTGTGTATGCCCATACCCCTAAAAGCTATAAGAACTATTTGTTGCATGTACCGTTTGTATTGCGGATAATTGCCTTGATACTGATTATTCTTGTTTTGGCACGTCCGCAAACCACCGATAGCTGGCAGAACAGTGAGATTGAGGGTATTGATATCATGCTTGCTATGGACGTTTCTACCAGTATGCTGGCCGAAGACCTGAAACCTAACCGGTTGGAAGCGGCGAAGGATGTGGCGGCAGAGTTTATTAACGGACGTCCGAATGACAATATAGGTATAACTTTGTTTGCTGGAGAAAGCTTTACGCAATGTCCGTTGACAGTAGACCATGCCGTATTGTTGAACTTGCTTAAAGATATGAAGTGCGGGCTGATTGAAGACGGAACGGCAATCGGTATGGGTATTGCCAATGCCGTTACCCGTTTGAAGGATAGCAAGGCAAAGTCGAAAGTCATTATTCTGCTGACGGACGGTGTCAATAATAAAGGTGATATTTCTCCTTTGACGGCTGCTGAAATAGCCAAGAGTTTTGGCATTCGCGTTTATACTATTGGGGTAGGAACCAATGGTATGGCTCCTTATCCTTATCCGGTAGGCGGAACAGTGCAATATGTCAATATGCCCGTCGAAATTGATGAAAAGACTTTGACACAGATTGCCGGAACAACGGAAGGTAACTATTTCCGTGCCACCAGCAACTCGAAGTTGAAGGAAGTGTACGAGGAGATAGACAAGCTGGAGAAAACAAAATTGAATGTAAAAGAATACAGCAAGCGCCAGGAAGAGTACCGCTGGTTTGCGTTGGCTGCTTTCTTGTGCGTATTACTGGAGGTACTGTTACGCAACTCTATATTGAAGAAGATACCGTAAAAACGGAGAATGTCTTTTAGTGTATCAGTCATTGCGTAGCCAAATTGTAAATTGTAAATTGCTAAATTGTAAATAAAAAGATGTTTCGATTTGAAGAACCTGCATATTTGTACTTGTTGCTGCTGCTGCCTTTATTGGCGGCCTTCTACTTGTACTCCAATTATCGGAGGAGGAAAGCCATTCGTAAATTTGGTGACCCTATACTGATGGCACAGCTAATGCCGGATGTTTCCAAATACCGTCCGGATGTGAAGTTTTGGTTGGTTTTTGCGGCTATCGGGTTGTTCACGGTACTGCTGGCACGTCCGCAGTTTGGTTCCAAACTGGAGACGGTAAAACGCCAGGGAGTGGAAGTGATGATTGCGTTGGATATATCCAATTCCATGCTGGCACAAGACGTACAGCCAAGCCGCTTGCAGAAGGCAAAACGGCTGGTGGCGCAGTTGGTAGATAAGATGCAGAATGACAAGGTCGGTATGATTGTTTTTGCAGGTGACGCATTTACCCAGTTGCCTATTACGAGTGATTATATTTCTGCCAAGATGTTTTTGGAGTCCATCGACCCTTCGCTGATTTCCAAGCAAGGTACGGCAATTGGAGCTGCAATAAATCTGGCTGCCCGGAGTTTTACACCTCAAGAAGGAGTGGGACGTACTGTTATTGTCATCACCGACGGTGAAAACCATGAAGGTGGTGCCGTAGAAGCAGCTAAGGCTGCTGCAGAGAAAGGTATCCAGGTCAATGTATTAGGGGTAGGTATGCCTGAGGGTGCCCCTATTCCAATAGAGGGTACTAATGATTATCGTCGTGACCGTGAAGGTAATGTAATCGTTACTCGCTTGAATGAGCAGATGTGTCAGGAAATTGCTCAGGCAGGAAATGGTATTTATGTGCGCGTAGACAATACCAACGGTGCACAGAAAGCGATTAGTCAGGAAATCAACAAGATGGCAAAGGCAGATGTGGAAACACAGGTGTACACGGAATTCAATGAACAGTTTCAGGCAGTGGCATGGATTATTCTGCTGTTGTTACTGGCTGAGATGTTGATATTGGAGCGCAAGAATCCTCTGTTCCGCAACATTCATTTATTCTCTAATAAGAAATGATGCGTATGTTACAGAAAAAATATATTGGAATAGTTTTGCTGCTGTTAGTGGCAGTTTCAGCTTCTGCACAGAAGGCGGAACGCGATTATATCCGTAAGGGAAACCGTTTTTTTAAGGATAGCGTATATGTGGATGCAGAAGTGAACTATCGGAAGGCTTTGGAGGTAAACCCGAAGTCAACGGTTTCCATGTTCAACCTGGGAAATACATTGACCCAGCAGAACAAGCTGCAGGAAGCGATGGAGCAATATGTGGGAGCTACCAAGATAGAAAAGGACAAATCGAACTTAGCACAGATTTATCATAATATGGGAGTCATCTTTCATTCTCAGAAGGATTATGCAAAGGCGGTAGAAGCCTATAAGGAGTCGTTACGCAATAATCCGAAAGATGATGAAACGCGCTATAACCTTGCTTTGGCACAGAAACAGTTGCAAGACCAGCAGCAGAACCAGGATCAGAATCAAGATCAGGATAAACAGGACCAACAGAAGGAGCAGGATAAACAGCAGGATCAGCAGAAAGACCAGCAACAGAATCAAGACCAGCAACAACAACCTTCTCAGCCGGAAAAAAAAGATAATGAGATGTCTAAGGAAAATGCAGAACAGCTATTGAACTCTGTCATGCAAGACGAGAAGGATGTGCAGGATAAAGTGAAAAAGCAGCAGGTACTTCAAGGAGGTCGTCTGGAAAAAGATTGGTAACAAACATAATAGGAAATAATATATGAGAAAAATAGTTTTCTTATGGATAGCACTGATTGCAGTCGGTATGAATGTCTTTGCCGATGGCAAGGTATCGTTTACTGCGTCTGCTCCTGACGCTGTGGCGGTAGGAGACCAGTTCAGACTGTCGTATACGGTGACTACACAAAAGGTAAGGGATTTTCGTGCTCCTTCTATGAAGGGATTTGATGTGTTGATGGGGCCCAGCCGCTCGCAACAGAGTAGCGTGCAGATGATTAATGGGCAGACGACTTCAACCAGCAGTATTACATTCACTTATATTTTAATGGCGACTGCAGAAGGTGATTTTACCATTCCAGGAGCCACTATCACTGCTGATGGTAACCAAATGGTTTCGAATTCTGTACAAGTAAGGGTTCTTCCGGCAGATCAGGCTGCTAATGGAGCTTCTGGAAATGGTGGCAAACAGAGTGAGGGCACTGCCAGCCGCGCTTCTTCCGGGACATCTGTATCGAATAGTGATTTGTTTATTACAGCTACTGCCAGTAAGATGACGGTGTATGAACAAGAGGCTTTTCTGCTGACATACAAGATATATACCTTGGTGGACTTACGTATGTTTGATAATGTGAAATTGCCTGACTTCAAAGGATTCCATTCTCAGGAAGTAGAATTGCCTAATGACAGAAGATGGGGATTGGAGCATTATAAAGGTAGAAATTATCAGTCTACAATCTATCGTCAGTTTGTGTTGTTCCCGCAACAAGCCGGTAAGCTGACAATTGATGCTGCACGCTTTGATGCTTCCATTGCAAAGGCTACACAAGTTGCTGATCCGTTCGAGGCATTTTTCAATGGAGGAAGCAATTACGTAGAAGTTAAAAAGACAATTTTGACTCCGCAACTGACAATTGACGTAAAGCCCTTGCCGGCAGGTAAGCCAGCCGATTTTTCGGGAGGAGTGGGAGAGTTCAATATAACTTCTTCTATCAATAGTACAAATGTCAAGACCAATGATGCTGTTACTGTCAAACTTGTCATTTCTGGTACCGGTAATCTGAAATTGCTTTCTAATCCGGAAGTTAAATTCCCCGAGGATTTTGAAGTATATGATCCGAAGGTGGACAATAAATTCCGTCTGACAAATTCGGGCCTCTCCGGTAGTAAGGTCATTGAGTATCTGGCAATTCCTCGTAATGCTGGAACTTATAAGATTCCTGCCGTAAAGTTCAGTTATTTTGATATTAATTCCCGTTCGTATAAGACGTTGACTACGGAGGAGTATGAATTGCATGTGGAAAAGGGAGTAGGTAATGCTGCTCAGACTATTGCAAACTTTACAAGCAAGGAAGAGTTGAAAGTATTGAACGAGGATATTCGTTTTATCAAGCAGAATAACGTAACTCTGTCTCCCAAAGGTGATTTCTTCTTCGGTTCGTTGACGTATTGGTTGCTTTATTTGATACCGGGTATTGCATTCATTACATTCTTTGTCATCTATCGTAAGCAAATAGCAGCCAATGCAAATGTAGCAAAGATGCGTACCAAGAAAGCCAATAAAGTGGCGGTGAAACGTATGAAACAAGCTGGTAAATTATTGGCTGAGAATAAGAAAGATGCGTTTTATGATGAGGTTTTGAAAGCTCTTTGGGGGTATATCAGTGATAAACTGAACATTCCGGTATCCCGTTTGTCTAAGGATAATATCGAAGAGGAACTTCGTAATTATGGTGTGAATGATGCGTTGATAAAGGAATTCCTCGATGCATTGAATAACTGTGAGTTTGCCCGCTTTGCTCCGGGTGATGATAACCAGGCTATGGATAAGGTATATTCAGCTTCTTTGGAAGTTATCAGTAAAATGGAAAACTCGATAAAACATTAATCAGGAGGAAATGGTAATGAATAAAATATTGTTTTTTACTCTTAGTCTAGTGATGGCAATTACTGCCTATGGGCAGAATTCTGCATCTGTAGATACATTACAGACTGCTAGTGACTCTACATCCGTCGGTTCACATGCGGAATTCTCTGCTGCAAGGCAAGAAAGCAATGTGACAAAGGCTGAAGGTGACAGCGCTTATATACGGAATGATTATGCTTCTGCCATTCAAATATATGAGAATCTGTTAAAGAAGGGAGAGGCTGCAGAGGTCTATTATAATCTTGGCAACAGTTATTATAAGGCAGATGATATAGCAAGAGCTATATTGAATTATGAGCGTGCCTTGTTGTTGGAACCTGGTAATGCTGATATTCGTGCAAATTTGGAGATAGCACGTTCTAAGACAATCGATAAGGTAATCCCAGTTCCTGAGGTTTTCTTTGTATCTTGGACTAAATCGTTGATTAATTGTCTTAGCGTAGACGCATGGGCTAAGTTGGGGATTGTGTTCTTTGTACTATTACTCGTTTCGTTCTATCTCTTTTTCTTTTCAAAACAGATTACGGGAAAGAAAGTGGGATTTATTGCAGGAATAGTATTCCTGGTTCTTGTTATATTGAGTAATGTGTTTGCTGCTCAGCAAAAAGGCGAACTGATGGAACGTAACGAAGCTATAGTGTTGGCACCTAGTGTCACAGTGCGTAGTACTCCCAGTGAAAGTGGTACAAGTCTGTTCATTCTTCATGAGGGACGTAAAGTTGAGATAAAAGACAACTCTATGCGTGAATGGAAAGAAATTCGTTTGGAAGATGGTAAAGTAGGGTGGGTTCCAGCTTCTGCCATAGAAGGTATTTAAATTTTCCCTGTATTCTAAAAACAGCTCGTATAAACCCGATAATTCTGCTTTATACGAGCTGTTTCTGTCTATTTTTAGGAGCTTTTTCTCTGTACTTATAATTCTGCATACTTGAAAATGATTATTTTTTGGAGAGGCAATATTCTTTTTGAAAAAAGATAAAGAAATAGTTTGTTTTATCCTTTTTTTTCCTTAAGTTTATAGCGTGATAATAAAAAGTACAGAGTATTAACCATTAAATTTATGAATATGAGAACAATAACATTTAATGAATTACGTAAGATTAAAGACTCATTGCCTAGTGGTAGTATGCATAGAATAGCCGATGAACTTGGACTGAATGTTGACACTGTAAGAAATTTTTTCGGTGGACACAATTTTAAGGAGGGGAAAAGTGTTGGGATTCACTTGGAACCTGGACCAGATGGTGGATTGGTTATGATTGATGATACTACTGTTTTAGAGCGAGCTTTAAAAATTTTAGATGAAATGGCAGGTAAGACTGAAGAAGCTGTTCGAGCTTAAGAAGAGAAAGTTAGATAGAATCCCAATTGCTGACAACAATTGGGATTTCTTGTTTGTTTTAATCTCAAAATCAATGATATATGGAAGATAAATTAGTTACTTTGGCAATCTTAACGTACGCGAAAGCTCAAATATTGAAAAATGTTCTTGAAAATGAAGGTATTGAGACTTATATTCACAATGTAAACCAGATACAACCGGTTGTTTCTTCTGGCGTACGTGTACGTATTAAGGAGAGTGACTTACCTCATGCTCTGAAAATTACTGAAAGCTCTGCGTGGTTATCTGAAGAGGTAGTGGGGGGGAAGTCACCTAAACTGGAGAAGGTTAGTAATAAAGTGCTGATTCCAGTGGATTTTTCCAATTATTCTTTGAAGGCTTGCGAGTTCGGTTTCAATTTCGCTCAGAATATAGGTGCAGAAGTTGTTTTGCTACATGTTTATTTTACTCCTATATATGCAACTTCTTTGCCATACGGAGACGTATTTAACTATCAGCTAAGTGATGAGGAGAATGTAAGGAGTATCTTACAAAAAGTTCATGCTGATTTGAATGCATTATCTGATAAAGTAAAAGAGAAGGTAGCTTCCGGCGAGTTTCCAGATATTAAATATACTTGTGTTTTGCGTGAAGGTATTCCTGAAGAAGAGGTACTCCGCTATACCAAGGAATATCGGCCACGCATTATCATAATGGGAACTCGTGGTAAAAGTCAGAAGGATATTGATTTGATCGGCAGTGTAACGGCTGAAGTGATTGAACGTAGCCGTGTACCGGTATTGGCCATTCCTGAAAATACTCCATTCAAGCAATTTTCTGAAGCTAAGCGTATTGCATTCATTACTAATTTTGATCAACGTGATTTAATAGCTTTTGATTCGCTAATAAATAATCTGAAATCATTTAAGTTTTCAGTGTCTCTGATACATCTTTCAGATGTTCAGAATACATGGAATGAAATAAAACTGGCTGGTATTAAGGAATATTTTCAAAAACAATATCCACAATTGGAAATATACTATGATGTGGTAAAGAACGATAATCTGCTTAGTAGTTTAGACAGTTATATCAAAAGTAATCATATTGATATTATAACATTAACTTCTTATAAAAGAAATATATTTTCGCGCTTATTTAACCCTGGCATTGCCAGAAAGATGATTTTCCATTCTGATACACCATTGTTGGTAATTTACGGAAGACCGAATTAGGTGTTGAATATAGGTATATATGGTTTCTATCCAATATCAGCATTATGTTTAATATGGCGCTGGAATAATTTAATCTAATTTTAATTTCTTCTCTCCCTCACTTAAGAAATAACATTCTTTACTTAATGATATAACAATAATAAAAGCCTAATTAATAATTTAATTAGGCTTTTATTATTATGAAAGTATTACATCAACTTTTCAATTTCTTCGAATTCAGGGCCCATTTGCAAATTATAATACACTCTATATAGACCATTTAACCACAAATCTTTTTGATCAGGTTTCAGTTCTCTTGCCTTTTCATAATAAGGTTTTGCCTTTTCATAGAAAGTCTTCAGAGTAGCCTGGTCTTCTTTATACTTCGGATCATTAATATCTGTAGTTGCTTTTTCTGAGAAATCTTGTGCTTGTAAGCAGTAAATCAAGCCTAAATTAGAGTATGCTTCTGCATAATTAGGATCTACTTCTATAGTTTTTTTATAGAATTCAATAGCTTTATCATAGTCCTTCATATTGTGATAAAGGTAGCCTTTTACATACAAATAGAATGTATTGTTAGGATCTTTAGCCAACATATCATCAGCAAACTGCATAGCTTCGTCATATTTGTTGTTATTGCTATAATAATCAATCAAGTGACCGAAGAAGAATGAATGTTCAGGATATTTCTGGATACCTTCTTTTAAAGAAGCAATCCATTTAACAGTATCACCTTCAGCTTTCAATGCAGTAGAGATAAATTCCATTGCGTATTTCCCAACTTCTTTATCATCTTGCGCATAAGGAGCATACTTCAAAATACTAGGATAATCTTCCATCTTAGCAGCTGCTAAACTTGCATAATATGCTATTTGGGGTAATACAGTATCTGTTTGTAATAGATTTTCCTTTTCAAACATCGGGTTGATAGCAATATCAATGTATGTTGCAAAGAAATCTAATGCTTTTTTATTGTCTTCATTGGCTGCATCGCCTTCTTTCTGTGAGGCCAAATTAAAGAATTGGATACCGCCATTGATCAGATTACCGCGTTCTGCTAAAATTGTAGCAGAATTAGATTTTCTATATTTATTCTTGATTTTGCCCTTTTCATTGGGAATTTGTGCCAATTCGTCACATTTGAAGTAGAATTTACACATGTTCAATGCGCTATTATATACCTGAAGAGTGTCATAAGGTTTTCTCAGATAGGCATTTTCCATTTCTTTCTCACTTCTTTTTCTTTGGATAAGACCTGCTACATCCCACGTTTCGGCATTGTCCTTTGTTTCGGGATTGGTTAAAGCCTGATTTATCAGTTCCTCTGCTTTGGCAAAGTCAGGATTTACTCCGTTAGCAATACTTTTAGCCTCTTTTACGTTCTTTTCTTGGGCGAAAGTAAAGCTTGCGACAAGTAGTAAAACCATTGAAAATAATACTCTTTTCATGATTGTAGAAAATTTAAATTAATATTATGTCTATTCTTCATTTTCATTGTTTACCTCGTTCTGAGGGCTTTCAAGGGTATTTTCTTCCCCCTCCTCTATAAGTTCCTCTTCATTTTCTGAAGTGACTTTACATACAGAGCCGATTTCGTCATTACGTTTCTCAAGGTTGATTAGACGCACACCTTGTGTAGCACGTCCCATGATACGAACATCGGCGACTTTCAGACGGATGGTAATACCGGATTTATTAATAATCATCAAGTCATTTTCATCTGTAACAGACTTGATAGTTACTAATTTACCCGTTTTATCGGTGATATTCATTGTTTTCACACCTTTACCTCCACGATTGGTCTTGCGATAATCTTCAATATCCGAACGTTTGCCATATCCTTGTTCCGATACAACCATAATTGTTTCCGCTTCAGGATCTTTGATGCATATCATACCTACTACTTCGTCTTGACCGTCTTCATCCAATGTCATACCACGTACACCGGTGGCAGTACGTCCCATAACGCGCACAGCACTTTCATGGAAACGAATGGCACGTCCGTTACGGTTGGCAATGATGATTTCATTGTCGCCGTTTGTCATACGCACTTCGATTACACGGTCGTCTTCACGGATAGTGATAGCATTTACACCATTTTGGCGAGGACGTGAATACTGCTCAAGCAATGTTTTCTTAATGACACCATTCTTAGTACAGAACAATACATAATGGCTGTTGATAAATTCTTGGTCGTTCAGGTTCTTCACGCGCAAATAGGCGTTTACAGCATCGTCAGAGTCGATATTCAACAAATTCTGGATGGCACGACCTTTCGAATTCTTAGTACCTTCGGGGATTTCGTATACCTTCAGCCAGTAACACTTACCTTTCTGTGTAAAGAACATCATGGTATTATGCATGGTTGCAGGATAAATATGCTCTACAAAGTCTGCATCGCGGGTTTCGGTACCTTTGGAGCCTACCCCACCACGGTTTTGCGCACGGAATTCGCTCAGCGGTGTGCGTTTGATGTATCCCATGTGCGAGATGGTGATAATCATTTCATCATCTGCATAGAAGTCTTCCGGATTGAATTCTTCTGATGAATAGACAATTTCCGAGCGACGTTCGTCACCATACTTCTCTTTTACTTCAATCAGTTCATCTTTAATGACTTTGCGGCAGAGTTCGTCATTGACAAGGATTTCTTCCAAATAAGCAATCTGCTTCTGAATTTCCTCATATTCGGCGTGCAGCTGGTCTTGCATCAATCCTGTGAGCTGACGCAAACGCATTTCAACAATGGCACGTGACTGAATTTCACTGAGTTGGAATCGCTCCATCAAACCTGATATAGCATCATTCGGGGTTTTAGCAGCACGGATAATCTTGATTACTTCGTCGATATTATCAGATGCAATGATTAATCCTTCCAGAATATGTGCACGTTCTTTGGCCTTGCGCAAATCATACTGAGTACGGCGGATGACTACGTCGTGTCTGTGCTCAACGAAGTGTTTTATCAAATCTTTCAGATTCAACAGACGTGGACGGCCATGTACCAATGCAACATTGTTCACACCAAAAGATGTCTGCAGCATTGTCATCTTGTAGAGCTTGTTGAGTACAATGCTGGCATTTGCATCACGTTTTACATCAATAACGATACGCATACCTTCACGGTCGGATTCGTCATTAGCATTGGCAATACCTTCAATTTTCTTTTCGTTGGCCAGATCGGCTATATTCTTAATCAATTCAGCTTTGTTGACACCATAGGGAATTTCTGTCACAACGATTTTATCGTGCGTCGAACCAGTCTCAATTTCGGCTCTAGCACGCATTATGACACGTCCGCGTCCCGTGAGATAGGCTTCGCGAACACCGCTCATACCGTATATATAGCCTCCGGTCGGGAAATCAGGAGCTTTGACATACGTCATCAGCTCTTCTATATCGATGTCATTGTTTTCAATGTATGCAATACAAGCGTCAATAACCTCAGATAGATTATGGGTCGGCATATTGGTAGCCATACCTACGGCAATACCAGATGCACCATTTACCAAAAGATTCGGAATACGGGCCGGCATGACGGTAGGCTCTTGCAAAGAGTCATCGAAATTGTTCTGCATGTCAACAGTCTCTTTCTCAAGGTCTGTCATCATGTCTTCACCAATTTTTCGCAAACGACACTCTGTATAAC
Source organism: Bacteroides uniformis (assembly GCF_025147485.1). NCBI lineage: Bacteria > Pseudomonadati > Bacteroidota > Bacteroidia > Bacteroidales > Bacteroidaceae > Bacteroides > Bacteroides uniformis. The sequence goes on along the minus strand of NZ_CP102263.1, from coordinate 3,721,053 downwards.
GCATGGCAGCAGCACTGTCACCGTCTACTGAACCGTAGTTACCTTGTCCATCTACCAACATGTAACGCATTGCCCAAGGCTGAGCCATACGTACAAGAGCTCCGTAAACGGACGAGTCGCCATGAGGGTGATATTTACCTAATACTTCACCTACAACTCTGGCTGATTTTTTATAAGGTTTGTCGGAGGTATTTCCTAATCCCATCATTCCGAAAAGAATTCTTCGGTGAACGGGTTTAAAACCATCTCTAACATCCGGAAGGGCACGTGAAACAATGACCGACATAGAGTAGTCAATGTACGATGACTTCATTTCCTCCTCGATGTTAATCTTTATAATTCTGTCTTGTTCAAGCATTTAAAAAGATTATTAATTATACATTTTCGGGTTCGTGAAAAACCACGCTAAAGTACTGCTTTTTTACGATATACAAAAGTTTTCCTCCATAAACTTTGTTGCCTGCAACATAAATATGGAAGTACTCCCTCCCTTCCTCACCAAATTGCTATTAATATATAAGGTATAAAGTGGAAAAACAGATTTGAAATTTATGGCACGGGATTTGTATACTATTAAATCAGTTAAATATGATACGCTGAATTAATAAATGCGTATCTTTGTCGTGGATAACCTTTTTAATTGAGGAGAATTATAAAATATGAACAATCAATTTTCACAAAGAGTTTCAGACATAATTACTTATAGCAAGGAAGAAGCCAATCGATTGAGAAATCGCTATATTGGTCCGGAACACCTTCTGCTCGGCATGCTGCGTGATGGCGGAGGAAAAGCTATTGAAATATTGTTGAAACTTGATATAGATTTAAAACGAGTAAAAAGTCGTCTGGAGGGTTTCCTAAAGGATGCCGAGGACGATACTCTCTTGCCGGACGCTGAAGTGCCCTTGTCCCCGATGACGGCTAAGATATTGAAGATGTGTATGCTTGAAGCGCGTTTGCTGAAAAGTGCAACTGCCGATACGGAACATGTATTGCTGGCTATCTTGAAAGATGGCGACAATCTTGCTGCAACTGTTTTGGAAGAACACCGGGTGGATTATCAGGCTGTATTTGAACAGCTTTCGATGAAATCGACCAATCCGAATGCGGGAATGGGATTCACCGAGGATGATGAAGAGGATGAAGAAGATATGAATATGTCCCGCTCCTCCCGTACTGGGGGAGCTGGTTCGGCTTCGGCTGCACAGGCTGCATCCAGAAAGCCGTCCAATGATACTCCTGTGCTGGACAATTTCGGCGTAGACATGACGCGGGCTGCCGAAGAAGGCAAGCTGGACCCGGTTGTGGGTCGCGAACGCGAGATTGAACGTCTGGCGCAAATCTTGAGCCGCCGTAAGAAGAACAATCCGGTGCTTATCGGTGAACCTGGAGTCGGAAAATCTGCCATCGTAGAGGGTTTGGCATTGCGTATTGTGCAAAAGAAAGTTTCGCGCATTTTGTTTGAAAAGCGCGTGGTGATGCTTGATATGGCCTCTGTGGTGGCGGGAACAAAATACCGTGGTCAGTTTGAGGAACGTATCCGCTCTATCATCAACGAGTTGCAGAAAAATCCGAATGTCATCCTTTTCATCGATGAAATCCATACGATTGTAGGTGCCGGTGCTGCTGCCGGTTCCATGGATGCTGCCAATATGCTGAAACCAGCTTTAGCGCGTGGTGAAATACAGTGTATTGGAGCTACCACTCTCGATGAATACAGAAAGAATATCGAGAAAGACGGTGCTTTGGAACGTCGTTTCCAAAAGGTGATTGTAGAGCCTACCACAGCTGAAGAAACGCTTCAGATATTGAAGAATATCAAGGAGAAGTATGAAGACCATCATAACGTGAGCTACACGGATGAAGCCTTGGAAGCATGTGTCAAGTTGTCAGCACGCTATATAACCGACCGCAACTTCCCGGATAAAGCTATTGATGCTTTGGACGAGGCGGGTTCGCGTGTGCATTTGACGAATATTAATGTTCCGAAAGAAATTGAGGAACAGGAAAAGCTGATTGAAGAGGCACGTAGCCTGAAGGCTGAAGCTGTAAAGTCACAGAATTTTGAGCTGGCTGCCAGCTACCGCGACCGTGAGAAGGAACTTTCTGTCCGCTTGGAGGAGATGAAGGTTGAGTGGGAAGCCCGTTTGAAGGATGACCGCCAAACGGTAGGTGAAGAGGAAATAGCCAATGTTATTTCAATGATGTCCGGTGTACCCGTACAGCGCATGGCGCAGGCAGAAGGACTTAAACTGGCCGGAATGAAGGAAGAACTACAGGCGAAGGTGATAGCTCAAGATGCTGCGATAGAGAAACTTACCAAAGCAATCTTGCGTAGCCGTGTAGGGTTGAAAGACCCGAACCATCCCATCGGAACTTTTATGTTCCTTGGCCCTACTGGTGTGGGTAAGACGCATTTGGCAAAGCAATTGGCAAAATATATGTTTGGCTCTGCCGATGCCTTGATACGTATCGATATGAGCGAGTATATGGAGAAATACACCGTATCTCGTATGATTGGTGCCGCTCCGGGATATGTGGGCTATGAGGAAGGCGGCCAGTTGACTGAAAAGGTGCGTCGCAAGCCGTATTCCATTGTCTTGCTGGATGAGATTGAGAAAGCCCATCCGGACGTGTTCAACATCTTGCTCCAGGTACTGGATGAAGGTCGTTTGACTGACAATTATGGCAGAACCATCGATTTCAAGAATACGGTTATCATTATGACCTCCAATATCGGTACGCGGCAGTTGAAGGAGTTTGGCCGTGGCGTAGGTTTTGCGGCGCAAAACCGCACGGATGACAATGAACATTCGCGCAGTGTGATACAAAAGGCTCTGAACAAGACTTTTGCTCCCGAATTTTTGAATCGTTTGGATGAAATCATTACTTTCGACCAGCTCTCCTTGGAGGCTATCACAAAGATTGTGGACATTGAGCTGAAAGGCTTGTACGAACGGGTTGAAGCAATTGGTTACAAGCTGGTTGTGGAGGATGATGCAAAGACATTCCTTGCTTCGAAAGGGTACGATGTACAGTTTGGTGCGCGCCCATTGAAGCGTGCCATTCAGAACCACTTGGAGGATGGACTTTCCGAGCTGATAGTGGCGGCAGAGTTACAGCCGGGTGATACGGTAAATGTATCAGTAGACAAAGAAAAAGATGAGCTGAGCATCAAGAAGGCATAAGCAGTTCTTTATAAAAACCGTCAAAATGTCAGTCCTTATGGGCTGGCATTTTTTTTGTGCTATATCTGCCGGAATAATTAAAAATATAAATCTAAAAAATATAAATGTAGTATGCAAAAAGGTAATATTGGGGTAACTACTGAGAATATCTTCCCCGTCATTAAAAAGTTCTTGTATAGTGATCATGAAATTTTTCTCCGTGAGTTGGTTTCTAACGCGGTTGATGCTACACAGAAGCTGAAAACACTCTCCTCTATCGGTGAGTTCAAGGGTGAAGTTGGCGATTTAACCGTACATGTCTCGCTGGGAAAAGATACCATTACGGTGTCCGACCATGGTATAGGTCTTACGGCTGAAGAAATAGACAAGTATATTAACCAGATAGCTTTCTCTGGCGCCAATGACTTCCTTGAGAAATATAAAAACGATGCCAACGCCATCATCGGCCATTTTGGATTGGGTTTCTATTCGGCTTTTATGGTTGCCAAGAAAGTCGAAATCATCACTAAATCCTATCGGGAAGGCGCCCAGGCTGTAAAGTGGACATGCGATGGCAGTCCGGAGTTTACGATTGAAGACACTGATAAGGCAGAACGTGGTACGGATATCGTTCTTTACATAGACGATGACTGCAAGGAATTCCTTGAAGAAGCGCGCATTTCCTCTTTGTTGAAGAAGTATTGCAGCTTCCTCCCTATCCCGGTTGCATTCGGCAAGAAGAAAGAATGGAAAGACGGCAAGCAGGTTGAAACTGCCGAGGATAATATCATCAATGATTCCAACCCGTTGTGGACGCTGAAACCCAGCGAATTGAAAGATGAAGATTATAAGAAGTTCTACCGTGACCTTTATCCTATGTCCGACGAACCTTTATTCTGGATTCATCTGAATGTGGATTATCCGTTCCACCTTACCGGTATTCTGTACTTCCCCAAAGTGAAGAGCAACATCGAGTTGAACAAGAATAAGATTCAGCTCTATTGCAACCAGGTATATGTGACGGATTCGGTGGAAGGTATTGTTCCCGACTTCTTGACCCTGCTGCATGGTGTGCTCGATTCACCGGACATTCCATTGAACGTTTCCCGTTCTTATTTGCAGAGCGATGCCAACGTGAAGAAGATTTCTACATATATCACGAAGAAGGTGTCAGACCGTTTGCAGTCTATCTTCAAGAATGACCGTAAACAGTTTGAGGAAAAGTGGAATGACTTGAAAATCTTCATCAACTACGGAATGCTTACGCAGGAAGATTTCTATGATAGAGCCAAGGATTTTGCCCTTTTCACCGATACAGACAGCAAATATTATACTTTCGAAGAGTATAAGACGTTGATTAAAGATAACCAGACGGATAAGGATGGAAATCTGATTTATCTGTATGCCAACAATAAAGATGAACAATACAGCTACATAGAGGCCGCTACGAATAAAGGATACAATGTGCTGTTGATGGATGGACAGCTGGACATTGCGGTGGTGAGCATGTTGGAACAGAAGTTCGAAAAGGTTCGCTTCACTCGTGTAGACAGCGATATTATTGATAATCTGATTGTCAAGGAAGACAAGAAGAACGAAGCGTTGGAAGCCGGCAAGCAGGAAGTTCTTTCTTCCATCTTCAAGAGCCAGTTGCCCAAGATGGATAAGACGGAGTTCAACATCACGGCGCAGGCTTTGGGCGAAAATGCCACTCCTATCATGATAACTCAGAGCGAGTACATGCGCCGTATGAAGGAAATGGCGAATATCCAGGCTGGAATGAGCTTCTATGGCGAAATGCCGGATATGTTTAACCTGGTATTGAATTCAGACCATAAGCTGGTAAAAGAAGTTCTGGCAGATGAAGATAAGGAATGTGCTGCTGTCGTTGCTCCGGTTCAGGCAGAGATGGATGAAGTGAACAAGCAGCGTACTGACCTGAAAAAGAAGCAGGAAGGCAAGAAAGATGAGGATATACCGACTGCCGAAAAGGATAAAGTGAATGAGCTGGATAAGAAGTGGGACGAACTGAAAACACAGAAAGAAGGCATCTTCGCCGATTATGCTGCCAAGAATAAGGTTGTCCGTCAACTGATAGATTTGGCACTGCTGCAGAATGGTATGTTGAAAGGTGAAGCTTTGAACAACTTTGTCAAGAGAAGCATTGACCTGATAAAATAAGCCCCTTTAAATTTGCATTTAATATATGCAAGGGTATTGTGATTCTTCGGAGTCGCAATACCCTTTTTTTATTCATTTTCACCAATTAGGGTGTGATTTTCTTCGTTGAATACGGCATTTTTAGAAACTATTGTTTATATTTGGGGCAATGAACATTTATCTTACTCGGAATAGCATAGTTATGAAAAGAGTTTTATTGTTTTTTTCGTTTCTTCTATGTGGCTTTATTTTACAAGCTCAGAAAGTGGGGCTTGTACTGAGTGGCGGTGGAGCAAAAGGCATGACTCATATAGGCATTATCCGGGCTTTGGAAGAGAATAATATCCCCATTGATTATATAACCGGAACCTCTATGGGAGCTATCATCGGTTCTCTGTATGCTATGGGGTATTCCCCAGACGATATGGAGGCGCTGTTGCGCTCTCCCGACTTTAAGCGTTGGTATTCGGGCAAAGTGGAGCCTAAATACGAGTATTATTTTAAGAAGAATCGTCCTTCACCGGAATTTTTTAATATCCGTTTTGCTTTTAGGGACTCGCTGCATATAAAGCCCCAGATACTTCCCACAAGCATGGTCAACCCCATACAGATGAACCTGGTATTTGTGGAATTGTTTGCACGTGCTACGGCTGCATGTGGCGGTAATTTCAACAAACTGTTTGTTCCTTTTCGCTGTATAGCATCCGATGTGTACAATAAAAAGCCATTGGTATTGAGTAAAGGGGATTTGGGAGATGCGGTACGTGCTTCCATGAGCTTTCCATTTGTCTTCAAACCGATAGAAATAGACAGTACGCTTGCTTATGATGGCGGCATTTACAATAATTTCCCTACGGATGTGATGCGGGAGGATTTTCATCCGGATGTCATCATTGGCAGTGTGGTGGCGGCAAATCCCGGTAAGCCGAAGGAGAATGACCTGATGAGCCAATTGGAGAATATGATTATGCAGAAGACCGATTATTCCATTCCGGACTCATTGGGCATAGTCATGACCTTCAAGTACGATGATGTCAACCTGCTGGATTTTGACCGTCTGCAGGAATTGCACGATATAGGCTACAACCGTACTCTTAATATGATGGATTCCATCAAAAGCCGTGTTCACCGTAGGGTGAATGCTGATAATGTGCGTTTGAGGCGCCTTGTCTTCCGGAGTAACCTGCCTCAATTCCGTTTTCGGGATATTATTATTGAAGGGGCGAATGCCCAACAGCAAGCCTACATCAAAAAAGAGTTCCATGATGAAGAGCATGAAGTCTTTACTTATGAAGACTTGAAGCGCGGGTATTTTCGTTTGCTGGCAGATAATATGATTTCGGAAATAGTTCCTCATGCTGTGTATGATTCGGAATCCGATTTGTATGAGCTGCATTTGAAGGTGAAGATGGAGGATAATTTTTCCGTGCGTCTGGGGGGCAGTGTCTCTACCACGAGCTCAAATCAAATCTATTTGGGAATAGGATATCAGAACTTGAATTATTATTCCAAGGAAATCACTTTTGACGGTCAGTTGGGTAAGATTTATAATAATGCCCAGTTGATGGGTAAGATTGATTTGCCTACCCACATATCTACGTCCTTTCGTTTTATTGCTTCAATCAGTACCTTCGATTACTACAAGAAGGACAAGCTGTTTTCCAGGAATGACAAACCTTCATTCAATTCAAAGGACGAACGTTTTGTGAAGTTGATGGTTGCCTTGCCGTTTTTGGCCAATAAGCGTGCGGAGTTCAGTCTGGGATATGGCCAACTGGAAGATAACTACTTTCAATCCAGCGTAATAGATTTCGATAAGGACCGTTCGGACAGAAGTACCTACAAACTTTTGGGAGGTTCCATCGGTTTCTATGGGAGTACCCTGAATACGCGGCAATACGCGACAAAAGGCTATCTGGAGAAACTGATAGCCCAGGTATTTACCGGGAGGGAAAGATTTGAACCGGGGAATCCGCAAGAAGGGTACAGTCCTTCTCCGCAAGAACGGCAATCATGGTTGCAAATTTCTTATATGAAAGAGGCATATCACACAATGGGGCCGAAGTTCACCCTGGGATGGATGGCAGAAGCACTGTATTCGTCGAAAAATTTCTCTGAGAATTATACGGCAACCATGATGCAGGCAGGAGAATTTGCACCGACTCCGCATAGTAAACTGATGTACAATGAAGCTTTTCGTGCCAACCAGTATGTGGCTGCCGGTATCAAACCCATATATGTTTTGAACGACATGTTCCAGTTCCGGACAGAATTTTATGGCTTTACACCGATTTTTCCGATAAAAAAGAATGCATTGAATAAAGCATATTATGGAAAAGCATTCTCCCGCTTTGAGTATATGGGAGAAGTTTCTGTTATTTGTCATTTGCCCTTCGGAGCCATCTCTGCTTATGTAAATCATTATAGCTCACCGAGAAGGGAGTGGAATGTGGGGATGACCATCGGCTGGCAGTTGTTTAATTATCGCTTTGTCGAATAAATTTCTTCAAAAAAAGTTTGTATATCGTTTGCTAATTCGGAAAAAGTACGTATCTTTGCACCCGTTAAACAAAGAGGCCGCGTAGCTCAACTGAATAGAGTAGCTGACTACGGATCAGCCGGTTACAGGTTTGAATCCTGTCGCGGTCACAAGTTTTCATAATTTTTTTAAGGGTCGCGTAGCTCAACTGAATAGAGTAGCTGACTACGGATCAGCCGGTTACAGGTTTGAATCCTGTCGCGATCACAAAGAACCTCCGCAAGAAAACTTGCGGAGGTTCTTTGTTTTTACAGCAATGGCATATAGTTGATGTTCTCCCCTTGTATGGCACTGGCGCGTGTTCTCTATAATGAAACAAACTGTTTCCCTTAACTAAACACTTTGTTTCATTATGGAGAACACTTTGTTTCCCTTGACAGAACACTTTGTTCCATCATATAAAAACAAAGTGTTTTTCTCTGCTGAAACAAAGTGTTCAGTGTTGTGAACTAATAGATTAGCTGAAATAATAGTCTTGTCTTGATTGAGCTAGAGATGTCTTTTTCTCGATTTAACCAGATGTCTTTTTGCTTTATAACGTAATCAGTAGACTGTTTTGGGATTATTGTACTGATAAATATAGTCACATAGGAAAAAAAGAAGGAGTTAATTCCGTGTTTCCACAAAATTAACTCCTTGCATATCTGATATTAATATGTTGTATACTGGAAATTAATATCCTATAGGGGCGGTATAAGACCTTAGCATTTGATGTTCAATTCATCCAGAATCTTGCGCATGGCTTCGAAAGTAGTGATTCTGGTCGGCACCAATGGCAGGCGGAGCTTGTTCTCAATCATTCCCATTACATTCAGCATGGCTTTTACTCCGGCAGGGTTGCCGTCTACAAACAGAAGCTTGAATAATTCGGCAAATTTGTGGTGAATGGTCAATGCATTGGCATAGTCCCCTTGCAGTGCCAGACGTACCATACGGCTGAACTCACGTGGGAACGCGTTTCCGATGACCGAGATAATGCCGACGGCCCCCAGGGTAATCAGAGGGAAGGTGATGCCGTCATCGCCCGAAATAACGTCGAAATTGGCCGGTTTGTTTTTGATGATGTCATCCATCTGCGTGATGTCGCCCGAAGCTTCTTTGACGGCTATCACATTCTTGAAATCACGTGCAATGCGCAGGGTTGTTTCTGCCTTCATGTTCACGCCGGTACGACCGGGGACATTATAAAGCACAATCGGCAAATCCGTTGCTTCAGAAATGGCCTTATAATGCTGATATATACCTTCTTGTGAGGGCTTGTTATAATATGGAACAACGGAGAGAATGGCATCTACTCCGGTGAAATCGTCATTTTTCAGTGTTTCCACTATGGCCCGGGTGTTGTTTCCGCCTACGCCCAGCAGGATAGGAATTCTTCCGTTCACCCGCTCGATGACCATTTTCTTGATTTTCTTTTTCTCTTCTTCAGTCAGAGTCGGAGTTTCTGCCGTGGTGCCGAGCACACATAAAAAGTCGGTATTGTTTTGAAGTTGATAGTCTACCAAACGCATCAACGCATCGTAATCAACGCTTTCATCCTCTTTAAATGGAGTAATCAGCGCTACCCCCATTCCTTTCAATCTTGTCTGTATCATGAGTATTATAAAGTAATCTCTAATTAAATGACTCGCAAAAGTACGAATTTTTTCGATTTACCCTACAAATATAAGCCATAAAAAAGCTTTTTGTGGAAATTTGTTAGGATAGCAATGCCAAAAACTCATCTTCGCTCATAATCTTTACTCCCAGTTTCTGCGCTTTCTCCAGTTTGGCAGGTCCCATATTTTCTCCGGCCAGGATAAAGCTGGTTTTGGAGGAGATACTGCCGACGTTTTTCCCACCGTTCTTTTCAATCATCTCTTTGTATTCGTCCCGTGAGTGGTGGGTGAATACGCCGCTGATGACAATGGACTGGCCCGCCAGTTTGTCGGTGTATCCGCTGAGGTCTTCTTCCGTCCGGTGGAGTTGCAGACCGTTCGATTTCAGCCGTTCCACCAGCTCTCTGTTGGCAGGATTGGAGAAGTAGGTTATAATGCTCTGCGCTATTTTTTCACCGATTTCATCGATGTTTTTCAGCTTTTCGAGGTCTGCGTTTTCCAGTTCTTCGATGTCCGTAAAGGACTTGGCTATCTTCTTGGCAACCGTTTCTCCCACGAAGCGTATGCCCAGTGCAAAGAGCACTCTTTCGAATGGCACTTCTTTACTTGCCGCAATACCGTTGACTATGTTTTCTGCCGATTTTTCGCCCATCCGTTCCAGGTTCTTGATGTCATCGGTTTTGAGCTGGTATAAATCTGCAGTATCCTTTATCAGCCCCAATCGGTAGAACATATCTACTGTTTCAGGTCCCAGTCCGTCTATATTCATGGCTTTGCGGCTGATGAAATGCTCTATTTTCCCTTTAATCTGCGGAGGACAAGCGGTTTCATTGGGGCAATAGTGGGCTGCTTCTCCTTCAAAACGTATCAGTTTGCTGCCGCATTCGGGACAATGGGTGATGAACTTCACTTTTTCACCGATAAGCATACTGCGGGCATCCTTATCGACACCGGTTATTTTGGGGATGATTTCACCGCCTTTTTCCACATACACCATGTCGCCTATATGCAGGTCCAGCCCCTCGATAATATCTGCATTGTGCAGGGAGGCACGTTTCACAATGGTGCCGGACAGTTGTACGGGGTCCAGATTGGCAACCGGAGTGACTGCGCCGGTACGTCCTACTTGGTAGGTAACCCTATTCAAGCGTGTCAGTGCACGTTCTGCCTGGAATTTGTATGCGATGGCCCACCGGGGGGACTTGGCTGTGAATCCCAAATTCTTTTGTTGTCTCAAGCTGTTGACTTTTAGTACAATACCATCAGTAGCTACCGGAAGGTTCTTACGCTCCGTGTCCCAATAATTGATGTATTCGAAGACTTCTTCCAGGCTGTGGGCTTTTCTGGTGTGCTCTGATGTTTTAAATCCCCAGCTGGCGGCGGCTTGCAGATTCTCGTAATGGCCGTCGCAGGGCAATTCCTCTCCCAATAGATAGTAGAGATAAGCATCCAGCTTTCTGGATGCTACGATGGCGGAATTCTGCAACTTCAAGGTACCGGAAGCAGCGTTGCGCGGATTGGCGAAAAGCGGTTCCTCACGTGCTTCCTTTTCCCGGTTCAGTTCTTCGAAAACCACCCAGGGCATCAGGATTTCCCCTCTGATTTCGAATGATTTAGGATAATTCCCATGGAGGACCAGTGGAATCGTTCGGATTGTCTTTACATTGTCCGTCACGTCATCGCCCTTTTCGCCATCGCCACGGGTGACGGCACGCACCAGTTTGCCATCCTCGTAAGTCAGCGAGATGGAAGTACCGTCATACTTCAGCTCGCAGCAGATTTCAAAATCCTCATTCAACGCTTTCTTTACCCGTTCGTAAAAGTCGGTCACTTCGTTTTCGGAATAGGTGTTTCCCAATGAAAGCATGGGATATTTGTGTGCCACTTGTGTGAAGTTCTTATTCAAATCACTCCCTACACGCATCGTGGGCGAATTATCATCTTGGTATTCAGGATGTTCTTTCTCTAAGTCTTGTAGCTCGCGCATCAGGTCGTCAAACTCCTTGTCGGATATTTCAGGAGCATTCAGCACATAATAATTGTAGTTGTGCTGGTGTAATTCCGCACGGAGCTGGTCTATTTTTTCTTTTACAGTCATAGGGTTTTCGGATTGTTTGAACGCAAAAATACGGGTTTCTCCCCGAATATTTGTACTTTTGCAGCTTGAAATAGCTAAAATAAAGTTATATGCGCATTGACATTATCACAGTTTTGCCAGAGATGATTGAGGGATTCTTTAACTGCTCCATCATGAAACGTGCTCAAAATAAAGGGCTTGCAGAGATACATATCCATAATCTTCGTGATTATACGGAAGATAAGTACCGTCGTGTAGACGATTATCCGTTTGGCGGCTTTGCCGGAATGGTCATGAAGATAGAGCCGATAGAGCGGTGTATCAACGCCTTGAAGGCCGAGCGGGATTATGACGAGGTTATCTTTACGACCCCCGATGGTGAGCAGTTCAATCAGCCGATGGCAAATACTCTTTCCCTTGCCCAGAATCTCATCATTCTCTGCGGGCATTTCAAAGGGATAGATTACCGGATTCGCGAGCATCTCATCACCAAGGAAATCAGTATCGGCGACTATGTGTTGACTGGCGGAGAACTGGCGGCGGCTGTCATGGCAGATGCCATCATCCGTATCATTCCGGGAGTGATTTCCGATGAGCAGTCTGCACTTTCAGATTCTTTTCAGGACAATCTGCTGGCCGCACCGGTCTATACACGTCCCGCTGATTACAATGGATGGAAGGTTCCGGATATTTTACTTTCCGGACATGAGGCCAAGATTAAGGAATGGGAGCTGCAACAGTCGTTGGAAAGGACCCGTAGATTGCGTCCGGATTTGTTGGGAGAGTAAGTTTACTGATGTAAATAAAAAGAAAAAGGACATTCGTCAATGAATGTCCTTTTTTATGAATATATATTGCGAATGGCGATCTCTAGTTATTCTTTATACCTCGAGTGCACCGATAATATCCTTTACAGACTGATAACCGTGTCTGTTAAGATAGTCATTTATTCCTTCTACCACTTTCACTGTAACCGCCGGATCAATGAAGTTTGCCGTACCAATCTGGATGGCAGAGGCACCTGCAAGCATGAATTCCACAGCATCTTTCCAGTTCATGATACCTCCCAAGCCTATGACGGGGATTTTTACCGCTTTGGCTACTTGCCATACCATACGTAAGGCAATGGGTTTCACGGCCGCACCGGACATGCCACCGGTTACAGTGGAGAGTATCGGACGCCTGCGTTCCGCGTCTATAGCCATTCCCAGCAGGGTATTGATGAGGGAAACACTGTCTGCACCGCCATTTTCGGCTGCGCGGGCTATTTCAGTGATGTCGGTAACGTTCGGGGAGAGCTTTACGATAAGTGTCTTTTTGTAAACTGAGCGCACGGCTTTCACCACTTCTTCGGCGCCCTTGGCGGTAACACCGAATGCCATTCCTCCTTGCTTCACGTTGGGGCAAGAGATGTTCAATTCTATGGCAGGAATTTTGTCAAGTTCATTAATGATTGCGGCTGTTTCGGCATAGTCTTCGATGGCAGAACCCGAAACATTCACAATCATGTTGGTCTGAATGTCCTTGATGCGGGGATAGATGTGTTCAACAAAGTAATGAACACCCTTATTTTGCAGTCCCACAGCGTTTAACATACCCGAAGGAGTCTCTGCCATGCGCGGATATGGATTGCCTTCACGTTTGTGAAGAGTGGTTCCCTTTACAATAATACCGCCTATTCGCGATAGTTCGATGAAATCGGCGAATTCTTCACCATATCCGAATGTTCCGGATGCAGTCATCACCGGATTATTCATTTGTAATTCACCAATATTTACACTTAAATCTGCCATAATAGTTTGTTTATATTAAAAACCGGACCTTCTTTACATACGCACAAATGACCTTCCGTGGTATTTTCTACACAGCATAGACAAGCGCCTATGCCGCACGCCATCATATTTTCCAAAGATACTTCGCAACTGATGCCTTTACTTTTGGCATACTTTGCTACTGCCATCATCATCGGTTTGGGGCCGCAAGTATATATCTGCTCAAAGCACACCTTATTTAATATGGAGTGTTGTGTTACGTATCCCTTCTCTCCGTGGCTGCCATCTTCGGTGGTGGTATACACCTCGCCATAGGCGGCAAATTGTTCCAATTGAAGCAAATCTTTGTCACTTCTGGCACCCAGCAGGAATGTTGGCTTGCAACCTTTCTTGGCGAGCTGTTCGCCTAAATATAACATAGGAGCTGTACCTACACCTCCACCTACCAATAAGAGCTTGTCTGAGGGCTTTTCAGGCATTGTGAAGCAGTTTCCCAACGGAAGCACTACATTGATTATATCGCCTGCTTTTGCTTCTCCTAATCGCTTGGTTCCGTCGCCTACAAGTTGGATTAAGAACCAGACCTCGTTCCGTTGTCTATCTACATAATTGATGGAGATGGGGCGGCGCAAAAAAGTGGTAGGCGAGCCGTCCACGCGAATCTCTGCAAATTGTCCCGGAAGCATTTCCGGAAGTGGGGATGGAGAAGTCAGCTTCAACAACACGTAGTTGGCATGCAAGCGGAGGTTCTCTGTCACTGTCAGATCTAAAATATACTTTTTCATATCTATAAAGAGGGATGTTTTTCTTTCGGGTGCAAAGATAGTGTAAACCGAGTGCAGAATAAAATGAACCCGTTTCTTTTTTATGCCGGGGCGTTAGTCTATTTCCATTCTCATTCCTTAATTTTCCGGTTTGAAAGTCTCGTAGGTATTGTCATCAAAGAAAATTCTTATTTCTGTGATTTTTCTGGGAGGTCTTTCTTTGTAGATAATCTCTTGTTTTACAATCTCTTTAGGCGATTTTAGGGCTGTCTCTAATGCAATTTCCTTGCGATTTTTAGATTCTTCCGGCCCGTTGGACAGATTTTCCGGATTCTCGGCGAATAAAGGATAGTCGAATCCATCGTTTTCGGGTGAATCCGGATTATTACTCATATTACCTTTTCCGGTAAGCAGCCACTCCAAGTTTATGTCGTTGTATCGTTGATGCAATCGGAGAATGACTTCCGTACTTGGATATTTGTTACGCGGACCCAAGATGTGAGAAATGGTGGCTTGGGCCACGCCGATACTCTCGGCAAAAGCTCCTGCTGTCAGTTTCTCCCGGTCCATAACCATTTTGAACCTGTCTTTTATACTCATGGTTTATGTGTTATTACAATTGTACATGTTATTTATTGAATTACAAAAGTAAAAAAATGACATCACAAAAGCAAATTAAAAATGTAATATTTTAAAGTTTACAAATGAAATGCTGTTATTACAATATTCATCATTACAAATGCTATAATACAAATTACGAGTAAAATAGGTGTTTATCGTAAGTTTAATAAAATAATATATTTGTCTAGTTATTATCATATTATATGGTTATTTTTTGATGGTAAATGCTGTATTACATTTGTTTGTCGCTCATTTTATATAATATATAATTTAATAATTTGATTAATCGTCGTATGTAATTGATATATACATATTTATTGCTTATAATTATATGGGTTAACCCCTACTCTATTATTTTTGTAAACCATCAGTTTGCGATATTAAATATTACTTATTACATTTGTGTTTTTCAAGTGTAATATCACATATGTTATAATACACCCGTCATATAGATATTTATGTAATGTATTAAATTCACAATAGTCAATTATCCTAGTTGTGTATTACAACTATTGTACTCTTGAAAAGTGTAACAGATTTCATATATGACGATTTAAAGCTGAATTGCTCCATCTCTTCTTTTTACTAAAGGAGAAAAGATGTGACATAAATAAGAAAATAAGATGCTTTATTTATTTTCTAGTCTTCAAGACTTAAATCCTTGCTTTATTTCTGTATAATTGGTCGATTCGTTATAAAAACACGATTCTCAGAGCTTATAAATGAACGTAATTTACTGTAAATATGATTATTATCTCCTATTTTACTGTCTATGCTAAGGACCGAAATAGAAAAAAGGGGGATAAATCCCCCTAAAAATGACATAATGATATTAAATCAGTCTGTTTTATGCTTTTCCCCTTTTATGGAAAAGGATGCTGTATGGAAGTTAATGTAGAATCTTAAAGACCAATTCCCGGAGGATATCTCCATCGCTTAGGGAGGAATTTCCTACTCCTTTGGATTTGGCATCTGCATATCGAATTTCTCCGATTATCTGCATGGTCTTTACTCCGCTGTAACGGCGCATGGCACTTAGGTATTCGCGCGACTGCCAGGGAGTCTTTAATCCTATGAAACTGGCAATACCCTGCTCCGTCTTTTCGGGTGCATAATAAGCCAACATCAAGTTGGAGAAGAAGCCGAAAAGTAAAGATAAAGTCATCTGGATAGGGTTTGTTTTCGGATTTTCTTCAAAATATTTTATTATTTTATTGGCCTTTAGTATGTCTTTTTCTACAATGGCACTGCGAAGTTCAAAGTTATTATAATCCTTACTGATTCCGATGTTACGTTCTATCTGTTCGGGGGTGACGCGTGTCTGACCTTTTGGAAGAGTTATAATCAGTTTTTCCAGTTCTCCTGTAAGGCGGCTGAGGTCCGTACCTACGAAATCGGCAAGCATGGAGGTGGCTTTAGGATCCAAGTCTACACCTTTGCGCTTCATGTATGAGGTGATGAATGCCGGTAACTGGGCATCCTTCACCTTCTTGGATTCGAATAGAACTCCCACCTTCTCTATTTCGGCCGCCAGCTTCTTTCTTCTGTCCAGCACCCCATGTTTGTGGCATAGAACAAGAATGGTGGAGTTCAACGGTTTTTGCAGGTAGTATGAAAGCTCCTCCATGTTGCGGATGGCCTGCGCTTCCTTTACGACTACGACCTGGCGTTCGGACATCATCGGATAGCGCTTGGCCGCATTGATGACAGTGGCTATATCGACATCTGCACCGTAGACTACGGTCAGGTTGAATACCTTTTCGGTGTCAGTGAGAACGTTGTCTACAATATAGTCGGAGATGAGGTCTATGTAATACGATTCCTCGCCCATGAGATAGTAGACGGGGCGGTATTGCTTGGCTCTCAACTCTTTTAGAATATCATCACAGGTTGTTTCTTGTTTTGCCATATAATAAAGTAAGTGCTATACGAGGGATGTCCCGTAACGGATTACCAGTCGAACTTCAAGTGTTTTACGGTTTTCTTTTCATCAATAATCATGCGCAAGGATGCGATGCCGATTTCAACATGCTCCTTTACATAATTCTGGGTCACCAGATTGTCGCTTTTATCGGTTTTTACACCTTCCGGAATCATCGGTTGGTCTGAAACCAGCAGAAGAGCTCCCGTGGGAATATGATTGGCAAAACCGCAGCTGAATAGGGTTGCCGTTTCCATATCGACAGCCATGGCACGGGTTTTCTTCAGATATTCTTTGAATTCCTCGTCATGTTCCCAAATGCGGCGGTTGGTGGTGTATACGGTACCGGTCCAGTAGTCACGGGCATAATCGCGGATGGCAGAAGAAACGGCACGTTGCAGCATAAATGCCGGGAGTGACGGGACTTCAGGTGGGAAGTAGTCGTTGGAGGTACCCTCGCCACGGATGGCGGCAATGGGAAGGATGAGGTCCCCTATTCTATTTTTCTTGTCTATACCGCCGCACTTACCCAGAAACAGACATGCCTTGGGCTTGATAGCACTCAGCAAGTCCATGATAATGGCGGCATTAGGACTTCCCATACCAAAATTAATGATGGTCATTCCTTCTGCACTGGCAGATATCATGTTGGCATCTTTACCGAGAATGGGAACATTGAACTTTTCTGCGAAAATCTCTACGTACTTGTTGAAGTTGGTCAACAGAATGTACTCTCCAAAATCCTCCAGGTTACGCTTTGTGTAACGGGGCAGCCAATTGGCTACGATTTCTTCTTTTGTTTTCATAAGATTTCATTAAATTTGTGTTCCCAAAAGACGGGAACCATTATTTAACTTACAAATGTAGTAAATGTTATCGTTAAACCTACCAGCATTCGATGCTAAAATTGCCGCAAGGAACGGAAAAAATGTTATTTTCGATGTAATCCGTCGTCGTTATGTCGCCTTGACCCCTGAAGAATGGGTGCGGCAGCACTTCGTCCACTTTCTTCTTGCTCACAAGGGGTATCCGCAGGCGCTTATGGCAAATGAGGTGCAGGTACAGCTGAACGGTACAAAGAAACGCTGTGATACAGTGCTCTATCGACGCGACCTTACCGCCCGGATGATTGTGGAATACAAGGCGCCTGAAATAGAAATCACCCAAAAGGTTTTCGACCAGATTACCCGCTACAACATGGTGCTGAAAGTGGATTATCTGATTGTCAGCAACGGGCTTCAGCATTATTGTTGCCGCATAGATTACGAGCACAACAGCTATACTTTTCTGCAGGATA
This sequence comes from Bacteroides uniformis, assembly GCF_025147485.1. Taxonomy (NCBI): domain Bacteria; kingdom Pseudomonadati; phylum Bacteroidota; class Bacteroidia; order Bacteroidales; family Bacteroidaceae; genus Bacteroides; species Bacteroides uniformis. The sequence continues at coordinate 3,703,137 of NZ_CP102263.1, read as the reverse complement.
TACCCGAGTATCAAAACTTATAGGAGGAGCTACCAATAGCCCCCTTGCCTCTCTCATCTCATCGCATCATATACCATGCGTGATATGCGGGCGATGATGTTCGCATTGTCCTCATCCGTCTCGTATGAGTCCATGACGAAGGCGGCAATGTAGTATTTCCGGCCGTCGGGAAGGATAACGAGGCCGGCATCATTATCTGCAGTTTTCATACCGTCGGCATTGCGGTCGGAAGAGCCGGTCTTGTGTCCTACTACGGTTTTGGCTGGCAACATACCTTTCAGTTTGTTGGCACCGGTTTCAGTATCTATCATGGTCTGCCACAAGAAGTCTTTCAGCTCCTTGTTGGAGAACAACTCTTTTTCATCAGCCGTTCTCAGTAGTCGGACCATAGCGGAAGGAGTACTCCAGTTGCGGTATACAGCCTCGAAGCTGGAGTGCATGCCGTCTTCTGTTTCCGAGAGGTTGAAGGAGTCGATACTCAACCGGTGGATATAGTCATTGATATGTTTGATGCCTCCTGCATATTCTATCAAGATGTCGCAGGCATTGTTGTCGCTTTGGGAAATGCTGTATTGCATCAGTTCCCTAAGCGTAATCGTGAAATCCTGGTCGGGAAACTTCTTCCGCAGGGGGCTGTAGGTATTGGGCGGCATTTGGGATGCCTTTATGGAAACAATGCTGTCCAGACTGATGCTTTGCTTATCCATCTTGTCCAGTACGGCCAGTGCCACATGGAATTTGAATACACTGAGCAAGGGGAAGTGTACATGGTCGTTATACCGGAGCATGTCTCCTTTGTCTGTCCATACGGCTATACCAACGGTGGCTTTCTTGCCATTGAGCAGACTGTCAATCCGGTTTTCAAGTTCAGACATTTGCTGCGCCCGGACGACGGTAGCTATACAAGTGAATAAGGTAAGTATGGCGATGAAATATGCTTTCATAACTTCAATTTCTTTAAGAGGCAATTCGCACGCAAAGATACAACTTTTAGCAGCAAGTTGCTAAAATGAGTTATGGATTATGAGCTATAAGTGTGATAGCCTATAACCCATAATCCATAACTTGTAGCTCATCCTCCCTATTGTTTCTTACTGAACTTCTCCTGCAACTTCTGCATCAATTCGTAGAAATTAGGAATATAGACCGTGGCAAGCAAGGTATTCAGTGCCATACCGAACACTACGGCGGCTCCCAGTGCAATACGGCTTCCCGCCCCTGCTCCGGTTGCAAAAAGCAGCGGCATAACCCCGAATACGAATGCAAGCGATGTCATCAGAATAGGTCGCAGGCGGATATGTCCGGCCTGGAATGCCGCATCGCGGATTGAATTGCCTTGTGCACGAAAGTCACGTGCAAACTCCACAATCAGAATACCGTTTTTGGCAGACAAGGCGACAAGCAGAATGATTCCAATTTGTGTGTAGATGCTGACCGGAGTCCCCATGACATAGCATCCCAGCATGGCACCGAGCAGTGCAACCGGAAGTCCCATTACGGCAGCTACCGGACTGGTCCAGCTTTCGTATTGTGCGGCGAGTACAAGGAAGGCAACCAGCAGTGCCATGACGAATACGACAGTCGTCGTGGTTCCCGCCTGCGTCTCCTGATAGGCTACCGAAGTCCATTCATAGCCGAACTCGTCTCCGAGATGCTCTTTGATTAGACTTTCCATTTGCCGGATACCCTCTCCCGAACTACTGCCCGGAGCCACATTGCAGGTCACGGCTGCTGTGGAGTACATGTTATATCTGTTTATCTGGTCCATGCCTAACTGCTCTTCCACCCGGGTGAAGGAAGAGAAAGGTACCATTTCTCCCGATGCATTGGGAACGCTCAATTTCAGAACATCGTCGATGACACGCTGGGCACGGTCGCCCGCCCCCAATTTCACTTGGTAGATGTGTCCGAACTGTACATAGTCGTTGACGTAGGCCTCCCCCATATAGTAACCCAAGGCGGTGAATACACTGTTCAGCGGGATACCCATCAACTGTACCTTGTCGCGGTCTATATTCAAAAAATATTGCGGTACATTGGCTTGGTACTGGCTGCTGACCGATGCCAGTGCCGGATAATTGCGGTAATGCTCCATCAAGGTCTCTACAGCACGCTGCATCTCGGTGGCGCCGAGGTTGTGGCGGTCTTCCAATTGGAGTTGCAGGCCTCCGGTAGCTCCCAGTCCGGGGATGGCAGGCGGGACCATGGCAAATATCTCTGCTTCCTGGATGCCATATACTTCCATATTGAAGCGCTGTACTACGGCTTCAGCCGTATGTTCCTTTCCCTTGCGTTCATTCCAGTTTTTCAGTACGATGAAGTAAGTGGCCGCATTGCTTTGCTCTCCACCTCCCATCACGGAGAAGCCGGATATGCCGATGTAGTCCTTTATTTCGGGGTAAGAATCGAGAATCTTATTTATCTGCTTTCCTACGGCTTGGGTGCGCTCCAGGCTCGATGCAGGGGGAAGCTGTACCACTGCGAGGAAATAGCCGTCATCTTCTTCCGGAACAAATGTGGACGGCCATTTGACAAACAGCAGGACAGCAATCAATGTGAAAACCGCATATGAAACGATGGAAGCGACAGGGCGTTGGAGCAGGTACTCCACTATCCGGTCGTAGACTCCTTGTGTCTTGTCGTACAGATGGTTGAACCCCCGATATAGGGGATTTTTGGAAGGCCGGGTAGGTTGCAGCATCAAGGCACAGAGTGCCGGAGTAAGGGTCAATGAGTTGAATCCGCTAAGTACGGTGCTGGCTGCAATGGTCAAGGCAAACTGTTTATACAGTTGTCCTGATATGCCGCTGACGAGTGTTGTCGGGATAAATACGGCAAGCAGCACCAGCACTACCCCGACAATGGGGCCGGTAATCTCTCCCATCGCTTCGGTCACAGCCTGGCGGGAGGTGTAGCGCCCCGTGTCCAGCAGACGCGTGGAGTTCTCCACCACCACAATGGCATCATCTACCACGATGGCCACGGCAAGTATCAGTCCGAATAGTGTCAGCGTATTGATGGAGAAGCCGAACAAGGACATGACGGCCAGTGTGCCGATGAGTGATACCGGAATAGTGATGCAGGGAATGACGACCGCCCGCCAGTTCTGCAGGAACAGGAAGATGACGAGAACTACCAGCAGGGTTGTTTCAAGGAACGTCACCATCACTTCGTCTATGGAAGCATGAATGACATCCGTAGTGTCCAGGGTTACATTGTATTGTATGCCTGCAGGGAAATTTTGCGAGAGTTCCTGCATTTTTGCCTTTACTCCTTTGGAAACGTCCAGCGAGTTGCTGCCAGGTTGCTGATAGATAGCGATGGCAGCGGTGGGTTTCCCGTCCAGTTGGGATACTACGCTGTAAGAGGCCGAGCCCAGGTCGATATGCGCCACGTCGCGCAGACGGAGTATCTTCCCTCCGGTTTCGGTACGCAGGATAATGTTGCCGAACTCTTCGGGTGAGGTAAGGCGCCCTTTTACGGTCAGGCTGTATTGATAGGCATTTTTATTGTCTGTGCCGATGGGTTGCCCTACGTTACCTGCGCTGACCTCCACATTCTGTGATTGGATAGCTTGGTATACATCGGCCGGCGAAAGATAGCGGATGCGCATGGCGGCAGGGTCGAGCCAGATACGCATGGAGTAGTCCCCTGCTCCCATCACATTGACGGCGCCTACACCGGGCACGCGTGTTAACTGGTCTACGAGATTCAGCTTGGCATAGTTGCTGAGGTAAAGTCCGTCGTAGTCTTTGCTGTCCGACGTCATCGTGAGGAACATCACGATGTTCGATGACTGTTTCTGCACAGTGACGCCTTGCACCACAACGGGAGTAGGCAGTGACGACTGGGCCACGCTTACCCGGTTCTGGACCTGCACGGTAGCCATATCAATGTCTGTGCCTACGGCAAAAGTAATGGTAAGAGAGTAAGCGCCCGATGAGCTGGAGTTGGAGGACATGTAAAGCATTCCGTCCACTCCGTTGACTTGCTGCTCGATGGGGATGCCGACGGTTTGTGCCACCGTCTGCGCATTGGCTCCGGGATATACGGCACTGACCTGCACGGTGGGTGGTGTGATGTCCGGATATTGGGCAATGGGCAGGATGCCCAGTGTGACCAGTCCTGCTACGACGATGAGCAGCGCCAATACGGTAGCAAAGATAGGACGGTCTATGAAGAATTTTGAAAACATAGGCTTTGGTATTAATCAATTCATATTAGTTGTCAATGGGATGTACTTTCATTCCATCCCTTACCTTCATCAGTGCTTTGGTGACGTAGCGCTCCCGGGGAGTGATGCCTGCCCTTATCTGGCGCAGGCTGTCCCCTATCAGTTGTCCGGTTTCTATATGGCGGTAGCGCACTATATTCGAATCGTTGACTACGTATATGTATTTCCCCAACTGGTCGGTACCGATGGAGGCGTCCGGCAGCAGGATGGCCTGCTGTTGCTCTCCGTAGGGCAAGGTGATGCTGACGTAGAGGCCGCTTTTCAACAGTCCTTTAGGGTTGTCGAGACGGGCGCGGATGTTCAAAGTTCCGGTGTTCAAGTCTACGTTGGGCGAAAGATAGTCCAGCTGTGCGGGATAAGTGAGGAGTTCGTCTTTACCCAGGCTGACACTCACTTGCCGGGGGATACTGTCTCCCTGCTGCATCAGCATGGAGAGCCATTGGTTGTCTGCCACATTGAAGTAGGTGTACAAATGGTCGTCTTTGTAGATGGTTGCCAATGTGACGGGCTGCACGCTGCCGCCTACATAGCCTCCGGCATCCACCAGGTTACGGCTTACGGTGCCGTCGAAGGGAGCACGGACGGTGCAGTAGCTCAGATTGGTGCGTGCTGTGTTCAGGGCTGCTTCCGCATTGCTCACTGCAGCCTGCGAAGTTGCCACGTTGGATTGTGCTTGCAGCACTTGTATACGGCTTACAGCATCGCTTTTCATGGCTTCCTGCATACGTGTGTAGTTGTTTTGGGCGTATTCCAGGTTGGCGCGGGCAGTGTTGAGTTCTGCTTCTGCCTGCCGCACATTGTCTTGATAGACTGTCGGTTCGATGACAAAAAGTACTTGTCCCTGGCGTACCCGGCTGCCGGGAGCGTAAGCGATGGTCTGTAAGGTTCCGCTGACTCTGCCTACCAGGTCTACGGTCTTTTCAGAAGTCAGGTAGCCCGGATATTCTTTCGTCAGCGTAATGTTCTGCACTGTCGGACGGGCCACGCTTATCTCGGGAACGGGCATCGTTTGTGCCGTTTCTTTCCTTCCCCCGCATCCCGTTGCCAGCAATGGCAGGATGAGCAGGGTGATGTACATTTGATTTTTCATATACGGTTCGGTTTAGTTTATATTCTTATTTCTGATTCATTTCATATCCACCTCCCAATGCCTGGTATAAGGCTATCAGATGCAGCAAGGAGCTGCCTTGTGCCTGCACCAGCTGATTTTCGTATGTCAGGAGTGAGCGTAGTGCGTCCAGTACGTTCTGGAAGGGAGTAAGTCCTTGTTTGTACAAATCGAGGGAGAGTTTCAGAGTTTCTTCTCCCTGGTTGCATACTTCGCGCATGGCAACAATCTGTTGGATGGAGTTGCGATAGGAGTTCATGGCATTATCCGTTTCCTGCACGGCGGTAAGCACTGTCTGGTTGAACTGGTGAATGGATTCATCGAGCTGGGCACGTGCCAGACGGGTGGCATTCACCAGTTTGGTACCGCTGAATAAGGTCCAGCTGATGTTTGGAGCAATTTCAAACGTCATACTGTTCCGTTTAGTCAAGTCCTTCAAGTCATGGGAGGAATAGCCGATGGAACCTTTTAGGAACACTTGCGGCAGCCAGTCACTTTGAGATGCGCCGAGTGTTGCCGCCTGCGCGTTGACTTGGCGTTCGGCTTGCCGTATATCGGGGCGGCGGAGCAGCAGGTCGGCAGGAACACCGATGCCTATGGGTTCCATATAGTCGGGCAGTTTGCCGGGCTTCTCCAATATGGGGCGGATATGCTGGGGGTAAGTACCGAGTAAGATTGCGAGCGTCGTGATGTATTGGTTGATGCCTGCCTCCAGTTGTGGGATGGAGGCTTTGGTACTGTAATATACGGATTTGGCTTGTGAAACGTCCAGTTTGGACACCAGTCCGGTTTTGTAGCGTACTTCGGTAATGTTAAGTACGGCTGCCTGGGTATGGCAATTGTGGGTCACTACACTTAGCTCTTGCTGCAGTTCGCGGAGTCCGATGTAGGCAGAAGCTATCTGGGCACAGAGGGATACCATGACAGAGGTATATTCCTCCTTGCTTGCCATGAAGGTTTCCCGCTGTGCCTTTACCCGTTGGCGGATACTTCCGAATACGTCCAGCTCCCAACTGGCGTTGAGCGAGGCACTGTATGCACCGGTAATGGATTGCGGAAGTGCGTTGACATTGCCGCTGCTTTGCTGCCGTGCCCATCCTCCGTCCAATGAGATGGAAGGGAAAAAGCTGCCGCGTTCTATCCGCAGGTTGGATTTAGCCATATCCATACGGGCCATGGCAGAAAGTACGGAATAGTTTTGAGTGGAGGCTACCGTAATCAATGAATCCAGCATCGGGTCATCGAAGGCTTTCCACCACTTGTCGTCAATGGGTGGTATCTGTCTGCTGAACAGATTGTCATCTCCGGGAATGGCATGGGAGACATCCTTTCCCCAGCCTTGTGGGAGTGGTTTCTCAAGATAGCGGTTGGCTTTCTGTGCCATAGCCGCAGGACATAGGCATAATATGAGCAACGCGGTGCTCCAAGCTTTTATATTCATAAATAAAGGTTTAGGTGGTTATCTTTTTATGGGATTGATAACAACCTAAACCTTTATTTGTTTATGAGTATTTACTCGGTATACCCGAGTATCTTAGAAGGCATATCCGAAACCCACATTCAAGTAGATGGGATACATGGCAAAGGTAATTGTATTGAAATCTTTCTTGAAAATATCATTCAATCCCCATGTAAGGTCGGCAAATACACTCAGATGTTTGAAGGCACGCCAGTCTACACCAGCTTGCACGCCCCAGGCAAACTTGCGCAAATCATCCGAAAAGTCGTAAGTGGCAATGGCACCGTCGGAGAAGTTGACTTTCTTTCCGGTAGGATTACCTTCACGCAGATAACCTTCATATACATATCCGGAGAATTCCTCATCCATCAGGTAGGATACATATGCACCTGCTTTGGCTCGCAATCGTGAGTTGATTTTATATGCTCCAAGTACGGGGACAGTAATGTAGGCATTGCGTACTTTGGTTTTTACTCCTCCCGTCCAGTTACCTTTCAAGCGGTTACCGTCATTTCCTATGATTTCCATGCCATAGTTCTTTACTGTCGCTTTGGTAATCATATTTTTGGTTTCCAGTCTTACCCCGGTTATTACTCCCCATTTTTTAGTTTTTCCTAACCACTTGATGGCATTTCCTTCCAGCATAAGAGCTAAAGTAGGATTGTAGGCATCGATACTCCGTATTTCTACGGGCAATGGAAGCGGGGAAGTACCACCGATGCTGACACCGGCCCTTATCTCATATTCCCATCCGTGCAGGGCAGCGTTTATAAGCGTACGATTCTGATTCTCTTGAGCGTATAGGGCGGTTTGCATGTAAACTGCCAATGCGATAAATGCTACTATTTTCTTTATCATGTTGTATTCCAATTCTACAGGGTTCTTATTCGAAAATCAGTTCCACATCATCCACTAAAAGGGTACTTCCGGGCGCACCCTCGAAAGTTGCACCGTTCTTGCTGGATGCAAAAATGATACTTAGTTTATATTTTCCTTTTGCCAGTTTGGTTTCATCTATTTCTTTTCCATATCTCTGATAGTCAAAAGGAATGTCGAAAGCTTCCCAATCATCGGTTTCGTGGGGATTGGATATTAGAGCTAAAGCTACCATACTGGGATGTTCATAGTTCTGGTTTGGCAGATTTCCATCCAATATTACTTCCGTAACTTCTCCTGCTTCGTTGTAACTTTCGCCTTCATAAAAGATTGCATAGATGTTCATCACATCTTTACGGTCGGTGTATCCACCGTTTTCATAAAAACGTTCACCGGCTTTGTACTTGTACCAACCTTTTAGACGTGAGGGCTTATAACAGAAAGGAGTGCCGAAATGTGTGGCTTTCAATGGGCTGGTGAGAGCATTCGTCATATCAAACTCACCGATAAACAAATTTCCAGCAGCTATCGGCATACCTACCATTGCTCCCAGAGAGCCGGTAAGCCGAGTTTCTAATTTGGCACACTTTCCGTTTTTACCATTGTCATATTGTGACGTAGGGTAATTTTCAGTAGCTGATGAACTGGCTGCCCAGTTGAATCCTTCATTTCCACTGGCCCATGTCAGTTCCAATCCGTCTTGTTCTTCATAGAACTCCTGATATTTGTATTTGGGGTTAATTCCATTGATAAGTCGTATGTCTTCAAAATGGAATTCATTTGGGATGTCTGATACCGATTGTTCGCGTACACCGATGGAATATACTCGCTGCCAAGCCTTGTTCTCAGAAGTTACGGTATACTTTACCCTTTTTCCGTCAGAGAAATCGTGTTCACTACCACTTTCCGGACTAATGGTAGCGCCCGGCGTCAACTCAAACAGGGGGGATAGTTTGTTTAAAGGAGTGCCCTCTTTTACTTTTACTAATATGGGGTAGGCCTGCAGATTATCATTGTAAGACGGATTTAAATTGAAACGAGCGCTTGCCAGTACATCTTCTTCAAAAGAGATGCCTGTTATATCAGCTTCAGCATTGGGTGCTTCATCTTTTATGCACGATGCCATCAATATTCCGAAAAGTGAATAGAGTATGAATAATTTGTTTAGTCTCATGCTTTTTAATTTAATTCTATTAATTTTTCAAGCAACAAAACTACTTCTTTTTTCTCTAATAGCAGGTTTTTATGAGCTTATTTAACAAAAAAACGGCAATAGGTGCTTTACTATTGCCGTTTTATATATAGAAAATGTTCTATTTTTAATTATCTGAGCCGATATGTACGATTTTTCTTTTGGCTCTTACTGGCTTTTCCTTTACAACTTCCACTTTCTGTTCGGGAGTTATACCTGCTAATTCCGGGTCAATCATGATACGGCCACAATATTCGCAAACGATAATTTTCTTGCGTGAGCGGATGTCCAATTGTCTCTGGGGCGGAATCTTGTTGAAGCAACCACCGCAAGCATCACGCTGTACGTATACAATACCCAGTCCATTGCGTGAATTCTTACGGATACGTTTGAAGGACTGAAGCAGACGGGGTTCAATCTTTGTTTCCAGTTCTTTGGCTTTGTCTCTCAGCTTCTCTTCCTCTTGCTTGGTCTCGGAGATGATTTCGTCCAGTTCGCTCTTCTTTACGTCGAGGTCTTTTTGTCTTTCTTCCAGAGCAGCAGTGCTTTCTGCTACTTCTTGAGATTTTTCTTCCTCTTGTGCGGCAAATTCCTTGATACGCTTTTCGCAGAGTTCGATTTCCAATGTCTGGAATTCGATTTCCTTGCTTAAGAAGTCATATTCGCGGTTGTTGCGTACGTTGTCCTGCTGGTCTTTATATTTAGCTACAGAAGCCTTTGCGGTTTCAATTTCAACTTTCTTTCCTGCAATGGAGGATTTCAACTCGGCAACTTCTGCCTTGATTCTGTCTATACGGGTACTCAGACCGGCTATTTCGTCTTCCAAGTCCTGTACTTCCAGTGGAAGTTCACCTCTCAACGTCTTGATTTCATCGATTTTGGACAGCATTGTCTGCAATTGGAACAAAGCTTTCAACTTCTGTTCTACGGTTAATTCCTGAGGATCTTTTTTTGCTTCTTTAGCCATTTTACTTACATGTATTTTATGGGGTTTGTATTCACTTTGGTCATTTGGACCTCAAAATGAGGAAACAAATCCCGGATTATTGTATAAAATATTTCTTTCGTATATTGCTCACTTTCATAATGCCCTATTTCAGCCAATAATATATCGGTATCATGTCCGAAATAGTCATGGTATTTTATCTCGCCGGTGATAAAGACATCTGCACGGTTGCGGATGGCAAGCGGCATTAGGAAAGCGCCGGCGCCGCCACATAATGCAACAGTCTGTATTTCCCGCCCGAGGAGTTTGTTATGTCTGAGACACCCTACTTCGAAGGTTTTCTTTATCCGTTTCAGGAATTCAAGTTCTGTCTCCGGTACTTCCAATTCGCCAATGACACCGGCTCCGGCTTGTGGCCATGAGTTTTGCAAGGGATAAATATCATAGACCGGTTCTTCATATGGATGTGCCGCAAGCAGTGCCTTGACAGTTGCCGCTTTTTTGTAGGCGGGTATGATTGTCTCAATACGTACTTCACGTTCGGTATGCAGCTCCCCTATCGCTCCACAGTATGGGGTGGCACCTTCCCGGGCTCGGAATGTCCCCTCGCCTTCCATGTTATAACTGCACAAATCATAGTTGCCGATATTGCCGCATCCAGCGTCGAACAAGGCTTTCCTCACGTCTTCCGCTTGGGCGGTCGGTACAAATGTGGTCAGCTTTACCAGCGCATTTTCCTTGGCTTCCAGGATACGGACATTCTTCAAACCGATTTTCTCGGCAATCTTGAAGTTCACTCCTCCCGGTGCATTATCCAGGTTAGTGTGCGCAGCATAAACAACGATGTCATTCTTGATGGCTTTCAAGATACAACGTTCCACATAATCCCTGCCCGTGATGGATTTATACCCTTTGAAAATGAGAGGGTGATGTGATATAACCACATTATATCCCAATGCAATGGCTTCATCCAGTACAGCTTCAGTAACGTCAAGACACAACAAAGCCCCTGTTGCTTCCGCATCTGTCAATCCGATTTGCAGGCCGGCATTATCAAATCCGTCTTGCAATGGCAGAGGCGCGAACCGTTCAAGGGCGCTTACTAATTCCTTAATTTTCATTGTGAACAGAAAATTTGGTTGCAAATATAGTAAAAAGCAATGGATTGAGAATGTTTTTTATTCTTTTTATAAAATATCAGTAACAAATTTGAGTAATAGACGGTTTTCTTCCAACAAAAACTCTTATCGAAAAATGTTTTATCACGAAAAAGACTATCTTTGCGAGCGATTATTATAAAACTAAATCTATGAAAACTAAAAAACTATTCGGAATTTTATCGCTCTTGATTATAATTGGTGTGACCTCTTGTAACAGTGATACTCCACAAGACAATGTAGAAAACATTAAAATGAAGGTCTCTTCCGAGATTGGCACTTACCAGCCTTGGGGAAGTGATCATTTCATTGATTGTATGTTGGTAAAGGAGGAAGGTAAAAATGAATATGAAGCGTTGGACTTTTTAGGAATTGCCGGGTTTGATTATAGCAAGGGGTATGAATACACCTTATTGGTGAAAAAAACAACTTTGCTCAACCCTCCCGCCGATGCCAGTAATATTGCATACGAACTGGTCGAGGTGTTATCAAAAGTCGGAGTAGAATATGAATATACAATAGAGGTTGATGGACCCAATCCTTTTATTCTTTCTCCTGATGGAGGAAAATATGAGATTCCTTTTGCATGCAAAAGAAAAAAATATGTAGCAGGCGAGTTTACTGAAGAAGAATATGCTCCTTTAAAAGGATTGAGATATAATATGGGGACCAATTATGGAACCTATACAAGCATTATAAAAGATGGTGATACAGTTGGATTATATAAGTTTGTAATCGAGGGTATTGAGCCTTATAATATGGAAGGAACTCCCTGGTGGTATTATGGTATTTATCCTGCTGATGCAGATTTTTTCTCTGAAACAGAGCCGGAACCTATCTACAAACAATTGTTTGAACAACCGCAAACGGAAGGTGAAGAACATTTTATATATCCGATAATATATGCTTCATCGGGTACGTTTGATTAGTTGGACACATTAATCTCCTTTATTATGAAAACATTACTTGTTTTGTTTCTTTTCCTTTTATCGTTATTGTCTTGTCAGGATACGAACTGTTCCGGTAAAGATGTATCTGAGGATATGGAGGAGCCGGTAGATACTACTCCCAAGGCTACGGCTATCTTTTGGGTAGACAAGGATAAAGATTATCAGGCTAAGAAAAAAGACGGTCCTCTTTCTCTACGCACCGTCAAGGCAAGGGTAGAGATTGATTCGCTGGGAAAAGTTAATCTGCTGGCATATACCAAGCCGCAAAGTCAACGCATCAAAAGTTACCTGCAGTATAGGCTTGAAGAATTCCGTGTAAAGAAAGTGATGTTGGACAGCGGCTTTGTGAAACCGGGCGTACAATATGTGCAGCTACGCTATCTCCCCGGAAAACTGGATGCCCACCACCGTTGAAGTTATTTATGCTCCTTTTTTCCCTTCTTCTCTACCATCACCGGCAGTAGCTTGCCGTAGGCATCGAACGACTTGCGGGAAGCCAGAGAGATTGTAATCATCAGTGACAGCATGGAGGCGGTAAAGGTGATGACCATAATCATCATCTGATATTTGATGGCCACATTCGGGCTGCTGCCACCCAATATCTGGCCAATCATGGTTCCCGGAAAAGCAACCAGCCCCATCACGGATATATTGGCAATCAGCGGACTGAAGGATTTGATGATGGCTTGGCGGATGAAAGGTGCCTGTGCTTCCGCTTTTGTAGCACCATTGCCGAGAAGATACCGGTAAAGCTGTTGTTCCCGTTTCAGTCCACTATAATAGGTGTTGAGGGCTATGACGTTACTGGATAGCATGTTGCCCATCAGTATGCCGAAAATAGGGATGAAATACCGGGCGCTGAATACGTTTTCCACTCTCAGTACTATTCCGATAAAGTACAAGCCTACACATACTACACTGCATAAGAAACCTGCGGATATGGGCAGGAGCAGAATCTTCCTCTTCAATTGTGTTCGTGCCAATGCCGTCTGCGATGCTACAAATATCATGACAATTACCCATAGAAAGTTTATCCACGGGTTATCCCATAAAAAGAGGTAGTTCAAGTATATGCCGATGAAGAACAACTGGACAATCATGCGTGCCGTACCTATCACAGTAGCGCGCAACAGTCCGGTCTTGAACTTCCAGATGTAAAACAGCGGTATTAATAATAGCAATAATCCGATGCCCAGGCTGAGGTATGATATATCTATGGTTCCCAATAGTGTGTATGTTATTTCATGATTATATGTCGGTCACATCCGTTGGCGAATCTTTTGTCATGGGATACGGTCAGTATGGCACTTCCATTTTCTGTCTGCCTGCGGAAGAAAGAGAGTACTTTTTCCGCGGAACCGGAGTCGAGAGCGGAAGTCGGTTCATCGACAATGGTCAGTGGTTTGCCAATCATTGAGGCTACGGCTATCATCATCCGTTGGCGTTGGCCTCCGGATATTTCGTTCACCCGTTTGTAATATAACTCTTGTTCCAGACCCAAATCCTCGAAACATGCAAATAAACGGGTTTCAGAAAAGGGTGTACCCCGGTTTGCCTTTAAACCGAAGGGCAATTGTACCATGTCCTTTACCCATTCCAGCGGCAATGCCAGTTCTTGTGGAATCCATGCAGTCTGCTTACGGACAACGTCGACGTTTCCTTTATCCAGCAGAATGCCGTTCAAGACGATGCGTCCTTCTTTTAACGGAGTAAATCCAAGTATGGCATTCAGCAGTGACGACTTTCCGCATCCCGAAGGGCCGGAGATACTGGCTATCTCTCCCCTTTCCAATTGCAGGTTGAAACCCGAGAAAAGTATATCGTTGCCGTAGGCGATACTGGCATTTTCTATTTGCAGCATGGTGTTCCTTTAATCTTTCTGTATCGCAAAGATAGTGCAAAAAAATATTTGTGCTATCTTTGACGCACTAATTAATTCAGGAAAGAAAGACTATGATACAGAATGAACGGGATTGCCGCCACGAACATGTGCTTGACGTGGCAAGGCAAATGCTGACTGCTGCGCGCACGGCACCGAAAGGAAAAGGTATTGATGTGATTGAAGCTGCGCTGGTTACGGGTGAAGACATTAAGAAGCTGTCTGAAAAGATGGTCGCTATGGTTGAAGAGCACGGTATGAAGTTCTTTCTCCGTGATGCGGACAACATTTTGCAGGCTGAATGTGTAATTATAATAGGTACGCGCGAGCAGACGCAAGGTTTGAATTGCGGACACTGCGGTTTTCCCACTTGTGCCGGTCGTCCGGAGGGAGTACCTTGTGCTTTGAATACGGTGGATGTAGGGATAGCTGTAGGTTCGGCTTGTGCCATGGCTGCCGATTTGAGGGTGGATACCCGTGTCATGTTTTCTGCCGGACTTGCCGCTCAGCGTTTGGATTGGCTGAAAGGATGCAAGACTGTCTTTGCCATTCCGGTGAGTGCATCCTCCAAGAATCCATTCTTCGACCGGAAACCGAAGGAAGATAAGTGATAATTGACGAGTAGAGGTTTACAATCATAGAGTAGAGGTTTAGAAGTCTGAAGTAGAGGTTTGGCAATTCTAAACCTAAGGTTTATTCTCCCTCTCTCTGCTAACTTAAAAAGTAACGAATTAGAAAAGATAAATAATATGGGATATTTTGTAGGACTGCCGCTGGGTGGTGCCGCAGAGAAGGACTGTCAGGTGCGTTTTGGCAAGAATATGACTTTTCAGGTAGAGACACGTGCTCCCCACTTGCCTGCCGAATGGGCTTTGCAAAGCGGCATACAGCTTACATGGCCCCATGCGGGTACAGACTGGACCTATATGTTGGACGAAGTGCAGGAATGTTTTGTAGCCATTGCCCACGAAATAGCCGCCCGGGAGACATTGCTGATTGTAACCCCAGAACCGGATGAGGTGAAGAAACAGATTCTCGGCAGGGTGAATATGGAAAATGTCCGTTTCCTGAAGTGTGAGACGAATGATACTTGGGCACGCGACCATGGAGCCATCACCCTACTGGATGCTGACGGTGTATCTCTGCTCGACTTTAAGTTCAACGGGTGGGGATTGAAGTTTGCATCCGATAAGGATAATTTGATTACGCGTCGTGCGGTGGAGTCGGAAGTGATGAAAGGAAAGTATGTAAATCGCTTGGGGTTTGTCCTTGAAGGCGGTTCCATCGAAAGTGACGGCATGGGTACGTTGCTCACCACCTCCGAATGCCTGCTTTCGCCTAACCGGAACGGACAGATGAACCGGGTGGAAATTGAGGAATATCTTCGTTCCGTTTTTCACCTGCAACGTGTTCTTTGGCTGGACCACGGTTATTTGGCAGGTGACGATACGGACAGTCATATAGACACGCTGGCCCGTTTCTGCCCTGCCGACACGATAGCCTATGTACAATGCAAGGATGCGGATGATGAGCATTACGAAGAACTGCATCGCATGGAGGAGCAACTGAAGACTTTCCGTACGTTGAAGGGGGAACCTTACCGTTTGCTGGCTTTGCCCATGGCCGATAAGATAGAAGAGGAAGGGGAACGGCTTCCTGCCACTTACGCTAATTTCTTGATTCTGAATGATGCAGTGCTTTACCCCACCTATCGCCAGCCGGAGAATGATGCCCGCGCGGGGGAAGTGTTGCGGGAGGCTTTTCCCGGTTATGAAATTATCGGGATAGATTGCCGTGCTTTGATTAAGCAACACGGCTCTTTGCATTGTGTTACCATGCAATATCCCGTAGGGGTGTTGAAGTAATGTCGATTATACATAGTAAAACAATAAACCATAGAATAAGATGACAAGAAAAATAAAAGTAGGTATTATCCAGCAGGCCAATACCAAGGACCTCAGGACTAATTTAATGAATTTGGCCAAAAGTATAGAGGCATGTGCGGCGCATGGGGCTCAATTGGTTGTTTTGCAGGAGCTGCATAACTCTCTGTATTTCTGTCAGACGGAAAACACGCAGTTGTTCGACTTGGCAGAACCGATTCCCGGTCCTTCTACGGGATTCTATTCAGAGTTGGCTGCTGCCAACGATATTGTGCTGGTCACTTCTCTGTTCGAGAAACGCGCTCCCGGATTGTATCATAACACAGCGGTTGTTTTTGAACGTGACGGCAGCATTGCCGGGAAATACCGGAAGATGCATATTCCTGATGACCCCGCCTATTATGAGAAATTCTATTTTACTCCCGGTGATATAGGCTTCGAACCTATTCAGACATCTTTGGGCAAATTGGGAGTTTTGGTGTGCTGGGACCAATGGTATCCGGAAGCAGCACGTCTGATGGCGCTGAAGGGAGCTGAAATACTAATATATCCTACGGCTATCGGTTGGGAAAGCAGTGATACGGATGATGAAAAGGCGCGTCAGCTCAATGCTTGGATTATCTCCCAGCGTGGACATGCTGTGGCCAACGGCTTGCCGGTTGTTTCAGTGAACCGTGTGGGACATGAGCCGGATCCTTCCATGCAGACCAATGGTATCTTGTTTTGGGGAAATAGTTTTGTGGCCGGACCGCAAGGCGAGTTCCTGGCCCAAGCAGGAAACGAACGGCCGGAAAATATCGTTGTAGAGGTGGACTTGGAACGCTCGGAAAATGTACGCCGTTGGTGGCCTTTCCTGCGCGACCGCAGAATTGATGCCTATGCCGGATTGACAAAACGATTTCTTGACTGATAACGACGGGGATCTCTGGGGGAGAACTAACGGAATGTCACCCGTTTGTTCATCAGGAAATTGACACTTCCGTAGATGAATAATCCCAGGAACTGGGCAAGGTATTCATTGCAGTCCAGTCCCTCCACCAGCCCTATGAGGAAAAGGAATTGCGCTCCGTAAGCCATTCCGAAAGCTATGGAAAAGAGCAGCACTTGTCGCCAAGTGTTGCTCTTTTTTTCTGTAGGGAATATCCAGTACTTGCACCAGATGAAGTTGTGTATCTGTGCAAGTATATATGCGGTTACATTGGAGAGCATATAGTTGATGTCCAGTTCGTCCATCATTACCCAAACGGTAACAGCCATAATCAAGGCATTCAGCGTGCCGATTACCGCAAAACGAAAAATGCGTGCAGACTCTTTCACTCTCCTACTCTGTACCTGCTTTTACTCTTTCACTTCAACAATCAGATTCAGTTCGTCCAGCTGCTTCTGGTCAATAACTGAAGGTGCATCCAGCATTACATCGCGTCCACTGTTGTTTTTGGGGAATGCAATGCAGTCGCGGATACTGTCGAGACCTGCGAAGATGCTGACCCAACGGTCCAGACCGTATGCCAGACCACCGTGAGGAGGTGCACCGTATTTGAAGGCATTCATCAGGAAGCCGAACTGCTCCTGAGCCTTCTCCGGAGTGAATCCGAGAATCTCGAACATTTTGGCCTGCAACTGTGCATCGTGGATACGGATGGAACCTCCACCCACTTCAATACCGTTGCACACCATATCGTATGCATCTGCACGGACAGCTGCCGGGTCTGTATCCAGCAAAGGAATATCTTCGTCTTTCGGATGAGTGAACGGGTGGTGCATAGCCATCAGGCGGCCTTCTTCATCGCTCCACTCAAACATCGGGAAGTCAACCACCCAAAGGCAGACGAACTTGTTCTTGTCGCGTAATCCCAGTTGGTTACCCATTTCAAGGCGCAACTCGTTCAGTTGCTTGCGGGTCTTCATGGCATCGTCACCGCTCAGAATCAGAATCAGGTCACCCGGCTTGGCGTTGAAAGCAGCCTTCATCTCCTGCAATACTTCCTGCGCATAGAACTTGTCGACACTTGATTTTACGTTGCCGTCTGCCTCTACGCGCGCGTATACCATACCTTTGGCACCGATTTGCGGTCTTTTCACGAATTCGGTCAGTACATCCAGCTGTTTGCGGGTATAGTGTGCGGCGCCTTCTGCGCAGATACCGCCGATGTAGGCGGCATTGTCGAATACCGGGAATCCGTGTCCCTTCATGATGTCCATCAGTTCCACGAACTTCATGCCGAAACGGAGGTCGGGCTTGTCGCTGCCGTAATATTTCATGGCGTCTGCCCATGGCATGCGCATGAACGGCTCGTTCATCTCTACGCCACGGATTTCCTTGAACAGATATTTGGCCATGCCTTCGAAGAGGTTGATGACGTCATCCTGCTCCACAAAAGACATTTCGCAGTCAATCTGTGTGAATTCCGGCTGGCGGTCGGCACGCAGGTCTTCGTCACGGAAGCATTTGGCTATCTGGAAGTAACGGTCGAAACCGGAAACCATCAACAACTGTTTCAGTGTCTGCGGGCTTTGAGGTAAGGCATAGAATTGTCCCGGGTTCATGCGTGAAGGAACGACGAAATCGCGTGCACCTTCGGGTGTGGAGCCTACCAGAATCGGAGTTTCCACTTCGATGAATCCCTGGCTGTCCAGGTATTTGCGTACTTCAATTGTCATTTTATGGCGAAGCTCCAGATTGCTGCGTACATTGGCACGGCGCAGGTCTAGATAACGGTACTTCATGCGGATATCGTCGCCACCGTCCGTATTTTCCTCGATGGTGAAGGGAGGGGTCAGCGATGAGTTCAGAACATCCAGTTCCGATACGATGATTTCAATGTCTCCCGTCGGGATATGCTGGTTTTTACTGAAACGTTCGTTTACGGTACCTTTAACCTGGATTACGAATTCACGGCCCAAGCGGTTGGCACGCTCGCAAAGTTCGGCATTCACCTCTTCGTTGAACACTAATTGGGTAATTCCGTAACGGTCGCGGAGGTCAATGAAAGTCATGCCTCCCATCTTACGGCTGCGCTGTACCCAACCTGCCAGCGTCACTTGCTTGTTAACATCGGAGATACGGAGTTCTCCGCAGGTGTGTGATCTATACATCTTTTTATTTACTGTTTGACGATTTACTTATTTACTATTTTGGCTTTGCAAAAATACATAAAACATATTATATGGCGCATCAAAAGGGGAAAGTTATTTTCAGAAACTCCTTTAGTACCTTTTTTACAACATTACATTTTTGTCAGTTTCTTGAATTGCCTTTTGCCTTTATCCAGTATCATCTTGTTTTTATGGGCGATGTCTTCCACAAAAGCATCATTAATTTGTTTCAGTCCGTTGATATAGTCTTGTGCCCGCTGCAAGACATTCGAAGTGTCTTTTTCCGCATCCCGGGGAACAATGACCTGCAGTCCTTTCTTCATAATCTTTACATCTACATTCTCTCCCATCATCATCGGGTCGCCGTCAAAGTGGACTACCCCCGGTTTAGAACGGTGAATACGGAGTGTCTGGCAACGGAACGTCTTAATCCGGCTGTTCTGGTCAATGGTCTTGTTGAAGAGCTGGAAAGAGAGCGACGGTACATCGAGCACAGTGAACGGCTCGAGTATGGTGACGTCCAGCAGTCCGTCGTTCAAGGTGGCTTGTGGGGCAATATACGCATTGTTTCCATATTGCGATGCGTTTCCGCAGGCTATTAGGAACGCCTTGTATCGCAGGGTGCTGCCGTCCATTTCCAGTTCATAGGTTTCCGGACGGTACTTCAGGCTTTCGAGCAGAGTCTTTTCCAGATAAGTGAGTGGTCCTCTCCTTCCCGCCTTGGAGAATTGCAGGCTTACAAATGCGTCGAATCCCACGCCGCAGGTGCAGAAGAAAGGCACATCGTTGATTTTTCCGTAGTCAATGATGTCTATCAGTCCGTCATTGATGATGTCGATGGCCTTTTTCGGCTCCATCGGAATCTGCAGATGGCGGGCAAGTCCGTTGCCGGAACCGCAGGGAATGATGCCCAAAGCGGTTTTTGTATGTACCAGTGAGCGAGCTATCTCATTGATGGTGCCGTCTCCTCCTATGGCGATGACGGCATGTGCATCTTCTTGTGCCTTCTGTGCCGCTATCTCTACGGCATGGCCTGCCCGTTCGGTATAAATCACTTCTTGTGCATACCTTTCCTTATCCAGCTTTTCATCGAGCCACTTCAGTATCTGCTCCTTACTCTGAGTGCCGGATATGGGGTTTATGATGAATGCTATTTTCTTCTTGTTTTCGTTCATGCAAGGGTTGTTGCTATGCAGGTTTTCCAACTGGCAAAAGTAATATAAATATCTGAAAAATTAACCACATAATTCTTTTTAAAATAAGTATAAGTAGTTTTTTTAATGTAAATAGAACATATACCGACATATTTTGCTATCTTTGCCCCCTGTTTTTTAAGACTTGTATTTAATAGAATTAAATATTCATTATATAAAAGATATTTCATGGGTTTACTACAAGACAAATTTGCGAAATACGACCTGCCGCAGCAGTTTATGGCAAAAGGCGTATATCCTTATTTCCGCACAATTAACAGCCATCAGGATACAGAGGTAATGATGGATGGTAAAAAGGTTCTGATGTTCGGCTCTAATGCATATATGGGACTGACATATGACAAGCGTATCATTGATGCCTCGATAGCTGCCACAGAAAAATATGGCACCGGTTGTGCAGGTTCCCGCTTTCTGAACGGAACACTCGATATACATGTTGAACTGGAGAAGGAATTGGCTGAATTCGTAGGAAAAGATGAAGCACTCTGTTTTTCTACCGGATTTACTGTAAACGAAGGTATTATTCCTGCCGTTGTAGGCCGTGGGGATTATATTATTTGTGATGACCGTGATCACGCTTCCATTGTAGATGGCCGCCGTCTTGCATTTGCCACTCAGTTGAAGTACAAGCATAACGATATGGAGGCTTTGGAAAAAGAACTCCAGAAATGCGAACTGGATGCTGTAAAGCTGATTGTTGTGGATGGAGTATTTTCCATGGAAGGTGACTTGGCCAATCTGCCCGAAATTGTCCGCCTGAAGAAGAAATACAACGCCAGCATTTACGTGGACGAAGCTCACGGCTTGGGTGTATTCGGAAAACAAGGCCGTGGTGTGTGCGACCATTTCGGTGTTACCGAAGATGTAGACCTGATTATGGGTACATTCAGCAAGTCATTGGCTTCCATCGGTGGTTTTGTTGCTGGAGACAAGGCGGTAATCAATTGGCTGCGCCACAATGCCCGTTCCTATATATTCCAGGCAAGTAGCACACCTGCTGCTACGGCTGCAGCCCGCGAGGCGCTTCACATCATCAAGTCCGAACCTGAACGCATCCAACGTCTGTGGGACATCACTAACTATGCCTTGAAGAAGTTCCGCGATGCAGGCTTCGAAATCGGTGAGACAGAATCTCCTATCATTCCTCTCTATGTGCGTGATACAGAGAAGACATTTATAGTAACGAAGCTGGCTTTTGACGAAGGTATCTTCATCAACCCCGTTATTCCACCTGCATGTGCTCCACAAGATACACTGGTGCGTGTAGCGTTGATGGCTACCCATACGGTCGAACAAGTGGATTATGCTGTAGAAAAATTGACTAAATGTTTCAAGGAATTGGGTATCATCAAGTAAACTTGATTTAAACAGATATTCGGAAAACCGTTTAATAATGATTAGGCGGTTTTTTTTATAGACAAAGCGAAGTAGGATTAAAATTAAATCGTAAAGTACATGAAAAAGAACTTCTTCATCATTACTGCTGTAGTATGTGGAATGAGTTGTACCACCACTGCCTATGCGCAGTTCAAAATCGGTGGAAAGAAAATCAATGTGAACAAAGTTGTCCAAGCTGGTACAGATGCCGTCAAGGCCATTTCATTGTCCGATGCTGACATTGCAGCGATGAGCAAGGAATATATGGAATGGATGGATACGCACAATCCGCTGACAAAGCCCGATACGGATTACGGCAAGCGCCTGGAGAAGCTGACCGGAAATATCAAGGAAGTGGACGGCTTGAAGGTGAACTTCGGTGTTTATGAAGTAATAGATGTGAATGCCTTTGCGTGCGGTGATGGTAGTGTACGCATCTGTGCCGGACTGATGGACATCATGACGGATGATGAAGTGATGGCAGTTGTCGGCCACGAGATAGGTCACGTCATCCATACGGATTCCAAAGATGCGATGAAGAATGCTTACCTTCGTTCGGCTGTGAAGAATGCTGCCGGTGCGGCAAGTTCTACGGTATCCAAATTGAGTGATTCTGAACTGGGTGCCATGGCCGAGGCATTGGCAGGTGCTCAATACTCCCAGAAGCAGGAGACGGAAGCGGATGATTACGGCTTTGAATTCTGCATCAAGAATAATCTCGATCCGTATGCCATGTACAATGCTTTGAACAAATTGCTTGAACTTTCAGCGGAGGCACCGAAGGAATCCAAGTTCCAGAAGATGTTCTCTTCTCATCCGGATACAGCCAAGCGCGTGGCACGTGCCAAGGAGAAAGCGGATGAATATATGAAGGATAAGAAATAACTATCCGTTGCTTACTATGATGAAGTGGGATCAGAGGTTTCTCTGAATCCCACTTTTTTTGTGCCGAGACTATGATATGGGCTTCTGAGGAAGCTAATGGGATAGTTCGTTAGTTCACAGTGCTGAACACTTTGTTTTAGCTATAGAAAACAAAGTGTTTTCATTATCGAAACAAACTGTTCTTTTAAGGGAAACGAAGTGTTCTCTTTAATGAAACACACTGTTCGGTTAAGGGAAACACTTTGTTCTGTTTGGTAAAACTTCTTTTATTTACTTATTTGCTTTTAAATTAGAATAATTTTAGTATGTTTGCCACATTATTTATGAAAAACATGACTTTTGTATGAAAAAACAAGACTTCCTCTTTATTTTTGTTCTGGTGATAATATTCCTGCCATTCTTTGTGAGTGAATCCATCTACAATTGGTATAAGTCTTTCAACGCTGCACATGGCATGGTAATGAGTTTCGTTAAATTCGGAATTCTTGCTACACTGGGTGAGATGCTGGGACTTCGTATCAGTGCCGGAGTCTATAACCGAAAAGGATTTGGCGTACTGCCGCGTGCCGTAGTGTGGGGACTGCTGGGAATGGGTATCAATGCGGCCATGATAATCTTCTCCAAAGGTGTGCCGCAATTTATGGAATATATGGGAATGGCAAATGCCGCCGCCATTATAAACGGAGAATTCTGCCTGGACAAATTATGGATAGCCCTCGCCATTTCAGTTGCTATGAATACCATTTTCGCTCCGGTATTCATGACATTCCATAAGATTACGGATACGCATATCCTGGATTGTGGCGGTTCGCCTCGCAGCCTCCTCACTCCTATCCCGATGACCCGCATCATTACGCATCTGAATTGGGATGCACAATGGAATTTTGTCTTCAAGAAAACAATTCCTTTCTTCTGGTATCCGGCACACACCATCACATTCCTCCTGCCGGGAGAAATGCGGGTGCTGTTTGCAGCGATATTGGGTGTGGTGCTCGGGGTATTGCTGGCTATTGCGGCTCGGATGAAATAATCCGGCCTATATATTCTCGAATGATTTCAAGCAAGTCTTGCGGATAAGGTATAAAGAACTTCTCTATCATTTTCGGATACTGAGGTACAAAGGGGTTGGGTATCATTGTGACAAGGGTATCCAATTCTGCCTTCCGTTGCTCTTCAGTCTCTGAGACGGCGTAGCGGATAGTCCACCAGAACAAGAAAGTCTGGTTAAGATACCCTTTGGGGGTGATGACTTGCAGTTGCTTGTAGCGCTCGGACTGTAACATGATTTTAATTCTTTTCTCCTGCTCTTTCTCACTGATGGAACATAGAATGTCATACCATTCATCAAACTCCTGACGCAAGCAGGCGACAAATGCCCATTCGGCAATTCTATATTTGGCAAATTCTGGAATCTTCTTTAGAAGTACGAAGATATGTCCTATATTCAATTCGCCTTTATATAAACCTTTGACTTTTGTATAGTCTTCAATGGAAGTGATTGTGTGTAAAAGGGAGTAATATATTTCCGGACTCATCGGCACATGGTGTTCATCGATGAATTTCAGAGTATTCTGAAGCACCAGTTTTTTGTTTGTTCTGTTGTTGGCCATGCGGCTGATGACATTGTTCCAGTAGATTTGTGTGCGTGCAATGGAAATATGTAAATCATCTTCCATCTCTTTTATACGGCTTTCGGCTTCTTCGAAGGTCATGCCGCGTTCCCGCATTTGATAGCATATGTCCTTCATAATTGGATAATGTTCGACAAATAGGTAGGGTTTGGGAATGACGGCTCCTAACTTTTTCAACATACAATATGAATCGTAATTGATAAAAACCTTTTTATTGATTGCTTGCTCTTGCAGCCGTTGGGCGTTTTCCTTATCATTCTGACGGAGCAATGCCTTCATGCAACAGAAGATAATTCCTCCATCATATACGCCCACGTCCAGCAGACAATACACATATTCCAGAATAGTGCTTTCTTTAATTTTCCACCCTTCCGATGTATAAATGGGAAAAGGCTGCGGAACGTTGTCTTGTGCTCTTCCGGCATAGTATCGCTGGATAAGCATTTGCTTCAATACATCCTTTGGCGCATCCAGGCTTTTCATTATTTCCTCATTTATAATCAGTTGTATTTCTTCCGGAGGAAGTGAATCTTGGGTGTGGTTGGTCAGGTGATAGAGTAAATGTTTATGTTGGAAAATCCAGTGTAAGCTGCCCCCTAAAACCAAGCGATTCTGCCCCCTTGTGCTAAAATAATCCTACCCCCTTGATTCCAATATAAAAATACCCCTGCTTGGCAATGCCCGGCAGGGGATTTTTCGTAGATTTGATTCCCGTCTTGACCGGTGGGATAAAATCATTTCTACTATGACAACAAAGATAGCAAACATCCTCCAATGTTACGCATTGGGGATGGGGATAAAGCAGATAAGCAGGAGCTTTGAGCTTTCCCGCAACACGGTGCGCAGATATGTGCGCCTGTTTCAAGAGTGTGGTATACCGATAAAGGAGTTGGCCGCCATGCCTTCCGCTCGCATCCAGGAAATGTTCTCTGAAGGTGTTGGCCGTAACAGGGAACCGTCACAACGCCAGCTTGAGCTTGAGGCACTCCTTCCTGAGTATGCTGCCCGGCTTAGCCGCCGAGGCGTAACAGTGAAAACCCTGTACGAAGAGTACCGCGAGACCCATCCTGACGGATACAGACATGCCAGTTTCGGCAACTATCTCATGCGTTACCGTATGGTGACACATGTCGTAGGCCATGTCGAGCATTATGCCGGAGACCAGATGTATATCGACTTCGCCGGTGACAAACTGGAAGTCGTTGACAGTGAAAGCGGTGAATGTCGCAGCGTTGAAGTGTTCGTGGCCATACTTCCGTGCAGCCACTATACCTATTGTGAGGCGGTCTGGTCCCAGTCAAGACAGGACTTGATTAAGGCGTGTGAGAACGCGCTTCATTTTTACGGCGGGGTTCCGATGGCGATCGTACCAGACAACCTCAAATCGGCGGTAACCCGCAGCGACCGTAACGAGCCGGTAATCAACGAGGAGTTTGCGGCATTTGCCGAACACTACGGATGTACCGTATACCCCACACGGGTACGTCATCCAAAGGACAAGGCCTTGGTGGAGAATGCCGTGAAGCTACTTTACCGATCCGTCTACGCTGACATCGAGGGTCTTGTATTCCACTCGCTGGAGTCTCTGAATGCGGCCATATCCGAATCGCTCTCGGCCTTCAACGGACGCAGGATGAGCGGGCGTCCCCAGTCCAGACGGGAACAGTTCGAGCAGATTGAGTCCGACTGCCTCCGCCCGCTTCCCGCCATACGCCATCAGATGAAAGAGCGACGCTCCGCAACAGTAATGCGTAACGGCTATGTCACCTTCAGGCTTCACCATTACAGCGTACCGAAAGAGTATATAGGCAAACGTGTCGAGATTGTCTATGATGCGGACACGCTGGAAATATATCATGGCCTGCGTCTGGTGACCACACACCAGCGCGATGACACGCCATACTCCTATACGACCAAGGATGCCCACGGACTGCCCGGACGTCATGGAAGTTATGAAAAGGATCTGGAACAGATTTACGAACGGGCCGGCCAGACAGATAACGTCCTGCTGCTGTATCTGCGCAAGGTGGCGGAACTCAAGAAGTATCCTCCCGCGGCGTTCCGTTCATGCAGAGGCATCATGGCGTTGGAGAAGACCTTCGGGCTGGAACGGTTGGTGGCGGCAAGCGCATGCGCCACGCAACTGCGCCTATACGGATATCAGGAGATAAGGCGGATCCTTGAACGCGGGGATGATGCAGACTTCCTGTCAAAAGACGACATTGACGATGAGGTCCCCGTAACATCTATCCACAAAAACATCCGCGGAGCAGCCTACTTCGCACAATTAAAACATTTAAATAGAGACAACAATGGAAACAAATAATCTTACCGCACCGATAGCTGTCGAAAAAGACCGCAACACGTTGACAATCGAACTGATGAACCGTATGAAGCTGCACGGCATGGCCGCCGCCTTCACTGAAAGCCTAACCTCCACTATGGCAGAAACAATGACAATCGACTCTTTCCTGCACATGTTACTTGCCAGGGAATGGGACTACCGTGCCAATGCAGCCATCCAACGCCTTATACGCGGGGCGGCGTTCCGCTACAAGGCCTGCCTCGAGCAGATAGACTATGCAATCCCGCGTGGCCTTGACCGCAATCAGATGGAGCGGCTTGCATCGCTGGAGTTCATCCGCAAGGGACAGAACCTCTTCATCACAGGGTCATCCGGTACCGGGAAGAGCTTCCTTGCCACAGCAATGGGGTATGAAGCCTGCAAGAAGGGCATACGGACATATTATGCGAATGCTCCGAAACTTATGGGTACGCTTAAGGTGGCAAAAGTAAAAGGCACACTGGAATCGGAACTCAAGAGAATCGAACGGAGCACGCTGCTCATATTGGATGACCTCTTCCTTGTGAACCTTGATGCCAAGGAACGACCCATCCTGCTCGATATAATAGAGGACCGACATGGGCGCAAGTCCATCATCATCACCTCGCAACTGCCAACGGACAATTGGTATGATGCAATCGGAGACCCTACAGTAGCAGATGCCATTATGGATCGTATTATACATACGGCGCACCGGATTGAGCTGACAGGAGAAAGTGTCCGTAAAATGGCTGCATACAGAGGGAAATAAACTAAAATAATAATAACCCCATCGGTCAAGACTTTTTAAGGGGGCATTGTTGAATGTTTTAAGGGGGCAGAATCGCTTGGTTTTAGGGGGCAGCTTACACTGGATTTTCCAGACATTTAGGTTTCGGTTTATTTTTCTGAAAGTCCCAAAACTTGGGATTTACAGATATTCCCAAACTCTGATATTTCTTCTTTCCGTCTTTACTGATACGAAGCATTAGAGGGTGTTCGCCATTAGATAGGGTCTTGGATTTGTAACAAACCACTGAAATTGTAGCATCCATGTTCATTTTTGGTTTAACTCTCGGTTTAACTCACTCGGTTAAACCAAAGGTAAACCGCCCCATTCGGAGAATAAAAAAAAGGAGCTACATTTTACCGTAACTCCTTGACTCTCATCCGTCGGGGTAGCGGGATTCGAACCCACGACCCCCTGCTCCCAAAGCAGGTGCGCTAACCGGACTGCGCTACACCCCGAATACTTTACTTCTGAAAAGCGATTGCAAAGGTAAAAACAATTCTGATACCAACCAAACATTTAGGCAAGTTTTATGCAATTAAAATTACATTTTCAGATAGAAATCCTTCGTTAAAGCTACATATTCAGGGGTAAACTCATTGTGATTCACCTCAATACAGAGTTTCTCTTCTCTACACTCTTTTGCTTCAAAACCAAAGTTCAGCAATACCCGTCTGCACGGTTTTCCGGGCTTGGTGAAGACTTGCACACGATGCAATGGAAACAACTTATGGTTCCAAGCTGTATCCACAACCGTTTTTTCAGCTTCCGCTGGAATAATGATGCTTACGACTCCTTGCTCTTCAAGCAAAGATGCCGAACGATGAAACAGTAAATCGTAATTCAAATTGCCCGCATGCCGTGCTGTGCACCTTTGTTCGTCAGGACATTTCAACGCATCTATAAAATAGGGAGGATTGGAAACGATGAGGTCAAATCTGTTTTCCGGCTGATAATCTCGGAAATCATGACATATGACCTCTACTCTATCGGCCCATGGAGAGTGAGATACATTTTCTGTGGCTTGTCCGGCTGCAGCCGCATCTATCTCGATTGCAGTAATCCGGGCATGCGGATTCCTTTGCGCTAACTGTAAGGCTATTAATCCGGTACCGGTTCCAACGTCCAGTATACGCTTTGCTTTGTCTGCCGGGGCCCATGCCCCAAGTAGTACACCATCTGTGCCGACCTTCATGGCGCATTTATCATGAAATATGGTAAATTGTTTAAACTTAAAAGATGATTTTGGCATGTTTATCTTCTTTAATTGGGCTCAAAAATAATCAAAGCCTGCATATTTGTCATAAAATTGGCACTGTTTTTGTCTTTTTAAAGGGTGAAGAACGTTTATTTATGAAGAAATAGCTTAACTTTGCAGGCGCTTTATTGGCCTGCCAATATGACATAAACTAAAAAGAAAGAAATGAAGAAAAGAAATTACCTGAGTGATGTCGAAGATAGAAGCGGAAACGCTTTCTCTGTAATTGCTGATTTTGAGGGGAATGAAGAACAATTGATGGACATTGAGGTAGAAGAGGTTTTACCGATATTGCCTCTCCGAAATATGGTATTGTTCCCTGGGGTGTTTATGCCGGTATCTGTAGGAAGAAAATCTTCCCTCAAATTGGTGCGTGAAGCAGAAAAGAAAAATTCTTATATAGCTGTTGTATGCCAAAAGGTGGCTGAAACAGAGACACCTCTGTTTGAGGATTTACATACCATCGGTACAGTTGCCAAGATAGTACGTGTGCTTGAAATGCCAGACCAGACAACTACAGTCATTCTGCAAGGCTCCAAACGTATGGAACTGAAGGAGATTACGGATACGACTCCTTATCTGAAGGGACGGATAGCTACGCTGAATGAAGAACTTCCGGAGAAGAATGACAAGGAATTCCATGCATTGGTAGAGGCGTGTAAAGACTTGACAGTACGCTACATCAAGTCATCCGATATGTTTCCGCAGGATTCGGCATTTGCCATCAAGAACATTACCAATCCAATGTTTTTGGTAGACTTTATCTGTACGAACCTGCCACTCAAGAAAGACGAAAAGATAGAACTGCTCCGTATCGACTCTTTGCGGGCGCGTACCTACCGCCTGCTTGAGATTCTGAATCGTGAAGTGCAGCTTGCCGAAATCAAAGAGTCTATCCAGATGCGTGCACGTGAGGATATAGACCAGCAGCAGCGTGAGTATTTCCTGCAGCAGCAGATTAAAACCATTCAGGATGAGCTGGGTGGCGGCGGTCAAGAGCAGGAAATAGAGGAGATGCGTAAGAAGGCGGAGACCATCAAATGGAATGATGAGGTGAAGGCTACGTTCCTGAAAGAGGTGGATAAGTTGGAACGTACCCATCCCCAGTCTCCCGACTATAGCGTGCAGCTGAACTATCTGCAGACGATGCTTAGTTTACCGTGGGGCATTTATACGACGGATAATCTGAGCCTTGTCAATGCAGAAAAGACACTGAACAAAGACCATTATGGTTTGGAGAAGGTGAAGGAACGCATTCTGGAACATCTTGCTGTATTAAAGCTGAAGGGCGATATGAAGTCCCCCATCATCTGTCTGTATGGCCCTCCAGGTGTGGGAAAAACCTCTTTGGGGCGTTCCATTGCTGCCGCTTTGAAGCGTAAGTATATCCGTATGTCGCTGGGAGGCGTGCATGATGAAGCTGAGATTCGCGGTCATCGTAAAACCTATATCGGTGCCATGCCGGGACGGATTATCAAGAATCTGATAAAGGCAGGCTCCTCCAATCCGGTATTTATTCTGGATGAAATAGACAAGGTGAGTGCTGACCGCCAGGGAGACCCCTCCTCTGCCCTCCTCGAAGTGCTCGACCCGGAACAGAACACTACATTCCATGATAACTTTCTGGATGTGGACTATGATTTGTCTAAAGTGATGTTCATCGCTACTGCCAATAATCTGAATACCATCCCCGGACCGTTGCTGGACCGTATGGAGCTGATTGAGGTAAGCGGCTATATCACGGAAGAAAAGATTGAGATTGCCCGCCGCCATCTGGTTCCGAAGGAATTGGAGGCAAACGGTATGAAAAAGAATGATATCAAGATTCCGAAGAACACACTGGAAGCCATTATAGAGAATTATACCCGTGAGAGCGGCGTGCGCGAACTGGAAAAGAAAATCGGAAAGATACTCCGTAAATCTGCACGCCAATATGCTACGGACGGTTATTTTGCGAAGACCGAAATAAAACCGGGAGACTTGTATGAATTCCTGGGTGCACCCGAATATACCCGGGACAAGTATCAGGGTAATGAGTATGCAGGGGTGGTGACCGGTCTGGCGTGGACTGCCGTAGGTGGTGAAATACTTTTCGTGGAAACCAGCCTGAGCCGTGGCAAGGGTGGACGTTTGACATTGACCGGCAATTTGGGTGATGTAATGAAAGAGTCGGCCATGCTGGCATTGGAATACATCAAGGCGCATGCCTCCCTGCTGAATCTTGACGAAGAGATTTTTGATAACTGGAACATCCATGTCCATGTGCCCGAAGGCGCCATTCCGAAAGACGGTCCGTCTGCCGGTATCACGATGGCTACCTCCCTCGCTTCTGCCCTCACCCAGAAAAAGGTGAAGGCCAATCTTGCCATGACGGGAGAGATAACACTTCGCGGTAAGGTACTTCCGGTAGGAGGCATCAAGGAGAAGATACTGGCTGCCAAGCGTGCCGGTATCAAGGAGATTATCTTGAGCGACGAGAACCGCAAGAATATAGAAGAGATACAGGATATATATCTGAAAGGACTGACTTTCCACTATGTGAAAGATATTAAGGAAGTGTTTGCCATTGCGCTGACTGATGAAAAAGTAGCCGATGCCATCGACTTGTCCGTAAAGAAAGAAAAGACCGAAAAGAAAGAGGAATGACATTCGAGTTACAATATACAGACAGCAAGACCAATGCACGTGCCGGACTGATTACTACTGACCACGGGCAGATTGAGACACCTATCTTTATGCCGGTAGGTACAGTGGGAACAGTGAAAGGCGTGCATCTGCCTGAGCTGAAAGAGGATATAAAGGCGCAGATTATATTGGGTAATACCTATCATCTTTATCTGCGTCCGGGACTGGAAGTGATAGAGAAAGCCGGTGGACTGCATAAGTTCAACGGCTTTGACCGTCCTATGCTGACAGACAGCGGCGGTTTCCAGGTATTCTCGTTGTCCGGTATCCGCAAGTTGCGCGAAGAAGGTGCGGAATTCCGTTCACACATCGACGGTAGCAAGCATATCTTTACACCGGAGAAGGTGATGGATATAGAACGGACTATCGGTGCAGACATCATGATGGCCTTTGATGAATGTCCTCCGGGGGATTCGGACTACGAATATGCCAAAAAATCACTGGGATTGACACATCGCTGGCTGGACCGTTGTATCAAGCGTTTCAACGAAACAGAACCGAAATACGGTTATCAGCAATCCTTATTTCCCATTGTGCAGGGGTGCGTCTATCGCGACCTCCGCGAGCAGTCAGCAGAGTTTGTTGCCTCTAAAGGTGCTGACGGTAATGCCATTGGTGGTCTGGCTGTGGGCGAGCCTGTAGACAAGATGTACGAGATGATTGAGCTGGTGAACGGTATTCTTCCCAAAGACAAGCCTCGCTATCTGATGGGAGTCGGGACCCCGGTAAACATTCTAGAGGGCATTGAACGCGGTGTCGATATGTTCGACTGTGTGATGCCTACCCGAAACGGACGCAACGGGATGTTGTTTACCAAAGACGGCATCATGAACATGCGCAACAAGAAATGGGAGATGGATTTCTCTCCCATTGAAGCGGATGGCGCCTCCTACGTGGATACCATGTACAGCAAGGCGTATTTGCGCCATCTGTTCCATGCACAAGAGCTGCTTGCCATGCAGATAGCATCTATCCACAACTTGGCTTTCTATCTGTGGCTGGCAGGCGAGGCACGTAAGCATATCATTGCAGGCGACTTTGCTACCTGGAAACCGATGATGGTGAAACGCGTATCGACAAGATTATGAGAAAAATGAACTGGAGGATATGGAAGAATATAAAGCTGCCGAGAGGTAAATTCCTGAAGCGGCTGGACTGGTACATTATTAAGAAGTTCCTGGGTACATATGTCTTTGCCATCGCATTGATTATCTCCATTGCGGTGGTGTTCGACTTCAACGAGAAGATGGACCGCTTCATGTCTCATGAAGCGCCGTGGAATGCTATTGTCTTTGATTATTATCTGAACTTCATCCCCTACTTTGCCAATCTGTTCAGTCCGCTGTTCGTGTTTATCGCAGTAATCTTCTTTACTTCCAAACTGGCGGAGAACTCGGAAATTATTGCCATGTTCTCTACGGGAATGAGCTTCAAGCGTATGTTGCGTCCTTATATGGTATCTGCGGCAATCATTGCGGTAGTGACGTTCTGCCTCGGGTCTTATGTCATTCCCAAAGGCAGTGTGACACGTATCAATTTTGAGGACAAGTACTACAAACCCCGTAAGGCGAATACGGCACGGAACATCCAGCTGGAAGTGGATTCGGGGGTAATTGCCTATATCGAACGTTTTGAAGACTACAGCAAGACCGGTTATCGCTTTTCTTTGGACAAGTTCAATGACAAGCAACTGGTCTCCCACCTTACAGCCCGTTCCATTACCTACGACACGACGGCCGTGCATAAGTGGAAAATCAAGGATTATATGATTCGCCAGATGGATGGCATGAAGGAGAGTATCACGAAGGGTGACCGCATAGACACTACCCTTTTTATGGAGCCTGCCGACTTCCTGATTATGAAGAACCAGCAGGAGATGTTGACCAGCCCTCAGCTAAGCGAGTACATCAACAGGCAGCGGCAACGCGGCTTTGCCAACATTAAGGAATTTGAGATAGAGTACCACAAACGCATTGCCATGTCGTTTGCCTCCTTTATCCTGACGCTGATTGGAGTGTCTTTGTCTTCCAAGAAAACGAAAGGTGGAATGGGATTGCATTTAGGTATAGGCTTGGCATTGAGTTTCTCTTATATTCTGTTTCAGACCATTGCTTCCACATTTGCCGTGAACGGCAACATGCCTCCGGTCATCGCTGTGTGGATACCGAATATAATGTATGCCTTCATTGCATTCTATCTATATAGGAAAGCGCCGAAATAAGCATTCTAAACCTCTACTTCAGCTTGCTCAAGTTGAGGTTTGGCGTACTAAAGCAGAGGTTTAGGATGTTTGTCTCTGGAAGCCCATTAAAATAAGAAGCCCCTCCCACTTTTGCGTTGTACAAGTGCGGGAGGGGCTTTTTGTTGTATTCATTTTCCTCTTTTGTTCTGTTCCCTTTTTTGCCGGAAAGAGACGTCGGTTTCCGGGGAACACCCTCACTTTCGTCTTACAGGTTCTTTAAGTTGCTGTTGCATGCACCGGGCATCAGCAAGCTTAATTCAAGTAAGCGGAAAGTTCTGCAGCAGAGATGTTTTTGGCAATAATTACACCATTATCATCCAGTAAATAGTTAGTGAATCCGCGACCCAAGCGATATTTCTTAAAGAGGCCGGAATATTCGCCTTTAGTTTCCACGAAACAAGTGGGCGTAACTATTTGGTCCTTACGGATGGTTTCTTCAAAGATTGACTGATACTCATCGAATGAAACTGAAACCATCTTCACATTGTTGCGGGCAGTAGAGCGAAGCGCATTGCTCAAACTTGCGTTTTGCATCCGGGACTGCGCGTCGTAACTTGCCCAAAAACTGAGCAATACATACTTTCCTTTCAAGTCTGAAAGTTCGGTTTGGGATTGCTCTGCCGACATGGTTTGGATTTTGAAATCCGGGGCCATGTCACCCACATTCAAACCTCCGGTAGGTTTGTCTTTTTCTACAAAAGAAGTCAAGGAACTTATTAGTAATACAACAAAAATCCATTTTGCATATTTCATGCGGCACGGTTTTGGTTAATACTATCCGGGACTGTCCTTCAACAGTGATTTCTTCCCGGAACATCGTCTTGTCAAAGCCTTGAATAGTGATAAATACACTGATAATCAAAGCTTTTAATTGTGAAATCGGGTGCAAAGGTAAGTAATTCCTAAACAAACTTCCAAATAAACAAGCATTTTTCTCACTTTTTAGAGGCATATTTTTATGTTATTTAGCATAAATAGTGGGAATTTTCCTTACTTTTGTAGCCTATTATTCTATCAAAAAGATGACTTATGCAACCATTGAACACTGAACTCATCCTAATACGTATTACGGGTGAAGACCGTCCGGGACTGACAGCTTCCGTGACGGAAATTCTGGCGAAATATGATGCTACCATTCTGGATATTGGCCAGGCAGATATTCACAATACTCTTTCGTTGGGCATTTTGTGCAAGACGGAAGAACAACACTCGGGGTTCATTATGAAGGAACTGCTTTTCAAGGCTTCCTCCCTGGGCGTGACTGTCCGTTTCTACCCCATTACTACCAAAGAGTACGAGGATTGGGTGAATATGCAGGGAAAGAACCGCTATATTCTTACTTTATTGGGGCGTAAGTTGTCTGCCCGTCAAATATCTGCCGTTACCCGTATTCTTGCAGAGCAAGGCATGAATATCGATGCCATCAAGCGCCTTACAGGACGTATCCCGCTGGACGAATGCGAATCGCGTACACGCGCCTGCATCGAATTTTCCGTTCGTGGCACTCCGAAAGACCGTATTGCCATGCAAGAACAGTTGATGAAACTGGCAACCGAACTGGAAATGGATTTCTCTTTCCAGTTGGACAATATGTACCGCCGGATGCGCCGCCTCATTTGCTTCGATATGGACTCTACGCTGATTGAAACAGAAGTGATTGATGAATTGGCCATACGTGCGGGTGTGGGCGACCAGGTAAAGGCCATTACCGAACGCGCCATGCGTGGTGAGATAGATTTCATTGAGAGCTTTCGCGAACGAGTGGCTTTATTGAAAGGATTGGATGAGTCCGTGATGCAGGAGATTGCAGAAAATCTTCCCATTACGGAAGGTGTGGATCGCCTGATGTATGTTTTGAAGAAATACGGTTACAAGATAGCTATTCTTTCGGGAGGGTTTACCTACTTCGGGCAGTACCTCCAGAAGAAGTACGGTATAGACTATGTGTATGCCAACGAGTTGGAAATAGAGGATGGCAAACTGACCGGCCGCTATCTCGGTGATGTAGTCGACGGTAAGCGTAAGGCAGAGTTGCTGCGTTTGATAGCTCAGGTGGAGAAAGTGGATATTGCGCAGACTATTGCTGTGGGCGACGGTGCCAACGACCTGCCCATGCTGGGAATTGCCGGCCTTGGAATCGCTTTCCATGCAAAGCCCAAAGTAGTTGCCAATGCCAAGCAATCCATCAACACCATTGGTTTGGACGGGGTACTTTACTTCTTAGGTTTCAAGGATTCATACATTGATATCCATTAATTCATTAGTACATTCAAAAAAAAGTCCTATCTTTGTGCTCAAATTTAAAAGAGATACATGAAGTTTTCAGAACTACATTTGAATGGCAATGTGCTGGAGGCACTGGATGCCATGCGCTTTGAAGAGTGCACCCCCATACAAGAACAATCAATTCCCGTTATACTTGAAGGCCGAGATTTAATAGCGGTGGCACAAACCGGAACGGGAAAAACAGCTGCATATTTGTTGCCTATATTGAACAAGCTTTCAGAAGGTGGACACCCTGCCGATGCTATCAATTGCATTGTCATGGCTCCTACCCGTGAGTTGGCACAACAGATAGACCAGCAGATGGAGGGCTTCTCCTACTTCATGCCGGTTTCCAGTGTGGCAGTGTATGGCGGTAATGACGGAGTTCTGTTCGAACAGCAGAAAAGAGGTTTGACATTGGGTGCAGATGTTGTCATTGCCACTCCGGGACGTCTGATAGCCCACCTCAGTCTTGGCTATGTAGACCTTTCGCGTGTCTCTTATTTTATTTTGGATGAAGCAGACCGGATGCTGGATATGGGATTCTATGATGACATTATGCAGATTGTCAAGTTTCTCCCTAAAGAGCGGCAGACCATTATGTTCTCTGCTACCATGCCTGCCAAGATACAACAGTTGGCTGGCAACATTCTGAACAATCCCGCCGAAGTGAAGTTGGCGGTTTCCAAACCAGCGGAAAAGATTGTGCAGGCAGCCTATGTCTGCTACGAGAATCAGAAGCTGGGCATCATCCGTAGCCTCTTTGCAGAGGAGACGCCGGAACGCGTCATCATCTTTGCTTCTTCCAAACTGAAAGTGAAGGAAGTGACCAAAGCCTTGAAGCAGATGAAACTGAACGTTGGTGAAATGCACTCCGATTTAGAGCAGGCACAGCGCGAAGAAGTGATGTACGAATTCAAGGCAGGACGTATCAATATCCTGGTAGCTACAGATATCGTTGCGAGAGGTATTGATATCGATGACATCCGTCTGGTGATAAACTATGACGTTCCCCACGACAGTGAAGATTATGTGCACCGCATCGGACGTACGGCGCGTGCCAATAATGACGGCGTAGCCATCACTTTCGTTTCCGAAAAGGAGCAGGGGAACTTTAAGAATATCGAAAAATTCCTGGATAGGGACATCTATAAAATACCGGTTCCCGAGGAGCTGGGCGAAGCCCCCGAATACAAGCCGAGAGCATTTGACGGAGGAAGACGGGGCGGCCGTGGAAACGGACGTAAGCCAGGAGAAAACAAGAACGGCCGTAACAATAGTAAAGGTGGAAAGCCCAGAGCCAAACGTCCACAGAATGGCGGCGAGAAGAAATAAACATTGTGGTGAAGAAAAGAAATAGAAAAAGCGGATTTATTCCGCTTTTTCTATGTTCATTGTATTGTCAAAACCAATAATCATATTTACCAAATTGTATACGGAACTTTCGGGTATGCCGAGGGTTGCCTGATAATGGTACCCCTTACTATCCACACCCATGAAATTCATATCGGCAAGAATGGCCTGGTCCAGCATTTCGGCAGGGAATATATCCGCAAACATCTTTTTAGTGATGTCCTGGCCATAAAGCATCTTCTTCCCTTCGTATACACAGATGTGGATTACATTATCATAATACACATTGTCCACACTGATTCCATTTTCAGAATAGGAAGTCTTGAAAACCTTCATCTTTGAAGGGTTGATATATACATATCCCCTATATCTTGTATTCTTGTATGTTACGATACTGTCTTTCTTTATCACTTCCGGAGTAGTAGAAATGACCTCCACTTCTCGACTGGTGAAAACCAAAGAATCTTCCGCATTCTCTGATTTATGCAGTTTAATTACTTCGTCGGCCAGCGAGTGGAACCAGAAGCTGTATTCCGTTTGACGGTCTATCTTATAGGCCACCGGTTCATTGCTGTATATGTAGATTGTATCGTGAACAACCTTGAAAGGTACGGGAGCGCTTTGCGGGTTGGCATAATATACCGTATCCCCTTCGATGCGCATCAACGGCATTTCTGTTTCATCGTTCACCCAGATGCCTTGTAACAGTTGTTTTGCAATGAGGTCTTCCTTTACGGAAACCTCTCCTGTTTGTCTGTTGCTGCATGAGGCCAATGAGACAACAAGTACAATGAGAATCGCACTTCCTTTTATTGTCATAACGTCCCTATTTATTTCTTTTCTTTTTTCTGCAACTTTATTTTCCGATGCAATGATATGTGAAACCTTGTTCTTCCATATCTTTCTTGTCATAAATGTTACGTCCGTCCAATACCAACGGCTGCTCCATAGTTTTCTTGATGACTGCCCATGAAGGCAGGCGGAATTCTTTCCATTCGGTCACCAGCATCAGTGCATCTGCATCCAGCGCAGCATCATACATATCTGTCGCATAATAAATACTTTCTCCTATGCGGCGTCGGCATTCGTTCATGGCAGCCGGGTCGTAGGCACGTACTTTACAACCGGCCTTCAGCAACTCGTCAATCAATACCAGAGCCGGGGCTTCACGCATGTCATCTGTTTCGGGTTTAAAGGCCAGCCCCCAAATGGCAATGGTCTTTCCCTCCAAATCATTATTGAAATGCTTCTGCAACTTTTCGAATAAGATACTCTTCTGTTTCTCGTTCACCTCCTCTACTGCATGGAGTACACGCATCTTGTAGCCGCTCAGTTCAGCCGTTTTAATCAGTGCCTTTACATCCTTAGGGAAGCATGAACCGCCGTAACCTATCCCCGGATAGAGGAACTTGCGTCCGATACGGGTATCCGAACCGATACCACTGCGCACCATGTTTACATCCGCTCCCACCAATTCGCACAAATTGGCAATGTCGTTCATGAAGCTGATGCGGGTGGCAAGCATGGAGTTAGCTGCATACTTTGTCATTTCTGCAGAAGGGATGTCCATAAAGATGACACGGAAGTTGTTCAGCAGGAATGGTTTGTAGAGCTTGCTCATTATCTTCTTGGCTCGTTCGGACTCTACTCCCACCACTACACGGTCGGGACTCATAAAATCGTTGATAGCATTACCTTCTTTCAGAAACTCGGGATTCGAAGCGACATCGAAGTCAATGTTCATCCCTCTCTTATCAAGTTCTTCTTGAATGGTAGCCCGCACTTTTCTGGCAGTACCTACGGGAACGGTACTTTTGGTTACCACCAACACATATTTCTGCATATTGCGTCCAATGGTGCGGGCAACTTCCAGCACATAGCTCAAGTCGGCACTTCCATCCTCATCGGGTGGTGTACCTACGGCACTGAATACCACTTCCACCTCATTCAGACAACTCTCCAGAGACGTGGTGAATTGTAGGCGTCCTGCTTTCACATTCCGGCTAACCATTTCTTCCAGTCCATTTTCATAGATAGGAATAACACCCTTTTTCAGTGACTCTATCTTTTCACTGTTCGTGTCTACGCAAATAACGTTGACACCGATTTCCGCAAAGCAGGTTCCGGTTACCAAACCGACGTATCCTGTACCGACAATGGCTATTTTCATATTTTATTCATAATAGACCGCATCCTTGAACGATACGGCATGTCCGTCTTTATCTGATAATAGAAGCTGTTCCGTAGCAACGGGCCATTCAATACCGATGGTTTCGTCGTCAAAACGGATGGATGCCTCGGATTGTGGTGCGTATACGTTGTCTACC
The DNA here is from genome assembly GCF_025147485.1 of Bacteroides uniformis. Taxonomy (NCBI): domain Bacteria; kingdom Pseudomonadati; phylum Bacteroidota; class Bacteroidia; order Bacteroidales; family Bacteroidaceae; genus Bacteroides; species Bacteroides uniformis. Next base: position 3,664,007 of record NZ_CP102263.1, on the reverse strand, counting down.
TTGTATGTAAAGACAGCTTCATCGCTCAGCACCAGAAAACCGTGGGCAAAACCACGCGGAATGAAGAATTGTCTTTTGTTCTCCTCACTTAGCTCCACACTGACATACTTTCCGAAAGTGGGAGAAGATTTTCTTAAGTCGACAGCCACGTCCAGCACTTTTCCCTTAATGACACGTACCAGTTTGGCCTGGCTGCAATCACCCTTCTGGTAATGAAGACCACGTAATACACCGAAAGAGGATTTGGACTCATTGTCCTGGATGAAGTGAACGTTTCCGACATGTGCACGGAACTCTTCTTCCTTAAATGCTTCCATAAAGTATCCGCGGGCATCATGGAATACTTTCGGCTCAATCAGCCATACGCCGTCAATCTCTGTTTGTATGTAGTTCATTTTCTTAAAATGTTTTATGTACTTTCAGTTGGAATCCAAAATTGTCTCCATATATCTCTCCCATATCCAATGCAAGGGACGCGTTGAAGCACCAGCCCTTCCATTTACGGGGAATATAGTAAAACGATGCAAAAGTAGAAAAATTTTCTAATATATCGGGTATTGGACGATGAGGAGTTCCCCAAGTTCTGTTGTGGGACAATTTTGCCACATATCTCCACTCACTGCTGATGTCGCCGCTCCATCCCAGATGCAGGGCCTTAACGCGATTGTACTTGAAACTCATATCGCCATCCTTATTATAGATAGGCGATGCTATCAACGGATTGGCTATCGCCATACCCCAATGTGCCCATCCTGGGTAGTAACCGTTGTTGTAGTAGTTGTCGGCTCCTCCGGTCTTACCTACTACAGAATTTTGCAAACCGTGCAGTGGACCGCTCATATTGGTAGTCTGGAGATATTCGATAACGATTTCGTTGATGGCTTGTCTATGGTTGGATTTATATTCCACACCCCATAAGCCATCCCAACCGTTGAGTTTGGCCATGGCGGAGAAGTCATCAAAATGATTGTCCAGATAGGCGCTGATGGAGAAATCTTCCTTAGGACGATAAGTCATTTTGATATATTCGCTACCCAGAAAATTGCCTTGGAAAGCCAGATGTTCACCTACCGGTCCGTCCTCACGCCCGTGGCCGGGGAAGAATACGCGTACGTAATCCTTCCATCCGTTGCCCAAGTCTCCCGATTCGGAACCTCCAATCTTGTATCCTCCGAATTGGGTGTCGAGGGTCATTCCGAGTTCCAGTTGCCATTTTCCTTTGGGTATACCGATACGCAGGAACCCTTCTTTATGATGGTATTTGATACTCTTGGTGTACCAGTATTTTTCTCCGACTTGCTCCCGCTGGTATTTGTTATCTGTAAACCATCCGTACGAGATTTCTCCTTTCAGGCCTAAACGGGGTAGCAACTGTACATACTCGGGTATGCCTATCTGTACTTGTGGGATGGGACGCGCATTACCCGACCAGGTCATGCCGCCACTGCTCAGCTCTTGATTCAGCAATGGAGAATTCTGTTCCCGGCTTCCGGCAAAGAATCCAAACCACTTGTAACGGATGTCTACGTAAGCCTGCTGTACAATGAAGGAGGTCGTGCTGAATCCGGCTGCTGCAACCAAATCCAGTGCTTCTTCAAACTTCCATTTTCCAAGTTGGTGTTTGTAGGATATTCCTCCACGTATGTAAGTATTGTTGTCGAGCGAAGTGAGTCCTTGCTGGTTGCTGACCTGCCAAAGAGGAGTATTGTCACCGGTATGCAGGGCTGCTCCATATTCTACGAATGAGGACAACTGCTGTGCCAGCATCGTGTTCTTTCCTATGAACAAGAAAACCATCAGACAGAAAATAATACGCATAATAGTCTTTTGTTAAGTGTTTAGGTTTGTATACTCTTGCGAGGACAATTGTCTTTCTATTCTTGACGAGTATAGTTAAACGGTACAAAAGTAGAAATTTTTCCGGTAAAAATTCCTTCTCTTGCCAAAAAACCTTTTTCAAATACATTTTCAATGTGCAATGTTCATAATTTGTTGATAAGAAAAAAGCTCTGAAACTAGCGTATATCCGATATTTCCGCTACTTTTGTAGCATGATTGAATTAGCACAGCACATAGAAGTATTGTTATTGGAGAACGATTGTGTCATTGTTCCCGGTTTGGGAGGATTTGTAGCTCATTATACTCCGGCAATGAGAGTAGCGGAAGAGAATGTTTTTCTGCCCCCTACCCGTATTATCGGTTTCAATCCTCAACTGAAGATGAATGACGGCTTACTTGTACAATCCTATATGGCTGTCTATGATACTGATTTTTCTGATGCTACGCGGATTGTAGAAAAAGAAGTGGCGCATATATTCACTGCTCTCCATGAAGAAGGTAAGGTGGATTTGCCCAACATTGGCGAATTGCGTTACTCCATTCATGGTATTTATGACTTTGTTCCCTATGACCACAAGATAACCACTCCTTACTTATATGGGTTGGATAGTTTTGAAATGCAGGAACTGGCGGAACTGAAGAAACCGTACATGGAAAAGACCATCCGTTATTCTGTTCCAGTTGTGCCGGAAGACAAAAAGCGAAGGTTTGAGATTAAATTCAACCGTTCCTATTTGTCGAATGCGGTTGCCATGATTGCAGTGGTTGCCTTGTTTTTCTTTTTGTCTACACCGATAGAGAATACGGAAGTGGTTGAAGGAAATTATGCGCAATTACTTCCGAATGAACTTTTTGAGATGATAGAAAAGGAATCCCTTGCCATTAATCCGATTGTTGTTAGCCGGAAGGCCGACACTCCGAAAGCGTCGGCTCAAAAAAACACGGGGCAGAAGGCAAAGAAAAAGGTGGTTCCGGTTGCCGTAAGAGAGGTTAAGGTGGGCCAAGCTAACGCGCAGAATGCTCCGGTTGTTTCTCAGCCTAAGCAGCAGGCGGCAGAAGTGTCCTCTTCAACATCTGTAACAACAAAGAGTGAAATTCAAAAGACCACAGCAGGGACTGTCGCCCCGTCACTTGTCTCTGCACAGAAATACCACGTCATCATTGCCAGTGTAGGTACTGAGAAGGATGCCGAAGCAATGGCAAAGCAACTGATTGAAAAAGGTTACCCTCATGCAAAAGCAATTGTTGGAGATGGTAAAATGCGTGTCAGCATTGAGTCTTGTGGCACAGAAACAGAAGCATATCAGGCATTGAACAGAGTTCGCCAGAATGAAACGTATAAGAACGCTTGGGTATTAAAGAAGTAGAAAGTAATCTACCCTTGCTTTATTTTTTAATTCTTTAATTTTTAACTATCATGAAGCGTATCCGTTGTCCCAAATGTGAGAATTACTTAACATTCGATGAAACCAAGTATACCGAAGGCCAATCACTGGTCTTTGTATGTGACCAGTGTAAGAAGCAGTTCAGTATCCGTTTAGGTAAATCAAAGATGAAAGCCCCTCAAAAGGAAGAACGTCCGGATGAAGCGGAGTTTAAAGAGGCTTTTGGCAGCATCACGGTCATTGAGAACGTGTTTGGTTTTAAGCAGGTACTTCCATTGCAAGAAGGTGACAATATCATAGGCCGGCGTTGCGTGGGGAATGTTATCGATGTGCCGATTGAGACTTCGGATATGAGTATGGACCGGCGTCACTGTATCATTAATGTAAAGCGTAATAAGCAGGGAGTGTTGATTTATACCTTACGCGATGCTCCCAGCCTGACGGGAACTTTCCTTAATAATGAAATTTTGGGTGACAAAGACCGTATTCGCATTGAGGATGGAGCCATTGTAACTATTGGTGCCACTACTTTTATATTGCGGGCAGCAGAGCAGGAAAGCCTTTAGACAAAAAAGAAAACTGTGGCTTAATTATTTCCCATCAAATGTGGTATAAATAAAGCAGACCGTATAAAAACTCCTTTTGTACGGTCTGCTTGTTTAAAATCATAGGAATTAAAGAATACCTTTTACTGTTTCCTGCATGCCTTTTTCTTGGATGGATTTTAAGAAGCAGGTAATCATGTCTGTCAATCCTGGAACGGTATTCAAGTCTCCGTGTTCCCCCCAGATAAGGTCTTTGGCTGCCAATACGCCTTCTGCCACTTTGCGGGTATCCCCCGTTGCCCAAAGGTCTTTCAATAACTGCATGATTTCGGGAGCATCATTCGGGATGATTTCTGTGCCGTCTGCGCGGGTACCTCCTTTGTAGTACGTGATGATGGCAGCCAGTCCCAATACCAGACCTTTCGGCAGTTCTCCTTTACGTTTCAAGTAGGTTTTCAGGCCAGGAAGGTCACGGGTTTGGTATTTAGGGAAAGAGTTCAGCATAATACTGGTTACGGCATGGTCAACAAACGGATTGTTGAAGCGCTCCAATACATCTTCTGCAAACTTTTTCAATTCGTTTTTCGGCAGGTTCAACGTTTCCATCAGCTCGTCAAACATCACTTTATGGATGTATTGTCCGATTATAGGATGCTGGCAGGCATCGCGTACAATATTTACCTCCGACAGATAGGCTACTGGAGACAATACGGTATGAGGTCCATTCAGCAAGGTTACTTTTCTTTCGTGGTAAGGTTCTTCAGAAGGAACAAACAATACATTCAGTCCGGCTTTGTCGGCAGGGAATTCTTCGGCGACTTCTTGCGGAGCCTCGATGACCCATAAATGGAAAATTTCAGCCTGCACTACCAGATTGTCATCGTACTGTATCTTTTCTTTTATAGCGGCAATGTCTTTGCGGGGGAATCCTGGAACGATACGGTCCACCAGTGTTGCATACACACCGCAGGCTTCCTCAAACCAAGCTCTGAACTCATCACCCAATTGCCATAATTCAATGTATTGATAGATTGTCTCCTTCAACTTGTGGCCATTCAGGAAGATGAGTTCGCAAGGGAAGATAATCAGTCCTTTGCTCTTGTCGCCGTTGAATGTCTTGAAGCGGTGATACAACAGCTGTGTCAGCTTGCCCGGATAAGAAGACGCCGGTGTATCTGTCAGCTTACAAGCAGGGTCAAAGGCTATACCTGCTTCCGTCGTGTTGGAAATGACAAAACGCATTTCCGGTTGTTCGGCCAATTTCATGAACTCATCGTTTTGAGTATAGGGGTTTAAGGCACGGCTGATTACATCTATCATAGTCAGACTGTTGATGGTTTCTCCTTTATCCAGACCTTGCAGATTTACATGATAAAGGTCATCCTGGGCATTCAGCATGTCAACCATACCTTTATCAATGGGTTGGACTACTACTACATTGCTGTTGAAATCGGTCTTTTGATTCATGTTATAAATAATCCAATCCACAAATGCGCGAAGGAAATTACCTTCGCCAAACTGGATAATGCGTTCCGGGCGTTGTGCTTTGGGAGCAGTTTCTTTGTTTAATGCTTTCATTTAAATGGTTGATATGTAATTTTTTAATTATTCAAACTCAAAGTAAAAGTCTATGTTTTCCTTCATCAATATGTCGATAGGCATGTATTTCACTGCAGTGACCGGTCTTTTAAATACCACGTGGTTGCATAAAGTCTTTACGCCACAATAGCCTTGCAGGCCTGGACGTTGACCGATGAGAAAGGTTACTTCACCGGTTTTCAGGAACTCTGTATTTTTGTGTAAAAGGTCATATCCCACAAGTCCTGCCAGCTTCCACCCCTTTTCGTGCAGATAACTTGCCACTTGATAAACACGGGAATTAAAAACAGCTCCCAGTACGGCTTGGGGATGTTCTTTAAAAAAAGCATCCAATATCCGTCTGTTGCCGTCAGTATCTTCCTTGTGCAACACAATGTCATGGATAGTCAAATCCTTATGTTCCTCGGAAAGGTATTGCATGAACCCCTCGAGGCGGCGTTGCATCTGGATTTCTGCCGGATTGTTTTTCTGATTGCTCAGGAATAACACAAGCTCCTGCCCTTTTTCATAGCTACGCATCAGAATCTTGGCAGCAATGTATCCGCTGGTTTTGGAGTCTTGTCCGATATAACACAAGGCATGCGTCTGTTCAATATTGAAGTCTATGAATGCATAGGGAATATCCGCTTCCTCCAAATAAGTAGTGAGTTTTATGGTCTCCTCTCGGAAATTCGGGGCAACAAGTACGGCGTCGGCATTTTCCTCCCGGAGCACAGCACATGCTTCTTTATAGGAGGATTTGTCCGCATGCCGATAGTACAGATAGCTAACCTCAACATTGAACGGCCGTAATTCTTGTGCGGCACGGTCAATTCCCGCTGCTACAGCATGCCAATAATCATGTTCTATATAATAAGGTATAATGCAGACAATATGATAGCGCTTTTTAGCCGCCAGCCCGATGGCAAACATATTGGGATGATAATCTATGTCGTCGAGTACTTTCTGGACTTTTTCCCTACTGGAAACGGATACGTCTCCGCGGTTGTGCAGTACGCGGTCTACAGTGCCGGCAGAGACGCCGGCCATGCGTGCTATGTCTTTAATGGTATAGTTCTTGTTTTCCATCTTGAGGTATGCTGCCTAAGGCGGTAAAGGTGAGACGTCTGAAGCTTAAATATTATAAATATTCGCCGCAAAGATACGAATTATTTTGTTTCTCCAAGTAAAATTTCTACTTTTGTGTTCGATAACGGTTAATAAAACTAAAAACAATTATACGACCTATTAGCTTTACAATCAATACTATATAGGTGTAATAAATAGAAAGTAATATTTTTAGATACTTAAAACACAAGAAGATGAAAAACTTTATGGACGGAAACTTTCTGTTGCAAACGGAAACAGCACAGAAGTTGTACCACGAGCATGCGGCTAAAATGCCGATTATCGACTATCATTGTCACTTGATTCCTCAAATGGTGGCGGAAGACTATCAGTTTAAGTCACTGACTGAGATTTGGTTGGGAGGTGACCACTACAAGTGGCGTGCCATGCGTACCAATGGTGTGGACGAACGTTTCTGTACCGGTAAGGATACTACAGATTGGGAAAAGTTTGAGAAGTGGGCCGAAACGGTACCTTATACTTTCCGTAATCCGTTGTACCACTGGACTCACCTTGAATTGAAGACCGCTTTTGGAATCGATAAAATTCTCAATCCTCATACGGCCCGTGAAATTTATGATGAATGTAATGAGAAGCTGAAACAGCCTGAATATTCCGCCCGTGGCATGATGCGCCGTTATCACGTGGAAGTGGTTTGTACTACAGATGATCCTATTGATTCCTTGGAATATCATATCAAGACACGCGAGAGCGGTTTTGAAATCAAGATGTTGCCTACTTGGCGTCCGGATAAGGCAATGGCGGTGGAAGTTCCTGCCGATTTTCGCGCATATGTAGAAAAGTTGGCCGAAGTGAGCGATGTGGCTATTTCCTGCTTTGACGATATGGTTGCTGCCTTGCGTAAGCGTCACGATTTTTTCGCGGAACAAGGATGTAAACTGTCTGACCACGGAATTGAAGAATTCTATGCCGAGGATTATACAGGAGCGGAAGTTAAGGCTATCTTTAACAAGGTATATGGCGGTACTGGATTGACGAAGGAGGAAATTCTGAAATTCAAGTCGGCCATGCTGGTTGTGTTCGGCGAAATGGATTGGGAGAAAGGTTGGACACAACAGTTCCATTATGGTGCTATTCGCAACAACAATAGTAAGATGTTCAAACTGTTAGGTCCTGATACCGGTTTTGATTCCATTGGCGAATTTACTACAGCAAAAGCTATGGCTAAATTTCTCGACCGCTTAAACTCCAATGGTAAGCTGACCAAGACTATTCTTTATAATTTGAATCCATGCGCCAACGAAGTCATTGCTACTATGCTGGGTAACTTCCAGGATGGTACGGTTGCCGGTAAGATTCAATTCGGTTCCGGTTGGTGGTTCCTTGACCAGAAGGATGGTATGGAAAAGCAGATGAATGCTCTTTCTGTACTGGGCTTATTGAGCCGATTTGTTGGTATGCTGACCGATTCCCGTTCCTTCCTCTCCTATCCGCGCCATGAATATTTCCGCCGTACATTGTGTAATCTTGTAGGCCGTGATGTAGAAAATGGTGAAATTCCTATTTCCGAGATGGAACGCGTAAACCAGATGATTGAAGATATCAGCTATTATAACGCTAAGAATTTCTTCCAATTCTAAAAAGCAATAGTAAGCTATAAGTTATGCAGTTTCACCCATAACTTATAGCTTATCTAATATTCCTTTGATACTATCCAATCGTATAAAATTGGGATGTCGTATTTCCCCTTCATGTTGCTCGTATGCCCAAGTCACGTGGTATGGTACATGGGCAGCGTATCCCCCAAGTTCCAATACCGGAAGTATGTCTGATTTTACAGAATTACCTATCATCAGGAGTTTTTCAGGCGGACAGCCCAATGTATCAATCAGCCTCTGGTAATCATCGATTTTCTTGTCACTCATAATTTCGATATGATGGAAATATTCTCGCAGTCCGGAAGCTTCTATTTTTCTTTTCTGGTCGAACAAGTCCCCCTTAGTGGCCAACACCAATTTATATTTCCCATGAAGTGACGATATGGTCTCCTTCACGCCTTCCAGTAGTGTAACCGGTTTCTGCAGAAGCTCTTGTCCCCATCCTATTACTTCTTCTATAAGATGCATATTCCCGTTTCCGTCTGTCACTTTGCAGATGGTTTCAGTCATACTGAGCATTATGCTCTTCAGCCCATAGCCATACATATGCAGATTCTTCATTTCTGTTTCAAAAAACCTTTGTGATATGGATGAAGCAGGCAGATATTGCCTTAAAAGGTTACAGAATTTGTGCTCGAACTCCTGAATATAAAGTTCGCTTTCCCACAGTGTGTCATCAGCGTCAAAAGCTATAAATTCGATTTTATCTTTCATGAATGGTCGTTTTATAAAAGCGTCCAAAGATACGGAGTATTCTATATAAATGAAAAGATAAATAGTGATAAATGGGAAGTTAATATCTTGTCTGCAACTTATTAATATTGTGTTTGCAGAAAATTAATATCTTGCAAACACGATATTAATTCCGTATTTTTGCACTTATTTTTTCATTTAATACATAAATTTTAATCGTACAAAAGGATGATGACATCACCCCAACCCGCTTCCAAAGGCTTCAGCAGAGCTTTTTGGGTAAGCAGTACAGTAGAACTGTTCGAACGCATGGCATATTATGCCGTATTTATTGTTCTTACCATTTATCTTTCCAATATTTTAGGTTTCAATGATTTTGAGTCAAGCATGATTTCCGGTCTGTTTTCGGGAGGGCTCTATTTGTTGCCCATCTTTACGGGCGCATATGCCGATAAGATAGGTTTCCGAAAGTCGATGATTATTGCTTTTTCACTGCTTTCCATCGGGTATTTGGGCTTGGGATTGCTTCCCACCCTACTGGAAGCAGCCGGTCTGGTGGAGTATGGTGAGACAACCCGTTTTTCCGGATTGCCGGATAGTAATGACCGTTGGATGATTATCCCCGTATTGTTTGTTATCATGGTAGGAGGCTCGTTCATCAAGTCTATCATATCGGGATCGGTGGCTAAGGAAACAACAGAGGCTACCCGTGCTCGCGGCTATTCCATCTTCTATATGATGGTGAATATAGGAGCTTTTACCGGAAAAACGGTGGTCGATCCTCTACGGAATGTTATCGGTGAGCAGGCTTATATTTATATCAATTACTTCTCGGCTGCCATGACGGTGCTTGCATTATTGGCTGTCGTCTTATTGTATAAATCGGCACATACAGCAGGTGAAGGGAAAAGCATGCGTGAAATTGGGCAAGGTTTTCTGCGTATTATCACTAATTGGCGTTTGTTGATTCTTATCCTCATCGTAACCGGCTTTTGGATGGTGCAGCAACAGCTCTATGCAACTATGCCCAAATATGTCATCCGTATGGCGGGTGAAACAGCCAAACCGGGGTGGATAGCCAATGTAAACCCGTTTGTAGTGGTTTGCTGCGTAAGTTTTATCACCCGGTGGATGGCAAAGCGCACAGCTATTACTTCTATGAATATAGGCATGTTTCTTATTCCGGTATCGGCATTGCTGATGGCATGCGGTAATTTGCTGGGCAACGATATTATTTCCGGCATGAGCAATATTACTTTAATGATGGTACTTGGTATTGTTGTGCAAGCTTTGGCAGAATGTTTTATCTCACCGCGTTATCTGGAGTACTTTTCTTTGCAGGCCCCCAAAGGTGAAGAAGGTATGTACCTCGGTTTCAGTCATCTTCATTCATTCCTCTCTTCTATTTTCGGGTTTGGTATTGCGGGGGTGCTTCTGACAAAATATTGTCCTGATCCAGTCTTGTTTGAAACCCGCGAAGCGTGGGAAGCAGCCAGTGTCAATGCACATTATATCTGGTATTATTTCGCTGCTATAGGATTGGTTGCAGCAATAGCATTATTCGTTTTTGCCAAAACTACCGAATTCATCGACAAAAAGAAGAAGGCATAAGGTTTATATATTGCATACTTTTTGTATATTTGCCGTCACTTTTTTTAAAAGCGACGGCTTTTTTGTAATTAAGGAGATTAGGATGAAAGTAAAATTTATAAGCCTTGCCAGTGGAAGCAGCGGTAACTGTTATTATATAGGCACAGAAAAATATGGAATACTCATCGACGCCGGCATTGCAGTACGGACGATAAAAAAAGGACTGAAAGAAGCAGGTATCAGCATGGAAATGATACGTGCGGTATTTGTTACGCATGATCATGCGGACCATATCAAAGCAGTAGGCGGATTGGGTGAAAAACTGAATATTCCTATTTATACAACCGCCCGGATTCATGAGGGCATCAACCGGAGCTATTGCATGACAGAAAAGTTATATTCGTCTGTCCGTTACCTGGAAAAGCAGCAACCCATGCAGTTGGAAGATTTTCATATCGAATCTTTCGAGGTACCTCATGATGGCACGGACAATGTGGGCTATTGCATTGAGATAGGCGGAAAAGTGTTTGCTTTTCTTACAGACCTTGGTGAAATTACTCCTACGGCCGCAGAATATATCAGAAAGGCCAATTATCTGATATTGGAAGCCAACTACGATGAGGAAATGTTACGCATGGGTACCTACCCCCAATACCTGAAAGAACGGATTACCAGCCGCACCGGACACATGAGTAATATTGCTACTGCTGAATTTCTTTCGGAAAATATGACGGAACATTTACAGTATATTTGGCTTTGTCATTTGAGCAAGGACAACAATCATCCTGAATTGGCATATAAAACAGTGGAATGGAAATTAAGGGAAAAAGGAATTATCGTAGGAAAGGATGTACAGTTGTGTGCTTTGAAGCGTACTACTCCTTCTGATTTATACGAGTTTGAATAAAAAATCCCATTTCATCGCAAAAAATACACCGTTTTGTTTGCACGAATAAAATAAAAGGACTACTTTTGCACCCGCAAACAAGAAATAAGGAATGCACTCTTAGCTCAGTTGGTAGAGCAACTGACTCTTAATCAGTGGGTCCAGGGTTCGAATCCCTGAGGGTGTACTTAAAAAAGGAACAACAGTAGTTGTTCCTTTTTTAATTTGTTTTAACAAGAACATGCTTTGTTGGGTATAAGCTCCTCATACGGAATCACTAGTAAATCTATATGGGGATGATACATTATTTTTCGTTAGTCCGCATCATAAATTCTTCAGAAGTTTGTTTTTATACCTTTGCCCTCACCCGCTTTCCGCCTCTTTCGTCACATTCGAAAATATATGTCAGAAAATGAAAGTAGGAAGAAAACTTTTATTTCCTCCTACTCGTATATCTATATTTTGTATATTTGTACACACATCAATGATTTTAAACTAAAAGAAAAACAATATGGATAAAGATTCAAAGCAAGTAGTGGTTCTTCTGACACATCCCAATATAAAAGAGTCGCGAGCTAACAAGGCATTGATGGATGCTATTAGTGACATGGGAGAGGTAGCCATATACAATTTATATGAGATGCGTATGGAAGATGCTTTTAATGCAGAGATATGGAGCACTATCATATCGCATGCATCTGCGCTTGTATTTCAGTTTCCGTTCTATTGGATGTCGGCTCCTTCTTTATTGAAGAGATGGTTGGATGAAGTATTTACTTATCTGGCAAAAACTCCTGCTGTGGCTGGTAAGACATTGATGGTGGTCACTACTGCCGGCTCTGAACATGATGCTTATAGAAGCGGAGGAAGAAATCGTTTTACGGTGGATGAGTTGTTAAGACCTTATCAAGCAAGTGCTGTACATGCTGGAATGATATGGCAAACTCCTCTTGTAGTCTATGGAATGGGGACTTCGGAAGCTAGTAAAAATATAGCAGAAGGGATAAATTGCTATAAGCAAAGAATTGAAGCATTGGTGAAGAAAGACATTTTCAGTGATAATTGGTAATAGTAGGACCATATCGAAATGGAACATTCTTTTTCATTTTTGAATGTTTGTTTTTCTCTTTATCTTTTTCTAAAATACTGATTTTAAGCAATAAATAAAATATTGTATGAATTGGCATATTTCTTGTGTTAACTCATACATGAAACTTTATATTATATCAAACAGATTACCCGTTAAGGTTACCAAAGAGGATGAAACGTTCGTGTTTTCACGAAGTGAAGGTGGACTGGCTACCGGTTTGGACTCACTTCAGATTTCCTACGAAAAACATTGGATTGGATGGCCTGGAATATGCGTTGACAACGAAGAAAGTAAAGAGGAAATCACTTCTAGATTGGAAGGAATAAATTTCCACCCAGTATTCTTGTCCGAAATACAGATAAAGAATTATTATGAAGGCTATAGTAATAGTACTATTTGGCCATTATGTCACTACTTTTTTGTTTATACGCTGTATCGGAACTCTTTCTGGCAATCGTATCAGGAAGTGAACCAGTTGTTCTGCGATGCCATTTGCCGCGTGATACGTCCAGGTGACAAGGTGTGGATTCAAGACTATCAGCTAATGCTGCTTCCCGGAATGCTTCGGAAGGTTTACCCGGATTTGAATATCGGATATTTCCATCATATCCCTTTCCCTTCCTATGAACTTTTCCGGATATTACCGGAGCGTGCAGAAATCCTGAAAGGATTATTGGGTGCTGACTTTATAGCTTTCCATACTCATGACTATATGCGGCATTTTATCAGTGCTGTCGAACGGGTATTGCGTATTGACTTTAAACTGGACGAAGCACAACTCGGGAATAGAGTAGTTAGGACCGATGCTCTTCCTATGGGAATCAACTACGGACTGTATCACAATGCTTCTTCCAGACCGGAAGTACGGCGGGCGATAGACCGTACACGGAAATTTTTCGGGAATCATAAGTTGATTCTTTCTGTAGACCGCTTGGATTATAGCAAAGGCATTCTGCACCGTTTATGGGGATTTGCTGCTTTTTTAGAATGTCATCCTGAATATTGTGGAAAAGTTACATTGGCAATGGTCATTGTTCCATCACGTGACCATGTAGATAGTTATGCTGAGCTAAAAACCAAGATTGACGAAGAAATAGGTTCTATAAACGGACAGTATTCTACGATGGACTGGACTCCGGTTTGCTATTTCTATCACGGTTTTTCATTTGAAGAACTGGTGGCAATGTACTATATAGCTGATGTAGCTTTGGTAACTCCACTTCGTGATGGCATGAATTTGGTTGCCAAGGAATATGTAGCCTCGAAAAATAATAATCCGGGTGTTTTGATTTTGAGTGAAATGGCAGGTGCAGCTATTGAGATGACGGATGCATTGTTGATTAACCCCAATGACACTGAGGAGATAAAGCAGGCCATTTGTCGGGCTTTGGAGATGCCCGAACAGGAACAACTGAAACGCTTGCAACACATGCAGAAAATTATTTCCGTACAAACGGTTAATAAGTGGGCGGCAGACTTTGTAAGTGAATGGAGCGATACGTGCCGTAAGAATGAACAGCTTCGTAAGAAAAGGATATCCGCCGGTATTATTGGTGCCATCAAAATGAAATATAACCAGGCTAAGCAACGGCTTATCTTGCTGGATTATGACGGAACGTTGGCGTCGCTCAATACACGACCGGAAAATGCTAAGCCCACCCCTGAACTCATTGCCACATTGCAGAAGCTGGTTTCCGACCCGGCCAACCATGTTGTTGTGAATAGTGGTCGCGACCATTTTACTTTAGAAAAATGGTTGGGAAATTTACCTATTGCAATGGCTGCGGAACATGGTGCTTTCTATAAGGAAAATGGCATCTGGCACAAAAACATAAACAAAGCGGAATGGAGTTCCGGATTGGTGTCCATCTTGAAGCTTTTTGTCGAAAAGACGCCTCGTTCCCACCTTGAAGTCAAGGAAACGACTTTGGCATGGCATTACCGGGAAAGTGATGCATGGTTAGGAGCTTTGCGGGCACAGCAACTTATCAATGTGCTGGTTAACATCTGTATACAGCAAAAGCTGCAAATCATACAAGGAGATAAAGTGGTGGAGATTAAGTCTCCCGATTATAATAAAGGTTCCGAAGTGAGACGCCAGTTGGAAAAGAAACATTATGACTTTATCATAGCTATGGGAGATGATACTACGGATGAAGATATGTTCAAAGCTTTGCCGGTGAATGCAGTGACAATCAAGGTGGGATATGTGTCGGAGGCAGCAAGCTATAATATGCCATCACAAACGGAAGTCCTGCCTTTTCTTCAAATTCTGGCGAACAAGAAAGACATGAAACAACCCATTGGCGAGAATGTCAAAACGAGCTTGAAAGGGGTATTCGATTTTTTCAGAGACTTGTTAAAAACAAAATAGTAAAAATGAGTAATTTAAATTATGGGGTAGTAGGCAATTGTCGGACTGCCGCACTTATATCCGAAAAAGGCAGCATAGACTGGTTGTGTTTTCCCGATTTTGATTCTCCGTCTATCTTTGCATCACTACTTGATCGGGAAAGAGGAGGAAGTTTTGGATTTGACGTTACAGAAGACTATCATATCTCACAATCTTACGTTCCTCACACTAACATATTGTCTACTTCTTTTTCTTCGAAAGAGGGAGAATTTGTCGTACTTGATTACATGCCTTATTACCGTTCCTGCGAAAATGCCCATTATCTTCCGGCAGAATTGTATCGATATGTGAGGTGGATAAAAGGTAAGCCCCGTTTCAAAGTAAACTATGTCCCTGCTCCCAATTATGCGCAAGGTAAAGTGATTCATAATGTCACTTCTGAATTTATAGAAAGCTATTGTTCTTCTGATAATAAAGATAGACAATATTTGTATTCTTCCCTTCCTTTGCAGAACATCGAACAGAAAAAAGAAATTATATTGGAAAAAGATGAGTTCTTTCTTTTGTCATACAATGAAAAGGTCATTCCGGTGGACATTGAACGGGAAAAAATTGAATATTGCCGTACTTTGGTTTATTGGCTTAATTGGACCAACCGTACTAAGAAATATTCTCTCTATAATGATGTGATAGAAAGAAGCATGCTGGTTTTGAAACTGATGTCTTACTATAACGGAGCCGTACTGGCCGCCCTTACTACCAGTTTGCCCGAATCCGTCGGCGAAGTACGTAATTGGGATTATCGGTTCTGTTGGTTGAGGGATGCCTCCATGTCTATCGAAACTTTGTTCCAGATAGGCCATATAGGGGCAGCAAGACGTTTTATGAAGTTCATACAGTCCACTTTCGTATCCAAGCACGAATCCTATCAGATAATGTACGGCATTCGGGGAGAAAGGCAGCTGACCGAGATTATTCTGGAGCATTTGTCCGGATATAAGAATTCCAAACCAGTACGGATAGGTAATGATGCTTACCATCAAAAGCAGAATGACTCGTTCGGTTATCTGATGGATTTGATTTACCAGTACTATCGGCTGATGCCCGGTACATTAGACGAAATAGAGGATATGTGGGAAATGGTAAAGAGCATTCTTTCCACGGTAATGGAAGATTGGAAGAAACCAGATAAGGGGATATGGGAAATCAGAGGAGAAAGCCGCCATTTTGTTTCATCCAAAGTGATGTGTTGGGTGGCTTTGGACCGTGGTGCAAAGATAGCTTCCATGCTCAATAAATACGGTTATAGTGAACGTTGGCAAAAGGAAGCTGACAAGGTATGGCAGGATGTAATGACATATGGATGGAAGGAAGAACTTCAAAGTTTCTCGCAGACTTATGATAATATGGCAATGGATTCCTCTTTGCTGTTGATGGAACCTTACGGTTTTATTGCAGCAGACGATATCCGATACCATAAGACAGTGAAGGCTGTGAAAAAAGCTCTTTTGCATAAGGGATTGATGTACCGGTATAACAGCGAAGATGATTTCGGGCTTCCTTCTTCGGCTTTTACCATTTGCACTTTTTGGCTGATACGTGCGCTTTTTGTTATCGGAGAAAAGGAAGAAGCCCGTTGTTTGTTTGATGATGTTCTGACATATTCCAATCATTTGGGGTTATTCAGTGAGGATATTGATTTTAATACGAAGGAACAACTGGGGAATTTTCCACAAGCTTATTCGCATTTGGCATTAGTCAATACGGCTATTCTGTTTGCAGAAGAAAATAAGAGATTGGCTTTTATCCGGCCGTAACGAGGAGGGGAACTTAATTAATACTGCAAATGGGAGCATTTTGTATTTGTCCTTCTTTCTTTCGTTTTTAATTCCATTGAATGATGATACCTTTCTTTTTTTATGTATTTTTGCATAAATAAAATTTCACTATTTCGGCAGTTGTTTTGTACTCATATCGCTGATATAGTTTAGGAACTCAAAATAAAGGATTATCATGTTACGGAAGATTAGACTGACTTTTGCAATGATTTGCTTTGTACTCATCACCTTGTTGTTCCTTGATTTTACGGGAACGTTGCATGGGTGGTTCGGCTGGTTGGCCAAAATCCAGTTTTTGCCGGCTGTATTGGCGCTAAATGTGGGAGTGATATTGTTTCTTGTAATTCTCACTTTGGTATGCGGGCGTATCTATTGTTCTGTGATTTGCCCCTTAGGGGTATTTCAGGATATACTGGCATGGCTGGGCCGGCAACCTAAAAAACGCAGGAAGCTTCCTTACTCTTATTCTCCGGCCTTATCTTGGCTGCGCTATGGCGTATTGGGTGTGTTTATCATTGCTTTGATTGCCGGAATTGGTTCATTGGCTGCTCTACTTGCACCCTATAGTGCATACGGACGTATTGCCAATAATCTTTTTCAACCTATATGGCAATGGGGCAACAATCTGCTTGCTTATCTGGCTGAACGGGCAGACAGTTATGCCTTTTATGAAACGGATGTATGGTTGAAGAGCCTGCCGACTTTTATTATTGCTGCCGCTACTTTGGCTGTGCTTGTTGTTCTGGCCGGACGCAACGGACGAACCTATTGTAATACGATTTGCCCGGTAGGAACGGTCTTGGGCTTCCTTTCACGTTATTCGCTTTTCCGCATCACAATAGATTCGGAAAAGTGCAACCAATGCAGTCTTTGTTCACGCAACTGCAAGGCAGCCTGCATCAACTTTAAGGAGCATCAGATTGATGCAAGCCGGTGTGTGGTTTGCATGAACTGCATTGAGAAGTGCAAGCATGGAGCCATTTCCTACAAGTATCATCCTTTCGGTAAACCTGCTGCGGGCAAGGCAGATTCGGAACAGATAAACGAAACCCGCCGCAGTTTTTTCACAGCAACGGCTCTGGTTGCAGCCACTTCTGTTTTAAAAGCGCAGGAAAAGAAAGTAGACGGAGGACTGGCAGCCATTGAAGATAAGAAGATTCCTGAGCGAAGCACTCCCCTCACTCCTCCCGGCTCATTGAGTGCCTGCAATATGGCGCAACACTGCACGGCCTGCCAGCTCTGTGTGTCGGCATGTCCCAATCAGGTTCTTCGTCCTTCTGCAGACTTAAGGAAATTGATGCAACCGGAAATGTCATACGAACGCGGCTATTGTAGACCGGAATGTACAAAATGTTCGGAGGTATGTCCTGCAGGGGCTATCCGTCCGATAACCAAAGCTGATAAATCATCCGTTCAGATAGGGCATGCCGTGTGGGTAAAGAAAAATTGCATACCACTGACGGATGGTGTGCAGTGTGGCAACTGTGCACGCCATTGTCCGACGGGAGCCATACAAATGGTGCCGAGTATACCTGAAGACAAGGATTCTCCAAAGATTCCGGTAATCAATGTGGAGCGTTGTATCGGCTGCGGGGCATGTGAGAATCTTTGTCCGGCCCGTCCGTTCAGTGCCATCTATGTGGAAGGACATGAAAGACATCGAATTATATAACAAAGTAGAATTTCTATAAGTATGGAAGAACATCATAAAAACAATATGAACCGTCGTGATTTCTTGAAGATAGTGGGAATTACAGCCGCCACATCTACTGCTGCCCTCTATGGATGTGGTTCTAAGGAAGGAAGCAGTGAAGGCAGTAAAGTATTGGGCCCCATTCCGACGGATAAAATGACCTATCGTAGTTTTCCTGGTTTGGGGAGTGACAAAGTTTCTATTTTAGGATATGGCTGTATGCGCTGGCCTACCGTTCCTGCTCCGGATGGAAAAGGGGAAATGATAGACCAGGATGCTGTAAACGAACTGGTGGATTATGCCATTGCCCATGGCGTGAATTATTTCGATACGTCTCCGATGTATGTACAAGGATGGAGTGAGAAGTCTACGGGAATAGCTCTGAAACGCCATCCACGCGAATCGTTCTATCTTGCCACCAAACTATCCAATTTTCATCCTGATACCTGGACTCGCGAGGGTTCCATCGCCATGTACCGTAAGTCGTTCGAGGATATGCAGGTGGACTATATAGACTACTATCTGCTACACATGATTGGTGGCGGTGGCATGGAGCAATTCCGCAAACGCTACATAGACAACGGTATGATTGATTTTCTTGTCAAGGAGCGTGAAGCAGGACGCATCCGCCGTTTGGGATGGTCGTTCCACGGAGATATCGAAGTCTATGACTATGCCTTGCAGATGCATGACCGTGGTGAAGTTCATTGGGACTTTGTACAAATACAGTTGAATTATGTGGACTGGAAACATGCTTCGGGCAGCAACTTCAAGGCAGAGTATCTGTATGACGAGCTGGCCAAGCGTAAGATCCCTGCTGTCATTATGGAGCCTCTGCTGGGTGGGCGGCTCTCCAATGTCCCCGACCATATTGTGGCACGGCTGAAGCAGCGCGAACCCGAACGCAGTGTGGCGTCTTGGGCATTCCGTTATGCCGGTTCTCCCCAGGATGTACTGACAGTGCTGAGCGGCATGACTTATATGGAACATTTGCAGGATAACATCCGTACTTACTCTCCATTGGTACCACTCACGGAAGAGGAAACTCAGTATCTGTATGATACGGCAGATTTGATGATGGAGTACCCCACCATACCTTGCAACGACTGCAAGTACTGCATGCCTTGCCCGTATGGAATTGACATTCCTGCCATATTGATACATTACAATAAATGTGTCAATGAAGGAAATGTGCCGGAAAGCAGCCAGGATGAGAATTATCGGAAAGCACGCCGTGCTTTTCTCGTAGGATATGACCGAAGTGTACCCAAACTGAGGCAGGCCGACCATTGTACCGGGTGCAACCAGTGTTCTCCGCATTGCCCGCAAACGATTGATATTCCCAAAGAACTGCATCGTATTGACAAATTTGTAGAACAGTTGAAACAAGAGACTTTATAAAATGGAGAGTATCATTGACATACTGCACAAGGGAGGATACTCTTGTGTTATGAAGAACCGGGAGGAAGTCCGTACTTTCACCCAACGGGGAGTAGCGGATTTGTATGATTTGTACCAGGCAGATTCTGCATTTATGAAGGGGGCTGCCATTGCCGATAAGGTTATAGGGAAAGGTGCCGCTGCTTTGATGGTACTGGGAGGCTTTAAAACGGTCTATGCCGATATAATCAGCACTCCTGCGCTGGCATTGCTGTGCGAAGCAGGAATTGAAACGACTTTTGCCCAAGAGGTTCCCCATATCATTAACCGTGACAAGACCGGCTGGTGCCCGTTGGAGACGGCTTGCATGGAGCTGAATACGGTAGAGGAGATGTATCCGGTGATTCAGAATTTTATATCAAGAATCAGGGCAAAATAGCAACAGCCTGCTCTCTTTCCCTGATTACCTAATGCCTTTCTCTTCCAGCATCTTGAAGTCTTCCTTGAGCATACCGACATCATCCAGTGTGCGGGCTTCATTGTGGTCGTTCAGATAGACTCTGGGTCTTTCGATAAACAGAGCGCTGGTGACAGATAAAGAGTCATTCCGGTATGGGGTCTCCACTCCACCTATTTCCAGCATTGTCTGGAAGAATGAGGCACTGGAAGATACATTCTTCTGCCTATTGGCTTGTGCGGCCTCCAATAACGATGGGTATCTCTGCCGGTAGTTTTCGGACATCCAAATAAAGAATGGCACATGTATCTGATAATAGGAAGGTACCGGTGAAGCATGCAGAAAGAGATGCCGGTTGTCATCGAAAATATCTTCTCCATGGTCTGAAGTGTATATCAGGGCAGAATTGACATGTTGTTCTCGAAGCATATCTATCAGACGAACCAGAAAATTATCCGTGTAGCGGATAGAATTGTCATAGGCATTAATCAGGTTGTCTTTGTATTTCACTTCCGCATCAACGGGCATGTCCGGCAGGAAGAAAGCCTGCTCTGCCGGATAGCGCTCTTTATAATTAAAATGAGAACCGTAAGTGTGGAGAACTATAAATTGCCTGGAAACTCCTTTGCCCAGTTCTTTTGCTACCAGTTTCAACAGTTCGTTATCAGAGGGGTTGTAATTGGAATCCCCCACATCTTCTTTAATGAAATCATACGTGTCGGCTTCTTTGCCGAAGAAGTCTATAAATGAGTGGTTATAGCGCTGGTTCGAGAAAAAGGCGGTCTGGTAACCGGCTTCCTTGAATGCTGTGATAATCCCTTTTTGATAATAGATGGAATCAAAACTGGAAGCACTGACCGGTGACAGCAACATCGGAACACTCTTGTGGGTAGTGTTTGATTCTGTCAGCACATGGCTGAAAGCTGTCAGTCCGCCAATGCCCGACAGTCCCGGGTTAGTCTCCCGTTCGTAGCCGTACAAAGCCCAGTTGCATGCCCGTGAGGTTTCTCCCACCACCATTACATATACTTCCCTTTCATCAGCCTGATGAGTACTTCTAGCATGAAAGGTAAAATCTTTAGAGGTCTTGTGATAATTCCGCGTCTGGGCCGTCCGTTGAAAAGCAAGTGCTATGTTGTAGCATACGTTGGCAGGATACAGTTCGGATTTCGGCTCATACCGGTCATCTGTCAAATAAGCAGTGCCTAAGGATAATATTCCGGCAGACAACACATACAGAGTGCGACGGCGAGCTTGCCGGATGAATGCTTCGGACAGTCTGCGTTTGTGTACAATGGATATGGTTGCCAGAATTAATGCAGGTATATAGAGCACTACCACAATAACGATGGCAGGTATCAGATTGTCCAGCAGTTCCAGCGCCTCGCTCGAATTGGTTGTCACCAGATTCAGAAACATATCCACTGCGATAATGGACTGACCGAAAAGATACAGCAATACAAGCTGGAAGGCTCCGAAGAAGATGAACGGAAATAGCAGCCAGAATGTCCTGCCACAGTTTCTCGACCAAGCCATTACAGCATAATATATAGAAAGGGGTAGCAGGATATTACATATCTTTGCCGTCCATGATATGGGTTCTGTAAAGCATAGCACTACATTGGGCACTATCAGAATGACCAGAAACAGATAGAACAAATGTTCCTGATTGTCGAACCATTTTTTTATGTCTCTAAAAAGCTTCATTGATATTGAATATAAATCCGGTCTGGTGTTTGCCAAAACCTAAATCCAAACGTACGTTTACTCTCTTTTTGAACTCCCAGCGGTAGCCGAAACCATAATTAGGAAGAATATGCCTGGCCTCCAATTCCGAGAAATTCGGGAATATGGTTCCCGCCCCTACCCATACGGCAACTCCATTTCGCTTCCATACATGTTGGCGTAGTTCCAGCTGGGCATCCATTGCACACTTGTCACGGTAGCGCCCCTCATAATAGCCACGCATAGAATAGGAACTTCCCAATGTTGCCATCAGTCCCCAGGGCGGATTTCCGTAGTTCAGCAGAGTATGGAACTGGCCTGCCAACACCCCACCCTTCCACACGGACTGGTAATAGCTGGTCGTCAGTTCCGTATTGCTGAATGCATATTTATTTCCCAAAAAGGCCGGACTGAAGCGCTGGTCTATCTGTAGGTAATATCCTTTATAGGCATTTGTCAGAAAATCGCGTGAATCATACAACAAGGAAAACCCCAAGCTCACGTTGGTGCTACGCGCTTTCATTCCTTTCCATAATTCCGGTTTTTCAAAGTCATGTCCATACACGTAATCAAATGCTGTCATCGGACCGATATAAAAGTTACGTGCCATCCGGAACATGAAGTCCACCTTAACCTGCGCCTGAAAGCGATCGTATTCACTCTCATTGTCATCATTGGCTCCATTGTCATATCCTTGTCCCCAGTAAAGGCTTGGGAAAGAATAGAAATACAGATTGTAGTTCAACCGGTATTTGTCTTGGGGAAACAGATGGTTTCCACGTACTCCCAGCAAATAGAATCCCACTGTGGAGACATCCCCATACAGAGAGACATTGGACGGAGGGAGAATACTATCGTTCCGGTCGGTACGGTAGAGTCCTGCCGCCACCAGTCCGATTCCAAATTTGGTGTCACTGGAATAATGAGGCCCGCCTATAATGCTGAAATCAAATTTCTTGTTTTTCTTTTCTTTGTTGGCATCGTTGAAGTAATTCAAAATTTTTCCGAAAAAACTGCGTTTCTTGGGAAGCGAGTCTATCGGATACGTAGAAATTGAGTCCACAGAGTTTTTTGCTTCTGCAAGGTGTGTTTGTGCATGAACAGCCGTTTCTGTAATCAGCATCAATATTGGTAATATCCATTTTGTCAATTTAGTGTCCATTTACTTGTAGAAAACTTCCGTGGCAAAGTTAGTTTTTATGTTCTTCATTACAACAATGTTACTGTTCTTTTTGTTTCCAATTTTTCTCTTTTAATGTTCATTTCTACATTGCATGTGGGGTTTACTCTTTTTAACTACATCATTTATAGAACTTTCCTCGATTTATACTGTTATTTTAATATTACAAAGAACAACATGATATTGAATTATGAAAACAGCAATGGACATTCCCGATAAAGAGGGACAGAAACGACTGGTAATCGTAGGCGGCGGCTTTGGCGGATTAAAGCTGGCACGAAAATTGAAAAGCAACAAGTTTCAGATAGTTTTACTGGATAAGAATAACCATCACATCTTCCAACCGTTACTCTATCAAGTGGCCACAGCAGGTATTGAACCGAGTGCCATATCATTCCCATACCGAAAAATCTTCAAAAAAAGAGAGCATTTCCATATACGTATTTGTGAAGCACAGCAAGTCTTCCCGGAACACAATCTGCTGGAGACTTCCATCGGCACGCTGGCATACGACTATTTGGTCATTGCCACCGGCTGCAACACAAATTATTTTGGAAACGACGGGCTGGAGAAACAGACCATGGCACTAAAGAATACTTCGGAAGCCTTGTTCAACCGAAACCAGATATTGGATAGTTTTGAACAAGCCCAGAACACCGGTAATAAAGAAGATCGCAGGCGTCTGATGACCTTTGCCATTGTAGGCGGTGGAGCTACGGGAATAGAGTTGGCTGGTGCTTTGGCCGAGATGAGGAAGTTTGTCCTTCCTCAAGACTATCCGGACTTGAATATCAATGAGATGCGTATCATCTTGTTGGATGGCTCTTCCCGGCTCTTGTCTGCTTTTTCAGAAGAGTCTTCCAAAGAAGTGGCCGATTATCTGAAGAAGCGTGATGTGGAAATCAAATTGAACCAACGGGTGATGGGATACGAGAATTATCAATTGGCATTGAATGACGGGACTGCCATCGATACCAAAAATGTATTCTGGGTGGCCGGTGTCAAGGCAAACAGCCTTCAAGGATTGCCTGCCGATGCCTATGGACCGGGAAACCGCTTGAAGGTGGACACTTATAACCGTCTTTCTCAATATCCCAATATTTTCGCTATCGGGGATACGGCCCTTATGATTTCTGAGGAGTATCCCAAAGGACACCCGCAAGTGGTGCAACCAGCCATCCAGCAGGCCCGCAACTTGATAAGGAACTTGCAGCGTGCAGAAACAGGCCTGCCGTTACAGCCGTTTATATATCAAAACAAAGGCTCCATGGCGACCATTGGCCGCAATCATGCCGTAGTCGAGCTTAAGAAACTGCGTTTTGGCGGTTTTCCGGCATGGGCTGTGTGGCTATTCATCCATTTGATGAGTATTGT
This sequence comes from Bacteroides uniformis, assembly GCF_025147485.1. Classification (NCBI taxonomy): domain Bacteria; kingdom Pseudomonadati; phylum Bacteroidota; class Bacteroidia; order Bacteroidales; family Bacteroidaceae; genus Bacteroides; species Bacteroides uniformis. The sequence continues at coordinate 3,639,654 of NZ_CP102263.1, read as the reverse complement.
GGGTGTAAAGAACCGTCTTTTCATCTTCGTAGACTGGATGTGGAGTTACTTTACCTATGACCCGTCTTTACGGATTATCATCAAACCCTTGAAGCGGGAGTAAACTTTTATTGAGTAATATTTGTTATAGTTCATATACGAACTTAAAAACGAATGAATATGTTAAAACAACTTTTATTTCCCGCCAAACCGGACGGAACGGCAACATCTGCTATGCTATTGATTGCAAGAATTGTATTCGGTATATTATTAATGAACCACGGTATCCAGAAGTGGACTAACTTTCAAGAGCTGTCGGCCGTTTTCCCTGACCCGCTGGGTGTAGGCAGTCCGCTGTCTTTAGGACTGGCTATCTTTGGTGAATTGGCATGTTCCATGGCATTCATTATAGGTTTTCTCTATCGTTTGGCTATGATACCAATGGTGTTTACAATGGCTGTTGCCTTTTTTGTAATTCATGGCAATGACCCGTTTGCCACGAAAGAGTTGGCTTTTGTATATCTGGTAGTGTTCATATTGATGTATATCATAGGTCCGGGCAAGTTTGCCGTTGACCGCTGGATAAGAAAAGCTCTTTTCCAAAAGGCTCGTAAATAGACACTTCCGTTTTACTGAAAACAGATTTTAAGCTCAAATAGGATGTATTTTCGTAAAAAATCCTATATTTGCGGATGCTTAAAATAACTCGATGAGCTATAAAGCTAATTAAACACAGTAAAATAAAAAAGAGTGATTATGAAAAAGTTCAATTTGAAGATGGCTGCGACCGTAATGATTTGCGGCTCGTTTCTTTTCAGTTCTTGTATCGGTTCTTTTGGACTGCATAGTAAACTGGTCAGCTGGAATCAAGGTATTGGTACCAAGTTTGTAAACGAACTGGTTTATCTGGCATTCAATATTATCCCGGTATATGGCGTTTGCTATCTGGCCGATGCATTGGTCATCAACTCCATCGAATTCTGGAGTGGTTCAAACCCTATGGCCAGCATTGGTGATGTAAAGAAAGTGAAAGGCGAAAACGGTGACTACCTGGTAGAGACACTTGAAAACGGCTATTCTATCACCAAAGAAGGTGAGACTGCTTCTATGGAACTCATTTACAACAAAGAGTTGAATACTTGGAATGTTGTTGCCGATGGTGTCAGCACAGAATTGCTGCAAATGAACAATGACGGCACTGCACAAATGACCCTTCCGAACGGTGAGGAAATGACAGTGACGCTGGATGCCCAAGGTGTGGCAGCAGCACGTCAAGCGACGATGATTGACAGCTATTACGCTTTTAATTAAAAGTTGAAAATGGAAAGGTGAAAGTTGAAAATGGCTGGGTGCATAGATGCCCAATAACCATTTTCACCTTTCCACTTCCCATTAGAACGGATATCCCACAGCAAAGTGGAAGGCAAAATCGCGGCTGAATTTAGGATGGATAATGGGATAACGGTCTTTTTTCTTCTCATACGCCGGATTGACGGCCTTCATACCCCCGTCGAAACGCAATACAAAGAAATCCAAGTCAAGACGCAATCCTAAACCATATGCCACGGCAATCTGTTTATAGAACTTGTCAAATTCAAACTGACCTCCCGGCTGGTCTTTATAATTCCGTATTGTCCAGATATTCCCGGCATCTACAAAGAGGGCTCCTCTGAATTTCCAGAACAACCGTGTGCGGTATTCAATGCTGGCATCCAGCTTGATGTCTCCCGACTGGTTCATGAAGTTATTATCGCCGGGGAAAGAACCGGGCCCCAAATCACGTACAGACCATCCGCGCACACTGTTGGCGCCGCCGGAGAAGTAGCGCTTCTCAAATGGAAGCATTGTTGCATTGCCGTATGGAATGGCAATACCGGCACCAAAATGAAATGCCAATGAATTGCGGTTGTCAATGACCAGATTCTTGGCAAAGTCAAAATCGCCTTTCAGGTATTGGGCAAAAGGAATGTTCAACAAAGTGTATTCCCCCGATGCATTCTTCTTCATTCCTCCGAGCTTTGCCACAGCATACAACAAGTTACCCGCCGATTCAAAATTGAGGCGGATGGTATAGGAATTTCCGATACCGGAGTTATTCATCAATGCTCTTCCGGCACTGTTGTAGATATAGCTATAGCCGGTGCGGACAATAAAGCGGTCTTCATAATTGTATTTGAGGATGTAGTTCTCGTCTTTCTCCAGATAATCCTCTTTGAATGTCTGGTCTATGCTGGGCATATACAGATAGTTGATGTCCAGCAAATCAATGCGATGCTGCGAACGCTGTTGTTGTACCCCCCATTTGTAGCTCCATCCGGCAGATGCTACAATGCGCGTGAATTCGGGTCTCATCTGGTAGTTATATTGCAATCCGAATTCTGTAGTAGCCCTTATCCTCCGCTTGAAATCGCTGGATACAAAGGGAAACATAAACCGTGGGAAGTTGATGGTTGCTTCCGCACCTAATTCTATGTAGTCTTGATTCAAGGAGCTCTGCAAACCGGACACAGCCTCGTATGCCCCACGTAGCTTGAACATGAATGTTTCGGAACCTTTGAACATGTTGCGGTGCTGAAAAGCCACCGAAGCGGCAGCTCCCAAATCGCCGGCAGAGTTTGTGCCTTCCACCTCAAAAGATACGGACTGATGCTTGCCTCTGGTCAGCATCACATAGGCGTTGAGCTTTGCACTGTCACTCTGTTGCACTTCAAAAAAACGGATATTGGTATATTTCAGGGCTTGCAGGCGTCCGTAGTTGGAGTAGGTACGCTGCACGTTCTGCTCGTTATAGAGAGTTCCCGGAGTGATGCGCAGATTGTTGGTCAGCACTTTGGGGCGCAGATAAAGCTTGTCTTTGTAGTAGATGGGAAAGCCTTTGTAATGCAATGAATCATTCACCTCGATGCTGTTCTGGGTGGATGCCTGCAACACATTATAATCGGTAATGAAACTCACTTTATTGATAGTGTATTGCCGGTGATTTTGCGGCGTATCCTCGTTATGCTGTCTGTATGGAGCCAAATGCAGTGTCAAATCTACCAGATAAGAATTACGGACAGTATCCGCAGTATAGGATATGTACTCTTTATTGAACTTGTAATATCCATTCTGAAGCAGTTTGTTTGTGATGCGCTGGCGTTCTGCATCCAGTACATTGACATCAAAATACATGCCTTCGGATAATAAGGTTACTGCGGAATCCTGCCGCATGTATTCCTTTATTTTACTGTCCTGGATATCATATTTCAAGGTACGAACTTTATAGGGCTTGCCGGTTGTCACTTTATAGACCAACTTCATCTTTTTCTTCTTGACTTGGCGTACCGGTTCCACCAGGGCGCCCATATAGCCCATATTCTGCACAGCCTTAGTGATTTCTTCCCTGGTCCGGTTGGTTTCCTCCTCACTGTATATGACCGGGGCATCACCTAATTTCCTCAATGTACGGTTTATCCAGCGTGTAGAGTCCCGTCCGGACCAGTTGTAGACATACAACTGGGTCTTTATCAGGCTGAACCACTTCGCATTGGGATTCTGGCGGATGTACATGGAGAGATTGGATGGTTTTACTTCCTTATTATCAGTATGTATGCGCACTTCATCCAGCAAATACGAGCCGTCCGGCACATATTTGGTAGAAGAACAGGAAGCCAACAAAAGTACGATAGTAGTAAGTATCGCGTAGCGGAAACCTTTATTCATACCGAGTCATTAATTGCGCATAAACAGCTACAAATATACTTGTATTTTTTTGTTCCCGAAATAAAAAACGCCGGAAGAGTGCAGAGTTTTTGATTATATTGAAATAATCACGTATTTTTGTCAAATGATAACATGTGTGTCCTATGGCATTAAGTAAAAATCGCATTAAATATATCCACTCGTTGGAGCAGAAAAAGAACCGGAAGGCCGACAAGGTATTTCTGGCAGAAGGACCTAAACTCGTAGGGGATTTGTTGGGACATTTTCCTTGTCAGTTCTTGCTGGCAACTTCAGAATGGCTTTCCCGGAACCGCCCTCTCTCCACCGTAGCGGATGCCACGGAAGTATCGGAGGAGGAACTTTCGCGTGCCAGCCTGCTGAAAACTCCCCAACAAGTGCTGGCTGTGTTCCGGCAGCCGGATGAGGAGACGGATATTTCCGTCATCAGTCACTCCCTCTGTCTGGCTTTGGATGATGTGCAAGACCCCGGTAACCTGGGAACGATTGTCCGCCTTGCTGATTGGTTTGGGATAGAGCATATTTTCTGTTCGCCCAACACGGTGGATATCTATAATCCCAAAACTGTGCAGGCCACGATGGGAGGTATCGCACGCGTCAGACTGCATTATACTCCCCTACCCGAGTTCATCCGCTCACTGAAGGATATTCCCGTTTACGGCACTTTCCTGGACGGAGAGAATATGTACGGACAACCGCTTTCGAAAAATGGGCTGATTGTGATGGGTAATGAAGGAAATGGCATCGGAAAAGAAGTGGAGGCACTCATCAACCGCAAACTATACATACCGAATTATCCCGCCAGCCGTGAGACCTCGGAGTCATTGAACGTGGCTATTGCCACAGCAGTAGTTTGCGCTGAGTTCCGGCGCCAGGCTGCATTGTAGTAAAATCAAAAGGAAAAAACAACCAGGGAATCAAATAAGGCAATTCTTCCTCGATAACCGGAGGGATTGCCGTCAGTATATTGCAGCACGTATCAAAATGAGGATAGTCTGTTTCCACCTCCGTAAGCAAAGCTATGACTCCCGGTAGCCATTCCGTATTCTCCACCTCTTCTGTCAATGGGAAGATACGTGATACACATTGTCCTTCACCTATCTCCACCACATATTGTTTCAGATAGCCATGCCCGGGAAGAAACAGAAAATGGGAAGCGTAGCGTTTCATGCTTTCGGACGGGGACGTATGGTTCTGGGAGTCGTGGTATTTTCCTGCTCCTGAATTTCCAGAGGTTTCAATTTCTCAGGTTTTCCGATACTGTCTTTGCGAAGGGAGTCTGTCGCCTGCTGAAGGCTGTCCTTTGGGGCAATGACCAAGCTGTCCGTGGCGTGATAGCGCATCAGTGAGATACGGTCTGCCAGCAAAGGCTGTGGAGTCTCCTGCTGCGGATAATAGATGAACCCGCGTATTTCCTTGATTTCTCCTAAAGTATCGGCAAACAAGGTGAGCGTTTCCACACCTGTGTCTTGTACTTTCCGAATGGCACTGATGACACTGTCATTCTTTTCGTAAAGAATCTGCATCGCCATCAACGGAGCATGTATGCTGTCCGGTGCACCGTTGTGGAAACGGAAGCGCACGCTCCAGCGCAGCGTGTCACGGTCGTGGAAATTGGTGTCTGATGGCAACGTAAACGTTATCTTGTTGTCCAGGGGCATACCCGTCAACTGATAGATATGCTGCCATATCCACACGTCGATACTGTCTCCGGGAAGTGATTCTTTCGGCTTGTTGTCACGCAGGGCAATCAAGTGGTTGATACCGTCTCTCTCGGCTTTCAACCGTACATTCACTTTCTCGTAGATTTTGGTAAGTACTTCCGGGTTACGGGCAAACCAGACCATAGAAGAGTCAAAATCGGCCTGAGTAATGCCATATTTCTTGAAAACCGATTCAATGTATAGCACCCGCTTATAACTTTCGTTATACGGCACTTCTTCACCCATAGCTTTGGCTATGTGATAATCATAAAGCACGTTTTCCATCTTGGCATCCGGAAGGACGGTTTCAGGTCTTTTCACCTTACAAGCCGTCAGACTGAACACCAGAAGGACTACGCTACACCATTGAATTCGATTTATTCCTTTCATGATTTCTTTATGGCAGCATGATAGGCATCATTGAAGTCCTTGCCGTAGAACAACAGCAAAGCAATGATACCGCAACTGATTGCTGCATCCGCAAAATTGAATATCGGGCTGAAGAAAATGAAATGTTCTCCACCGACAAACGGCATCCATGCGGGCCAGTTTGTATCAATGATGGGGAAATAGAACATATCCACCACCTTGCCATGGAACCACGGGGCATATCCCCCTCCTTCAGGCATGAAGGAGGCTATCTGCGAATGGGTGCTTTCGTTGAACAGCACGCCATAGAACACACTGTCGACAATGTTTCCCAAGGCTCCCGTCAAGACCAAAGACACACAGATGATAAATCCGGTCTTCATGCCTTGCTTCACGAACTTGTACAGAAACCAGCCAATGACCGTGACTGCAGCAATGCGGAACAAGGTCAGGAACAGTTTGGCGAATATTTCCATACCGAAAGCCATACCACTATTCTCGGTAAAGTATATATAGAACCAATCCGTAATCCGGATACTCTCATGCCAGTACATGTGGGTCTTTATCCAAATCTTGATAATTTGGTCTATAACCAATACCGAAAATATGATAAGGCAGGCTATCCGGCCCTTCGTAAAGAATTTACCCATTTTTATTTCTTGCCGTTGTTTTTAGCTTCGATGCTCAAAGTGGCATGGGGCACTGCACGAAGGCGCTCTGCCGGTATCAGTTTGCCGGTTTCGCGGCAAATGCCATATGTTTTGTTCTCAATGCGCACCAAAGCAGCCTGCAATCCTTGGATGAACTTCAACTGGCGTTGGGCCAGACGTGTGGTTTCTTCCTTGGATAAGGTGTTGGCACCTTCTTCCAGTACTTTGTACGTAGGAGATGTATCGTCGGTGTCATTACCGTCTGCACCCGTCAGGCTGGCCTTTAACAGTTCATAGTCACGTTGTGCCAACTCTAACTTCTCCATAATGATAGCGCGGAATTCTTCCAATTCAGCATCTGAGTATCTTGTCTTTTCTGCCATAACTTTTACGTGTTAATCAGGGTTAGTATTTAATTATTCTTTCACTACGCTCACGTACAGCGAGAAATCGTCGAAGTTCAGTTCTGTACCATTTTCTACGTTGTCTGCCAGCGTCAGTGAAGTTCCTAAAACTTGGTTGCGAATATAGTCATTATATTCATTTACCGCATCATCTGTTTGAGGATTTTTTGATAATGTAATCTTTATTTTATCTGTTATCTCAAAACCGCTCGACTTGCGGATATTCTGAATGCGGTTTACCAGCTCGCGTGCAATACCCTCACGGCGCAACTCTTCGGTAACGGTAACTTCCAGAGCCACGGTCAGTTTGCCCTCGTTGGCAACCAGCCATCCCGGAATATCCTCACTGAAGATTTCCACATCTGCCGTTTCAATCACGGCTTCTGCACCGTCCAGATTGAACGTATAAGAGCCTTTCTTCTCCAGCTCGGCAATGGCTTCCTGGGACATTTCCGCCACAGCAGCAGCCACGGCTTTCATCTGCTTACCGAATTTCGGTCCCAGCTTCTTGAAGTCGCATTTCACTTTCTTTACCAGTACACCGGCAGCACCGTCCACAAACTGGATTTCTTTTACATTCACCTCGTTCATGATAAGTGCTTTCACAGCCTCGATGTGTGCACGCTGTTCTTCATCCACTACCGGTATCATGATGCACTGAAGCGGTTGGCGGACTTTGATGTTCACCTTGCGGCGCAATGCCAATACCATGGAAGTGACGTCTTGTGCCATCTGCATGCGGACTTCCAATTCCTTGTCTATCATTTCCTCCTTATATTCGGGGAACTTGGCAAGGTGTACGGAAACCACATTGTCGCGTCCCGTAGCTGCAATCAGGTCGGAATAGAGCATATCAGCATAGAACGGAGCGATGGGTGCCATCAGCTTAGCCACGGTTTCGAGGCATGTATAGAGTGTCTGGAATGCAGAGAGCTTGTCCTGCGTCATACCACCGCCCCAGAAACGTTTGCGGTTCAGGCGGACATACCAGTTGGAGAGGTTGTCGTTCACGAATTCGGAAATGAGACGTCCTGCTTTCGTGGGCTCGTATTCATTGTAGCAGGTATCCACGTTCTTCACCAACGTATTCAGTACAGAGAGAATCCAACGGTCTATCTCAGGGCGTTCTGCCATGGGCACATCGGCTTCTTTGTAGTCAAATTCGTCTACATTGGCATAGAGGGCGAAGAATGAATAGGTGTTATAGAGTGTTCCGAAGAACTTGCGGCGCACCTCTTCCACTCCATCCACGTCGAACTTAAGATTGTCCCACGGAGAAGAGTTGGTGATCATGTACCAGCGCAACGGGTCGGACCCGTATTTCTCGATGGTCGAGAAGGGGTCTACGGCATTGCCCAGACGCTTGGACATCTTGTTACCATTTTTGTCGAGCACCAAGCCGTTGGAAATGACAGCCTTATAAGAAATACTGTCGAACACCATTGTAGCGATGGCGTGCAACGTGAAGAACCAACCGCGTGTCTGGTCCACCCCTTCGGCGATGAAATCGGCAGGATATACCTGGTGGCTATCCAGCAGTTCCTTATTCTCGAACGGATAGTGTATCTGTGCATAAGGCATGGCACCGGAATCGAACCAAACGTCAATCAAGTCCGTTTCGCGTTTCATCGGCTTGCCGTCTTTAGAAACAAGGATGACATCGTCCACGTAAGGACGGTGCAAGTCTATCTTGTCGTAATTCTCTTTGGTATATACACCCGGCTGGAAGCCCTTCTCCTTGTAAGGGTTGGACTGCATCAGGCCGGCAGCCACGGATTTCTCTATTTCGTTGTAGAGCTCTTCTACAGACTCGATACATTTTTCCTCGCTATTGTCCTCCGTGCGCCAGATGGGCAGCGGAGTACCCCAATAGCGCGAACGGCTGAGGTTCCAGTCATTCAGGTTTTCCAGCCACTTGCCAAAACGTCCCGTACCGGTGCTTTCCGGCTTCCAGTTGATGGTCTTGTTCAACTCTATCATACGTTCCTTGCAAGCGGTGCTGCGGATGAACCAGCTATCCAGCGGATAGTACAATACGGGTTTGTCCGTACGCCAGCAGTGCGGATAGTTGTGTACATGCTTTTCTATCTTGAATGCCTGGCGGGCGGCTTTCATCATCATGCAGATTTCAATATCCAGCGATTCGGCAGCTTGTGCGACTTGTTCGTCGTACTTGCCGTCTACAGTGAATTGGGGGTCGTAGGCATTCTTCACCCACTTGCCCTGATAGTCCTTATAGAGGTCTACGTTGACACATGCCTTTACGAAATCCTCGTCCAGTTCGTCAATCAAGAAGAACTTACCGGTGAGGTCTACCATCGGGCGGGTCTCACCCTTCTTGTTTATCATGAACAAGGACGGTATACCTGCAGCGCGTGCCACAAAAGCATCGTCCGCACCAAAGGTCGGGGCAATGTGTACGATACCCGTACCGTCTTCAGTCGTCACATAGTCACCAGAAATTACACGGAAACCTTTGTCGCTGGGAGTCCAGCTACCGTCTTCGGCAACGTCTATCGGTTTCACCCAAGGGATGAGCTGTTCGTACTCCATACCTACCAAATCGGGGCCTTTGTACTCACCTACTATCTTGAAAGGTATCAGCTTATCACCCGGCTTATAATCCTCTAATGCAATGCCTTCCGCTTTTTTGTTGAAGTGAGTGTAGAGCAGTGCTTTTGCCAAGACAACAGTCATCTTCTCACCGCTATATCCGTTGTAAGTCTGTACGGCCACGTAGTCTATCTTGGGACCGACGCAGAGCGCAGTGTTGCTGGGCAACGTCCACGGAGTAGTGGTCCATGCCAGGAAGTAAGGAGTTCCCCACTCTGCCATTTCCGGTTTCGGATGCTTCATCTTGAACTGTGCCACCATGGTCGTGTCTTTTACGTCACGGTAACATCCGGGCTGGTTCAACTCGTGCGAGCTGAGTCCGGTTCCGGCAGCAGGAGAATAAGGTTGTATGGTATACCCTTTATAAAGGAGTCCTTTCTTATAGAGCTGTTTCAGCAGCCACCACAAGGTTTCGATGTAGCGGTTGTCGTAGGTGATATACGGGTCCGTCATGTCCACCCAGTAGCCCATCTTGTGCGTCAGGTCTTCCCATTCCTTGGTGAACTTCATGACGTCCTTGCGGCAGGCAGCATTGTATTCTGCTACGGAAATAGTCTTGCCAATATCCTCTTTCGTAATGCCGAGTGCTTTTTCCACACCCAGTTCCACGGGCAGTCCATGAGTATCCCATCCGGCCTTACGCTTTACTTGGAACCCCTTCATCGTTTTGTAACGGCAGAAAATGTCCTTAATGGAGCGAGCCATTACGTGGTGAATGCCCGGCATACCATTGGCCGAGGGAGGTCCTTCGAAAAATACGAAAGAAGGACAACCTTCACGTTCTGTCATACTCTTGGCGAAAACCTGGTTTTCGTCCCATTTCTTCAACACTTTTCCGTTCACTTCGGAAAGGTCGAGCTTCGAATATTCGGCAAACTTCTTACCCATCTTGATATTTACTATTTGACAATTTACAATTTACGATTGAAGATACTCTTGATAGGCATTTGGTACGTCAAAAGCTACCTTCTCCATTTTAAGGGTGCAAATTTACAAAAAACTTAAATACAAGAGACTTTTTAGGTAGAAAAAGCTGGATAAGTGCAGTAAAATGTTTTATTTAAGGATGAAAAGAGGGATAATAAGAGTGATTAATATCCTTTTAGACATAGAATTCAAAAAATAAAAAGAAAGACTCCTAATATATTCGCACAACTTGAAGAGATTCACTATCTTTGCCATTAGAAGAATGATATTTAGACCAAATATGCAACATAGAATATATAGAACTGCAAAACCTTTTGTAAAATGGGTAGGTGGAAAGACGCAGCTTTTAGGAGATATAGAGCGTACCTTACCATCTGACTTCTCACAGAAAAAAAACGTTATTTATGTAGAACCTTTCGTTGGAGGTGGGGCTGTTTTATTTTGGATATTACAGCAATTTCCCAATATTCAAAAAGCTGTGATTAATGATATAAATCCCCATTTGATAACTACATATAAAGTTATTAAGGAACAACCATATAAATTGATTGAACAATTAAAAGAACTTCAAGAAAAGTATATCCCCTTGGGAGAAGAAGACAGAAAAGAGTATTATTTAAATAAGCGCGACATATATAACGCTTCATCCTTGTCTGAAATAGAGACCGCCGCTTTATTCATTTTTTTAAATAGGACATGCTTCAATGGGTTGTATAGAGTAAATTCTAAAGGAAAATTCAATGTTCCCCATGGAAAATATGCCAATCCTAGAATTTGTGATGAAGATACAATTCTTGCAGATTCTAAGATTTTGCAAAAGGTAGATATTTTGTGTGGGGATTTCGAGAAAACAATAGCTTACGCTTCTCCTGATGCTTTATTCTACTTTGATCCTCCATATAAACCTTTAAGCAAAACTTCTTCTTTCAACTCGTATGCCAAAGATGAGTTTGACGATAATGAACAAATACGGCTACGCGATTTTTGTCACAAGATAGTTCAATATAAAACTAATTTCATCTTAAGTAATTCGGATGTGAAAGGCAAAGACGAAAATGATAATTTCTTTGATGAGATTTATAACGAATACCATATTCAGCGAGTAATGGCTACGCGAATGGTTAATGCCAATCCTGAAAAAAGAGGGAAACTGTCCGAACTTATGATTTCTAATATTAGCATGAATTATAGATAAATTTGTATGGAAAGAGATTTTAAACAATGGCTTGCACTGTTTCGTACAAGTATTGCGAACTACCAATATTATACATACTTTGACAAAGTTTTCTCTAATGTTGATGCTATTAAAGTGGAATTGAATATTATGAATTCTCTTATTGGCAGCAAAAATATAGAAAACGATTTTGATAATTTATTATGTAAATACCCTAGTATTCTAAAGTGTATTCCTATTCTGATAGCAAAGCGTGAAATGGATATAGAAGCTATAGATGAAGAAGGCAGCTTCTGTTATAATTTCAAAAAAATGAACTATAGTGTAGAGCAATATAAAATATTTATGCGCAAAACTGGTATTTTCAACTTGATTGAGAATCGCATTATCGGAAGTCTTGTAGATTATGTTACAGGAATAGAAACTGGGCTTGATTCTAATGGAAGAAAAAATAGAGGTGGACACCTGATGGAGAACCTCGTCGAATCATATATACAGAAGGCTGGGTTTGTAAAAGGTATCACCTACTTCAAAGAAATGTATATTCATGCTATCGAAAAGAAATGGGGTATTGATTTATCTTCAATATCTAACCAAGGTAAGGCAGAGAAACGATTTGATTTTGTCGTAAAAACACCTACCATGGTATATGGTATAGAAACCAATTTTTATGGAAGTAGTGGCTCTAAGCTTAACGAAACAGCAAGAAGTTACAAAACGATAACCTTGGAAACCAAAGACCTAACAGATTTTACATTTGTCTGGTTTACGGATGGAAAAGGATGGAATAGTGCGCGTCGAAATTTGGAAGAAACTTTTGATGTACTTGAACATATATACAATATTAATGATATGGAGAACGGCATTATAAGTAAAATCATGAAATAAATAGAACGATGAAAAACATCTATCAACATAATATAGAACTAGAGCCTATTCGTATAAACAATGCGGATAAAGCTACTTTCTCACAAAAACTTATAGATTTACCATATCGAGGTTATGAAGTCGAAGAACTCTCTGATGGTAGGAAAATCGTTATCACGAAGCCTGGTGGTAAATCTGTATATGGAAGACCTAAAAAAGAAGATTTTTTAGTATTCATCTATAATCCCAATGATAATACACTATGGCAAATATCTCACAAACAAATCTTAGAAGATGTAATAAATAAAGTTCAGGAAAACAAAGATAAAGCAAAAGTATTTCTGACTTTAATGGAAAAAACATATAATGGAGAAGAACCTTCCGATTTTATAAATGAAATAAGAGCTTTAAATTTCGCTTCCGGTGAAACTCCTGAGGCTTTAATAAAAGTATATAAATGGATATGGGGGCAGGAAGATGTCAATTATCCCACTGGAGAAGGTCGGTTAATGTCCTGGAAGGAATATCAAGAGATTATTGCTAAATTATGATTCCTTATTTCAAATCCTCCGACCGTGCCTTTACCCTCCTGCATGGTGACTGCATCGAATTATTAAAGCAATTCAGTTTCAAGTTCGATATGATATTTGCCGATCCTCCTTACTTTCTCAGTAATGGAGGGATAAGTGTGCAAAGTGGGAAGATGGTATGCGTGGATAAAGGGGAATGGGATAAAGGAGGTACTCCTGAATACATAGATTCGTTCAATCGAGCATGGATAAGCGAATGCCAAAATAAACTGAAGGAAAATGGAACAATATGGATTAGCGGTACATATCATAATATTTTTTCAATAGCCAATATCCTGACTGAATTAGGATTTAAGATTTTGAATGTAGTGACATGGGCAAAGACCAATCCGCCACCTAATATTTCATGTCGTTATTTTACACACTCAACAGAGTTCATTATTTGGGCACGCAAGTCTGCTAAAATAACACACTACTATAATTATAGTATCATGAAGCAAATCAACAGCAACAAGCAGATGACGGACGTATGGCAATTACCGGCCATAGCTCGTTGGGAAAAATCATGTGGCAAACATCCTACTCAGAAACCCTTATCTGTATTGTCGCGTATTATTTTGGCATCAACTCGTGGTGGTGCGTGGATTCTCGACCCATTTACAGGCAGCAGCACTACAGGAATTGCAGCCAATCTTTTGGGACGCCGTTTTTTAGGAATTGATAGAGAAGAAGAATATCTAATCCTTAGTAAAAACCGTAAAAAAGAAATAGAACAAATTGCAAAATTTTCTCTATATCATAAAAAGATTAAAGATATTTCTCTTTTGAATAATGCAGAGAGAATGTCAGTACACGAAAAAGAAGTCTCCATTTATGATTTGCCGTTTTAGTTTGAGCGAATCACGTTTCTCAAAATAAGCCAAAATCCACGGGTTCCCTAAGCAAAAACGGCAAAAAACGTAAATTTAGCTCAAACAAGCGACCTGAAAACTACGTTGAAAACAACAAATGAGAGGGCTATTTTGCTGAGTTCAACAAATGGTATGTAGAATTCTGCGAATGCTATTGCCGCAATCAGCAATAAGCGTGCAGAGAACAGCATGGGAAAGAATAATAAAGTATTATATTAAAAGAATTAATAACAGCATCATCAGCGGATAGACTTCAACTGTTGCTGCTGTAACTATAATGCAAGGTGAAATAATTAAGGTAATGATTCACCACTCCGAAACAATCCGATGTCTCATCGAAAGAGAGAAAGTAATACATCAGGTTTTCGGGTTCTTTCTTTTGGGTCAGGATTTCGTCCACATAGGCAAGAAAGGCGTTTTTGATGCTGTTATCGTTGTAGTAGTCTGCCAACTTTGCCAGTTTACGTTCTATGGGTTTGTTATGCTGCAATTGCATGGCAGATTTCGAGCGTTCAGGCTTCACATCTCCGGTCAGTCCCCCATCATTATAGTATTGGCGGCGCTCGTCATAGACTTGGCTCAACAGTTGATAGATTCGGGCGGCAGCCTCGTGATTTATGGCGGAGGCAGGCTTCAGTTGTTCTTCCTTGCTCTTCTTCTGCATAGTGGCGTGGTAGGCAAAGTAGAGGATGAAGTCACGGAAGAGCGTGGTTTGGGGCATGATGATTTCTACCAGGACATCCACGTCGGCAAGTACACTGAAGTCCACGGAGTAATAGCGGACACGTCCACGGGTGACGGAATTGACCTTTATGTCGGTTTTCAGGAAGCCCAAGGCCGAGAATTGCTTAATGATGACTTCCTGCCGGGTACGGCGGATACGGGTTTCTTCCTCTACACGCGCCTGGGAGTAATGGAAAGGCTTGTATTTAAAAGAAATCTGTTTTACTGTAAGCCAGTCGAACAGAATCAGCTCGTCGGGAGCCAGACGGTAGTTAAGTAATCGCAACACATTGATGCAGAGAGGTATTTCGGGAGCAGAGAGAGCTTTCTTGGCCATTGTTTCTGTTTTTTAGAATAAAAGTTTTGTAAAGATACGGATAAACTATGGAATTACCATCCGAAATGCCATACTTCATCGTCCCGGATGCCACACTTCAGCAGCTGAAATGCCACACTCCGTTGTCCGAAACCTATGGCATTCCGGACGATGAAGTGTGGCATTTCGGAGAATAAGGTGTGGTATTGGAGGCAACCGAGTGTGGCATTCGGGAAAGTCATCTTTTCATCTTCACCTCGTACAAATCGCCTCTCCGGTCTTTCAGGTTGCGTACACTGCCGTAGGTATGCAGTTCATTCAGCAAGTCCAGATCCACATCCGACACAAGAATCATTTCGGTATTCGGAGTGGCTTCCGCACGCTTGCCGTCTGTGGGGAAAGCGAAGTCGCAGGGAGTGAACACACCGGACTGGGCATACTGGATGTCCATGTTGTGCACGCGGGGAAGATTGCCTACACTGCCGGCTATCACTACAAAGCACTCGTTTTCGATGGCACGAGCATGGGCGCACACCTTTACGCGGCTGTAAGCATTCTGCGTATCGGTAAGGAAAGGAACAAAGAGTATCTGCATGCCTTGGTCCGCCATGATGCGGCTCAGTTCGGGGAACTCTACATCGTAGCATATCAGCACGCCTATCTTAGCACAGTCCGTATCGAAAGTTTGGATGGACTTGCCTCCGCTCAGTCCCCAGGACTTTATCTCGTCGGGAGTGACATGTATCTTTTCGTACATTTCATAACTTCCGTCACGTCGGCAGAGGAATCCTACGTTGTATAGCAGCCCGTCTTCCTTGATAAGCGGCATACTGCCCGTAATAATGTTGATGTTATAGCTGATGGCGAGCTTGACGAAACGCTCCTTGATTTCCTCGGTATAGGCCGCCAGCCCGCGGATAGCCTGCGACTCGCCCTCGTTGTTGAATTTTGCCATCAACGGTGCGTTGAAGTATTCGGGAAAAAGGACAAAGTCACTCTTGTAGTCGCTCACGGCATCCACAAAAAATTCCACTTGCTCAAAAAGGTCATCCAGTGTCTTGTAGGTACGCATCTGCCATTGTACCAAGCCTACGCGGACAGTGGTTTTGGGGTTTACATAGTCTTGTGTGGGAGCCTGATAGTAGATATTGTCCCATTGCAGCAGGCAGGCGTAGTGCTTGGACTCCTCATCATTGGGAAGGTAGTTGCGCATCACCTTGCGCACGTGGAAGTCGTTAGAGAGCTGAAAGGTCAGCACCGGGTCGAAGATTTCCTTTTGCTTCACCTTATCTATGTACTCCTTGGGGCGGATTTGATCGGCATATTTGTAGTAGTTGGGGATACGTCCGCCAAACATGATTGCCTTCAGGTTCAATGTCTCGCAAAGTTCCTTGCGGTATTCATACATACGGCGTGCCAGACGCAGGCCACGGTATTGGGGATGGATAAAGACTTCGATGCCATAAAGTATGTTGCCTTTCGGATTGTGGGTGTTGAAAGTCTCCTTGCCCGTAACCTGGGCGTAAGTGTGGTCGTTCTTCACATCATCGTAGTTCACTATGATGGAAAGCGCACAGCCCACGATTTTCTCGTCAACCACCGTCACAATCTGCCCCTCGGGGAAGATGCGTATCAGTTTTTCTATTTGTTTGTGCGTCCAGAACACATCGCTTCCGTCTGAATAAACGCGCGTAAACGATTGTGCCAACTGGTCATAATCTTCAATCTGCAGATTGCGTATCTGCACCTTATTGATTTTCATTGAATCCATAACTTTCTTGCTATTCCTGATTAAAAACAGTGCAAAGGTACGGTTTATCCTTACATGTTATCTTCCCCTCCGAAGATTTTTCTTTCCCATCTTGAACGGATAAGGGAAAAGATACGGAATTGATAACAAAAAGAGGAGGCATTCATCAGGCCTCCTCTTTCCCGTTTTATATGGACAGTTTCAATGACGGTCTTATCTATTGTTTCTTCTATTCTTCCACAGCTTGGTCATGTCTTCCAGTGTCTTGCCTTTCGTTTCGGGAACAAGCTTCCAGACAAACAGAGCAGCCACCACACAGATGATTCCGTATAAGCCATAAGCAAACATGTGCCCGAACTTGTCTCCCATATCTCCCAAACTCATATTGTACATAGGTACGAAGGTGGAAGATACAATGAAATTGAATATCCATTGGAAGGCTACGGCAATGGCTACTGCAGCGCCACGGATGGTATTCGGGAAGATTTCAGCAATCAGTACCCAGCAGATGGGGCCCCAGCTGAACATGAACGAAGCACTGTAGACCATGATGCTGACAACAGCCAACATGGGAGGAAGCCCTGCCACAACGTTGCAAAGAGCTACTCCGAAAGCACCTATCGCCATGCCGATAGACCCCGAGATGAGCAGCGGTTTACGTCCCCATTTCTCGACTGTAAAGACAGCCAGCAACGTGAACAGAATATTGATGATACCCATGATGACGGTTTGAACCATCGGGTTGCCCATTCCCATCGTTTCGAAGATACGCGGTGCGAAATAGAGTACGGCGTTGATACCTACCGCTTGCTGGAATACACTCAGCATGATACCGATAAAGATAACCATCCAGCCATAAGTGAAAAGCTTTTCCGTCTTTTCCTCTGCCGTGGCTTTGATTTGAGACAGAATAACCTTTGCCTGAGCCAAGCCGTTGATACGGCTTAACACCTGGAGTGCCTTATCATCCTTGCCACTCATGGCAAGATAGCGTGGCGTTTCGGGAACAAACAGTACGAGCAACGCAAAGACTCCTGCAGGAACAGCCTCACTGACAAACATCAGACGCCATCCTATCTCTGTGGTCCATGCTGCCGCTTCGGGATTCAGAATCTGGTTGACTCCTTCAATGGCCTTTATCACCGGATTTGAATTCTCGCCCAGAATAAGGAAATTCACGAAGTAAACCACCAACTGGCCGAAGATAATGGCAAACTGATTCCATGATACCAGAGTCCCGCGAATGTTGCTCGGCGCAATTTCCGCAATATACATCGGGCAGATGGCCGATGCCAAACCTACGCCGATTCCTCCCAATACACGGTAGAAATTGAATGCCACGAGCAAGGAATAGGAAGGAACACCATAGTCGAAGAAAAGGAATTCCGGGTAGTAGGAGCCCAATGCCGACAGAAAGAACAAGACGCCGGCTATGAAAAGAGAATTCTTACGTCCCAGATTGGATGCGAAGAATCCCGAAAGAGCACTACCGATGATACATCCGATAAGTGCACTGGAAGAGGTAATGCCGTGAATCGTATCTGTGTAGACAAAATCGGAGGCACCCATAAAAAATGCCTGAAGCCCTTTATCGGCACCGGATATGACTGCTGTATCGTAGCCGAAAAGCAAGCCCCCGATGACGGCTACCAGCACAATAGAGAAGAGGTAGAGTTTACTGCCTTTTTCTGTATAATTCATGATATTAATGATTAATGGTTAATGATTAGCGATTAATGATTAGCGATTAATGATTAATATTGAAACACCTCATGCGCAACTTATTAACCACTAATCACTAAACATTGATCATTATTAGCAGTACATATTCACGATTGCCTCATACAATTCCTGCTTGCCGCTGGTCTGTTTCGGCTCACCGTTGGCTTTTGCGTAAGCTACCAAATCCTCCAGCGTCAGTTTGCCATCTTCAAATTCCTTGCCTTTACCACTGTCGAAGGAAGCATAGCGGTCGGCCAGCATCTTCTTGTAAGGAGACTCTTCAAGCAGTTTGGCTGCACTTTCCAGTGCACGTGCCATCACGTCCATACCGGCGATGTGGGCAATGAAAATGTCTTCCAGGTCGGTGGAGTTGCGACGGGTCTTGGCATCGAAGTTTGTACCGCCATTGCCAAAGCCTCCGTTACGGATGATTTGCATCATTGCCTGGGTCAGTTCGAAGTTGTCAATGGGGAACTGGTCTGTATCCCAGCCGTTCTGGTAGTCACCACGGTTGGCGTCGATGGAGCCGAGCATACCGTTGTCTACGGCTACTGCGAGTTCGTGCTCGAAGGTGTGGCCCGCCAAAGTAGCGTGGTTCACTTCGATGTTCACCTTGAAATCTTTGTCCAGATTGTGAGCCTTCAAGAAGCCGATAACGGTTTCGGTGTCTACATCATACTGGTGTTTTGTAGGTTCCATCGGTTTCGGTTCAATCAAGAAGGTACCTTTGAAGCCGCGGGCACGTGCATAGTCGCGGGCGATGGTCAACATCTGTGCGAGGTGCTCTTTCTCACGCTTCTGGTCTGTATTCAGCAATGACATGTAGCCTTCGCGACCGCCCCAGAATACATAGTTTGAGCCTCCCAGTTCGATAGTAGCGTCGATGGCGTTTTTGATTTGGATGGCGGCACGTGCCACAACATCGAAATCGGGATTGGTGGCTGCACCATTCATGTAGCGGGCATGGCCGAATACGTTGGCAGTACCCCACAACAGTTTGATGCCGGTTTCTGCTTGTTTCTGCTTGGCATACGCTACGATTTCCTTCAAGTTGGCTTCGTATTCTTCAATGGTCTCGGCTTCTTCGCAGAGGTCTACATCGTGGAAGCAGTAGTATTCGATACCCATTTTCTGCATGAATTCAAAGCCGGCGTCCATTTTGTTCTTGGCAGCCTGAACCTTGTCAGCCTCACCGTTCCAGGGGAATTTCTTTGTTCCGCCACCGAATTGGTCACCACCTTCTGCGCAAAGAGTGTGCCACCATGCCATGGCGAACTTCAGCCATTCGCTCATTTTCTTACCCATGATTACTTTATCGGCATCGTAATAACGGAATGCCATCGGGTTCTTGCTCTCTTTACCTTCGAATTTAATCTTTCCTATTCCGGGAAAATACTCTTTTGTTGCCATAAGAATTTAATGTTTTAATGTGAGAATGTGCCAATGACAGACACATTCATCACGGGGTTAATTATTAATTTATTGTTTTAACGTGCTAACGTTTTAATGTGCACATTAGCACATTACCCAGTGTTTCCAGCGCGCATATGCGTCGGCATAAGCCTGGCGGTCTGCCACTTTCGGCTCTATCACCTCGAGCTTCTCAAGCGTGGCAAATGCTTCGTTGTTGTCCTTGTATATGCCCACACCGATTCCGGCGCCTTTGGCGGCACCTACAGAGCCGTCGGTATCATACAGTTCGATGACAGCTCCCGTCACACCGGCCAATGTCTCGCGGAACAGCGGGCTGAGGAACATATTAGCCTTGCCTGCATGAATTTTCTGCACGGGAATGCCCATTTGTTCCATGATGTCGATTCCATATTTAAAGGAAAAAACGATACCTTCCTGCGCTGCACGGATGATATGCTGTTTGCCGTGCTGGTTGAAGTTGATGCCATGAATGGAGCAGCCTATTTCCTTGTTCTCCAGCATACGCTCCGCACCGTTTCCAAAGGGCAGGATACTGATACCGGCACTGCCGATGGGAGCTTGCGCCGCCAGCAGATTCATATCGCTGTAGGAGATGCCTTCGGGAGCAACGGTGCGTTTTACCCATGAATTGAGAATGCCCGTACCATTGATGCACAGCAGAACACCCAGACGGGTTTGCCCGGCAGCATGGTTGACGTGTGCAAAGGTGTTGACACGTGACTTGGGGTCGTAGTTCACCTCACCGTTCACGCCGTATACCACGCCGGACGTTCCGGCGGTGGAAGCTATTTCACCCGGATTGAATACATTCAGGGAAAGGGCATTGTTGGGCTGGTCGCCGGCACGGTAAGTGATAGGCGTACCTTCTTTCAGACCCAGCTCTGCGGCTGCAGCAGCATTGACACGTCCCTGCTCGGAGAAAGTCGGTTTGATGTCGGCAATCAGAGAGGAGTCGAATCCATAATAGTCCATCAGAAAGTCGGCAACCCGGTTGTTCTTGAAATCCCAGAACATCCCTTCGGACAAACCGGACACCGTGGTACAGATGGTACCGCTCAACTTCATGGCGATATAGTCGCCCGGCAGCATTATCTTATGAATCTTTTCGTAAACGGAAGGCTCATTCTCCTTAATCCAAGCCAGTTTGGAGGCCGTGAAGTTGCCCGGAGAATTCAGCAGATGTGAAAGGCAAGTCTCCTCTCCCAATGTTTCGAAAGCCTTTTGTCCGTAGGGCACGGCTCTGGAGTCGCACCAGATAATGGCAGGACGCAACACCTGCTGGTTTTTATCTACACATACCAAGCCATGCATCTGATAAGAGATACCGATCGCCTTGATGTCTTCTGCGTTTACTCCGGATTCTGCCAATACCGCTTGTGTGGCCAGTTTCAAGTTTTCCCACCAGTTTCCGGGGTCTTGCTCTGCCCAGCCGGGCTTCACTGCGATAATTTCCGCTTCAGTCTTGGGGAAGAAGGCAGACGATACACACTTGCCGCTTTCCGCATTTACCAGACTCGCTTTTACAGACGAGCTGCCGATGTCATAACCTAATAAATACATTTCTATCAATATTAAAATGAAAGTGATATGAAGAATTTACAATCCGGCTACCGTCGGATTTTATTGTATATCTTTTTGTCGAAACGGTAGTAGCGTGCCGCCCGGTGGGCCACGCCCTGCTGTTTTTCTTCCAGGGGGACGACATACTCCATCAAGGCAATTTTTTTATGGAAATTGCGTACGTCGTACTGCTTGTCATACACCAGTTCGTACAAAGTGCGAAGCTGGGATGCGGTGAACTTACGCGGCAACAAGTCGAACAGTGAAGACGGGTTGAACTCGACGTACTGACGGACATAGGTAATGGCCTCCTTGATAATCAGGTTGTGGTCGAATGCCAGAGCCTTTATATCCGGCATGGCTACCCAACTAGCTTGATAATTGTCCAAATCACGGTTCAATGCGCGGTCTATCTTCACCAGGGAAAGATAGGCTATGGTGACAATACGCTCTACCTTGGACTGCATGGCACGTTCCAGCCAATGTACATCTCTGGGGTCCTTCGTACGGTTTTTTGAGCCGAATGCCTTGAATTGCATCAGATTGACGTTCTTCAGCCCCGTCAATTCATTCAACACCCGTTTGGCAGCTTCATCCAAATCCTCATCCATGTAAATCAAACTTCCGGGAAGCTTCATATCATGAAAGATTTCTCCTTCTTCCTCTCCTGCACGCTTAATCAGCAGAACCTTTAGCTGTTCTCCGTCAAAACCAATCACTACACAGTCCACAGAGATATGATTGTTTGCCAACGGCGTTTTTTGTTCTATGTTTTGCATAATATATCTCGTTAAGCGCTGCAAATATAAATAGGTTTTTCTAATTTGCAATAAAGGAAAAGAATATTTTTATAATATTATAAAGCATTATTTTTCAACTGAATACATATCTTACTTTATACAATATCATTTTCAGTTGTTATCGTATGGAATACAATATGTAATTTACAAGAATATACAAGAGGTCTAATTGTAGGAAGTACAATAAGGAGAAAGTGTTTCATTTATAAGTATTTCAGCCTCCGGATACCACAGAAGGCCCAAGCATACATATTGTATTTTAGCTTCCCTCCTTAAAGTAAGGGCATTGCACAAAAAACATCCGTTTGTGCGGTGAATATCAGAAAAACCTCTACCTTTGCAGCACTTTTTATTTAAACACTAAAAAACGAGTAAATATGAAAGCATTTGTATTTCCGGGTCAAGGTGCCCAATTCGTTGGCATGGGAAAGGACCTGTACGAAAATTCGGCATTAGCCAAGGAACTTTTTGAGAAAGCAAATGATATCCTCGGGTATCGTATTACTGATATTATGTTCAACGGAACAGATGAAGACCTGCGCCAGACTAAAGTTACCCAACCTGCCGTGTTCCTTCATTCCGTTATTTCCGCCCTCTGCATGGGCGATGACTTTAAGCCGGAGATGACCGCCGGTCACTCATTGGGCGAGTTCTCTGCCTTGGTTGCTGCCGGTGCACTGAGCTTTGAAGATGGTCTGAAACTGGTGTATGCCCGTGCCATGGCTATGCAAAAGGCTTGCGAGGCACAGCCCTCCACTATGGCAGCCATTATTGCCCTGCCGGATGAAAAGGTTGAGGAAATCTGCGCTCAAGTAAGTGCTGAAGGTGAAGTTTGCGTGGCAGCCAACTATAACTGCCCGGGACAGATTGTAATTTCCGGTTCCATAGAAGGTATCAACAAGGCTTGCGAACTGATGAAGGCTGCAGGTGCAAAGCGTGCTCTGCCGTTGAAGGTAGGCGGTGCGTTCCACTCTCCGCTGATGAACCCTGCCAAAGTTGAACTGGAAGCAGCCATCAATGCAACAGAAATCCATGCTCCGAAGTGCCCCGTATATCAGAATGTAGACGCTATGCCTCATACTGACCCGGTAGAAATCAAGAAGAACCTGGTGGCTCAGCTGACAGCATCGGTACGTTGGACGCAAACAGTGAAGAACATGGTTGCCGATGGTGCTACGGACTTCACAGAGTGCGGTCCTGGTGCAGTGCTGCAAGGTCTTATCAAGAAGATTGCACCGGAAGCTACGGCTCACGGGATTGCATAATTCCTTAAATAGAATATTTTCAAGGCTGTCTTTCTTCAAATAGACAGCCTTTCTTGTTTTAGTAGGCCATTTCCTTTATATTTGCCACTCACAACAAAATGGGATATATGGAAAAGATTACGGAGTTCAGAAATACCTTGGCAGTACCTATTCATAAGTTATCGATAGACTCTCTGGTACAAGAGGTATGCCTCTGCCCCGAGTATTTTGAAGATATATACCGATTGACATACGATGAAAAACAGACGGTGTCATGGCGAGCAATATGGGTATGCGAGAAATTGAGCGAAATCCATCCCGACTGGTTCATCCTACTGTACGATGAAATCATTCAACGGCTGATAGACTGCACGCACGACGGTTCCAAACGTCTCTTATTATCTATACTGTATAATATTCCCATCCCTACTCCAATCTCCGTCGATTTGCTGAATTACTGCCTGGACCACATGCTATCTCCGCAAGAAAGCATAGGAGTGCAAGCCCTTTCCATCAGAATAGCCTATCTGCTTTGCAGGAAGGAGCCGGAACTGCTACAGGAATTGCAACTGATACTAGAAAATACAGAGCTTGATTTTTATTCAACTGGAGTCAGAACCACTGTTCGGAATACGCTGAAAAAGATACGTGCCACAAAGGGGCGCAAGTAAACAAAAAGTAATCACTGAAATAAAAAGTACGTTCTTTTGTTTTTTATTTCCGATTTTCCCTTACCTTTGTTGCCGTAAAGACAAAGGGGTGCCCCGACGGGCTGAGATTATACCCTCGAACCTGATGCAGTTAGTACTGCCGTAGGAATTGGATATTTCTTTCTTCACTGAACTTGCCGTAAAGACGCTTCTTTGTATTTACTTCCATTGTTTTATTTCTTAATGAACAGAAAAATGAAAGTATTGGTCAACAACAAGGAAGTGAAAACCGGCGCCACTACCCTTTCACAACTTATCGAGGAACTTGCCCTACCGATGCAAGGCATTGCCGTGGCCGTAGACAACCGTATTGTACTTCGCACGGAATGGACAAAATGCATCCTGAGGGAATACATGCCCATCATCATTATCAAAGCAGCTTGCGGAGGGTGAGGAAGATGAAGGACGAGAGACTGAAAAACGGAGGAATGCAGTTCATCACGCACTATACGGAACGATATTCGTATCTGGATGCTGCACGCATGGCTCTTGAGGGCGGTTGCCGCTGGGTGCAACTGCGCATGAAAGACACCCCGGTGGAAACGATAGAACCCGTAGCTTTGGAAGTGCAGGCCCTTTGCCGGCAATACGGTGCCACCTTCATCATTGACGACCATGTGGAACTGGCGCGAAAACTGCATGCCGACGGCGTACATCTTGGAAAGAAAGACATGCCCATAGCCGACGCACGCCGGATTCTGGGCGCGGAGTACATTATAGGCGGTACCGCCAATACTTTTGAGGATGTACTGCAACACTACAAAGCCGGTGCCGACTACATAGGCTGCGGCCCCTTCCGCTACACCACTACCAAGAAGAATCTGAGTCCGATATTGGGACTGGAAGGATATACAGCTATCATCCACCGGATGCAGGAGAAGGATATACACCTTCCGATAGTAGCCATCGGTGGAATAACCATAGCGGATATTCCAGCCGTTATGCAGACGGGGGTAAGCGGGATTGCCCTTTCGGGCACGGTACTGCATGCCGATAGTCCGGCAGATGAAATGAAAAGAATCATTTCTTTAATGGAGAATGAAAAATAAAGAATTAATATATGACGACTGATATGGAAAAATTAGTGATTGCGGAACGTGAGTTCAACTCCCGTCTGTTTTTAGGAACCGGAAAGTTCAATTCCGATGAAGTGATGGAGCAGTCTATCCTGGCATCCGGCACAGAAATGGTGACGGTAGCCATGAAACGCATTGAACTGGACAACAAGGAAGACAATATGCTGGTACACATACAGCATCCCGGTATCCAGCTTCTGCCCAACACCTCCGGCGTGCGCAATGCCGAAGAAGCTGTTTTTGCTGCACAGATGGCGCGTGAAGCTTTCGGCACGAACTGGCTGAAACTGGAGATACACCCCGACCCCCGCTATCTGTTGCCCGATTCTGTAGAGACGCTGAAAGCCACGGAAGAACTGGTCAAGTTAGGATTTGTGGTACTGCCCTATTGCCAGGCCGACCCCACACTGTGCAAGAGGCTGGAAGAAGCCGGTGCCGCCACCGTCATGCCGCTGGGTGCTCCTATCGGTACAAACAAAGGACTACAGACAAGGGATTTCCTGAGAATAATCATTGAACAAGCCAATATCCCCGTAGTGGTGGATGCCGGTATCGGTGCCCCGAGCCATGCGGCAGAGGCTATGGAAATGGGCGCTTCGGCTTGCCTGGTGAATACAGCCATTGCAGTGGCGGGCGACCCCGTGACCATGGCGGTAGCGTTCAAGCAGGCTGTAGAGGCGGGACGCATGGCATACGAAGCAGGTCTGGGCATACAGGCAGATAATTTTGTTGCGGAAGCCAGCTCACCGCTGACGGCTTTCTTGAATGAAAAATGACAAAACAGGGAGATTTACGATTAGACAATTTACGATTTACGATTGAAGTTACTCATGCAATCATAAACCTACCGGTTGAGAGAGGTTGTTTAACAATACAAACTCCAATCGTAAATTGTCTAATCGTAAATCTCTACATAACAAAACCTAAAGAAAAATGAACCAGAAGATAAAATTCCCCCGTTCCGAGAAAGTATATTTGCCGGGCACCTTGTTTCCCGAATTGCGCGTAGCTATGCGCAAGGTGGAGCAAGTGCCCAGTACGAACTTCATTGATGGAGAAAAGGTACTTACTCCGAATCCGGAAGTGTATGTGTATGATACCAGCGGACCGTTCAGCGACCCTGCCGTCGAAGTGGATTTGAAGAAAGGGCTGCCCCGTCTGCGCGAGCCGTGGATACTGAAACGCGGCGATGTGGAGCAGCTTTCCGAAATAACGTCGGAGTACGGACGCATGCGCCGCGACGACCAGTCGCTCGACTCTCTGCGCTTTGAGCATATCACCCTGCCCTACCGCGCCCTTCAAGGAAAATGCTGCACACAGATGTACTATGCCAAACAAGGTATCATCACGCCTGAAATGGAGTATGTGGCGATTCGCGAGAACATGAACTGCGCGGAGCTGGGAATAGAGACGCACATCACACCGGAATTTGTACGCCAGGAGATTGCTGCCGGACGCGCCCTGCTTCCTGCCAACATCAACCATCCCGAAGCAGAGCCGATGATTATAGGCCGTAACTTCCTGGTGAAGATAAATACCAATATCGGAAACTCCGCCACCACCTCGGGCATCGAAGAAGAGGTAGAGAAAGCATTGTGGAGCTGCAAATGGGGCGGCGACACGCTGATGGACCTCTCCACGGGCGAGAACATACACGAAACGCGCGAATGGATTATCCGCAACTGTCCCGTTCCCGTGGGCACTGTCCCCATCTACCAGGCATTGGAGAAAGTGAACGGCAAGGTGGAAGACCTCACCTGGGAAATCTACCGCGACACCTTGATTGAACAATGCGAGCAGGGAGTGGACTACTTCACCATCCATGCCGGCATACGCCGCCACAATGTGCATCTGGCCGAGAAAAGGTTGTGCGGCATCGTGAGCCGTGGCGGCAGCATCATGAGCAAATGGTGCCTGGTGCACGACCGCGAAAGTTTCCTTTACGAACACTTTGATGACATTTGCGACATTCTGGCACAGTATGACGTTGCCATCTCTTTGGGAGACGGGCTGCGTCCGGGGTCTACGCACGATGCCAACGATGAAGCGCAGTTTGCAGAACTCGACACGATGGGCGAGCTTGTGCTGCGTGCCTGGGACAAGAATGTGCAGGCTTTCATCGAAGGTCCCGGCCACGTGCCCATGCACAAGATTAAGGAGAATATGGAGCGCCAGATAGAAAAATGCCACGATGCGCCTTTCTATACGCTCGGCCCCATCGTGACGGACATCGCACCGGGATACGACCATATCACGTCCGCCATCGGTGCAGCGCAGATAGGCTGGCTGGGTACGGCGATGCTCTGCTATGTCACTCCCAAAGAGCATCTGGCACTGCCCGATAAGGAGGATGTGCGTGTAGGTGTCATCACCTATAAGATAGCCGCCCATGCCGCCGACCTGGCAAAAGGGCATCCCGGAGCACAAGTGCGTGACAATGCACTGAGCAAAGCACGTTATGAATTCCGCTGGAAAGACCAGTTTGACTTGTCGCTCGACCCGGAACGTGCGTTCAGCTATTTTCATGCAGGGAAGCATGTGGATGGGGAGTATTGCACGATGTGCGGACCGAACTTCTGTGCAATGCGGTTGTCGAGAGAATTAAAAAAGAAATAAATGGGAATTGATAGAACACTATGTTTTCAGACGAATTAGAACATATATCCTGGGAGGAAACCACGGCACGCATCCATGCCAAGACAGATGCGGATGTACGCCGTGCCCTCTCCAAAGAACATTGTAATGTAGAGGACTTCATGGCCCTCATCTCACCCGCCGCTGCCCCCTATCTGGAGACGATGGCACGATTGAGCAAGAAATACACCGAGGCACGATTCGGGAAGACCATCTCCATGTTCGTGCCTCTTTACATCACGAATTCCTGCACCAACTCTTGCGTGTATTGCGGTTTCCACATCAGCAACCCCATGCCGCGTACCATACTGACGGAAGAAGAAATCGTGAACGAGTACAAGGCCATCAAGAAGCTGGCACCTTTCGAGAATTTGCTGTTGGTGACGGGAGAAAATCCGGCCAAAGCAGGCGTGCCCTACATAGCCCGCGCACTGGACCTGGCAAAACCCTACTTCAGCAATCTGAAAATAGAAGTGATGCCCTTAAAAACGGAAGAGTATGCAGAGCTGAAAGAGCACGGCATGAACGGTGTGATTTGTTTCCAGGAAACCTATCACAAAGCGAATTACAACATCTACCACCCCCGCGGCATGAAGTCCAAGTTTGAATGGCGTGTCAACGGTTTTGACCGTATGGGGCAGGCAGGCGTCCATTCCATCGGCATGGGAGTGCTCATCGGTCTGGAGAAAGAATGGCGGACAGACATCACCATGATGGCTTATCACCTGCGCTATCTCCAGAAACATTATTGGCAGACGAAATACAGCGTCAACTTCCCCCGTATGCGTCCTTCGGAGAATGGCGGCTTCCAGCCCAATGTCATCATGAGCGACTGCGAACTGGCACAAGTCACTTTTGCCATGCGTATCTTTGACCATGATGTGGACATCTCCTACTCCACCCGCGAGCCTGCCGATATACGCGACCATATGGCAACACTTGGTGTGACAACCATGAGCGCCGAAAGCAAGACCGAGCCGGGAGGATATTACAGCTATCCGCAAACGCTGGAACAGTTTCATGTCAGCGACGAGCGCAAGGCTGTGGAAGTGGACAAAGCGTTGAAACGCCTGGGGCGCGAACCGGTGTGGAAAGATTGGGATGCGAGTTTTGATTTGAAGGCTTTCAAGAGATGAGTGACCGAATACAGAACCTTAATAACAATGAACAAATGAACCGATATGCCAGACAAACGTCCCTTCCCGAAATAGGCGAAGCCGGACAAGAGAAACTGCGTAATGCCAAGGTGTTGATAGTCGGTGTGGGAGGATTGGGTTCTCCCATTGCCCTCTATCTGGCGGGAGCAGGAGTCGGAACGCTGGGATTGGTGGACGATGACCAGGTCAGCATCAGTAATCTTCAACGTCAGGTTCTGTATGCTGAAGCTGACCTTGGACAGCCTAAACCTCTATGTGGCGCCCGTAGAGTGCAGGGTTTGAACAGCGATGTAAACGTGGAAGTATACCCCTTCCGTCTGGACAAGAAGAATGCCGGAGAACTGATAAGGAACTACGATATAGTGGTAGACGGATGCGATAACTTCGCTACCCGCTACTTGCTGAATGACGTATGCAACGCTTGGGGCAAGCCCTACGTTTATGGTGCCATTCAAGGCTTTGAAGGCCAAGTGTCCGTCTTCTGCTACGGTGAGGGTGCAAAAAACTATCGTGACCTCTATCCGGATGAAGAAGGGACACTGCTCATGCCATCTCCGGACAAATCGGTTATCGGCGTAACCCCTGCCATTGTGGGTAGCGTAGAAGCCAATGAAGTGTTGAAACTGATTTGCGGCTACGGTGAACCCTTGGCAGGAAAGCTATGGACGATTGATTTAAGAACCATGCAGTCGTATATTCTCTCATTATAGACAAACATCCATAAAGATATGAAACTGATAGTCATTACCACGCCGCAATTCTTTGAAGGAGAAGCAGCGGCAGTTACCTCCTTATTCCAAAACGGTTTGGAAATACTCCATCTGCGCAAGCCGGGAGCTTCGGCAGAAGAGATGGAGTATTTCCTGCGGCAGTTGCCGATGGAATATATGCCGCGCATTGTCACGCATGAGCAATTCCAGCTGGCATCCGTTTTCGGTCTGAAAGGAATTCATCTGAACGGGCGCAATCCGCAGATACCGTTCGGATATAAGGGACACATCAGTTGTTCCTGCCACTCTCTTGAAGAAGTGTTGAAACATAAATCAGATTGTAGCTATGTGTTCCTCAGTCCCATTTATGACAGTATATCCAAAGAAGGCTACTCTTCCGCTTACTCCTGCGATACCTTGAAGAAAGCACAGCAAGCAGGTATCATCGATTCCAACGTCATGGCATTGGGTGGCATCAGTTTGGAACATCTTCCGGAAATAGCCGCTTTAGGTTTCGGAGGTGCCGTACTGCTGGGAGATGTCTGGCAGCAAGCGAAGGAAGCTTTCATCCCCCACTTCCTCCACCTGAAACAGCTTTCCTCTCACCCCTTTAATTTTTAATTTCTAATTTTTAATTATTTCATGCTTCCCCCTATTATCCTTTCCATTGCCGGTTCCGACTGTTCGGGCGGTGCAGGCATACAAGCAGACATAAAGACCATTTCCGCTTTGGGAGGTTATGCCGCTTCCGTCATCACGGCTGTTACTGCACAGAATACACTGGGAGTACAATCGGTTTATCCGATACCTGCGGATATGGTTAAGGCACAAATCGCCTCTGTTATGGATGATTTAAGGCCGGATGCCGTCAAGATAGGTATGGTATATGATGCCGGTATTGTGACCGCCATTGTCGATTGTCTTCAGACATATACTCCGGAGTGTATAGTCTATGACCCCGTCATGAT
Source organism: Bacteroides uniformis (assembly GCF_025147485.1). Classification (NCBI taxonomy): domain Bacteria; kingdom Pseudomonadati; phylum Bacteroidota; class Bacteroidia; order Bacteroidales; family Bacteroidaceae; genus Bacteroides; species Bacteroides uniformis. The sequence goes on along the minus strand of NZ_CP102263.1, from coordinate 3,609,003 downwards.
ATCGACCAGCGGACGGCGGCTGATGACCGAAGAAACCATACAAGTCATTAAGACGGAACTGTTTCCGCTATGCACCCTCATTACTCCCAACCTGAATGAAGCAAGCCTGCTTTGGGGGCAAACCATTACCGGTACTGTGGAGATGCGACAAGCGGCACAGGAATTATCCTGCAGATACAACACTGCTATTCTCGTCAAAGGCGGACATCTGGAGGGTAATGACATGTGCGACGTGCTTTATTGCCGGCAACCTTCTGCCGGGGCTGACGTCCTGCCATCCGGATGCATCCTCTATTCCAACCCCAAAATAGAGAGCCGTAACCTGCACGGCACAGGGTGTACCCTTTCCTCTGCCATAGCTACATTTCTTGCCGGTGGCAACAAACTCGATGAAGCGGTCTGCAAGGCTAAAGAGTATATCGGTACTGCGATAAACCGGGGGAAAGACATGAATATAGGGCACGGGAACGGTCCGTTATGGCACTTTCCTTTATCGGAATAAGAGCTCGTCGAAACGCATTATCTGTTTACCTTAAACGCATTATCTGTCAGCCTCCGATACATCATGTGTTTGGCACCAACGGACAATGCGTTTCGACATGCCTGCTTCTTAATAGCGTATGCCCAGAATTTTCTTGGCATCGTCTTTCTTGAACAGTGAATCAATGACGTCTAAAATCGCTTCGTAGTTTTCCGGATCTACGATATTGGGAGCGAATATGTTGAGGACTTTCATCTTGTCGTCATCAAAAGTATATAGTGCCATCAAACTGGCACATTGCACACAGTTCAGACTGTTGTTTCGGGCAACAGTTCTCATCATTTCGATTTGATCATCCTTGAAAGGGCGGGACTTCACTTTTTCATAAAAATGCCGGAAGTCTTCGGGGTGCATCCCCCTGACATAAACCGGAGCTGGAGAATCTATCACTACTTCACTGGGAACAACCGGCAACGTACGTGGCTCTCCGGAGAATGAGTCCATTGCAACGACTCTCCCACCTTCAAAAGTCACGACAATCTGAGTTCGGCTGATATTACTTTTACCGGACAGCACTCTGGAATATTCCCATTCTTCTATATCCCGGTCGAAGCGGCGATACTCTGGAGTTCCCAATATCTTGGTGACCTCCTGCCTGCTCATCCCCTTCTGGATACTGTTCAACACATCTACCTTAGCATCATAAAACAAGCTGGAACAACTGCTGAATCCCATCGTCATTACCAGTCCCGCAATAATTAGTCTGATTGTTTTCATCTTATCGAGTTTTTAGTTGCCACAAAGGTAGGCAGAAACATGGATAGACCTCTTATTATCCCCCTATTTGTCAAAAGGGATTTCCCTACTTTTTTTAGCCATATACCTATTAATATGGAAATAATCCGTTATTTTTGCAGATACTATCACTATAAACAGGTAAAACACATGGAAAAAGCAAAAGTATACTACTCTGACTTGCGTACTTCCCCTACATCCAATCTTTTGGATAAAATGGAACGCTTGCTGAAACGGGCAGGCATCGAGCAACTCCCTTTGAAGGATAGCTTTGCTGCCATCAAAATCCATTTCGGCGAACCCGGCAATCTGGCATACTTGCGTCCCAATTATGCAGCTCGAATGGCAACCCTGCTCCGCAGCCTGGGAGCCAAACCTTTCCTGACGGACTGCAACACACTGTATTCCGGTCGTCGCGCCAATGCCGTAGACCACTTGCAAAGCGCGATGGAGAATGGGTTCAACCCCATTTCGGCCCAGTGCCAGGTCATCATCGGCGACGGACTGAAGGGAACGGACTACCGCGAAATCCCTCTGAACGGAGAATATTGTCCGGCACCCAAAATCGGTACAGCGATAGCCGACGCCGATATTGTAATCAGTATGAACCACTTCAAGGGACACGAACAAGCCGGCTTCGGCGGTGCTTTGAAGAATCTGGGCATGGGATGTGCCAGTGTAGGCGGAAAGCTGGAACTGCACTGCGCCTCGCAACCCAAGATTGACGTAGAAAGCTGCATAGGCTGCAACATCTGCGTGAAGCACTGCGCACACGACGCTGTGCACCTCAATACCAGCCGCAAGGCAGAAATAGACTACACCAAATGCGTAGGTTGCGGACAGTGCGTAGCCCTCTGCCAGCACGACGGTGCCGTGATGGGAGCCGAAGATACCTCCGAGCGCCTGAACTACAAGATTGCGGAATATGCCCTCGCTGTCGTTATGGGCAAGCCCCATTTCCACATCAGCTTCATCATGAACGTATCTCCCGAATGCGACTGCTGGAACCACAACGATGCCGCCATCGTGCCCGACCTCGGCATTCTGGCTTCGGCAGACCCGGTTGCACTGGACAAGGCATGTGCAGATATGGTCATCCAAGCCCCGATACTGCACGGTAACAATTGCCTTGCCACGGCACACGAGCACGACGACTTGTGTGGATGCGACAAGTTCCACTTGATGCACCCCGACACGGACTGGCTTGCCGGATTGCGCCATGCCGAGAAAATAGGATTGGGAACCATGGAATATGAATTGGTGAAGATTTGATTAAACCTTTTCAGTTTTAAACAGTCATAATAAAAATAGATTTATCAACTAATGCATAATATTATACAAATGGAAACATCTGCAAAACTTTATTCTTTGCCTTTCGGCAACGTAAAGACCTATCTATTCGCCCTGCTGTTCGTGGCAGGAAACATCGCCTTGCCGCAACTCTGCCATCTGGTCCCAGCAGGCGGTCCGACGTTGCTTCCCATCTATTTCTTTACACTGATAGCTGCTTATAAATATGGTTTCAAGGTAGGTCTGCTGACGGCTCTCTTGTCTCCGGTCATCAATCATCTGCTTTTTGCCATGCCTGCAGCAGCCGTGTTGCCGGCCATACTTATAAAGTCCGGTCTGCTGGCCGGAACCGCCGCTCTTGCTGCACGCTATGCCAAGAATATCTCTTTACCCAATTATATACTTTAATGTACTAATTTTAATTCTATCTATTTATATCTTATTTCAATGGGGAAATCTTTTAGGTTTCCCTATTTTTTATGCCCGTTTTCAAGTGAATCAAAACGTTAGTTCTGTTAAACTTTGTTTCTAATATCATAGATAATAGTCGAAATTCGATAAAAAAATCGGTTTTCAGTATCAGAAAACCGATTTATAAAGGTTAAATAATGCTCCTTTATGTAAATCAGCCAAATTTGGTAAAAAGCGGTAAATAAATACTGTAATCTCCTCAAATGGAGAGATTATAATTATGAAAAAATTAAAAGAATTGATTAGAACGCTTCACAGCGTTTTATGTTTTACAGTAAAAATCTACCAAATATTATACCGCATTTGGCTGATTAAGTCCTTAATCGAATTGATTAAGGGAGATTGGTAAATTTGCATTAAGAACTTGATTGTTTACGGCAGTCAAGTTCTGTTTTTAACCGTGTTTTCAAGTGAATCAAAGAATTTTGTTAAAGAATCCTAAGTAGATAACACTTGAGATTGGATTTGGGTATAATTCGCCAAAGTAGTTTTCATGGTAGTAAAAACCAAGTGTTCCAAGTATCGTACTGGAAGCACTTGGTTAATGATTATAAATGAGCAATAATTACAGGATATATGTATATGATAATTATATCCAATTGTTTATTTAAGTATCTAATTTTTAATCACTTATGTTTTATATGTTAGGATTTTTTATTATATTTATATAATAAAAATAACATGTCAATTGGAAACAGAAATAATCAATATTGTAGAAATAATAAAGAAGAATAAACAAATGCGAGAAGTAAAGTCATTTATTGATTTGATGAAATCCTTTTATGATGAAAAATCATGCAGAGAATTTCTTGAAGATATTAAATGGCGTGGAGAACCGATTTGCCCACACTGTAATTGTCAAACGAAAGAGCATTATAAGTTAAAGTCTAATGGAGAATTTAAAGGACTATATAAATGTAAACGATGTAAGAAAAGATTTACGGTTACTATTGGTACAATGTTTGAAGGTAGTCATGTGTCATTAAAGAAATGGTTCTATGCATTGTATATATTCTTAGCCCATAAGAAAGGAATAAGTAGCATACAATTATCTAAGGATATAGATGTAACACAGAAAACAGCTTGGTTTATGTTGGAACGGATAAGACATAATTTGAAAGACAAGCTTGTAGTTCAATTTAATGATATGACACAAGTTGATGAAACCTATGTCGGTGGTAAGAATAAAGGTAGAGTAAAGAATGCACAAGGAAGAAGCCTTAAAGTAAAGACTCCCGTAGTAGGTCTATTATCTAATGGAATGGCCTATACAGCCGTTGTTCCAAATACCGGTGGAAAGGTTTTGAAAACGATAATCAATACTTTAGTCAAGGAAGGTTCTACCGTTATAACAGATGGATGGAAAGGTTATACTGGAATATCGAAAAATTATATTCATAAAGTAGTTGAACATAGTACTGGTGAATATGTAAAAGACGGATTCCATACCAATAGTATTGAAGGATTTTGGTCACACTTGAAACGTGGAATATTAGGAATATATCATAAAGTAAGTCCAAAGCATTTGGATAAATACTGTGATGAATTTGCATTTAGATATAATACGAGAGGACTAACAGATGTTGAAAGATTTACTTATTTTACGATGTCAGCATATAAAAGATTAAAGTATCAAAGTTTGATTTCCCCATAAGAATAGGTAAATTTGAATTGAAAATAGAAAAAGAGCAGTTCACGAAGTAGCATTTTTGCTAAATAGTTCCTATATTTGCATTGTCCCAAGAGGGACAGACATAGTTTAGGAAGCGTTTAGCTTATTCCTTGTCAATGAATCTGGACAATTCACCTGCACTGAGGAATATGAAAGAATGCTCCCTTTGGTTTGCATATATAGCACTGATGTGTTGATATACAGCCAAAGGCGTGAGCTGTTTTCATTTTTCGGTGCAGAGGTAGTCCAGAACCCATTGACGGAATTTGATAACAGTCTTGCGCCTTCCCTATTTTAGAAAATGCTTTCTTTGAGACTGGGGGAGCGCAAAGTGATTGTGTATGATAACAGTCTTCTGCAATGATTGTCATTTGTCGGATGATATTCCAAAGTTAGTTGCTGATGAATTGTTGGGTATTCAGCAATTAGATATGTTAAAGGCTCGTTATAAGCAAATGAGAAAGTGCTATGACTTCTCGTATGCAGAATGGCAAAAAGAGTTTTCCGATGATTTGAAGCCTTTTAATGGATATACAGATACTACCTCTGTTTGTATTCCCATTTTGAATCCATTGTTTAGAAAAGATTTTACAGATAAAGGTGCAATAGGTTTGGATTTGCCGACTTGGTTTAATGTTCAAGTCGATAATGTCCGAATTATGCTTATTGCGCAAGACCCGTTACGTGATGCGAAATGGTATGAAGAATGCCATGATGCGATAGTATCAAGTCCATTTGGGCTGCATGATGCAACCCATAGAAAAAGTGGAAGTGGTGGTAAAATGGCAGATTTGTTGATTAATAGTCTGATTAAGAAAGAGTTTGCAATATACCTGACTGATGCGAATAAGTATTTTGTACATGATAGAGAAATGTCTAAAACCTGTTTAGAAAGTAAATTAGAGGTATATACTGATATATTGCAAAAAGAATTAGACTTAGTGAGACCAAATCTTTGTGTTTGTTTAGGTAAGAAAGCGAAAGAGGTTTTAGATAAATGTGTGGTAAATGCCAAATCAATAATGTTGCCGCATTTGTCGGGAACTGCACGAGGAGCGATAGTCAAAAGGTTTCCAATATTAGAAGATATTAAAGCAACAACTGAAAATGTTGCAAATGTATATGTAGATGAAATTGTTGAATCATTAAAATAGTAGAATTATGGGTTGTATAACATTCGTATTGTTAGTATTGAATATCATTGCATTAGTTGCAATAGATATTATGTTTTGGGCTGAAAGTGCAGCTTCGGGACTTGCTGGAGTATTTGGTATTATAGCATTCTTTATAGGATATGCTTTGAGTGTGGAAGTAACGATTGCCCCAAGAGATTTTTGGGTAAATTCTGCATTCGGTATCTTTATAAAGAAACTTGGTGTAGCCAATATGACAGCTTTTGCAGTGTGGTTTATCGGAAATTTGATAATTGGGTAGAAACATTAAAATGAGAAGATATGAGCAATAATGAAAATTCAGTTTTAGAGTATTTGAAAGCAAACAATGAAGTATTGTTTGATAAAATCGTGAATGCTTTGCGTAAAGGAAAGCAAGTTAATTTTACGGATATTAATCAAAGTGATATTATCATTTTGAGTCCGCAGAAAGCATTTGAATATGCGGGAGAAGAAGGCGATAAGTATTTTAAAGTTTGGATGGTAGGGGGTACTATTGCTTGGTGTACTTGGGCTAATTCAATGGTTGATAGCGATTTCCGTTGGAATGCTAAGGCGAGAAATGAAAACAAAAGAGATAATAAGGACATTTTGGGTAATGAGCCTTATGTTTCTGCTTATTTGAAGTCTAATTCTGCCATTGAACAATGTTCAGTAGTTTATATGTTCCCGTTTGAAGCTTTTTCCCAAAAGAAGGTAGAAGTTGTGAAGAAGGTGGAAAAGATAGAGAATACAAATAAAGATGAAAATAAAACAACCGATGTACAAGTAAAAAAACTGATAGACAGACTTTCCCATTTGGTAGAAGATGTAGCAGAATATTTTGCACCTGCTCCTCCTATACCTATATTAGGCCCATTGTTGAAGTCAATGGATGAAGAAGATTATCGTAGGTGTCGGACTGAATTTGATACTAAATTGATGAGATTGAAATGTCTGGATGAGCACAATAAGATGATACCGTATTTTGAAAAGAAAGCAGAAGAATGGGATTATAAAAAAGCTGGACTATTTGGAAAAATAGCTAAAGTGTTGAAGAAATGATTTGAATATAGAGAATTTTGGCAAGACCGTATCAAAGTATAAGTATTGAGATACGGTCTTGTTTTATACATATATAAATCATAAATTGAAATACAGATTTATGTGTAAAGAAAGATTCCTAATATCCCCCCCCCCATTTAGGTAATCAAGTGACGAAATCCACCATTGGTGTACCACCTCGTAAATGTGTTAAACATCTTAAAGGAAATTGTAAAATCCTGAGCAGGAAGGAGGCACATTATGGCTTGGAATGATTTGGCATCAAATGAGTGTCCTACAAAAGCGGATATAAATGCAAGATTTAAAGAATACTTGAATTGGCAATCACGTAGTATTACTTTTGATAATTCTGATTATACCGTAAACCCTGGTGGAGCACCTTGGAATTATTTGTTTATATGGATAGAAAATACAATTTCAGAATGGAATAATAGAACTCCATATATACCAATACCGTCATGTTTATTAATTCCTAAAGCTGATAATGGTGCTGTTATGACATTTGATATAAAGATTTATGATGTTGAGTTTACGTTAAAAAAACTTGAGCTAAAAAATACACTTAAGGTTAGTTTTAATGGTACAACAGGTGATATAAGATTGCAAAAAGAAAATGCTAATATAACTTGTTATTTTAACTATATTGTTTTCTGTTAGTATGAATTAATAATATGGATATAATAAATTTTTCTAAAATAGCCGCACCTAAGTTTGAATTTGGGTGCGGCTTTTATTTTTGTGTGATTGGTGCATTAAAGTATATAATTGGGTCTCTTTATTGGCATTGCTGGGTGTAATCCTCTCCTATCAAATTATCGGTACGGCCTTTGAATGGGCACTGTGCGGTAATTTCTTTTTGGCAGTGCAAGATTTCCGTATGGGCATTCCGGGCATGCTGATTCAGTGGTTTGGAGGATATGCACTGCTGAAAGCAATCGCAAAGAAATAAACGTATATTCTCAAACAGTATCCCTTAATCCTAAAACTTTGTTCGCACACTGCGGATACATATCCCCAGTTTGCGGATGTCTATCCCAAGGCTTGGGATAGACATCCGCAAACCATAAACAAAGTTTTTTCTTAACTGATAAAAACTTTTTCCCTAACTAAGAAAAACTTTCTCCTTAATAGAGAAGACTTTTCTCTTAATACTTTGAACTTTTTTCCGCTATTTTCCTTTCTCCCTACAATAAAATCATTAATTTCGTGCCGAACAATATATCATATTTTCAACATGGAAGTAGTAACGAACAACTGGTTCACTAAAAAATATCCAATAGGTTTTGCCTTAAGCGGCGGTTTCATCAAAGGCTTTGCCCATTTGGGTGCCATGCAATCCTTATTGGAACATGACATAAAGCCCAATATACTTTCCGGAGTCAGCGCCGGAGCCTTGGCCGGGGTATTCTACGCCGACGGCAATGAACCGCATAAAGTTCTTGACTACTTTGCCGGGCACAAGTTTCAGGACCTGACCAAACTGGTGATTCCCAAAGTCGGATTGTTTGAATTGGGAGAATTCATCGATTTCCTGAAAAGCAATTTGAAATCCAAAAAACTGGAAGAACTGCAAATTCCTCTGATTATTACAGCTACTGATCTGGACCATGGACGTTTGGTACATTTCCATAAGGGTGACATCGCCGAACGCGTAGCAGCTTCGTGTTGCATGCCGGTATTGTTTGCCCCGGTCAATATAGACGGCACCCATTACGTGGACGGAGGCCTGCTGATGAACCTGCCTGTCTCTACCCTCCGCCGTATATGCGAAAAAGTGATTGCCGTGAATGTCAGCCCTTTGATGGCAACCAAGTATAAAATGAACATTGTGAGCATTGCCTTACGTTCCTATAATTTTATGTTCCGCTCCAACTCTTTTCCTGAACGCGAGAAGGCTGATTTGCTGATAGAACCTTATAACTTGGAAGGATACAGCAATACAGAGCTGGAAAAGGCGGAGGAGATATTCATGCAGGGATATAATACGACCAATGATATATTGGAACGCCTGCTCATTGACAAAGGCAGCATTTGGAAAGAATAAAATAACCATTCTATAACATAGAAAACAAAGAAATGAACGACGAAAACAAATTGATTATTTATCAAGTGTTCACCCGACTATTCGGAAACAACAATAACCACTGCATCAATAATGGCAGCATCACCGAAAATGGATGCGGCAAGATGGCTGACTTTACAGCCAAGGCGTTGGGAGAAATCAAGAAGCTTGGCGCTACACATATATGGTACACGGGCATCATCGAGCATGCTACGCAAACTGACTACCGCCGTCACAATATCCAACCCGACCATCCGGCCATTGTGAAAGGTAAAGCCGGATCTCCCTATGCCATCAAGGACTACTATGATGTCGATCCGGATCTCGCCAAGGACGTACCGGAGCGTATGAGAGAGTTTGAGAATCTGGTGCAGCGCACTCACCGTAGCGGTCTGAAGGTTATCATAGATTTTGTTCCCAACCACGTAGCCCGTCAATATCACTCGGATGCCCAGCCGGATGGCACTTCACAACTGGGTTCAAACGATGATACCAATTATGCGTTCAGCCCATATAATAACTTCTATTATATCCCGAAATCGGAACTGCATGGCCAATTTGACATGAAAGGTGCAGCCGCCGAACCTTATAGGGAGTTTCCGGCAAAAGCTACCGGAAACAACCGTTTTGACGCTTATCCAAACATCACCGATTGGTACGAAACTATAAAGTTGAATTATGGAGTGGATTATCAGAACGGCGGGACTTGCCATTTCGACCCCATTCCCGACACATGGACCAAGATGCTGGATATCATGCTGTTCTGGGCGGGAAAGAATATAGACGGTTTCCGTTGCGATATGGCCGAAATGGTTCCCGTAGAGTTCTGGGAATGGGCAATCCCGCAGGTAAAGGAGCAATATCCCTCCCTGCTGTTTATAGCCGAAGTCTATAACCCGGGAGAATACAAGAATTACTTGTTCCGTGGCAAGTTTGATTATTTATACGACAAAGTAGGACTTTATGATACCTTGCGGGCTGTTACTTGCGGGTATGAATCGGCAACTGCCATCACCCGCTCTTGGCAAAGTCTGGGAGGTATAGAAAAACGCATGCTGAACTTTCTGGAAAACCATGACGAGCAACGTATCGCTTCCGACTTTTTTGCCAGTAACCCACGCAAGGCGATTCCGGCACTCATTGTGTCAGCCTGCATGAACACCAATCCGATGATGATTTATTTCGGTCAGGAGTTTGGTGAGCTGGGCATGGATAGTGAAGGTTTCAGCGGCCGGGACGGACGTACAACCATCTTTGACTATTGGAGTGTAGATACCATCCGTCGTTGGCGCAATGGCGGCAAGTTCGACGGCAAGATGCTGACGGAGGACCAGAAACACCTATACAGCATTTATAAACGGCTACTGACTCTTTGCAATGAAGAAAAGGCCATCTCTCAGGGGGCTTTCTTCGATTTGATGTATGCCAATGTCAACGGATGGCGCTTTAATGAACATAAGCAATATACATTCCTGCGCAAATTTGAGAGAGACCTGCTGCTGTTCGTCGTGAACTTCGACCATATCTCGGCAGACCTTGCCATAAATATTCCTTCTCATGCTTTTGACTTCCTGCAAATACCGCAGATGGACCAGTACAAAGCTACGGAGCTGCTCAGCGGAAAAGAAGAAAACATAAGTCTGCTTCCCTACAAGGCTACTAATGTGGCCGTCGAAGGATATGGAGGAAAGATACTTAAGATAAAGCTATAACGGAGTCACAACTCTGGTGATTTATTAGATTTGGCACTGATTATGCAGAACAACACGGATTTCTTAATCGCTTCGTGGTTTTCCGCATAATCAGTGCCAAGTCTTTATTTGTTCTCTTCCATATATTCCTTCAGCCGATATAGCCGCGTGATGGCAGGATTATAAAAATCATCAGGATAATGTGCATCTATGTCACTCAGGTTAGCTTGCACAAAACGTTTCACATCCACTATGTTCTCAGCATCAGACAATGTTACACTTTGAGGGAAAGATGTGCTCTTTGCCCAATCTATCAGCGCTTTAACGCTATCTTCATCAAATTTATATTCGGCCATATTCTACATATTTTCTTGCAAAGATAGTGCAAACCGGATGCAGAATAAAATGACCCACCCATTTTTTTATGCTAAAGTTATCCTCATCTGCATGAACAAAATTCCAATTTGTTGTGTTATATAAATGTGTTTTTCATAGTATTAGATATAAGATTAATTAAAAGAGACGTACCCGCTTGTGATAAGTAAGTACATCAAAAACAGAAGCGTCTGTTTGATTGATAAATGTGTAAGGAGCATCGGTTTACCAGAGCCGATGCTTTTTTTTACCCTTCTTTGTAGCATGTTAGAAATATTATCCGTAAATTTGGCAGATAATAAGGAAAGAATATGATATGAATATCCCTGTTATATTTCAATTTTTGAAAGAACTGTCTGCAAACAACAATCGTGAATGGTTCAATTCTCACCGGGAACAGTATGAAGTCGCCCGCAGCGAGTTTGAAAACTTGCTTACAGTAATTATCTCCCGTATCTCTTTATTTGATGAAAGCATCCGTGGTATAGAAGCAAAGGACTGTACATACCGTATTTATCGTGATACACGCTTTTCCGAAGATAAAACTCCCTACAAGACACATCTGGGAGGATATATCAATGCGAAAGGAAAGAAATCCGACCATTGTGGCTATTACGTGCATCTGGAACCGGGAAACTGCTTGTTGGCCGGTGGAAGTTATTGTCCTCCCCCGCCCTTGTTAAGAGCTCTGCGACAAGCGGTATACGACAATATAGATGAATTTCGCAGTATAGTGGAAGATCCTGCTTTCAAGCAATACTTTCCCGTCATCGGAGAGAATTTTCTAAAAACAGCTCCAAAAGGATTTCCAAAGGACTATCCCTATCTGAAATACCTTCAGTGTAAAGAGTATACGGTTGCCTGCTGCCAGCCGGACAGCTTCTTTCTTGCTCCAGACTTTTTGGATCGTACGGACGACATCTTCAAGCAGATGAAGCGTTTTTCTGATTTTGTGAATTACACCATAGACGACTTTGAATAATTTACCTATATAACTAACTTAAAACATTTGAATTATGGTTATAGACAGACTTGAAAACATAGAAAAATATACTTTGCTGCATCCTCTATTTGAGCAGGCCATTGATTTTTTAAAATCACATGACTTGCACTCTTTGGAAATCGGCAAGACCGAACTGAAAGGAAAGGACTTGCTGGTCAACGTGGCGCAGACAAACCCAAAAGAAAAAGAAAATGCCAAACTGGAAACCCATAAAGACTATATTGACATTCAAATACCCTTGTCCGGTACGGAGATAATGGGTTATACCGCCGCCCAAGACTGCCTTCCGGTTGATGCTCCTTACAATGCGGAAAAAGACATCACTTTTTTTGAAGGACTGGCGGAGGACTATATTGCAGTGAAGCCCGGAATGTTTGCTATCTTTTTCCCTCAGGACGGGCATGCTCCGGGTATTACCCCTGACGGTGTAAAAAAAATAATTGTGAAAGTTAAAGCGTAAATTTATCAAATATCCAAAACTCATCCTCTTTATGGAAACATTGAATTTAATCAAGAATGACCCATGGCTGGAACCTTTTGCCGATGCCATCAACGGACGTCATCAACATGCCATAGACAAAGAATCGGAATTGACCAACAAAGGAAAACTAACCTTGTCTGATTTTGCATCCGGATACCTCTATTTCGGCCTGCATCGTACTGACGATGGTTGGGTTTTCCGTGAATGGGCGCCTAACGCAACCCAAATCTTTATGGTCGGAACTTTTAACGATTGGAAAGAAGAAAAAAAATATAGCTTGAAGCGTAAAGCAAACGGTAATTGGGAAATCAAGCTTCCTGCTGATGCCGTGAAACACGGTGACTTGTACAAGCTGATGGTACATTGGGACGGTGGTTGCGGTGAACGCATTCCTGCATGGGCTACACGTGTCGTACAAGACGAACAGACTAAAATATTCAGTGCCCAGGTTTGGGCTCCGGAGAAACCCTATAAAATGAAAAAGCGGGTTTTCAAGCCATCTACAGATCCTTTATTGATATATGAATGCCATATCGGTATGTCTCAGCAGGAGGAAAAGGTCGGTAGCTATAAGGAATTTCAGGAAAAGATTCTTCCACGTATCGCCAAAGAAGGCTACAACTGCATACAGATTATGGCTATCCAGGAACATCCCTATTATGGTAGCTTCGGATACCATGTTTCCAGTTTCTTTGCCGCTTCTTCCCGTTTTGGTACTCCGGAAGAACTGAAAGAACTGATTGATACAGCCCATAGCATGGGGATTGCCGTTATCATGGATATTGTCCATTCACACGCTGTGAAGAATGAAGTCGAAGGCTTGGGTAACTTTGCCGGTGATCCTAATCAATATTTCTATCCCGGTGGACGTCGGGAACATCCGGCTTGGGATTCGCTTTGCTTTGATTACGGCAAGAACGAAGTTATTCACTTCCTGCTGTCTAACTGTAAATTCTGGCTGGAAGAATATCATTTCGACGGCTTCCGCTTTGACGGAGTAACCTCCATGTTATATTATAGTCATGGTTTGGGAGAAGCATTCTGTAATTATGGAGATTACTTCAACGGACATCAAGACGACAATGCCATTTGTTATCTGACACTTGCCAACCGGCTTATCCATCAGGTCAATGCCAAAGCCATCACCATTGCCGAAGAAGTATCGGGAATGCCCGGACTGGCGGCAAAATATGAAGATGGCGGCTACGGATTTGATTACCGTATGGCCATGAATATTCCCGATTATTGGATTAAGACAATCAAGGAGAAAATAGATGAAGACTGGAAGCCATCCAGCATGTTCTGGGAAGTGACCAACCGCCGCAAAGATGAAAAGACCATCTCCTATGCGGAAAGCCATGACCAAGCTTTGGTGGGCGATAAAACCATCATTTTCCGCTTGATTGATGCGGATATGTACTGGCACATGCAGAAAGGAGACGAGAACTATACCGTAAATCGAGGCATTTCTCTCCATAAAATGATACGTTTACTGACTGCGACTACTATCAATGGCGGTTATCTTAACTTTATGGGCAATGAATTCGGACATCCGGAATGGATTGACTTCCCCCGTGAAGGTAACGGTTGGTCTTGTAAATATGCCCGCCGCCAATGGAATTTGGTGGACAACAAGAATCTGGCATATCATTATATGGGTGACTTTGATGCTGCCATGTTGGGAGTTGTAAAAAGCATAAAGAACTTCCAGGCTACTCCGGTCCAAGAAATATGGCATAATGACGGTGACCAGGTATTGGCCTATATGCGCAAGGACTTGATTTTTGTATTCAACTTCAACCCTAAGCAGTCTTTTACTGATTACGGTTTCTTGGTTCCTGCCGGAACTTATGAAGTTATTTTGAATACAGATAATCCAGATTATGGCGGTAATGGTTTGACGGATGATACCATCAAACATTTTACCATTCACGACCCGCTTTACAAAAAAGACAAGAAGGAGTGGCTGAAGCTTTACATACCGGCACGTACAGCTGTTGTACTGAGAAGAACTAAATAGTCATTTCATAACACAAAAAAAGAGGCAAATATCTGAATTGATATCTGCCTCTTTTTTATATATGAGTCTTTTATTTCACTTGACTGTCGATGAAGTTCAACATCGTTTTTGCATTATCCATCATCTTCTTTTGAGCTGGTTTGTCCGCAGAGAGCAATGGAATAAGTTTATCCAAATATTCTTTGGCTTCCTTGAATTCAACTTTTGCTTTTTCTACATCTGTTTTCATGGTATTGGCACCCTTACTATAATACAAAGAACCCAGACTGTTAAGTGCATTTACATTATCTGCTTGGATAGCTATGGCTTGTTTAAATGCTTCTTCGGCTGCATCCATCTTTTTGGCTTTCTGCGCCATGATACCTTGATTTACGTAATAAGTGGCATACAATTTAGTCAATGTCTTATTACCGGGATTTGCTTCCAGCCCTTCCTTTAAAGTGGCAACATACTCATCATTTTTCTTCAAATCTTTCAAAGCACCGGCTTTACCTATATAAGCATTTGCCAGGTTATACTTTTTCTGTACAGCAATATCAAAATACTTCAAAGCTTCGGCAGGTTTCTTTATCTTATCGGCACAAACGCCACAGTTATATGCAATTACGGAATCTTGGTTGTTTGTTTGTGTCAGATAAGTACTAAATTTTGTGTAAGCTTCCTGGTAATTTTTAGCTTCAAGAGCAGCCTTACCATCGTTGACCAACTGGGCAGGGTCAGCATTCTGCGCAAAGAAATTCGTAGCTGCACAACATAGTGCAATAGATAAGATTAATTTTTTCATATGCTTTAATTCATTTAAAAGTTGATTCCCAAAGTTAGTTTACAATGGTATAGAAGCAAAACCTTTTTACTTTTTTTGAGGTTTTTAGCATAGTCGTAACAAGTGTTATTTTACGTAAAAGCAAATATCCGGATATGTGTGTTGGACTTTGTCACATATGTTACACTTATACTTAGAATATCATATTATCTTTGCCACAAAAAAAGATTATGGAACAATTACATGCACATGAAGTCCTTCACATGATGGAAGGTAATAGTTATACTGAGTTATCATTGAGAGAAGCCATTATCCAAAAATTCGGCGAGCAGCAGCGTTTTTTCACCTGCTCTGCCAACAATATGGATGTAGATACCCTGATAGAATTTCTTAAAAGAAAAGGAAAATTTATACCCGCCAATGGTGGATTTACAGTGGACATGACTAAAGTTTGCAATCACTGATGAGGAATATTAATTCCTTCTTCTGTTAAATTGAATATTATTTATGTTAATAGTTAACGGAAATAATATTCTACTAAACCATGTTATAATATCCGCTGATTACCCGCTAAAATTTGGATATCTCCTGCAAGTACGTATCTTTGTACTGTGTTTTTCATAGTATTAGATTTAAGGTTAATAAAAAAGATTGGCTGTCTGGGATAGATAGCCTTTTTTTATGTCTAAATGTCATCTTTCCCCTTTTTAGTTATAGTTTTATTCTATCTTTGTAGGTCAGATAATCCACGCAGCATTAATAGAATAAACTGAATATGGGAAAACGCTTTATTTTTATCTTGATGGCATGCTCATTATTGAGTATAGCTACTGTTGTGCATGCACAGCATATTGACAAGCAAACATATACTTTTGCCATCAAAAAGGCTGATACTCTGAAACTGGACAAGTATGTAATGATTGATCAAATACAAGGGACACAATCAAAGCCCGTCATTCTTTTTGCATTTGGGGGAGGTTTCAAAGGCGGGAGAAGAGATAATCCCGATTACATTTCTTATTTTCATTTTTGGGCACGAGCCGGCTATGTGGTAGTATCAACAGATTACCGTACCCAATTAAAGGATATAGATAAATCGGAGTATTCGGACTTGCAAGGATTCTCTTCTGCCCTGCAACAAGCAATCACTTGTGCTGTAGAAGATTTTGGTGATGCTACAAATTATATAATTGAGCATAGTGTAGAATGGCAAATAAATCCTGCACAAATTATAGCTTGCGGTTCGAGTGCAGGTGCGATAACTGCCCTTCAAGCAGAGTATGAGATTTGCAATCAAACGGCTTTTGCGGACAGATTACCTGCCAATTTCAATTATGCAGGGGTCATTTCCTTTTCTGGAGTAATCTGTGCCAATGGTATTCCAAAATGGATAATGTCCCCTTGTCCTCTTATGTTGTTCCATGGTGATGCCGACAGCACGGTTCCTTTTACTAAGGCAGTAGTAGAGGAAATGGGGCTATGGGGCTCAAACTTTATCTGTATGCAACTGAAAGAAAAAGAGACAGCATACTATTTCTATATAGCGGAAGGTATAGGACATTCCCTATCCTATTCTCCTATGAAGGATAATCGTCATGACATCCTGAGCTTCCTAAACCGGTTGGTACTTGGTAAAGAAAAACGTTGCATTACGACTGTAGAGAAGAATCCGGAAATATCTAGATATAAGAGTGATTTTACAATAGAAGATTATATCCGTGAAAATATGCGTTAATTCCTATCTTTATATCCTTTCCAGAGTTTTTGTTTCTCCACCAATCAATTATCTTTGCACATTATTATTCTATAAAAACAAATCTTTAATTCTATAAATTATGTTGGTACGTATTATCAGTATGGTCATAGCCGGAGTTATTATAGTATATCTAGTCCGTTGGATTGATAATTTTTTCTCCAGGTATCGCAAATAAATCTTGCCTGCAATGTAAACCAAATACTCCAATTTGTTTCCCATTACAACCTATGCTGACAAAATGCGGACATTTTCTAATTCTAAAACAAGAAAACCGCAAAAGCTTTTTATTAGCCATTTGCGGTTTTTTCCTTGTGATTCCGTTGCGATTCGGAATGTAAAATACTATAAAACCAATACATATAACATTATATTAAAAATCAGAGTAATATAAAAATATTATATTGCATGCCATTGCATTATGTTGTGCAATATTTGAACTGAGTTGTGCAATTTATGTATATTTGCACAACCGATATAACAGAGAATATATGACTACAGTAAAAGCATTTATAAGAACTGGGAAGAAAGATAAAGAGGTAAATATCAGATTTCGATTATCTGATGGACGCAATGTACAGTTATTCCACAAATCAGATATTATGGTCTCTCCTACTCTTTGGGATGCCAAGACTGAAAAATATAAGGCTAAAAGTATTATAAAGTTAGACATAAGAACATCATTTAATACATCTATTGAAGAACGGAAGAATCTAATTTTATCCATTTATGGGAGCAACAAAGAATTAACCAGTGAAAAACTGGAAATCTTAATAGACCAGCACTTACATCCTGAAAAATATAACATCAGCAGTGAAGAGGAATCCATGTGTAGTATGTTCCAACGCTATGTTGACGGATGGCTAAATGCAGGTGTAATAGGTCCTGGCAGAAAGAAACATTACGATGTAGTGATAAGGGAACTGACTCGATTCCTCATTATCAATGGCATTGACGGGTTGCCGGTCAATGAATTCAATAAGGAACATATTCTAAATTTTCGTGATTTTCTACGCAAAGAATACACTCTGGTTGAAAAATTTCCAGAACTGTACGCAGAAATGAATAAGCGGAATATACCATCAAAGGAAAGAAGCCAGAATACAATTGCTGAGAAACTATTATTATTACAAGCATTTATGGTGGAGCTTGAAAGTAATGATGTTATTCCCGTATCTCCTTTCCGGAAGATAGGAAAAGAAAAAGAGTCCATTATGAAGCAACAATATGACGAGCCTTTCTTTCTCACCAAAACAGAATTCAATGAAGTAGTCCACAAAGAATGTCCCGAAACATTGCAGCGAGTAAAAGATGTATTCGTTGTTCAATGTTGTTTCGGTTGCCGTATAGGTGATTTCAGACGATTCACTTTTGATAATATCAGCATTGAAGAAGGAATACCTTACATTCATTATTTACCTCAAAAAACGCACAAGGATGGACTTATACGCACTGAGATAAAAACTCCCATCATTCGTATTGCTTATAATATTATTATGAAGTATAAAGGTAGGCTACCAAGCAATGCTTTGTTACCCTATTATCCTGATGGCAATGGTGAAACCGGGTACAATTATCAAATAAAAAAACTACTTGAATACTGTGAGATTAGCCGGAAAGTGGCAATGTTTAGTGCGGCATTGGGAACAAATGAGTACAAATCCATATATGAGATTGCAAGCAGTAAACTTGCCCGTAAAACTCATGTAGATTTAATGAATAAAGTTCAGATAGATAAATACGCAGCAGGACTTCATGCAAAAGGCAGCGGAGCTGTAGACAGATATACCGGATTAGGTATAAAAGAACGTTTTATTTTAATGTGTGCGGCTTTTGGCTGTAATCAGTATGAAGTTGACGATGATTTATCTGTAATGGAATAGGCTCACTTAGTATCTCATATTGATACTCTGTTATTTGACACCATCCCCGTAGTTGAGCCGCTACGGGGATTTTTACTGAAAGAGGAGCGATTCATTCAACTGCCTTTTCCACAATCTCCATCACTACATGGCTTGACTCCAACCAGAGCCAATACCACAACCAAAGCATAATCCCACCCAACCAAACAAAAGCCACATCAATATAGTACAAATTTAATATCCTGCTAACCAATACGCATAAGAGTTCTCCGCAAAGCACATAGGCAGCAACCATAGTAACAAGCTGGTCATTGGCAACAGTTATCAAAACCAGAATGCCTATAACGGGAAGAAGGGAAATACAATCAATTAGAAGTTGTTGTTTGTCATTCATAATACAATAGGGATTAGAATACAAATATAAACATTATTTTGTATAAAACAACCCTCTATAATAGGAATTTCTGACGAAAAAGAAACGAACTATTATTACAATATAAACAAAAAGAGCGACTATTCAGCCGCCCCTTTCGCATTAACGAGATAGACATAAAAGCATCTCGAATCATCTCTGTAGATGGATGCCGAACCACTACAGGGTTTCCATTCATTCTACAGTTTCTCCTTTTTCATTCAGAAGTACCGTTACTTCTTCAGTGGATTGATTTTCCTCGGTGATGGTCAACACAACCTTATAAATCTTACCGGTTTCTTTCTCGGAAATGAAAGCCTCCTTTATTACAGCCCCCTCATAGTCCTTAGCCAAGACATTCATAACTGCCTGAGGCAAGTCTTTTACTTCCACTTTTGTGAACTCATCCTGAGGATTTTGCTGAGTTTGCTCTACAGACTGTGTTCCAGAAACCACGTAAGCAAATGCTACTGAACTGCCTAATCCCATAACCATTGCTAATGCTACCAATACTTTTTTCATAATCGTAAGTTTTAAGTAAATAAATATAGTTTTTGTATTAACTATAGGACAAACGATATGCCATGATGTACATCAGCACATAATACATTATACATCAGCATATTATAAAAACAAGAAGGAATAATTATGTGTGGAAATATGTGGAACTGAGTACCACACATGGGGAATAATTACACAATATGGATTACTTAATTCCTGGGAAATGGAACAAGGCAGCTGAATAAGCTGCCCCTTCTATAAAACAGTCAACAAACAGACATTCACTAATCAAATGACATAAACATAAGCATAAATAACCCGGCTAAAGCCATAGCAAATGCAATTACCATACAAAACTCTTTTTTCATAACTAATAATTTGGTTAAACACATATTTCCATCGCACGTTCAACAACGCACTCTTGTCTCCGACAAAACCTCAGCCGCATAAAAGCTGAGGTCCAGCATGTTCCTTTCAATATATACAATCAATTAGAGCACACAATGTTGGAACATTCTGTAAATCCAGTATAAAGAAACTGCAATGGCTGAAAGAAGGACTATACTAACACTATATACCGGATTCTACAATAAAGACAACTGCTTTTCTGAAATTCCCTACGTGACTTGAGGGAATTTTTATAAAAGGAAGGGCCCAAATGAAAAAAATCCCGACGAAAGCCGGGATATGTCACACACAATAGATATGAATTGTTGCTTATGAATATAAAGGCAGCTTATTCAGCCGCCCCTTCTATTACTTCCTTCAACCGATACAATCTATCAATGGCCGGGTTGTAAAAAGAATCAGGATGGTTCATTTCTTCTTTTTTCATCTAATTTTTTAACAATTATATCTGCAATACTTTTTATTTGCTCACTCTGCTCTTTTTCTGGATCAAATGAAAGATAGCCAATGTTAGCCAACTTGTCGAACTGAGTAGGCTCACATCCTTTAAAAATTATAGGAATCACAGCATGCTCACCGAACCTTTCCTTGAACTTGTCCGATTCAAAATTAGTCCATAGTTTCCGAGGATAATTCCTATCTAGAAAAACAATAATAAACTCAGCATCAGACTTATATATTGGTTCAAAATAATCAGTTAAATCTTCTCCAATAATTTTGTGCTGCTCATTAAAATCATAAAAAACAGAACACTCATGTTCCTCAAATAATAATATAGCCAATTCAGCTACAATACTTCGTACTTCTCCAGCAAAAGATAAAGCAAAATCGTATTTTTTATCAAAATTGATTTTACTAAAGCCTATTCGTTTAACAAAATCTGTCCAGTCCAGATTTTGCAAATAAAACATGAATTTAGGGTCTTCAACAGTTAATACTTTTGAATATTCATCATAATGAATAACGGACTTTATGTTCTCACTGTTATTGATTAGCTTATACAAAAAGCCCTTATCTGCTACTTGAGAAATACTAGCTTTATGAGTAGGATATTTTAAATAAATATCAGCCATTCTAATTGTCCAATCTTTAGACTCAGAAAGCCAATAAAGGAGATGAAAATAAGGTGCCCGACCACTACTTCGTAATCTAGAACCAATTGCAAACTCTCTAGCCTTTACTTCAAAAACTCGAGATAAATCAGTCATTATCTTATCAACAACATAATTTATATCAGTATTTAGCTCCTTTTTATTATCCTGCGTCATTATAACTCTTTCGATAATACAAAGTTCCTTACAGATAAGTTGAGCTATATGAAAACTTCCATTCGACCTTCTTACAATTTGTTCTCTATATTTTATTCTAGCATTAAGAGCCACTTCTCCCTTTTCAATTAGTTCTAATATTTTAGAATCTGGATTCACTTCAAACTTAACAGTTGTAATTCTATTATTTAAATCGGGAGCCAAACTAACCAAACTATCGCCTGCTCTATTGATTCCAATTAAGACAAGTTTTACATCTTCTCTATCTTCATCTGCAATAGTTTTCATTAAGTCTGATAATCTATTCTTATTTTCTATGGATAACAAATGAAAATCATCAATTATGACAGTTCCAATATTCTCATTATTATCCAATATTTTTTCTATTGATAATATATCTTTCTTTTTCCGAGGAGTTAACAATTGGATTGAATCTCCCATACCTAAGTATTCAAGCGCTTTTAAAACACAAGTAGTCTTACCGATACCAGAAGGACCTTCTACAACTAAACATCTACCTTTAGTACTCAAAGTCACAACAATTTTAATATATTCATTGGGTTCGACAAAAGTATATGTTGGAACTCCAGAATCCTTAAATACATCTTGTAAAAAAGCCATGTGATATCTATTTATAATGAAACAACTACAAAGTAATACAAAATTAATTGAATACACAAACAAAAAGAAATGAATAAAATAGTCTTTTTTATATCATCTTACCATTGCCACAAATTATAACTCACTCCGGCACCGACATACCATCCACCCGGGCCATACCCAGCCTGCAAGCCAAATCCCCACCGCTTCTTCTTCGACTTGATGGCGACTGGATGGTATATATCATTCGTCACCGTCTGATACACCGTCTTAGGAAATACCTGTAAACTATCCAGCCGAGGGTCTACATATCCGCTCACCACAGCCCGATACGAGCTGTCTGAATACACTACTTGTCGGCGATGAAGCAAGGTATCACCTATCCGTGTCGTATCATCCGGCACGAAACGCCAGAACACAGCCATCGGCGCAGAGATAAGCATCGTATCTACCCTGACAACCGTCTTTATCTTCGTTTCTACACGAACTTCAGCCGGAGGCTGCTCATGCGGGCGAAGCCAAGCCGCCACACAAGCAACCGCCAGCAGCGCAACCAATATCCAAGGCAACCGTTTCATAACAGTTTCCATCCTTTCTCTACGTCCTCCATCACAGCCGGGATGCCGTTTTCTACCAACGAGATGGCAGCGGCAAAAGCGCACACCGTTGCCTTGTCCTCAATGTCCGGGATATAGGTGTTTGGCACCTCCATTTCACGGCATACTTTGCGGATATAAGCTCCGGTATCGTTTTCCTTATGCGGTGCCCATCGGGTTATAAAATCACTAATGGTTTTCATCCCGTGTTTCCACCGGTAGTTCTGCAACGTGCGCATCAACGCACGGTAGCCCCATTCAATGCTGACGAACTGGAAGAATTCTTTATCTTCCTGTCTCTCTCTCAATCCCTGCCATTTGTCCTTGCTCAGACGGATGTTGCCGGGATTGTTGTTTCTCAATCCTCTTGGTACACTCATTTCTTTTCCTCCTCTTCTAATCTTTAATTAATATCCGTTTTGCGGTTCTCTGTCACCGCACTTCTTTCTCTCACACCGTTTCAGTGCCAATTCCAGTTTCAAGTCAGAATTAGTCTCCTTCAGTGTAAACAGCTCATCCTGTGCCTTACGGAGCCGGTCAGTCTGTTCCACAAACCGCTGTTCCTTCTCCGAAAGCTGCTTCTGCAGGAACTCGTTGTACTCCCGTAATGCCTTGAACTCCTCAACATCCGCATGGGCATCCTCAATACGCGCATTGGTCTTGCGCGACATCCACCACTTAACAAGCTGCTTGATGCCCTCAATGCCACCGAGTGCGGTCACCAACATAATCCAATCATTCATTTCCATTTCTCCCGGTTTAACAATCGATACAAATTATAAGCACCCCCACATAAGCACAAGCAAACGCTGCCATCTCTGCCCAGAACAGCCATTTCCGGTATCTCAACATGATAACAACGGCTATCGGGAAAGCAACCGCAGGCAAGTACCACATACCGGAGAGACAAACCCAAAGAATTGTAGCTAATCCGGCTATTACTGTCCCTGCATAATGTACTTTGCTCTGAAATTCCTCCTTGAACAGCGGGGCTGTCCCGACGAACATCAGCCCACCGCAAGCAAGAAATGCCAAACATTGCAGGTTCTCCGATGAGCATTCAATCCACACCGGCATAAGCAGCATGGCAGGAACAATCATAGCTATCTGGAACAGCCATGCCGGACGATTCCGCTTCTTCAACTGATAGTAGGTATCAGACAAGCTCCAAGGCACTCCGCACACTCTCACCGCATACATTATGTACATAGTGAGCAAAAACAGCGACATAAAATATAAGTAAATCATAAGCCATCAATTTAAAGGTTGAACACTAATTTTTCAGGATAACCAGAAGTGTAATCATATGCTCCGACCTCCTCTTTCGTAGCAAGTCCCATAACCACGGCCAGATGTTCCTGCGTGACATTATAGCATTCCAAGGCATACAGTTCCAGTGCGGCCAGCATCTGCAAGGCAAGAGGAATGGGGATTACATACTTCACGGTATCATACCACAGCACGGTTGTCTCCTTACCCACAGCCTGCTCGATAGTAATTGAGTTCACCAGTCCTACCCGCGTATCCTTGTCAAGCCACATCCGCTTACCACCAAGCGTAAAGGAATTCACGGCATCGGACCCGTCGTAAACAGCAATTTCATTGACCTTCGCGCTCTTCACACCCTCCAAAGTCGGCTCATAGGGAGGGATTAATTCACATTCAAGAATTTCCTTTGCAGACGCTGCCGGATGGGTTTCATAAAATGCTTTTTGTTCCGCATTCAACGGTACCCAGGCTCCATTCAGGTAATCCTCATAGGTTGTACCCACTTCATAGTTTCCGTCCAGTTCAAAATCAAGACGGACAACTTTCTCCTCTGAATAAATATGTATATATTGCATTATTGTTAAAGCCTATTTTTATTCATTATGATAAATCGGTAATTCGCTCTAATACCTGATGTAAGCGGTGCCGTATTTATTTCAGTAAATGAGCCCAGATAATCCGAAGATTTGAACATACGATACGGAGAAGAACTTTCCTGTGCTATCGCATACTTTCCGTCAGACGAAAGCCCCAAAGCAAAGCTATTTCCAATAACGGAATGTTTCAATGCCCAGGTTTTTCCGTAATCAGCGGATATACGTGCACCGGAATAAGAGTACCCCCCCTCTATAACCATATATTTCCCGTCATAGGATATGGCCAATGTACGGGCGGAGAAACTCGAATCGGTAATTTTAGTCCATGTCTTCCCATAATCCCCGGAATAATAGGCATAGTATAACTTTGATGAACTCTCCCTATTGCAGCAACACAACATGTATTTGCCGTCACCGGAAATGGCAATCTTTGTGATAGGTCCCCTGAATATTTCACTGCTAAAAGTTTCTCCATAATCGGAAGATACATATAGTTCATGGACAGTATAATTAGGGGATGATGCATATGCCACTATGTATCTACCAGAATGAGACATTTCTACACCCATGAGAGGCACAGTACTGTCTTTTAATCCATTGGAGACCCACCATGTCTTCCCATAATCCCCGGAAAGCATCAAATCATATTTGTTATTGTTATTCTTGCATACAATAGCGACCAGATTCCCCCTGCCGTTGCAGGCTATCGAGTACACGGAATAGCAATTATCAGGCTTGAAAGGTTCTGCCGTCTCCAGAAAATCCGTAGAACGCAATAATCCCACATTTGCCATATAGCATGAGCAATAGATATGTCTACCGTCTCCGGACATGGCTATCCTCGTTTTATCGTTGCTGAAAAAGTATTCGTTTACATTAGTAAGTGGAAAATCCAGTGTAAGCTGCCCCCTAAAACCAAGCGATTCTGCCCCCTTAAAACATTCAACAATGCCCCCTTAAAAAGTCTTGACCGATGGGGTTATTATTATTTTAGTTTATTTCCCTCTGTATGCAGCCATTTTACGGACACTTTCTCCTGTCAGCTCAATCCGGTGCGCCGTATGTATAATACGATCCATAATGGCATCTGCTACTGTAGGGTCTCCGATTGCATCATACCAATTGTCCGTTGGCAGTTGCGAGGTGATGATGATGGACTTGCGCCCATGTCGGTCCTCTATTATATCGAGCAGGATGGGTCGTTCCTTGGCATCAAGGTTCACAAGGAAGAGGTCATCCAATATGAGCAGCGTGCTCCGTTCGATTCTCTTGAGTTCCGATTCCAGTGTGCCTTTTACTTTTGCCACCTTAAGCGTACCCATAAGTTTCGGAGCATTCGCATAATATGTCCGTATGCCCTTCTTGCAGGCTTCATACCCCATTGCTGTGGCAAGGAAGCTCTTCCCGGTACCGGATGACCCTGTGATGAAGAGGTTCTGTCCCTTGCGGATGAACTCCAGCGATGCAAGCCGCTCCATCTGATTGCGGTCAAGGCCACGCGGGATTGCATAGTCTATCTGCTCGAGGCAGGCCTTGTAGCGGAACGCCGCCCCGCGTATAAGGCGTTGGATGGCTGCATTGGCACGGTAGTCCCATTCCCTGGCAAGTAACATGTGCAGGAAAGAGTCGATTGTCATTGTTTCTGCCATAGTGGAGGTTAGGCTTTCAGTGAAGGCGGCGGCCATGCCGTGCAGCTTCATACGGTTCATCAGTTCGATTGTCAACGTGTTGCGGTCTTTTTCGACAGCTATCGGTGCGGTAAGATTATTTGTTTCCATTGTTGTCTCTATTTAAATGTTTTAATTGTGCGAAGTAGGCTGCTCCGCGGATGTTTTTGTGGATAGATGTTACGGGGACCTCATCGTCAATGTCGTCTTTTGACAGGAAGTCTGCATCATCCCCGCGTTCAAGGATCCGCCTTATCTCCTGATATCCGTATAGGCGCAGTTGCGTGGCGCATGCGCTTGCCGCCACCAACCGTTCCAGCCCGAAGGTCTTCTCCAACGCCATGATGCCTCTGCATGAACGGAACGCCGCGGGAGGATACTTCTTGAGTTCCGCCACCTTGCGCAGATACAGCAGCAGGACGTTATCTGTCTGGCCGGCCCGTTCGTAAATCTGTTCCAGATCCTTTTCATAACTTCCATGACGTCCGGGCAGTCCGTGGGCATCCTTGGTCGTATAGGAGTATGGCGTGTCATCGCGCTGGTGTGTGGTCACCAGACGCAGGCCATGATATATTTCCAGCGTGTCCGCATCATAGACAATCTCGACACGTTTGCCTATATACTCTTTCGGTACGCTGTAATGGTGAAGCCTGAAGGTGACATAGCCGTTACGCATTACTGTTGCGGAGCGTCGCTCTTTCATCTGATGGCGTATGGCGGGAAGCGGGCGGAGGCAGTCGGACTCAATCTGCTCGAACTGTTCCCGTCTGGACTGGGGACGCCCGCTCATCCTGCGTCCGTTGAAGGCCGAGAGCGATTCGGATATGGCCGCATTCAGAGACTCCAGCGAGTGGAATACAAGACCCTCGATGTCAGCGTAGACGGATCGGTAAAGTAGCTTCACGGCATTCTCCACCAAGGCCTTGTCCTTTGGATGACGTACCCGTGTGGGGTATACGGTACATCCGTAGTGTTCGGCAAATGCCGCAAACTCCTCGTTGATTACCGGCTCGTTACGGTCGCTGCGGGTTACCGCCGATTTGAGGTTGTCTGGTACGATCGCCATCGGAACCCCGCCGTAAAAATGAAGCGCGTTCTCACACGCCTTAATCAAGTCCTGTCTTGACTGGGACCAGACCGCCTCACAATAGGTATAGTGGCTGCACGGAAGTATGGCCACGAACACTTCAACGCTGCGACATTCACCGCTTTCACTGTCAACGACTTCCAGTTTGTCACCGGCGAAGTCGATATACATCTGGTCTCCGGCATAATGCTCGACATGGCCTACGACATGTGTCACCATACGGTAACGCATGAGATAGTTGCCGAAACTGGCATGTGTCTGTATCCGTCAGGATGGGTCTCGCGGTACTCTTCGTACAGGGTTTTCACTGTTACGCCTCGGCGGCTAAGCCGGGCAGCATACTCAGGAAGGAGTGCCTCAAGCTCAAGCTGGCGTTGTGACGGTTCCCTGTTACGGCCAACACCTTCAGAGAACATTTCCTGGATGCGAGCGGAAGGCATGGCGGCCAACTCCTTTATCGGTATACCACACTCTTGAAACAGGCGCACATATCTGCGCACCGTGTTGCGGGAAAGCTCAAAGCTCCTGCTTATCTGCTTTATCCCCATCCCCAATGCGTAACATTGGAGGATGTTTGCTATCTTTGTTGTCATAGTAGAAATGATTTTATCCCACCGGTCAAGACGGGAATCAAATCTACGAAAAATCCCCTGCCGGGCATTGCCAAGCAGGGGTATTTTTATATTGGAATCAAGGGGGTAGGATTATTTTAGCACAAGGGGGCAGAATCGCTTGGTTTTAGGGGGCAGCTTACACTGGATTTTCCAGCTTATCAGAAAGAGGTTTAACGGCTGCACTCACTGCGTTAGCAATAATAGCCGCCATGTCGTCCGTCTTATCTTCCAGCTTCGGATTAGGGTTAGGATTGGGATTAGGATTCTCAATTGACTTACCGTCTTTAAGGTTATGTTTCTTCTCGTAGTTGGAAACTGCGGTCTTGGAAGCATCCCCGGCACGGAAATCACCATAGGAATTAAGCACGTCCGAAAAGCTGATACCCTCAATAATGGAGTTTACCTTTGTCTCGTCCGTTACACCCTCTGCCTTCTTAGTGGCAATTCGGGTTAAGATAGCAGTGTCCACCCCAGCGAATTTCTGTTGCAGCCCTGCCAAGATTTGTTCTAAGATTGTCATACCGTATGAATTTGATTTATAAATTTCTACGGTAAATTTCGTTATTTATAAAGAAGGTGAAAAATTATCAGATAGGTGATACACGACAATAAAACGATTGTCGTAAAATGGTATAAAAAAGGCGTGAAACCGAATGGAATCACGCCTAAATAAAGTATTGTAACTTATGCCGGTACAGCCATTAATTCACGCCCTACTGAACGTATTGTTTCTATAATATCTTCAAAACGTTTCTTAGACGGCTTCTTTGTTCCACTTACATATTGAGCAAACAAACTCTGAGAAATACCTAAACGTCGTGCTATGGCAGCAGCATTCAATTCAGGATGAGCTATAAATAAATCATAAAGAGGATTGGATTTCCTTTCCCGAAAGAATCCCTCAAAACTCAAATCTTCATCAAGCTCTCTCCAATGTATTCCGTCATGGCTCGTTGTGAAATTTGCGCGCTGCGCAGGAGTAGCCCATTTCAGCCTTTGGAAATCTGAAAACTTCTCACATGCCTCCTTCCCGTCAGTGGTACGTATCCATACCTCCGTATCAGTCAACCATACCTTTTCAACTATGATATTTTCCATAACCACTTATTTTGATTTATTAAAAAATTTATTCCAATGCTCTGCTATTACTTCTTGATTTTCTTCTATAACTGATTCTACAAGTTTCAGTTCAGATGACTTCAAGCCATTATTTTTGATTAATGTAACTGGAAATAAAGTGAATTTAGCACTTACATCCCCTTTGATTACATGAACATGTATAGGCTCATGGTCATTAGCGTAAAACATAAAACGAAAACCAAATAAAATAAATATCGTTGGCATACCTTTCTCTATTGATTACCCTACAAATATAGGTAATTATTTAATTACCTACAACTATTCAAGCAAAAAATTAGCGGCAATTCTTTGATGTTGCCGCAAAATATTCTATTTTTCTTGTACTAAAATTATAATCCCCATAATTTTTCTGACTAAGAGGCATTTTTCTGTCCCTTATTTCCGATTTGCTCATTCTTTGCCGCTTGCTCCTCCTTGATTTCTACAAGCTCCTCTTCTACCCTATCAGCATTCCCGGCAAACATAATCCCCTCACGTGTGGACCAAATGCCACCACTGACAGCGGAAACGGCAGTAGTCACTTTGTCATTCAAATCATCAATCATATATGGAACCAGTTCTGTTTCTATGTCAATGGTCTGCGATGCCTTGCTAAACTCGGTTGGATTGATAGAGCCTAAAGCGGAAACAATGAAATTTACTCTCCGCTGCAAGAACTCACCGATAACCTCACCGTGATTTTCTACCGCCATATGTGCACCCATGAACATAAAGCGGAAAGCGGTTCCTGATGCTTTGCCTACCCCCTTCAACGTCTCAAAGGATATTCTTGGAGTGTTTGACATATCATAAGCCATATTAGTGAGTGTTTCTGCTTCAAATTTTACGGTATCTGGCACCTGATTCCACGTCAGATATTGAGCATCCGCACCTTCACCCGTAAGTTTGACCATTCTGTCCTTAACCTTACCCATGAAACCCTCTACATCTCCAATTAGCTTCAGTAACGGGAAAAAATGATAGTTGGAAAATCCAGTGTAAGCTGCCCCCTAAAACCAAGCGATTCTGCCCCCTTGTGCTAAAATAATCCTACCCCCTTGATTCCAATATAAAAATACCCCTGCTTGGCAATGCCCGGCAGGGGATTTTTCGTAGATTTGATTCCCGTCTTGACCGGTGGGATAAAATCATTTCTACTATGACAACAAAGATAGCAAACATCCTCCAATGTTACGCATTGGGGATGGGGATAAAGCAGATAAGCAGGAGCTTTGAGCTTTCCCGCAACACGGTGCGCAGATATGTGCGCCTGTTTCAAGAGTGTGGTATACCGATAAAGGAGTTGGCCGCCATGCCTTCCGCTCGCATCCAGGAAATGTTCTCTGAAGGTGTTGGCCGTAACAGGGAACCGTCACAACGCCAGCTTGAGCTTGAGGCACTCCTTCCTGAGTATGCTGCCCGGCTTAGCCGCCGAGGCGTAACAGTGAAAACCCTGTACGAAGAGTACCGCGAGACCCATCCTGACGGATACAGACATGCCAGTTTCGGCAACTATCTCATGCGTTACCGTATGGTGACACATGTCGTAGGCCATGTCGAGCATTATGCCGGAGACCAGATGTATATCGACTTCGCCGGTGACAAACTGGAAGTCGTTGACAGTGAAAGCGGTGAATGTCGCAGCGTTGAAGTGTTCGTGGCCATACTTCCGTGCAGCCACTATACCTATTGTGAGGCGGTCTGGTCCCAGTCAAGACAGGACTTGATTAAGGCGTGTGAGAACGCGCTTCATTTTTACGGCGGGGTTCCGATGGCGATCGTACCAGACAACCTCAAATCGGCGGTAACCCGCAGCGACCGTAACGAGCCGGTAATCAACGAGGAGTTTGCGGCATTTGCCGAACACTACGGATGTACCGTATACCCCACACGGGTACGTCATCCAAAGGACAAGGCCTTGGTGGAGAATGCCGTGAAGCTACTTTACCGATCCGTCTACGCTGACATCGAGGGTCTTGTATTCCACTCGCTGGAGTCTCTGAATGCGGCCATATCCGAATCGCTCTCGGCCTTCAACGGACGCAGGATGAGCGGGCGTCCCCAGTCCAGACGGGAACAGTTCGAGCAGATTGAGTCCGACTGCCTCCGCCCGCTTCCCGCCATACGCCATCAGATGAAAGAGCGACGCTCCGCAACAGTAATGCGTAACGGCTATGTCACCTTCAGGCTTCACCATTACAGCGTACCGAAAGAGTATATAGGCAAACGTGTCGAGATTGTCTATGATGCGGACACGCTGGAAATATATCATGGCCTGCGTCTGGTGACCACACACCAGCGCGATGACACGCCATACTCCTATACGACCAAGGATGCCCACGGACTGCCCGGACGTCATGGAAGTTATGAAAAGGATCTGGAACAGATTTACGAACGGGCCGGCCAGACAGATAACGTCCTGCTGCTGTATCTGCGCAAGGTGGCGGAACTCAAGAAGTATCCTCCCGCGGCGTTCCGTTCATGCAGAGGCATCATGGCGTTGGAGAAGACCTTCGGGCTGGAACGGTTGGTGGCGGCAAGCGCATGCGCCACGCAACTGCGCCTATACGGATATCAGGAGATAAGGCGGATCCTTGAACGCGGGGATGATGCAGACTTCCTGTCAAAAGACGACATTGACGATGAGGTCCCCGTAACATCTATCCACAAAAACATCCGCGGAGCAGCCTACTTCGCACAATTAAAACATTTAAATAGAGACAACAATGGAAACAAATAATCTTACCGCACCGATAGCTGTCGAAAAAGACCGCAACACGTTGACAATCGAACTGATGAACCGTATGAAGCTGCACGGCATGGCCGCCGCCTTCACTGAAAGCCTAACCTCCACTATGGCAGAAACAATGACAATCGACTCTTTCCTGCACATGTTACTTGCCAGGGAATGGGACTACCGTGCCAATGCAGCCATCCAACGCCTTATACGCGGGGCGGCGTTCCGCTACAAGGCCTGCCTCGAGCAGATAGACTATGCAATCCCGCGTGGCCTTGACCGCAATCAGATGGAGCGGCTTGCATCGCTGGAGTTCATCCGCAAGGGACAGAACCTCTTCATCACAGGGTCATCCGGTACCGGGAAGAGCTTCCTTGCCACAGCAATGGGGTATGAAGCCTGCAAGAAGGGCATACGGACATATTATGCGAATGCTCCGAAACTTATGGGTACGCTTAAGGTGGCAAAAGTAAAAGGCACACTGGAATCGGAACTCAAGAGAATCGAACGGAGCACGCTGCTCATATTGGATGACCTCTTCCTTGTGAACCTTGATGCCAAGGAACGACCCATCCTGCTCGATATAATAGAGGACCGACATGGGCGCAAGTCCATCATCATCACCTCGCAACTGCCAACGGACAATTGGTATGATGCAATCGGAGACCCTACAGTAGCAGATGCCATTATGGATCGTATTATACATACGGCGCACCGGATTGAGCTGACAGGAGAAAGTGTCCGTAAAATGGCTGCATACAGAGGGAAATAAACTAAAATAATAATAACCCCATCGGTCAAGACTTTTTAAGGGGGCATTGTTGAATGTTTTAAGGGGGCAGAATCGCTTGGTTTTAGGGGGCAGCTTACACTGGATTTTCCAATTTGTATCATCAATCATTTAGTTTATCTTTGCTACGTGATTGAATGATGATGCAAATATACTAGAAGTTCTATATCTAGCATAGAATTTCTAGTTAATTATTGTAAATATGCTAGATTTTCTATAATCAAACCTAGAATATCTATATGACTTTAAAAGAAAGAATGTTCTATCTAATTGAAAAAGAAGGACTTAATCCAAATCAATTTTATACCATCTCTGGATTAGGAAATGGGTACTTAAATAATGTAGGTGAAAGTTTCAGAAAGCCAACGATAGAAAAGATAAAAAAAAGCTTCCCGCATTGGAATATGGACTGGATTCTTTATGAAAAAGGAGAGCCTATTTCCAATATATCTAAAGAAAATATAGAAATTCTAGAAGCCATACCATTAAACCAAAACTATATTATAAACGTACCATTAGTAAATCAATACGCACAAGCAGGTTATTTATGCGGATTTCAAGATGCTGCATATATAGCTACACTACCTACTATACCTTTTATAATAGACCATGAAGCTAAAGGAAACTATGTAGCATTTGAAGTAAGAGGTGACAGTATGAATGATGGAACTGAAGAGAGTTACCTTGAAGGAGACAGACTTCTTTGTAGAGAAATAGCTCCATATCTGTGGGCAGAGTCTAAATTGCATATCCGGAAATGGGATTTCGTTATTGTACATGAAGACGGAATTTTGGTAAAACGAATAATAGACCATAATGTAGAAAATCATACTATTACAATACACTCTTTGAACGATATGTATCCTGACAGAGTTATTGATTTGGCAGAAGTTAGGCAAATCTTCAATGTGATAGAATTGCAAAGGCCAAGAAGAAGATAGTTTAAAAGTTTAATATACAAACTATTAAAACTAATACTATGAAATTCAATCAATACACATGGAACCTATATAAGCAATCTTCTGACGGACAAAAAGCTATTAAGGAGTTTGAGGAACCATCCAACAATGATACGATGATGGATTTGGTTTTCAAATACAATCCAAGAATGAAGTTATGGTTTAATGATGACAAATCCAGACTATCCATATCAAACATCAGTGAAAGCTTATGGTGTTACAATATCTGCGAATTTCCAGATGAGGAAAGACCTAATACACTGGAAGAAGCGAAAGAAAAGTATGAAGATGTTCTTTTTCGTGGGTTAACAGACAATGATGAAGTACTAATACCAGTCAACGACTATGAAATGATGTTGAATAGCATAACATGGACATCATTCTTATTATATTATTTTGCACCAGAGTTTTTCTTCCCTAATATATTTATTTACCGTTTCTTTGATTTACATAAGATAGCAGATATGTTTGAGATAGATTTACCGTCTATCCCAAAGAAATCAAACTATAAGGCGAGATGTATGTACTACTGGAGTTTATGCGAAGTGTTTTATCGATTTAGGGCAGAGAATGAGCTTTCTCCAGCAGAATTATGCGCTTTCCTATATGACTTTGCACCCAACTTCATGCCCCAAAAAGAAGCAGACGTTCCACAGCCAACACAAGCATGGTGTATCGGTGGATTGATTGATAAAAATGAATTATTTAGAACTACTTTTTGGCAAGCGAATCCAGAAACAAAGAAAGGCGATATTCTCATTCATTACGAAACCGCTCCAATTAGTGCAATTACCCGAGTATGGATAGCTCAAACAGATGGAGTGATAGACCCATTCTTTCATTACTATGGAAACACCTACATAGGGAATAAAATTGATATTCCACATATCAGCCTGAAAGAACTCCGAGAAGATAAATACTTCTCCAATCATCCGCTTGTTCGCAAGAACTTTCAAGGGGTAAGCGGATGGTCAATGAGTGGCGCGGATTATTCGGAACTCCTGCGAATGATAAAGGCAAAAGGATTTGACACTGATGTTCTGCCCAAACTATACGTTCCGACATTACCTAAAGGAATAGTTATAGAGTATGAACATGATGTGGAGCAACTGTTATTAGAGCCGTTATTAAACTCTATGGGATGGTATGAAAAGAAAGACTTCATCCGGCAGTTACCTATTCAAGCAGGGAGAGGACATCGGGTGTTCCCGGATTACGCCTTGCACTATGACAACAAACCGGACGAAGAAAAAGCGAAAGTTCTGATTGAAGCCAAACTTCACATGAAGAACAACCAAGACATAGAAGCAGCCTTCTTGCAAGCACGTTCATACGCTCGGCTATTAGGTTCTTCTGCTATTGTCTTATGTGACAAGGACTATTTACTTGTATATGAGAAGAAAGATAACTTCGACCGAGACAGTTATAAGAAATACTACTGGGGAGAACTTGAAAATCCCGATGTGTTCAACGAATTAAAGAACAAACTAAATATCTAAGATTATGATAATCACAACTACTAATAATATAGAAAATTATTCAATAAAACGATACTTAGGTGTAGTAAATGCGAATATAGTTATTGGAGCAAATTTTTTCTCTGATTTTGCAGCATCACTAACAGATGTTTTTGGCGGACGCTCTAATACCTATCAAAACAAGCTAAACACCATATACAAGGAAGTAATGGCTGAATTAAAAGCAAAAGCCAAATCTTTTCAGGCTGATGCTATTGTTGGATTACATATAGACTTTGACGAAGTTTCCGGTGGAGGAAAATCCATGTTTATGGTATCTGCATCTGGAACTGCTGTTATGATAGAAAATAACTTTGAAGATAGATACTTCATGTACAAAGCTCTCAGTGACATTCATGACTATTGGAAAAAAGGATTTCTATCAGAAGAAGAATACAATTATGAAAAAGCAAGGATTATAGAAAAGTATAATAGCGCAATTTCGGCAGAGGTTACAGTAGTCAAAGAAACTAAAGAATACGAAGCAAAAAAGTTAAGAGAGCAAGAAGAACAAGAAGCTTATACTAAGAAAGTTCTTGAAGAAAAGCTAATCATAGCAAAGAAGGAATTAGAAAACAGATGCCCATGTTCTGAAGATACCATAAAAGAAACTACACATCTTCAAATACAAGCATCAGACTACAATAATATTCCATATAATACTGACGATTCTATGGAAAGTATAATCGCAAAGTTTATTCGGTTAAACAGAATACCTGAAGCTTGCAAATATTACATGGATGAAACCGGATTGAACGATACAGATGCTATTGAGTTTGTAGTTGATACTTATAAGAAAATAGACCAGATAGACAAAGATGCTTTTGAGAGGCTTCTTAATAAATTGAGGGTATTAAAAAATAAAGGGTTTATTGAGCAAGCAATTAATGAATATCAAAAATTTACCCTATCAGAAAAAAATGCGGCAGAAACATTTATTAATGATTTATAAAATAGACTGATTATGGTTGACTTTCTAACCATCATACTCCTAATATTCGGAGTACTGCAAATCATCCTCTTCTTCAAGGTATGGGGAA
This sequence comes from Bacteroides uniformis, assembly GCF_025147485.1. Taxonomy (NCBI): domain Bacteria; kingdom Pseudomonadati; phylum Bacteroidota; class Bacteroidia; order Bacteroidales; family Bacteroidaceae; genus Bacteroides; species Bacteroides uniformis. The sequence continues at coordinate 3,572,888 of NZ_CP102263.1, read as the reverse complement.
TGACGAATGACATCAAAGAGATAAGGAACAAGTACCTTAAAGACGAGGATGAGAAACGAAGACAAAAAGCAGAATACGACCCAACTCCCAAAATCAGCGGTGGGGTTAAAACAACAATATAGCCGGAATTATTCCCGGCTTTTTCTTTCCCTATTCGCAAGTTGTGCAAATGTTGTGCAGATTGTATAAAAAGAAAATGCTAACAAGTTATCAATGAACCTATTAGCATTCTTCCTTGTGATTCCGTTGCCACTACTTTTCATACTGGCTGATAGTCAATTATATATCTTTTGTTACCTAAATTACTTTTAGGAAAGGAGGTTTTAATCAACACCTGGCATTGAACAATACACATAGTAATCTTCCTCAATACAAGTTATTTTAACGTCAAATCCATCAGGGTCAATTCCGTCTGTGCTGATGCAAATAGTATCTCCTACTTTCCCTAATAATTCTTTTATTTCCACCTCAAAACTGAACTGCCCAGCTTCAACAATATAGAGATACGCTTTTTTATCCATATTACTTCTGCTTTTGGATTAATATTTGAATTGTTCTTTCTTTCTCAGTTATCACTCTTTCTTTTTCCTCCAATAGAGCGTTGAGATGCTCTATCTCTTTGCGACACTCGCTTAAAGTTATATCTCCAGAGATTTTATTACCATTGCCCTTAACTTGATGACCTATATTAATTCCAGAAGAGTTTATATCTCTATCAAAAAAATAATCTATTGGTACATTAAAATAATCTGCTATAATTTCCAGGTTGTCGGCACCAGGAATCGAAGTGTTATTAAGCCAAACATATAAGTTTGATTTAGATATACTTGTGTCTTTCAAAAACTGTGCTTGACTGATCTTTCTATCTTCAAATAATCTTCTTATTTTATCAGGATTAAACATGTTATACTATTTATACTAGATTTAAATAATAATATAAGATTAAAATAATAGGATTAATATTTTGATATTAGACTATTATTTTAAACCTTTGCGTTATAAATATAATAATAACAATCGTAATATTTAAGATTATGGAAGAGAAAAAGCAAAAAATGGTACCCAAGTACCATTACGACCAGATGGAGAAAAGCACGAGACTGAGGCTCCGTGATGAGTTCCTAAGAAGAAGCGGTATGTCATTGATTACATTCTACGACAAGTTAAGAAAAGACTCCTTCAAACCTTTGGAAAGAGAACTATATGAGAACATTTTCATAATTCAACAAAATTAAGAACCAATCAAATTATGGAGGAATTTAAAAGAATACCCTTCGGTGGTAATCCCTATGCGGATTTTGAGTTTTTCAAGGTAGAATTAAAAGTCTGCGATGTGAAATACACTCCAGAGCAGATTTATGCACACTTTGAATTCACAAGTGGGTACAAAGTAGATGTACAAGGTACATTTTATCCCTCACTAATTCGCAAAGCTATAGTTCAAGTTCGCGAAATGGAGCAAGCACATATTACAAACTCATCACGTTGTGAAATTCATGCCGATAACTAACATCGAGTTCTACAACACCCCCGAAGGTGATGTGATGATTAAAGAACTTGGGCATGCGGCAGTTGTGCTTTGTGAGGACAACCGCCCGACCATCGAGTACATGCTTGCTGTCATCAGGGACAGATACCCGAAAGCACATGCCAGGTTAATGCAACTTTACTCCAGTAGTACAATGAATAGGTGGCATTATGAATTCCGGGTAGTTCACCGCTTCATCCGCTGCAACTTCGGCGAGTATGACCAATACAACCTTGACATCAATAAGGATGGACAATTCGTATTCGAGGAGGTAAAGTGCCCACTACGAGGTGAGTGCGAACATGAGGGAGTGATTTGTCGCCCGGAACTTGACACGGCACTAACCGCCCGTGAGATGAATGTTTTCAGACTCATCGCTTCCAATTGCCAGACGGATGATATTGCAGCGGAACTGCACATATCACCTTATACGGTGAACCGCCATCGGGAGAATATCAAAGCGAAAATCAAGGTTCATAATGTGAGTGAGATGATTTCTTACTGGCATCAGAACCAGATGAAATGAATACCAATAAAAAAGAAATATCAATGAAGAAAGGTCAGAAAGTACGCATTCTGCGTACCAATCAGGTAGCGACAATCGTCGAAGTGGAGTTAATCAGAAAAAGTGGCAAGGTACACCGCTACTGTCATCTGAAGGTAGATAAAAAGCCGGACTTGTGGTTAGACTCTTCAGAACTGGGGGGATTGGTGGAAAGGTGCCGGATTACTTTCCATGATGACAGAGGGCAGGAATTATACTTCGATGTGGAGCGTGATTATGATAAGGAGAATTTGAGCATGACATTGACCGGACGTCCAGAAAACCTCAAGGAGCATCACGGAATCAATATAGTGATGGCCGAAATGTTCCTCGATGGTTTTAAGGCACACCAATCTCATTCTTGATAATCACCACAACATATGACGGAAGAAAATCTTACACCATATATCCCTATCGGAACTTTATTCAAATACCTGCTCAAGGATTACCGTAGGGAGCGGCAGCGCACTATTCATATGGAGGCCCAAGTCAGAAGTCTGTTAAAGCGGAACGCCTATCTTGAGCAGGAAATAGGCAAAGTAAAGCAAAGACTGCTGAAGAAGGTGGAAAAGAGTGAGAAACAGATTGATTACTCGCAGGAAATCAGCCGGCTGCACCAGGCTGTTTCCTGCCGGAACAACACGATAGAGCAGCTCAGGAATGAGAATGCCCGACTGAAAAATGAACTCGATACGTATTTGCTGTTTCTCGGCAAGATTTAAGTCCTACCATCCGAACCCGGAAACAGTGTAATTCGTAGCGGCAATATACAGAACTATGTACTTTACTCAAGACGATATAAAACGAATCAAGGAGGCTTCCAAAGGCAGGCTCCTTGATGTTATCGGTGACTTCCACGAACTACGCAAACGGGGGGCCGAATATAAATGCGAATGCCCTAAATGCCATGGACAAGAGAAGTTACATATCTCTCCGGCCAAACAGATTTTCAAATGCTTCAGTTGCCCGGATATAAAAGGCAAAGAACCGCTGGACTATCTGCAGAGGGCAGAAGACATGCAATTCCTGGAGGCATGCGATTACCTGGCGCGCAAATTCAATGTATTGCTGGACCCCAAACCGGAGAAGAAACCTTCCAAACCCACAAAAATGAAGAAACGGAGCAAGGAGGCCAAGGGAGAAAGTGTCGATACATTCTGCGCCCGTATGCTTGCTGACAGCGGTCTGACCTATCAGGACGTGACGGCACATATCTTCAAGAAGGGAGATACACAGAGCATTTTCGAGGCGAAGACTTTCCGTCCGGGAACCGTTGACGAATACGGCAATATCGTTGACGGGGATGATGTCATCATCGAATATTACGACCTGGACGGCATGCCGGTCACTTATACCCGTAAGCTGCCGGGGCGTGGCAAGCAGGAACTCAAAGTGTATTACCGCGTCCGCTGGCAATTCCCGGAAGAACACCGGGACAAGGAAGGGAAACCGTTCAAGTACAAGTCTCCTGCCGGCAGCGGTACGCCCATATACATCCCGGAACGCATGAGGCAGATGTACAAGAGGAAAGAGCAGTTCCCAAGACTCTACATCCAGGAAGGAGAAAAGAAAGCGGAAAAGGCATGCAAGCACGGTATCCCCTCCATAGCGGTCAGCGGCATCCAGAACCTGGGACAGAAAGGGGCGTTGCCGGAGGATCTTGTCAAGATAATCACTGTCTGCGGAGTCAAGGAAGTGGCTTTCATTTTTGATGCGGACTGGAATGACCTCTCCCGTAACATTAAGTTCAATGCTCCAGTTGATTTTCGACCACGCAGTTTCTTCTCCGCTGCCCGAAACTTCAAGGAATATATGCGTATGCTGAAGAACCGCGGTATCATGGTGGAAATATTCATTGGCCACATCAACAAGAACGATGAAGGCGACAAGGGAGTGGACGACCTCTTGGCCGATAAGCTGGCCGGTCATGAAGAGGAACTGGCCGAAGACCTGGAATTTGCCTGCAACGAGAAGTCCGGAATGGGAAAGTATGTGGAAGTGTTCAAAATCACCACATGGAATGACCAGAAACTACGGGAATTATGGAACCTGCACAGCCATGAAAAATTTGCCGAGCAGCACCGCGAGGTCCTGCAGGAGCTTCCGGAATTTATCTTTGGTCGCTATGCCTGGAAGTTTGACGAGAACGGCAAATTGGTATCTGCCCTACCCTATGATGAGGATGAGAAGTTCTGGAATGAGGACTACAAGGAAACGAACGGTAACAGGGTGCCGGTGTTTGAATATGATTATGTGGCCGCCAAGACCTTTTTCCAGAACCGGGGTATCGGCCGTTACCGCCTGCTCGATACCAAACTCTGGACATATATCCATCTGGAGCCGCCGGTAGTCCGCACCATTGACGTGGAAGACGCACGCGATTTCATGTTCGCCTTTGCCGAACAGAACTGCAGCCGTTTCGTCAACAACCAGCTACTCAAGGGAGGCTCGCAATACGTCGGACCGTTCCAGATGTCAAGGCTCGCCTTCATCCAACCGAACTTCATCTCCCCGTCCCGTGACGAGCAATATTTCTATTTCCGTGACCGTTGCTGGCACATCACCCAGCATGAGGTCAAGGAAGTGGGATATGAAAGCATCACCCACCAGATATGGGATGAACAACGGAAGAACACCGATGCCAGGTACCTCGGCCACCCCCTCATTATATTCAGGGAGAAGGACGGCAGGTATGACTACGAACTCTCTCCGGAAGGCAGGAAATGCCACTATCTCCAGTTCCTTATCAATACCAGCAATTTCACCTGGAGAAAGAGGCCGGAAGAGATTGAGGAGAGTGAAATCTTTGAAAACAATCTTCATCTGCTTTCTAAGATGTGCGCCATCGGCTACATGCTGATGGAATGCAAGGACGCGAACGTGACACGTGCCGTTATCGGCATGGACGGCAAGCAGTCGGAAGTCGGTGACAGCAACGGACGCAGCGGCAAGTCACTTGTCGGTGAGCTGATGCGCCAGGTTGTCGATACAGTCTATATATCCGGGAAACGGACGGACATCTTCAACGACAGCTTTATCTGGAATGACATCGACGAACGGACACGCCTGGTATTCATCGACGATGTCATGCTGAACTTCAACTTCGAGTTTCTGTTCCCCAATCTCACCGGAGACTGGACTGTGAACAAAAAGGGGGGCGCACGTATCACTTATCCGTTCGCCAAATCACCCAAAGTATATATCCCCACCAATCATGCCATCCGCGGTACCGGTTCCAGCTATACCGACAGGCAATGGCTGATAGCCTTCTCCGATTTTTATAATGACAAGCACAAGCCCATGGATGATTTCGGGGTACTGTTCTTTTCCGAATGGGACTTCACCCAGTGGAACCTGACCTGGAACATGCTGGCCAACTGCATACAGCTCTATCTTAAATTCGGGGTCGTGCAGGCACCGGGCGAACGCCTGCAGCAGCGTAAGCTAAGGCAGGAGATTGGCGAGACCATCATATCCTGGGCGGACGAATACTTCAGCAGCGAGGAGCACTGTCGCCGTACCCCACGCAAGGAGATTTATGACAATTTCTGCAACTATGATCCGCAGCAACGCAAGTACATCACTTCCACCGCCTTCAAGGACAAGATAAAAAAATACTGCGAATGGAAGGGCTGGGTGTTCAACCCACACAAGTATGACGCCAAAAGCGGTCTGCCTCTCTTCCTGGACAAGGACGGGAAACCGGTTATAGATGACAAGTCCGGAGGAGTGGAGTATTTCACCATAGGCAAGACAGCCGGAGAGCAGACACCCCAGAGTGACCCGCATGAACTACCGGTTGGCAATCCGGACAACAAACTTGCATTCTGATGAGCGAGACACATTCCAGTATCATGGCCAGACTTATGCCGCTCTACGAGATGGCGCCCGAACGTTTCATGGCGTTCTATGATGCGGTGTATCTGATGTGTGTCGATCTGCCGGAAGGCTGCCGGTTCCGTATCTCAGACCGTTGCCGGGAAAAAGACCTGGAACTGTTCCGGGACATCGTGAAGACTCTCATTGCGGAACAGCCTTACGACAAGTATGCAGGACAATTGGAACTGTCGGATGATATGGAGTATGTGCGGCGGACAACCGGCTTTAAACCTTCCGGGAACCGCTTCATCCCGAAATGGAGAAAGGGATAGAATATGTCAATTTATTATGATGTAAAGATACATATTTTCAACGAATTACGCAAACAATCATGCTGAAAAAAGAGCACAAAATATTGGTGGTCGTTTCTCCGGAACCGGCTGAACGCAAGAGACTGTTGAGCCGCCTGGCAGTACGGCTCGGTTTCGCACTCATCCCTTCGGATGCAGCGAAAATCATATCGAACGACATCTACGGCATAGACCTGGCGACGGCCTATTTCGTTTTCTGCAGCAGCTACAATTTCCGTGGAGCCGTACTCACCAACCAGCGCTTGTATGAAATGGCGGCGCGAGGCTTGTGTGTGGCTGTAGGAGTCCGTTCCATTCCCCGTGAATATGAATTCATCTGCAAGGTGTTCTATCCGGAAGATTTTCCGTGATGACATTCCCGGAAAACACAATGCGGAGTATTCTTGAAAGTGCATATTAGGTATTTGTCTGCATCCGGCTGTGCGTGAGTACAGCCGGATGCAGTTTTTTCTTCTGCCCCTTCCCCCCTCCCCCCAACCCGTCATAATAACGATTCGGACAAACGTGCATGGAAGTGGCAACAGACATGAGAATTCCCGGAGGGGGTATATTATTCTTTTTTTATTCTTCTTTTTAAAATTGGACTACCTTAAAAAACAGAGAAAAAATCGTGCATTCGTACGGATGTGCGGAATTAAGTACATATTATTCTGATATACAAATATTTATAAGCGTACAAATTCCGCACGAATCGTGCACGAATAGCGCACGAATTGTACTTTTCTTCAAAAAACGGCAAAAAGTACGCAAACGAAAGAATTAGTACGGTTTTGTACGCTTTTTGTACACTTATAACAGCCTGACATTCAACAATATAAAAGATAAACCATGTACAAAAGCACTGTCGCACGATTTTTATACTATATCCGTATAAGGCCTTGGCTATATTATCGGTATTTTGTATATTTGTATAAAAATCAATGCTTTAAATGACAAAGAAAGACCGATTTGTGTGTTGGCTCCCTTGCAAGCCTTATGTCAAGCAATTCCTGCTGTACAATTTCAATGCCCCGGACGACACCTGGACCGAAATAGTCAATCTGTCCCCGGACAAGGAGCTACAGAACGACTTCCTTTCCAGGCTTGCAAAACCCGGACGATACGAGAACAGATACCGGAACCTGGCACGATATACCGCCAACGTGGCGGTGGAGATACGCCGTGATGACTTCTACCGATACGGATGGGCGATGTCGAATACCGAAGTGGTGGCGTTCGGCAGCAAGGTGGAAAGACGGATCAAGCAGATGCTTTTCCTCTATCTCGACACCCATGTCAGTATCGGAATCCCACTCTCGACCGCCATCCGCAACTTTCAGAACAGCTTCGGCTTTGATGACGACACCTGGTCTTATGAGACTATCCGCAGGGAGTATAACCGGCATGGATATAGGAAAACGGTGGAGAATACCACGATTTTAGACTTTATTAACCGTATAATTTTGGGGAAGTTGTCCGAATTCGGGACAATTTCCCAGCAGGGAAAAATGACTTATGAAAGCAATGCATTATGATTTTGAAAACGTCGGAGGATTGTTGCAGGTGATTGCCGTGCCTCCGGCCTCGTTCGTGCAAATCCGTAAGGACTATGCCGCCGGTCTGAACTATCTGGAACTCCGCAACCGGGAGGATATTGTTTCCATACCGGTATATGCCAATGACACCTATTCCTATAATGAGGACAAGGAGGTGAATGATGCGGGGGATTGCTGGAATGTGTCGGTCGAAGGGGTGATTCCAAAACTTTCCTCAGTGAATCATCATTTAATGGAGACGCTGGAGCGTGGCTTGTGGTATGTACTGGCAGTGGACGGCAACGGGGTGGTCCATTGGTGCGGGCAGGAGGACGCACTCATGCTGTTCAACACGAACAAGACAAGCGGACGTTCCGTGTCGGAACGGAACGGTACCTCATTCACGTTCACCTGCATCCAGGATGAACCGACCTCCTATATTGAAAACATGGAGGAAATATAGCCGTACGGCTTCCTCTGCCGACACACAACACGCTTTCGTTCAAACGTTTATCTGCTTACCGTCGGTACCCGATGTCCTTGGGTACCGTTTTTTTTGCGTTTTTCTTTGCGCAAAAATAAGTTTTATGAACGAGACAGTTATCACATTATTCGGAACGATTGATCGGTATTGGTACAATAAAAATTATCTGAAATACTTTCTTGACAAGGCCAAAGGCCAGCCCGTACGCCTGAAGGTTTCCAGTTATGGCGGTGATGTGGCCGAAGCGGTTGCCATGTCCGCCCTGATGGCCGAGCACGGCAATGTGACGGTGGAGTTCATCAGCTTCAACGCTTCGGCAGCCACTGTACTGGCATTCGGTGCCAAGTCCATCGAGATGCACGAGGACGGCATGTGGCTGGCGCATAAATGCAGCCTGGGAGTGGACATCTGGGGCCAGCTCAATGCGGACCAGTTGGAGGACACCATCAAGGAACTGCAGAACAAGAAGAAGAGCGCGGAAGCCATTGACCTGATGATTGCACAGAAGTACATCAACCGTAGCGGCAAAAGCCTGAAGGACATTATCACCTTGATGGAAGAGGAACGCTGGATGCCTGCCGCCGAAGCCAAGGAATGGGGATTCATAGACAAGATCATTCCCGGTACCCATAAAAAGCCGCAGGTGACCAATGAAATGACCGACTGCTTCACCGCGCTTGGTCTACCGTTGCCGGCTATCGATTCGGAGGGGAAGCCGGAACCGGAAGGCCGTGACAAAAACTTGGTCTCCCAGATTATCGACGGTATCAAAGGGCTGTTCCCTACCGGCAACAAGACTGACATTTCTAATTCTTCAAATACAGTTATGCGTAAAGAATTTACTTTCATCAACCAGATCCTCAACAGCGAAGGCATTGAGGAAAAAGACGGCAAGATGTTGCTTACCGTAGAGAATCTGCAGGCCATCAATGACGCCGTCAAGACCGCCAACGAAGCGAAAGCCAAAGCGGAGAATGACCTGGCTGTCGCCAACACTGCCAAGGAGACCGCCGAAAACAGTCTGACGGCAGTCGTGAATGACCTTGACAGCCTGAGTGACAGCATCAAGAATGCCGCCGACAACAAGGCCAAGGTACAAGTTATCCGTGACATTGTCGCCAAGATACCCGGAACGGGTACCGACAGCCACCGGGAAGCGAACGAAGACAACAAGTTTGCGGACATCGCCACAGACCCGATCAACAGTTTTGAGAATGAGTAACACTAAACTATTCTATTATGGATTTTAAAGCACCTATTGACATTACCGCCGTTCTGACCGCGGTAAAAAAGCACAAGGACATCCTGAAGGCGGTCGACAAGCTCGACGCCTCAGAGGTGTTGAGACATTTCACTCCGGTACCGGGCATAACCGACTCCCTTGAACTGGGCAAGGTGGAGGGCGGAAGCATCTCCGGCAAGTACACCGGAAAGTTCACTGCCGGAAAGTATCTGGGCAAGATTGTTCCCCGACGTCTGGTAGTGCGTCCCGTTGTAATGGAGATGTCCGACGAGCCTGAGCGCTACCGACGCACCTACATTGCCGAGGTTCCCGGTACACTCCGCAAGGAACACCCGTTCGAGCTGTGGCTGATCAACCACGGGCACGAACTGGCATCCAATGACCTGCTGTTTGCCATTTTCACGGCAAAATACAGTGCGGATGAAGAAAAGACGGACATTCAAGACTCTTTCGACGGTATCGGTACCATTATCACTGAAGGCGAAGCTGTCGGGGACATCTCCAGTGCCGAGGGAAACGTTTATGCGACCGGTGAACTGTCCCGCGCCAATATCGGGGAGAAGCTGCTGGAAATGTGGCGCCACATGCCGCGCACTTTCAAGCGCAAGAAGAACATCAAGATGTTCATTTCCGACGATCTGGGCGACATGTACGATGACTGGCGCAAGGACGAAGGCACCATTGTCATCGGACTCAAGGAGGACACTTCCGACACGCAGCACCTGCTTGGTTCCAACAACCGTTGTGAGCTGGTGCGCGTTCCGAACCTTCCCGACGGCAGCCAGTTCGTCATGCTGACCACCAAGGAGAACGTATGCTACGGCTTTGACAAGGAGAGCGACTTCAAGTCCATCAAGCCGTTCATGTCCGGCAATCCCTATACGTTCGATGCTGCGGGCAAGTATGTGATCGGTTTCCAGTTCGTGTCTGTGCACAAGTCCGAGTTCTGCGTCAACGACCGTCCGGTGGACCCGGAAGGGACCAATCCGTTCGGATACATTGAAGTGACCATTACGCCGGATGAAGCGGTCAACAACGGCGGTAAATGGCGCATCCAGGGCGAGGAAGCCTGGCGTGAGTCCGGTACATATGCGGCAGTTCCCGGTGGCAAGGAATACACCGTCGAGTTCCTGGAGGCTGCCGGATACACCACTCCTGCCGTGCAGAAGAAGACGCCCGCTGCAGGCAAAGTGGAGAAGGTGACGGGCACCTATGTTGTTAAATCCGAATAAACCCTACGACTATGGCAGAAGTAGACCCTAAATTATGTATTGCCCTTGATGACATCAACGAGGCAATGGACTGCGAGAACCAGGACAACATGGGCGGTATCATACCGTCCGTCATCTTCGGTTATCATGCGGATGTGGCCACATGGCCGGACTACCCGAAAAAGACGGAATCCCCTCTTTCTCTTGAAGAAGCCGGTACATTGGTCGGTGACCTGGTCATGAAGGAAAGTTGCAGAGCATACAAGATGGATTTCACCGACGAACTGGCCGAGTTCAAGATTACCGACCAGGGAGAAAGCGGCGGGGAATCGTTCCTAATGGACCTGAATATCATTTCGGCCAAGATGCGGAAGAAGATATTCGGTTTTGAGAATGCGACCAAAGGGCGCAAGATGTTCTTTATCGTGACCGACAACAACGGCACGAACTACCTGATGGGTGACAAGCGGCGCGGCGCGCTCCGTGCGTCGGGTGACGGTGCCACTACCGGAGCAAGCTCCACCGCCCGCAACCAGAACACCCTCCACTACACCTTTACCGCACCGCGCAAATGTGTGTATGAGGGAGATACGGAGGACATCCTGACTGTAAAAGCCGCATCAGAAGAGCCATAAGCCTTTTTGTTCATGATTGGTTGTTCATGTCCGTCTCTCGCTCTCAGGCAGGGGCGGACATTTTGTTTTGTCCTATTCCGGCAACAAAAACCGCAATAGCTTTGCGTATCATCAAAAAACAACGTACATACAATGTCAAAGATTACACAGAACTATATCGAGGCGCGCAGGGACGGCATCAAGTGGCTGAACTCGCAGAAACGTGACTACAGCACCGGTGTGAATATCCTGACCCGTTCTGGATATAAGGGGTTTGTCGCCGCACGTCTGGCACGCCAGGGCGAAAAGCCGCATACCCGCGAGAAGCTGGAGTATGAAATCCGGCAGATGATCAAGGTGTGGTACCATCCGGATGACCCGCGCTTTGAGGATGTGGACCTGGCAGATGATGCAATGCCGGGCAATGACGGGCGTTCCGAGACGGTTCCCGAAGAGACGGCTGCCGCCATTGTCGCCGTTGCGGAGAGGGAACTGGCGCGTGAGGCGGACGAACAGCCCGCCTATCCTCCGGTGATGGCCAAAATCATCTATGACTTCCGGGAATGCTACAACGAACGTTCACGCCAGCACCGGATGCTTGCCGGACTGGGTGAGACAAACACGCAGGCTGTATGCACGCAGCGCAAGGATATTGTCGCCCGTATAGCCTTTCTCTCCAACCGCATGACACTGCTGGCTGCCATCAAAAGGCAGTTCGAGCAGGACAGGGAACTGCCGACTGAAGAGCAGCTGGACGAACTCTACAAAAAAGCGGATACCCCCGAAGAAAATCCGGAAAAGGAAGAGGACGAGACCGACATCAGTTCCCTATCCGTGGAAGAGCTGAGGAAAGCGAAATCCAATGCCAAGAGCAAGATTACCAAGGCAAGGAACATGCTGCTGTACTCTTCGGAAAGCAAGCCCAAGGACGGCAAGGAGAATCCCCTTCCCGACTGCCCCAAACGCGTGAAATACGAGAAGAAGGTGGCTGCCCAGGAAGCACTGGTGGAAAGGATAGAATATCGTTTGGCAGAACTGCAATAGGTTAGGTTATGTTGGTCTGTTGCAGCGAGATTGAGAATAAGATGATGCCGGCGGATGATGCAGTAAGTCCTATGCAGGGAGACCGATACCCGACAGGCTACATCCGCCGAACGGATGCGGCAGCCTCCGGCCACGACCTGGCTGCGGAGAAGCTGCTGCATCCGGACGCCATGGGGGTGCTGGTACCCGGCAGGGACAAGCATTTCTACTCTTCAGGGGCGTTCAACCTGATCCAGTTGATTTTCTATATTCTCAGACAGACGGGACCGGCACACCTGCTGCTTACCACCTATTCCATCTCCATGGACAGCATTGCGGCGATTCATCGGAAGGTGGAAACGGGCGAGCTGTTGTCAGTGCGGTTCCTGATAGACAACCGGGTGCGCAGCATATCACCCAAACCGTTCGATTATCTGGTGACCACGTTCCCGGACTGCTACCGTTGCCTCGCGCTTCATGCGAAGGTGGCGCTGCTGTATAACGAGGACTGGAAGATTACCGTAGTGGGCAGCCAGAACGCCACGCACAACCCGAAGCTGGAACGTGGAATCATCCATACCGGCAGAGATATTTTTGATTTTGACTTTAAAATGCTGAATGATGAATTTGACTCAGGAACAACGTGAGGAGATAGAGAAGATGGCCTATCGTTTGATCCCTCCGGGGCTGATAGCCATCAATATAGGTGCCGATGAGACGGACTTTCTCGCGGAACTCCGCACACCGGGCACCGAAGTCCGGACCGCCTTCTACCGGGGGCATCTTCGCCAGACGGTTGAACTCCGGGAGTCACTCATCAAGTCGGCCGTCAATGGCAGCAACCCGGCACAGCAGGAGCTTATCAAGTTCATCAAATCGCAACAGCAGTATCTTGAGTATGAATAACAACCGTCTGACGGCATCCAAAAGCAAGGCCGCACTGGAGGAGCAATCCTACGACCTTATACAGCAGCACATCATCGACCCGGAGAACAGTCCGCTGCCGGAGCATCTGCGTGTGCAGTGCAACCGGGTGCTGCAGATAGCACGTCTTTTGGATGACTATCCGAACGAGAGCCACATCATCAACATCATGCTGGCAAAATACCGTATCTCGCGTACCCAGATAAGGAAGGACATCGCCCTGGCAAAAGAGCTGTTCAAGACACAGCACCAGTTCGACTGGGACTTCTGGTATGCCTGGATGATCAAGGACCAGATTCAGCTTATCCGGGATTGCAAGCTCAAAGGTGATCTCAAGCAATGGAACAACGCCAAGAAAGTGCTGCATCAGATGATTGGTGAGAAGCCGGCTTCCGTCGAGGACCCGCGACGCATGGAGAAGAACGTATTCTACATCCAGATCAACAGTATGGGGCAAAAGGTGGATATTCCCCTAAATGCCGTCCGCAACCTTTCCCAGGAAGAGCAGAAGGTTCTGGTGGATTCGATGTACACGCCTATCGACGACGCACAAGCTGAAGAAATAATGAACTCATAACAGATTACCCATGAAAAAATTGACAAACAAACGACTCATCTCTTACCTGGTTGACCATAAGCACATTGATATGGTATCGGTCAGCAAGACACAGATTGTCTGTACCGTATCCGCCAGGTTCAGGCCGGAAGAGGTGCCGCAGCTGCTGGCTGACACCGGGCAGGACATGCCCCGCATGACTTCCTCCGAAGGTGTGAACTACATTGTTTTCCCACGATATTGATACGGCAGGACAATGGACGAAAATGTCTGGGAAGAGGTCATACAGGTCAATCCGGCGCAGGCGGCATTTCTCGTGATGCCGTACAAGAACGGATATGTCATCTACTCGCGTGCCACGGGTAAATCATTCATTACCGGTGCCGTGATAGATGACAACATCCGGCTCATGCCGCGAGGGATTACTACGCTCACCCAGGCCACCATTGGGCAGGCGTTGACTAAAACCCTGCCTTCAGCGTTCAAGATGCTGGAGATGCTCGGTTATAAGCAGTGGGATCCGGTCAGCAAGACCGGTGACTATGTGGTTTGTCGCAAACCTATTGAGGGATGGTATAAACCTTACGAGCACATCATGTCGTTTGAGTATGGTATCAGCTTCAGTAACGGGCATATGCTCTACATACTTACCCAGGGCGGCAACAGCCGCGGTCCGAATGCGGACTACAACATCACCGATGAAGCGCTGACACTCGACAAGGAGAAGTTCGACCAGGAGGCGGCGCCGACCAACCGTGGCAATGAGCATATCTTCGGGCGCAAGTCGGAGCATCCGGTGCTGAAGCACCACGGCAACACCTTCCTCTCCTCCATGCCGTACACGCCTGAACAGAAATGGTTGCTTGAACCGGCCAAGTATTATGAAGAAGAACGCGGCATCCGGCTGTTTGATGTCTGGAACAGGATTGTGCGGTTACAGATGCAGCTCATTGATGCAAGGATTGCGAATGACGCCGGACTGTTCAAGGAGATCTGGAACGAGACCGTCCGTCTCAGGCAAAGTATCACGCCGTTCGTTTCACGTGACGGCACGCTCTTTATCCTTGGCTCCATCTTCGACAACATCGCCAATGTGGGCATGAACTATATCCTAAACCAGTACAAGGTGATGGATAAACTTTCCTTCATGATAGAGATCCTAAACTTCATGGTGGATAAGATTGACAGCTGCTACTACCAGTTGGATGAACGCCATATCTATTACAATGCGACCAATGACGACTATATCCGTGACTTTGCCGAAGATCATAACTACAACTGGCAGCAGCTTGCCAATAACGATGACAGCCGGCGTGACCTGGACTGCAATCCCAACCAGCCGATAGAGCTGACACCCGACTGGGGTAGTGCCGCTTCATTCCTGGAAGTGGCGCAGGAGCGCAACTATGACTTCGTGACGAAGATGCTGACACGTGAGCCGGTGGACAACAACATCAACGAGTTCTTCGTCAAGCGTGATGAAGAGGATGACACCATGGTGAACGCGCTGATGGACAAGTTCTGCCACTACTACCGTAACCATATCAACAAACACCTGCATTATTACCGTGACCGTTACGGGGATGCACGCCGTGCCAACAACAAGAAGTCCTACAACGAGCTTGCCATCGAGCGTCTGGAGAAACACGGGTGGACGGTGGAACAACACACCCATGCGGGCATGGAGCCGCCGCAGCATGACAAGTACCTGCTCTGGGCTTCCATCCTGGCAGAGAAAGACGAACGGTTCCCGAAGAAGCGTTTCAACGGCTCGAAATGCAAATATACACTCATCTCCATGAACAATACGCGTGTCATCGAGGACCGCGAGGGGCGTTTTGCCAAGGATAAGCGCAGCGAGCGTAACCAGTCCATCCTTCCGGAAGAAGCCACCCACTTCGGTGATGCGGTGGATAAGCGTGTATGGACGAAGTACGGGCACCTACTCAGGCAGGCATACGGATTCGTGGACGCACGTATCTGATTCACCTCATACACATACATCCGCAATCACAATCGCAATGCTTATGGCAGGACTCGCAACGTCCGCAATGGGAATCGCTGCACTTTAGGACAGAACGCCGTGTGCAGGACTGGCCGAGGGGCATCCTCCTTGTCATATTTCCTTGTTTCTTGCGCTTTTGGTTGCGTTTTTGGATAGGGCGCGGTCGGCAGAAACTTCCGTTTCTGTTTCCATTCGGATGGAAAGCGGGGTATTCTGTATTCATTATCAAAGAAGTATATTTATTATAACATTCATTAACAAAGAGCACGGCGCGCGCAAAATCCGTACTGAAGGAACAGGCAGGCAAATCTATTTCCTCCAGTACGGATTTTGCGCGTCTCAGCGGTAAGTAGCGGCAGCTACTTGCGTTTGTCCGCATCCATGCAGGTAGACCCGGTCTTTTCCGTTTCAATAGCTAAGGTAGAGACCGTAGAGCGGTAAGCGTTCCGCTTGGCGTGCCTCCGTTTCTTTTCCGCAACTCCTTTTCATTTCCTGCATCTCTGTATGCGGTCAGGTAGTCTTTTGAGTCCGCAAATGTAGGGCACCGGTCTGACAAACAAGGTCGGGCGTTGTCCGCTAAAAAATCTCCAGCCCTACGGGTAGTATTCAAGCCTTCGGTTTTAGTCGGAACCTTGCGGAATGTCATCCTCGGCACCTCAATTATTGCGGCATCAAAAGGCAACCATACCGCACGTCATACAGACACGCCGGAATAAAAAAAAAGTCGTTCTGGGAAACGGAGAAAATTAAAAAAGGCTCCACCCGACGACTCCAGAAATCCAGAATAAATTAAAAACTTACAGTTATGGCAGCAAAAAGAAACATCCCCGAAGCATGGAAAAATCAATGGTCTAAATTCATGTTTAACTTCTTTGATTACTTGCCTACCAAGTACGAGGCTAACAAACGGGAGTGGTCTATCCGCAGGATGATATGGGATTTTAAGGACGGGAAGCGCAGTGCGTCTGTGGCAGAACTTGTAGCGAAGAAGATGCGCGAGCAGTTCGGTGCGGAGGTTTGCAACGTGACGTTGGTCTGCATACCAGCCAGTAGCGGAGAGAAGAACGAAATCAGATACAAGGCTTTTGCCGAAGAGGTGGCACGGCTGACGGGGTGCAGGAATGCGTACAAAGCAATTACCATTGAGGGTGGACGGCTTGCCATCCATGAGACGAAAGCGGCCAAGACGGTGCAGACGGTGGAGGTCATCAAGTTTGACAAGCGTTTTTTCAAGGGTAAGAAATGCCTTGTATTCGATGATATACTGACGCAGGGGCATAGTTACGCACGGTTTGCGTGTGCACTTGAAACGCTTGGGGCAGAGGTTTTGGGAGGCTATTTCTTAGGCAAGACAATTCTTTTATAACAATTTAATCCATACAATTATGAATACTCTTTTTGATAACGATTGCCGCTACATGAGCGACAGCGAACTGATTTACGAAATCAGCAACAACAGACAGATTGTTTCGGACATCGAACGCAGCAACGAAGTGATAGACCTTGAAAAATTGTTTTCCTCTTTGACTCCTGGACGCAGGAGGGTAGCCGTGGCAGCCGTGGAGATGTACAAGAGACAACTGTCGCAGCAGGTGGAACGTAGGCAAATAAGGATGAGCAAAGACGTATACGAACTGATGGAGCCGTTGATAGGAGATTTGCCGAATGAGGAATTTTGGGTAGTGTCGATAAACCAAGCCGGACGGATTATCAAGAAAGTACGCATATCGGTAGGCGGTATTGACCAGACTTCAGCGGATATAAGACTGATTATGCGCGTGCTGATTGATACGGGGGCGGTGCAGTTCGCAGCGGTGCACAACCATCCGAGTGGCAACAGCCGACCGAGCAATGAGGACAAGAGGCTGACGGAGCAACTTAAAAAGGCGGCAGGGTTATTCAATATTAGGATGATAGACCATGTGATTATAACGAATGGTGGATATTACAGTTTTGGCGATGAGGGGCTGATTTGACGGAGGGGTGCAGGGCGCACCCATTCCGTTTGCTCGCATGCTCGCAAACGAAATGGGGCCCGAAAAGCGGAATGACTGGTCGTGTTACCGTTCCTTCAACCACGGAGGGGATTTTTACTTATGGTAATAAAATAATTACCCTATTCTTTGTGGGTAATAAAATAATTACCTATCTTTGCAGAGTAATCAAAAACAGATAACGATATGCCAACAATTTTAATTTTATTCGGTTTGAAGTTTAGAATTTATGTACGTGACCACGAACCGGTGCATGTACATGTACTCAGTCAAGACGGTGAAGCCAAGTTCCAGGTAGGTGATGAAATCCGGTTGATGGTCAATAAAGGAATGAAGCCCAAAGACATAAAACTGGCTGAGTCTATTATTGAAGAGAACAAAGAGTTGATTATTACAGAATGGGTTAAGATATACGGCAAATAAGCCGTATATCTCTATACATAGAAAGGAGTGATTATGGTAGCGAAAAAAGTTTGGTTCGAAGGTGAACGAATCTACATCGAAACTGATGACGGTCGTACGTTGTGGCAGTCAATCTTGTATTATCAAAGATTGAGGAATGCCACCAAAGAGCAGCGCGAGGATTATGAGCTGGGAGCTTTCGGCATTCACTGGGAAGAGATTGACGAGGATGTTTCTTACGAGAGCTTTGAATATGATGATCCAGAACCGGCAGGTATCTCCCGCTTGTTCCTTACACACCCGGAGATAAACGCTTCGGCTGTTGCCCGACGGATGGGGATGCAGCAGAGTTTGTTGGCACAGTATATACGGGGAATTAAACGTCCCTCAAAAGAACGGGAGCAGGCGATATTGAATACGGTGCGTGAAATCGGAAAGGAATTGAGCGGTATTTCAATTTAAAAAGAGAAGCGGAGCAAAAAACTCCGCTTTTCTTTTGTTGTTTCAAAAGAAACTCTCATCTTTGCAGTGCTAAACAGTTACGGTCACACCGTATCGCAGAGCGCGGTCAATGCTCAATGAATTTCAGTGGGCTTTTTTTATGCCCATACATTAACCATTTTACTGACGTCAGTAAAATGATACATACGAAATAGGCGGCTGCCTTTCCCATTACACTTTTGCTCTACGAGCGGAATCTGTAACTGTTTAGCGACACGGGAAATGGCAGCCGTTCTTCTTTTAAGAAAATTGCCTAAAATGCTAAACAGTTACAGTATGAAAAATCAAACATCCGGTGCGCTTATCGCACCAGAACCCGCAGGGATTCGTGTATCCGAGAACTTGAAAGCTCTGAATGAGCAAGTATCCAACATCCAATGCCGCTACTACCGCGTCCTGGCTCCCGATTGCGAAATAAAGACCGAAGCCGATTGCTGGTACTTCCGTGCCATTGTCTGGGCATGTGCCGCGATGGTGTTCCCTCCCCTACTGGCGGCAGCCGCGTTGTGTGTTTATAAGGCAAAGAAGTGCCGGAAAGGGGGTGAGGCATGAGCAAACATAAAAAAATCAGCGAAGATGGCATATTTGTAACGAGCCAACGCAGTCATTCAGCTACCAACACCGATGAATATAGTTATATGTTGTCGTATGGTGGTAATTATATAGCTTGCGATATGTCTGCCGATGAGTTACGTGAAATCATTTCCTGCATGCAAAATGCCCTAAAGGCTAATGGGGAAGGAGGTGAGAAATGAATACCGAAATCAATAACATCGTATTGACCTCCTCCATCAGCGAAACCATCTCGATTTTACAAAATGGCGTTGCCAGTGCTTGTTGCAATACCATAGATAGAGCTACCGGATTAATCCTGGACTTGAAAGTCGACAATGAAGTTAGTGCTGATGACATTATATCCGTAATAAGTGATTTACGCATTGTGTCATCCATGATAAGAAGCTTGACTCCGGAAGAAGAGAAAGGAGGCGCACAATGAGCAAGAAGATAGGATTCCGTTCTTATCAAAACGACGAAGAACCGGACAAACAAGACGAATTGGAGAAGCAACAAGCCGAGCGGCAGAAAGCCATAGCAAACTTCATCGGCCAGAACTATTCACCCATCGGTACCACTTCACAGAAATGTTACAAGACCACCGCTGAACTGGTATATGAGCTGTCGAACATTGTCGATGTCGCTCCGATGGCGCTGGCCAAACAACTGGCTGATGCCGGGTACCATGTAGAATATTTGGCAGGACAACCCTACTGGGTGATGTACGAGAAGCCATAAAAATACTAACCGGAGATTTTTTTATTTTTGAAGTCCTTGCTCGTGAGAGTAAGGGCTTTTTTTGTCCTATGAGAGCGGATGGTTGGGCTCTATCTTTGTGACAAAAAAAGAGATATGATACGTTTTTTCACAAGATTCGTCGCCACCTATGGGTATGATTCACCGAAGGAGTTCTTTCTTTCGGTGGCTCCGAGCTTCAAGTACAACCTGCAATTTCCGGCCATCTCCTTCAGCGCCGTCACTGCCGTAGTCAGCGAATGGATAGGCATTACACCGTTCCTGGCCATGGCCATGCTCGTCGCCATTGTCTCAGAGATGTGGACGGGCATCCGGGCAAGCAAGGTCCAGGGAATAGGATTTGAAAGCTTCCGTTTCTCACGCTGCATCATCAAGCTGTGTATCTGGCTGACCATCATCTATATCACCCACTCGTTCTATCTGGAGAGCAAGGCCGGAGCGGAAGAAAGCTTTGTCATGCTGCTGGCCACCCTGTTCTTTTCCATTGTCAAGGTGTTCGTCATGACCTGGTTCTGCGTCGAGCACGTGACAAGCATACTGGAGAACCTGGCAGTCATCGACGGCAAGCCGAAAGATGCGCTGATCAAGCAGGTGGGAATATTGTGGGTGACAGTCACGGATAAATTCAGAAGAAAGGCCGATGAGACGGAAGGTTAGCCATATGTTGCTTTGTGCGGTTATCGCATTTCTTTCCGGCTGGGCCGGCCACTGGCTGGGTTCCCGGAAACGGAGCATTGTCCATGTACCGGAAACGGTGGTCAGGCATGATACGATACGCTCTGCCATTCCGGAACCGGAGGTGATTGTCCGTGAGGTACCCACAGAAGTGGATACGGCGGCTATACTGGCCGACTATTTCTCGGAGAAGCATTATCTTGATACAATTATTGAACGCCCTTACCTGAAAGTGGAGCTGACCGACGTCATATCCCGCAATTCATTGCTTGACCGCACGGTAGTGGTGGACTACCGGCAACCGGTCGTCTGCAACAATGCTCTTGCCTTAGGTCTGGAAATTGGACGTTCCTGGCAAGTCTTGTCGGCAGAATATCGCCATAAGCAATGGGAGTTCAGAGCAGGATATGACTTGTACAACAGGTCACTGGTGTTGGGCATTTCTAAAACCCTTTGGCAATGGTAGTGGACGGCATACATGATGGAGTGGACTGCTTCATCTCGGAAATCGGGGAAATAAAAATCTCAGGAATCACAGATGAACAGTTGAATGTCCGTATTGAAACCGGAGGTACGGAGATTTTCAATGAGAGCTATTACGCTTTGAAAGGCAACGTGGTAATCCATGAGATAGGGGAAATGCTCCGCAGTCACTTCTCCCTGCATGACCCGAAAGGGATGTCAAACAATGTAGTCTCTTATTATCAGGCTCCATTGTCCATAACCGCTGTGTTTTCAGGCAAGCAGGACACAGTCCGGAGGAGTTTCAATGCTTATTACAGCCGTTGTCGCACATCGGTATCCCCGTCAGACGTACTTTTTCTGACACACGAGAGCACAATCCGTACAGCCCATGATAGAATGGAATATCTAACCTTTACTGCCCATAAAGGCATGTCGGTGGACATGAGCATAGCCTACATGGATGCGGGAAAGGAAAAGTACAAGACAGTCAGTGAGCAAGTGGATGCCACTGCCGGTATGCTCGCTGTTTCTTTTTCACTTGATAAGATTGTACGTCGGTCCGGTATTGCCGTATCATCCATCACATATTATGATGTCCTATTGAAAAAAGATGGCACTGTAAAGGATAAGGTGAGATTTGTCAATGATGACCGACAGTATAGGAATGTCACCAATTTCATTTACCGAAACGCATTCGGTATGCCGGAGACAATGGCATTCACCGGACTGGTGGAATATTCCCCCGAACTTGAGGGTGATCCGGTAGAACTGTTACAGAGAACCGTCCGCACTTCATCCAAATACATTGACAGCCGTACGGTAAACAGCGGCTATCTGGACACCAGACAATACGGAAAGGTACTGGATCTGATAACAACTGATTCTTTGCAGCTGTATAATACGGAAACATCGACGGAAGTGGTGACCACTGACATTGATTTCTCTCACAAGCGTACCGGCAACGAGAAAATCAATGTCTCACTTACATTCCGTCAGGCATCACGCCTGCATCTGGCTTTCGAGCGTACCGGTGACAATGGTATTTATGGGCGGATATTCGACAGAACATTTGACAATACATTTGAATGATATAACGATATGGAGACAATACGCAGAAACCTGGCTCTGGCCGACATGGACATCCGCACGGACGAACGCGGACGCCGGCGCATCTTTTCGATAAAGTTCGTCAGCAAGGAAGGCAAGGTCTATTTCATGCCCCAGGCCTACGCCTGCGGTGCAGGACGCATGAACATGAAGGAATACCAGCTCCGGGGCGTGCAGCCCTGCGACTGCAAGGGAAATCCGGAAGGACACCCCTACCCTGTGGATATTGACCTGATACTGGAGTATAACAAAAAGAAAATAATATTCTGATGAACATATTGTTTAATTCAAGCGGCATTCCCCTGCTGATGCAGTCCACGTACATATTCGGCGAAACGACGGGGACACCCCAGAACGAAATGAAGGAGCGTACCCGAATCCTGGCGCCATATGACTTGTCGAATGTTTCCTATATAGACATCGACGGAGTGAAGGTGCGTCCATGGGGAGATGAGAATGATTTCCCCCAGAAGGCGGCTGAAGAGATAGGAAACACCAGCGTGCTCAATACGGGCCTGAAGTTTCTTCGTAACCTGACACTTGGGCAAGGCATATATCCTTGTACGGTGAAAGGTTACGACAATGATGGCAACGAGATACTGAAGCCCGTTACCGATAGCCGAGTACAAGCTTTTATTGCTTCCCGGAATGTGAGGCGCTACATGGAGAAGGTGCTTCGGGATTACTTGAAATTCGGCAACGGTGCCGTCCAGTTTGTGCCGTCGGCTGCCGGCAATTCTTTTGCAGGGGTCAATCCGGTCAATGCGCTTTACCGCCGTTATTCCGAAGTGGACGAATACGGCGCCTGCAAGTGCATCATTTCCGGATATTGGCCGCAACGTCCGGACAAGGGACAATACACCAGGCTGGATGTGCTCTCCGAATACGACCCGCAGATGCACGCCGAGGTGTTGAAGTTTGCCGGAAAGGTGAGGGACGGTTTCATCATGCCGGTACGCGACAGCTGGAGCAACGACGACCTTTACGGCATGCCCATCTGGTGGCCCGCCTACGTTTGTGGATGGGTGGAGATAGCCCATCTTATCCCCCATTTCCTCAAGAAAGCCTACAAGAACCAGATAACCTGGAAGTGGCATGTACAGATACCGTATTCCTACTGGGAGAAGAAATACCCGTCCAAGGACTATTCTGCCAAGGAGCGTGAGGCGGCCATACAGAAGTATATGGATTCTGTGGAGCAGAACCTTTGCGGACCGGACAATGCGGAGAAGCCCATCTTCTCTCATTATGCCGTGAACGAGATGAACGGCAGGATTGAGGAGGAGTGGAAAATCAAGCCGCTGGAGAACAAATACCAGGGTAGTGACAATCTTCCGGTGTCGGCAGCCGCCAACTCGGAAATTCTGTTTGCATTGATGGTGAATCCGAATGTGCTCGGTGCAGGTATGCCCGGTGGCACCTATGCCGGCAACCAGGGCGGTTCCAATATCCGTGAGGCTTTCCTTGTGAACATTGCCAACGCGTGGATTGACCGGCAGAATATCCTGGACCCTATAGAACTCTATATCAAAATGAACGGCATGCCGGAATGCGAGCTGCGTTTCCGCAATACCGTATTAGTAACCCTCGATACCGGCAGCGGTACCAAAAAAACATTGAGCTAATGATATTCAGTGCAAAAAAATGGAACAACGGCAAGGAGCTGAAAGCGGTGATGAAGGTGAACACCGCCATCTCCTTTGACATGATGGAGGCACCGCTCCGGAATGCTTTCCGGCAATACCTCGTACCGTTATTGGGCGATGCGATGGTGGGAGAAGTGGTCGAGATATATGAATTCGGTCCAAATCCGGATGTATTGGAACAGAATACCGAAGGGGCAACCGAACGGGAGAAACTGGACAGCCGCCTGCTGGAGATCTGCAAACGCGCGAACGCGAACCTGGCGTTCTGGAACGATTTCGATGAAATCAGCATGCGTATCACCGATGCGGGCTTCCAACGTCAGAAATCCGACAACGGCGAATCATTCCAGCAGGTGTACAAGTACCAGGAAGATAACCTGCGGGCATCGTTACGCAACAAGGGGTTCAATGCGCTCGACGAGCTGCTTGAGTTTCTGTATGCCCATATAGCCGAATATCCGGAGTTCGCGTCCTCCCAGGCCTATCAGGACCGTAAATCAGCCATTGTCCGCAGTACCGCGGATGTCAATGACGTCTGTTTTATCAATGGCAGCCGGATTGTTTTCCTCCGTCTGCAGCCGCACCTGAAGTTTGCCGAGGAGATGCTCCTTCAGCCGGCCATCGGTGACAAGCTGTATGAGCATCTGATTGACGGACTGGTAAATCCCCCAGAAGACGAAGAAGCCCGGAAGAGCATGGAGCGGTTGCGCCTTGCCTGCTCCCGCTACATTGTGGCAATGGCGGTCAGACGGCTGCTGATGGAGACGGGTAGCGTCACGGACCGGGGGCTGTACTTCACCGCTGTACAGCCGGGTGAGAAGGGCAATGAGGAGAAGAGACCCGTCGATACGGAGCGCATAGCCGTACAGATCCAGAATCTGAAAACGGATGCGGACATGTACATGACCGTGCTGCTGCGTACGGTACGGAGCTGTTTTGAGAATTTCTATGAGGGTGATCCCAGGCAGATATACGACCGGGACAATGACCATAAACGCACATTCTGGACATGAGGGAGCTTCGCATTGCATACCGTAGATTCGGAATCCGCCATGAGATAATCCGCCGGGTACCTCAGAAATGGGAGGAGCTGACACCGGCACAGTTCCTGCTCGTGTCGCGGCTTTATCTTCAGGAAATAGACGAACCATCCTTCCTGAAGGAGTTCTATTCCCTGCCGTACGGGGTCGGTTCCGACACCTATTACAGTTATAAGCTGAGCGAACTGGTGGAGTTCATCAGCGACTGCCGTGTCCGGATGGACCGCTTTATCCTTCCTGCCGTCTCCGGGCTGAAAGCGCCGGGTGACCGCCTGAAGGGGATGTGTTTCGAACACTTCATGCACGTGGACACTGCTTTCAACCGATATGTCCGTGACGGCAAGGATGCCTCACTGGACACTTTCGTAGCAATGCTCTATTTGAAGGACAACGAATATATTGTCCTACCATCAGGTGGGAAAAACGGCTTATTTAGCAGGCAGAAACCGCTGATACTGCAAAAACGGATAATGAAGGTGACAAAGATTGACAGGCACGTCAAGTATGCCATATTCCTGAACTACGTTTTTGTCAAGAGGTGGCTTTCAAAGGCTTTTCCTTTCCTCTTTCCGTTGGATGATGAACCGGAGGAAAAGCGGAATAGTCCCGCCGCACCGTCAGTCAACTGGCTCGACATCTTCGACGCCTTTGTCGGTGACGATGTGGCGGTGATGGAGAAATACCAGGCGATGCCGGTGGCAACGGCATTCCGCCTGCTCAACAAAAGGATACGTGACGCCCAAAAACAGAAGAAATGACTTTTTCGGAATACATAGAGAATCTGGCTGAAAGGCATGTCGATATACGACACAAGGAGAATGATGAAGTACACTTCCTCTCATCAGAACGAGAGAAGCATACGGCACTGGACAGCGTGCTCCACTATCCGGCAGTGATTGTGGACCGTGGCTCAGGATTCGGTTACGGCGGTAATCCGGGTGCATACCGAAAAGACCGCGATTACCTGCTCTTCATTGTGGAGCATGTGTCCGACACCTCCGACTATGAGCAGATAGAGGCTGCCCTTGACAAGTGCGAGCGCATTCTTGATGAGCTGCTCAACCAAATTTTGGAAGACAAAAGGAAGAAAAGGCTGTGGCTCGCTTTTTCCTTGGAGGATGTGGAAGCGGATTATGTGGTAAACAATGATAACCAGCTTTATGGCGTGGTTGCGGCAATACATCTGTCCGAACTTTACAAGGTTTTGAATTGCCGCAATGCATTTTTATGATACAGTATGTCTGATACACTTACAACATTGAAGGAGCTGGCGGCACAAGTGCGTGGTGCCACCCGAAAAGGTGAGAATACGGCTGAACGTGTCGGGCGTCTCTTTGTGGGCATCCTTGCCCTCATGGAAGAATCCGAAATTTCATTCGAGCCTTCCGAGGGATACGATACGCTTGGGACATTGAAGGAACTGGCGGCACAGGTACGCAGTGCTACCGAGGACAGTGAGAATACCGCCGAACGTGTCGGACGTGTTTTTGCCGGCATCCTGGATCTGCTGGAGCAGTCCGGTATCGAGTTCGATACTGCCGAAGGAGATGATTCCATAGAGATTCTGCAGTCCCTTTCCGACCAGGTACGTGGTGCCACCCGAAAAGGTGAGAATACGTCCGAACGTGTGGGGCGTCTCTTTGCGGGTATCTTGAATCTTTGGGCAATGAGAGCGGAGGACTGGAACAAGGTCATACCGCCCGTCTATGTCCGCAGCGACAACGGACGGCAATATCTCGGCATCTACAACGCGACCAAATCGGTCATGGAGGACTATCCCGACGGTCTGACGCAGGATGTGACGATAACATGCACCCAGACCAACATAGACTACAAGGGCAACAGATACCAGGATGAGGACAGCATGTGGAGCGTGGAGATGAAAGGCTGGAACCAGGATACCGCACATATACTTACCATTGACGGGGCCGGCAAATGCACACTCGACGGCCGCGGTTTCGGTGGCATACATATCGAGGATTGCAGTAACATCATCATTCGGGACATCACCTTCCTGAACTTCAATACCTACGAGGGTGTTTATGCACCGGAGGAGCCCGCCTGCATCTATGCCACAAACATCTCCAAACGCAAGCCTTGCCGCAACCTGTACTTTGAGAACCTGACCGTCAAAGGGCAGAGCACCAAGAGTCCGAACTCCAATTACCGCACCCGCTACGGCATTACGGTCAAAGGATACGAGAATGTGTGTCTCCATAATATCCGTATGTCGCAGGTCGTTGTCCAGCCGATTTCCATTACAGACGCGAATACCGTCTATATATCAAAGATAAGATTCTCCGAATCAGTGATGCAGGCCGAAGTGGTCGGGCACCCGTCAATCATGAGCCTTTCGGCAACGGATGTCTATATCATGGATTGTGACATAGACGGCAGCCATTACAATGAGGTAGCCATTTCCGTAGGCAAGGTCAAACAACTGTTCTTAGAGCGTAACCATATCTACAAGACCTGCGGACCGGTCATCGGAATAAGCAATGAACTCGGCGCGGACAAGATATTCATATCCGGCAATTACATGCATGATAACATGGAGCTTCCGAAATACCAATGGGACTGCACGTGGTTCACGTTCCCCGGCATGTCCAAGGAAATAATAATCGCGAACAATACCTTCGTGTTCAGCAGCGGCTATTTCCAGGAGTTTTTCGCGCGTTCGAGCACTTCCGCTATCGAAAGGCTGGTCAATGTGAACAATATATTTGTCCGGCACAATGAGCAGAATCATGGCATCTTCATCCTTTCGAGCGTCCATAGCCTCATAAGTGGCAGTAATATTTATAATAAGGAGACCGTATTGTACTCCATGGCCGACAATACTTCACCGGTGTATTTTGCCGGAAACAACCAGGGAAACCTTGCGTACATACAAGCACAGGGATATGAGGCTGGCACGGCACAGATTACCGACGGGAGCGCCATCCTGATGGATGACCGCCCGTGTCTGACAGCGGAACTGGCAGCCATTCACAAGAGCGTCGCGGAATATGTACGTGAATTCGATTACAAGTACCAGACGAATGACCGGGACAATACCAGCATCGGCTGTGACAACTACTACAGCGTCGAGTTTGACGAGACAGCCGACACCACCGATGGCTACGACGGTATAAACCGTTACAGCAATGAAGTCTTCAGCAGCGCTGCCTAATACAGTATGCCGTCAGACCAGACCCTGGTGTTGCTTGCACGGTCCAAGAACCGGGACAGGATGGTTGTGTTCAACATAACCAAATCGGACGATGTCGGTAACCGGATTGTATCTGTCGGCCGCCTGGCATCGTTCTCCATCCGTCCGAAGCTTGACGGGAACGGAGAATATACAGCAGACCAGTTATATGATGTAACCATTGAATAATGATGAATATATGAAATACCACGAGATTCTGAAAGCCCTGATCGGCATTCCCTCCTTGTCCGCAAGACTTGACAACCCTTTCCCTCTGGTCGGGGACAAAGTTACCATATCAAGTACAAGCGAATGGGTGAGGCAACACGAGTATCTGCTTGATGGTGGAGCCGGGCCTGAACGGTCTGTCCTGGATTGTGTACTGGGAAAATCCTCAGAGACTGTAGATATGTCTGCCGCAGGTGAGTTCATACAGAGCGTCAGTGTATCCAACGATAGCGGCAACGCTTCTGTCAGGAAAATCGCATATCCGATGCTTCCCGCCACCGAGCCCTATTTTATGGTTACCGCCACTGAGATAGTGCGTGTCGGGGAAAGGGGCTATCTTTCGATATATGCCGAAAACGGTTATGCCACTTCCCGCAACAATACCATCGTTGCGCGTATATACAAGGAGAATGAACCGGAACCAGTGAAAACCGTCGGCTTTGACACGAGCCGTCCAGGACCGACTGTCTGGGCGGCATCCCCCTATACCTTCGATGCTGTGTCCGACCGTGGAATATACGATGTGGAGGTGGACGTGACAGATGTCCTGACCGGTGTGACTTTTACCAAACGTATCAACAAGCTCATAACCGTTACCCCCGCGCTTGCCCCCCGTGATGAAGCGGTTGAGTATCTCGTCCCCGACGCCAAGATTGTGGGTGGAGCCGAGAGCTGGATTATAGACGGTAAGGATTATCCGGCAGGCTGTACGGTTATCCTAAAATATGACCCGCAGTTCGGTGAGAGATACCCCATGCGTCTGCGTCTTGACAATTTCAAGGGCACGCGGGAGAATCCGATCATTTTCACGATAGATACTGAGGAGCCGTTTGAATTCAACTGGTTCTATTGGTTCGGCATACTCTTCAATGACTGCGCCCATATCGTCTTTGACGGTAGGGGCTATCATAATCTAGATAAGGGGTTCAGAATGATTGCCATGCCGGAATTTGCGAATATCGCCATACAAGTCACCAACTATTCGAACGAGCTTGAATTCTTTGGTATCGAGATCGACAAGGCGGATTTTGCCGGATTCATGATCAAGACAGACCCCACGGCCGATAACCCCCAGGGGTGGTGGCCTGCCTATAGGCTGGAAAATCTCAGGCTCCATCATAACCATATTCATGACACGGTCGGAGAAGGGAGCTATCTGGGACACTACAGTCCTAATTATTATACCGGTACCAACAGCAACGGGGAGGAGGTCAGATACCGTGCGCACCACTTGTACAACACCCGCATATACCGTAATATCTATGAGAATCAGGGTTATGACAACTTCCAGCTCAATAATGCCGAAGATGCCGAGATATGCTATAATGAATTCATCAATGGCGGTAACCGTATGGAGAAGGACCAGACATCGGCTCTTGCCCTCGGTCTCAGTGGCAAAATATACAACAATGTCATACGCGGGCATTTCGGCCCTGCCATCCAGTGCCTGTGCATGGGTGATGTGGAGATTTTCAACAATATCATCGCTCCCGGCACGGAAGTCTCAAGCGCTTTCTATCTGGGGGGCTTCCAGGAACCCCCGCAGTCCGATTATGATACCGGGTTGACAATAGGGCATCTGATTAATATACATAACAACATCCTCTTCTCGTATGGCGTGCCATATCTGTTCAGTCAGGCGAACAAATGCAAGAATGTCCGTATTCTGGACAACTTCTGTGTACATAAGGGAGCCTGGGGAGGTCAGGCGGCGGATATAATGTCCGGTTGGAAAGTAGAGGGGAACATGGAACTGGAATACCCGCGTTACCCTTTCGATTTCCAGGCTATTGACGAGCGGTACAAGATTGCCGATTCCATCAATCTGGACTATCGCATTGCCGCCTCCTCGCCTCTGGTTGAAGGAGGATGCGGCGACAGTTTCCGTTTTGATTTCAACGGCTATAAAAATTGGTACGACAAGGTGTTCCCTATAGGCCCTTTCCTTGGGAAATATAGGAGTCCGGACATCGTGGATGCCCTTTTCGGACTGTCATCCATTGTGATAGACGGAGGTGCCGCCAGTACCTTGAGCAATAAGGTCAGCGTGCGGATGAATTGCAAGGGTGAGGTGACACATTACCGTATAAGTGAGAAAAGGGACTTTTCCGACACGGTGTGGTCGGAGTGGAGCGGTGATACCGTAGAATTCACATTCCTTTCCACAGGACCGAAGACATTGTACTGCCAGATAAAGTCGTCTACGGAAGAGAGCGCTGTTAAATCCGCATCCATCATCTATCAGGAAAGCCCGTTGGTACTGTCCTCTGTCGTGATAGAGGACGGTGTTCCTGAAAAGAACGGAAAGACTGTGAGTGTTGAAATATCATACAGCGGTTCTGTCATGCCCCGATACTACCGTGCAGGTGAAACGGAGGATTTGACCTCTGCCGGTTGGACTGCGTTTACGGAACGTTTCTCCTATACGTTTGATACAACGGGCGCGAAGACCTTGTATGTACAACTGATGGACGGATTCGGGCAGATGACTGAAACCCGGTCCGCAAGCATCACCATCAATCCGCCGCGTAAGGCAGTGGTCAGTATAGGATGGGCCTATGATGATGTTGCCCCCGGATGTGTGTTTGACAGTGGGCTTGGCATCAATAGGATGAATTACTCGGCGACAGCCCGGACCTTTGTATGGGATTCCGGGGAAGATGCCGGAACTGTCGTCAAAGGGGACTCCGTCAATTTCAATGAGGATATCAGGGTCGGTGGTGCAACTACAGGTGACGATAGTGGCATGTATCCGGACAGTGTGTTGGAGAAATATGTCAGGTATAACGGTTTCCCGCAGAATACATACGGACACAGGACAGCCTCGATACATCTCTCTCCAGGGACATACCGTCTGCGGCTGTTCTGTTCCCTGAACTCCACTTATAAGAACTCCACGGAATTCATGAAGGTACAGACCGTCGTGGACGGTGTTGCCAATGTGTTTGAACTGCCGGACGGTTATGATGTCATAGGCAATCTCACCCGATGGCTTGAACAGGAAATCACCGTACCGGAATCGGGAATGTTCGAATTGCAATGGGGGATGGAGAATGCGACAAAAGGATGGATGGAGGTTCCGCTGAATATTATAGAAATAGAAGAAACGTAAGATAATGAAATATATAAAAGTAGTATGGCTAAAGCAGAAATCTTATTCAAGGTCATCCGCAAATGGGAAGGCGGATGGAGTGACCACAAAAATGACAAAGGTGGCAAAACCAATATGGGGATAACCTTGTCTACGTGGAAATCATGTGGTTATGACAAGGATGGTGACGGAGATATTGATGCGGATGATTTACGCATGATTACTCCGGATGACGTTTTTCATGTTTTCAAGAAGTATTATTGGGACCGTTACCAAGCGGACTTCATACACAACCAGTCCATTGCGAACATCTGTGTGGATTGGGTGTGGGCCTCCGGACGTCCCGGTATCACAAGGGTACAACAACTACTGCAAATCAATGTAGACGGCATCGTAGGTCCTCAGACGGTTGCAAGTATCAATCTGGCCAACCAACGGCAGCTGTTCGAAGCTATCAAGACAGACAGAATCCGGTTTATTGAAGAAATCTGTAAAAGGGACCCGTCGCAGCTTGTATTCCGGAAAGGATGGCTGAACCGGGTCAATGATTTCAAGTTCTCTGTCCGCTGAATTCTTGTCCTTTTTTCCACTCTTTTCAGCCTTTAGTTTTGTGTCCGGAACTAAAGGCTTTTTTATGGCAATAACTGAAGAAAAGAGTTTAATGACCTCCGAGAAATTCAATCGAGGAGTTGAGAACTGGACGTGGAAAGTCAGGAATACCTCCGTAAATATTCTACAACGGACACACGCAACCGGCAGATTGCGTAGGGAACTGCAATCCCGTTGGCTGAAAGACCGTGAAGGTGGACCGGCTTATGTCGGTCTGGGTTTCCGCTTTGCCCGGTATGGTGCGTACCGGGAGTATGGCGCCGGGCGTGGATATATCGTCAAGAACGGAATTATAATGAAGGGACATTCGGCATGGAGCGATAAGAAGAAACGTCAGGAACTGCGTTCTTTACGTGTTTCTGAATATCGTATCCGGCGCATGCGTACCGTTGATGAACACTATGCCGTTATCCGGCGAAGTCCCCTACCCTGGTTAGACCCTCCCATTGTGGATAACATCGAATCACTGGCAGATTTATCCGGAGAGTATTACGGTGACCAGGCACTCAAGAATGTGCTTCAGAAGTTTGATAAAATAACAATTGAAAAACGTTATGGCAAAAAGTGACAAGACTGTCAAAAGAGGTGTCTACTTGTACATCGATGGCAAGGAAATTAAGAATGACATCAATTCCATTGATTTGGAGATGAAACGCCTACAGCGTGACATTAAGGAAATGACACGCGGCTCTGAGGAATACAACCGCACCATGGCGAAGATACAGCATCTTCAGGGGATTTTAAAACAGCATCGCCAGGAGATAAAAGGCATCACCACCGAAACCAAGAAAGCGACTGTCAGTATTGGCAGTATGGTAGACTGGTTCAACCGTTTCGGTGGAGTTATCTTGTCCGTAATAGGTTTCCTTACCGGTTTTACCCTTGCCTTGCGCGCCATCAGAGACGAACGCAACAAGTTGGAGGAGTCCCAGGCCGGGCTGAAAGCCTTGACCGGACTTGATGATGACAGCATTGCCTGGTTGACCGGGCAGGCCAAGACGCTTTCCACCACCATGACAAAAGAGGGCTTGCGTGTCCGCCAGTCGGCAGCCGAAATCCTGGATGCGTTCATGCTGGTCGGTTCGGCCAAGCCGGAACTGCTTGGTGACAAGGAAGCGCTCAAGGCTGTTACGGAGGAAGCCATGCGGTTGCAGGCGGCAGCCAAGGACATTACCCTGAACGAAGCGGTTGATTCACTTACCTTATCACTCAACCAATATGGGGCGGCAGCAGACCAGGCAGGACGGTTTACCAACGTATTGGCTGCCGGCTCCCAGGCAGGTTCCGCCAATATCGCAAGCCAGGCAAAGGCTATCCGGAATGCAGGTACCGCAGCGGCTTCGGCCAATGTTCCCATTGAACAGACGGTCGCATTGATTGAAACGCTTGCCTATCGGGGTATAAAGGATGAAGTGGCCGGAACGGGATTGAAGAAATTCTTTCTGGTTCTTCAGACCGGAGCGGACGAGACCAACCCTAAAATCGTCGGGTTGGATAAGGCACTGGAGAATCTGAAGAACAAGAATATGGATGCAGGCGCCATCAAGAAGATGTTCGGGGAGGAAGGCTACAATACCGCATCCGTAATCCTTCAGAACACGGAGATGGTGAAAGACTTCACCGCTGCCGTCACCGGTACCAATGTGGCGTATGAGCAGGCGGCCATAAACAGTGATACTGCACAGGCCAAACTGGAGCAGGCACGCAATAAGATGAAGCTGGCAGCCATTGATTTGGGAGAGAAACTGAATCCGGCTCTGACGGTGAGTACGAATATGCTGACCAATGTGCTCAAGTATTTGCCGGGATTGATTGACTGGTGCAAAAAATGGGGTGGTACTGTATTGTGGCTTAGTACGATATTGCTTGTATATGCTACCCGGCTGAAGATAATTACAGCATGGTATTCTATTTGGAATTCACTTACCAAAATTGCGACAGTTCTCAATTTGGCTTATGCCGCATCAATGAATACATTGTCTGGTTATACAGTGACATCATTTGGAAACTTGCGTAAATTATCAATGCTCATGCAAGGACATTCTGTTTTACTTAAATCACTACGTACCGCCACTTATTTATATGCCGCTGCCGTGCAGGTTTTACACGGGCGCGTTGATTTGGCTGCCAAATCGCTGAAAGCAGCTTGGACTATTATGTCCAGCAATCCGATTGGCTTACTGGTTACATTAGTTCTTGCAGCAGCTACCGCATCCTACAAACTGACACAACGCACCAAAGCTTATTACGACCTAAATAAAGTCAATGAGAAAATTACAGAAAAATCAAATGATGAATATGCGCGTCAATCATCACTGATTGAACAGTTGACCACCAAAATACACAATAATAATCTTTCCAATTTTGAACGTAAAAAGGCAATTGTACAATTGCAGGCTATTATTCCGGATTATAATGCAGAGATTGATAAAGAGGGCAAAATCATCAATGAAAACACAGAGGCACTTGACCGATATAATGCCGTATTAGCAACCAATATCGAATTAAAAGAGGCTGCCGACGAACTGGATAAGCACCGGATCAACCTGATGCGCCTTCAAAAATCCCCGGCATTGAGTGACAATTCACCGATGGGGTCGATGGCTCGCGAGGATGTTCGCAACAAGATTTCCCAAGAAGAAGAGATTGTTGAATCTTTAACTGCACGTTATAAGAAACTGGTACAAGAAAAATGGAAAGCATTGAATCCGAACACTCCTAAAAACAATCCCACCGGAGGCAATGACGGTGGAAAATGTCCGATATGTGGAAACAAACCTTGTACCTGCGATAAAAACAACACTTCCAAAGACAAGTTCGCCCAAGCTGAAGCCGACTACTACCGACGTATCGCTGACATCAAACGGAAGTACCTCGCTGACGATAAGATGACCCAGGAAGAATACAACAAGCAGATGCGGGATGCAGAAATACAACTGCTCAACGATAAGCTGAAGGTCAAGGGGCTTGAGCCTTCAGAGATTCAACGTATCAATGACCAAATACTTGATGCGGAAATAAAGGCGCGTGATGAATTGCGCAGGCTTGATGAACAGTCTGCCAAGGATGAAGAGAAACGCCGTAAGGAGCAGGCAGAAGAGACGTTTTCCCGTTTGGACAAAGAGTACCAAATGCAGGTGGAAGCTGCCGCCATGTATCATTATGAAAACAGGACTTCCGAGGAGGAGTATTTCAATGAGCTGCGCAGACTGCAAGATGTATATTACCATAAGGTTCTCAATGACGCGGCAATCAGTGAGGAGAAGAAAAACCAGGTACGTGAACAGATGCGTAAACGTAATCTGAAGGATGCCCAAAAAGATGCTGAAGAAGAAAAACGGATTGAACGTGAGAAGTTTGACATACTGTCTGACCTGGCGAAAGGCTTCGGAGAGACCATGGCGCAATTCTTCACGGACTCCGAGGTGTCTCTCAAGGACTTCCTGAAGAATATTCTTACTATGTCGCTTGATGCGTTGGAACGTATGATGATTATGGCCGTTACCGAACGCACCATCAAGAATATAGGTTCACTCGGCTTCGTAGGTGTAGCTAAAGCTGCCGGAGAGATTGCTCTGATAACTGCCGCATTTGAGACAGCCAAAGGGCTTATCTCCAATTTCTACACCGGCGGCTTTACTCCGTCCGGTGACTGGAATCAGCCGCAAGGTATTGTACATTCCAATGAATTTGTCGCCAACCGTTTTGCTGTGGCCAACCCGAATCTGCGACCGATATTCGACGCCATTGACGTGGCACAGCGTAGCGGTAATGTTGGTAATCTGACAGCTGAAGACATAGCGGCTGTAGCAGGTTCCGGAAAGAGTACACGTACCGTACCAGCCAAGGCACCTGCTGCCAGCGCCACAACGACGACCAATGACCCGGCTATGGTGGCGATGCTGATAGAATGTACCCGCGTATTGCGGAAGCTTAAAAACAGGCTGGATGCCCCTTTGGTAGCGGAAACTTATGTTACCGGCAAACGGGGTATCAACCAGGCACAAAAAGAATATCAGAAGTTGAACAACAATAAATCACGCAACAAGCAATGACAGAATTATACATTGACGGG
Source organism: Bacteroides uniformis (assembly GCF_025147485.1). NCBI lineage: Bacteria > Pseudomonadati > Bacteroidota > Bacteroidia > Bacteroidales > Bacteroidaceae > Bacteroides > Bacteroides uniformis. The sequence goes on along the minus strand of NZ_CP102263.1, from coordinate 3,536,718 downwards.
CAATTGGCCGCCCTTCCTGAAGGGTTCAACATTACGTTCACCTCCGAGAATCCGTATTTCACCCGCAGTTCCAATTACTCCTTGGACATAGAACTCCCCATGCCTGCCAATCATGCCATATTCAAGCACGTGAACAGACTGGATGTGACGAAAAAAAAGACTATCCTTCCGGCCACACTCATCGTTGACGCCAGATGCCTGCTTTACGGCAGTGCGGTTTTACTCTCAGTAGAAGATGCACTGGTTAAGGTACAGCTCGTATCGGGTAATGCGGAATTTAATCTGCTGACGAATGATGATCTGTATATTGACGAACTTGATTTAGGTACAATCAGTTGGCCGAACAACAATCAGAACCGTTTCCAGCCACCTGCCAATATGGTGAACTACTACGGTTCGGTGGACGACATTGAAGCTGTATGGTTGCCGGTGTTCTATCAGGAAGCCAAATGGGAGAATCTTCAGAACGATGCAATCTATGAGTTCGGCACGAACAATTTTACCCTTTGCCCCTATTATGGCCGTCGATGTGTACAACCATACCTTTTGACAGTCATCAAGAGAATAGTGGAGTATTTTGGCTATACGTTCGATACCTCCTTCTTTGATAACAATTTCTTGCGGAACGTTTATGTATGCAGCGCGGTAAGCAGCAACCGGGTGGCCGCCGCATTGCCGCACTGGACTGTTTCCGAATTCTTTGATGAACTGGAGAAATTCCTTTGTGCGGTTACGGTGGTCAACGAACGCACCAAAGTGGTGAGTCTCGTAGGGCTTAACGATTATTTTACAGAATCCGGAAAGGAGATAATTCCTGCATCTTCCCTGCTACGGGAGTTCACTGTGGATATTGAAGATGAAAAGAATGAGAAAGACTTGAGCACTGGCAATGTGGGCTACAATCTGCCTTCCCATACGGATGACGGCTATCTGCGAATTGAAAGGGACATCATAGAGGCTGCATACAAACAAGAATATGATTCTTACGATGCAATGCTGGCCGCATACAATGGAATGGGTGACAGTGACAAGAAAAGTACAATCTTTATTGTTGGCAAACGGTATTATATCAACTACAATGAAAATGATAAGAATACGCTGCGTGAAGTCAATTTGTATGCGGATTTAATCCGTGACCCGGAATCGTCCGATGTAGAGACCTCACTCGGAATCGTCCCGGCTAAAATTATTCAGTTCAATGTCGGCGTGTATGGCTCTGTAGCTGATTACGATTTGTCCCGTCCGTACACCTCCATGGTATTGAACATACCCGCGGTGGGCTACCAGGCTACTGTTGCCAAGCAGGAGCGCTTCAATGTCCAGGAAGCCATAAACGGTGACGTGGAGCTGAAGGAGAAGCAGGAAAAAAACGGGCACATGGAAGTGGCTGTCAATACCGGCAAGTTCAACCGGCAGAACGTAACTTACAGCGGTCAGACACATGCCTATGATTATGCCTATCCTTTTACGGACTACCAGCAGAAGACCGAAGCACAGCTCACGGACTTCCTTCCGTATTCCCTAAGCTTGAACGATGTTTGTCCGGACAGTGTCGGACATCGGTTGTCGACACTCAGTCTGTTTCACTCCAATATCCCTTACACAATCCAGTTCCAAGCCAATAAGCTGCCAGATGTGAATAAGGTGTTTCTTATAGGCAACAAGCAGTATTTGTGCGAGAAGATTGAGACGGAAATAGATGTTGATGGATTAAGCAAGGTACTGAAGGGGACTTTTTACCGGATAGAATAATAATGTTAAAAAGACATCTGCCTCTCAAAAATAACTCCTTTTTCCCTTGCGTAATTACCAAAAGGTTATTATATTTGCAGTGTCATAATGTATCGCGATCTTTTTATGACTGAAGAAGAAGAGCTAAAGGCTCGGATTGAAGCTGCGAAAAAAGACCTCAGCTTCTTTTCCCTCTATTGGGATGACATTCAGAATACTGATTGGATTTCCGATGAGGAGCTTGAGGAAGGCATCAATGATTGTCTCGATGACTTGAATGATGCACAAGACAAGCTGAATGAAAACGGTAGCCCTCCTTGAGGGGGCTACTTTTTCTCTAACATATAATTTTTAGGCTTATGGACGTACAGAAAGAATTGGGAAAATGGAAGTCGGAATATGTAAAATGCAATACTCCGGAGGAATTGGCCGACCATAAAAAACGTTTCAGGGCTTTTCTGCAGACGCTTTCACCGGAGGATAAAAAAGCGTTTGCGCAAGCATTCCAAGATGGTGCCAGGCAATCAATCAATGAAGCCCAAGCCATTGTGAAAACAGTAGAAATCAGGCAGACCTTAGAAAAAGTATTGCCTTTCGCTTCTATGTCGTATATTGCCCAGCACTATTTTGGCAGAACACGCCAATGGCTATATCAACGGATTAACGGAAGTGCGGTAAACGGCAAACCAGCCAACTTCACCGCTGATGAACTGAATACTCTATCTTTAGCTCTATCTGAGCTTGGCGACATAATGAAAGATACTTCTCGGTCTATCGCGAGGCCGTAAGGTTTTTAATGACAGAGGGGCTTCCACGGGTTGGAAGCCTTTTTTATTTCATTATTCAAATAATCATGAATTAAATTTAGAATAAAAAGTTTTTTTATTTTGTTAAGTTTGATAAAATCACTATTTTAGCAACGCCAAAAAATGAATTAAATGAATCCTTTTCCATAGTGTAACCCATAAGATTGGGTTCAGGTTTATTCATTCCTGTAGGCGCACTATAGTGAAGGATTCGCCATTTAATATTATGACAAACAAAAAATACAAATCTATCAGTATTTCTAATTTAATTATAAATCCAGATAATGATCGTTTTGAGTCTGTTGAGAATGAAAAGCAGGCTATAGACATAATGCTAACAAAATTAGGAGACAAAATTTATTATATTGCGATACATATTTTAGAGAATGGGTTGTCTCCCAAGCCATTTTATGTTATGCCATCAAAGAAATCTAACAAGAAATTTCTTGTAAAGGAAGGAAACAGAAGAACCACAGCATTAAAATTGATGGCTAACCCTAAGTTAATTGATTCTAAAAAACATGCTTCATTAAAGAATCGTTTTTTTAAGCTGCATGAAAGATTTATGGAAACTCCGATTAGAAAAATAATGTGCTATATTTATGATGATGTAGAAGAGGCAGATAAATGGGTTCGATTAGAACATACAGGAGAACAGAATGGAGTTGGTATAGTTGAGTGGAAACCAGAGCAAGTACAGAGATTTGATATAAAACATGGAAAAAATAAGTCTGTAGAAATACAAGCTATTGATTTCATACGAACATCTCCTTTCGTACAAGAAGAAGTAAAGAGGGCTTCCGAAAACATTAAACTCACAAATTTTGCTCGTTTATTAGGAGATAAAAGTGTTCGGGAAATTTTGGGTTTAAAGTATATAAATTCTAAATTAAGTTCTAATCTTGAAGAAGAAGAAATAGCTAAGGCCTTAGGGCAAATTATTTTAGATTTGTCTGATAAAGATTTTAAGGTTAGTTCTATATATAATGCCAAGCAAAGAAAAGATTATATTCAAGGCTTAGGAGAAAAACTGCCTGATAAAAATAAGACAATAGGAGAAGTTTGGAGGTTGGATAATCCATTAGAACAAATTCCTAATTTGGAAGAAGAAGATAATACAGCAAAGAATGAGGGAAGTGATTTGCATTCTAAGGGACATTTAAAGAAGTCTATTCCGACCCAACGTAAAACTCTTATACCCAATAATTGTATTATTAGGATTTCCAATCCAAAAGCAAATAAAATTTATGATGAATTGAAAAAAATAGATGTTCGAAGTTTTGTTAATTGTGCAGCTGTCACTTTGAGAGTTTTTTTAGAATTAAGTGTAGATACTTTCATTGAAAAAAAAGGATTACTTAAAGAAGGAGAAATTTCGGCTTCCAATTCTTCAAGAAGTTTGTATCAGAAGGTTAATGATGCTAGTCAATACTTATATAAAGAGAAAATTGCAGATGAAACAATATTAAAAGCTGTAAAATTATTAACCAAAGAACGTAATTCTATTTGGGGAGTGGATACAATGAATGCTTATGTACATAGTAACAAACTTTCCCCTGTGCCAATAGATATTCAAACAACTTGGGATAATATTCAGGATTTTATGGTAACTTTGTGGTCTCAAATAGAATCAGAATAATTATATGATGCGTTACTCGCCACTTAGATACCCTGGAGGAAAAGGAAAGATATCTTCTTTCTTTTCTGAATTATTTGTTGCAAATAATTTAATAGGGGGAACCTATATAGAACCCTATGTTGGCGGAGGTTCCATAGCTCTTTCTTTGTTAATTAACGGGGTTGCCAATCAAATTATTATAAATGATAAAGATCGCTCATTATTTGCTTTTTGGTATTCTATTTTAAATTATACAGATGAATTCTGCCAGCTAATAGAAAATACTCCTATCACGATTGATACTTGGTATGAACAAAGAGAAATTCAAAAAAACAAAACTAATGCCGAACTATTATCTTTAGGATTTTCGACTTTCTTTTTAAATAGGACAAATCGTTCCGGCATTATAAAAGGGGGAGTTATCGGTGGGCTTAATCAAACTGGGAATTATTTAATTGATGCTCGTTATAATTCTGATGATTTGAAAAAACGTATTAAATTAATAGCTTTATATAAAGACAAAATTGAATTGCATAATTTAGATGCAGTAGAGTTAATTCATAATCTACAGAGTAATCTACCAAATAATTCCTTGTTTTACTTTGATCCACCTTACTACAAAAAAGGTAAGGGTCTCTATATGAATTATTATGATGACCAAGACCATAGAGATATTTATAATGCAATCGCAGGATTAGAAAATATAAAGTGGGTGGTAACTTATGATAAAGAAGATTTTATTCTTGACCTTTATTTAAAATTCCGAATGTACGAATATTCTCTAAATTATAGTGCGGCTACAGTTGGAAAAGGGCAAGAGTATATGATATTCTCTGATAATTGTATTGTTCCAGAAAAAAGTTCCATAAATTTCAACAAGGTAATAACAATCTAAAACTTACTCTATTCACAAGCTGGAGTATCTTCATTATCTACTTCATTAAAGCAAATGATTGTAGAAGTATTAATAAAAAGTTTTCGATTATACAGCAAACAAAAAAATCTCCGTTTTTCTTTTGCCATTTCAAAATAAACCTGCATCTTTGCAGTGCTCTTCATTTTGACAAGGCGAGACTGTTCGCCAACTTTTGCCGTTGGCATTTTTTATGCCCAATGGTATTCTATAGTTCCGACCCCCGTGTGGAGTGTTAATGCACCCACTGCCTTGTCAAGGTGAAGAGCAACGGGAAAGCGGAACTTTCTTTGTTTATAAGTTTTCCAGTTTTTTGGAGAAAGTTCCCTTTCCCGTCTTTAATAACATATTGTTTTATTTTAAATGCTCTTCATTATGACAAAACAATCTCAAAGCGCTCGCGGACGCTATGTATCCGCAGAGAAGGTTCAAGAACTGTTTGCCCAGCTGGGTGTTGAACTGTGCGCAGGACGTAAACGTATCCGTGCAGCACGTAGCGACAAATCCATTTCCATCTATGTCAATGGTGGGACAGTCAACATCACCTTTAATGAGAAAGGAGGCAAAGCATGATGTTCTTTGTTTACCATCTGCAGACCTATTCCCCCAAGAACCGGGCATGGAAAAAGGTTATTGATTATGTAGAGAAGTATAAAAACGTTCTTATCAAGGATGAACTTTCCCTGGATGCACTCAAGCATGAAATAGGCGATACGGTCAACCGCATTAATGCTGAACACCCGAACTTGAAGCGCATGAAATGTACTGCTACCCCTTTGGGACGTGATTGTACCATACGTATCGAGGCCCATGTCATAAGTGGCGGATGCCCGGACACGGTATTCTTTCTCGATATTTGCAAGGTACGTTCCATTTTTCAATTTAGTGAGAAGGCGAATATGCTGGAACAGAAAGGAGGTGAGAATGGATAATACTACCGTTAATGGAATTGTACTTGACGATTCCATATCTAATTGCTTATTGAAATTGCAAAATAATCGAGCGGCATCTCTTGCAGAATTGTTGGATGACAGTATCGGCTTTCTCCTTGAATACAGTGGTTATTTCTATGACAATTCAAAAACATTTTTGGATATTTTAGCAACATTACATAATGCCCGTACCGAATTTTTAGGCCTTATTCCTAATCAGAAAGGAGGTGCCCAATGAAAAAGCCTATAGGATTCCGTTCTTATCAAAACGACGAAGAACCGGACAAACAAGACGAATTAGAGAAGCAACAAGCCGAGCGGCAGAAAGCCATAGCAAACTTCATCGGCCAGAACTATTCACCCATCGGTACCACTTCACAGAAATGTTACAAGACCACCGCTGAACTGGTATATGAGCTGTCGAACATTGTCGATGTCGCTCCGATGGCGCTGGCCAAACAACTGGCTGATGCCGGGTACCATGTAGAATATTTGGCAGGACAACCCTACTGGGTGATGTACGAGAGAGCATAAATTCGTGCGGCTGCACCTCATTTTGTACGAACTTGTACAAATCGGTGCAGCCGCATTTATTTGATAAATAAAACATTATGAATCATCCGCACGATTGTACGGCTTTTGGCCCCTATTATAGGGTGAAGCTATTGAAACATTGCATGCCTTCCCGCTTGCTCTCATCCATGACGTGCGCATAAATCATCGTTTCCCGGATATTGCTATGTCCAAGCAATTTTTGCAGGCTGGATAAGTCTTTTGTTTTCCGGAGATAAATAGTTGCAAACGTATGTCTTCCTGTCTTGGCCGATATTTTTTTGTTAATCCCCAGTTCCTTGGCAATGGCCTTCAACTGTCGGTTAACGACCTGGTCACATTGAACGTTCCTGAACAGACGTCCTTCTTCCCTACCCTCTGCCCATTCTTCCAGAAGTTTTTCCGCAGGTACCGGCATCGGAATCTTTATCGGTTCCGGTTTACAGTTCCGGTTCTTCACACGGTAGTAAGTCAGCACATCATTGTTTACCTGCTCGATACAGAACATACGTGCATCCGTAATGTGCATGCTCGTGAAACACATGAAAAGGAAGAAGGCCAAGGTCAGCTGAAGCTTTTCCGGCAATGTTCTTTGATAGTATAATTGCACAAACTGCATCAGCTCCTCCTCTGTCAGATAGTCCACATCGCTTTTTATTCTTTTGATATGGAATTCCTGGAAAGGATTTTCTTCTATATAGCCCTTTCTGTAGGCTGCGGTGACATATATCTTGATGGTGGACATATTACGTTGTGCGGTTATCTCCGTATTTCCAAGCTCCTTTTTCATGTAAATCAGGTAGTCAGTCAGATAATCCGGAGTAAGGTCCTGGAACTGTAACAGTTCATTATATGCCTTGAACTTTTTCATACAGCTCAGATGATGCTTGAACGTTCCCATCTCTATTCGCCGGCTGTAGGTTTTCATATGCTCCTTCACGAAGTCATGGAAAGTCTTATAATCACTTGGATTGTTATACTCCCGCATGAAAATATCTTTTGTCAAAGCCTGGTTCCTCAGCCGGAACTTCACCAATATATCGTTGACACGTGCTTTCAGGTTACTCACAATAAGATTTATATCCTTTGCTTCCTTACTGTTTCCTTTGAGAAGTCCGCTTTTCTCGTCAAATTTAGCAGCAGGCACAGACACTTTGCAAGGAAGCATTAACTTTTCCTTACCGAGATAAAAGGTTATATATAGCGGAGCATTGCCCTCTTTGGTCAATCTCTGCTTGTTCTGGATGACTCTTACCGTACTCATTTTTGTTTTCTAAATTATTTCTACCCACCGGAAAAGTGGAACTACGGAAAGCTGTGTTTCTGCTATGTTACCTACTTTTTGCACAAATTCTGTCGAAATTGGCAAGGTAGTAAATCGTTGATACCCAGCTAAACGACGAAAGGCAAGCAGCCTTTTTATCGACTACTTGCCTTATCGTTGTGATTCCGTTGCGATTCGAACGCAAGACCCACGCCTTAGAAGGGCGTTGCTCTATCCAGCTGAGCTACGGAACCAGCCTTAATTGCGGTGCAAAGGTACGCTTTTTTACGAATATTGCAAATTTTTGTATCACCTTTTTTCGTTACCTATGTATAAAAGGCTCATTTGCTACATAAAAAGTAATGATTAGTTACCTTTACAAATAAGATACACGGTATTTATATACAGATGTATTAAAACATTTTGCAAATTATCAATGTTACTAATTATAAAAAGTAAAAATATGGAGGAATATTCAAGTAGGAAAAGTAACATTGACCCGAAAAAGAATGAAAGAGTAATAACAACTAAATTTTAAAGAGATGGAATGGGAAAATCAGTTGATACAGGAATTGCAATGGTCAAATAAAATCAGCAATAAGGCGAGTAAGGAATTGGTAGCCCAGGAGATTGCCGGACTGGCCAAAGACGGTGATGTCATAGGAGCAGGCTCCGGCTCTACCGTTTATCTCACTTTGTTTGCATTAGCTCAACGAGTTAAACAAGAATCTTTGCATATAGAAATCATTCCGGCATCTGCCGAAATTTCGATGACATGTATACAGCTTGGCCTGCCGCAAACTACTCTGTGGAATAAGCGTCCGGATTGGACATTCGACGGTGCAGACGAAGTGGATCCGCATAATAACCTCATCAAAGGACGTGGTGGAGCCATGTTTAAGGAGAAACTTCTCATTAAAAGCAGTGGTAAGACTTACATCATTGTCGATGAGAGCAAGCTTGTCAGCAAACTGGGGAGCAAATACCCCATACCGGTGGAAGTGTTTCCACATGCTCTCTCCCATGTGGAAAACGAGATACGCTTATTGGGAGCTTCAAAAATCAGCCTACGTCTTGCAGAAGGAAAAGACGGTCCGGTATTTACCGAAAGCGGTAATTTCATTCTTGACATTCATCTCAGCAACATTGTTCCTGATTTGGAACAGAAACTGAAAGCCATTACCGGGGTTATCGAAAGCGGGCTGTTCATTGGTTATGACATTACAGTCCTAATGGCAAACCGCTGATGTACCAAAGTACAAATAAGGCAGTCCATGCCAATAGAATGACTAAAGAATATCTCCAAGTATACTTCAGTAGTGAACCATAAGTGGATTGCCTATCATATTGCTGCATATAGGTCAAGACAAGTGGCATGTAGAACATAAAAGGTGTTATGGCATTTGTTGCACTGTCACCTATACGGAACGCACATTGGGTCATATCCGGCGAAATGCCCATACTTGCCAATACCGGAACAAAAATGAAAGACATAAAAGCCCATTTAGCTGTGGCAGATACCATAAAGAGATTGACCAGTGCCGTAAAAAGAATGAAGAGAATCAATATCCATAAACTACTCAAAGAGGCGGAGGACAGCAGATTAGCGCCTAAAATGGCAATGCACTTGTCCAAGTGGGAATATTCAAAACAAGCAAACATCTGTGAGGCAAAGAAAGCTATCACAAAATAAACGCCCAGCAGTTTCATCGGCTGCGTAAGTCCTTCTATCACATCACCGTCCGTACGGTATCGGCCGGAGGCAAAACCATAGACCATCCCCATCAAACCTATTCCAAACGAAAGCAAAAACAGAATACCAACTATAAACGGAGAACGAATCAACCCACCATTGACACTCCGCAATATCCCCCATGAAGAGAATGTAGCCCACAGAATAATGGCAATATACAGCAAGCCTGCAAATACAGCTCCCAACATAGCTCTCCGTTCCTTGCGGGACAGTTGTTTGTAGCCATTAAAATGAATATCCCCTGCATACATTCCCAAGTGCGGCAACAAGCTCCTGCGGGTAATATGATTAATGATGAATGCAAGCAGGAACGTGGAAACAAAGAGAAAATAATAATTGCACAGCGGTCCAGTCTGCCCCGGAGCAATATTCATCCTATCAGCCGCTTCTTGCGTTACAGAGGCAATCATGGGGTCTAATGTACTCAAAAACACATTAGCGCTATAGCCACAAGAGACTGAAACATAAGCTGTAATTATACCTCCAATGGGGTGCAGACCGACGGACTGGAACAAAGTTGCAGCTATCGGCAACAGAATGATATATCCTGCATCTCCCACTATATTGGACAACAGTCCTAAGACAATAACCAGCAGAATAATGCGCCAAGGATCACGTGGACGTCGTACCCCCCTGCGAATACATGCATCGATGAAACCCGAATGCTGTGCCACCCCTATTCCGAACATAGCCACAATCACCAGCCCTAACGGAGCGAATCCCGTAAAATTGGTTATGACATGGCGCAGCAGCCAGCGTATGCCCTCCGGACTCAGCAGGCTCTGCACCCGTATTACTTCTCCAGTCTGCGGTTGCAGCACGCTCAGGCCATAGACATCGAATATCCATGAAAGGAGGATGACTGCCAGCGTCAGCAGGAAGAACATCGTAGCGGGATGTGGCATTCGGAGTTTACTCATCGTCGGCTTCCAGATTGTCTATATTCAGGATTCGAAGTTCCAATGCACGCACCACCAGACGAGTGGCATTCACCCCCACCCGTTCACTAGGCGGGAAAAGACGGCCGACCAAGTCATTCTGCCGTTTCTCCAGCGACTTGACTCCAAAAGGCATTCCCCTAAGATTGGCAATCATTTCTTTGGTATAGCCCAGTGCCAAATGACGGAGGAAACGCTCGTCATACTCATCAATATCATAGCTTATGATTGCTTCCTGACGTTTTGCATCATTTAGGACAGATTTCTTGAAGCGTTCCACTATCTTCTCCAGTATCGGATAGTTAAAGACCAGCTTCTTGCCGTCCATCACTGCCTGCACATCGGTTTTGGTCAGCAACTCTCCGGTTTTCAGGATAATGCCGTCGGCACCGGCTTCAAGTACGTCCACCCATAACTTCTCATTCAATATTTCTCCCGTGAATATCAGCACATGTACTCCCGGATAACGCTTGAAGATATTCCGGCAGATGTCCACCCCGATTGTGGTCGAACCTCCCAGTCCCAAGTCCAGCAGAACAAGATCCGGCACGCCGGCTTCAATCAATGTCCAGAACTCCTGCTCAGTCATAGCAGTACCTATTACCTCCGCATTGGGAATTTCATGGCGGAAAATCTCTTCCGTCCCTTTCAGCTCCAACTTGACATCTTCAACGATGATTACTTTAAATTTTTTGTCTTCCATATTTCATTTTTTCGGTAGCGTAAAATATATTGTAAAACCTCCTTCCTTTCCCGGTTCGGCATTGATACGGCATCCCCGGCGTCCGGCAAACTCGTCATGGTCGCGGATAATCTGCTTGCACACCAGATATTCCGTACCATACAGTTCTCCTTTCTCACCGGCCGTCATGCGGGACAAGTCGGGATAGAACAATTGGTTCAATTCTTCACGGGTCTTTTCCCTGCGCATATCTGTAAACAGAAAACGTATAAATTCCCCATCTTCCCGGGCCGACAGACAGACAGCTCCATCCAGAGTTACGGAGCAAGCCTCGTCTATCAGGTTTTCAAGCAGGAAACGCAACTGGTTCCAGTCACCGGTAATCCGTCCTTCCAACAGTTGTATCTTAAAATCAATATGCGCCTTGTTTCCCTTATACACTTTGCGGAAATATTTCCCGGCAGTAGCCATAAGTTCCGGCACAGATATTGTCGCACGCCTGAAAGTCACCTCTTCCAACTGGCGGGAAGCGCATGAACTGAGTGTCGTAAAGATACCTTTGTAATACTCTATCAATTCGCTGATGGCAACCACCGTTTCCCGCTCCTCCGCTTCTGTCTGTTTGCCGGACCGCAGTTTCCCTATCAGCTGCTTTATCTTGTTCGGATAATAAATCGTTTCATGCTTGATGGTCGAGAGACAATTATCCAGCACCATGTTCTGTACATGCAGCAAACTGTCTTCCCAGGAAGCTCGCCGGGCTTCATCTTGAGCCACTTCGATGTCCCGGTATTTCGTAGCCAACTTAACCACTGCATTGAAGATTACAATGGAGACATAACGGGCTATCAGTTCCAAAAGCAAATGGTCGGTCTCCTGCTCCGTACCTTCCCTGCGTTCCAGACACAGCACACCTATGCAACGACACATATTTCCCGCATCCACAACAAGCGGCAATGTTTGTATACCCTTTTCCGATATGTACTCTTGCTGCTCAAAGCAATTCTCCATATATTTCCTCCAGATAGGCAACTCGTCCACGGCGGTATCTTCCACTGGATTGGAAGTGTATTCCAGCTTATGTGTAGTCTCGTTGTATACAGCTATGCTTAACCGGTCGATACTCAAAAGTTCGTTCACTGCATCAAAAGCGGAACCTACAATCTGCCGCGGGATTTCCTTCAATGTATCCTCCTCACGCTGCAACATTTCCTCCGTATCCGAAACCGGCAACAAGGAGGCATTGAACACCTTTCCATTAATTTCCAGTACTTGCTCCAGATTCCAGCGGTTCACCAGACGTTTACGGAAGTAGAGTATGTAATATCCCAACAGCAATACGAACAGCAAAATCACCGCCAGCAAAATGCCCACCATCTTGTTGTTGGTGGAACGCTCCAGCTGCCGGCAATATTCTTCCAAGGATTGGTCTTCTCCCAACAGTTTGTACAAGGTGGTGTAGGCAGCATTATTATAACTATAGTCATCCCATTGCTTCAATGCAAGAAATGAGACTGCCGCTTCATTCCTGATATCCAGAATTACATGGAAATCCGAATTGAACATCTGGTTCCACCAATCCAGTTCCGCAGGCGTCCCGTCTCCGGTCAGCGTCATATAGCGATGTATAGGATGGGCGTATTGCTTGTAATGTTCGTTCAGGCAATACATTGCCGAATCTATGTATTGTAAAGCCAGTTCGTATTCTCCGTCCACATTGCAGTAATAAGCTTCATTGGCATAATCGGAGGCTTCGTCCAGCAAAGCTTCGTATTCATTCTGTGCAAGCAGTGCCAAAGAATCCGGCAACACCTCTCCGGAAGCAGTCTGTTCCACAGCATGCCGGCAGGATGACATGCACAAAAACAACACGACGAGCAACACCGACACAGACTTACGGATACCGGCAGGCAGACGGAAATAAAAACGGCTGCCTTTTCCCAGCCCGCTCTCCACATTGAACAGACAGACCTTGAACAAATCATTCGTCTTGCGATATTTTTCAATGATGCCCTTACAGTTCATCAGTCCAAAGCCACTTCCTTTGTTCTTCCTCAATTCCTCCTTGTCGGGAGCGTCACTCATACCGATGGCTTTTGAGTCATATACTTTTTCTCCCACGATGCGAGCTACATCTTCCGGTGACAATCCACAACCATTATCCTCTACCGAGATTTCCACGTAATCCTCCTCCTGCCGTGCATATACTTTCACCATACCGCCCTGAGGGGTATATTTACGGGCATTCTCTGCCAGTGTATTTATCATAAACAATGTAAGGGCTTTGTCTGCCTTCACCCGGATATCCGTAGGCTGCACCTCCAACGACTGTCTCTTCATCTCGAATGTACGGCTTCCTTTCCTGAGCAGCTCGAAAAGTTCATTCAATTCGAACGTCTCTATGTTCAGGCTAAGGCTTCCTTGCTTCATCTTTATCCAAAGGGCAAGAATATCATTGTATTCGTTGATGGTAGTAACCAACTCGTCGATATACTGGTATTTCTCCTCCTTTATCCGTTCCTCTTTGATGAATCCTTTTTGAGTCAGTTTCTGCACTTCGTTGATGATACGGTCTATGTACGGATGAATCCCGTTGACAATAGCCATACATGCTTTCTTTATCAGATTTTGCCGTTTGTTCCCCGCGATGTGCTGCTCGTAAATGTAGCGTTGCTTTTCCAGTCTGCGGCGCTCATCCCCAAGGGAGATGGACGTCATGCCGTTGTCGATTGCCCATTGGATATAGGGGGTTATCACCCGTACCATCGCCTGCTCATCCTTGCTCATCCGACGCGGGAACACTAATTGCCCGTTGTCTATGCGGATGTCCTTCACTCCAAACAGCTTTTCCAATTCCGGGCAGACAGCCGTCCGGATAGAGTCGATGATTTCCTCCTCAGTCTGTGCATCTGCCGGAATGGATGCCGTTATCTTCTGACAGATATCCAGCATCAGCTGCAGACGGCGGAGATGCACTCTGTTCCGGTCTTTGGAACGCTTGTTGAAAAACCAGAAAAAGAGGGATACAAGCACGAAGCCCACAATGACCAGTGACAACACGACGTTGAGCTGCCCCGCCTCCTTTTCCAATGCTTGATAGCGGCTTTCCAGCTCTTTATCCTGGCGTGTATCTTCAAGGATATCCAGGTAAATATTGCGGTTATAGTCTGATTTTTCTTTCATCCCGAGTCCTGCATACGAAACGCTCAACTGTTCACGAATACGTGAAATCCACTCGGGCACGGTTTTCAGTTTCTGCTCCATCCATGCCTTCTCCGCACAAATCGTATCTCGACGGTCAAATGCTTTCAGCCAGTCCAAACTATCGTGGCAGTCATAGAAAAGGCGGTGATGGTCATTTACACATTCCAGAGCAAGTTTTAGCGTGTCAAGAGCTTCTGTATAGTGACTGTGGGCATTCAGGTATTTGCCGATAGATACATATGCACCTGCTATCTGATACAAATCCTTGTATTGGCTGAATTTTTGCAATGCCAACTGCCCCAGACGCATGGGAAGCAGCGAATCTACCGGTACTCCAAAACGTGTCAAGGCATGGGAGCGGCGGTCTTGAAAAAATGCGTAATTATCCGGTGAAGCCATCAAGTTGGCAAGTCCCTGCACTCCATTGCCCTCAAAGTAAAGATAGCCCTTGCGCGAAGCCAACTGCCATGCGGTATAGAGCTCATCAAATTCTCTCAGTCTTCGCTCATCCGGTGTCTCACCCTCGCATAAGGCAGCAGAACCTTTGATGTAGTGATAATACAACAGCTGATTGGTATCTGCCAGCAACTCTTGTTTTTTAGTAACTTCATTAATAGAGGCTACAGCTTCCGGACGCTGTTGCAAATAATAATAATACACAGCAGATACAATATAAAATTCCGAACGGGCATAATTCAAACGCATTTGCTCGTGTTGGTCCACAAACAGATTGTCATCCTCCGCTATTCTTTTCATACGGTGCAAGGCACTATTGCGATAATCGTAGAACTCCTTGTTCAACGCCGTCCGCTGATAAATCTTCATCAAACCGATGTCGGCAATAAGGAGTTCCAGTTCATTCTTGGTCAGATTATAGACATCCATATGAAACTTTTCGGCCTGCTCAAAATCCATGCGCATAAAAGCACAAAAGCCCAGATTATTGGATGCTTCCGCTTTTCCTTGTTTATAGAGGCTGACTTCACGGTAGGCCCTTGATGCCGCATGGCAGGATGAATCCAGGTTTTTATAACGAAAAGCATAAGCCACCTGGTTTAGAGAGTCGATAAGGCGTACTTCCTTCATGGGTGCCGTTCCCACACACGAAACCATTGTTGTACAAAGGCACAACAACCCCGCAAACCATATAAAAGAAAGTCGTTTCATAAAGCAAAGCTACGAATAAATCCGGGAAAGAAAAATAATTTTTATACAATAACTCTTGTTTTATGTAACGGGAAATTCCTACCTTTGCATGCAAATTAACAAATAGGTAACATCTATTACACAAATGAGCGAAAAAGCACCCTTTATGGTATTCTCCGGAACAAATTCGAGATACCTTGCAGAGAAAATCTGCGCTAGCCTTGATTGCCCTCTGGGAAAGATGAACATCACCCATTTTGCAGATGGTGAGTTTGCAGTCTCTTATGAGGAATCTATCCGTGGCTCGCATGTATTCCTGGTTCAATCAACCTTCCCTAATTCTGACAACTTGATGGAACTTCTGCTGATGGTTGATGCTGCTAAAAGAGCATCGGCAAAAAGCGTTGTAGCCGTTATCCCTTACTTCGGTTGGGCACGTCAGGACAGAAAAGACAAACCCCGTGTTTCCATCGGCGCCAAGCTGGTGGCCGACCTGCTCTCTGTTGCAGGTATCGACCGTCTGATTACGATGGACCTTCATGCAGACCAGATTCAAGGTTTCTTCAATATTCCGGTGGATCATTTGTATGCATCAGCAGTATTCCTCCCCTATATTGAATCCTTGAAACTGGAAGACTTGGTAATCGCCACCCCGGATGTCGGCGGTTCAAAACGCGCCAGCACATTCTCCAAATACCTCGGTGTACCCCTGGTATTGTGCAACAAGACACGCGAAAAAGCAAACGTGGTTGCCACCATGCAAATCATCGGTGATGTAAAAGACAAGAATGTAGTATTGGTAGACGATATTGTAGATACAGCAGGAACCATTACCAAGGCTGCCAACATCATGCTGGAAGCAGGAGCCAAATCTGTCCGTGCCATTGCCAGCCACTGCGTAATGTCCGACCCTGCTTCTTTCCGTGTACAAGAATCCGCACTAACGGAAATGGTATTTACTGATAGTATCCCCTACTCTAAAAAATGTGACAAGGTTAAACAGTTGAGCATTGCCGATATGTTCGCCGAAACCATCAAGCGGGTGATGAACAATGAATCAATCAGTTCACAATACATTATCTAACCGCGGAGCGGTTAGAAATTAAAAATTAAAGGCTGCGCGGTTCTGAAGTGAACATTGCGCAGCCTTTAATTTTTAATTTCTAATTTTTAATTCTAATTCTCCAGCCTTCCCATCTTGTAGGTTCCTTTTCGTATCACCTTTCCGTTCTTGTCTGTTTCTACAAACGGACCGTGTTTCTTGCCTTGTTTGAAGAAGCCTTCATAACGGTTTCCGTTCTTGTCCTCCTGGATACCGCTACCTTCTTCCATACCGTTCACAAAACCGCCTTTATATTTGGTTCCATCGGTCTGAATCAGGGTACCTTGGCCGTTGAACTTATTGTCTTTCCATTCACCTTCGTAAGAGTCACCTACATTCCATTTGTAAGTACCGTATCCGTCACGTTGGTTATCTTTCCAATTACCTTCGTAAACGGCGCCGCTTGCCCACGTAAATGTGCCGTGGCCTTCCTGCTTTCCATCCTTGAAGCTGCCCACATACTTGTTGCCGCTGGCATGGTAATAAATGCCCTCTCCGGTACGTTCACCTTGAACATAAGAACCTTCGTAACGGTCGCCGGTATGGAAAAAGTAAATACCTTTGCCATGCTGCATGTCGTCCTTCCAGTCACCTACATATTTGTCGCCGTTGGCATATTCAAAAGTTCCTTTACCGTCCCGGACATCATTTTTCCACTCCCCGTCATATTTGGAACCGTCATTCCAGGTCAGTGTTCCTTTGCCGTCTTTCTTGTCATTCTTCCACGAGCCTACATACTTGGAACCGTTCTTCCAGGTATACGTTCCTTGGCCTTCGCGTTTATCATTCACCCAGTCGCCCTCATAAATATCACCATTGTAATAGTACATGGTTCCTTTACCGTGCTGGTAATCCTGAAACCACATGCCGTCATAACGGTTGTTATTCATAAAATAGTAGATACCCCTACCATGCTGCTGGTCTTGAAACCATTGCCCCTCATACTTTTCACCGTCGGGAAACATATATGTACCGTAGCCTTCACGCTTGCCCTTCACATACTCACCCTCGTAGACGTCGCCGTTCTTGAAAACGGTCTTCCCCTTTCCATTGGGCTTGCGGCCTTTTATTTCACCGGTATAGACGGCCCCGTTATCTTTGAACGTATAGGTACCTATCTTTATCTCCGAAGAGAATGTACTTTTCACTTTATCGAAAAAGCCGCTTTTTTTTTCCTGGGCAGTGGCTCCACCTTGGCATAAGAAAGCCAGAATGAGTGCAGTATATAGATATTTCATTAATTGATAATTGATAGTTGATAATTGACAAAGGTAGGATTTATCCGGTAAAATGATGCGATAACTCCCGCTTTTTATGACATTTTTTTGCCGCACACTATTTCTTTTAATTTCTCTTTGCATAAATGCCGCCCTGCAAGTTCACGGATTTCTTGTGGAGTAACCTCCTTGACAGCATCCAGTGCTTCGGCAAAGTAGGTATCCTGCAAGCCCGATACCTGCACAAAAATCCAGGCATCTGCCAACGAGAATGCAGATTCATAACTACGGCACATGTCTCCCAACATATAGTTCTTCACCATGGAAAGCTCTCCATCGGAAGCCAGCTCGTTCTGAAGGCGGTCTATTTCATGATAAACCTCACCGATAAGAGGCTCCACAAATTCGTTGGCGGCTTCGGCACTGACCGCCAACACTCCCTGCCCCGGATAGGGCATGATGGCTGCGGAGATACCGTATGTGTATCCTTTATCTTCCCGGATATTGGACATCAGGCGACTGCCAAAATAACCCCCGAACAGTGTGACCAGTACGCGGGCCTTCAAGTAGTCCGGATGATTACGGTCCAGGGAAAGCATGCCCATACGGACGGCACTTTGCAGGGCGTCCGGACGTTCGATGAAGATACGTTTTCCGGAGGTGGTAACCGGATGGAATTCAGTCTTCTCCGGTTTGCGGAAATCCGTACCGAAAGCCTCGCAGCCAAACAAGGACTCTATCCTGTGGATGCAATCACCGGTTACCTTACCCGAGAGATAGATGCTGCAATTATTGGAATGATAGTAACGGTCATAAAACTCGCGTAGCACCGCAGGAGTGATGCGCCGATAATCCTCTTCCTGCACCAGACGTCCACCGGGATGCTGCCCGCCGTACAGAGCCTTCACCAATCCGCGGTGCGCCAGAAAGTCCACCTTGGAAGAGTTGACAAGAAACTGCTGGATATTGTTGTCTACAATCACTCCCAGCTCTTTCTCAGGAAATACCGGCTCTTTGACGATAGACTCCAATATGTCAAGCGTTTGGGGAAGGTATTTATTCAGAGAATAAAGGGTGACATAGGCATACTCGGATGCACTGGACAATTCCAGCCAGGCTCCGTAATAGTCCAGCTTTTCCGCTATCTGGGCGGCATCGTAGCGTCGGGTTCCCTCGCGAAGCATGCGGTTCGTAAACAACGCCTGCAAGGGCTGTTTCTGTTGCCATCGGCCGCCTGCCATGAGGAGATCGATACGTGTCACTTCATTGTCACCGGCATTGAGCACACTCAATGGCACGCCATTAGGCAACTTGATACGTTCCGGCCTTTGCACCACCAGTTGTTCCGGTTCAAGAATCCGGGGTTGGTCACTTCGGTTCAGCATGGGCTTTCTAGTTTACAGCCCATGGCTTTTAAGAAATTCTTCTGCCCGTTCCAAATCTTGAGGAGTATCTATGCCGATAGTTTCTACATCCGTGATACCTGCTTTGATAGTGTATCCGTTTTCCAACCAACGAAGCTGTTCCAATGATTCGGCAATCTCGAGGGATGACTGCGGAAGGGCGGTTATCTCTTTCAGTACCTCTACGCGATAGGCATAAAGGCCGATATGCTTATAATACGTATGGTTCTCCAGCCAGTCTTCCTTCGCCGCATTGCGCTGGTAGGGAATGATGGAACGGCTAAAATAGAGGGCATTCCTGTTTTTGTTGAGCACAACCTTCGGAGAGTTCACATTTTCCAGTGCCTCAAAACCATTATCTACCGTAAAGGGTTTCACCAGAGTGGCTATCTGGGTGGCCGGATCGTCGAAACATGCTTTGACGGCTTGTAACTGCGAAGGCTGGATGAAAGGCTCATCCCCCTGGATATTCACCACGACATCAAACTGTCCTCCTATTTTTGTACAAGCTTCCTGACAGCGGTCGGTGCCGCTTTTATGTTCGGTGGAAGTCATTACCACCTTTCCTCCGAATGCTTTTACTGCGGCTTCAATACGCTCATCGTCCGTAGCCACGTATGCATCGTCCAAGATTCCTGCCACTTGCTCGTATACTCGCTGTATCACGGTTTTTCCACCTAACACCGCCAATGGTTTGGCTGGAAAACGCGTAGATGCGTAACGGGCAGGTATGATTCCTAAAAATTTCATTTTCAATCTTCGTTTTTTAAAATGAGAGTGTGTCCGAAAGTGTTCATATACTATCGACCCATCTCCTTATATTCTTTATTAATTATAACAGTTGTTTCAATCCTCGCAGGATATAATCACGTTTCAAATCTTTTGGCTTATAGACAGTCCCGTCACAAGACAACAAGTCTATATCCAGCCGTACAATTTCCTGCTCCTTCTCCTCGGGCTTCCTTCCGGCTTCCCGTTCGATGGCTTTCAGGCAGGCGGTGACTTCCTCTACCGGATTATCGGAAGCAAAGCATGCCACCTGATTGGAGAACAGATTCGGACGGTGAAAGAACAAAGGTACCGTCTCCTCCTCTTCCGAGAAACGTATTCCCGAAAAAAGTTCCGTCAAGCGTCTGCGAGCCAGTTCCATGTTCTCCCTCCGCTGCTCGTTGCTCCCAATACTAATCGTATAATCCATTTTTTTAAGGTGAAAGGGGAAAAGGTGAAAATTGAAAGTTTACCTTTCCACTTTCAATTTTCACCTTTCAACTAATTAAACAGTTCGTCGAGTCCCTCTATCGGTTCTTCTATATGGGTGTCTCCTTCCAGATTCACATCATCCTTGCACGGGTCATAGCCTTCGGGCAACTGGAATGTTTCATTTTCATCATATCCCAGAGATTTGTCACCGAGCACTTTCACCATGTATTTGGTCCAGATAGGCAATGCCATGGAAGCACCTTGTCCGTGAAGCATCGTATCGAAGTGGATGTCGCGGTCCTCACCGCCCACCCAGCAACCGGACACAAGCGAAGGCGTGAAGCCCATAAACCAGCCGTCGGCATTGTAGTTCGTCGTTCCGGTCTTGCCGCCCATGTCGGCTTTCACACCCAGACGGCGCACACGGCCTCCGGTACCTTCGTTGACAACGGCACGCAGCATGACCAGCATCTTGTAAGCGCTGGATACGCTGATGACTTCCTGCATTTCGGGAGCAAAGGTTGCCAGCACGTTTCCGTCGTTGTCCTCGATGCGGGTCACGAACAGCGGAGCTACCCGGATACCCTTGTTGGGGAATGCGGTATAGGCACTTACCATCTCGCCGACGGAAATCTCGCACGGGCCCAGACAGAGTGAAACGGAAGGTACTATATCACGGTTGCGGACACCGAAAGTATGTATAAGACGTTTCAGATTATAGGGATTCAGCTTGCTCATGAGATAGGCCGTAATCCAGTTGTCCGAGTTTGCCAGCCCCCACTTCACAGTCACCATGTCACCAATCAGCTTTTTGTTGGCATTACGCGGCGTCCACGGTTTTCCGTTTTCATCAATCAGCGTGTATTCCACGTGGCGCACTTCGTCGCAGGGAGAAAAACCGTTCTCCATAGCCAATGTATAAAGGAAAGGCTTGATGGTAGAACCTACCTGGCGGCGTCCCACCATGGCCATATCGTACTGGAAGTAATGGTAGTTCGGTCCGCCTACGTATGCCTTGACATGTCCGCTGCGCGGGTCCATGGACATGAAACCGGCACGAAGGAAGAACTTGTAGTAACGGATGGAATCCATCGGGGTCATAATGGTGTCTTTCTCCCCTTCCCAACTGAATACGGACATCTCCTCCGGGGTATCGAAGGCTTTCTTTATTTCAGCTTCGGTGGCTCCGGCTTTCTTCATAATGCGGTAGCGGTCGGACAACCTCATGGCACGTCCCAGAATCTCGTCCACCTGCTCCTGGGTCAGACGGAAGGTGTAGGGAGCTTTCTTGGCCCCTTTCTTTTCCTTGAAGAAGTAACCTTGCAGTTCCTTCAGATGCTCTGTCACGGCATCCTCGGCATACTGCTGCATACGCGAGTCGAGCGTGGTATAGATTTTCAGCCCGTCGGTGTAGAGGTTGTATTTGGTACCGTCTTTCTTGGTGTTCTTTTCGCACCATCCAAAGAGCGGATTGTTCTCCCAATCAAGTGAATCCTCGTAGTATTTCTGCATCTGCCAACCGCGGTAGTTGGCCTTGTCGGGCTTCTTGGCGGTGAGCACGCCGCGCAGGTATTCGCGGAAATAAGTGGCCAACCCTTCCTTGTGGTCCACACGGTTGTACTTCAGTTTCAGAGGCAATGCCTGGAGGGAGTCGCGCTCGGCTTCCGTAATATATCCCGCTTTCCGCATCTGGTCGAGCACCACATTGCGCCGTCCGCGGGAACGTTCATTGTAGCGCACCGGATTATAGAGAGACGGATTCTTGCACATGCCCACCAACGTAGCCGCTTCCTCAATCTTCAAATCTTTCGGTTCGCAACCGAAGTAGGTAAAGGCAGCAGTCTTGATGCCTACCGCATTGTTCAGGAAATCGAACTTGTTGAGATACATGGTGAGGATTTCCTCTTTTGTATAGTAACGCTCCAGCTTTACGGCAATCACCCATTCGATGGGCTTCTGGAACAGACGTTCCATCACATTGTCGGCACTGGGAGAATAAAGCTGTTTGGAAAGCTGCTGGGTGATGGTACTGCCACCGCCGGCATTCTTCTGCATCAGGATACCGCGCTTCACTACGGCACGCGTCAGGGCGTAGGCGTCAATGCCCGAATGTTCGGCAAAACGTACATCTTCCGTAGCTATCAAGGCGTTGATGATATTGGGCGACAAATCATTGTATCCCACAAACACGCGGTTTTCCTTACTATAGGAATAAGTACCCAATACTTTTCCGTCCTCGGAAAAGACTTCTGTGGCAAATTTGTAATTCGGATTTTCCAGGTCTTCCACCGGAGGCATATAGCCTATCCAGCCCTTGGCTATGGAAAAGAATATAAAGACACACACCAGCGAAATCAGTGCGATGAAAATCCATAGGATTTTGACGACTTTCCTTATCATGTTTCAGTTGCTAAAATCAAAGTTCAATAATAGGGCAAAGGTACGGAAATATATTGGATGTGCCTATGCTTTTTATATCTTTTTCAGGATAAGATTTCCGGCATTCACAAAAAAAACGCCCGTTTATTTTAATGGAAACTGTCAGTGAAATGCAAAACGATTGCAAAATAATTAGAAAACTTGAAGAAAAAATCGGAAAGGAAAAACACATCGTAATGAGCTATAATACAGATTGAAACAATGAAAACTTGCCCTCGCGCGCGTAAGAGGAGATAAGATAAGAAGAGAAGAGAAAAAAACGACGTTGTCGTTAAAAAGAACGACGGCGACGGCGTAAAGAGATACCACACTTCACTGTCCGGAATGCCACACTTCGACAAGGCAAACGCCGCACTTGACTAAGGCAAATGCCACACTTGAACATTCGCGAAATGCGGCATTTACTTTGTCGAAGTGTGGCATTTCGGATGATGAAGTGTGGCATTCCGGACAACAAGCCACACGGTTAAAAAAACAGCCCATATTTCGCAAAAAACTTCCCCGCATATTTCCGTAGCCCGCATATTTTCCGTAACTTTACACTCTCGAAAAGTATAAATGAATTCAACGATATGGAAAACAGAAGTTTAGTCACCATTGCCGAGCATAGCCGGGAAAAAATCCTCTATATGCTCGAGATGGCGAAAGAGTTTGAAGCCCATCCCAATCGGCATATATTGGACGGGAAAGTAGTTGCCACCTTATTTTTCGAGCCTTCCACCCGTACACGCCTCAGTTTCGAGACTGCCGCCAACCGGCTTGGAGCACGTGTCATCGGGTTCAGCGACCCCAAGGCCACCAGCTCATCCAAGGGCGAGACGCTGAAAGACACCATCAAGATGGTGAGCAACTATGCCGACATCATCGTGATGCGCCACCACCTCGAAGGGGCCGCACGCTATGCCAGTGAAGTCACCACCGTGCCCATTGTGAATGCCGGAGACGGTGCCAACCAGCATCCCTCACAAACCATGCTCGATCTCTACTCCATCTACAAGACACAAGGCACACTGGAGAACCTGAACATTTTTCTGGTCGGCGACTTGAAGTATGGCCGTACCGTCCACTCCCTGCTGATGGCCATGCGCCACTTCAACCCCACTTTCCACTTCATCGCTCCCGACGAGTTGCGGATGCCCGAAGAATACAAAATTTACTGCCGCGAGCACAACATCAAGTACGTGGAACATACGGACTTTACGGAAGAAATCATTGCTGATGCCGACATCCTCTACATGACCCGTGTGCAGCGCGAGCGCTTCACCGACCTTATGGAGTACGAGCGGGTGAAGAATGTCTACATCCTGCGCAACAAGATGCTGGAACATACCCGTCCCAACCTGCGCATCCTGCATCCGCTGCCCCGTGTCAACGAAATAGCCTATGATGTGGACGACAATCCCAAGGCATACTATTTCCAGCAGGCACAAAACGGACTGTATGCCCGTGAAGCTATTCTGTGCGATGTACTGGGCATCACGCTGGATGAGGTGAAAAAGAGTAAAGGAGTAATTCAGTAGAATCGTCTAATAACTAATATTTCAAGATGTTAAGCGAAAAGAAACAGGAATTGCAGGTTGCTGCTCTGGAAAACGGCACTGTAATAGACCATATACCCTCCGAGAGACTGTTTACCGTAGTCTCCCTGCTCGGACTGGAACACATGAGCAACAATATCACCATCGGCTTCAACCTCAAGAGCAAGAAGCTGGGCACGAAAGGCATCATCAAGATTGCCGACAAGTTCTTCTGCGACGAAGAGATAAACCGTATCGCCGTGGTGGCTCCCAATGTAAAACTGAACATTATCCGCGACTACGAAGTGGTGGAGAAACGCGAAGTCCGCCTGCCCGAAGAGCTGCGCGGAATCGTGAAATGCGCCAACCCGAAGTGCATCACGAACAATGAGCCTATGCCTACGTTGTTTCATGTCGTGGATAAGGACAATTGCGTCATCAAATGCCACTACTGCGAAAAGGAGCAGACCAGAGAAGATATTGAGATTATATGAAAGAAGACTGGAAACCCGGAACAATGATTTATCCGCTGCCCGCCGTATTGGTGAGCTGCGGAAGCACTCCGGAGGAATATAACATTCTGACTATCGCATGGACGGGGACGATTTGTACGAACCCGCCCATGTGCTACATCTCCGTACGCCCCGAACGCCACTCCTACGACATCATCAAGCGGAATATGGAATTCGTCATCAATCTCACCACGAAAGACATGGCCCGTGCCACGGACTGGTGTGGCGTACGCTCCGGAAAGGACTACAACAAATTCGAGGAAATGCATCTGACACCGGGGAAAAGCACCGTAGTCAGCGCGCCTCTTATCGAGGAATCACCGCTTTGCATAGAATGCCGGGTAAAGGAGATTATGGCTCTCGGTTCGCACGACATGTTTATAGCGGATGTGGTAAATGTACGTGCCGATACCCGTAATCTGAACCCTGAAACCGGCAAACTGGAACTGGCGGAAACGAATCCCTTGGTCTATGTGCACGGTGGATATTATGAGCTGGGAGAAAAGATAGGCAAATTCGGATGGTCAGTAGAGAAAAAGAAGTAATAATGCGATAAAGGTTTTAAGAGATGGAGTTGCGACGAATCTTGATGGGCTTATATCTGTTGGCCTTCCCCGCCATGATGTGGGGACAGACTCCGGTTGTGCCCGGTACTGCCGACGAAGAGCATTCCGGACACCACAAGGAAACTCCGGTCAATTTCGGTTTCAAAGGCGGTTTCACCTCTTCCTTGTTCCTTGTATCCCAGTTCAGCGTCAACGGAGTGCCCATTGACGAAGTGCAGAACAATTACAAAATAGGATATTTCGGTTCCCTTTTCATGCGGATAAACTTCGACCGCCACTTCCTGCAACCGGAAATATCCTACAACATCAACCGGTGCAACATCACCTTCGAGAAACCTCTGCCCGAAGACGCCGCATCAGGAGCCCGGCCGGAGGAAGCCTCCATTACATCGTCCATCCACAGTATAGACATCCCCGTCATCTACGGATACAACTTCATCAAGGAGGGGCCGTACAGCCTTGCCGTCTTTGGAGGACCCAAAGTGCGCTATATATGGGACAGGAAAAGTGACATCGACTTCGAGAATTTCGACCAGGTGAATATCCGTGAAAGGCTGCGTCCGCTCAATCTCAGTTTCACCGTCGGCGTATCCGTCACCATCTCACGCGTCTTTTTCGACTTCCGTTACGACATGGGGCTGCACAACATCTCCAAGAGCGTGACATACGATATTCCGGCCGACAACAACGCTGCTGACGAAAACACGAAAAACGAAATCCGTTTTCACCGCAGGGACAATGTGCTGAGTTTTTCTTTCGGAGTGTTCTTTTGACAGTAAATTTCTTCCTTTTCTTTCAATTTATTCATTTATTTCCCGTAAATTTGTGCGCTTAATAAGAGAACACAGATTTATCAAACTTATCTAATAAGCAGAATGAAAAGAGATGATTTAATTTTCGAACTTATCGAAAAAGAACACCAACGTCAGCTCAAAGGCATTGAACTGATTGCATCAGAGAACTTTGTAAGTGACCAGGTTATGCAGGCAATGGGCTCCTGCCTCACCAACAAGTATGCTGAAGGATACCCCGGCAAGCGTTACTATGGTGGTTGTGAGGTAGTGGACCAGAGTGAGCAGATTGCCATCGACCGCTTGAAACAGATCTTCGGCGCAGAATGGGCCAACGTACAGCCGCACTCCGGTGCACAAGCCAATGCAGCCGTATTCCTCGCCGTGCTCAATCCGGGCGACAAATTCATGGGACTGAACCTTGCACACGGCGGTCACCTCTCCCATGGTTCACTGGTCAACACTTCCGGTATTATCTATACTCCCTGCGAATACAATCTGAACCAGGAAACCGGACGTGTGGACTATGACCAGATGGAAGAAGTTGCCCTGCGCGAGAAACCCAAAATGATTATCGGCGGCGGTTCTGCTTATTCCCGCGAATGGGACTACAAGCGCATGCGCGAAATCGCGGACAAGATAGGTGCCATCCTAATGATTGACATGGCTCATCCTGCCGGACTGATTGCAGCCGGTGAACTGGATAACCCCGTGAAATATGCCCACATCGTGACCTCCACTACCCACAAGACTCTGCGTGGTCCTCGCGGTGGCGTTATCATGATGGGTAAGGACTTCCCCAACCCCTGGGGCAAGAAAACTCCGAAGGGAGAAATCAAGATGATGTCCCAGTTGCTGGATTCAGCCGTATTCCCCGGTATCCAAGGTGGTCCGCTGGAACATGTCATCGCAGCAAAAGCCGTTGCCTTCGGCGAAATCCTGCAACCGGAATGGAAAGAATATGCCAAGCAGGTGAAGAAAAACGCCGCTGTCCTGGCACAAGCCTTGATAGACCGTGGCTTCACCATCGTTTCCGGCGGTACGGACAACCACTCCATGCTGGTAGACCTGCGCAGCAAATATCCCGATTTGACCGGTAAGGTTGCCGAGAAGGCGTTGGTATCTGCCGACATCACCGTAAACAAGAACATGGTTCCGTTTGACAGCCGCTCGGCTTTCCAGACTTCCGGTATCCGTCTGGGTACTCCTGCCATCACAACCCGTGGTGCCAAGGAAGACCTGATGCTCGAAATTGCCGAGATGATTGAAACCGTTCTGTCCAACGTAGACAACGAACAAGTCATCGCAGAGGTACGTGCACGCGTCAATGCGAAGATGAAAGAATACCCGCTGTTTGCTTATTAATAAGCAAACAGAATTAAAATTAAGAATTAAAAATTAAAGGCTGCGCAGTTCAAAGCGAACATTGCGCAGCCTTTAATTTTTAATTCTTAATTTTTAATTCTAAACGCGCTCCGCGCGTTTAGCTCAGCCCTTCTATATTTCCGTCCACAATATCAATGTGTTCGGCTTGTGGTTTCTTGGGTAATCCCGGCATACGGAGAATTTCACCGGCGATGGCTACAATCATTTCCGCACCGTTATTGACCACAATATCCTTGATGTGGAACTCAAAGTTGTTGACTGCACCGTATATCTTCGGGTCGGCAGAGAAGGAGTACTGCGTCTTGGCAATACAGACGGGGTAATGGCTGATACCCATCTGCTCTATCAGTTTGATAACTTTGCGGGAGTGGAGACTGTAAGTCACTACGCTTGCCCCGTAGAGGTTGCAGGCTACCTTTTCTATTTTACGTTCCACGCAATCGCTCTCTTCGTAGGTGAAGGTCAGCGGTTCGGATGGTTTGTTCTCGATAGTATCTACTACCAGATTGGCAAGGTCAACGGCTCCCTCTCCTCCTTTGGCAAAGGCGTTGTTCACGGCAAAACCTACCTCAAGCTTTTCTTCGCAATGGCGGCGGATAGCTTCCACCTCCTCGTCCGTATCACTGGCAAAACGGTTGAATGCCACGATGACCTGCTGGCCGAATGAACGCAAATTGCGTACATGCTTGTCCAGATTGCCGAAGCCCTCTTTCAGTCCTTCCATATTGGGTTCCTTGATGCGGTCCAGACTGACACCGCCATGCATCTTCAGTCCTTGTGCGGTAGCAACGATTATCGTCAGCTTGGGCTGTAGGCCGCTCTTGCGGCACTTGATGTTGTAGAACTTCTCCGCACCCAGGTCAGCCCCGAAACCGGCTTCCGTCACTACATAATCGCCAAATGTCATGGCCATTTTTGTGGCAAGAATGGAGTTGCAACCATGGGCAATATTTGCGAACGGTCCTCCATGAACAAAAGCAGCAGAGCCTTCGGTAGTCTGTACCAAGTTGGGGTTGATAGCATCTTTCAACAGTACGGTAATGGCACCGGCTACTCCTAACTCCTTCACTGTGAAAGGAGTACCATCGAAACGGAATCCCAGAATAATATTTTCAATACGGCGACGGAGGTCGTCGAGGTCTGTTGCCAGACAGAGAATAGCCATAATTTCGGAAGCCGGGGTAATATCGAAGCCCGACTCCTCGGTAATGCCGTTGGTGCTCGGTCCCAATCCGGTGACAATGCTCCGCAAGGAACGGTCATTCACATCAAGTACGCGCCGCCAGATGATTTCTTTCAGTCCGAAGCCATCCGCCTGATGCTGGTACAAGTAATTGTCGAGCAAAGCGGAAATCATGTTGTGTGCGGAGGTAATGGCGTGAAAGTCGCCCGTAAAGTGCAGGTTTATCTTCTCCATGGGCAGCACCTGGGCATATCCTCCACCGGCAGCACCGCCTTTCATGCCGAAGCAAGGACCTAACGAGGGTTCGCGTAAAGCCACAATCGCTTTCTTGCCAATCTTGTTCAGCCCCAATGCCAGCCCGATGGACACGGTTGTTTTACCGATACCCGCTTTCGTAGCCGTGATAGCCGTCACCAGTATCAGATTGCTCTTCTTCACTTTCTCTTCATCAATCAGATGCGTAGGAATCTTGGCTATGTAACGGCCATAGTTCTCTACTTCGTCACGCGGGATATCCACACTTTCAGCCACCTGCTTTATCTTCTTCAGCTCTATGCTGCGGGCTATTTCAATGTCCGATTTCATACAGAGTCTTTTCTTTAAATAACAACTTTAATGTTTTGAAAGTTGCAAAAGTACGAAAGATGTGGCAAAGTACAAAAGAATACCGTATTTTCACCTGACCACCTGCATCTTCTATCTATTTGAACCGCGACGTATCCACCGCCTCCCGTTGCTTCTCCTTATATCCACCGAATTTATAAGTAAACGATACGCCGAATTCGCGGAAGCATGAGTAATGATTCGTCACATTCTGCGTCTTGAAACGGATGCGGGGAGAAATCTGTCCCGTCTCAAAAATATCGTTGCAATAGAGGTTGAGAATGGCTTTGTTCTTGGCGAAGCCGTAGCGCAGGGCAATATTCACATTGCCCGACGTAGGCAGGTCGTAGATGCCCTGAATGGCTTTACTATGCACAAATCCGGTCACCGTCAGCTTCAAGTCGGGTTTGGTGGAGAGAGTAAAAGTATTGTTCATCTGGGCAATGCCATAGCATTGCTTTCTGTCGAAAGGAATATCCCAGAAATCACCATCCTTTTCGCGATGCCACAAGCCGATGAGGGTAAGGCGAGAATTCAACCAATCCTTCACCTTAAACGGGATAGAGGCTTGTATTCCTGCTTGTTGCTGATAATCAAAATTGAGTGTCTTGTAGATTTCAACCAGACGTTCGGAGGATTGGTAGAGTGTCTGTACGGAGTAGTCCTTGGTATGGTTGAACCAAGCGCTGAAGATGTATTTGCTTTTCAAAATATAGGTCATTTTCAGCTCATACTCTTGTGCCGGTTTCAGCAACGGATTACCATGCAGCTCAGAGTATCCGCCGCCGATGTAAGAGACGGCATCCTGCACCGCCCAGTAGTCGGGATAGTCCTTGTCGCTGCTCAGAGAGAGCTGAAGGATATGTCCCGGTGCCGGCATATAGTTCAAGTTGACGATGGGATACCAGTCCCACTGGTTCCAGACGGGAGTCTTGTAATGCTCCACAGCCAAAGAAGCGTCCAAAGCAAGTTTGTCGCCGAAACTTTTGCTGAAACCTGCATAGATATTCCAGGTCTGCTCGCGGCGGCGGGACTTCATATTGCTCAAGGCATCCGATGAGGTCAGTTGTCCGCCGGTTTCGGGGTCATAATAATATTGGTAGCTGTTGTCGATGCTGGTAGTATAGATGGCTCCGTAATTCAAGTCCCAACCTTTTCCCAGACTGTGCTCCTGGGCCAGAAAGAATTTCCATCGGTTGATGCGTTGGCAATCTTCGGTGTAGAAGTCAAGTTCCTCGTCCTGCATGCGGCTATGCAGCAACTGGTCGGACGGGGAACGGTAGTAGGTCAGTTCGGCACCGGCTTTGAGGCCAAAAGGGGTACGATAGTCCAGACGGCCGTTGTGCAGCCAGTCGGTGCTATTGCCATGAGTTGTGGACACCTGCGTGCCCGTCACGCCCTTCCAGTTGTGGGAGGTGGAATAGCCACCGTTATAGACGAAACTCAGCTGATGGTTCTTGGCGATATTATAGTCCGCCCCTACCCGGAAGCTATGGGTATGGCTACGGCCACGGCCCACCTCATCTGTTGTCATGGGGTGAACCGAGCCGTCTGCCAGAGTGTGCACAGCCTCTTTGTCGGTAGTAGAGTAGCCCTGGCCATGGCTGTGCGAGTAAAGAAAATCTGCTGAGAATTTATTTTTGCTGAAGAGCAGGCTGGCGCGTTCCTCAAAGCCTTCGTTATGCTTCTGGCGATACTTGGCATAGAGTTCGCCTTGCCAGGAGCCGGGGCCGCCTGCCGATTGTTTCAGGGTGATATTGATAAGTGCGCCACGCACCTGGTAGCGTGCAGGGGCGTTGTACATCACTTCCGCCTTCTCTATGCGGCTGGCAGGGATGCTGCGCAGCAAGGAATAGAGCTGCTCTGTGCTGAGGGTGGTTACTTTGCCGTCCAGGATAACGGTGACTCCCTGACCTGCCAACTGCAGCCCTCCATTCATCTCGATGACGCCGGGAAGCTCTTTCACGGCATCGTAGGCATTATCTACGGGGAGGTTCCGGATAAGGCGGGGCAGGTCGTACACCAGCTTGCCTTGCGCTGCCTTTACGATGGGGCGTTCACCGGTAATCATCACTTCCGGCAAGGTCTGATAAAGGCTGTCCAGACGGGCATCGGTCGTAATAAGGCTGTCGGCGCTGAGGATGCGGTTGTCGTCCGCACCGGAGGTGGTTGCAGTGCCGTTGTTCTCTTGTGCCGAAAGACTGATGCTCAAAGCACAGCATACAATAGGAAGTAAATAGAATCGTTTCATGTTCTTCTTTTTATTTATGTTTATATTCTTCTTCTGCAAATCTTCGTCTGCAAAGTACGGCAGAATCAGCAGAAACTTGTGTTATCAGCGGCTTACCAAGTGTTATCCAGTGTTATCGGGAGTGTTATTTAGTCTTATCGGATGATAGGGTTCACAATATTAATCTTACCTTTGTATGTATAAAAGTAACCGGAAACAAACATGAAACTGCCATTCAAATATATTGCCATACTTGTCATCGTCTCCCTGGCCGGCATCTTCGCCTACCAAGCCTACTGGCTGACGGGGCTCTACCATACCATGCACAGTGAAATGGAAAGGGACATCACCGAAGCCATGCGCATGAGCGACTATAACGAAATGATGATACGCGTGGATAAAATGAAGCAGGGCGACATAAACCACGGTGAAGTCAGCGTATCAGCCGGATACAGCGATGACGGAAAATCATTTGTCCGTAGCAGTACCACCATCTCCCGTGAAGATTCTTTGGACAACACCACCCTGCACGAAACCTTCATGCCCAAAGGAGACAGTGTTTACGTGACCCACCCGAACGATTCAACCCGCGTGGAAGTCAGTGTCAGGGACTCAGACAGCTCTCCCCAATCCGCATTGAGTGCCAAAGGGGGACTGGATGTGATTTTGCGCGACCAAAACAGTATGCTGGAACTCGCCACCTACTTCCAGCGCGGACTGCATTCGGGACTGGACATCATTTCCGACCCCGACGTACTGCTTTATGACAGCCTGCTGACTTCATTCCTGCATGACCGTAACATCAATCTTCCCCATAGGCTGCTACATCTTCACAAAGGCAGCAAATGGGACTCTACCATTCTCTATATAGATACATTGGTAAACATCGGTACCCCCGGCTATGTGCCTACCTCAAAAGCCGTGGAATATAATTATTCTTTCGACATCAATACAAATCAAAGCTACCGTCTCATCATGGAACCGGCCGGCACGTTGGTCTTGCGACAGATGTCGGGCATTCTCACCACATCATTCGTTATTCTGATCGTACTCGCTTTCTCCTTCTGGTTCCTGATACGCACCATCCTGAAACAGAAGACACTGGAAGAGATGAAGAGCGATTTCACCAACAACATCACCCACGAACTGAAAACCCCCATCGCCGTAGCATATGCCGCCAACGACGCTCTGCTCAACTTCAACCAAGCGGAGGAAAAGGCCCAGCGCGACAAATACCTGCGTATCTGCCAGGAACAGCTTCAGCGCCTCAGTGGACTGGTTGAACAGATACTTTCCATGAGTATGGAACGCCGCAGGACTTTCCGCCTGCACCCGGAGGAGTTTGCAATACGTGATATTCTGGAAACGCTCATCGAACAACACAAGCTGAAAGCGGAAAGCTCCGTCCACATATCGGTGGACATCGAACCGGAAGATTTGAGCGTACTTGCCGACCGTACGCATTTCAGCAACATCATCAG
The DNA here is from genome assembly GCF_025147485.1 of Bacteroides uniformis. Lineage (NCBI taxonomy): Bacteria > Pseudomonadati > Bacteroidota > Bacteroidia > Bacteroidales > Bacteroidaceae > Bacteroides > Bacteroides uniformis. The sequence continues at coordinate 3,503,549 of NZ_CP102263.1, read as the reverse complement.
CAACCTGATAGACAACGCCATCAAATATTCGCACGGAGAAGCCGAAGTGACCATCCATTGCCGCAAGATGGCCGTCGAAGGGCAGAATGAACAGACCGAAATCTCTGTCAGCGACCACGGTATCGGTATTGCTCCCGAGAAGCAGAAGCACATCTTCGACAAATTCTACCGCGTACCCACGGGTAATCTGCACGATGTGAAAGGCTATGGGCTGGGATTGTTCTATGTGAAGACCATGATAGAGAAGCATGGTGGCAGCGTATCGGTAAAGAGTGAGTTGGGAAAAGGAAGTACCTTTACGATAAGGATATGATAACATTATTTGTTAGGGTACTTTACATTACTTGTTAAGGAGCTTTACATTACTTGTAACAAAAGCGACAATTATGGAAAAGATAACCGTACTTCTGGTTGAGGACGAACAGACCCTCGCCATGATTATCAAGGACACATTGGAAGGGCAGAACTTCATCATCCACACCGCAGCAGACGGTGAAGAGGGATTGCGCAAGTTCTTCGACCTCCGTCCCGACGTGCTGGTGGCAGACGTGATGATGCCCCGCATGGACGGCTTTGAGATGGTGCGCCGCATCCGGCAGACCGACAAACAGACCCCGGTACTGTTCCTTACCGCCCGTTCCGCCATCAACGATGTGGTGGAAGGGTTTGAGCTGGGTGCCAACGACTACCTGAAAAAGCCTTTCGGAATGCAGGAACTCATTATCCGCATAAAGGCCCTGGTAGGCAAAGCTTTCTCCTTTACAGAGGAAAAGCCCAAGGAAACCACCGTTTTTGAAATCGGTGACTACCGTTTCAATTCCGTCACTCAACGACTTGCTTTTGCAGGCAGCACCCCGACTTCACCTAACGCGGATACGGAAGTGGAACTCTCCCACCGCGAGTCCGAGATACTGAAACGCCTTTGCGAGAACCGCAACCAGGTGGTCAACACCCAGAACGTATTGCTCGACCTCTGGGGAGACGACAGCTTCTTCAACTCCCGCAGCCTGCATGTGTTCATCACCAAACTGCGGCATAAACTGGCCGGAGACGAGCGCATCCGTATCGTCAATGTGCGGGGAATAGGATATAAACTAATAGTGAACTAAACTAAAACTAAACTACTATTTATGAGAAAGTTATTATTCATTACTTTTATCTGTTCCTCACTCTGCGCCTATGCACAGAGCGAGATTCCGGAAGACACAATAAAGAACCGGCCTCCCGTAAAGAAAGAGCAGATTCCCTTTTCTCCAAAAGAGAACAAGCGTACGGGCCTTGATGAAAGCCAGCCCCAACAAAGTCTGCAGGGCGAACAGCAGGAAGAGATAAATCTCCATCTCCCTCCCTCCGACTATGTGGAGCCCCTGCCCTGGACGGACATGAAGAAGATACACTTTCAGAAAAACATCTTTGAATGGGACTTCCAGCGTTTCGCCGATTTCCTGCTCTCGCCGGAAGTCGTACTGACGATGTACGGCAGCCATAACACCTATCCTGCAATGGGCTCCATCATGCAGGCTGGCGCAGGAGTTACTTATTACAGTCCCGACGGACATTGGGAATTGAGCGGAGGGGTATATGCCGCCCATTATTCCATCTCCCAACCTTCATCCATTACCGGTGCCCAGTATGCCAAAAGGGATGCCCCCCGAGGTACTCAATGGGACATAGGCTACAATGCCTCCGTATCCTACCGCATCAATCCCTACATGCGCCTGCATGCCTTCGGCCAGTATTCGGGCTACGGGAGAAGCAACTCCTTTCATGGATATATGAACCCGATGTATCCGCAAAGCGGTTATGGCATGGTACTGGAACTGAAAGTGACGGACTGGCTCGACCTCAACGGAGGGATGGAACGAAGATACGACCCCACCAAAATGAAATGGGTAAATTCGCCCATTTTCGCCCCTACCATTCGTATAAAGAAATAGAAATAATACAAAGATATTTCCGGAAATAGAGGGAAACGAGTATCTTTGTTCAGTCTGCCCCTATGCGGCAGACAGCAACTGAAATTGTGAACAAAGAACTATGAAACGAATCTTCTTCTGCATCATCATTTTACTTGCAGGCATGTCATCCGTCAGCGCACAGAGCGAGATGCCTGCCGATACGGTACGTACTGCAGTACGTGGCGAAGCGTCTCCCGAAGGCATGTCTCCGTCTGAAAAGGAGCTTCTGCCGGGCGTGAAGAATTACGACGGCTTCCTGCTGGATATGGGGCTGATGAATCTGTCCACCCCCACTCTTCCCAAATTCACTTTGGAGATACCGGATGCCAGCAAAGACTATAGCCGCATCTTCCAGTTGAACCCGAACGTGACTTATTCACAAGGCCTTTCGAACATATTCTCACTCAGCAACTCCCGGTATTTCAGTTCAAACCCCTTCGGACTGACGGGCTTCTGGGGCTCTACCGACAACCTGCAAATGGGAAGTTTCACTTTGAAGAACGGCATGCGCATCCATACGTACGGCGAATATGACAAGGACGGCTGGAAAGTGCCCAACCCTTCCGCACTGCCTTGGGAAAAGAACAATTTCAAAGGGGCGTTCGAGCTGAAATCAGCCAACGGAGCCTTTGGCATACGCATCGAGGTACAGCAGGGCAGACACGTGCCCTATTGATGCCCATCACTTAACAACAGAATCAATGACAAGAAAGAAAATACTGGTGATAGGCGCCAACGGTTTTACCGGCAGACGCATCCTGGATGATTTGTCCCGCAACTTGTCTTACCAGACAACGGGCTGTTCCCTGCACGACGACATTTGTCCCCATTCGGGCAACTATCGCTTTATCCGCACGGATATATGCAACCGCCAGGCGGTGGAAAAGCTTTTCCAGGAAGTACAGCCGGATGTTGTAATCAATACCTCCGCCCTCTCCGTCCCCGATTATTGCGAAACGCACCATGCAGAAGCGGATGCCGTCAACATTACTGCCGTGGAGCATCTGGCAGAATGCTGTGAGGCGGGAGGCAGCCGTTTTATCCATCTTTCCACCGACTTCGTTTTCGGTGGTGATACGGACCGACCCTATACGGAGGAGGATATTCCCGCTCCCGTTAATTATTACGGCTACACCAAACTGGAAGGTGAGAAACGTATCGCTGCCGTTTGCAGGGATTATGCCATCGTGCGTGTAGTGGTGGTGTACGGTGCCGCCCTGCCCAGACAGCATGGCAATGTGCTCCAACTGGTGGCAAACAGATTAAGGAGCAATGAGGAAGTGTTCGTCGTATCCGACCAATGGCGTACGCCCACCTTCGTGGGAGACGTGTCGCAAGGAGTGGAGAAGCTGATAAGTCATCCGCAAAACGGTATCTATCATCTCTGTGGCAGCGAGTGCCTGACCATTGCAGACATCGCTTATCGGGTAGCGGACGTATTGGGGCTGAATCGCTCGCTCATCCGTCCCGTCACTACGAAGGAGATGAATGAAAAGACGCCACGTCCCCGTTTCAGCGGGCTGAGTATAGAAAAGGCAAGCCGGGAACTGGGGTATCAGCCGCGCACGCTGGAAGAAGGAATAAAGCAGATGTTCGGATGGTAAATAATGCAGGTGCGGATGGCAGCAGATTCGACTACAGCAACTCCGGCTCTGCCAGTCCTTTCTGTTTGCGATACACACGTACCATCTCCAGAATCACATCTCCATATTTCTCCACCCCTTTTTTTCCGAAATACGGAATGCGTACAAGCATGGCCTTATCCGAAGGAAGCAGATTGCTGATGCCTAGAATTGCCTTCTGCTGAATGACGGTGTATACGGGCAGCCCTAATGCGGAAGCTTCTGCATTGCGCCATGCTACCAAGCGGTTGTAAAGTTCCGGATGCAGCACATCCGTGGGTACTTCAACAGCCGCAGCATCGCGTTTCCGCTCACGCGGACGTTTCTCTTTATCAGCCTGCTTACTGCTTCCCTGCCCTTCTTTGGCAGAAGCACTTCTCCCTTTGCCTTTACCCTTCTGCGAAGCCGAATCATCAATGGAAAGCAGTGCTTTCTGCTTCAAGTATCCTGCCATATGGAAACCATTCTCCAGCACATAATCCAGCAAATCAGTCTTCATGTCAAACACTTCCTCCAGTTCCTCCATGGCATCCCGGAGCTTCTTCTTCAACTCTTTATTATCAGAAGTTACCGTACTCGCCATCACCGCATCCAGCGGTTGCAACTGCTCTTGAAAATAAGTGGCGGCAGAGTGTATGCGCCCCTGCAAAGTCGGGTCGGCTGCATAGTCCTGCGCAGTATCAATCAGGCGGGTATACTGGATACTGAACTTCTGGGCTACTTTCGTCACTTTGTCGTGAAAACGTTCCATTTCCTCCTTACAGACTGCGAGTTGCTTGGGAAAGAGCTTGTACAAGTGTTCGTCTATCAGCCGCACATACCGCCGCAAAGCCTGCTCCATGGGCTGGAAATCGAACAAGCCCGACAGCAGTTCCAGGAAATAGGTCTGCTGCAAGGAACGGAAGCGTTTCTCGTCCGGCTCGTTTCTCCGTGCCTCCATCGTGAAGGTATCTACTGCATGGTCACTGATAACGGCCTTTGCAGAAAGCGGGGCACTGAGCACCACTCCCTCCAATGTCTTGCAGCGGCTCAGAGCCACATAGGTCTGCCCATGCGCAAAGGAGGCACTGGCATCAATCACGGCACGTTCAAACGTCAGTCCCTGGCTTTTGTGAATGGTAATCGCCCACGCCAGCTTCAGCGGATATTGCCGGAATGTTCCTTCAATATCTTCTGTAATCTCCTTGGTTTCCTCATCAAGCACGTATTTGGCATTCGTCCACTCTTCCTCTTGAAGTAAGAAGGTAGCGTCGCTTCCCTTACTGCGCACTTCAATTCCATCTGCCGACACGGCTGTCACCTCTCCAATCATGCCATTGTAGTAACGGTGCTCACCGGAGATGTCGTTCTTCACAAACATTACCTGGGCACCGCGTTTCAGTTCCAGTACTTCATCCGTGGGATAGGAATATTCGGGAAACTTTCCGTCAATCTTGGCACGAAAGGCATACGAGCGTCCCGGAAGTTGTTCCAGCTCATGGTCATTAATCCGTTGGGCCTGATAATTGTGGGTCACCAGGCGGATGTATCCTTCTTCTTTATCTGGTACGAAATTGGGAATATACCGGCGGTTCAAGGCTTCCAGCACTTGCCCGTCACAACGGTTTTCGCGAATGCGGTTCAGTAATTCAAGAAAAGTCCCATCGTTCTGCCGATAGACTTTCTTTAGTTCTATGGTGCAATATTCCGTCTGCTTCAAGGCCTGGCTGGAGAAGAAATAAGGCGTGTCATAGTATTTGCACAGCATCTGCCACTCATCGTCTTTCACTACGGGAGACAGCTGCTGTAAGTCGCCAATCATCAGCAGTTGCACGCCGCCAAAGGGTTTGTTCCGGTCGCGGAACCGCCTCAAGACGGCATCCACCGAATCGAGCAAGTCGGCACGGACCATACTGATTTCATCGATGACCAATAAATCTATGCTGCGTATAATGTTGATTTTCTCTTTCCCGTAACGAAAACGGTAGGTTGCCTTGCCATCTGCGCTGAATGAGCTTTCGGGCACATAAGGAGCGAAAGGTACTTGGAAAAAGGAGTGGATGGTGACACCGCCTGCATTGATAGCGGCAATTCCCGTCGGTGCAAGTACAATCATCCGTTTCGGACTCTCCGCCCTCAGTTTTCGCAGGAAAGTTGTCTTACCGGTACCTGCCTTGCCGGTCAAAAAAAGATGAGTGCCTGTGTTTTCAATGAATTGCCATGCAAGCGCTATTTCGGGATTATTCTCCATTGATATGTTTATTATTCAACCAATCCGCTCTCTCTCAGAATGATACGGATTTCATCAGTAGCCATATATGATAATAGGACAAAGATAGCGGTTATTTCGTTATCCTTGTCCTATTATTCCATTTATTTGTACCCATCCTGAGAAAGCCCTTTACGGGGCAATCCGGACTATTTCAAGCTACCGCCGATAATATCGAGCAGCTCATTCGTAATGGCCTGCTGACGGCTCTTGTTATACTGTTTCGTCAAATCTTGAATCAACTCGTTGGCATTATCTGTCGCCGTCTGCATGGCTAGCATACGGGCAGCATGTTCCGAAGTATTGGAATCGAGAAGCACGGTAAATATCTTCTGACTCAACACTTTTGGCAGAAGTTCCGCTATCAGTTCGCCGACGGAAGGTTCCACAATGTAATCATTATTAAAACTGCGGGCATCCTCCGGTACATCTTCTGCCGCCTCCTGCGCTACTTGCGTCAGGTCAATGGGCAGATAATTCTCGCGGAGCAGCACCTGCGAACCCATCGATTTGAAGTGATGGTAAATCAGCTCCACATGGTCAATCTGCTTTTCCACAAACTCATGCATCAACTTCTCTGCCAGCTCATACGCTTCAACGTACGAAGGCTTGTCTGCCATCACCTGGTAGCTGCCTTGCGGCACATATCCCATTTTCTTGACGGCTTCCTCCACCTTTCTCCCAACGGGATATATCAGAATATTCTCCTTGCCCAGCGACTGGTAATCTTCCAAAGTCCGTTCCAGCATCTTCGCCACATTCGAGTTGAATGCACCGCACAAGGAACTATTGGACGAAAACGCCACGACCGCTACCCTTGTCACGGGTCTTTTCTCGGTATAGGGCGACTCGAAAGAAGCATCCGTACGCAGAAAGTTCGTCAGAATCTCATTCAGCTTCCGTTGATAAGGCAGCATATTCCCAATCCGCCCCTGCGCCTTATGCAGTTTGGCAGATGCCACCATCTTCATAGCCGATGTTATCTGGCGTGTACTCTTGACGGAGCTTATTCTATTTTTTACCTCTTTCAGTGAAGACATATATCTATTTACGATTTAATTATTTACGATTTACGATTGAGGTAACTTCTGCCTGCGTCCGATTTACAACTTACCATATAGAGTAACTCCAATCGTAAATCGTAAATCGTCCAATCGTAAATCACATGAATTGCCTTGCAACCGCCTCTGCCGTCTCCTCAATCTTCTTGCAGACATCGTCATTGATGGCACCCGTCTTTAAAACGTCGAGTACCTCCATGCGATAGTTCATCTCAAGAGACTCAAGGAAGTTGCGTTCAAACTCGCTGACCTTGTCCAAAGGAACATTCCTCAACAAGCCGTGCGTGCCGCAATAAAGAATGGCAATCTGCTTTTCTACCGGCATCGGGCTGTATTGGGGCTGTACCAGCAGGCGTGTATTCTTCTGTCCCTTGTCGATGGTCAATGCCGTCACGGGGTCCATATCGCCACTGAACTTGGTAAACGCTTCCAGCTCCCGGTACTGTGCCTGGTCAATCTTTAATGTACCTGCCACCTTCTTCATAGCCTTGACTTGGGCATTACCACCCACACGGCTCACAGAGATACCCACGTCAATGGCCGGACGGTTACCCTGGTTGAAGAGGTTCGTATCAAGGAATATCTGCCCGTCAGTGATTGAAATCACATTCGTTGGGATATAGGCGGACACGTCTCCTGCCTGAGTTTCGATAATGGGCAATGCAGTCAGCGAACCGCCACCTTTCACCTTGCCTTTCAGACTGTCCGGCAGGTCGTTCATCTCGCGTGCCACTTCCTCCTGGCTGATAATCTTCGCCGCACGTTCCAACAAACGGGAGTGCAGATAGAAGATATCACCCGGATAGGCCTCACGTCCTGACGGACGGCGCAGAATCAGAGACACTTCACGATAGGCCACCGCCTGCTTGGACAAGTCGTCATAGACCACCAGCGCATGACGGCCGGTATCACGGAAATACTCTCCGATGGCAGCCCCTGCAAAGGGAGCGTAATACTGCAATGCAGCCGGGTCTCCCGCCGTAGCAGCCACCACAATGGTATAGTCCATCGCACCGTACTGGTGCAGGGTATTCACAATAGAAGCTACGGTAGAACCTTTCTGGCCAATGGCTACATAAATGCAATATACCGGATCGCCAGCATCAAAATTGGCACGCTGGTTGATGATGGTATCGATGGCAATGGCCGTCTTACCGGTCTGTCGGTCACCGATAATCAGCTCACGCTGTCCACGGCCGATAGGTATCATGGCATCCACAGCCTTCAGACCGGTCTGTAGCGGCTGATTCACCGGCTGACGGAAGATAACTCCCGGCGCCTTGCGTTCCAGCGGCATTTCATAAAGTTCTCCGCCTATCAGTCCTTTGCCATCGAGCGGCGCACCCAGAGGGTCTATTACACGGCCCAGCATACCCTCTCCCACCATGATGGAAGCAATACGCTTGGTACGCTTTACAATGAAGCCTTCCTTGATTTTATCCGTAGGGCCAAGCAACACAGCACCCACATTATCCTCTTCGAGGTTCATCACAATGGCCTTGATGCCGTTGTCGAACTCCAACAACTCGTTGGCTTCGGCATTGCGCAACCCATAGATACGGGCTACACCGTCACTGACTTGCAGTACCGTGCCAATCTCGTCCAACTGTACGCGGGTGTCAATCCCTTCCAGTTGCTTGCGGAGAATATCGGAGACTTCGCTTACTTTTATATTTTCAGACAACATCTTAGTATTTACTATTTTACAATTTACTATTTACTATTTGAAAGAACCCGAATCATATACTGTTTGACCTCTACAACTTACGCATCACAAGACTATTAAATAAGTAAATTGTAAATTGTCAAATCGTAAATCACACGATTCTTCTATTCTTATCAATGAACTGCTGTTTCACTTTCTTAAGCTGCGTAGCAATACTGGCATCCAGACGGAAGTCGTTGATGTCGAAGATAAAACCACCTTCAATGGAGGGATCCACTTCAGTCTGCAGCTCCATGCTGGCATGCAGCAGGGAGGAAGCACTGTCATGGATGCGCTCCCGCACTTCCTGGCTGACGGGAACGGCTGTTATCAGCTTTCCTACACCGATATGCTTGTCTTTCCGGTACAAATCCAGAAAACTCAGGCAGATGTACTGGAGAAAGTTTTCCCGCCGGTTCTTCAACACCAGAGTCATGAAACGCGCAAACTCACGGCCCGCAGGAGCATCCCCCACAGCAGCGGTACAGATAAGTGTTAACTTCTCACGTATCGTCAGGATGGGGTTTTCCAATGCCATGCGCAAATCGGGATGTTTCCTGAAGCTACGGTCGAGCATACAAAACTCCTTGTACAGAGTATCTTCTGCCCCCATGCTCTTGGCATATTCCATCAATGCTTTCGCATAACGCATCGAAACGATTCCTATATCCATTTCTTTGAGAATTAATTGTTTCTACTTGCTGCCAGCACTTCATCCAGCATCCGGTCTATCATCTCCATCTGCTCATGTTTCTCGTCCAGATTCTTGCGGATGATTTTCTCGGCTATATCTACGGACAAGACTGCCACCTGCCGGCGAATATCACGGATGGCCTCTTCCTTCTCTTGCTGTATCTGCTTTTTAACTTCGTCCAGCTCCTTCTGCGCGGCGGCTTCCGCCTGCTTGCGTGCTTCGACGATAATCTTGTCACGCTCATGCATCGCCTCCCGCAGAATACGTCCTTGTTCTTTGTTGGCAGCAGCAATCAACGCTTCACTCTCCTCTTTCAGTTTGGAGAGCTGGGCATTTGCTTCGCGTGCCACTTCCAAAGACTGGTCGATGTAGGTCTTGCGACCTTCCACCATCTTGGTGATAACGGGAAAACCGTACTTGGCAAGCACCACAAACACCACACCGAATGAAAGGAGCATCCAGAACAGCAGACCACTATCGGGTAATAACAATGACATAATTTTATTTACTATTTGACAATTTACGATTTACAATTTGGCTGCGCGGTGATGCTGCACGGACAAATTGTAAATGGTAAATGGTAGATTGTACATTATAAAAAGAATACCAATAAACACACAACTACTGCCAACAAAGCAACACCTTCAATCAAGGCAGCGGCAATAATCATGTTCATACGGATATCTCCGGATGCTTCCGGCTGGCGGGCAATGGCCTCCATAGCAGAACCGCCGATTTTACCAATACCTACACCAGCACCAATAACAGCCAAACCAGCACCAATGGCTGCACCCAGTTTACTAACTCCCACACCTGCCGCAGCAGCTTGCAATAATACAGATAGTAACATAACTTTCAGTTTTTAAATGGTTATTTTTATTAATATTTATATTCCCAATAATCGTATCACTTCACCGCCTTCTCCTTATGCTCTTCCTGCGCCAGACCGATGAACACGGCTGACAGCATGGTGAACACATATGCCTGGATAAAGGCAACCAACAACTCAAGTGCATTCATAAAGATATTGAACAACACCGATGCCACGGTCAGCGTTCCGTTCAAAGCAGGTCCCATACTGGCCGAGATGAATATTAGGCAGGTAAGCACCAGCATTGCCATGTGCCCTGCCAGCATATTGGCAAAAAGACGTATCATCAAAGCAAACGGTTTGGTGAAAATACCGAAGAACTCGATAAACGGCATCATGGGGATCGGTACCTTCAGCCACCAGGGCACATCCGGCCAAAAGATATCTTTCCAATAAGTCTTGGTTCCAAAGATATTCACGGCCAAGAAAGTACAGATGGCCAATACCATCGTAATGGCTATATTTCCCGTCACGTTGGCCCCTCCGGGAAAGAAAGGAATCAGCCCCATAATGTTGTTGATGAAAATAAAGAAGAAGGCCGTCAGCAAGTAAGGTGCGAATTTACGGTACTTCGGACCGACACAGCTCTTTATAATATCATCGTTCACCATCATGATAAACATCTCCATAAACCCGATGAAACCACCGGGAGCGGCACTTCCCTGCGGGTGCTTGCGATACCAGTGCGCCACACTCAAAATGATGAGAAGCAGCAATGCGCTGTTGATGAGCAAAGCCAGTGTCACCTTCGTGATGGAGATGTCCAACGGGCGTATTTCGTTTCCGGTGGCATCATACTCCACCAGCTTGCCTTCGTACTTGCTTCCTGCGGGAGCGATGGAAAAGCCTTCATAACTTCCACCGTTCTCCTCCAGACGTGAGGATAAAAAGGTATGCCATCCGGTGGTAGAGCTATGCACTATTACCGGCAAGGGAATCGTAACGTGAGTTTCACCCCACGTCGTGATGTGCCATTCGTAAGAATCGCCGATATGCCCGAAGACAATCTCCTTCACGTCCACCGTATTCTCGGCCCGCACCGTGGCGGGTAGCAACATGCCCAGTGCCAGCAGAATTACAGTCAGTATGTTACGCAATCTTTTCATTGTTACTTTTCTTTTTCAGTTTCCGATTCGCCTCAAAAGTGAAGAAGAACCAGGAATCATAAATCAAATATATCAGATAGTTGGCTATAAACGTCAACAAAAACGCCCTGGCTTCCTCACGTACTGCAACGCAATAAACCAGCATCACAATCATGGAGACCAGCATTCTCATCACACGCATCAGCAGATAAATCTGCAACATTCGTCCTGGCATCCGGTGACGGCAGCTTTCGGTCATATTAATCATGAATACTCCGAAAACAAAGAAGAAAAGCGGAATCAGCGGATAACCGCCGAAATAGTGATGCGGATTTATCGAAAAATACGCCCAACCGCCTACAATTCCTATCAATACCGTCAAGAGCGCTGTATGCAATAAGTAGTTTCTCTTAGTAATAGTCACGCCAACAACCTCTATTTTTTAATTTTTAATTTTTTAATAGCCTATTGCTGTTCTATACAGACGGCAACCCTTCCGTTACTCATCTCCACGAATCCGCTTTGAATATCCAACTCATGTTCCTCACCGTCCGTTGCGTAAATCAATTTCCCCGTTCCCAACGATGATACAATCGGTGCATGCTGCGGCAGGATAGAAAAAGAGCCCATAGTGCCCGGCAATGTAACACTTTCCACTTCCCCGTTGAAGAGTTCCTTCTCCGGTGAAACAATATTCAAATGCAACTTTTTCATCATCAAAGCTCCCAGACTTTTAATTTTTAATCGTTTTTCCCCCTGCCTGCTCCAGTAGTTTCTTACCCTTCTCAATGGCTTCTTCAATGGTTCCCACATTCAAGAAAGCAGGTTCGGGCAGGTAGTCCACCTCCCCGTCAAGAATCATCTTGAAGCCTTTGATAGTGTCCTCAATGGAAACCATTGTACCTGGGACACCCGTAAACTGCTCGGCAACGGCAAACGGCTGTGAAAGGAAACGCTGCACACGACGTGCACGGTTCACCAACGTACGGTCGGCATCAGAGAGTTCCTCCATACCAAGGATGGAGATAATGTCTTGCAATTCCTTGTTGCGCTGCAATATTTGTTTTACACGTTGTGCCACTTCGTAGTGTTCTACCCCCACAATGTGTGGGTCGAGAATGCGTGAAGTAGATTCCAACGGGTCCACAGCAGGATAAATACCAAGTTCAGTAATCTTACGACTCAACACCGTGGTGGCATCGAGGTGGGTAAACGTTGTGGCAGGTGCCGGGTCCGTCAAGTCATCGGCAGGCACATATACAGCCTGCACGGAAGTGATGGAGCCGTTTCTTGTAGAGGTAATACGCTCCTGCATGGCACCCATTTCCGTTGCCAGTGTCGGCTGATAGCCTACGGCAGAAGGCATACGGCCCAGCAAGGCCGAAACCTCGGAACCGGCTTGGGTGAAACGGAAGATATTATCAATGAAGAACAGAATGTCACGCGGACCGTCCGTCTCCGCTCCCATGTCACGGAAGGACTCGGCCACCGTCAACCCAGACAATGCCACGGACTGACGCGCACCGGGAGGTTCGTTCATCTGACCGAATATCAAAGACACTTGTGATTTGGCCACTTCGTCATAATCTACTTTGGACAAATCCCAATGGCCTTCCTCCATACCTTTCTTGAATTCTTCTCCGTAACGGATAACGCCGGATTCAATCATTTCTCTCAGCAGGTCGTTGCCTTCACGTGTACGTTCTCCTACACCGGCAAACACAGAGAAGCCGTGCTGCTTCTTCGCAATATTATTAATGAGCTCTTGGATAAGCACCGTCTTGCCTACACCGGCGCCACCAAACAGACCGATTTTACCGCCCTTGCTATATGGTTCCAGCAAGTCGATAACCTTGATGCCTGTATAAAGCACCTCTTGTACGGTAGTCAAATCTTCAAACTTAGGGGGGTCGCGATGGATGGGATAAGCACCGGTACGGTCCAACTCCTTCATGCCGTCGATAGAGTCGCCCACTACGTTCATCAGGCGGCCTTTGATTTGTGTACCTATCGGCATGGTGATGGGGCCTCCCAGCGGATGCACTGTCATTCCTCTCTGCAGGCCGTCCGTACTGTCCATAGCAACAGTACGCACCGTGTTTTCACCAATGTGCTGCTGTACCTCTACAATCAGTCTTTTGCCGTTCGACCTTTTTATTTCCAGTGCGTCGTGAATACTCGGCAACATCATTTCTGCCTCCGTTCCTTCGAAATAGACGTCTACTACAGGCCCGATTACCTGTGAGATATGTCCGACAATCTGTGACATAAGCAATCTTTTTATTCTATATTTCCTTAATTATTTTTCCCAATACTAAGTTGTAAGTCGCGTGTATCCTCATTAACAAGTCAGCCAAGTCGCGTCTTTCATCAGCTATGTACTCGTACCTATTAACGTTTGTCAGCTATGGTTTGTTCATCCCAATAGTTACATAAACAACAACGCAAATGTATAAACAATTTGCATGTAGTTGTTACCGTGTATAGCATTTTTTGAACAAAAAAGACTATTTTGAACGATTAATACTACAATTGGAACAAATTGTTACAGACATGATAACGTCAGTTAACAATTAGTAAGAAAAAGGAATTGCCTACCCATCTTATGAAAAAACACTGAATTGACAACAGAGATTCTGTATATAATATACAAAAAATAAGCCTTGTCGAGAGACAAGGCTTATTCACAACACAAACACAAAATAAAACACGACAAAACTACTATGCAATCTTACCTGTCTATGCCGGGGAGGCATACGTACTAGTTACGGATATTCACATATACATAAACAGCTTCAGGCTGATTTGCACATTATAAACAAATGCGGGGAGGCATTTGTTTATTGCCTATTTGTTAAAAAACACAAATTCAAAGTTTGTCATTGAATACCTCTTTCACGAAGCTTCAACTGCCATTTCCATGCAGAAAGTAAAGTATCTTCAATACTTGTTTCTGCCTTCCAACCCAGTTCATTGTTTGCCAATTCCGGGTTTGCCCATACCTTCTCAATATCACCGGCACGCCGACCTACTATCTGATAGTTCAGTTTTACACCGGTAGCCTTTTCGAAAGCATTAATCAGTTCCAATACGGAAAGTCCACGACCTGTACCGATATTGAATACTTCCACTTTTTCCTTCTGCTTGTTCTCCAAGATACGGTGGATAGCCACTACGTGTGCTTTGGCCAAATCGACTACATTGATGAAGTCGCGGATACAAGAACCGTCGGGAGTATCATAATCGTCACCAAACACGCTCAGTTTCTCACGGATGCCGATAGCGGTCTGGGTAAGATAAGGAATCAAGTTCTGCGGTACACCGTTAGGCAACTCTCCCAACAATGCTGTGGGGTGTGCACCTATCGGGTTGAAGTAACGCAACAAGATGGCGTTTATCGGAGCACCGGAAGCAACCGTATCACGTACAATCTCTTCATTGATTTGCTTCGTGTTTCCATACGGAGACTCAGCTTTCTTAATAGGTGCCTTTTCCGTTACCGGAAGTTCGTCCGGCTGGCCGTAAACTGTGCAGGAAGAAGAGAATACGATACCTTCCACTCCATGCTTCGGCATCAATTCCAGCAGGTTTATCAGTGAAACCAGGTTATTACGATAGTAAAGCAATGGTTTCTGGACAGATTCACCCACAGCCTTGCTGGCCGCAAAGTGAATGATGGCTTTAATGCCTTTATATTTGGTAAACACAGCGTCAAGACCGGCATAATCCAAGCAATCCAATTCCTCGAATGCAGGGCGGATGCCCGATACCTTCTCTATGTTATCTACAACATCTGCGCTGGAGTTTGACAAATTATCAATAATAACAACTTCATAACCTGCGTTTTGAAGTTCCACCACCGTGTGAGAACCAATATAACCGGTTCCACCCGTAACTAAGATTTTCCCTTTCATATTAAATATAGATAATTTAGCTTTTAGGTTATCAATACGCCACAAATGTAAGGAAATAAATTAATAAAAACAGAAAAAGGGGGATAAATTTTAGTTTATCCCCCTTCCACTTTATTTCCGTTTTTTCTTCTTTAAATCTTCACAACCCCCGAAAAGCCCATGAATGCCATTGCCAGCAGTCCGGCAGTAATCAAAGCTATCGGAGTACCCTGCATACCTTTCGGTACACTAACCAGGCTCATTTGCTCGCGCAGGCCTGCAAACAGTGTCAGTGCCAAGCCGAAACCAAGTGCCGTGGAGAATGCATAAACCACTCCCGTCAGCAAATCATAATCTTTTTGGATAACAAGGATAGCCACACCGAGAATACAGCAGTTGGTAGTAATCAACGGCAGGAACACGCCCAAGGCCTGATACAGAGAAGGAGAAACTTTCTTCAGGATAATCTCTACCATCTGCACCAATGCGGCAATCACCAGGATAAAGGTAATAGTCTGCAAATAGCCCAAATCAAAAGCGTCGAGCACATACTTCTGAATAAGGAATGTCACGATAGTGGCGATGGTGAGCACGAATGCCACCGCTGCCGACATGCCCAATGCAGTCTCCACTTTCTTGGAAACTCCCAAGAACGGGCAAATTCCCAAGAATTGCGACAATACGATGTTGTTTACAAAGATTGCCGAGATAAATATCAATATATATTCCATAATCATTAAATTAAGAATTAAAAACTAAAAATTAAAAGCCCGGCAGCTTACCGCCGATACGTTCTCAATTTTTTCATTTTTAATTTTTCATTATTAATTCTTCTTCATACTGTTGATTAAAGCAATGAGATAGCCCAATGCAATGAATGCACCCGGAGCAAGGACAAATACCAACATGCCGTATTCTTCGGGAAGGATACTCAAGTTGAATATCTTGCCGGTTCCCAGGAACTCACGCACGGCACCCAGTAATGTCAGTGCAATGGTAAAGCCCAAGCCCATGCCCAGACCGTCGAACAAGGAAGCCACCGGATTGTTTTTGGCAGCAAATGCCTCGGCACGTCCCAATACGATACAGTTTACAACAATCAGCGGAATGAACAGGCCCAGTGTGGCGTACAATGCAGGAACGTAAGCTTGCATTATCATCTGCAACAGTGTCACAAATGATGCTATGACTACAATGAATGAAGGGATACGCACCATATCGGGAATCAGATTCTTGATGGCAGAAATCACCACATTGGAACATATCAGCACGAACATTGTAGCCAGTCCCATACCCATACCGTTAATGGCAGAGGAAGTGGTACCCAGTGTAGGACACATACCCAGCAGGAGTACAAACGTAGGATTCTCTTTGATAATCCCGTTCATCATAACTTTAAAATTATTCATATCTTCTACTCCTTTCTTATTTAGCGCTGAGTGTATCCACAGCTTCGGGAGCTGCGGAATCAGCAGGTTGTTCAACATTCTTTTGAGTAGCGCCGGTAGTGCCGTCGGCAGTTTCCTGACCGGCATAGGCAGCATAAGCCGCATTCACTGCATTCAAAAAAGCACGTGAGGTGATGGTAGACGCTGTAATGGCATCTACTTTACCACCGTCCTTGCTCACTGTCAATGCAGCTTCACCCGGATTCATGCCGGTGATGTCACCTTTATTGCCTTTCTTGAACCAGTCGGCAGCCTTGGAACCCAACCCCGGAGTTTCCACATGCGACAACAAGGAGTAGTCGATGATTTTGCCTTCAGCATCGAAACCGACCAACACTTTCAGCTCACCGCCAAAACCCATGGCAACAGCTTCCACAGCAGCTCCGATATATTCTCCACCTTTGGTGGCAGGATATACAGAATACTGTACTCCGTTTACTTCCTGCATCTTCTTCTCGGCAATGGGGTCATTGTCGAAGCCCGGAACCACCGCACTTACGGCATCGCTCAAGGTCTTTGCATTGGCCTGCGCAATGGGCTCCTTCGTCAATTCGTTTACATAAGCCAGCAACGCTACGGAGATTGCGGTAACGCCCGTAAGTACCAGCAACATATTCTTCAAGGATGATTCTAACTTTTTCATTTCTTCTTCGCTACCTCCCCAAAGCGTTTAGGTTTAACATAGGTGTTGATGAGCGGAGTGAACGCATTCATAATCAGAATGGCAAACGACATACCCTCCGGATATGCACCGAACAGACGGATGATGACAGTCAGTAGGCCGATGCAAACACCATAAATCAGCATACCTTTGTGGCTCATCGGAGAAGTCACGTAGTCCGTAGCCATAAAGACAGCACCCAGCATCAGACCACCGGACAACAACTGTACGACCGGGGATACATAAAGTTCCGGATTGACCAGATACATGATACCGGAGAACACGAATACCGTCACCAGAATAGATACCGGAATGTGCCAGGTGATGATTTTCTTCCACAACATGTAGAACAAACCAAGCAGCAGCGCCAAGGCACTCACCTCACCGAGACATCCTCCATTATTACCTATCAGAAGGTCGAAAGCTCCCGGAAGGTCGCTCAGGGACATGCCCGGAGCACCATTGATGACACCTTTCATAATAGCCAGCGGCGTAGCAGCCGTCGTGGCATCCGTATAGGCTGTCAACTGGCCTACAGCCGGCCATGTCGTCATCTGCACGGGGAATGAAAGCAACAGGAATACACGTCCTGCCAGTGCAGGGTTAAAGGGATTGCAACCCAAACCTCCGAAGGACATCTTGCCTACCCCGATGGCAAACAAGGCACCAAGGATGATAATCCAGATGGGCAGGTTGGAAGGCAGGTTAAAGGCCAGCAACACACCGGTAATGATGGCAGAGCCGTCGGTGATGGTTGTGGTCTCTTTTTTCATGAGGAATTTGCCGATGGCCCATTCAAAGAACAAGCAGGCTGCTACGGAAGTGGCCGTAACAATCAGCGCACCCAGTCCGAAAAAGTAAAGCGAAACGAGGAATGCCGGAATCAATGCGATAAGCACACCGTACATATTCTTCTTCACGCTGTCACCGCCGTGAACGTGGGGCGAAAGGGATACGATTAATTTATTCATACTTCGTTATTTTTTAGCTTGACGTGCACGGATCATCGCTCCTACCTTACCCTTACCCAAGCGGATATAATCCAGCATCGGACGGTTGGAAGGACAAGTGAACTGGCATGAACCGCATTCTATACACGACATAATGTCTTCTTTCTCTACTCTTTCAAAATCTCCGTGGGCCGAAACGGTAGCCAGCAGATACGGCTCCAACCCCATCGGGCAGGCTCCCACGCACTTAGCACAACGGATACAAGGCTGTACTTCGCCGCGCTTGGCTTCCTTCTCGTTCATAATCAGAATACCGGAGCTTCCTTTGGCTGTCGGTACATCCGTATTTACCAGAGCTTTACCCATCATCGGGCCACCGCCGATAATCTTACCCGTATCTTCGGGCAGACCGCCGCAAGCTTCAATCAGCTGCTTCATCGGCGTACCGATACGTGCCAGGAAATTGGACGGCTTTGCCAACGACTTACCAGTCACGGTAATGACACGCTCAAACAGAGGTTTGTTCTTCTGTACGGCCTGGTAAACGGCAAATGCGGTACCCACATTCTGCACCACAGCTCCCGTGGAGATAGGCAACGCACCGGCTGCAACCTGGCGACTGATGACAGCATCAATCAACTGCTTTTCACCACCCTGCGGATATTGTACCTTCAAGGGTACCACCTCGATACCTGCATAGCTGGAAGCAACCTTCGTCATCAGCTGGATGGCATCGGGCTTATTGTTCTCAATGCCGATGAATGCCTTGTTCACCTTTACCGCCTTCATCAGAATGGATACACCTACCATAATTTCTTCCGCATGTTCCAGCATCAGCTGATGGTCGGCAGTCAGATACGGCTCGCACTCTACGGCGTTGATGATGACACACTCTGCCTTGAATGCAGGAGGAGGGCACAACTTGACCTGCGTAGGAAAGCATGCACCGCCCAGACCTACGATACCGGCGTCGGCGATTTTCTTCACGATTTCCTCGGAAGTCAGACTGCATTCCTTCACCAACGTTTCGGAACGGTCAATGGATTCTTCCCATTCATCCCCTTCTACGTCAATGAATATAGCAGGCTTGGCGTAACCGCTGGCATCGACAATCGTGTCAATCTTAGCGACTTTCCCGCTGACAGACGAATGAATGGCTGCTGATACAAAACCGCCGGGCTCGGCAATCTTTGTACCCACTTTCACAACATCACCTTTGGCAACGATAGGCTTGGCAGGAGCACCGATGTGCTGTCCCAGCAAGATAGCGGCCTTGGCCGGAATCTCTGCCTTGATGATAGGCTGATGTGCTGAAAGTTTATTTTCGTGTGGATGGACTCCACCAATTGAAAATGTCTTCAACATACAATTCTGTATTTTTAGTCGTTTATTTACTTTATTAATTCATACCTCAACTTGGGAAGTCTAAACCTCTGCTTTGGGAGTCTCAACCTCAGCTTTAGGAGCTGCAACCTTTACTTGGGGAGCTGCATCGTCAGCCTTCGGTTTGCGCGGCGGGAAGTTGAGGGCAATGATTGTGTTTTGCGGACAAGCTTCCTCGCACTTGCGACAGGATTTACACTTATTGGGGTCAATGTAAGCCAGATTGTTTTCCAGCGTGATAGCCTCGAACGGACAAACCTTCACACACTTGCCGCAACCGATACATGCCACGGTACAAGCCTTGCGTGCTACGGCCCCCTTGTCCTTGTTTACACACTGTACGTAAATACGACGTGATTTCTTGCCTTGAGGACGGATTTCAATAATAGATTTCGGACAAGCCTTGGCACAAGCTCCACAAGCCGTACACTTTTCCTCATCCACTTCGGGAAGTCCGGTCTCCGGATTCATGTGGATAGCATCGAACTGGCAGGCAGCCACACAGTCGCCGCATCCCAGACAGCCATAACTACAACCCGTTTCACCACCATAGAGAGAAGCCGCAATGGCACAACTCTTGGCGCCATCGTATTGGTTCACACGAGGACGGTTGGCACAAGTTCCATTACATCTCACCACCGCAACCATAGGTTCGGCAGCAGCGGCATCCAAGCCCAGAATCTCGGCAATCTTTGTCATGACGGGCTGTCCACCCACCGGACAAAGTTTACCATCCAGCGAACCTGCCTTTACGCAAGCATCTGCAAATCCGCTACAACCGGGGTAACCACATCCACCGCAATTTGCCTGGGGAAGCACCTCTGCTACCTGGGCAATCCGCGGATCTTCATACACGGCGAATTTCTTGGAAGCCACGTAAAGAATAGCGGCCGATACCAGCGCTATAACTCCCAATGAAATCACTGCAATCAGAATTACATTCATAAATTAGTTGTTTATTAATTATTTGTTTTATTATTAGTTAGTTCATCGGTCGTACGGAGAATGAGAACTTCTTACCCATCCGCAACTTGTTCAGCCACAATATATAATAATAAGGTACAAGAAGTGCTAGCGAACAAAGCGCGGAACGCAGCTCGTCATTCCAGATAGCCATAAAGACAAATAGTGAGATTATCAGAATAAGGAAAGGAAATATAAAGGCAAACAGAACTGCCATCACTCCCATTGAAAGTTCGCCCGTCACCCATACACGGTCGCCGGGCTGGTAGGATGCGGCATTGGCATCGGCCACATCGACAAGTTTCTCTTTCGTATCCGCAGAGGTACAATGTCCCTTGACACTACACGAAGCGCACGCTGAAGTCTGGATGATTCTCACTTGGAGATGAGAACCGTTTATGTTTTCCACAATACCTTGATGTTTTATAGTATTCGCCATTTTGCAAAGTGTGCATTACAAATCGCGGCAAATTTACGCATTATTTGTGAACTGCAAACCTTTCCTATGCATTTTCTGTGTTCGTAAACGTGCTTTTTCTATGTTTTTATGTTTTTTCACCTGCCACAGACTACAAAAAGACAAAAAACAGACGGTCTGTCAAGGAAAAACAGACCGTCTGACTAACCAAAACAGATAATCTGTTCACTCCGAACAGACCATTTGTTTATTTACCATTTATAATTGATACCGAAACTGAGCAATTCTTTTACCTGAAAATAGCTGTCCCCTTCCGTCGGCTTGGCACTGTCGTCATAGCGGGCGTGCACATAAAGCTTGGTGGAAAGATAGCGGTTCAGCACAAAGTTCACCGTGTTTTCCCATTCGATACGTGTCCACTCATAACTGGTCTGGAAGTCTAGGCGGGAATCCAGCGTAATGGAAGGAATGATGGTCCACGAAAGTGTAGGCTGTATCTGCGAACCGAAGTTATGCTTCACGCACTTGCCCTCCTCAAGACCGAAACTCACTTCATTCACACCCTTATTCCCCACATAGCGCAGCATGTACGTCAGCGGAGCTATGAAAACGGACAAGCTGAATTTCTGCTTTTTCAACTTGTAGTCCATACCGATACTGCTCGACCAATCTGCCGGAGCAAAGAAAGCGGAAACCAGCTCTTCACTGTTGGCCTTGTAGCCATTGCAGAACTGGGTCTTAAACTCAGTCGTGATGGTATAATACCACTTGGATGCAGCCTGAATACCCAGTTTACTGTACAGCCGGAGTTGGTCGGTACTTACCAGATAGTTATGAAACTCGTCGGAAGGTGCCGAGCTGAAGCCTAGCTTGGCATCGAGCAGATTTTCCCACTGCACCTTCTCACGGTCATTATAGTTGGCAAACAATTGCAGGTTGGCAAGCACGGCGTTAGTGCTCTCGCCTCCCTTGTACCAGTTGTCGGAGATATAGTTCTGTGTAATCTGCAACGAACCGTTTCCACCGGTCACCCACCAGTTGGGCTTGTGGATAATTACGTCGGCTTCCTCCTTCACTCCCACCATATTCTCTTGTGCAAACAGTTTCACGACGGACGGCTTGGAAGAAACCTCCTTCTCTATATTATCCTTGAATATCTTCCCTTTCATCACCTCCTTCTCGGTCATTACAACCAGATTGGGACAATTCACATACGTGTTCAGCAGCGTACGGTCCACCAGTTTGTTGGCTCGGTCCTTTGAGGTGAAACTCAGTGTGTCGAACGGCAACATCTCGCGCGTCAGGGCAGGCACCGTATCAGGCACCTGGAAATGCCAGTCCACCTTGGAAAGGCGTCTCATGGGGGCATAATAATAGGTAAGGGGAAGGAACAACCTATAGTAGTTCGGATTGGAAGGTATATAACGCTCCGGAGTCGTGGGGTCATTCAAATAATCCAGCACTCCGATATACCTTTCATATAATATGGAAACAGTATCCAGCCTGTACCCCATACCTTCCGGTTTCAATTTCAGAATCATGTATTCTTTCATTATATCCGGCAAGGTGTCGGCTTTGGCAGTTGTTTCCTGTCCACTGTTCTTCGAGGCGGTATCCAGCGTATTCTGTGCCATCACCGACGAAGAAATCATCGTAGCAATTAACCAAAATGCAATGTGTCTATTCTTCATAATGCCCTAAAGTCTATGTTTCGAGCGCAAATTTAGCTTAAAATGTTTAGAAAACATAGAAAAGCCATAAGAAAAAGGCAAGAAGGACTTTCTTCGATGAAATCGTATTTTTTAATAATTGTTTCATCGAAACTTTCTCTACTTCCTCTTTTTTTTATAATTTTGCGCTTTTTAAGTTCTACGTGTACTGACGGGAGCAGTGCGCACCCTGAACGACAAGCCGTATAGGCTCTTGGCATTAGATTAAACAATTAATAAAATAATATAGTTGTGGGAGAAACAAAGTATATTTTCGTCACCGGTGGTGTTGCCTCTTCATTAGGTAAAGGTATCATCTCATCCTCCATCGGTAAATTGCTGCAAGCAAGAGGTTACAAGGTAACCATCCAGAAGTTTGACCCGTACATCAACATCGACCCGGGTACACTGAACCCTTATGAACACGGCGAATGCTACGTTACCGTGGATGGCCACGAAGCCGACCTCGATTTGGGCCATTACGAACGCTTCCTGGGCATCCAGACCACCAAGGCCAACAATATCACGACCGGACGCATCTACAAAAGCGTCATCGACAAAGAGCGCCGGGGTGACTATCTGGGAAAGACCATCCAGGTTATTCCCCATATTACAGACGAAATCAAGCGTAATGTAAAACTGCTGGGAAACAAATACAAATTCGACTTTGTTATTACCGAGATTGGCGGTACAGTGGGTGACATCGAGTCTCTGCCCTATCTGGAAAGCATCCGTCAGCTGAAGTGGGAACTGGGGAAAGACGCCTTGTGCGTACACCTTACTTATGTCCCCTACCTGGCTGCTGCCGGTGAACTGAAGACCAAGCCCACCCAGCACTCCGTAAAGGAACTGCAAAGTGCCGGTATCCAACCTGATGTCCTCGTACTGCGTACGGAACACGAGTTGAGTACCACCCTGCGCAAGAAAGTGGCTCTGTTCTGCAATGTGGACGAAAATGCCGTGGTGCAGAGCATCGACGCGCCTACCATCTACGAGGTGCCCATCTTGATGCAGAGCCAGGGACTGGACGTTACCATTTTGAAGAAAATGGGACTTCCCGTCGGCGACACTCCGGGACTGGGACCGTGGCGCGCTTTCCTCGAACGCCGTCACAAAGCCGAAGAGACTGCCCCGCTGCACATCGCATTGGTGGGCAAATATGACTTGCAGGATGCCTACAAGTCCATCCGCGAGGCCCTTTCACAAGCAGGAACCTACAATGACCGCAAGGTATCGGTAGACTTCGTGAACAGTGAAAAGCTGACTGACGAGAATGTGGCAGAAGCCCTGAAAGGCATGGCAGGCGTACTTATCGGTCCAGGCTTCGGCGAACGCGGCGTTGCCGGCAAGTTCGTAGCCATCAAATATGCGCGTACGCACGACATCCCCACCTTCGGTATCTGTCTGGGTATGCAGTGTATCGCCATCGAATTTGCCCGTAACGTACTGGGTTATGCCGATGCCAACTCACGTGAGATGGACGAAAAGACACCGCACAATGTCATCGACATCATGGAAGAGCAGAAGTCCATCACCAATATGGGTGGAACCATGCGTCTGGGTGCCTATGAATGTGTTCTGCAGAAAGGCAGCAAGGCATACGAGGCATACGGTACCGAGCATATCCAGGAGCGTCACCGTCACCGCTACGAGTTCAACAACAGCTTCAAGGAGGCCTACGAAGCAGCAGGCATGAAGTGTGTGGGTATAAACCCCGAATCGGACCTGGTAGAAATTGTCGAAATACCCGCATTGAAGTGGTTTGTCGGTACCCAGTTCCATCCCGAATACAGCAGTACGGTATTGCATCCGCACCCACTGTTCGTAGCATTCGTGAAGGCCGCCATCGAAAATGAAAACGAAAAGAAATAATTTGTAATAAGTAATTTGTAATCAACAAAGAATGGATAAAAATACCATCACAGGTCTTGTTCTGATAGCGATATTGTTAGTAGGTTTCAGCTTTCTGAGCCGTCCCAGCCAGGAGCAGTTGGAAGCACAGCAACGTTACTACGACTCCATAGCCCAGGTGCAACAGCGCGAAGCCGACTTGAAAGCCAAGGCGGAAGCAGCCCTGGCCAACGAAAGCGGAGCGGAAGCAAGCGTTGACTCCACTGCCCTCTTCTTCGACGCCCGTCAAGGAACCAACTCGCAGGTAACCATCCAGAACAACCTGGCAGAAATAACCGTAGATACAAAAGGCGGGCGCATAGCTTCGGCCACGCTGAAGGAATACATGGGACAAGACAAGACGACCCCCGTCACACTGTTCAGCGGCAATGACGCTTCCATGAATTTCCTCTTTTACAACAAGAAAGAGACTATCCAGACGGAAGACTATTATTTCACCGCAGTAAACCGTACGGACAGTACCGTCACCATGCGTTTGTCGGCAGACAGCAACAGCTATATCGACTTTACATATCGCATGCACAATGACACATACCTGATAGACTTTACTATTCAAGCAGTCAATATGGAAGGTAAGCTGGCGGCTACCAACAATTATGTGGACATCGAGTGGTCTCAGCGTGCCCGTCAGATAGAGAAGGGTTACACCTACGAGAACCGTCTGGCTGAACTGACTTACAAAATCACCGGAGAGGGTACCGATTATCTGTCCGCCAACAAGAACGACGAAAAGGAAGTTCCGGAACGCCTGGACTGGATTGCTTTCAAGAACCAGTTCTTCTCTTCAGTATTTTTGGCAGATGCCGACTTTGAAAAGACCAAACTGAGTTCCAAGATGGAGACTCAAGGCAGCGGCTACATTAAGGACTATTCTGCGGAGATGAGCACGAAGTTCGACCCTGCCGGCAAGGAACCTACCCAGCTGTTCTTCTACTTCGGCCCCAATCACTACAAGACCCTGACCGCACTCGACAAGGGGCGTGACGAGAAGTGGGAGCTGAACCGTCTGGTCTATCTGGGCTGGCCGCTCATCCGCTGGATAAACAAATGGTTCACCATCAACATCTTCGACTGGTTGTCCAGTTGGGGGTTGAGCATGGGTATCGTACTGTTGTTCATGACGTTAATCGTAAAAGCTGTGGTATTCCCGGCTACGTGGAAGACCTACATGTCTTCTGCCAAGATGCGCGTACTGAAACCGAAAATCGACGAGATAAACAAGAAGTACCCCAAGCAGGAAGATGCCATGAAGAAGCAGCAGGAAGTGATGGGCCTCTACAGCCAGTACGGAGTCAGTCCGATGGGTGGATGTCTGCCGATGCTGATACAGTTCCCTATCTTGATGGCCTTGTTCATGTTCGTGCCGAGTGCCATTGAACTCCGCCAGCAGAGCTTCTTGTGGGCAGACGATCTTTCCACTTACGATGCGTTCATCAACTTCCCGTTCCATATCCCGTTCCTGGGAAGCCACCTCAGCTTGTTCTGCCTGCTGATGACGGTTACCAACATATTGAACACGAAGTACATGATGCAGCAACAGGATACGGGTGCCAATCCGCAGATGGCTGCCATGAAGTGGATGTCATACCTGATGCCTATCATGTTCCTCTTCATATTGAACGACTATCCTTCGGGATTGAACTATTACTACTTCATCTCTACGTTAGTCAGTGTGGTAACAACGCTCATCATGCGCAAGACAACCAATGAGGAAGCCCTTCTTGCTCAGTTGGAAGCCAACAAGAAAGACCCGAAGAAGATGAAGAAAACCGGTTTCGCCGCTCGTCTGGAAGCCATGCAGAAACAGCAGGAACAGATGATGAAAGAAAAACAGAACAAAAAGTAGTAAGACTACCGTTCAAGATATTCTTTTGCAGAAAGCCGGACAATGACATTTGCCCGGCTTTCTTATCCTTACGCCAATGAAAAAATCACAGACTCTAAATTATGCAGACTAAATACACCTACAAACAAATCTGGCTTATAGCCTACCCCATCCTAATCAGCCTCCTTATGGAGCAACTGATAGGTATGACGGACACCGCCTTCCTCGGACGTGTGGGCGAAGTCGAGCTGGGAGCATCTGCCATCGCCGGTGTCTTCTACATGGTCATCTTCATGGTTGCCTTCGGTTTCAGCATCGGGGCACAGATACTCATTGCCCGGCGCAACGGCGAACAGCAGTATAAGGAAATCGGTGACTTGTTCTATCAGGGCATCTATTTCCAAGTCGGGATGGCGACAGTCATGTTCCTGCTGTCCTATTGCTTCTCGCCGATTATCCTGAAACGCATCGTAGCCTCGGAACATATCTACGAAGCAGCCACCAGCTACCTGCATTGGCGTGTATTCGGTGCCTTCTTCTCGTTCAGCGCAGTCATGTTCCGTGCCTTTTTCTTGGGAACCACCCAGACCAAGACACTGACACTGAACTCCATCGTCATGGTGTTGAGCAATGTCGTATTCAACTATATCCTGATTTTCGGTAAATTCGGTTTTCCTGCACTCGGCATTGCCGGAGCTGCCATCGGCTCCTCATTGGCCGAGCTGGTTTCGCTGTTATTCTTCATCCTCTATACCCGTAGCCGTATCGACTGCTGCAAGTACGGGCTGGACCGTATTCCGAAGTTCCGGCTGGACGTATTGAAACGGATGCTGAACGTCTCTTTCTGGACCATGATACAGAATTTCTTCTCCCTCTCCACCTGGTTCTTGTTCTTCCTTTATGTGGAGCATCTGGGAGAGCGCTCGCTGGCAGTGACCAACATTGTCCGCAACGTGTCCGGCATACTGTTCATGGTACTCATGGCGTTTGCCTCTACCTGCGGGTCACTGGTCAGCAACCTTATCGGTGCAGGCCACTCCGATTGCGTGGCAGGCACTATCCGGCAGCACGTACGCATAGCCTACGTTTTCGTACTTCCGCTGGCATTGCTTTTCGCGCTGTTCCCCAAGCTGATTCTGGGAATTTATACCGACATACCCGACCTGCAGGACGCTGCCGTGCATTCGCTTTGGGTGATGTGCTCCACCTATCTGTTCCTGGTTCCTGCCAATGTCTATTTCCAGGCAGTTTCCGGAACCGGCAATACGCGTACTGCATTGGGCATGGAGCTGGCAACGCTGGTCATCTACACAGCCTATATCACCTACATTATTCTGATTCTGCAACTCGACGTGGCCATCTGCTGGACCTCGGAAATGGTTTATTCCAGCTTTATTCTCATTTTCTGCTGGCTATATATCAAACGTGGGAATTGGCAAGGAAGGAAAATTTAGTATCTTTGCATTGAAATAACTGAAACAAAAAGCATATATGAAACAAGTAAATCTACTACTTATGTCAGCAGCCATGACATTGGCCTCTTGCGGAGGCACAAAAGATGCCGGACAGCAGCAGGACGCAGCAACGCTCATCCAGCGGTCGGACATCAAGATTGAAGGAAAGCGTATGACACCCGAGGCACTCTGGGCGATGGGACGCATCGGCAGTGTGGCCGTATCCCCCGACGAAAAGCAAATTGCCTACACGGTATCCTATTACAGCGTGCCCCAGAACAAGAGTAACAGCGAAGTCTTCGTCATGAATGCCGACGGTAGTGACAATACCCAGATAACGCATGACGCCTGGCAAGAAGGACAGCCCACGTGGTTTAAGGACGGCAAGAAGCTTGCCTTCCTTTGCAACGAAAGCGGCAGCAGCCAGGTATGGGAAATGAATCCCGACGGCAGCGGACGCAAGCAGCTGACTCAATACGAGGGAGACATCGAAGGGTTCTCTTTCTCGCCCGACGGCAAGAAACTCCTTTTCATTGCCCAGGTAAAGACCGTGAAGAGTACGGCAGACAAACATCCGGACCTTCCTAAAGCCACCGGCATCATCGTTACCGACCTGATGTACAAGCATTGGGACGAATGGGTGACTACTGCTCCCCATCCGTTCGTTGCCGATTTCGACGGCAATGCCATCAGCAATGTCACTGATATTCTTGAGGGAGAGCCATACGAAAGCCCGATGAAGCCCTGGGGCGGTATCGAGCAGCTGGCATGGAGCCCGTCTTCTGATAAGGTGGCCTATACATGCCGTAAGAAAACCGGACTGGCGTATGCCATTTCCACCAACTCCGACATTTATATCTACGACCTTGCCTCCAAGGAAACCAAAAACATCACGGAAGAAAACAAGGGATATGATACGAATCCCCAATACTCTCCCGACGGCAAATACATCGCCTGGCAGAGCATGGAGCGTGACGGCTACGAAGCCGACTTGAACCGCTTGTTTATCATGAACCTCGAGACCGGCGAGAAACGTTTTGTAAGCAAAGCTTTCGAATCGAACGTGGACGCCTTCTTGTGGAACAAAGATTCCCGGAGCATCTACTTCATCGGTGTATGGCATGGCGAGACACAGATTTACAACATCGACCTTGTCGGAAACGACAAGCTTACCCAGCTCACCGACGGCATGCACGACTATGCTTCGCTTGCCCTTTGCGGAAACAAGATTATCGCCAAACGCCATTCCATGAGCATGGGCGACGAAATCTATGCCGTAAACAGTGCACGCAACGGCGACGCTTTTGCAGAAGCAGTGCAACTGACCACAGAGAACAAGCAGATTTACGACCAGCTGGAGATGGGTAAAGTGGAAGCCCGCTGGATGAAGACCACCGACGGCAAGCAGATGCTGACCTGGGTGATTTATCCTCCGCAGTTCGACCCTAACAAGAAGTACCCCACCCTCCTCTTCTGTGAAGGTGGTCCTCAGAGTCCCGTCAGCCAGTTCTGGAGCTACCGTTGGAATTTCCAGATTATGGCAGCAAACGATTATATCATTGTAGCTCCCAACCGTCGTGGTCTTCCGGGCTTCGGTGTAGAGTGGAACGAAGCCATCAGCGGTGATTATGGCGGCCAGTGCATGAAGGACTACTTCACTGCCATTGACGAAATGGCCCAGGAACCTTTCGTTGACAAAGACCGCCTGGGTTGCGTAGGTGCCAGCTTCGGAGGTTTTTCCGTATATTGGCTTGCCGGACACCATGACAAACGCTTCAAGGCATTCATCGCACACGACGGTATCTTCAACATGGAAATGCAATATCTGGAAACGGAAGAGAAATGGTTTGCCAACTGGGATATGGGCGGCGCTTATTGGGAAAAGAACAACGCTACGGCACAACGCACTTTTGCCAACTCCCCGCATCTCTTCGTCGACAAATGGGACACCCCTATCCTCTGCATCCACGGAGAGAAGGACTTCCGCATCCTTGCCAACCAGGCAATGGCCGCCTTCGATGCAGCCGTGATGCGTGGCGTTCCTGCCGAACTGCTTATCTATCCGGACGAAAACCACTGGGTGCTGAAGCCTCAAAACGGCGTGCTGTGGCAACGTACCTTCTTTGAATGGCTGGACAAATGGCTGAAGCCGGCTAAGTAAAGCCCCTCAAAAACAATAAAAACAAATAATCCCGGACTCTTTGTCAAGAATCCGGGATTATTTGTTTTTATCGTACACCGCCCGATTCATTTTTTATGACTATAATTTGGGCAGTTCAAATAAAGTCAATACATTTGCTTTATGCACACTCCAAAGAAGTGTAAACAATATGTCCTAATATAACCCGATAAAAGATGAATGAAAATTGGCCTGAGATTGTGGAAACACTGATACCGTATTTTGAAACAAATTCGGTAGAAGGTGACTACCAGCGGGAAATAGAGAACTGCTTGAAATTTCTTGGATGGAAGAAGACCAATGGAACAATGGTATCCCAATATACATTACCGATAGGCAATAGCAACTCCATACGCCCGGACATTGTACTTTGGCGAAAGAACGAGCATGACACACAATCCCCCGTACTCCCTATTGAAATAAAGCGTCCGTCTAATATACGAAATGAAAGACAAGAAAATCAACTGATGTCGTATATGCGCCAGTTGAAACTTAATGTCGGATTATATATAGGAGAAAAGATACAACTTTACTATGACATTCCCAATGATGGAGAGAATCCCATTTGTGTATTTACAGCGGAAATTAAAAAAGAAGATACAAATGGTTCCATCATCTGTGACTTATTGAGCTACGACAAATTCAATCTGGAAAAAATAGAAACATTCTGTAATGAGCAATATAAAAAAATCCAAGCGCGTAATAATCTGCATAGGAGGGTGTCAGAATTCTTATCCGAAGGCAATGGGGTAAAGAATATGATTTCGTTGCTCAAAGACAAGTTTACAGCTGAAGGATTTGAGGAATCCGCCATTAATGAAGAATTTGCCAATCTTACGCTTACAGTACATTACGAAAATAAGAGCATTCTCCCTTCATTACAACTTAAAACGAGGCAAACATCTAAAAACTCACAAAACGACTATAAAGAAAGTGACTCCAAAGACCATACAAAATTCTCATTGGATGGAATCAACTTCTATGTCAAAAGACGTTTTGTATTGGAAGTAATCAAGCACTATATCAAAGACCATCCCAACATAAACTATGTTGAACTGGAAAAAGTCTTTCCATCCAATTTACACAGTAAAGCATTGGGTGTAATACGTACCTTGATAGAAGTCCAAGAAAAAATCAAATCTCATCCCGATTTAAAGAAACGTTACTTTCTTAAGCCTGATGAAGTTATTTTATTGGCAGACGGAACAAAAATTGTTGTCAACAACCAGTGGGGAACATTATTTCCAAGATTTCTTGAAGCAGCAAAGAAACTGTACCAAGTAACCAATGATACGGAAAGCAATACTCCAATATCCCGATTAAAGATTACTTTTGGTAATGGGAAAGTAATTCAAGAAACACAAGCAGCCGAGACTTTCCGGCAATTTGTGATGACAGTAGGTGTGGAACAAGTGCAATCTTTAAATATCAAGGTATGCAAGATTCCTTTGATATCAAACACACTTCATGAGAAATACCAGCGCGCTCAAAAACCATTAGGCAACGGACGGTTTCTTATGACCTGCAGCAATACAAAAACAAAGAAGCGTGATATTGAGCGTATTGCCAAAGCTTTGGGTATTCAGGTGACTGCAGAAATTGTATAATGGAAGACAGTAATTCAAGAGATATGTCTTGAAAAATACTTTTTCATGAAGAGTACGTATATTACGCTCAATAGTAAGATACACCCTATCAAGAAGATATAGCCATACTGTTGGTAATAAATATATCCTACTATTATAAAAGTCTGTATTGTCATATAGGCCAGAGAGACTATGACATGAGGAATCTTCAGCTCATTCGCCATAATCTGATACAGATGTTTGCGATGCGGCAGCCCGATATTCTCATGAAGCATCAGGCGGTGAATGATAGTCAGTACACTATCCACACCATAAACGGATAAAAGGACTATCCAACTGAAATCTTCCGTTTCAATGATGAGCCTGCCTATCAGGAAAAGAAGGATAAAGGCAATGCTCACCGAACCCACATCACCGGCAAAGCATTTGGCACGCTTGCGGAAATTGAAGAAACAGAAAACTAGAACGGAACAGATAACGGTATAGATGAAATCCGCTTCCACAAAAGTAACCACCTCCTTATTGATATAGGCCAACGCAGCAAGAATAACCAGAGAATAACCACCGGTTATGCCGTTAATGCCATCCATAAAGTTGTAGGCATTGATGATACCCGTACAGACTATCAAGGCTATGACTATCCACCACCAGGACAAGGAGAACAGTCCCCACTGATAAAACATCATAGCCATAGCAGAGAAATGAAAAAGCAGCCTTGTCATCTGTCCGGTGGATTTTATATCGTCCACGAAGCTGATGAACGTCACCAGTGTCAAGGCAAGCAGGAAACAAAGATATTCAAAGCCACTCGTCAGGAAATAGGCCAACGCTCCGAAATAGAAAATAATCCCACCACCGCGTAAAGTCACTTTCGTATGGGAACTCCGCTCATTGGGCTTGTCGATGATATTACACCTATCAGCCACCTTAAAATAAAAAAGTTCTGCCAAAAACAGCAGAACCAATATTAACAGATAATACATAACAGTATTTTCCTCTTTAATTTTTAATTATCAATTTTTAATTCTTAACTTTTAATTTGAGAACGATTTTATCGTTCTCACTATCCCCTCCTCTGCCCTCACCGGCATTCTGTCAATTCCCAGGGCAGCCTTTATTTTCGCATTACTCACCACATAATTCTCTGTCAACTTGCGCAGACGCTCTGTATTCAAAGGCAAATGGAGCAGAGTCCCAAGCCGAGCACAGAACTCCATCAGTCCTCTGTTTATCTTCCAGATATGCGGCTTACGCTCCAAAGCCCGACACATCAAAGTTATCAGTTCATTTGTGGACAAGGCTTCGTCATCTCCCATGTGGTAGATACCACTCGCCACCTCCTTGGTCAAAAGACCTTCCACCACGTAGCAGAGATTGTCTATTGAAGTAAAAGACCTTCTGTTCTCAAAAGCCCCTAAAGGCCAGGGAACACCTTTCCTCACCACATTATAAAGAAGATTCAGATTGCCTTTATTGCCGGAACCATGAATCATGCAGGGACGCAGGATATAAACCTGCTTGTCATCATAAGGATTAGCTTTCAATTTCCCATTCTCAACCTTCAACTTGTCAAGGATGTAATTCTCGGCAGCTATCTTACTTTCCCCATAAGGCCCTACCGGAGCAGGCACCACATCTTCAGTCAGCATATCACCCACCACACTGTCTGCAGCGGCTTTCACAGAACTGAAGAATACGAACTTCTTCGCAGACGATTCCAGAAAGAAATCAAATATCTTTTGAGTCAATCCCATATTGATATCAAAATAGGCTTGGGCAGCAGACCGGTTCTTCGTGTCATGGGCTTTACCAGCCAGATGAATAATGGCATCGAATTCAGGAAGATTCCGCATCGGAAAAGAAGCTGGTTCAATATCCTTCCAGGAGAAAGTCTTTACCACCCCCTCCTTTTCAGGAGCAACAATATCCAGCCCGTAAAGGCTATGACGTTCCTTTAGGGCAACAACGAGATTGGAACCCACAAAGCCGTGGATTCCAGTGACGAGTATGTTCATTGAAATATGCTAAAAAATATACTGACCGGAAACGTGGTTATTGGTTATGTATTTGATAAAATAAGTATCTCCGATGACAGAGAAAAAAATATACCACGTTGTATTAGAATTACGTTGGTAAGTGATGTAATACATATCCTTACCATAACGTTCAAAAAAAGCGGGCGCTTTCTTTTTTAATTTAGAATGAATGTTCTGTTGAATATCAGCTATCAGTTCTTCTACATAAGAAATAGCAAAAGGATAAGTACCCAAATACTCCTTCTCAACAAGTATTTTTATAAGCCCATACAAATCCTCCTCTACTTCGGGAGCGAATACGACTCTCATCCAAACAAAGCCTTTATACGAGGGCAAAGCCTATCCAATAATTCTTCACCGGAAATAGCATGCCTAATGTCATCACGTCCTTCCGTAACGATATTCGGATTATTCTCATTACCCGTATATACAACTACCGGTTCACCAACATTCGGCACCATCGGTTCTTGTTCCTTATATGGCTTGTTCTTCTTCATGAATCCAATCTTTCTACAAAGATACCCGGGAATATCAAGATATCCTAATAATTGATTGATAAATATCGTATGTTCATAAAGCTTCAACTAAGTCTACATATTTTTGAGTTACCACATCCTTGGAATATAATCGCTTAATCACCTCTACACCATTTCGACCCAGTAAAGCCAGTTCGCTTTTTGAGACGGAATTCAGCCAGTCCGCCATTTCTCCCACCTTCTTTTCCAAACTCTTCTCTGTAATCAATTTTGCACAGCCATGTTCCTGCAGGAAGTTGATGATAGGCGTATCCTTTCCCGAGCAGACCAATAAAGGCCTACCACATGCCATGATTGTATAAACCTTGGAAGGGAATCCCTGCATCTCCATCTCAGGGTTCATGAAAATAAACTGGATGTCTGAATAGGCAAGAATGGACGGCATCAAACTTCTGGGCTGATAGGGCAAAATATGCACATTATCCAGCTCCAACTCACGTACTTTCTCCTCAAGAACGGGTTTCATGACTCCCTCACCGATTATAAAGTATTCAATGGAAACCCCTTTCGTCTTTTCTGCCAGACAAATTAAGGGCTCCCAATCTTGGGCATAACCAATATTCCCGGCATAAAGTAATTTCAAAGAATCTGTGGCAGGGAAAAAATGGGGATTCAGACATTCTACATTTCCACCTTGAGAATTATACAATTCTGTATCTACAAAATTAGGTATTATACAAAGCTTGGACTTATCCTTAAACCTTCCGGCTATTACATTATAAAAAACCTGGTCTATTGTCGTTACGGCCGTTGAGTTATTATAAACATACCGTTCCATCCTACGTAGCTGTTCTATAACAAGCCCGTCCTTTCGTTTCAAGATGTCAGGATATATTTCCTGCACATTATATATGGTTTTACATCCCTTGATTTTCGCCAGCCAAATGTTTATTACACCGATAGTCAAAGGAGGGGAAGGTGACAGTATGACATCTATATTTCTCTGGAACAAACCAATCAGGAAAGAGATAATATGCCAATAGACAAATCCCAGGACACGCAGAAATGTATTTCTGAATTTCTTCTGGGGTACATGAAGAACTCTGATTCCATGAAAACAGCTTTCTTTACAAATCCCCCAAACCTTCCATTTCAGAGGTTGTACTGCCAGTTGTGATTCCACAACATTGTAATGAGGCGTAGTTGTCAATACCAATACTTCATAACCGTTTTCTTGGAATTTCAGAGCAATATCATTATAAAGATAGGCTGTCGAAACTCCATCCGGACTGAAAATCAGGCTATGTATCAAGATTTTCTTAGGCATGTCTCACCATTATTTTCTCCAAACCATCTTGTTCACCACCCCCGTATAGCTCTGAATCAACTTCACAACCTTGGCCGATACATTCTCATCCGTATAATTGGGCACCGGCAGGCCATCGTCCTCATTCCTATTCATCTCCACGGCAGTATCTACAGCCTGAAGCAAGGATTTCCCATCAATGCCGGCAAGGACAAAGATACCCTTGTCAAGAGCCTCGGGACGCTCCGTACTGGTACGGATGCATACAGCAGGGAAAGGATGCCCCACAGAAGTGAAGAAACTGCTCTCCTCAGGCAGAGTACCGCTGTCACTCACAACGGCATAGGCGTTCATCTGCAGGCAGTTGTAGTCGTGGAAACCGAGAGGTTCATGCTGAATCACACGACTGTCAAGTGCAAAGCCGCTTGATTCCAGACGTTTCCTGCTACGGGGATGACAACTGTAAAGTATGGGCATGTCATATTTCTCGGCCATAGCGTTAACCGCGCTGAAAAGGGACAGGAAGTTCTTCTCCGTGTCAATGTTCTCTTCCCGGTGCGCGGAAAGCAGGATGTATTTACCTTTCTGGAGATGCAACCTCTGATGAATATCGCTAGACTCTATTTCGGACAAATTCTCATGCAGGACTTCCGCCATGGGCGAACCGGTTACGTATGTACGTTCTTTCGCCACGCCCGAAGCGTTCAGGTATCTGCGGGCATGCTCCGAATAGCAGAGGTTCACATCGGAAATGACGTCCACAATACGGCGGTTGGTCTCCTCAGGCAGGCACTCGTCAAAGCAGCGGTTGCCTGCCTCCATATGGAAGATGGGGATATGCAGACGTTTCGCGCCTATCACGCTCAGGCAGGAGTTCGTGTCTCCCAACACCAGCACAGCATCAGGTTTCACCTGCACCATCAGCTTGTAGCTGGCGTTGATAATATTCCCCATCGTGGCACCGAGGTCATCACCGACGGCATCCATATACACATCGGGGGCTTTCAGCTTCAGGTCACGGAAGAAGACACCGTTCAGGTTATAGTCGTAATTCTGGCCGGTGTGGGCCAGAAGACAGTCAAAATAACTGCGGCATTTGTTGATGACAGCCGCCAAGCGGATGATTTCCGGACGGGTGCCCACTATAATCAGAAGTTTCAGTCTGCCGTTCTCCTGAAACCTGACTTGCGAATAATCCAATTTTAGTTCCATCTGTTCCTATATTCTTTAACTCGTTTCAGACTTTTTCAGAATAAGTGTCCGGACGTGCCGGGTCGAAACACTCGTTGCACCACATGAAGGTCACCAGGTCTTCCGTTTCCGAAAGGTTGACGATATTGTGCGTATAGCCGGGAATCATCTCCACGACCTCCATCCTCCCGCCGCTTACCTCGAAGCTGACAACCTCCTCCGTACCTATCTTGCGGAGCTGTATCAGACCGTGTCCGCTCACCACCACAAACTTCTCGTTCTTGGTATGGTGCCAGTGCTGGCCTTTCGTAACGCCCGGCTTGGAGATGTTCACCGAGAACTGCCCGCGGTCGGAAGTACGGATAATCTCCGTAAAACTGCCGCGGTCGTCCACATTCATCTTCAGGGGATAGCTGAACCGTTCTTCAGGCAGGTATGAGAGGTATGTGGAATAGAGTTTCTTTGTAAAGGCATCGCTCAAATCCGGGACGGACAAGGTACCGGGCATTTGCCTGAAAGACCTTATCAGTTCCACAATGCCGCCCAAGGTAATGGTATGTACTACGGGTACTTCGCAATAATCCCCGTTGCGGTGTTCCATGCCGCTCAGGGCAGAGATAAGCTCGTCCACCACATCGTCTATGTAAACCAGGTGCATCACCACCGAAGGGTCGTTCACCCGGATGGGCTGGTCATGGGCGATGTTGTTGCAGAAAGTGGCCACCGCGCTGTTATAGTTGGGGCGGCACCATTTGCCGAAAACATTCGGGAAGCGGTACACCAGTACCTTTGCTCCCGTTTCCCTGGAGTACTCGAACAACAGTTGCTCCCCTGCCCGTTTCGATTCACCGTAAGGGTTGTCGAGTGCGGCCTGCGTGGAAGAGGAAATCATTACCGGACTGGTATTGCCGTGCTTCTTCAATGTATCAAGCAGCGTGGAGGTGAAGCCGAAGTTCCCTTTCATAAACTCAGACGCATCCTGGGGACGGTTCACGCCTGCCAGATTGAAGACAAAGTCAGCTTGTCTGCAATAGACATCCAGTTCGGCAGGGTCACTGTCCATGTCATACTCGTAAATAGTAAGTTCCTCACCTGCAATGCCGTAATTACGGGCTTTCCCGTCACGGATGTTGTGCAGCTGGGATACAAGGTTCCGGCCGACAAACCCTCGGGAGCCGGTCACTAAGATTTTCATAAACTAATGGGTTCTGTTTGTCACAGAAAAGAGAAGATATTCATAGTGAATGACAGAAATCATCCAAACCTATAAAACTTACTTTTGGGAAATTATATTGCTTCAATATATGAAAATGATGATCTTCCGTAACAATAAACTTGGCATTAGCCACAATTGCACAGTCCACAAACTTATTATCATCCGGATCTGATTTTATCAGATTGAAGTTATAATAAGGAGTAAAGAACAAAGTATAAGGATTATTGAGAATGACATCAATCACCAGCTTAGCTATTTCCACACCTGCCAAACGTTCTAATATTTCCTCATATTCATTAAGAATTTCATCAGAAACGCATAACTGATTCGTTCCATCCAAAAAGCAATCCCAAATCTTACGGTACCTGCTTTTGGGAGAAATGCACTGTATCAAGCTATTTGTATCTAATACAATTCTATTCA
This sequence comes from Bacteroides uniformis, assembly GCF_025147485.1. Lineage (NCBI taxonomy): Bacteria > Pseudomonadati > Bacteroidota > Bacteroidia > Bacteroidales > Bacteroidaceae > Bacteroides > Bacteroides uniformis. The sequence goes on along the minus strand of NZ_CP102263.1, from coordinate 3,465,277 downwards.
TCTCTTCGGAAGTGTACGGACATCAATTTTTCTCAGTTCATCAAGTTTTTCTTGGTTTAAAACTCCCGAATCCCATAAGTCATTCAAGCGGTCATCTAACTTCTGAGAAAAATATTTGGTCAACACTTCTTTAACTTCATTCAATCGCTCCTCCGAACCATCAAAAGCAAACATCTTCAAAAGATGTTGTTGAACTGAATTTAATACTGTTGCTGCCATATTCTCAATTATTAGTTTCAATATGGCAAAGATAGTTTTTTTTTCTAAAGGAACAATACATTCCCTCTTTCTTTCCTGTTGTATTATTCAAATTAAAGACTTATTCACTCTTGATTTCCGCGCTCTTCGCCTTTTCCTCCATTCCGAGGTCTTCGCGGATGAAGCGGAGTTTCAAAAGAAGCTTTTTCATGCCCTCCACATCCAGGCGGGCAGTGTTATGGCTGTGATAGTCCTCTATACGGGCAATATCCTCATTGCCTTCCGTGAAGAACTTGTCATAGTTCAGATCACGGGTGTCGCAGGGGATGCGGTAGTAGTCGCCCATGTCGACAGCCTTTGCCATCTCTTCGCGGGTTACCAGTGTCTCATACAGTTTCTCGCCGTGGCGCGTGCCGATGGTCTTCACCTCCGTCTCACCGTATTTCGGATCAACCTGCGCGTATGTTTCCTTCAAGGCCTGCGCCAGTACATCCAAGGTGGCGGCAGGAGCCTTCTGCACGAACAGGTCACCGTTATGTCCGTGCTCAAACGCATAGATTACCAGATCCACGGCATCGTCCAGCGTCATCATGAAGCGGGTCATGTTAGGATCCGTTACCGTAATGGGCCTGCCGTTCTTTATCTGCTCCACCCACAAGGGAATTACAGAACCGCGGCTTGCCATCACATTGCCGTAACGGGTACAGCAGATGGTTGTGCCGGCTTCCTCACCCAACGCACGGCCCTTGGCTATGGCAACCTTCTCCATCATGGCCTTGCTGATGCCCATGGCATTGATGGGATAGGCAGCCTTGTCGGTAGAAAGCACTACTACATTCTTTACACCATGCGCTATGGCGGATTCCAGTACATTGTCGGTACCGATCACATTGGTCTGCACAGCCTGCAACGGAAAGAACTCGCAACTGGGAACCTGCTTCAAGGCGGCGGCGGAAAACACATAATCCACTCCCATCATGGCACCGTCCACAGACTGGCGGTCACGGACATTACCAATGTAAAATTTCACTTTCGGATTCTGCAGGTGATGACGCATGTCATCCTGCTTTTTCTCGTCACGGCTAAAGATGCGAATTTCCTTGATATCTGAATCGAGGAAACGACGCAATACGGCGTTACCGAAGGAACCGGTACCGCCAGTGATTAATAAAATTTTGTCTTTGAATATAGACATAACTATTTTAATTTATAATTGCTTTTCCCATTAACTATTATAGCTTCAAAATCATCTTTTCGCCTTTGAATATCATAATATTCTAGAAGATTATCATATGAAGTTATTGGAGTAAAACAAGCTAATTTATTAACCAATTTAAGCAATTCACTATCGAAATCATTATCTATGTCAAACAACAACTGTTCTTTATAAATAGGATTAGCCAAACCACCCTTTCCTGAATGAATTATGATATTATTAGCACATAATGCCTCCAATGCAGCTAAACCAAATCCCTCATACAATGAAAGTTGAAAATAATATTTAGATTGTTTCAAAAGATTAATTTTATCCTCTTCAGACACTTCTCCTTTCAATTCAACTGAGCCTTTCAAATTATATTTATCTATTATTGACCGAACCAAGACTTCTCCTTCTCCTTTTCTGCCTATAATTACAAATCGATAATCAACAAACTCCGGTATTTTTTTCAATTCAGCAAAAATTTGTAAAGCCTTATCCACCCCCTTTCTTACCACATTACCTTCATCTCCCATCCAAACTATAGAAGTAAATATCTTTTCTTTTGGAACATCAGCAATAAAAAGTTTTGTGTTAATAACATGCTCGCTATAACTCAATTTTTTCTTTAATGATGATACCTTAAAGATGTTTTTCAAATCTGATTGCGACACAATTATACAAGAATCAGCCACCCAATAACAAAGTTTAAAAAACAATGCTTGTATTTTATAATTAAAAGCAGATGCATAATCCGAATCCAAAGAGTCAATACCTCCTGTAAAATATGTTTTTTTACCAAAACATTTTGCTAACAATGCAGCAAAAAATGAATATCGATAGAAATAAGAAAACAGAATATCATATTTCCAAAATAAAAGGCTATCGAATATTCGATTAGATAGTAAAACGTCATATCCTAAATCTTTCAATATTGATATATCTATCTGATAGAATTTCTGAGTCTTAAATAACTCAAGTGAATTCACACTCGAATAAAATAAAATTCTTTTCACACCTTAGCTATGTTTTATAAAATTCATTAGTCGACTGGCCTGAATCTCAGAATTTTTATTCTCTAATATAAACCGTTTCGCCTTCTCTCCAAACTCATATAGTTCTGCTTGTGTTTTACTTCCCCATTGTTTTAAAATAGCAGTCAATGTTTCTTGTGAATTATCTGGTAATAGAACAAGGTATTCTTCATATTCTATAGGTAATCCTGGAAGTTTATACATTATAGTTGGAGTACCCGAAGCCATATACTCCATTGTTTTTGATGGAAATGAATATTTGGTATATTCTTCATGCCCTTTACGAGGGTTAACTAACAATGTAGCTTGTTGTTGCATTTCAAAAACATGCTTCTGTTCTACAACTCCCCAATATATTATTCTCTTATCTTTTTTTGCAGCTTCTTCAACAAAGATTCTATCAAGTCCAAATCCACATATCCACAAAACAAATTCTGAATCATCAATATCGTTAAAAGCTTTGATTAAATCTCTAATCCCGAAACGAATGTCTAGCTTGCCTGTATATAAAATAGTTTTTTTCCGCTTTTTCTGAGGAACTATACATACTGGATTATATATTCCTTCTAAGAGTAAGCTGGGACGTAAACCAACATTAAGTTTTTCTCTCATATACTTGGTAAGAAGAACAAAGGAATCAACAGAGGGTACTAATGAATATATTCGTTTAGTTTCCAAATTACCTAAAAAACGGTACAATAAAGAAGTGCTATCTCCAAAATATTCAGGCAAATCCAATACGATACAACAAATTTGAACATTTGGGTACATTTTTTTCAAATCAATAGCAGCTTTCAAATAAGGATAAATCAAAGAATAAACTAAAATTGTTACTTTTTCCTCCCTATTTTTATTAAGCCACAATTTGGCTTCTCTCATAATGGTATGATATATACTGCATTTTTTTAAATATGTGACATTAAAAAAAGATGCATTTACCCCTTTTATTGAAGCATATTCAAACTTAGATTTTGAAAAAAACAAATTGTTACAACGAAATGGGAAACTACCAATATCAGGTACATTCACTATATAATCAGGTCTTATACCACACTCGTTACATCCCGCTAAAAGAGCTTTCTGAAATGTAGTTGCGCTTACTGTAATAACCCCTTTTGTACATTCTTTTATAAATGTAGAAATTGTAGGTTCACAAAAGCAACCTAAATAAAGAACTTTCATCACTTTATATTTTGCAAATATTTATAAAATACTTTTATATGGTACATACGGGCTTCCTTTGGAAGATAAAGAAGCCAAGATGAAAACAAAATAAATCAAGTATAATAATAAAGCATTTCTAGTCGTCCAATAAGAATGTAAAGACTTAGCCAATAAAGGAATTACAAAAACCATAGAGACATAGGGATAATATGTAATTCTTTGTAAAGTTATATTAGCAGAAAGCACATTATACATTATCTGACCAAGAAAAAAACATTCAAAATCAATTCTAAATTATTCGATACATAATAATTTCTCTTCGCATAAACAATAAGAGATAATACAAATATCACTTGATATACTACACCAAAATGAGCTGTTTGATTTTCATTTATAAGTGCTGATTCCAAATAATAGCCATAATACGTTTTTCCAATTATAGGCTCAAATATTGATATAAAGCCACTCATAAATCCTCCCCATAGTAAGATACAAACGGATCCTATATATATCATCAACACTACAATATTCACCTTTATCATTTTAGCTAATACAATCATCAATATCCCGAACAATGCAGAATAATGCACTAGAAAAGCCAAAACAAAAACTATGTAATGTTTCTTCCCACAAGAAATTAACATTAAGCCATACAAGAAAATGGCACAAGCTAATATCTGACGAACCAAATTGAATGATTGAAAAAACAACAATGATTGTAATATCATGATTACAACAATAAACCTAATATTTCGATCAGATAATAGCACTGCTTTTGCTAAATAAAAATAAGTCAAGAAAGCATATATATAAAAAAAGGCATATGAAGATATTCCAAATGAACGAATTATTGCAAAAACTAAAATCGTAAAAGGTTCTGATGGAACAACCCAAGGGCTCTCTATTTGAGCAATATAATTACTGTGATCTGTTCCTATACCATCTTGTGAACCAACAAAGAGTGTCATCAACAATACCCACACAAATGCTGTCACAAAATTGACCTTTTCATCTTTCACATATATGTGTGAAATAAATATTATGGTAGACAATATAATCAGTAATATATATATCAGCATCTTGTTTTAGTTAGTGAATTCCCCATCTCATTTACTTTCATTAGCAAAATACTTTTCAAAAGCATCTAGGTCATTTAGTAAACGCCAATTTATCTTGAACCACTTTTCATCTTTCTCCCACCATTTAGATTTCAGAAGCATTTGTATAGCGTCTTCATTATATCGAAACCGGAGGACTTTAGCGGGAACCCCTCCCACTATTGCATAAGGGGGTACATCATGAGTAACTAAAGCGCCAGCAAGTACCATGCCCCCTATACCTATCGTAACTCCTTCAATGATTTTTGCTCCTGCTCCTATCCAACAATCAGAACCAATAACCACTGGAACACATTCTCTTACAAATTTAAATTCATTATAAATTTGCCTATCAGCAAAAGTATATCCAGTTTGCTTCATCATAGAGAAAAACATAGGACTTGTGGCTACATAAGGATACTCGTAAGGATGACGTCCACGAACAACCATACAATCATCTGCAATAGAAGTAAAACGTCCAATTTCTCCACTTATTCTTGAATTGAATCCTATATAAGATCCATAACCTAATGTGCCATTAAATGTACTGTGCGCACAAACTCTATTACATCCTTCAAACTTAGATATACGGGTAACCTTAGCTCCATAACCTATTGTAACCGTACTAGAATATTTAATACTATAATAAAATCCTCTAGATAAACTATTAATAAAAATCCATCTTAGAAAATGTTGTAATATAAATATCAAGTATTTAAATACACAAAAAAATGAACTCCTATTGTTTTTCTTATTCACCATATCAAAACAACCATATATCAATAGCACAAAGAGTATTAGTGGTCTTATATACTTTTATTTGAGAGAACTTGTTACATACTCACGAATAGCTTCAGCCCATCTATCATAAGCTTTTGGTAAAAGATGAATGCCATCATTAGTTAGTTCATCAGGCAGCTGTCCATCTATACAATATAGAGAAAATAGGTCAATATATATCATTCCTTTTTCACCTGCTATACGAGTAATAATTTGATTAGCTTGAATAATTCTGTCACAGTTTCTATACATTCTATGACTACGATTGACTGGAAGTATAGATTCCAAATAGACTTCTGCATGAGGACAAGCGTTAGTTATAGAATCCACTAAAACATTATACCGCTCAGCAAACTCATCCATATCCATACTTTGATTTGCCAAGTCATTGATACCTGCCATCAAAAACACTTTTTCAGGGCAAACAGCACGCAGCATATCCATACGTCGCATCATGCCAATCATGGTATCACCAGGATAGCCTAGTTCTACAATCTTCTTATCCGTGAAATAAGTTTGAAAATTACTCGCATACGTAATTGAATTACCCAAAAAGCAAATATCCGCATCATAACTCATTTTTTGCAATGTATTTGTCCAACCACGTATAGCCCAGTAATCGGGTGCGTCAGTCGGACTAACTTCAATCAAGGTTTAGCCTTTTACCTACTTTAGGCAAGAAATCAGATTTATACAAAACAACAAAATTCACCAATAATAAGCTCATTATCAATAGCTTACCCCGCTAAAGGACCTGACAAATAAAACTTTAACTTCATTATTAGTTTTCTCGGAATAAATATTATCCTATTCATAAAATTGCATCGTTTAGCCTTATTACTCCACATTAAATCGTTGCCATATTTATTCAATAAGAATTGTTTATATTCGGGATATAGCTTTAATCCCTGGTTGAGCATATCCCCCAAAAGCATTTTTTCCCAATAAGACTTTCCATCAAAGTTCATACTAAATATAAAATCCTTTGAAAAATCAGCCACCTTACCACTTAGACCGAGATTATCAAGAGAATAAGTCATCACATCAATAGGAGTATAAGCCATTCTGTTTTCACGTAAAATTTCAAAAAGAGATTTTGCATCTTCATATCGACTCAATGTCTCATCAAACAAATGATTCTTCAATAATTCGGCATGAAAGACAGCAGCTCCTGCACGAGGTATCACCCTATTAAAAAACCACTCTTTAAAATTATCTTCCAATACGCCTTCTCTTTTACCATTCACTCCCGGAAATCTCTTTTTTTTAATTTCTATCAAAAAACGTCCTGCAGCCACCTTTACATTATATTTCTCTGCCAATTCAACCATTGTCTTCAATCCCTCCGGCAGAAAATAATCATCCGCATCAATATAGCATATCCACTCCCCTTTAGCCTCCTTGATACCCCGGTTTCTGGCTGATGACACCCCACCATTAGGCTTACGTATATACCGTATACGCTGATCACCAAGATACAGTCTCACCACTTCATCACTGCCATCGGTAGATCCATCATCCACGATAATCAGTTCCCAATTGATATAGGATTGGCTGAGTATCGACTCAATGGTGCGCGCTATTACAGCTTGCTTATTATAAAGGGGAATAATTATTGAGAGCATAAAGACATATTTATTATTGTAAAGGAAGCTGTTGGTTTATCTTAGTATTTTATCAATTAATCCCAATGCAAAATACTTCTTTTTTTCTCGGATGGCATTGACCTTATTCCAATCAATAATCTTCAACTGCTTCAGATCATCAACTGAGTCTACTAAACGGTCTTTTAAACAGAACATGCTCAAAAGAGAATAAATACGCGCCAATCCACCTTGTTCATTTCTCAACACCACAAAAGGCACATTGAAGATAATAGAGAATATGCAGCCATGGAAACTGTCTGTAATCACGAACTTAGCATCCTGAAACCCCTTTAGCCACTTCTCTACCGGAATCTGTATACGTTCACTGAGTGGCAGACTTGTGTCATTGACCTTTGAGAATACATAGAAAGGTTTATGATGAAGCACTGCAGACACCTCCTTTACCGTAACAAGGTTTGATTCCATCGGATCGAGCAAGTAGACCAACATATCACCATCAGACTTTTCTTTAACTTCTGATGTCAGTGCTTCATAATCCTTTCGATCGAGAAGCATCGTTGGATCCAAGACATGCATAGGCTTTACGCCTAAATGCTTCTCGCAAAGCCCCACTGCAGACTCCTCACGTACTGTAACAAGATTGAACTTCTTCACCAACCCTGCACAATTTTTCGTTTCAACATCTGAATATCCCCAAGTATCCAGTCCGAAAGAAGGAGCATAGGCAATCCGTCTCACATTTTTCCAGTCCCAAGCAAAATCGAAAAATACATTCTCAATCTTTTGATTGAAGTTGCGCCGCCAGATTTGGTCACTACCCACCACGAGAGCATCCCAATCCGCTTCCCGTATATCTGTATAGCGTTTGTAATAACGACAATGGATATTCTTCTCTATGAATGCCTCAGTATGCTGACTGATGACAGTATATTCTTTATAATGCTTGAAGTCATAAAATAATGGTACAGTCTCACGACCAAGCATTTTCTTAAGCAATCTACAACAAGCCTTGGCTAGAACTTTCGCAACACTGGGCTTACTGCAAAATGGTCTGTTCAGAACTATTGCATCATGACCATTGCGAGATAAAACAGTCTGTAAGGCATAGGATTGTAATATACCTCCTATATTGGTATGAAGAGGAAGAGAAATTATTAAGATATGCACTATTTCTTAAATAATGCGAATCAGTAGTTGAATATTTTCTACCTTTTCGCTTGTTAAACAGTTATTATTCATATAGATATATTCAAATTTCACAAGTTGCAAAAAAGAAACGTGAAATCTACCTGCTCCAAGATATTCACCGTCCCACACCCGATGGCTTTGCAGCCGTAGTTGTAGCCTCACCTATTCCTACCAACAATACGTTTCCATCTTTTATTTTTTCAAAATTTTTTTTATAGCATTAATGCCTTTTTCTCCTGCCACATTCCTTACCGCATCTTTCAGCTTACTACGTACCATGCCTTTGGCATCGCTTTGAATATGGCTCATCAGATACAAAGCCTCGCTTTCATCTTTCGAGTCAGTAAAGACTTCCAATATCATAGAATGATCACTTAACTGTGGATTGGTGAAATTAGACAATGCAGTCATAAATTCTTCTTTGGTAGTAGCAGACAAATAGTGGAAACCTAAATCCTCAGCATAATGCTTAACCAGCAGAGGAGATTTATTACCAAAATGCCCAGCTGCAGCCATATACTTGTCGGCATCATCGCCAAAAACATTGCAATGATGAATGCCCAAGCGAAATTCCGTACCCCTCCCGTTATTGACAAGCATAACACGTAAATTCGTCCCTATATGATGGTTGCCCAAGGAATTCAGGTCATAAAAGAAAGTCAAATCACCCACTACGACATAGCAAAGCCTATCGGGATTGACTAATGAAGCCCCGACCAATGTACTGACACAACCGTCAATACCACAACAACCTACATTACAAGCAGACTCAACACTTTCCGGCAACTGGAACATATTCCAACAACGCCGGGTATTGGAAACGCCCATGTGGAACAACGCTCCTTTGGGAAGTCTCGAAGATAGCTGCATGGCAGTCCAAATATTGCAGAAAGGCAATTCAGGAATTTGCTCATAGATTTCACCAAACAGTTCTCGGCATTCATCTATCAAAACGTGCCGATTGCAACCATCTTTCCCATAATGCAGAAAAAACATTTCTTCGGACATTTGAAATACCGTTGTCAGTTTTTTAAACGGATCACGCAATTCCCCATCTTCGCTTACTCGCCAAACCTCCTTTGCTGGGATTGTATCGTTGAAAGAAGCTGCTGATATTTCCCCGATGTGAACCATCAAATCCAATGGAGGGAATGGTGAAGTGATATCGGATTGCAACTGGACCAGCGTCGGAAGTAACTTGTATTTACCGTAATAGCCGCTCGTATGGTCGCAAATCACTACAGCGTCATAAGTGGCACAAAAGCGATCAATAGCCCTATTTTGTTTTTCAGAAAAATGTGTATGAGAGCCCACATAAATACCTATTCTTCCCTCAGGCAGCACAGGCAGTTCATCCCAGGCTTGGAAGCGACGCATGACTTTCACATGAGGCAATTCTTTCACCGAAAAATCACGACTGTAGGTTGTTATCAAATTTATATGAACCGGTCCTCCTCCATTCCTGCGCAACTCAAGCATGGCTTTGTTTACTTCCATCACGACATAGTCTTCGTCCCTGCAATCTTTGACCACAGGCAGTTCTACCGAAAGCCGTGCTATGTCATTCGGAAGAATACGCCTGTCTATGTTCTGAGGAATAAGTTGTCCTATCCTATCTGTCCCTTGGTGCGAAGTGATGGCAAGCACCGGCAATTTGCGGTAAAAAGCCTCTGTTAATCCTGGATAGTAATTACGCGAGGCGGTCGCACCCGTACAGCTCAAAGCCACAGCTTCTCCACTTTCAGCCGCCATGCCACAAGCCATATATGCTGCCGAACGTTCGTCCACAGCAGAATAGACCTCAAAGAATGGATCATTTTGCACACTACCTACAAATGTGAAGTTAGTAGCACCCGGTGAAGCTATAATCTTTCTAATACCATTGGCTTTCAACAACGACAACACGATTTGTACATTCCTCTCTGATGTATAAAATTTTTCCTTAGCCATATTTTTTATTTTATATTTTTCTTAACCTGCTTTCATATCTTGATTGTAATTTGGATGTATAAGAATCAGCTCTACGAGTTTATTGCCGTTTTCATCTTCCTATCATTTTGTGCCAAGCAACACAAATATAATGCGGATATTTACTGAACTTAAAAATTATGTTCAACATCAGTTTGCGCATCCATCGGGAACGGTTGAAATACCGTTTATAACCTACTCGCTTAAGCCAATGCAGCAGTTCGTTACTATAAGGATAAGTACGGGAGTCGTCTATGGAGTCAATAATACCCCATACATCATCAATACTATTTTCAAACCAACAGTAAGAACGCACCAGTTGCGAGAACTTTTTTTCATCAAAGCGGGCGAATCCCCAATCCTTCGGGTTTTCTCCGGTACAAAGGATATTGAGTTGCGTCCTAACGCACTTGGCACATTCACCGCACTGTTCGCTGTTGTCTACAAAACATGCCCAAATCCTAACATGTTTGCCTTGGTTCTTAAAAGTAGAAACTATATTTTTCACTTTTTGGGAACGCCGGGTATAAAGCCCGTCTTGTTCCGCAAAAGAAATGCCTACGAACTTGAACCCATTGGTTAACAATGGGTTGGTTCCATCCAAAGCTGGTTCAAGTTTATCTTCTATCAAAGAAGACCCCATGATGAGTTCTTTTATTCCCATAGCGTATGCAAAAGGAGCCACTGAGCACAAATTGGGAATATACCTCATTCCCCAAAAGCCTGAATGATTAAATGCTACCGTATTCAGCTGGAGAGTGTTCCTAAGGTACCTCGTAATTTTACCATTTCTTCCTATTTCATCATCGAAAACAACTTGGTTGAAATCATTGGCAACCAAAAGCCAATCGCTTCCTATAACACGGGAGAACTCTTTTATCATAACAAACTTTTCATTCCGTAAGGCACCTTCGTTTCTGGAATGTACCTCTATGCTTGGCACACTGACTAAAACATTCCGTTTACCAGGGTTGTTTATTCCTGCATGGATGGCATCAACACCACCGGAGAAGAATACAATACGGTCATATCTTGCATCGGGCATCTGGTTTGCAACAATCTCTTTTGCAACGATTTTTCCACGCCATTCCTCCTTAAAAGGACCATACATCTGAGAATAAGCTGCATATAGTGTCGGTATATTATGATAAAGAGTATTGTCTATGGATGACAATATGAGTTCTATATGGTAGAAAAATGTTACTGGAAGCAGATAAAGCGTAATGGGTAAAGCTAGTACAGACTCCGGCAATTTATCCGGCTCAAAACCGAAAGCATCAGCATTATGGAACTGTATCTGAGCCTCCACTTTTTCTTTCCGAAGCAGACCAAGTCCTGTGTTATCGTGAATCTCATACTTGACAGTGTCTCCATCGACCGCGATACGGGTCAACTCAATGGTTCTTTTCATACTAATTGTGTGTTTAGATGAGAATTTATATTTTACGATATAATTTCACTGTAATCTTATCCCGCAAGTTTTTTTTTAGGAAGAGCCGCTCTCCTTTCGTCATGCCTATAGCAAGTGCCATCAACGAGGTACAGATTATTATCGCCAGTGTGTGCAGAAGAAATTCCCAAAAGCTATTTGGTGCTTCCCACGGCATGAAATAAGTAAAAGCTCCTGATAAGACGAAAACCACCGCTGAAGGTAGCAGACATTGCTTCAGGAAAGCATGAACAGGAAAAGCATACTTCGCCTTGGAATGCACCAGCAAATCTGCCAACACGCATGCTTTAAAAGCAATATTGAGTACAAAGACCGTCTCTGGAGCCATACCCAGTTTAAGACACACGTATGAAGCAATGAAATTAACTGCATAAATGATGCACAAAGCTATCTCGTATGCCTTGATTTCACCCTGAGCGAAAACTCCTATTGCAATCGGAGTTAAAATACCGTCCAACAAGGAATACAACAACACCAGCACGACAAAGTTTGCCGTATGTGCTGGCACATCCACCAGCCATAGTCCAAGCACATAATCAATATTACCGCAAAGCGGCAGCAGGATGAGCAGCATTATGAAAAAACCGAATTTCCCGCTTTTTATAATCTGGATATGCATGGCCTGAAAGTTTCCGGAAGCATGGTTCTTGATGATTTGCGGCCTTATCGCTATCATAAAATTAGATACAAAACTGTACACTGCAGCATTGATCTGCATTGCGATGCCCTGCGCCGCATTCACTACCGGACCACAAAACAAGTTGAGCAGCACGTTCACTCCCTGGTCTTTGAGTAAGATAACTGAATTTCCCCAAAAAGCCCAGCCTGTGAATCCCAGCATATCGCACAATAATCCCTTGTCGAAAGTGAACTTAAAACGGGACTCCTCAAAATGGCGCTTACAATAAACGGCATACACCGTACGAATGATAAGTGCCACCAACGTGGTGAGGCATGCATAAGTAATCAGCTTGTCAAAGAGTATCCACTTAAGTACGAAAACCACAGCAAGTTTAAGAGTAACTTCCAAAATGGAAATCAAAGCAAAAACCGACATCCGCTCGTGGGCGATAATTACAGCGTTGTAGGGCACACTCATCAAGTTGATAACAAAGGCTAAAAGCGAAAGCTGCAAAGCCCAATTGGCTGCTATAGTACGCCCGTCTGGTATGTCCATTTGAGCATTTAGGAACCATACGCCAAAAGTTTCTAAGCCGATACAAACCAGAATTGAGAAAAGCAAAAGGATAATCACGGAGGTTGAGAATATCCGGGTTGCCTGCAAGACATTATCCTTTCCGATTTCAATCGTAATAAAACGGTTGACCGCCAAAGTCATACTTCCAGATATAATGGAAAACATAGCTACGAAACCACCTACCACATTGTATATACCATAATCCTCGGCACCCAGTTCTGCCAATACTACCCTTACAGTATAAAGGCTAACCGCCATCACTAGTAATTGCCGGAAATAAAGGAAGAGAGTATTCTTAGCTATACGCTTGTTATTTTCAGAAACAGTAGGCATCGGTAGTTAGCATCAAATTTTGACTATCGCATAGAGAATACCACCCAGAGGCGGTTTTCTTTTAAACAAATTATGCAAGTACAGTTAATACCCAATTTAGAGCATTTCCTTTTTATAAGGCACCAAAATGAGTACCCCACAAAAAATGTTATCAAATTTGATTGATTTTTAACTATTGGCATACAACCGAGTCTATATTTGGCGATGTCAGACTCAAAAAATCTCTGCAACCGTTAAAAATTCCGGTAAAAAATTTGCCAAGATAATCCCATGCGGACCTACCTTGCAGCTTCACCATGCTGATTATATATGATATACGGCAGCAATCTCCACTCCCTCATCGCTTTCAAAATGCAGGGAGTTCTTTCGTTGGGTTGTAAAAGGGACGGACTACCCTCTCTGCCTGGATTGTTCGAGATTGGATAACAGCCGTCCTTTATATAAGAAGGCCTCATTCCAGAACTTGTGAGAATAATTCAGGGCTTCACGCTGTCTGTCACACTTGAACCCTAATTTGAATACTTATCTCCTATCTCCTCCACCAGCGACGCATGCACAAACGTCGTCGCCACCGCCATCACCCCCTCGATGTTCACCACCACCCTCCTGTCATGGCGCACACGCACAAACACCCCTTCCACTCCTTCGAAGATGCCGCCGGTGATGCGTACCCGGGTTCCTTGGGAGAGGTTCAGTTCGGTGGGTTCAAGATAGAGCACAGCCTGGTCGTAGGTGCCAGACACGGCGATGAAGCTGCGCATCTGTGAGTCCGGGATGACGATGGGCTGGCGGGTTTCGCGGTCCATGATATAGCGGATGGGGATGTTCATGCCCGGTTCGTTCTTTATTTCGTCCATACGCTCGCGGGTGGAGCGGACGAAGACCAGGTTATGGACCGCAGGAACAAGCTTGCGCAGGCGGCGCTCTTTCCTCACGACATACTCATAGCGCATGGGTATATAGTTTTCAATGCCCGCTGCATCCAGGTATTCCTTGAAAAAAAGCTCTCGGCTATAGGTGACACGCACTGCATACCAGTGCATTTCTGCATTCTCGTTCACGAAAAAATATGATTGGGGGACACCGGAGTAGCGAAGTACCTCCCGGTCAAGTAATGTAATGCGGTTACTTTAAATAGGCTATATGCATTCATTTTATTTCAAAACCCTCCACCATCTCGGAAGGAAGGCGACGAAATAGTTATATTCAAGCTATCTTGCGATAAGCCGTTATCAACGAAACGTTTATGATGAAAGAAATGTTTTATAACACGTTCCGTTTAATGAACGCAAAGGTAACGTCAAGAAATGAAAGTACAAAATATTCTGATTGATAAAATGATAATCTTTTTTAATGCAGACATCATCACACTATATATCAAAGAATTACGCCTATTAGGTAAGATACACGCGCACGCGCGTCATTTCTTATTTTTTTAAAGAAAGAGTGTGTTACATATATAACCATAGGTTCCGGTACCTCACCCTATACATACAGACTACACACACGCTTCACTTGTTCACGGAGAGGGGCACCACAGATTACACAGATTGGCACAGAGGAGCACAGAGAAGAATTCTTCGCTACGTTCTGAGTGACGGATACTCACGGAAACAAAAGGATGATACGCACGGACATACACAAAAGTGATACGCACAGAAACTACAAAAATCCGTGCCAATCCGTGTAATACATAGTGCACAGACTTCTCTTTTTTATTAATTTTGCACCCGATTCGTTAACTTAATATAAAATTGTATTTTCAAATTGTAGTTATGAGAACAAAAAAACGCCAATTAGCGTGATGCAAATCAAAGGGAGAGATTACCAAGTGCTGTACACCAAAGAGAGCAAAGAGGTGCAAGTGGCCATCGACCTGCTTTCTATGGTAGAACACAAGTCGTTAACCGTGGAATACAAGGAGCGGAAGGCTTTCCTGACACCCTTCATACCACTGCTGATAAATCCCCAAAAGGAACACGGACTGAAGGGCGTAAGCCCCTTCGCCAAGCTGCTGCATCTACTTGTAAACTTTATGGACGCGGACGGAAGCGGCAATACGCTGAACCCCGATTGCATTGAGGATGAGATATATAAGCTCTTCAATGAGCTATATCCCAAGGAGTAAAACGGACCAAGGAATTCAAATTGTAAAAAAACGGCTGTCCCACTGCGGATGGCCGTTTTTGCTTCCTAAGGAAATAAGCGGCATCTTTGCGCCGCCAATAAGGCAAACTTAATACAAGTAGAATGGAAAACACTCCAGTTACCACCTACCGTGGTTTCAGCGCCGTCAGCGGGGAGACAACCTTCACGCAGGACATGGCTGACATAAGAAACGGCAAGCATGCCAAGTTAATCATCAAAATCGCCAGCCTCGTGGCACAGGGAAAGGTGGAGGAAGCCAACCACGTCAAGAAGCAGCTTCCCTTCAGGACCCTCACGGCCAACTACCGGGAAAGAAGGCTCGCACCGAGCATCACCCGCTACAACCCCGTCATCACGCTCGACATCGACGACCTGGAAGAAGGACAGTTGGAGCAGACCCGGACCCTCATCAACGAAGACCCGCACACCCTGGGCAGTTTCCTCTCCCCCAAAAGGCACGGCTACAAGCTGTTCGTCTTCATGCAGACGGAATACACCCGGCGTCTGTATGACCGTCTCCGGCAGGGCGAGGTGACCTACGCCACGCTCGAGGAGATACACCTGAAGCTGTACAGCGCCGCCAAAGAGCACTACGAGGCCCTTCTCGGAGTAGAGGTGGACGGAAGCGGAAAGGACATTTCGCGGGGATACTTCATGTCCTTCGACCCGCATGCCTATATCAATGCCGCACTGCTGGAACAGATTTCCCCGTTGCCGGCACGCATCATCCCGCCTGCGAAGAAGGAAAGCGGCAAGAAGAGGACGGCTGCCGAAACGGTACACCCCCTCCCCGCCTCCGTTGCCGCCACGCCGCAGGACGCAAAGCCTTGGGAGAAGCTGATATTCTCCCAAGCCGTGACCGCCGTGAAGCGCACCACCAGGTTCCGGGCAGGCAACCGCGACAACTTCCTCTTCGCCCTGGGCAACAAATGCTACAGCAAGGGCCTGGACGAGCAGACAGCCATCAGACTGGCGAAAAACGAGTTCGGACAAGAGTACCCCGACGTGGAATCCCCCCTGCACAATGCCTACATCTATACCGACAAGACCAGCGAAGCCGCCACAAAGAAGGAAGAGAAAAAGCCCGTCATCAACCAAGTGATGAGCTTTCTGGAAGAGCACTACGGCATCCGCAGGAACCTCATCCTGGACCGCCTCGAATTCATGCCCTACACCCCGTCGGCAGATGCCGGAAAAGGTTACCGCCCCATGCGCGGAAAGGACTACAACACCATGTTCGTAGACCTGCAGATGGCCGGCATCTCCTGCTACCAGAATTTCCTCAGAGCCGTGATAGACTCCAACTACGCCAAGGAGTTCAACCCCTACACCGACTATCTGTACGCGCTTCCCCCCTGGGACGGGACGGACTACATCGCCCAACTTGCCGACACCCTGACGACCGAGAACCGGGAGCTATGGCAGAAGGGCTTCAAACGGTGGATAGTGGGCCTGGTGGCCTGCGCACTGAGCGACGAGGACATGAACCAGCTCGTCATCATCCTCTACAGCGAGCAGGGAAAGGGAAAGAGCAGCTGGATTCGGCGCCTGCTGCCGCCCGAGTGGAAAGAGTACTTCTACAACGGCATAATAGACCCGAGCAACAAGGACGATGCCCGCCTGCTCGCCACGCGAATCATCATCAACATGGAGGAGTTCGAAGGCGTGAAGCCCGGCGAGCTGGCAGCATTGAAGCGAATCATCGCGCAGGACAACGTGACGCAGCGCAAGGCCTACGACATCGAAGCCTTCACCCTGCCCCGCCACTGCTCCTTCATCGCGAGCACCAACAACCGGCAGTGCCTGCAGGACATCGGCGGAAACCGGCGTTTCCTCCCCATCACCATCACCGGCATAGACTACCACACCCCGGTGAACCATCCCGGTATCTACGCCCAGGCGCTCGCCCTGCTGAAAGGCGGATTCAGATACTGGTACGAGGGCGAGGAGATAGAACAGTTGAACAAGCACAACGAACGGCACCGCATGAAAGACCCCGTGGAGGAGAACCTCTTCGTCTTCTTCCGCAAACCGCTGCCCGAGGACCTGCAGACAAAGTGGCTCCCTGCCAGCGTCATACTGACCAAGCTCAGCATATTCGGGAAGGTGCAGGTGAACCCGCACACCCAGCTGGTACTGGTGCAGGCACTGGAAAAGTACGGATTCGGTACACGGACCAACGAGCAGGAGACGACCGAATATGAGGTAGTGGACATCCAGCTATATCAGTAACCGGTATTCGAGGAGAAGAGAGAAGCCCCGTAACATATATTGTTGTGCATGACAACATATATTGTTACGGGGCTTTACATATATTGGCGTTTTCTTTACACGGCTTCCCTATTTCCGGCCGGCATCCTGTCAGGGTTCTCCCAGATACTTCACCAGCACTTTCACTTCCAGCGGAGTGAAGGTGCGCCGGTATTTGTTGTAGCCCACCTTCTCCAGCTCACCCTTCAGTGCCTTGTTGTGGCGTATCCATGCCGCCAGGGTATAGATGGCATTGCTGATGCAGTAAGTCGGGTTGTAGAGCATGGCAAGCTCCTCCTTCGAATAGGCGTGGATGCGGAACGGACGAAGGTCTTCCTCCTCCTCTTCCCTCTTTTCTTTTTCTGTTTTCATTCTTTATGTTATTGGTTGATTATTACACCATAAAGATACTGAATATCAGTGATATGACCAAGCATATACAGACATAAACGGGCATCGGACGAAGAACTTTTCCTGAACAGAAAGGAAACGGGAAAGAGACGGCGTAACCCGAAGAAAGCCATGAGCAGAAAAAGCCGAAGGAGTACTTTTGCAGCACCCCTCTTCCCCCCCTAAAGGAGAAAGAGAAGAGTATTGCAATACGGGACTTTAATTTCTAATTGTTAATTGTTAATTTTTAATTATTTAATTGTTTATGGGAGTACCATTCAAGAAAATTGCGAGGAAAGATCCTCGAAAGGCAGATGCGGTGGCAAAGTTCTACCCGCAGCTGGTGACACTGGGCGACAATGCGACGCTGGACGACATTGCGTATGTGATGAAAGAGAAGAGTTCGCTGACGCTGGGAGACATCCAGAGTGTATTGACCAATTTTGTGGAGGCCATGATTACGACCCTCTACAGTGGCCAGTCGGTGAATATCAAGAACTTTGGCGTATTCAGTCTGTCGGCGCGTACGGCAGGCGTACTGGATGTAAAGGAGTGCACCGCAAAGAACATCAAGGCGGTGAAAATCAATTTCCGGCCTTCCAGCACCGTAAGACCGGACATCGCCGCCACGCGTGCCGGGCAGAAGATTGACTTCTACGACTTGGAAGCATTGGTGAACAAGGGAGACGGTGAAGGAGGAAGCTCCGGCGGCGGTTCCGGCTCGGGAGACGGAGGCGGTTCGGACGGAGACCAGGGTGAAAATCCATTGGGATAAATATGACTGATTTTACTACCGATTCGTATGTTCAACTTTTAAAACGTATATAGCATGAAAAAAAGTATCTGGGATAAAATTCTGAAAGTCGTAATTGCAGTAGCCTCCGCCATCTTAGGGGCATTGGGAGCCAATGCGATGAACGTGAGCATTTAAGTCGCCGGAAAGAAAGGACGGCAGGAAGAGGAAACCCCGAAAAAGGTTTCCTCTTTTTCTTCCCTCTCTATACAGCGCAGGATACGCCAGTCGCAGCTACGCACCCAATAGCGGAAAGCCATGTTCGGACGGAAATGCTCCGAGAAGTCCAGCAGACGTTCCAAATCGAACTCCTCGGAGATGACACCGGCACCGCTACGGAATGCATCGTAGGCGTTACAGTCCTGCTCGATATGCGCCGGAACCATCAGCAAAGGCTTGCCCAGATACATCGCCTCGCAGACCGACTCGAAGCCGGCAGTGGTGGCATAGGCCTTGCAGCCTGCCATGTAGCGCAGGAATTTGACGTCATCGAGCTGATGGAAACTCAAGGTGTCGTCCACACGGCACACCTCGGCTTCGTCCTGCTTGTCCCAGAAGAAGTGGAGGGGTATTTCCGGATGGGCACTGTGCCAGTGACGGATATTCTCGCCAAAACCGGAGTTTACCATGTATCCGTGGAGATAATCCCCTTCCGTACCTTCGCACGACAGCACCTCCCTCCGCAGCAATGGCGGAACCACGCGGATATGCGCTTCTTCGTCATCCTCCATCTCGCGGAAGGAAAGGGCGAGTTTTTCGCGGGCACCTATGCACGTGAGGCGGGTGAAAAGGCGGAGCAGCCACAGATGGAAGCCGTTCTTACCGGGAAACTCGAAATCGCGGTGCAGGAACAGGTACTGGTGCCCGACGCTTATTTGAGGGACGGAAGGACGGAACAAGAGATAGGTCAGCCCCGTGAGCAGTTCGTAGAAGTTGATGACCAGTTCGGCGCCACTCTCCTCAATGCGGCGGTGTATATAGTGCATGCTTTTCAGATAGACGGGCAGACGGGTGAGATTATAGGCCACACTGCGCGCAAGACTTGCCCGCTTGTTGGCAGGCGTAGGCAGGAAATTGGGACTGAGAAAGCGTTTCACCGGAGCTTGAATGCTGCGGTTGAAGAAACCGGGCAGACAGCGCGAATTGCTTTTGCCCACCAACACTTCCACTACTTCGTGACCGTTGCGGCGCAGCAGCTCTTCCATTGTAATGGCTTGGGTCAGATGCCCGCGGCCTTCTCCTTGAACGATAAAAAGGACTTTCATTGAGACGACTTGATGATTTACAAATTACTGTTGAAACACATGCAGCACATGACGTTGCATTTAGTTGATGCAAATATCGCACCTCCGTGTTACGGCAGAATGTGAAGAATGTGACAATTCGGTTATAAATGACAAAAGTCACACCGGCATCGCGCAGACATGACTTCAAGAGAATTTATGGAATAAATACGTAAAAAGGATAATTCGGTCGGCATATGATGCCGGAATATCAGACAAATTCCTCGACCATATACATATCACTGACAAAATCGTCAACAATCTGTTCCAGGTTTTCGCAGGCTTCGTCAGGCGTTTCACCGTAGGCGCTGCACAACACATTATTCATAAAATAAGCGTAAAAACCACCGCCGGCTGCCGCCTCTACGGTATAGTCATTTCTGTTCAGTTTCATATTCGGGCCTCCTTTCTTTTTTTACGCTGCAAAAATGAGGGAAAGTTGTTACGAGGAGATGTGAAGGAGGTTACAATAGTATGTAGATTGGTTGGCTTTGATGCAGTGGAAAATAAATGGATTGAATATTAGGAGTTTTCATTTATTCAGTTTACCTTTGATTAAAAATAAAAGCAATGGGTAAAATTAAACCATATAAAGAGCAGGACTCTTCCAAACAAACGGCACAAGAACCGATGATGGCAACTTATCATCAATCAGCCATACCGATGGACGACTTTATCAACAGTATTCCCCGAGATGCTTTGGCTGAAGCCCTTCTATTTGCCTTAGAAGAGAATAAAGCAGGACACTGTATATCAAACTCCCAAATAGAGAGTATGATAAATGAACGCATGGGATGGAAATAGTCTGGTCTAAGTTGGCTTATGAGCACTTTTTAGAGATACTTATTTATGTAGAGAATAATTTTGGCATGTTGACGGCACAGAAAACACGTCAAAAGATACAAGACAAAGTAAATCTTTTAGCAAAACATCCGTATATAGGAATTATAGACAGTAATTTTTCTACTCTATTTAACAACATTACTGTCCGTCATTTAAAACTTTCCCCTAACGTGATATATTATTTGATTGATGAGAATAGGATTGTCATTGCAGCAATGCTTCATTCAAAACAATCTCCGGAAACTGTACGTAAAACAATCTCAGAATTTCTGAAGCAATATAAATAGCTGTTCATCAATTCATGATGAGAGATAACTCTATAAATTTAAAACCGAGAGGACGTATCAAGATATACAATCACCCCGGATTACGCGGATTAACGCAGATAAAAGTTTCTGATTATCAGAACTCCTAAAATCATCTGTGTTAATCCGCGTAATCCGGGGTGGGTATTATTAATAGGAACGTGCGAAAATCACGCGGCAGGCAGAAGGCTTGCCGGTAACCATACACTTGCCCGGTTCCTTGTCACCCGGAACAAATGAATCGAAGGGAATACAACGGATGGTTGCTTTGGTCTCTTCCTTGATTTTCTCTTCGGTTTCGGTAGTCCCGTCCCAATGAGCCAGAATGAAGCCGCCTTCTTCAATCTTTTCCTTGAATTCCTCGTAGCTGTCCACGCTGGTGATGCGGCTGTTACGGTAATCGAGCGCTTTCTTGTAGACATTTGCCTGAATGTCCTCGAGCAAATCCTTCACGTACTCTTCGATACCCTCGCAGGAACGCGTCTCCTTCTCCAGTGTATCGCGACGCATGATTTCCATTGTATTGTTCTCCAGGTCGCGGCCACCCATCACCAGACGAACGGGAACACCCTTCACCTCATAGTCGGCAAACTTGAAGCCCGGACGTTTGTTGTCGGCATTGTCGTACTTCACGGAAATGCCCATCGATTTCAGCTTGGCAACAATGCCTGCCACTTTCTCGTCAATCTTAGCCAGCATCTCCGCATTCTTGTAGATAGGTACGATGACTACTTGTATCGGAGCCAGGTGCGGAGGAAGTACCAGACCGTTGTCATCGGAATGCGTCATGATAAGCGCTCCCATCAGACGGGTGGAAACACCCCAGGAGGTAGCCCAAACATACTCCAGCTTGTTCTCCTTATTGACGAACTGTACATCGAACGCCTTGGCGAAGTTCTGTCCCAAGAAGTGGGAAGTACCGCTCTGCAAAGCCTTTCCGTCCTGCATCATCGCTTCGATGGTGTAGGTGTTGAGGGCACCGGCAAAACGCTCGTTGGCAGACTTCACGCCCTTTACCACGGGCACCGCCATGTATTTTTCGGCAAACTCGGCATATACATTCAGCATCTTTACCGCTTCTTCTTCGGCTTCCTCGCGAGTGGCATGTGCCGTGTGTCCTTCCTGCCAGAGGAATTCGGCGGTACGGAGGAACAGACGGGTACGCATTTCCCAACGGAACACGTTTGCCCACTGGTTGCACAAGATAGGCAGGTCGCGGTATGAATTGATCCAGTTCTTGTAGGTGTTCCAGATGATGGTTTCGGAAGTGGGGCGGATAATCAGCTCTTCTTCCAGTTTTGCAGCAGGGTCCACCACCACACCGCCGCCATTCGGATCGTTCTTCAAACGATAGTGCGTCACGACGGCACACTCTTTGGCAAAGCCTTCCACATGTTCCGCTTCACGGCTGAGGAATGATTTCGGAATAAGCAAGGGAAAATAAGCGTTGACGTGTCCCGTTTCCTTGAACATATCGTCCAACTGACGTTGCATCTTCTCCCAGATAGCGTATCCGTAAGGCTTGATCACCATACAGCCGCGTACAGCCGATTGTTCTGCCAAATCGGCTTTTACCACCAACTCGTTGTACCACTGAGAATAGTTCTCACTACGTTTGGTAAGGTCTTTCAATTCTACTGCCATTCTATTTCGTTTTTTAAAGTTTTCGTTGATTTCTCTAAACAGTCGGCAAAAGTACAAATTTTAAAGGAAATTTATTTGAAAAACAAATAGTATTTTTAATAGAACCGAAAACACACTAATCTACATATTCTATTTTAATCACAATCTTCCTGCTTTTAACAAGTTCCCCCTTTCCCCGAACAGAAGGCTGGTGAATGTCCGAAGGGAAAAACAAGAAGAAACTGCCGGCATCGGCAGAGTAGTGTTTTATCCGGGAAGAGGTATAAAAAGCAACATCCTTTTTTGAATTATACGCCTGACGTACTTCGACGTCACTTGCCAGCCCCATCTTTTCATTTCCCCAGAGTACATACTGAAGGTCGACAAAACGGAGGTGACTTTCAATATTCCCTTTCTCCACCTCTTTGGGAATGTATTCACTGACCGTAGCCCAGCATTTCCCCTCCAGAATGACATGGTTGCCAATGGACAGCGCTTCCAAATCATGTTCGGCAAGAAAGCGGAATGCAGCATCCCAGACATCCTTGTTCTTATGATATTGGCAGGCAAATTCAACAGCATTGACTGATTTATGGGGAGAGACAGTCCAGCCATTGGACCAAACGGCACTTTTCATCCATTTCTTCGCATTTCCGGAAGTCCACTCCGGACTTGTCTGTGCTGATAAATACATACAAAAGAGTATTAATGAATAAATAATTGATATACGCTTCATATTTTTTATTTTATCGTGAATTGAAACTGGTCATAAGATTCCGTACGCCATGCCTTGTCCTTGGTTTGAGGAGAAAAGCCGAAAAGCGGAGAATAGGTCCTGACCTGCACCGTATGTCCGTCGGGCAGGAATTCGAGCAGACGCAGCCAGCCGTCTCCCCCGTTTCCACTCATGCCGCCACCCAACGCCTGGCAGTTGAACATCATCTGGTGCACATCGTGTCCGGCTGCATTCTTGTCGGTACGGAATCCCGTGGTATAGTCCAACCGTTCATTCGGAGTGGCATAGTGTCCGCACAACACAAGACGGATGTTGGCGGAAGGTTGCACCAGCTTCTGCCAGATGCCTTCGCCCGTATTGGACGGGGTTATCTTATAGCCTTCTTTGGTGATGCGCTTGCTGTCGAAGCCGGTAAGGTAGGAATGGGTGATGAGAATCACCGTATGGTCCTTGAAGCGCGGGGCAGCCACCAGCTCCCTGGCCCATGACAAGACCTCGTCGCGCGGGGCAAATTCAACGGCAATAATCAAAATCCTCCCCCAATGCTCGTCCGTTATCTCCATGGCGGCATTCTCCAGCGTAGGCAGGCCGTTTCTGTTATTGGTGGCGGCCACGATGGTCTTTCTCCATAGGCTGTTGCGCTCTATCGGGAAATATTCCGGGAAACGGGTCATCGAGTTCTCCGAACGGGTGTAGCCGTAATCATGGTTTCCGGTAGAAATGAGATAAGGGACCTTGTTGTCCAACCGCCCGAAAGCCCGCGACACAAATGTCCACTGCTCCCGGCTCGTAAGATTCCCGAAACGCGGGAAGGGAGGTAGAATACATTCATTCTGGTCTACCAAGTCGCCCGTACAAAGCACCGCCTTTACACGGAGGGAGTCTATATGATGAGCGGTCCACGCCGTCATCAGCTCAAAAACCGGCTGGTTATAGTCATACTTCACGTAGTTTTGCGGGTCGCCCAGCAGGACGATGGAAAAAGAATTAGGATTGCACAAATGCTGCTGGTTGGTATTGACTTGTGCCCGGAGCTGGAGGAATGCCAGCAGGCATCCCAAACAAAGAATGATTCTGTTTTTCATGGTTGCGTACTGAATTGATAAATACATGTCTGTTTATAAAGGTCTCCTTCACGTAATACGATGGAGGGGAAATGCGGATTGTTCGGTGTATCGGGAAAGCACTGGGTTTCAAAGCAGACGGCGCTACGACGCGGATACACAGTGCCATGCATGCCCGTGAAGCCCGGCAAATAATTGCCGGTGTACATGATAAGCCCCGGCTCTGTGGTATAGATATCCATTCTGCGCCCACTGGACGGACTGATGCAGGTGGCGGCGAAAGAGAGCTCATGCAGCGCGGGTTTCTTCAAGACAAAACAGTGGTCATAACCGTGGCCGTTGAGCAACTGCAAGTCTTTCCGGTTGATGCGTTCGCCTATGGAATGGTAGTCGCGGAAATCAAAAGGCGTATCGCCCACTGCCCTGACTTCACCGGTATTGTTCGTATTCATGTCGATAGGCAGGTAGAAATCCGCGTTTATCCTCACCAGATGGTCTTCAATGGAAGTAGTGGGAGTTCCCATGCCCGCCAGGTTAAAATAGGCATGATTGGTGGGACAGAACAAGGTGTCGCGGTCTGTCTCCGCCTCATAATCTATACGGAACCCATTGTCGTCCGTCAAGGTATACATCATCCTTACCGTAACATTGCCCGGAAAACCGGCTTCTCCATCGGCATGGAAATGCCGGAGGAGAAGTTGGTTTTCACACGGTTGCTGTGCTTCCCACACCACCGTGTGAAAACCGTTATCACCACTGTGCAGAGTATTAGAAACAGAGTTAAGCTGTAAGTGATAATCTTTTTCTCCTACACGGAAAGCGCCGTGCAATATGCGTCCGGCTACGGGGCCTATAGTAGCTCCTATATAATAGTCCTTGCTTTGCCTGCGGGCCTCTTCCAGCGTATCGAAGCCTATGACGACATTTTCAAACTTACCATGACTATCAGGAGCCATGATGGATAAGACGATGGCCCCGTAGTTCGTGACGCACATCTCCATACCGCTGCCATTGCGCAGTATATAAAGGCCGGTATCCTTTCCGTTGATTACGGACCGGAAATTATCAGGATTCAATCCCGTCAGGTTGGTCTTATCTTTCATACTTTCTAAACTTCGGGATATTCGTTGCACAACAGATGTTCGGCCGGAACATCCTCTTCTATCTGCGGGAAACGCCCCTTGGGGGTGAGGAAACGGTTGTCTCTCATGTCATCGTTCACTGTAGAGACTTCGCCTACCAGACAATGGTCGTCCTCGGCCCAGAAAGTATGGTAGAGATAAGGCTCATAACAAATGCTTTGTCCGGGAGCAAGACGCACCGTTTCTCCGGGAGCTACCCGTGTACTGACTCCGTCGATGGAAACGACAAGCGGTTCTTCAGTCAGCATTTCAGTTTCCTTGTCGGCCTTCCACAGACGCATGCAGAGGATTCCTCCACCCCGGTTGATGATGTCTTCCGTTTTCAGCCAATGGAAATGGGTGGGAGTAACTTGTCCGCAGCGGACAAACATAATCTTTTCACAATAGGGTTTGTCTTTCTTCTGCAGACTTCCATTACGGAGGGTTACCAGCGTCAGGCCGATTTTCAGGAAATCGCCCCAGCCGAAGTCGGTCAGGTCCCAACCCATGGCTCTTTCCCGGATATCATCACATTCCGGTCCTTTGGTCTTCCAGTCGTCCGGAGTCCAGTCCGCCCATGGAGGCAGCATGAAGTGGTACTTTGTCATAAATGCTTTGGCTTCGCGGATATATTGATTGATTTCACTGCGTTTCATATTTATCTATTTTTTAAGGTGTTATACTTTTATTTCTTCAATAATTCTTTCAGCGGGATAGCCTGGAACTGAATGTCGGCTTGACTCCCCTCATAAAAGATACCTATGGTATGCTCGTCAATAGAAGTCATGCAAGAGTACCCCGCCCCCCTACCTTCATCCAACAACATCCAATACTCCTCGGGCCAAGTTTGCCCGTCATCGAAACTCACCTTAATGGTAATGTTGTTACGGCGCTCTTTTGAATTAGGATTGGCAAAGAGTAATACATGACGTTCTTCTCCGTCTTCAATATAATCATGGCGCAGCAAGGATGCCTGGCAAGCCGGTTCAATGAGAGCTCTGCGCGACGTGGGATGTTCCGTCCACGTTTTTCCCAAATCGGCAGTGACGGCAATGGCCCGCCCATTACCTTCCTGACGTCCCCGGTTGCTGCGCTCACGCATGTTCAACATCAAGGAATGGTCTGAAAGTTCTACCACCTGACATTCGTTGGTATTGTAGTAGGCCGGTTCGCCTACGGTCCAGTTTTCGCCCTTGTCTTTACTCCACATGATTGTAGAGAACTGAAGCCCGTCTTCGTTCCGCCCCTCTACCGGAAATACCAATGTACCGTCTTCCATTGTGATGCCACGACCCGGTCCGGGAGCAAGCAGCCACCATTTTTCCTTTTTTACTTGGCGGGTAATGTTACGCGGCTCACTCCAGGTAAGTCCGTCGTCGGTACTCTTACTAATCAGGAATTGAGAACTTTGTTTGACACCATATCCCGGCTGAGAACCGTGCGCACGCCACTGGTGGTTCCATACGGTCGAGGTATCGGTAAGATTCTCTATCCATTTGCCCGTCTTGGGGTCCAAGACTCCGTGCATCCATAACCCTATGACATAGAGGTCTCCGGTGAAATCATCCGACAAGATGCAACCATCACTCACTCCATTATATTTCTGAGGTAGCCCGCCCCATTCTTTCATATCCAGAACAGTCTGCATGGGTTGCCAAGTCCGCCCTCCATCTTCACTGCGATTGATGGCAATATCAATGTCGCCCTGCAAATCGTCATCTCTTTCATTGCGTGCATCATACAAGGCCAGCAAGGTACCTTTCGTCGAAGTCACCAATCCGGGAATGCGGGAAGTGTGTACCCCGTCCTGACCCGGCTGCCGCAGGGCCACTCCTATACGGAGCGGCTTTACTGCGGGCAACTGGCGGATGCCCACCAGCCCCAAGTCTGTCTGGACACTGCTGCATGAGATTTCAATCTTGCTTGTAGCCTGCGCCGCATCATCCCTCAGTCGGAGTGTCACCCAGCATGTCAGTGTATCTTCCTCTATCTGCCGGCCTACCTTAAAACTCAATTGTTTGTTCACCGGTTTGGCACTTGCACAAACCTGCCCACAATTCTTATCCAAGAACAGCGAAGCGGAAACGACATCACCGGAACGGACAGTTCCATCCAAAGTGAAATTTATCTTTTCCAACTGATATGCCACGCCGCTGTTCCTAATCAGACGCAGACACAATACCGGATTATGCTCCTTCAATGTCAACACCGGATATACCGGTTGCCGAATCTCCACCGCTATCTTATCCGTATAATTTTGGCATGCCATGATGCCCCAAGCAGACAAGACCAGTAAAAGTATAGTCTTATATCTCATATCATCCCAATATTTATTTGTAACCTTCCGTTTGTGTTATATTCGGATTAGTATTGAGACAAGCAGGAGCAATAGGCCACAAGGTAACATTCTTCTCCCCTTCACGCCCCTTCAAGGTCTCAATAAGCTCGAATTCCTTATTAAAGCGAAGGTATGCCCACCATGCTTTTGATTCTGCGACAAACTCTTTCAGTATTTCGCTGATAATGGCATTGTCTATGGCATCCTGAGTCCTTGCCGTGTAGTAGTTGTCTACCCCATAAGCACGCTTGGCCACTACATTCAGATTCTGCAAAGCGGCATCCGTATTTCCCAAGGCATTTTCCACTTCAGCTTTCAAAAGATAGGCTTCGGCCAAACGATAGACGGGGACATCACTGTCAAAACTACGCGTATCATTGGCAAAGGAGCCTTTGAACTTCACAACCATCCTTTTAATCTGTACTTCTTCCGTCAGGAACTTATCCTCGAATACCCGTACTGAAACATCCGTACGCGTGTCACGTGCATCCTCAGCCAGGAAATCGCAATAGGCTTGCGTGGGCACAACATACTGGGCATGGGAACCGGCAGGAACCTCATCCTCGGTATATCCGGCTTCCCTCAGCCGGGTTCTGTCACCGTTAGGTGCCAGATAATAGGCGAAAAAGTTGGGGGATGTTCCCGGAGTCACATTTTCATTGACGATATAGGGCAATGTCCAGATAAGCTCAGAATTGGCTTCGTTGCTTAAATTGAAAATATCGGCAAACGTGGGAAGAAGTGCATATCCGGCTTTCAATACCGCATCAACAGAAGACTGCGCCGTACTCAGAGCCGCATTCCCTCCTCCCAGACGCTTTGCCTTCCATAAGTAATATTCAGTACGCAACATGTTGATGGCTGCCGGAGATGCCTTATGGAGAAGCTTGGAAGAAGCGGGCATCAACCTTAAAGCTTCTTCTATATCGGTTTCGACCTGAGCATATACTTCAGAGGCCGCCGTACGGCTGGGATACATGTCCTCCTGCTTTTCTGACTCAAAGCCGGAAGTCAGTAGTGGACAGTCACCGAATACCCGCACCAGAGTAAAGTAACAATATGCCCGTAGGAAATAGGCATTGGCCATCACCTCATTACGTGTAGCTTCATTGGTGAAAGAGATTTCCGGAGTATGCTTCAGAATCAAATTTGCACTATTAATGGTAGTATATATACTACTCCAATTTGTACCTGCATCACCGCTCAGCAATACGTTTGTACCCACTCTATTAAAAAACGCATCATTTACCGCCCCACTCTCATACCAGTTTGAGCGCATCTCTCCATAGATGTTGAGCAAATCGGAAAAGGCGGAACGGAATTGAGTATATGCTCCATTTACCGCACTCGTAGCATCGCTCTCCTCTGTCCACATGGACAAGCTGGTGAACTGGCTGGGCTGTATCACATTCAGGTCTCCATGACATGATGTAAAAAACGAGACCCCACTTATAAGAAGAATGCCGGATAATATTTTTATTTTCATAATTCTTATTTTTCGTATTAAACTTCTTTTATCACAAAGTAACTTTACATCCGATAGAGAACTTACGGATAGGCGGATAGGTGTTGAAACTACCGGAATAGGTACTTGATGCACCTACTTCGGGAGAAAGGCCTATTACTTCCGTAAAATAATGCAGATTGTTTCCGGCCAGGGTCAATACCAGCCCTTTCAGACCAATCTTTGCCAGCAATGCCTGAGGCAGAGCATATTGCAGAGAGATTTCACGGATACAGAGATAATCGGCTTTCTGGGTGAAAACATCGGAGTTGTCCCGGAAATTCTTATTCAACTCATCGGAGTCATTGCCTGAGAAACGGGCATACTTGGCCTTACTCGGGTCATCCCCCACATTCCAGCATTTTAGGATTTCAGCAGGCAGGCTGGTGTTTCCATTCATGAAATTACACATCTGGCGTTGCAGATAACCATTGGAAATGGAGTGCCCCAAAGCAAAATCAAGATAGACATTCAATGTGAAGCCCTTGTAAGTGAAAGTATTGTTCAAACCTCCGGTGGTATGGGGAATCGTATTTCCCAGCAGGAACATATCATTGCTGTTGATGATATCGTCTCCGTTCAGGTCTTTCCACTCATAGTCTCCGATAGTCTTTTTTCCGACACCCAGTTTCTGTTTCGTGGTCCAGTCCCAACCTTTGGATGAGGTGTCATAACGGGCATTGGCAGCCTGCTCGGGAGTTGTAATGATAAAGTCTTTCTTATATCCATAGAAACGCCCCAACGGTTCACCCTCGGCAACACCTCCGAATTCTTTGGTCGTGCCATCCTGCATTTTTACAGAGTATCCTCCCTGGCGGTTCTTGTCCCGTCCGTTTTCGGGCAGTTTAAGCACCTTGTTCTTTACGTAAGTAATGGTGAATTTAGATTCCCACGTGAAATCCTTCTTGACAATGTTACGTGTTGTTATTTCAGCATCGAAACCACGGAAACGTACTTTTCCAAGATTGGTAAGGATGGAACCGTATCCCGACGTATTGGGCAATACTTTGGAAGTAATCAGGTTATCCGTAATCTTATTGAAATAGTCTATACCCAATATGATGCGGTTCTTGAACAAGCCTAAATCAAAACCTAAATCCAATTGTGTGGAAGTCTCCCATTCAAGAGCCTTGTTAGGCATGGCCGAAGAAACGGTCGCAGCACTTTGATCGTAACTGGTGGTAATGGCATACAATCCTAATGCATCGTAATAGCCGATGGAGTTGTTACCGGTCTGCCCATAACTGCCACGCCACTTCAAATTACTTATAAAACCGATATTCTGCATAAAAGGCTCATCACTCATAACCCATCCGACAGACAATCCGGGGAAGAATCCCCATTGGTTGCCTTTGGCAAAACGGGAAGAGCCGTCCTCACGGAAAGTAGCAGTCAACATATATCTTTTCAGATAATCATAGTTCAATCGGCCGAAATAACCGATATTCACATCTTCCTGCTTGGTCGACGTTGCATCGGAATAAACAGAACCTCCGTTCAATGTCGGTATCTTGTCGGAGCTGTGTCCGGTAGTGGCAGCATACACATACTTGTACAAATATTGCTGATAGGAATATCCTACCATCGCACTGATGCTGTGTTTATCGGCAAACGTTCTTGTATAGCTGGTGTAGAATTCCAGTTTCTTCCGTTGCTCATCCGTCATGTTGGTAGTCGCCTTCCGCGTTCCATTCATCGGGTTGGCACGCATGAATGTATCTCCATGGCTGTTTTGCGTAAACAAAGAAGCGGTGCCCACAGCATGCCATCCTTTCAAAACTTCCCAATCAAGAGAGCCGACTAACCCCAAACGGTTGGTACGCTGATTGTTATCATTAAAATACGAGTAGAAGCTCGGATTCGGAGACGAAGAGTTTGGACCTGGCGTCGGGGTTCCGTACCATTCATTGTCAGACACCCAATATTTACGTTGAACGGCCGGGGTCATCAGTCCACGGGAAATCACCTGATACTGACTGGCATACTCTTCGCTATTCGTCTGGCTGTAATCTATGTTGCTACTGAAAGTCAGGTTCTCTCTGATTTTGGCAGTTACATTAGTACGGGCGTTAAAACGGTCGAATGCCGTGCCTACACCTACACCGGAATCTTTCATATAGCCAATACTGCCCACATAGCTCAATTTCTCCGTACCTCCTTCTATCCCCACATAATAATTTTGCCAAAGAGCATTCTTGAAACAAGTACTGGCCCAATCATTATCTTCAAAAATCAAAGTCTTACTGGGATCCAACGGATCAGCCACAGACTTCCATCCTGCCGGAATGCTCTCTCCATCCCTCAGGTAACGGGTAGAAAACTTGGAAGCATCCGTATTGCCGGAACTATAAGCATATCCGTCAAGGTATAACTTTTCCGGACTGGGTCCGGAAGCCCAACGATCGCGCATGATAGTAACAGCTTGGGTAGCATCCAGATACTCAATCATCCGCTCCACATTCTCGTTTGCAAAGGAAGCCTCAAACGTCACTCGAGGAGCACCGCTTTTTCCTTTTCTTGTCGTAATCAGGACAACTCCATTCGATGCACGCGAACCATAAATAGCAGAAGAAGCGGCATCCTTCAAGACTTCGATAGATTCGATGTCATTGGGATTGATACCCGCTGTACTGCGCTCTACGCCATCAACTAATATAAGAGGAGAATTACTCTGACTGATAGATGAACCACCACGAATCAAGAACGTAGCCTCTGCACCCGGAGTATTGTTCTCATTGTACACGCGTACACCCGCAATTTTACCCTTCAGCCCTTCTCCCACAGTATTGATAGGAGTTGCCTTCAATGTTTCTCCATCCACCTTGCTGATGGCGGATGTTACGGTACGCTTGGATTGGGTACCATAACCTACAACCACCACTTCATCCAGCCCCATGGTGGTCGGTTCCATCCGGATGTTAAGAATCTTTTGATTAGTAATCAGGATTTGCTGTTCATCATAGCCCACATAGGAAAATACAAGAGTTTCCCCCTTGCTTACTTTCAGCTGGAAAGCGCCATTCATATCCGTAATAACTCCTCGAGTCGTACCCTTCACAGCGATGGAAACTCCTGGAAGAGTTTCACCAGTATTGTCCACTACTACACCTGATAGGTTAAATTCTTGTGCCCAAAGCAAAAATGGGCAAAATAGTAGAAAAGTTATGAGGTGAAAATGAAATATTTTTCTCATCTTTGTTACGATTTTAATAATAAATTGTTTCAGTAATTTATTTAAGGGGAAACGGGAAGTGCCAATACTCGTTTCCCCTCCCTTTTCGGGGGTCAAACTTAAGTTGGCCAATGAGTTTTTTCATTGGATGTATTGTTGCAATATCTCCATAGGCAATCGTTTTTAGTTAATTAATGTATTTGAAGAATTCCGTATTTTTCAATTCGTTTCTTGTCTCCTCCAGCTCTTCTTCAGAACAAGGAGCTATCGGCAATCGACATGGTCCACAGTCTATTCCTGCCAGTTTCATGAATATCTTACCAGCTCTGACTCCTCCCCCATGCTTTATCAGCACATCAATGATTTCAACAGATTTCCATTGCATTTCACGAGCTGTTTCAAGGTCTCCCTTTTCCATGGCTTCCATCACAGCTTTGTATATACCCGGAACATAGTTGTAGGTACTGCCTACGGCAGCCTTAGCTCCAACCGACAATCCGGTAATCAGTATCTCATCAAAACCGTGCAAGACTTCGAACGCCCCACCGTCCGCATGAATGCACTGCTGCATCTCCATCAGGTTGTTATGAGTAAACTTGACTCCCACCAGATTGGGAATTTGCTTCTTGCCCTCTATAAGGAACTTGTGTACCGGCAAGGAAACCCCGGTTATGGACGGCATGTTATAGTAATAAAACGGCAAGCGGGAAGCCGATGCAGCTATCGGCTTGAAAAAACCTATCAGCTCATCTACAGAACCGGGCTTGAAAAAGCAGGGCGCCATGGCTGCTATCATATCAGCTCCAATAGCTTGCGCATGGGCTGCCAGCTCGGCACACTGAACCTGCGACATGCCACCTACATGCACTATCACTTTCAGTTTTCCCTTGGCTGCCTCCATCCATTTTTCCGCAACAGCCTTTCGTTCTTCTGTTGTCAGAGAAACGGATTCTCCCGTCGTGCCACAAATAAACACTCCCGTCACACATTTCTTTTGCATCAGAAACTCTGCATACGGCCCGATCACCTGCAAATTTAAGGAACCATCTTCGTGCATTGGCGTAAATGGTGCAGCGATTAATCCTGTTAAAAGTCGTTTGTTCATAAATAAAATTATATTATAATTAATGATAGGTTCAAACCTATTTTTTCTTAAAGAACAAGCTTGCCAGATAACCTATGACAAAACATGAGATAAAGCCGGATGCCGTGTACAAAAGCAAATGGAACGTCTGGAATCTGGCAACAAACAATTGTACGATGATACTTGCGACTATACCAATGATTGCTCCTCCGGAATTGGCGCGTTTGGTAAGCATGCCCAACATGAACAGTCCTCCCATACTGCCCAATATGAGCCCGAGTATCTTGTTAAATTCGTCCCACAATGAAGCGATATTCCATGTTGCCATAAGAAAAGCAAAAGATAGACTAATGACTCCTATCACACAAGTTGCCATACGTGCCGCATGCAATTCATTGCCACCCTCTCCCTTATGAAAGAAACGTGAATAAATGTCTACTATATAAGCTGTGGCTGCCGAATTCATACTGCCGCTCAAAGTGGACATTGCCGCAGCGAAGATGCCCGAAATCAACAACCCTACAATACCGACCGGCAATTGGGTAAAAATATACCACGGAAAAATAGCATCGCCGTTAGGAATACTGATACTCAGATTCTCAGGATACACCTTGTAATAGGCATAAAGCGCAGTGCCTATAAAGAAGAAAATCAGTGTGGCGGGAACAGTCAGTATCGCATTGGTCCATACACTCTTCCGTGCCTCTTTCATCGAAGAGGTAGTGAGATAGCGCTGCACCATACTTTGGTCCGTCCCATAGGTGGTAAGATGGGTAAAACATGCGGCAATAATGACAGTCCACATCGTAGCATCCTTCAAGTCAAAGTTCGTTGCTCCCAAATCGAACTTACCGTTTGCCACGGCAATATCAATCGTTTCACCCAATCCACCGGGAAGAGAACACGAGATGTATATCACTGCAAATATCGCTCCTCCCAACAGTACAATTACTTGAATGGCATCTGTCCATACAACCGCCTCTATTCCCCCTATCATTGTATATAGAATACTACAAACTCCCATAATACCGATACATAGGAATATATCCAATCCAGTCACCACATTCAAAGCAATGGAGGGCAGAAAAAGCACAACGCCCATACGCCCTACCTGGAAAATAATAAAGGCCAGACTGCAAATAACCCGGATAAAGACATTGAAACGTATCTCCAGATATTCATAGGCAGTCGTTATATTCAATCTCCGGAAAAAAGGAATAAAGACATAAACAATGACGGGGGCAACAAACACAATACCGGTATTGAACAACACATAACTCCAGTTCGTGGCATATGCCTTGGAGGGTATAGCCATGAAGGTGATGGCACTCAACGCGGTTCCGAAAAGACTCAGCCCGGCAGCCCACCACGGAATGCGTCCTCCACCCTTGAAATAGTCGTTCGTACTTTTCTGGCGCCGTGAAAAGTAAATTCCAATTCCGGCCAATACGGCAAAATAACCGATAATCACAAGGATATTGACAAGTCCCAACCCCTTTTCCAAAGGAACAATATCCCCTTGAAGGCTGTACAGTCTATTCGTTCCGGAACTGGCATTGCTACCGAGTATAACGAAGGAACGGTTTCTTTGCAAGACTTGCATGGTGTCATAGGTACCTGGAATACATTCAGACTTGACAAGAGTCTGCGTAATTGTATGGTATTTCCATAAAGCATTCTCTTTTTTAAGATGCTGTGTATCTTCCGGCTCTTTCTGAAAAAGAAGTATATGGTTGGCTCCGCTGGCGACAGCAGCACATATTCCTTTCGGAAAATCCGAACCTAATGAACTCCATTTACCCAATTGGGGGTTATAGACATATCCATCAGTCAAGCAAGAAGACAACCCTTCTTCCGTTTCCGTCTGTCCACCCAATAAATACAGACAAGGGGAAACGCCGTTGTTCTGTACCACGAGAATTGCATCTTCCCGGACGCATCCCGGATAGCCCGGTAGTTCTTTCCATCCTCTGGACTTGTTCGACAAGTCCAGCACAAAAAAAGAATCCGATAACCTAGACGGACTTACCGACTTCCTGCCTCCAAACAAATATACCTTATTGTCCAGTAGTGCTCCTGCCGCGTTAGACAACGGAAAAGGAAGTGGCGGCCAATCTTCCGAAACATTCAGTTTGCCCTGCTGCATTGTGACAAGAAATACATCTTTGTAGCATTGGGAAGAATCACGCCCTCCAATACACAAGATACCGTCAGAGAGTGTTATGGAAGCGCCATAAGCCAACGGCTTGGACAACACATCTTCATACAAAGCGAATCCGGCATTTTCAGAAAGGCATACCGCATTTCTTCCCCATCGGCTATAATCGTCGGAAGTGCCGCCTGCCAATACAATTTGTCCGCCAAGTACTCCGGAAAAGAGTCCCAAAGTGTTGTGTTCCTCATTAAAAACACTCTCGTTGCCCCACTTTATCTGCTCAGAATGAGAAGCATCTGCAGCTCTCAGGCTTTGACCCCAAAACAAACAAAGGCATACCAATGCAACACAATTATTTACAATCCGTGTCATTTGTCATATTTTTATTGTGATTGACCCTTATTCTGTTCTCCTAACACTGCCCTATCATAAATCAGCTTCTTATAGACATAAAAGTGTTGCTCGATAGCATTTCTGTAGCCCATTTCATCCTTATTCTTGATAAAGTTCAATAAATCGGTGTGAGTTACAATCTTTCCCTTTTTCTCCAGTTCTATATTTATAGCTTCCACCCGTTCCCTCAAATTGGTTTTTACAAAGTTCATAACCGGATGAATGATGCTTTGGAACTGTACAATCGTCTTATTCCCCGTTATTTCGTATAGTTTTGAATGGAAAGTATATTCGCTGAGATTGGCATATTCGTTGTTCCCCAATGCAACGCCTGCATTAACAATCTCTTCCAGTTCCATAATATCCTGCTCTTTAATATTATGAAATATGTCACTACTGATTCCTATCTCCAAGGCAACCCTGAATCCCAAAAGATCGAGAAGTGATTCCTGGCTCATAATACGGGGATCAACCACTCTCTTCATTCCCCCTAAGATGAAAGGCTCAGTTAATATCATTCCACGACGTGTACGGCTTTCAATCATTCCCATCATTTTCAGACGGCTAAGAGCTTCCCGAAGAACACTACGAGCTACCCCCAACGCTGACGACAACTCAATTTCGTTAGGGATAGAATCACCCACTTTCAAGTCCTGACTTCTGAAATAATTCAATAACTTGTCTTCCACTTGGTCTACCAAAGTAATCGACTGCCCATCAATTTTTAAGTTTTCCATATATTAAATCGTGTTATTATTAGTCCTATTAGTATTATTTGTCAGACAAATAAATGGATAATTTTTAATAAAAGCAACATATAAAGAATATATTATTACTTCTTTTATATTTATTAACTTTTAAAGTGTTGCATTTTTGCAAATTTACTATTCACGATGTAATATATGTTTCGGCTATATTACATATGCGAACAAACAATAAGAAAAACAGAAAAAGGGGAAAAACAATATAAGTGCAGCTTAAAAAATAGTTTAGAAGAATTATTAATACCTGAGAATGAATGTTCTTAAAAAAGAAAAAGACTGAATAACTAAGTGGAAAATCCAGTGTAAGCTGCCCCCTAAAACCAAGCGATTCTGCCCCCTTAAAACATTCAACAATGCCCCCTTAAAAAGTCTTGACCGATGGGGTTATTATTATTTTAGTTTATTTCCCTCTGTATGCAGCCATTTTACGGACACTTTCTCCTGTCAGCTCAATCCGGTGCGCCGTATGTATAATACGATCCATAATGGCATCTGCTACTGTAGGGTCTCCGATTGCATCATACCAATTGTCCGTTGGCAGTTGCGAGGTGATGATGATGGACTTGCGCCCATGTCGGTCCTCTATTATATCGAGCAGGATGGGTCGTTCCTTGGCATCAAGGTTCACAAGGAAGAGGTCATCCAATATGAGCAGCGTGCTCCGTTCGATTCTCTTGAGTTCCGATTCCAGTGTGCCTTTTACTTTTGCCACCTTAAGCGTACCCATAAGTTTCGGAGCATTCGCATAATATGTCCGTATGCCCTTCTTGCAGGCTTCATACCCCATTGCTGTGGCAAGGAAGCTCTTCCCGGTACCGGATGACCCTGTGATGAAGAGGTTCTGTCCCTTGCGGATGAACTCCAGCGATGCAAGCCGCTCCATCTGATTGCGGTCAAGGCCACGCGGGATTGCATAGTCTATCTGCTCGAGGCAGGCCTTGTAGCGGAACGCCGCCCCGCGTATAAGGCGTTGGATGGCTGCATTGGCACGGTAGTCCCATTCCCTGGCAAGTAACATGTGCAGGAAAGAGTCGATTGTCATTGTTTCTGCCATAGTGGAGGTTAGGCTTTCAGTGAAGGCGGCGGCCATGCCGTGCAGCTTCATACGGTTCATCAGTTCGATTGTCAACGTGTTGCGGTCTTTTTCGACAGCTATCGGTGCGGTAAGATTATTTGTTTCCATTGTTGTCTCTATTTAAATGTTTTAATTGTGCGAAGTAGGCTGCTCCGCGGATGTTTTTGTGGATAGATGTTACGGGGACCTCATCGTCAATGTCGTCTTTTGACAGGAAGTCTGCATCATCCCCGCGTTCAAGGATCCGCCTTATCTCCCTGATATCCGTATAGGCGCAGTTGCGTGGCGCATGCGCTTGCCGCCACCAACCGTTCCAGCCCGAAGGTCTTCTCCAACGCCATGATGCCTCTGCATGAACGGAACGCCGCGGGAGGATACTTCTTGAGTTCCGCCACCTTGCGCAGATACAGCAGCAGGACGTTATCTGTCTGGCCGGCCCGTTCGTAAATCTGTTCCAGATCCTTTTCATAACTTCCATGACGTCCGGGCAGTCCGTGGGCATCCTTGGTCGTATAGGAGTATGGCGTGTCATCGCGCTGGTGTGTGGTCACCAGACGCAGGCCATGATATATTTCCAGCGTGTCCGCATCATAGACAATCTCGACACGTTTGCCTATATACTCTTTCGGTACGCTGTAATGGTGAAGCCTGAAGGTGACATAGCCGTTACGCATTACTGTTGCGGAGCGTCGCTCTTTCATCTGATGGCGTATGGCGGGAAGCGGGCGGAGGCAGTCGGACTCAATCTGCTCGAACTGTTCCCGTCTGGACTGGGGACGCCCGCTCATCCTGCGTCCGTTGAAGGCCGAGAGCGATTCGGATATGGCCGCATTCAGAGACTCCAGCGAGTGGAATACAAGACCCTCGATGTCAGCGTAGACGGATCGGTAAAGTAGCTTCACGGCATTCTCCACCAAGGCCTTGTCCTTTGGATGACGTACCCGTGTGGGGTATACGGTACATCCGTAGTGTTCGGCAAATGCCGCAAACTCCTCGTTGATTACCGGCTCGTTACGGTCGCTGCGGGTTACCGCCGATTTGAGGTTGTCTGGTACGATCGCCATCGGAACCCCGCCGTAAAAATGAAGCGCGTTCTCACACGCCTTAATCAAGTCCTGTCTTGACTGGGACCAGACCGCCTCACAATAGGTATAGTGGCTGCACGGAAGTATGGCCACGAACACTTCAACGCTGCGACATTCACCGCTTTCACTGTCAACGACTTCCAGTTTGTCACCGGCGAAGTCGATATACATCTGGTCTCCGGCATAATGCTCGACATGGCCTACGACATGTGTCACCATACGGTAACGCATGAGATAGTTGCCGAAACTGGCATGTCTGTATCCGTCAGGATGGGTCTCGCGGTACTCTTCGTACAGGGTTTTCACTGTTACGCCTCGGCGGCTAAGCCGGGCAGCATACTCAGGAAGGAGTGCCTCAAGCTCAAGCTGGCGTTGTGACGGTTCCCTGTTACGGCCAACACCTTCAGAGAACATTTCCTGGATGCGAGCGGAAGGCATGGCGGCCAACTCCTTTATCGGTATACCACACTCTTGAAACAGGCGCACATATCTGCGCACCGTGTTGCGGGAAAGCTCAAAGCTCCTGCTTATCTGCTTTATCCCCATCCCCAATGCGTAACATTGGAGGATGTTTGCTATCTTTGTTGTCATAGTAGAAATGATTTTATCCCACCGGTCAAGACGGGAATCAAATCTACGAAAAATCCCCTGCCGGGCATTGCCAAGCAGGGGTATTTTTATATTGGAATCAAGGGGGTAGGATTATTTTAGCACAAGGGGGCAGAATCGCTTGGTTTTAGGGGGCAGCTTACACTGGATTTTCCAGATGCTTCTCCATGAACTTTTATTAATCTATTATCTATATCCTCGTCAGATAGCCCACATTGCTTTAATATCAGCCTTGTTGATGCAGTATAATTAAAATCTAAAATAATATTGTTTTTTGTTGAAGACAAATTTGTAAGTACTTCATAAGCTTTAGAATTCTTATTTATACTTGAATAATCAATATTATTAATATAAACAACTAATTGTTTACATAAAGCCTCATACTCAGTTTTGAATTTTGCATTATCTTCATTTTTCGAATAAAGCTTTAACTCATTTTCTATATCAATCCAGTTTTGTAATTCAGCATTTACTTTTAAATAGATAGCTAATTGATTTTGCATATTCAGCAAGATTTGAAATTCATCACTATTCACAAAGTCCATATAGCTTGTGGATAAACCTAAACTTAAATCAAATCCATTTCCTATGATTAGAGCTGATTGGTATTTATTAAAATCAATATTTCTCATTTTGTCCTTTTTTTGCAAAAATATAAAGAAAATCCCACCTGCATTGCTGCAAATGGGATTTATTTATAGATTAAAGGAGATTCCTCATGGCTTCATCCACTTGCTCATTATCGAAACTATCCAAGTATATTTGAGTGGTGGCTAAGTCTGAATGTCCCAATGCTTCACTTATCAATGCGATGTTTACTCCCGATTTCTTTAGGACGCTTGCGAATGAGTGCCGGGCGACATAGGTTGTCAAGTTGGCTTCAACTCCAAGCTGTGCGGCAAGTAGTTTTAGATTCTTATTGACCTTTCCTAATATCTTATGTATTCTGTTCTGCTTTTGTAGGGCGGTCTTGTGTATCTTGCTATCTAAAATCGGAAATAGATAGCCTTTGCTCTCCTTTGAATATTTTTCGATTATCTGCATGGCTTCTTGCGGTATTCCTATCTTGATTGGCTTTTTTGTCTTTTGACGAATATAGTGTAGCCTGCCATTTTGGATATTCTCGTTTGTCAGATTAGCTATGTCTGTGAAATTGATTCCACCGCATAGATAGCTGAACACGAATATGTCTTTGCTTAACTCCATATATTGTTGCTTTCCGATGGGCTGCACTTCTGTTGTGAATTTCAGCACGTCTGTTTTGGCAATGGCTCTCTTTTGGGTAGTGGTATCGAATTTGTTAATCTTGTAATCATCAAACGGATAATCGGACTTTCGGGCACACTTTGCTTTGATAGCTTTATTGTATGCACTACGGAGCGTGCGAAAAAGTAGGCTGATTGTAGTTTCTCTATTACCTTTGGAGCGTAGCCACTTCTCATACTTGTTAAGCCAAGCAATATCTATTTCATTAAATGGAATATCCAATTTCCCATTAGTGAAAACTTTGAGTGAATTGAATGAGCCTTTATAGATAAGACGGTTTCCACATTTATCCTCCCGTGTGTATTGCTCTATAAGTTCCTTGTAGAACATACTGACTGTTTTTAGCTCAAACTTTGTATTCTCATTATTGAGTAAAGTGGTGGTAGTGTATTCTTTTTGTTCGCTGTTTAGTTCCAACATGCGTTGTTGTAGCTCCCTTTGTTTATCCAAGATAATCTTTTGGATATATTCTTTATTAGGGCAGTTAGGCTTAGGTTTGTTTCGTGTGAAGTCCCAATATTTAGGATTGATGGATATGCCTAAACTTTGGTATTTACGCTTTCCTCCTTTAGATACTTGGAGCATCAATGGATTTTCACCATTGGATAATGTCTTAGATTTGTAGCAAACTACTGAAACACAGGCATTCATAATGAATTTTCGGTTTACATCTTGGTTTACATGCACCCTCTGAAACCACCCGAAAATAGACTTTCCGTAACCTGCTAAAAGCAGAAAACCTCGATAGCTAATCTATTAACTATCAAGGCTTTCATTATGAGCGGCAAGCGAGGTTCGAACTCGTGACCCTCAGCTTGGGAAGCTGATGCTCTACCAACTGAGCTACTGCCGCATAAACATTTCCAAGGTCATGCCTTAAAAACGGTGGCAAAGTTAATAAATTCCTTCCTAAAAAAACAAACGTTTCGTCAAATATTTCCTATTTTTGCTCGGGAAAACAAAGATATTCTTTCAAAATACAGACTAAATACCAATGAAACGAATCATACTCATCACCGGAGGAGCACGTTCCGGCAAAAGCACCTATGCGGAAAAGCTGGCACTCGAGCTCTCTCCCACTCCCGTTTATCTTGCCACGGCACGCATCTGGGACGAAGAATTCCGCCAGAGGGTAATCCGGCATCAGGAACGCCGGGGACCGGAATGGACAAACATCGAAGAGGAGAAAGAACTCAGCCGCCACCGGCTGGAGGGACGGATCGTCCTGATAGACTGCATCACCTTATGGTGTACCAACTTTTTCTTCGACCTGCATT
Organism: Bacteroides uniformis; assembly: GCF_025147485.1. Classification (NCBI taxonomy): domain Bacteria; kingdom Pseudomonadati; phylum Bacteroidota; class Bacteroidia; order Bacteroidales; family Bacteroidaceae; genus Bacteroides; species Bacteroides uniformis. Next base: position 3,422,784 of record NZ_CP102263.1, on the reverse strand, counting down.
CAGATACCGACCGGGCACTTGCCGCAGTAAAGGCAGAGTTCGACCGCTTCACGGCACAAGACGCAACCTTCATCTTTGTAACCAATGAAATAGGTATGGGAGGAACTTCCGAGAACGAACTGCAACGAAAGTTCACGGACATGCAAGGCTGGATGAACCAATATGTAGCCGCCCGTGCCGACGAAGTGATACTGATGGTATCCGGCATCCCACTTACCGTAAAAAACACTCATTCATAAAACAACAGACAATTAAAATTCAACAGACTGATGAAAACATTTCATATCACCCGTCCGGACGAGTCAATCCGTCCCGCATTGATTGACAAAATCAACAACCTGACCAAACCCAAAGGCTCATTGGGCATTTTAGAAGAACTGGCACTCCAAATCGGACTCATACAACAGACATTATCCCCCACCTTGAAACATCCGCAAAACATTATCTTCGCCGCCGACCACGGCATTGTAGAAGAAGGTGTCAGTCTGTCTCCAAAGGAAATCACCTGGCAGCAAATCAGCAACTTCCTTCATGGAGGGGCAGGTGTCAATTTCCTCTGCCGGCAGCACGGCTTTACCCTGAAAATAGTAGATGCAGGAGTAGACTACGACCTCCCCTACGAGAAAGGCATCATCAATATGAAAGTACGTAAAAGCACCCGGAGTTATCTGCACGAGGCAGCCATGACGGAAGAGGAAATGGAGATGTGCCTGGAACGGGGTGCCGAGGTGGTGCGCCAATGCCATGAAGAAGGCAGCAATGTCCTCAGCTTCGGTGAAATGGGTATCGGAAACACCTCTTCATCCTCCCTGTGGATGACCTGCTTTACCGGCATTCCTCTGGAACAATGTGTCGGCGCAGGCAGCGGACTCGACAGCGCGGGCATCCGCCACAAATACGAAGTGCTGAAACAGTCTATGGAGAATTACAAAGGCGACGGCTCTCCCCGGGACATCATCCGCTACTTTGGTGGACTGGAAATGGTAATGGCCATAGGCGCCATGCTGCAAGCTGCCGAGCTGAAGATGATTATCCTTGTTGACGGATTCATCATGACCAACTGCCTGCTTGCCGCCGCCAGGCTCTACCCGGAAGTGACGGATTACGCCATCTTCGGACACTGCGGAGACGAGTCGGGCCACAAACTGGTACTCGACGCCCTGCATGCCCGTCCGCTGCTGAATCTGGGGCTGCGTTTGGGAGAAGGAACGGGGGCCATCTGTGCATATCCCATTGTCGACTCGGCCGTGCGGATGCTCAATGAAATGGATAACTTTGCACATGCCTCCATCACTAAATACTTTTAACATGAACAATGTCTTGGCTGCATTCATAATGCTCACCCGACTGCCCTTCTGGAAAATCAAGGAAGTACCGGCAGAGTGTTTCAAGCATGTGGTTCCCTATTGGCCGCTTGTAGGCTGGCTGACGGGAGGCGTGATGGCGGCAGTGCTGTGGCTTGCCGGACAGATTATGCCGGTGTCATTGGCATGGATTCTTGCCCTCATCGCACGCCTGCTTGTCACCGGTTGCCTGCACGAAGACGGACTGGCGGACTTTTTCGACGGCTTCGGCGGCGGCACCACCCGAGAACGGACTCTTGCCATCATGAAGGATTCCCACATCGGAAGCTACGGTGTCATCGGATTGATATGCTATTTCCTGCTGTTGTTCCAACTTCATCACCTGCCACTGGGACTTCTCTGCATCCTTGTGCTCAGCGGTGACTGCTGGTCCAAGTTCTGTGCCTCCCAGATTGTCAACTACCTGCCCTATGCCCGGAAAGAGGAAGACAGCAAAAGCAAGACCGTCTACAACCGCATGAGCTGGCACGAGTTACTGGCCGGATTTCTTTGCGGTCTGCTTCCTTTCGTACTGCTGCTGCCTATAAAACTGTGGATTGCCACCCTCTTCCCACTGCTCACCTTCTTCCTGCTCTACCGATTGATGAAGCGGCGCCTACAAGGATATACGGGTGACTGCTGCGGGGCCACTTTCCTGCTATGCGAACTGTCCTTCTACTTGGGAAGCCTTATTCTAATTATAAATTAACAACTGAAAATTAAAGATGGAAGTAATACTCATTCGACACACTTCGGTAGATGTTCCTCCGGGGATGTGCTACGGTCAGACCGATGTTCCCCTGAAACCCACGTTTGAAACGGAAGCCGCCGTGACGGCAGAAAACCTGAAGGCATACCTTCCGTTCGACCACGTCTACACCAGTCCCCTAACCCGCTGCGTGCGCCTCGCCACCTATTGCGGCTATCCCGATGCAGAACGGGACAAACGGATTATGGAAATCAATTTTGGCGACTGGGAGATGAAGCCGTTCGAGCAGAATGAAGACCCACGCCTGCAGGAATGGTATGCCGACTACATGAACGTGGCAGCTACCGGTGGAGAATCTTTTACCATGCAATACCGGCGTGTCAGCCAGTTTTTGGACGAATTAAAGAAGAAGCCCTATACACGCGTTGCCATCTTCGCACACGGAGGCGTATTAATCTGCGCACAACTCTATGCCGGAATCCTCAAAGCCGAAGAAGCCTTCGACGCATTGACGCCCTACGGCGGCATCGTCCGCATCAATCTCAACAAGGAATAGTGAACGAAATAGTAGAGCCTTCCTCCGCTTCGGTTTGCACCTTGTAGATACCTCCAAAATAATGAATAAAATGGGCATTGATTTCATGGCGAATCAAGCTCGTTTTATTCTCAAAATGTACCTTTGCAAACGGGGCGTTGACCACGTCGAAATAGAGGGCCGACCTAGTGCGGTCCCGTCTGATGCGGATAATCGCCTCATAACGGGCAGTGTCATTCTCTGACGGAGTCAGCATGCTGACAAGCAATGTATCGAACCACCTCCGGTCCGTCCTCGCAAACTGTTCCTTGAGGTCGGTCTGCAGGCTGACAGACACAGTGCTCTCCTCACGGCCGTTCACTTTATCCAGCACCTCACTGCACAACTGAATAATGTCACACTCCTCGTCCTCATACTGAATCTTGCCGGACTCCAAGCGAGACAACTCCAGAATGCTGTTGACATAATTCAGCAGACTTTCCGCATTGGTCTGAATCATCTGTCCGTACTCCCTCTTAGTCTCTTTATCCAGCTCCTCCTTTCCGGTCAGCAATTCGGCAAAGCCCACCACCACATTCAGCGGAGTACGTATATCATGGCTGATTTCCGATTTCAGACGTTCCTTCGCGATGTTGTCCGTCTCTGCCTGCAAAGCGGCTTCAGCCGTCTTCTTCTCTATGACAGCAATCTTTCCGGAGACATAGCGAGTATACAAGTAGAAAAGCAGCATCAGCAGCAGGCAGACACCCAGGAATATAAATCCTATACGGTAATTCATGTCCTGAATCTTCTGCTTCTCCAACAACAGCTCGTCAATGTGGTAAATCTCCTTCACCTGCTTCAACTGGTTGGCCGAGAAGGCATTGTTCAGCGAATCCTGCTTGCGTATGAGGTAGCGCCGGGTCTCGATGGCCCCGTCAATGTCCCCCTTGTCATATTGCGTACTCGCCTTGTAGTTTATCAAAGTGGCAAAGGTGGAGACGTAGTTGTTCAGTACCGTAGGGGTCACCTCGTCTATCAATGCGATGCTTTTGTCATACTCATCGGTCTTGGCATAGTATTGAAGCTGTATCAACTGGACATTCAGCCAGAAGACGGGATCTACATGCGGTTCAAGCAGTTTCTTTACTTTCTCGATATGCTCGTGCGCCACTGTAAAGTTCTTCTGGTTCATGTAGTGCAGGATATACTTCACTTCGCAGTCAATCTCGAAATTGCTCCAGTTCTTCCGTGTCTCGGGTTCTTTGGAAATAACCGTCTGCAACGTCGTGTCCATTTCATGCAAATAGGGCAGCTTCAGGCTGTCTTTACCGCCATTGCCGTATACCTGGGCAATACGCGACAGTATATCCACCTTCAGGCTGGCCTTTGTCTGGGGAGAGAAATTCCGGTAAGCCTCCAAGAAAGAGTCCAGTGCCTCATTCGGGCGGCTGGACACTCCGTAGGCACATCCCAGACTGTTATACGCCGCTATCATCCCGTTATTGCTATGGCGGAGTTTTGATTCCTCCAACGTCTCCTTAGCCACATACACCGCTTTCTCTATCTGTCTCTTGGAAGCCAGGGCGCGGCTGATGGCAGCCTTCTGCTCCAGATAATAATCGTAAGTGCCTACCTGGGAGACAAAATCCTTCAGCACATCCACCCAATACGACAGACTGTCCGGGTCGTGTTTCTTGTCATAACATGCCGCCAGATAGTAGGCGCCCATATTCTCATAGAAAGCGTTCTTCTGCCGCCGCGCCTCCTCGTACAGACGGGTGGAAAAAGTCATGTTATAGGGAGCATACTGGTGCTTGTAGGCCATGTCACGGAGATACGTCAGCCGGACAAGGGTGGCCGGCAGAGTATCGGCAACCTTCAGGATGCTGTCCTGATACCGGACAGCCCCCGTGTCTTCTGCCAGCAGCGGACAGATATATCCGCAAAACAAAACAGGGATGAGAATCAGTATTCGTTTCATTGCGCCGTTCCTCCGTGTAATGCGGGATTATACTTCAAAGGATACGTAAAACAGAAACGCGCGCCACGGGTGTACCCACTGTCCACCCACAGCTTGCCGTTCATATATTTCACAATCAGTTGGCAGATGGAAAGGCCCAGTCCGCTTCCCTGCACAAAATCATTCAGCTTTTCAAAGCGTTCAAAAATCAAGTGCTGCTTCTCCGGTGGAATGCCACATCCGGTATCCGTCACGGAGAAAAGTGCCGTATCGGCATCGGCCATCTTCAGTTCCAGCACAATGGAGCCTTGTTCCGTAAACTTGGCGGCATTCACCAGCAGGTTTATCAAGACTTGGCGGAGACGCGCATCGTCCGTATCCAGCATCAGGACGGACAAATCCGTGTCAAAACGCATTTCAACCTCCAGCTTGCGCGAGACCATCACGGTCTCCACGACCTCATTACACAACTTCACGGCATCATGCGTGCGGATGTTGAAGGTTATGTTGTCATTCTCGAAATCCGAGAAATCCAGAATGTCATTGATAAGTTTCAGCAACTGAAAGGAATTCACCTTGATAATTTCGGAGAATTCCCGGCGCGATTCGTCATCGAACGACTCGTCCTCATCCGTCAGTACCGCCGAGAATCCGACAATGGCATTCAGCGGCGTACGTACCTCATGGCTCATGTTCGAAAGAAACATATTCTTCCGTTGTATGGCTTGCACCGCTTTCTCCTTCATCGCCTCCTGCCGCATTTGGGAATGCTTCAAACGGAATATCTTCTTCCAGCCCAGCACCAGGAGGAATATCAGAAACAGTACGGACACAATGATGCCTGCCAGATAGAAACGCATGGATACAATGCGGTCGCGTTCGTTCTGGTAGGCCAGTTGGTCGGCCTGGAAACGGGTACAGAGCCGGTCTATCTCCTTGGGATAGTTCTTCTCGAACGAAGTCTTGATATACGAAAAGACCTTGCCGTACTGTCCGTAGGCTTCTTCCTTGTTTCCCATCTTCACCAGTAAATCCGCTTTTTCGAGCAGAGCTTCCTTGTAGATGTTATGGTTTATCCGGGCATATTCGGTTTGAAGGAAATCATTGTAGGCGGTCAAGGCTGCCTCATGCTCTCCGGTGGCCACCAGATAACGGGCATCTATAATCAGAAGGTATTGCTGTATCTCCGGAATCAGTTGCGTTTCAAGCTGGCCTATCTGTACCAGACAATGGCTGGCAGCTTTCAAGTCACCCTTGAATAATTGGCAGGAAGCATTGGAGATGTGACGCATGGCCAGCTCCAGCGGAGAAAGCCGGTCTTCCGGATAGAAGTTCAGACGTGCAAGATAACGCGAGGCACCGTTTACATTCCGTATGCGCAGGTTATAATCTATCAGTTCCACCAGTAGCATACGGATATGCACATCCTCCCCGTCCATCCCATCCAGCAGTCTCAAAGACTCTTCGTAAGCGGCACCGGCTTCCCGGAGCCTACCGGTATAGCTGTACACCTCTCCCATGGCATTCAGCGCAAGGGCATTGCCGAAGGGGTAGGCAAGCGCGCGGGCTTTGGAGTACATCTGGTCGCTCTGGGCAATGGCCATACGGATTTCTCCACGGAAAAGGGAGGATTTTATAAGTATTCTTTCCAGTTCGAAATAGGTGTAGTAGCGCTGGGATTCATCCAATTGGGACAAAAGGCCGTCGGCATTCAGCGAGTCACACTCCTCCCGGGTCAGATAGTCGAAACCGAGGCTGTTGTGAAAAGTGGAGATGACCTCATGGACTATACTTTCCTTTTCTTTAGTCCAAGAATCCGCTTTATCTGTTGTCGATGCAATTATTGTGCTCCCGAACCAAATAAAGAAAAGGAATATATATAGTTGCTTTATCCTCATTTATAAGACTTTGTCTGCTTTAAAAGTTACATTTTTAATGCAACGCGGTCTTGCAAAGATATTATATCTTTTTGGAACAGACAAAGAATCAGTTAAAATAACAACATTTTAAAAACAAAAGGAAGCCAAGGTCGATGTCACTATTACGGCAACTACCATCCACCACTCCACACGCCGGTTGATGCGGACAGCCACACGCATATCTTCTGTCTTCAGAGGCCGTTCATTAGAACCGATATAAGGTTTCCATACCTCCTCGCCGAAATAGTTGTGCGGACCCCCGAAACGGCAATTCAAAATACCGGCAAGGGCGGCTTCCGGATAACCGGAATTGGGACTGGCATGCTGGCTGCCATATCTGCCCACAAAAGCAAACAAGGAAAGGCGACCGGAAACCAGTACCATCAGAAAGGCTGTCAGACGAGCAGGAATATAATTGGCAACATCATCCAAACGGGCAGCAAAACAGCCGAACCGACGATAGCGTTCATTCTTGTAGCCGACCATGGAATCCAGCGTGTTCACCATCTTATAGGCAAGCATGCCCGGAACTCCCAACAGCAGATACCAGAACAAGGGAGCAACCACCCCATCGCTCAAATTCTCTGCCAAAGTCTCCAATGCCGCGGTTCTCACCTCCTGCGCCGAGAGTGCAGACGTATCACGCCCTACGATACGTGCCACTTGCATCCTCCCTTCCTCCAAGGAACGGTCCACCGCCTTGAACACCATACGCACCTCGCGAACCAGCGTAGTGCCCGCCAAGCAATAGAATATCAGCAATATTTGCACCGTCAGAAGCATGCCCGGAGAAAAGAGTGCCGCCAAGCGGAGCAACAAAAGCGTAATGACATATACCCCCAAGACAAGAGACACCGCCACAAACGCACCTTTCAGGAAACGCGAATCGCCCCGGTTCAACCGGTGCTCACAGAAAGAGATGGCTTTGCCAAAAGCCACCACCGGATGGGGTAGCCACGCCGGGTCGCCCAGCCAATGGTCGAGCAGCCAGGCAGTGAGAAGCGGCAGGTTCAAGTTGAAGGCGACACCCAAAAGTATAAGCACATCTTCTTCCATCGGTTATTCCTCCTCAAGCCATTGTCCTATTGCTTTTACAAGCCTGTCATTCTCCTCCCGGCTCTGGGCGGCTATACGGAAGAAATGCTCATTCAGTCCGTCGAAGTTGGAGGCGTCCCGAATCAAGATACCATGCTCCCCTGCCAGATAGTCTTTCAAAGCGGAAGCCCTACCCATACGGAGGCACACCAGCATGAAATGGGTTTCGGTGGCCCATACCTCCAGTCCTCCCAATGCCTCGAGCGCACTGCGCAGGCGGGCAGCCTCTTGCAAGTAAGACGCCACATCCAGCGGATTGGGAACATCATGTTCCAGCAGATGGAGCCCTGCCTCAATGGCAAGCTGGTTGACCGACCAGGGCATACGGTTGGTACGCAGACGGTGCAGCAGGTGGGGGGCGCCGATGACATATCCCAGTCGCAGACCGGGAACGGCATAACGCTTGGTCATGGAGTGCAGCAGCAAGACGTTGGGAAACTCCGCAGCCTCGGCAGCAGAGAAAAGCGGACGCAAGGTGAAAAACTCGTAGGACTGGTCGATGACGAAACATACCTGCGGATTATGACTGATAAGTGTTGCCAGATATTCCTTCTCCACAACCGTTCCGGTAGGGTTATTGGGATTGCACAGCCACAGCATGCGCACCTCTTCCGGCAAGCGATACCCCTCGCTCTCCGCAGGAAGCCGATAGAGGGAAGTGACCCGATGACCGTGCATGCGGCAGGCATCGGCATATTCACTGAAAGTGGGCTGCACAATGGCGGTGTTTGTCCCGCGGAAAGTCTGTGCGGTAAGATAGATGGCTTCGGTAGCTCCATTCGTCACGCACACTGCCTCGGCAGGAAGACGGTGGTGGCGGGCAAGACAGGCCTCAAGCGTGTAAGGCTCCGGTTCGGGATAGTTGCCGATGCCGTCAATCCGGGTACACAGATGCGCCTTCAAGGCAGAGAGGTCTACCCTGCTGTAAACGTTCGAGCTGAAGTTTGCCGTAATGGGACGGCTGTATTTATAGGAATCGTCTCCGTGTCCTTCAATCATGGTTCTTTGTCAATATTTGGTAGATAAGCGGCAGGTTGACGTGGCGGCGCACGTGCTCGGCAAGCCTATCGTATTGTTCTTCTTTGAATGTATGGTAATCGAAAGCGCCGGCATTCCCGGACAGTTTGTCTGCAAAAGGCACAAGCAGGAAATCTATGAATTCCGGATTGTCGAGAATGCCATGAATATAGGTCCCCATGCAGGTGGAGTCCACGTAGTAACCGTCGGTAGAGCCGTTCTCCAGAAGATTCAAAGGAGAATCGGGAGTACCTTCCACAGGGGTGGTCACTCCCATATGGATTTCATAGCCCTGCATTAATGGAGAATGGAGAGTGGAAGATGGAGAATGGGGATTGCACAGACCGAACTTCACCTGGCGGGTCACCTTCTCTCCCGACATGCGGGTACTGATGGGCAACAGCCCCAGTCCGGGCAGGCGTTCAATGTCCCCCTCCACATGCTCAGGGTCGAGCACCTCCTGCCCCATCATCTGATAGCCGCCGCAGATACCCATCACGGTGGCACCTTCACGGTGGGCACGGATGATGGCAGCCGCCACACCGTTACGGCGCAATTCGTAAAGGTCATCAAGCGTGCTCTTGGAGCCGGGCAGCAGGATGACGTCGGCCTTTGCCAGCTCATCCACATTGTTGGTATAGAAGAGATGTACGCGCGGGTCACGTTCCAGGACATTAAAATCGGTGAAGTTACTGAGGTGGCGCAGCAGAATGACGGCGATGTTCACCTTTCCCTTCTCGGCACGGACAGACTTTGCGGCAAGCGCCACGGAGTCTTCTTCTTCAATGTAGATATCACGGTAGTAAGGCACCACCCCGACAACGGGAATGCCGCAAAGCTCCTCCAGCATCGTAATGCCCGACTCGAAGAGACGTATATCCCCCCGGAACTTGTTGATAAGAATTCCTTTAATTCGCTCCCGCTCATGGGGACGAAGCAACATCAGCGAACCGTAGACGCTGGCAAACACACCGCCACGGTCAATGTCGCCCACAAGAATTACATCGGCTCCGGCATGCAGGGCCATCGGCAGATTGACAAGGTCGGTATCCCGCAGATTGATTTCGGAGATGCTTCCCGCGCCTTCCAGCACAACGGGATTATAGCGGGCGGCAAGGCGGTCGTAGGCAGCACAAACCTCCCAGCGCAGTTCGTCGCGTCCTTCCTTGCGGAAATAATCATAAGCATTGCGGTTGCCGATAGGACGCCCGTTAAGAACAACCTGCGAGGTATGGTCCGACTGTGGTTTCAGCAGCAGCGGATTCATGTCCGTGTGGCAAGGCACTCCGGCGGCTTCTGCTTGCACAGCCTGGGCACGGCCTATCTCCAGCCCTTCGGGAGTGGCAAATGAATTGAGCGCCATATTCTGTGCCTTGAACGGTGCGGGCTGATAGCCGTCCTGCTTGAAGATACGGCAGAAGGCGGCAGCAATGATGCTCTTTCCCACATCACTACCCGTCCCGGCAAACATAATCGGATGAAGTTTCTCCATAAATTCCATTTTAGCGAATGCAAAGATAGTGCAAATCCGAATATCTCTCCCATTCATAAGCCATATCTTCGGAAACTATTCGTTATATTTGTAACGTTCTATTCAAAAAGATGACTACTGAACAATTCCCACCTCCTCTTGTTTAGAGAAACAAGAACCCCTAAACCGAACGAACTTATGAATAATCTATTATGCCGGAGATTCTTTCCGGCTGCTGCCTGCGTACTGCTTGCCATCGGTGGAGTGGCCGCACAAACCTCCCTTCCCCTTAGCTTCGGTGATGCCCTAAGGCAGATGCAAAACGGCAACCGCAGCCTGAAAATAGCCGACAAGGGAATTGAAGCCGCCCGTGCGGAACGTGACAAACTGAATGCCCTCTGGTACCCCTCCCTGCAAGGTGCCGGTACGTTCGTGCATCTTTCCGAAAAGATAGAGGTAAAACAGCCCCTTTCCCAGTTCACCGACCCGGCAAAGGACTTTGTGCACAACATCGTGCCGGACGACCAATTCATCAGCAGCATACTCGACCAGATAGGCTCCCATACCCTTGCCTTTCCACTGGCTCCACGCAACCTGACTTCCGTCGGCCTGACCGCCGAATGGGTCGTATTCTCCGGCGGCAAGCGCATCCGGGCCTCGAAGATAGGCAACACCATGATAGACATTGCCCGCGAAAACCGGGGACAGACCGATGCCACGCAACGCACCCTGCTGGCAGAAAGCTACTTCGGGCTGAAACTTGCGCAAGAGGTAGTACGCGTGCGGCAGGAGACTTACAACAGTCTGCAACGCCATTACCAGAATGCCCTTAAACTGGAAGCTGCCGGCATGATAGACAAGGCAGGCCGGCTCTTTGCCCAAGTGAATATGGATGAAACTGCCCGTTCACTGGAGGCTGCCCGGAAGGAGGCCTCCGTCGTGCAAAGTGCCCTGCGCACCCTGCTCAACCTGCAAGACACATGCAGCATCCATCCTACTTCGGAGCTTTTCATCAACGACCAACTGCCCGCCAAAGAGGAGTTCCTGCAAGCCATGCGGGTGGAGAACTACACCGTGAACCAACTGCAACTGCAGTCACAGATTGCCCGCCAGCAGCTCCGCATCGACCAGAGCGACTACCTGCCGGACATCGCCGTATTCGGCAAGCAGACCCTCTATGCCCACGGCATACAGAGCAACCTCGTCCCCCGCACCATCGTAGGCGTGGGCTTCACCTGGAACCTGTTCGACGGACTGGCGCGTGAGAAGCGCATCCGCCAGTCGAAGATAGCCCAGCAGACCCTTGCCCTGGGACAAGAAAAAGCCAAAGAAGACCTGAGCGTAGGCATCGACAAGCTCTACACCCAACTGCAAAAGGCACAAGACAACGTACGCGCCTTGAATACCACCATCGAGCTGAGCGAAGAGCTGGTGCGAATCCGCAAGAAATCCTTTGCCGAAGGCATGGCAACCAGTACCGAGGTCGTAGATGCGGAAACGATGCTGGCAACCGTCCGCGTGGCGCGTCTGGCAGCCTACTACGAATATGATGTGGCACTGATGAACCTGCTGGCTATCTGCGGAACGCCGGAACGGTTCGAGAAATATTTCGAGACAACTTATTAAAACCTACCCTTTATGAAAATCAATAATAAAAGCATCAGCATTGCATTCGTCATTATCCTGGCTGCAACGGTCATCATTTCGCTTGCCGGCATATTACTCATGAGCCGGCAGCCCCTGGTCCTGCAAGGACAAGTGGAAGCAACGGAAATACGTATCAGCGGGAAGCTGCCCGGACGTGTGGACTCCTTCCTCGTACAAGAGGGCGACTGGGTGAAGGCAGGCGATACGCTTGTCGTCATCAACAGCCCCACCATCGAAGCCAAATACCGCCAGGTGAATGCCCTGGAGCAGGTGGCCCAGGAGCAGAACAAGAAGATAGACGCCGGTACCCGCCGCCAGATTGTAGCCACCGCCCGGCAACTCTGGAACAAGACGCAGAGCGACCTTGCCCTCGCCAAGACTACTTACCAGCGCATTGTAACGCTTTATAAGGACAGTGTCGTCACCTCCCAGCGGCGTGACGAGGTGGAAGCCATGTACAAAGCCGCCCAAGCCGCCGAACGTGCCGCCTACGAGCAATATCAGATGGCCGTGGACGGAGCGCAGAGCGAGGACCGCGCCTCGGCCCGTAGCTTGGTGGAAGCGGCGCAAAGCACTGTCGATGAAGTCTCCTCCCTCCTCGTCGACTCCCGTCTCACCGCTCCCGAAGACGGCCAGATAGCCACCATCTTCCCCAAACGCGGAGAACTGGTGGCTCCCGGCACTCCCATCATGAGCCTCGTCGTGATGGACGATGCACACGTGGTACTGAATATACGCGAGGACCTGATGCCGCAGTTCAAGATGGGAGGTACTTTCCGTGCCGATGTCCCCGCCATCGACGGCAAGGACATTGAATTCCGCATCTATTACATCAGTCCGCTGGGCAGCTTCGCCACCTGGAAATCCACCAAACAGACGGGCAGCTATGACATGCAGACGTTCGAGATACACGCACGTCCCACACAGCAGGTAGAGGGATTGAGACCGGGGATGTCCGTACTCTTAAAAATGAAGAATGAAAAATGAAAGATAAAGAATTTGGCTGCGCAATGAAAGCGCTTCGCATGGTTATCCGTCGCGAATGGCACCGCATGACCTCCCGCCGTCTATACCTCGGCGTCTGCGTCGTGCTGCCTTTGTTCTGTCTGTTCTTCATGGCCACCATCTTCGGAAACGGACAGATGGAGAACATTCCCGTAGGTATCGTCGACCTGGACAACACTGCCACTTCGCGCAATATCTCCCGGCGCATCTCTGCCGCCCCCACCTTCCGTGTGACGGAGCACTTCACCGACGAAGCCGACGCCCGCCGGGCATTGCAACAGAAGGACATATACGGCTACCTCGTCATCCCGCCCCGCTTCGAACAGAAGGCGGTGACGGGAACTGGCGCAACGCTCACCTATTATTACCACTATGCCCTTCTTTCGGTAGGCAGCGAGCTGATGGCGGCGTTCGAGAATACGCTTGCCCCCGTGGCGCTCTCGCCCATCGTGATGCAGGCCGAAGCTCTGGGAGTCAGCGGAGAACAGATACAGACCTTTCTGCTCCCCGTAGAAGCCAGTACCCATCCCCTCTACAATCCGGACATGGACTACTCCATCTACCTGAGCCAGCCTTTCTTTTTCGTACTGTTCCAGATACTCATCCTGCTCACCACCGTCTACTCCATAGGCAGCGAACTGAAATTCGGCAGCGTCGGCGAATGGCTGGAGACGGCACGAGGCAATATCCTCACTGCCGTAGCAGGGAAACTGCTGCCCTATACCCTCATCTTCTCGTCCATCGGTATCCTGGCAAACTATGTACTGTTCGGCCCGCTACATATCCCCTTCGCTGGCAGTCTGTGGCTGATGAATGCAGTGACCGTGCTCTTCATCATCGCTACCCAGGCATTGGCGGTCTTTATCTATTCTGTCTTTCCCAAGATTGCCTATATCATCAGTGTAGTATCCATGGTGGGGTCGTTGGGGGCTACGCTGTCCGGAGTCACGTTTCCCGTTACAGCCATGTATGCGCCCGTGCATGCGGCCTCCTACCTCTTCCCCGTGCGGCACTTCACGGAGGCGGCGCAAGCCATGATTTACTTCGATGCAGGATTTGCCTACTTCTGGCAGTCGGTAGCCACACTCTTCATCTTCTTGCTGGCAGCACTGCTGATACTGCCATTGCTGAAATGGTGGATAAAAAAAGAGATAAGGGAAGAAGCAATCTCCGCCTCCCCATCACCTTGCCCACCTACCGCATTGTCAACAGCTTTCGTCATCCGCCACGAGTGGCATGCCATCGCCACCAATCCCGCCATCCTGCTCGTGCTGGCAGGCGGTATCTTCCTCTACGGACTGCTCTACAACTACATGTACGCCCCCAACCTGGTGCGCAAGGCTCCTGTCGCAGTGGTAGACCTCTCCCACTCTGCCCTCAGCCGCGAATACATCCGGCTGCTCGACGCCACTCCCCAGACCGCCGTCTACGGCCAGACACCCAACATCCTCGAAGCCCGCCAATGGATGAAGCAGGGCGACGTGGCAGGCATCCTTTACCTGCCTGCCGACTTCGAGGCACGTGTGGCACGGGGCGAGACTTCGGTCTTCGTGCTCTATGCCGCCACGGACGCTTTCCTCAACTTCAAAGGACTGCAAGAATCCAGTGCGCGCGTCATGCTTGCCGTGAACGATGCCCACCGCATGGAGGGCACCGTATTCCTACCTCCGCAAGGACTGCTGGCAGTGGCTTCGTCCGCTCCCGTCAGCGTGTCCGGCACGGCGCTCTACAACTATACAGAGGGCTACGGTTCCTATCTGATTCCCGCCGTCCTAATTGTCATCATCTTCCAGACGATGCTGATGGTGATTGCCATGCTGACGGGCGAGGAAGCGGAAGCCCGAAGAAAAGGAATACGGCTGATGCGTGCCGACTCATTGAAGGATACATTACGGATTGTCGGAGGCAGGACCTTCGTATACTTCATGCTCTACGTGGTGTTTTCCCTATTCCTGCTGGGACTGTTGCCGCACCTGTTCAGCATCCCACACATCGGCAGCGGAGGAGACATCGTCACAATGATGATACCCTTCCTGCTGGGCACGAGTTTCCTTGCCCTGGCCGTCTCCCGCTGGTTTACAGACTCCGAAGCGCCGTTGCTGATGATAGCCTTCTTCTCTGTGGGCTATATCTTCCTTTCGGGCGTGTCCTATCCGCTGGAGCTGATGCCGTGGTATTGGCAGACAGCCCACTATCTGTTTCCGGCAGGTCCTGCCGTACTTGCTTTTGTAAAACTGAATTCAATGGGTGGAACGCTGGCCGACGTATGGCCGCAGATGCTGACGATGTGGATACAAGTATTGGTCTATGGAACTTTGGCGCTCTGCACTACACGCCACCTCTACGGAAAAGGAAAAGTGAAGGCATAAAAAAAGGCTATCTATCCCAGACAGCCAATCTTTTGTTAACCTTAAATCTAATACTATGAAAAACACATTGCAAATGTACGGACTTCCCCGAAATATCCAAAATTTCTGTCCATGACGGTCTCATTTATAACATGGTTTAATAGGAATATGCCGTTGTTAACAGATAGAGGCTGATCAAATAAGAAATTTTCACTATCTTCATCCCCAAAATCGAACATCATAACTAAAGAATATTTTGCCATGATTCATACCATACTCGATACAGACCTTTACAAATTCACCACCTCGTATGCCTACATCAAATTGTTTCCCTATGCCATGGGCACTTTCAGCTTCAAGGACAGAGACGACACCGCCTATACGGACACGTTTCTGAAGGAACTGCAAGAGGCGGTGGACAGCCTGGCACAGACCGTACTTACTGCCGAAGAGCTGGAATACATGACCCGCCACTGCCGTTTCCTGCCGAGGGTCTATTGGGAGTGGCTCTCCTCCTTCCGCTTCCAGCCGGAGAAGGTAAGCATCCATCTGGACGAGGACCGGCACCTGAACATTGAAATCACGGACTATCTGTACAAGGCCACCCTTTACGAAGTCCCCCTGCTTTCCATCGTATCCGAAATAAAGAACCGTTCTTTGGGAAACGTGGCCGACATGGACGGCATACTCTGCAAACTGTCCGAAAAGGTGGCACTCTCCAACCGACACCAGCTGTATTTTTCAGAGTTCGGCACCCGGAGACGCTTCTCGTTCGAGGTACAGGACAAAGTCATAGACCGTCTGAAGGAAGCCGCCGAATACTGTACCGGGACTTCCAACTGCCACTTCGCCATGAAATACGGCATGAAGCCTATGGGGACGCATCCGCATGAATGGTTCATGTTCCACGGCGCACAGTTCGGCTACAAACACGCCAACTACATGGCCTTGGAAAACTGGGTGAACGTGTACGACGGTGACTTGGGCATCGCACTGTCCGATACCTATACCTCCGGCATTTTCTTAAGTAACCTGAGCCGCAAGCAGGCCAAACTATTCGACGGTGTACGCTGCGACTCCGGCGATGAATTCGATTTCACCGACAAGCTCGTTGCCCGCTACCGCGAACTGGGCATCGACCCTACCACTAAAACCATCGTCTTCAGCAATGCGCTCGACTTTGGCAAGGCACTCGACATCCAGGAGCATTGCAGGGGCAAAATCCGCTGCTCCTTCGGCATCGGCACCAATCTGACGAATGATACCGGATTCAAGCCCTCCAACATTGTAATGAAACTGACGCAATGCAAGATGAACGTCAACCAGGAATGGCGCGAATGCGTGAAGCTGTCCGACGATGCAGGAAAGCATATCGGCAGCGAAGCGGAAGTACGGGCATGTCTGTATGATTTAAGGCTCGGACAGCAAATAGAACCCCTATGCTGAAAACAGCTTCCCGGCGGTTAGCGATAAGTGCTTACAGTCTTTTCCTTTTGTAGGCAAACTCTTGCCATTTCTCCTCCGGCCAGTCCTGCCGCTGCATCTCCATGCGGGCCATGACGAAGAACAAGTCCGAAAGGCGGTTGATGAAGCGCAGAATATCCTCGTTCACAGGGTCTTGGCGATGGAGTGTCCACAAACGGCGTTCGGCACGGCGGGCCACGGTACGGGCAAACTGCAGTTGGGCTGATATGGGAGTGCCACCAGGCAAAAGGAAGTAGCCGTTGTCCGTCAGCAGGACGGTCATGGCATCCATCTCCTGCTCACAGCGTAGCGTGAGCTCTGCGGCAGAAAGCGGATTAGGGTTCACCACTCCCGAGGGAGTGGCCACATGGCTCATCACCACCATCAGTTCCCGCTGGACAGCATGCAGCAACTCCTGCCAGGCATCTTTTGCCGCCAGCATGGAGCGCACGATACCAATCACGGCATTCAATTCATCAAGGCATCCGTTTGCCTCGATACGGATGTCATCTTTCGGCACACGCGCGCCACCATGAATACCCGTTGTTCCTTTGTCTCCAGTTTTGGTATAGACTCTTTTCATTCTCTATTTGATAAGGAACTGTGCCCACTGCGGGATTTCCTCTACATATTGTTTGAAGAGGGTCCCGTTTACAGTGCGGAACAATAATCGAGGAATTTGATTTTCTATTGAATTATCGTAGACATATACCCTATCAACCAAGGATATTGCTTTGCCTATATTCAATAACGATTTATAATAACGGGAAATAATTTTGGAAATGGGAACTTCATGCCCTCCATTCAAATAGCGCTGTGTAATACGCCGTACATTTATCTCAGGATTATTTGTACAGACAAAAAAAATGCGAATAAAAAATCCTGCTTTTTTTGCTTCTTCAACAAATGCAAGTTTTTCGTCTGAGGAAAAGACTGTTTCAAATACAAAATCTTGCCTTTTCCTTAAACACTCATAACGCATTTTAGTCGCCAATTCTGCTGCCTTCAATACTGCAACGGGAGAATTCCAATCACCATATTGTTCTTGCGCTATATTATCAGGATTAATGTAAAGGCTATTTTCTGCCCATTCATTATGAAGCAGTTGCACTGTCGTAGAAGTTTTACCCGAACCATTCGGACCAGCTACTATACAAAGTGTCGGATTTTTTTCGTTCATCACATGGATATATCACTTACATTTTTAGCTCTATATGCTTTCAATTTTTCTCTCACCTCTTGCATTCTCCGCTCCAATTCTCTTTTTGCCTTGCGAGAACTTTCACGGGCCGCAACAGCCACTTGTTCCATCAAAGCATGCAGTTGTTCATCAGTAGGGTCTTCCAAAGAAGACAAGCGATAAGTATTCAGTTTCATAATCATAATATATTTAAATGAAAACAAAGATACTCCACTATTTCGAGAACACAAACGAAATTACATAAAATATCAATGCGCTATCCGGACTTTTTCATAATGAATTCAAACTTAGATTAGGACTATTTTTAATCAAGGAATGATTAAAATGCAAAAAACGGCCGGACATGCCATGCAGAAGTCTTATTATATCCTTGTAAGCAAACCCTTTCCCACTTATATAAGGGATCATCAATATGCCAGAGAAGCATCCAGCTTCTATCTTTATCATATTGAGAACTGCAACTGAAACCAAGTCTGTAGTTCACGTTAAACTGCGGTAACGATTTACCAACTTTGGATAACTGTCCTTCTAATTTATCTAACGTTTCCTGTCCCCACTTTTCATCTTGTAAACCATTACCGGTATTGTGCCGAAAGTTTTCCGGAGATTTTCCACAAATATTCACCAATACATCAAACCATTGCCCTATGCTTGGCAGAAACCACGGACTACGTTCGATCCCATCCGGCACCTTATTGCTGTTATTGTAAGTTTTCACCAGATAAAAAGCACGACAGTCGCTTACAAAAGATGCATCACCCTCATGATTTGCCAGCATTTGTAAAGTTTCAGAGTACCCGTTCATGTTATTCTTAATTCTGCTAAAATCATGCTTTGACTTCACATCAGCTATTGATATTGTATCAATATCCGCTTCGATTAAATCCATCGGTCCCCAATTCCCTTCTTTCAAACTATCCAACATCATCACATAGGCATGATTCCATCCTTTTTTATTACACCTCTCGTCTGTCATCCTTTCCGGATCGCAAGTAATTACCATTCCGATAGCATTTTCATAATCATAGATTTTCCCATCTTCTTCCAACTTCCCGTTTCCGGGATGTACTTCTATTCTTTTATCGATTTCGTTCTGAAAGACAAAATCCCCGGGATAAAGCTTTCTTTCTATACTTCCTTTACCGGGTACGGGACTAATAACCTTCAAGGTATAGCATTTTCCAGAAGTAAAACTGATGGAGCTGCCCGAATAATTTATCTTTATATTCGTATCATCTCTGCCATCGGTAGTCATATAGTTTCCGGTAACCCGTGCATTTGCTTGCGGCGGAACAATGGCACAATATTTCAAAGAATCTATCTGATATGGAGTAATACCGTTCAGACTCACATTAATAGCCGCCGAGTCTGTTCCTAAAACCCTCGATTCCCTATGGTAAACAAAGCCTGCTTTTTCTGGTGCAAAACAACCTACGTATACTTGCGGTTGCAACACAAGCAATGCAAACTGGTGTTGAAACAGCAAGTTCAGGATTATTCCGGAAGAATTGTCAATAGCAGGTACGCCGGTGGCAACCAACAAATCGCTGACAATATGCTTTTCTGTTGTGGACTGGTCCTTCGCAGGTTGCAGTTTTTCATTCCCGGTCAGTGAAGCAATAGCTCCGTCCATACCTTTTGAGAGATCTATTGTGATATTCTTCCTATATGGATAGTAAGCGACATAACTCACTCCATCATACCAATAAAGTGTACCATTTCCCACCGGATTCCAACTGCCGCTTGACATATTGTAAACCAATTTGGCATTATCAATATTATCCATTATAGCACCGTCCTTTATGGCAAAAACACCAATCGAATCACCATCGACAAACTCCATTTTAAAATGTTCGTCCCTTACAGAGGTACGTGTAGAGGACTTTCCTGCATTGGAGAGCTCTTCAAAATCAGCGACTATAGCCCGGACTGTAAAGGGTACTCCCTCACAGCACTCCTTCATACCTCCATTGTTTGCTTCGTATTCGTCAGTGCATGCACTACACACTAAAAGGATGCCCCAAAAGACTATTCCAGTGAAAAATTTCATATATCTTTTCATATTATCTTACTTTAAACAGATTGGCATCTTTTTGCGAAGTCCAGAATTACCCCGTCAGGTCAATCAGTCTCTTGTTTTGCTTCCGTTCCAATAACTGTCTCGGTTTCAGCATTCTCTTCCCATGATACGGGACCGTTCTCCGGTATCACAGTAATTGCCTTTCGTGCTATACCTATAGTATAGCTGACGGTCCTTCCCGAAGCCCAATTATCAGTCAGAGGCAAAGACTGGTTTTCCATACTGACAGTTTGAACAACAAGAGCATTATTACTATCTTTGGCCGTATATTGATAAGAAATATTGAACTTACTTCCTGCCCCGGCAGGAAGCAGAAAGAAGGTTGCAAGCAGTTTCTTTTCTTCTATAATTGTATCCGGTACCGGAAAACTTATTATACCGGTGGTAAAGTTTTCCTTTTCATCAGCCGATGGATATGTCCACTTCCAGCCTATGTCACTATCTGCTGTAGGATTATAATAGGTAAGCAATCCACTCTTCATTCCCGTAATCGAGAAGGAAGTTACTGACTTTCCCTCCGTATTATCATTACTTTTTATATAGACATTGACCTTGGTCAGTGTATGGTGCAGTTTGAAAGTTACATTACCATTGTTTTGATTCATTACCGGAGTTGCGGCAAGAAAATCTATCTGATTATTTACAGCTATCGGAACGGTATACCCCAACACCGGAAATCCGCTTGCCGTTCCTTCATCCTGAAAAGAGAGGTAACCATTTTCCACTTCATTCACGTAAGGGGCATAAGCAAAGAAACTGATTTTATCCGTGGTGGAATTGTCCGGCCAAAACTTGACCGGACTATAAGACCATGTTCCCTCATCCTGTTGTTTTTCCACAAGCTGGTTATACATAAAATTCGGTATGGCAGTATTCTCGTTGAATTTTCCATGTGTAAAATATGCAAACACTCCCACATTCTTAAGTTCACCGGCAGTGGCAAATTTCCCGGTTCCCCTCGTCATTGTAATAACTCCAGAAAAGCCGATAGGAAGATTCTCCTGCGGAAGTCCGTTCTTACTTTCTTCCCCACTGCATGCTCCAAACAACAAAAGTAATGCAAGGAGGATGCTACACAACCGCTTCATCCCTATATCTTCTGCTTTTCCTTTCATACTCCTTCTACCTAAATGTTACTTTCCCCATTACTGGTCCATCCCGTCATATTGTCATCAACAGCAATACTGATAGCATTCATCTTGATGGTCAACACGTAAGTATGCTGTGTCCCTTTTTTAAAAGTTCCTTGCGGCAATTTGACTTCTTTATCCGTCACAGTACTTGTCAGATTACTACTATCATTCACCTTTGTCACAACATCATAACTAATCTTTAGGCTCAAATCCCCTTCCTTGGCTGTACCGTTTTGGTTATTCACAGGAATGAAATAAAGAGCTTCCTTTTCTGAGAACAAAGCTGTTGCATCGGTATTACTACTCACGTCGACAGCACTCTTCTTATACCCCCATTGGTCAATACCTGTTCTATTCACAAACTCACTAAGGTCTTGCTCAGCCGAAAAATAGGATGCGGAAGGTGAGATGGCATTCCAAGCATCAGTACCGAAATCATAAACCGCTTTGTTGTAAAGTATTCCACTTCCCGGAGACAGTTTTAATCCTGTTACAAAGATTCTTGTTTCAGCGCCCAGATTCACGTCCGGCTTCACCTTGACATTGGCTATTTGGGTAAGCACATGGCTGAATTTAAACTGGACTGTTCCTTTGTTACCGACATTGCTCTCAGAAGTCAAGTCTTTTATGGTAGTACGGCAATCCGTTACTAAATCCACCATATCTTTCCAATTATTTGAAGTTTTTACTTCAAAGGTGATTTTAGGAGCCTCTTTATCACTTTGTGCCGATAAAATTATTTTTTGGTCTGTTCCCTCTCCCGGATTGGATTCATAAGGTGCATAAGCGAAGAAAGTTATTTTATCATCATTCGTCGGCCAAAAACGCAGAGAAGCATACCCCCAACTACCGGAAGTCCATGTAGCATGTTCATTATACATAAAATCGGGTGTTGTACTCGCTTTCTCACTATCCCATCCTTCCTTGCTTGTTTTATAGGCAAAAATACCGAAACCGGCATCCGCTTCTTTCAGCGTGGACGTAGTGGTTTCCGTTCCTCTGGTCTGTACTCCCGTATATACATCCAAACCGATTGTCCGGTCTGCATCCGGATTTATCTCCGTAACTTCATTTTGCGAGCAACCGGCTATCGTCAGCGCTGCCATTGCCATCAATAAACTTTTCGTTCCCATCTTCTATTCATTTTTTCAATTAATATTAATTATGTCCTCAAATATCTATATCACTGTTCACTTCATCCTCCCAGTCATCCACATTGGCGTCAAAACCCGAACTTCCTTCAACTTTCACATTCGGTACTTTTTTTTCGCACGTCATGTCGATGAAAATGCTCATTCTTCCATCTCCTTCTTCCAACTGGCTTATTTTCAGATCATCAAAACTTTCTTCAAATGTGGTTTTCCCGTCCACCAATTCTGCTCTCAAATGCAGGTTATGTGAAATCTCCGTATCAAAACCAAACACGCTGATAGAGGCGCTTAGTGTTCCGTCCGTCGCCGATCCGGAATTATAAACGGGATTACCGAGACAAAACTCCTGCGCCACAGTCTTTTCTGAAATCTGTCCCGAAGCGAGAAACACAGATTCTGCAATACCATCCAATTTACAAGTGGCATTACGTATATTGTTCATTCCTTTAATACGGATTTTAACTGTTATCTTTTGAGTCAGTTTTTGGGGAAGGAAACAGAGCTGGCAACCATTTTTACTACCGTCAATCTTTTTGCCCCCCCAGTTAGTCATGCCCGATGAATAGTTTCCCGACATGCCCGGAGTCACTTCAAAACTTTCCATACAATCGGCTGCAAGTTCGTCGGGACTATCCATAATGATTATCTCCGTGGAAGGGACATCCTTTGTCACCACATTTGTGGCATGTGCCTCCAACGTCCGGTAGGCATCTTCTCCCCTAAAGCCCAGGTTACCAAAATCGTCAAATGAACGGTTAAAGAGAACAACGTCATAACGTCCTTCTTTCAGATACACAGTCTTATACGTTCGGTCGCCCATCAGTACCATAAGGGGACTACTGCCGTCTGTAGGATAGAATACAGTGGTGGCACCATAATCCTGTTCCTTCTCATTCAATCCCGACCGACTCCAATCGGCACTGATCATGATTTCAGTTTCAAGGGAGTAAACCTGCTCACGGTGACTACAAGCGACCAACATGAAGAAGGTGAAGTTGTAAAACACCCACAATAGCAGCATGTTTCCCGATGCAAAAAGCAAGTGTTTTATTTTTATAAGTATCATTATAATTTGCTTTGTCAAGCCGTTACTTACCAAGTAACGGATAGTCTTCTCTATCCGCAATAAAAAAGCTGTTTTGGGAGTCATATAATGATGTAAAGAAATATATTCCGTTTTTGAGGCATCAGAAATGGAGGAGCACTTTGTGTGTTTTTCAGAATACACACCGGAACAATATGTATTTTTTCGTGTGTTGTGTCGGTAAACAAATAAAATGATAAGATTTTTATAGAAAACTAAACTATTATTTGGATTTATGAGGAAGAATTCCAATCTTTGTGAATCAAACTATCCGTTACTTGGTAAGTAACACTTCCCTTACCAGAGCCATTGTCAGACGGCATTTTTCATGCAACTTTCTTTTCATTGTATCCTGCGACCGAGATTATCAGTTCTTCATTGGCCGCATCCACCTTTTCATTCTCAAAAGGTTTCAGGTATGTTTCCGTCACCTTGATAGAGAAATGGCCCAATGCCTTGCTGATGATGCCGATACTCATTCCTGCATGAAAAGCCAACGTAGCCCATGTATGGCGCGCTGCATAAGTAATATTTAGAAATGCAATAAAAAACAGAATGACGATAATTAAACGTAAAACGTTTATAATTAAGCATTTTGCGAGAATTGCAGAACAGACAGACCTGCAAAAGAAAACAAAATATTGCGACGTTTCAGTTACCAGACTGTTAGCCGCCTGTTTCGGAAACGACGGCAGGTAACCGAATTTTTACCGATAAGAACAAAGCGGATTTGTATTCACTGTTTATCAATGTTTTGCATGCCAAAGGACGCTTTTCAAAGGAGTATTTTTACAACCTAAAAAAGAGCGTTATGAAAGTGGAAAAATTCAAGGTGCTGCTCTACCTGAAAAAGAGCGAGCCGGACAAGACCGGCAAAGCCCCGATCATGGGACGGATCACCCTCAACCGCACGATGGCGCAGTTCAGCTGCAAGCTCTCCTGCACCCCCGGGCTGTGGAACGCGCGTGAGAGCCGGCTGAACGGCAAGAGCCGGGAAGCGGTGGAGACCAATGAAAAAATAGAAAGACTGCTGCTTGCCGTACACTCGGCCTTCAATTCCCTCATGGAAAGAAAAAGGGATTTCGATGCCGCCGCGGTCAGGGACATGTTCCAGGGCAATGCGGGCATGCAGATGACCCTGCTCAAACTTCTCGACCGGCATAACGGGGAAATGAAGGCCCGTGTCGGTGTGGACCGTGCGCTCACCACACTCTCGACCTACCTCTTCACCTACCGCACGCTTTCCGAATTCATCAAGGCGAAATTCAAGGTTCCGGACCTTGTCTTCGGGCAGCTCAACGAGCAGTTCATCCGCGACTATCAGGATTTCATCCTTCTGGAAAAGGGATATGCCGTGGACACGCTTCGCGGCTACCTGGCCATCTTGAAAAAGATCTGCCGCATCGCCTACAAGGAGGGCCACTCGGAGAAATACCATTTCTGCCACTTCAAGCTGCCCAAGCAGAAGGAGACAACACCGAAAGCACTCAGCCGTGAGAATTTCGAGAAGCTGCGTGATCTGGAGATACCGGAAAAACGCAGGTCACATGTCATCACCCGGGACCTCTTCCTCTTCGCCTGTTACACCGGCACCGCCTATGCCGATGCGGTAAGCATCACCCGGAAGAACCTCTTCCGGGATGACGAGGGCAGCCTCTGGCTGAAATACCAGCGAAAGAAAACCGACTACCTCGGACGTGTCAAGCTGCTTCCGGAAGCCGTCGCGTTGATTGAGAAATACCGGGACGATACCCGCGAGACTCTTTTCCCGCCGCAGGACTACCACACGCTCAGGGCCAATATGAAATCCCTGCGCCTGATGGCAGGGCTGAGCCAGGACCTTGTCTACCACATGGGACGGCATTCTTTCGCCTCGCTGGTCACGCTCGAGGAGGGAGTGCCGATAGAGACCATCTGCAAAATGCTGGGACACTCCAACATAAAGACCACCCAGATATACGCGCGCGTAACCCCGAAGAAGCTGTTCGAGGACATGGACAGGTTCGTCGAGGCAACCCGCGATTTGAAACTTATCCTTTAATCCCTAAACAATCATTATCATGCGCAGTACATTCAAGCTCTTATTCTACATCAACCGTAACAAGGTGAAATCGGACGGCACGACCGCCGTCCTCTGCCGGATCAGCATCGACGGAAAGAAATCGGCAGTCACGACAGGCGTCTATTGCAAACCCGGGGACTGGGACAGCAAGAAGTGTGAAATCAAAACAGCCAGGGAGAACAACCGCCTTGCCGCCTTCCGCAGCCGGTTGGAAGAGGCGTACGGGAACCTGCTGAGGAACCAGGGAGTGGTCACGGCCGAACTGCTCAAGACCACCGTGTCAGGCGCCAATTCCGTACCGGAATACCTCCTGCAGGCCGGAGAGGTGGAACGCGAACGGCTCAGGGTCCGCTCCAAGGAGATCAACTCCACTTCCACCTACCGCCAGTCGAAGACCACCCAGCTCAACCTCAGGCAGTTCATCGAATCCCGCGGGATGAAGGACATCGCCTTTTCGGACATCACCGAGGAGTTCGCCGAATCGTTCAAGGTCTTTCTCAAGAAGGAGCTGGGACACAGGAACGGACACGTGAACCACTGCCTGTGCTGGCTCAACCGGCTCATCTACATCGCCGTGGACCGGGAAATACTAAGAGCCAATCCGATAGAGGACGTGGCATACGAGAGGAAAGAAACACCTAAACTAAGGCATATCAGCCGCAGTGAACTGAAGCGGATGATGGAAACCCCGCTGCCCGACCCGATGATGGAGCTGGCACGCAGGACGTTCATCTTCTCCTCGCTGACCGGTCTGGCCTACGCGGATACGAGGGCTCTCCATCCCCGTCACATCGGAACGACTTCGGAAGGAAGAAGGTATATCCGCATCCGCCGCGCCAAAACGGACGTGGAGGCGTTCATCCCGCTGCATCCCATAGCCGGACAGATACTGGAGCTTTACAACACCACGGATGACGACAGGCCGGTATTCCCGCTGCCGGTCCGCGACGTCCTCTGGTATGAGGTACATGGAATGGGCGTGGCATTAGGCATGAAAGAGAACCTGTCCTACCACATGGCCCGGCATTCGTTCGGGACCCTGACACTGACCGCAGGTATTCCGATAGAGAGCATCGCCAGGATGATGGGCCACACGAACATCGACAGCACGCAGGTCTACGCCCAGGTCACCGACCGGAAGATATCCTCGGACATGAACCGGCTGATGGAAAGAAGAAAGCCCGCGGCCGGCAAGGAAGCCGCAGGCTAAATAAAAACTGCCGCCGGAATCGTAAATGCAATTCCGGCGACAATCCTTAAACTTAAATACGATATTATACCAATGCAGGGTGATAGTTCTCCTCCAGCAGCCTCTCGATGTCCGACTGCCTGTACAGGATCTTCCCGCCAAGCTGGATATAGGGAATCCGTCCTTGGTCCCTGTAATCCTGCAGGCACCTGCGGCTGATCTTCAACATCCCGGAAAGCTCCCTGTCGGTCAGGAACCGTTCCCCGTTGAAGGGAGGACGGTTGTCACGGGCAAGACGTTCCACTTTTTTCTCCATGTCGTCCAGCAGGGCAAAGAACCTGCGGACACGTTCGTTCTCCTTGTCGATAATGCCTTCCATCTCTTCCGCTCTTTAAAGGTTTCCGTTCTTCCTTCTTTCTCTCACCTCCTTCTCCTTGCGTCTGATGCCGACGTAGACCATCAACTTCTCCACATCCCCGGGCTTGTAATAGAACTTGCGCTGGAGGCGGGTGAACGCCAGCCGTCCGGTATCGCGGAGAGTCTGCAGGGTACGCGGCGAGATGTCAAGGCGCAGGCAGACATCCTGGCCGTCCAGTCACTCTCCGGGTTCCTTACAGCGGTTTCTCTCATACAATCTGTCCACACGTGCGGACAGGTTCTCGGCGCGCGCCAGCATCCTCTCAAGGACACCGGCCTCGATGTAGCATATTTCCATATTTTCAACTCGTTTAAATATCAGTGCGAATATAAGGGAAGAAACCATGAGAGGCAAGCACGACCGGCACACTGGCAGGAATAGTCATGGATAGTCGGTTTTTGTCATATGGGAAGGAAAAAGAAAGCCGAAGCAGGTCTGGATCCACTACCCCCTTTGGGTATGTGAAAGGAACGTTGTGGTGAAAGAAAAAACTCCTTTTCACACATGGATGAGGCAATGCCGGAAGTCCGGCAATAAAAAATGTGGCTTCTCTATCCGGGTAAATGCCATGATTACAGACTTCTTCCTGTTCCTATACCATCAGGTCGGTTACCTTCAGGTTAACAACTTATCCAACCTGTGATAGATCCGGATGTGAAAAGATTACTTTGGCTGGCTATTACAATATAATAAGTAGAATCATGTCAAATCTACTGCTGCTATTGTTTGTTGATAATGGCTGGCAGTAGAACAAACTTTCGTTAAACCAATACGTTCATTCTTTATTATCAAGTTTTTAGACTACCTTTGTATTTTATTAACTCATTTACCAAACATTATGGGACTACTCAAACCGAATCAAGTTTTGAACAAAGCATATAGACAGGTTGCGATTGAAACAACAGATTTTGACTTATTCAAAAATGCCCTTCGCACATTGAGAGACAATATTGTGGATGGGCAAAGAGAACACACGCAAAAAGAACATTTACGTAATTTTCTGAGTGAAACGTTCTACAAGCCATACTACATGGCTCCCGAAGAAGATATTGATTTGGCTATCCGATTGGATAAAACTATCAAGTCCAATATAGGGTTATTGATTGAAGTAAAGAGTACCACCAACAAAGGTGAGATGATTTCTAATGACAATCTTAATCGTAAGGCTTTGCAGGAATTATTGCTATACTATCTTAAAGAACGTGTCAATAAGAAGAACAATGATATTAAATATCTCATCGCTACTAATATTCATGAATTCTTTATTTTTGATGCCCATGAGTTTGAACGCAAATTCTATCAGAACAAACAATTACGTCGTGAGTTTCAAGACTTTGTGGATGGACGCAAAACCAGTAACAAAACCGATTTCTTCTATACTGAAATTGCAACAACCTATATTGAGGAGGTGAAAGATAGCCTTGAATACACTTACTTCAACTTACAAGACTATCAACACCTGCTTGATAGAACAGACAGTAGCGCTTCACGCAAACTTATCGAACTTTATAAGATATTCAGCGATACACATCTTTTGAAGCTATCGTTCCAAAATGACAGCAATTCGCTCAACCGTGGATTCTACACTGAGCTGCTACACATTATTGGTATTGAGGAACGCAAAGAGAATAATAAAACCGTGATTGTACGCAAAGCTGTGGAACGGCGTGACGAGGCTTCATTACTAGAGAATACTATTAACCAACTGGATGCAGAAGATTGTTTGCGTCACATAAATGGTCGTTTGTATGGGAATGATTATGAGGAACGGTTATTCAATGTTGCAATGGAATTGTGTATTACTTGGATGAATCGTATCCTTTTCTTGAAACTGTTGGAGGCTCAGATGTTGAAATACCACAATGGAGATGCAATCTATAAATTTCTTTCAATAACTAAGATTCATGACTATGATGATCTCAACACACTCTTTTTCCAAGTGCTTGCACGTGACATGGGCAGCCGCACACACTCCATTATGCGTGATTTTGCTTACGTTCCCTATCTTAACAGTTCTCTTTTCGAGGTGACAGATTTGGAAAGTAAAACAATTAAGATAAACAGCCTTTCACAACGTACGGTACTTCCTGTCTTGGCGAGTAGCGTATTACGAAATAAAAAACGCAATCTACAAGTCAACGCATTACCCACCCTGCAATATTTGTTTGCTTTTCTCGACGCTTATAACTTTGCGAGCGAAGGCAGTGAAGAAGTGCAAGAAGAGGCTAAAACACTCATCAATGCTTCTGTTTTAGGGCTTATATTCGAGAAAATAAATGGTCACAAGGATGGTTCAGTATTCACTCCAGGCTTTATCACTATGTTCATGTGCCGTGAAGCAATCACCAAGACCGTGTTGCAAAAGTTTAATGGTTATTATGGCTGGAATTGTACCACCCGTATAGAACTATACAACCATATTGACAATATAGTCGAAGCTAATGAACTAATTAACAGTTTGCGACTGTGTGATCCAGCTGTTGGTTCGGGTCACTTTCTTGTGTCTGCTCTCAATGAACTGATACTCTTGAAATACGAATTAGGTATTTTGGTAGATGCTACCGGTAAGCGTATCCGCAAAGCGGACTATCAACTTGCCATTGAAAATGACGAGCTGATTGTTACCGATACCGAAGGTAATTTATTTGCTTACAACCCACTCAATGCGGAAAGTCGCCGCATGCAGGAAACTCTTTTCAAGGAGAAGCGTCAAATCATTGAGAACTGTTTATTTGGCGTTGATATTAACCCCAACTCTGTGAAGATTTGCCGCCTACGACTGTGGATTGAATTGTTGAAGAATGCTTACTATACGGCTGAAAGTAATTACACTTATTTAGAAACCTTACCAAATATCGACATTAACATCAAATGTGGAAATTCTTTGCTTCACCGATTCGCTTTGACAGACAGTATTCAGACCGTACTGCGAGAGTCTAGTATCAGCATCAGCCAATATAAGGAGGCTGTAGCTAAATATAAAAATGCCCAAAGTAAAAGCGAAAAGCAGGATTTGGAAACGTTTATAACAGAAATCAAGTCGAAACTGAAAACAGAGATCAACCGCCGGGATGCACGATTGGTTAGATTGAACAAACGCCGCTCTGAGTTGGCAAACTTACAAGCGCCTCAACTGTTTGAACCGACAAAAAAGGAAAAGAAAGCGTCGGACAAGCGCATTGCCGATTTAAAGAAAGAAATTGCGACTTTAGAAAATATATTTGAGGAAATACGCTCCAACAAAATTTATCTTGGTGCATTCGAATGGCGTATAGAGTTTCCAGAAGTACTCGATGCCGAAGGCAACTTCTTGGGATTTGACTGTATCATTGGCAATCCACCTTACATTCAGTTACAATCTATGGGTAAGAGTGCCGATGTATTAGAATGCATGGGTTACATAACTTATGCACGCACTGGTGATATTTACTGCCTCTTCTATGAGTTGGGTATGAACCTGCTTACTCCCAATGGTTTTCTTTGCTATATCACGTCTAATAAATGGATGCGTGCAGGGTATGGTGAAGCCTTGCGAGGTTATTTCGCAAGCAAGACCAATCCTATTATGTTGGTAGATTTTGCAGGTATAAAAATATTCGATGCAATAACGGTAGAAGCAAATATTCTTTTATCTCAAAAAGCAGCAAATATTTTTAACACACAAGCTTGTTTGGTACAAGATTCGAATGGCTTGAATAATTTGAGCGATTTCGTGCAGCAACAAGGCGTGAAGTGTAACTTTGCAGATTCTATCCCATGGGTGATATTGTCTCCCATTGAACAGAGCATCAAGCAGAAGATTGAGTCTGTGGGAATACCCTTGAAGGATTGGAACATCCAAATCAACTATGGGATAAAAACTGGTTTCAATGATGCTTTTATCATTTCTACCGAAAAGCGTGATGAGATACTAGCGAATTGTCAAACAGAAGATGAACGTGTTCGGACGGCTGAACTTATACGACCGATTCTTCGTGGCAGGGATATCAAGAGATATGAATATGAATGGGCGGACTTGTGGATTATAGCCACATTTCCTTCGCGGCATTATGATATAGAAAGTTATCCTGCGGTGAAAAATTATCTTCTGTCAATTGGCATAGAGCGTTTAGAACAAACAGGAGAAACTCATATTGTTAATGGCAAAAAAATAAAAGCCCGAAAGAAAACTAGTAACGAGTGGTTTGAAACACAAGATAGCATCAGTTATTGGGAGGATTTTTCTAAGCCAAAAATTGTATGGAAAATAATCGGAAACCAAATGGCTTTTGCATATGATGCCAACAATTATGTAATGAACAATGCCTGTTATATTATGACAGGCGATCATTTGGATTATCTGTTGGCAGTATTGAATTTTCCAATAACTGAAGTAACCTTCGTGTAATCATACGAGTCTGTGATTTCCTGCGTTTACGCAGTTTGCTATAAGCAAGATAGGCACGGCGTACATCAAGATACTTGTTACGGGGACGTTGTATGTGCAAGGTCTGGCAATGTTTGCACAGATGACGATGAAGCCATACAATACCTTCCCATAAGAGTTTGGTATCAGTAGGAAAACGCAGATGACTTTCATAACAGGTGGCATCGGTCATACAGACATGAAGGTTCTCAAGATAAGGTTTCCAATGCTCGGCAAGAATGAGCTGGAGGGGCTCAACGTCAAGGCGATGCGCTAGTTCCTGACGAATTGCACTAACGATTTTAGGATTGGTTAGTGGATGAAGCGGATCAATCTGAACACCACAAAACAACTGGTAATGAATATTACCGTTTAAATGCTCAATCAGTTGTGCATCGGAAAAGTTGGTATAGGACTTCAAGACCATCAAGGCTATTTTACCTTCGGGAGAAAAATAACTTTTACGACCCAAAGCAGAGGACTTCAAATGCATTTGTCGGGCCAGTTCCGAGAAAGGAAACAGAGCATGGAGGCGACCTAATTCACTCGTTGCAAAACTTTGACGATATTTTTTTAGCATATCGAACTCGGTAAAACCTAAACGAGGTTCGATTTCTGAGATTTTTTGTATCTTTACCATGTGTTTTTATTTTAGATTACCCCCGTTTTGGCCGTCAAACCGTTTTTTGGGGGGAATGCTTAAAGATACAAAAAAGGCAACTAACTCGCAATGAATTAGTTGCCTTAAATTTTATTATTTTAGGAATATCCCTGTTTTAATGATTGGTGTCTGGAACTGGTTGAGGAGTTATACTATAGACATTTACTGAATGTCCCTGTATAGTGTCGATAATATTAAAGAAAAACTTGTTATCTCCCTATATGCCAAAGGAATGAGCGTGTCAGACATAGAAGAGGAGATGCGTGAAATCTATGAGATAGAACTGTCCACATCAGCTATTTCCATCATCACGAACAAAGTCAACCAGGCTGCTCAGGAATGGCAGAACCGCCCTTTGGATCCGGTCTATCTCATCGTTTGGATGATTCTACCTATTTTGACTTTTCAGCCTATTAATTGTTTTGGTAACTTCGTTCATTAGCTTTTGATTGGAAGTTCTAAATGTGTTAAGTTCTTTGATTATATCTGCTTTATTATAGTATAAATTATACCAGCCTAATGTTTCAGCAGCCAATATGCGAAGTTCTTCTTCTTGGCTTTCATTTTTTATAATGTTCAGTAATGGCTCAATAGCTTTAGCAATAGGTTTATTTCGGAACCTACTTATTTCGCTTTGTATCTGTTTGGTAGTACTTTCCGGACTGTCAATAAGTGCAAAATCTCTTTCAAGTCCTTTCTTTTGGCGAGGAAGGTATTCTAACAATTCATTCACATAGGAAGAATCGTAGAAAGACCAATCGGCAGCCTGTTTCTTCAATTCATTCAAAGCCATATCATGGTCGAACGTGTTGATAGCACTAAAAATTCTGAAACGATGGCGGTTTTCATGTCCGCGTAATAAATAGCTTTCTATCCATGCCGGCAACAATTCCGGATTGCAATTCTTTTCAACGTATTCCACCGCATAACGACGGATCAGTTCATAACTGTCGTTCATGGCTGTCTGCAATACATCGGCAACCTCTGTCGGATAGTTCAAAGCTAATAGGCGTAATGCTTCCAACCGCACAACGAAATAGTTCGATTCGTGGTAACTTTTCTTCAGCAACTCAACGAGACCACTATAATTTGCCATTGACAATTGACGGAGCGCCATTGCCTGCATGTCAGCCATAGGGGAATTCAGCTGTTTTTTCCAGAATGTAACATTTCCTTCCTGCGCAACTAAAGCTTGGTTGATGTCCATATCCAGCCCGGCATTATTGGTGAAGTGAAAAGTCGGGTCACCGATCAGATGATTTTCCAAGAAGCAGGTAAAACGAGTGAACTGCCCGATGCGCATACCGGCAGCTAACAAGCCGAGAAATTCATCCGGCCATTTATCTTGAATGGTGTTAACCGTACATCCCATAGTAGCAATGGTCTTACCCTTATTGAATATATAAGAGCCTACAATGTTGTCATCCAAATGGAAAGAACCGTTGAAACAAGCATCGAACAATATAAAACGCGCATTAGGAGTCAAAAGACGAATATCTTCAGTATAGATATCCATATTACGGTTTACAATGGAATCCGATTTTATTTTCTCCTCATCGAAAGCTTCCGCACACCAACTTTCAGGCACCCCATACTGCTTGGCATATTCTTTGATAGCAGCTTCACGCCCATGTTTCTTGGCGTATGAAGGCACTTTGCTTCGCAAGAATATTTTGGCATTCTCAATACTCAAATTAATACCGGAACCATTTTCATAGCCATTGATATACTGCATGGTGGGGCCACCGTGGTGATGGAATAGCATGACATCTAATCCTTCGCGCTGAATCTCGTTCAAGTATAATGGTTTCATCGGATAGCGCATGTTAAAATCATAGAACTTCACTGTATTACCCGATTTGAATATTTGCGGCAATTGCTCACGTAAGGCTATTTGCTCACCGCTCCATGCCAAAGGATCTTCAGAATTGTAACCATGGCCACGGGCCATAGTCAGTTGGTCAAATGCATTTTGCTTTGCTTTTTCGGCAACTGCCTTTTTTAAGTAATCGCGTAGCATCTGATAACGGTTCTCACCTTCTAAATGTAATGGACGGATACGGGCCGAATAAATATCCGGTGAAATATACTGTTTAGAATCAGCACGCAATGTCATATAATGATAGTCAGGTATCAAACTGTCTTGTTTAATATAATCAAATTTTAATCCGAAGTCATCATAATAACGGTCGGAAGGAACGCTTGATTTCTGCCAATTGGCTTTGGGAGACCTTTTGAAAGCCGAAGATAGATGATGTGCATCACGAATCATTGGAATAGGGATGTCACCTATAAATACGCAACCCTCCAAAGGCGTTTTCTCATTCTCATGCAATTTGACAAGTTGCTCACGAATAGGTTCGGGCCTTTTCCAATCATCAATTAGCAAGTAAGTACCTAAACCTTCTTTTTCTATACTGGTACGATAAGCATCAATTTCACTTTTCGCTTCATCATAACTTTTCTGATCGACTACAATTGCAAAAGTAGTCTTTGTTTTTATACTAGGATGTACAACTGTTTGCGCCTGCATATCCTGTAAGCACAAAGCGGTAATTGCCAAAAGGATGTATTTATTCATATTTATAAACTTAATCTTTTGATTGTCTGTTCAAGCTCTGCTTTTAAATCTTCCGGAAGATTGGCTGTTTGTTGCATCTTCTTTATTTCTTCAAGAATGTGTGGCCGTTGTACAGAATTAGTAAACCAACCTAATGCTTCGGCCATTACTACACGTACTTCCTGTGGATTACCGGCATCACGAATTACATTCAAATAATCATCCACGTGGAAATGGAATGTATAGTTACGCACATTGCGGATTGCACTGATACGTTTTGCTTCCGGTGCAGCTACATCCATCAAGGTCTGATGGACTTTTGCCTCTTGTACAAACATTCTTTCCAGGCTTCTTAGTAATCGTTTTTTCTCTTCGTTTTCATTCAAACGGTCAACTTTTGCATAAAAGTCTTCTATTGTCTTTTCTACTTTCTCTTTCGGATAAAGGCTTAAAGCCTTGTTGGCACTCATTTGTACGCGTAAGCGTTCATTATGTTCGACCAATGCTTCCACAATAGCGGGCAATAAGGAATCGTCACCTACAAATCCAGCATAAATGGCACTTTGGCGAGCTACCATTTCATAAGTATCGTTCAAACCTTCGCGTAATGCTTCGATGAAGTTGTCGTCCTGATAACGGCTCAACAACTTGATAGCTTCCATACGAACCGTATTGAAGCCACTTTCCCGGTACTTCTTCAGGAGCAACGGAGATAATTCCTTTTGGGTATCGGCGTCAGCCAGCATACGCATGGCCAAACTTTGTACATCAGCGTATGGGCTGTTTAACAAATTCTTCCAATAGGCTTTGTCATCTTTGTGTATTGTTATATCGGTACTTAAAGTATTGGCTTCGATAGGAGCAAAACGGAAAGTGGGATCACCAAACAAATGACCTTCAAGTGATACGATTAGCTTATTGTATTGCCCGGCTCGTACACCATGGGACAACAAACCAATCATTTCAATAGTCCAGCGGTCTTGCAATACGTTACGGGTATTTCCTTGTGCTACTAATGTCTGACCGTCATTAAAGATATATTGTCCTGCTATATAGTCGTTTTCGTGAAAAGAACCGTTGTAGCACGCATCAAACATTATCATCTTCGGATTAGTGGAAAGATTTCTCTTCATTAAATCTTCCGTTACGATACGTTCATCAGCGTAGTGAAGAGAGTCTGCTTCCCAGAACTTAGGATTGTCCAGGTCTTTAAAAAACACCTCATTCACTTGTCGTTTTTCCTGCATCTGAATACGTAAGGTGTCTTTGTCACGTTTTCCAACATGGGACATGACTGCATTATAAAGTGTACTCTTCAACATTTTATAACGATTATTGAAATCAGTGCATGCCAATTCATCATTAATAAGCTGCCCTGTTGGCATTCCATGTTCATGAAACATAAATAAGTCAAGGTCCTTTCGTTGCAATTCGCTGAATAACTTATATTTCATAGGGTGTTTCATTCGGAAGTTCCAATGTTTGAATCCCATTTGACGACCAAAAGCTAATGGAAAGTTCTCCATATAAGCTTTTTCGTCATCCATCCATACAATCAGGCAATCGGAATTGTAAGAAGCACCATTGAATGAGAATACCCGATCTAATTGATTATGCTTATCTGCCTTGGCAGCAGCAGCTTTCTTCAGATATGAGGCAATGGCCGCATATTTATCCCCTTCCTTTTTTTCCGGATACTTGATACGAGCTGAATAGAAAGTAGGATTTAGCCGCTGGGGACTGTCTTCTGTCAATTTGTAGTAGAAATGCTGATGATTTACTGAGTCTTGCCTGATGAACTCAAACTTTAAGTTCAGATCATCATAAAAGCGGTCGGTAGGTACGGAAGACTGATCCCAAGGAAAGGCTTTCTCATTCATTTTGAATGCAGTAGTCATGTGTTGCGCATTACGTACCAATGCGACAGGCACATCGCCGATTAAAACCAGACCTTCCAATGAAGGGCATTCTTGATATGTTTTGATGATTATCTGTTTGACTTGATCTGGATTTTGCCAGTCACCGCTGATCAGATAAGTTGCCAAACCATCATCTTCAACCGCAGTTTTGTACTGATGCATGGCATCTTTGGTATTTGCATAAGTTTGGTTATCTGTTATGATAGCAAAAGCGGTAGGTTGTTTGACCAATGGCTTTATGACTGTTGTTTGTGCATTTCCTGCCAATGGCAAAAGAAATGCCAGATATATTATTTTTTTAATCATGGCCAATTAATTTTTAAGTCTGTAATATGTACGGTCGGCTTCTTCACGAAGGTTCTCGGATAAGCTCTTATCTTTTCTCAGTTGATCGCATACCCGAAGGATGTCAGGCTTCCGATAAGAATGAGTGAACCAAGCAAAAGCCTCCAATAAACAGGTTTTTAGCTTTTCACTTTCACTGGAGTCGGTAAGTAAAGCCAAGAGGCCGTCTACACAGGCATGTGCCATATGATTTTTCAGAGAATTGCAATAAAGGATGCGCCAACGTTCGGAAGTTTCTTTGCTTAATAACTCTTTTTGCATGCTACGACTATTATTGGCATTCTCCAAAACCTTACGCATCTCCTCCTTGTCTTGCAACACATAGGTCTCAGCCATTACTTTATCAATTGCCGCCTGTACGGCTGCCTGATCAAAGACTTGAAGCCCCAAACTCACATTAAATGCCACACGCTCGGATAGGTTGTCTTCTACATAGGCTTTGATTTGCGGATAAACATACTCGTTCAGTCCCACATGTTGCATCATACGAACGGAGGTGCGACGAATAAATTCATAGGAATCCGTAATGGCCAAGTGTAAGACTTCCCGGAAGTTTTTGTCACTAATCTTCTCAAGCAATGCCAAGCAGGTGAAACGTACCATCATGAACGAGGAAGTTTCAAAAGTTTTTCTTAATAAATCAGAAATACCCGGATAGTCATTGCGATAAAGGTTGTGCAAAGCAAAATTCTGTATGTCGGCATAGGGCGACTGTAATAACTCCAACATGCGGGACTCGCTATATGGTTCTTTGAACAAAGCATTGGCATCTACCTCATTGATAGAATGAAAACGTAGAGTAGGGTCACCGGTAATGTGCGATTCGAGAATATTCGTCAATTTAGCCCATTGCCCCACTCGTGCTCCCATACCTAACAGGCCGAGCATTTCGTTTGCCATTTTATCTTGCAGTACATTGACTGAATTGGCAAAAGTAGTTACGCATTTTCCTTCCGACATGATATAACGTCCGGCAATGTAATCTTTTTCCCGGAAATCACCATTATAGCATGCATCGAAAATTACCATACGGCTATTAGGCTTAAACTCTGTAACTTCCGACAGGATAATACCGGTGCGCAGGTCTAGTAAAGAATCTTCTGCAATTACTTTGGGATCATCATAGCCTGCAATCCAAGTAGTGTCCAAACCGTATGTGTTTTTCATCATATCCAGCATTTCGTCGAAAGACTTTTTGTTGTTTTGCTTTCTACGCGCTAAACCACGATAATAGTACTTCATTGCATCTACATGAGCATTCCACCTATTAGTAGCGGGACTACCGGAAAGATATTGACGTTCGGGCATACCATGCTCATGAAAAATAGACAAGTCCAGATCTGTGCGTTTCAGCATATTAATGACATCGTCCTTGGGATAATCGCTGAAATTATAACGGATGAAACGGGCCCGTCCCTCTTTATCGAATACGCCCGGCATTTGTTCGCGAATAGTAAAGGTTTCCGGTGTCCATGCAGTCAATGAGTTAGAGTAAGAGCCATCACCTGTATAGGAGAAGAATTGGTCTAATTTATTGTTTATCTGGTGCTCAGCCACCACTTTTTTAAAATAGCGGCTGATTTGCGCATGCGGTTCTTCGCCGTTATCAACAGCTTTGACACGTGCAGAATATATGTCACACCGAATTTGCTGTGGAGATTTTATAGCCAAATTATAATAGAAGAAATTATTTTCGACACTGTCCTGTTTCAAAAAATCGAATTGTAGGTCGAAATCATCGTAGAAACGGTCGCTGGGCACTGAAGAATCTCTCCAGTCATTGTTTTTCTCATCCATTTTAAAAGCGGAAGTCATATGCTGGGCTTTGCGGAGCATTGGAATAGGGATATCACCGACAAATACCACTCCTTCCAATTTATCCTTTTTGTAGAGTTTAACAATAACTTTCTTTACATCTTCCGGTTTATTCCATTCATTGTATACGATGAACGTAGGCAACCCTTCCTTTCCTAGAATCTCCTGATAGGCTTTAAGCTCGGCTTCACAAGCCTGAAATGTCCCTTTATCTGTAATTACAGCAAAAGAGGTGTCCTTTACTTTCACAGCCGGTTTAACAAATGTCTGTGCCCGCAGAGATAATATGCTGCAGAGCATCAAACTTCCAGTTATTAATTTACGCATGTTTTGTAATATAGATTTCGTTATGTAGCATTAAAAATTACATCCTAAACTTATCGATAAATGAGTACGCCCATCATAATCATAGTCAGAGGTATTTACACGATCGAATACAACTTTTGCAAATAAGTTCATACGTCTGTTTTCTCTGACTTGTTGCGAATACGTTATCGACCCGCCAATACGATAGTAATCACAGGTATAATAATTAGTCAGCCCTTGTTGTAATTCGGTTACAGTTGGATAGTCTGCATGGCTGCCACCATATACATATTCACCTCCCAGATTATTGTTATACGCAACATGAACATCTATTAAAAGCCTGCGATTCAAACTATTGCCTAAAACAAAATTTTTTTTGCCACCTAAGCCTAAAGATAAATTTTCTGCATTCTGTACAGAATTAGGCATTAAATATCCATCGTCTTGCTTGGTATAATTCACATTTAATTCTGCTTTCCAACTATATTCATTCCCGCGGTTTCTGCTTAATGCATAATTAAGAGAAGCGGTTTGTGCCTTGTACGTAGAACGGATGTTATTATATAATTCCACCCAGCCACTTTGTGATTCAGAGTTATCGCGTTGAGAAATATACTGAATACCATCGATGTTACGATTTGTATATGTGGTTCTCATATAATTGGTATAGTCCTTTCCTTCCTGAATCATCGTTAAAGAAACATGAGCAGTTTTATCTTTTACACCGGCTATTTTTTTAGGAGTCGTATAGCTCTGCTGAACAGTTTCCGCTTTTACATCGTAACTGCCCTCAAGCAGTAAATTGAAAGAGGGCATACTGAAGTTGTACTGGAGAGCTCCACCGAAACGGTCTCCAATATAATTGCTGGTTACACCGCTGCCTATTCCTTTTATGGCTGTTCCCAAACCGTATAATATATAATAGTCCTGATCCACATAAGAGTTGACATTACTCATTCTTGAGTCTTCCTTGATAGAACTATACTTGAAACTTGCACCAAACTTGTGTGAATTATTCAACTTGTAAGTAATCCCCGGCGTCAGTCCCAGCGTATAAAAACGGGTATCCACACGCGGGTCGCGCTGTTTGGCAGCTAATGTAGCTACATAATTACCTTCCAACCCCAATGCCCAATGATTACCAAGTAAAGGAGTAGCTGCACGAAACTTCAGATCGTAATATTGATTTCTCCATTTACTTAAGTGCTGGTCTGCGACATAGTAAGGCATTCCCCTGAATGGATCGGCAATGGAGGCGTTATATCCGGCATCTGTCAGATTTTTTTGTGCAAAATTAAATGCTCCCCACACATATGCATTTTTCAGATTGATAAAGCCTTCACTGGATACACCTACGATAGCCTCTTTCTGCCCCTCTTGCGGACGGCAATAGTTTCCGTCCTGTAAGTCATATCCCAATATAACATTCGAATAATTCTGAATATCATCGAATGGCATACCGGCAGCATTCTGTGAATGAGACCATAGTCGTCTTGTTTTCAATTGTTCCATAGCGGCGGGAGAGAAGCCCTGTGCCGCTCCCACCATACTTACAAGGCAGGCTATCATTACCAGCAGGCAGCTTTTCATATAGTTCATATATTGTTTTTTCATTGTTCTGTCTTTTTAGTTAATTATTACAATGTGTGATTCCATGAAGGCATTTTTGCTCCATTACGACGCATTACAGGAACAACGCCACGTTCAAAGTCATCCGTACTGTTGTTTGTATCCTGATATATATATGTACCTGTTTCTTCGCGAATAATAGGATTACCTTCTTCGTCTGTGGACAATTTGCGAGCAATACCTAAACCGCAATAAGTAGCTCCTACCCAAGTAATACCTGCATCAAGTACACCGGGGACACGTTTTGCATTCATCTTTGACTCATTGTTTACTGCTTCAACAGCATCCAATACATATTTAATAGGTATTTTTGCATAATAAACATTGCTGTTCGGTTTGCTAAGATCTGTTGTCTTCATATTTTCATCGTTGACCGGATCCCAAGCTTCTCCTTCAGGAACACGAAAAATCACATAAGCACCTCCGAATACGGATGTCAAATATTGTGGTATACTTCCCATCTCTGCTTTTCCTTGGTAGAAAACATGTTGCATATCATAAGCTGCCTGGTCAGGGAAGTTTGGATTATTCATATTAAACTCAAACTCAGAACTACTGCCGTCTATAGGACTTTGAGGGTTATAGATGTCCAACTGATGGTTAGCGGCAAATTGAGAAATGATGCAAGATTCACCTGGCGCTAACGGATATTCGGTTCCATTTCCTGGAAATTTCCACACACGTTCTCCATATGCATAATTATTACCGTCCGCTTCCGGCCAAATAGGTAATTTAGTGGTAGCTGTACCCGGAGTTAAATTTGCGAAATAAATACCGTCCAAATACAAAATGTCAGCAGAGTTATTGTATATCTCATAGAACTGGTCTCGGAAATAGACTCCTCCTTTTTCCGGACGGCTACCGCAATAATAAATCTCCTTGAATATTAATGGGCTCACTTTAAGCCCTTGTACTTCAATATTCAATGCGCTACCATGCTTAAATAATGCCGCATTTACAGAATTGCCATTGATGTAGTATTCATTGTTTTCTGTATCGATCGCTGTACCGGATACTGTTACCGAATAAATTCCGGGGATAATTCCGTCAACTTTCACACTATTATCAGTTACTTCTTTTACATAATGTAAATCTTCATCGTAATTGTCGAACTTTACAGTCAGATCTTTCAGTGTGGATATATTTTCAACGGTAATATCCAAATATACATCCACTGTGATAGGATTCACTTCTGCTGTGCCAGACATGTCCCTGAACGAATCGCATCCTATCAAAAGGGTACTTGCCAATGTAAACAAATATATTAAATATTTTTTCATAACTTCCTAAACATTATAAAGTGAGTGATAATTCCAGCCCAAAGAAAAATCGGTTATTCAATTGAATATATGAACCCGGATTACGTTTGGATTCTCTGCGCGGATAACTTCTGAACATATTGTTGGCAAAGAAAGAAACACGTAGCATATTGCTAATTTCTTTAGTTACATTCAAGTTAAAACAAAAATAAGGACTGTATGATTCTTTTATAGCATTATTATGACTTACATTATTCAACATATATCCATATCCTGCATCCTTTACTTGCTGGGTAGTGGTATATTTCCCCTTGGGAAACATATTTACAGACGCATCTTCCAATGCTAAATAGCCCACAGGTATAGAATCGTTTCCAAATGTATTCCAATTAGACTGCTGCCAAATAGCTTGTGCTGTCATCGTAACAACAAAACCGATACGCGGGATATTGTGAGTGGCACGTAAAGTCGTTACAAATTGTTGTTTGTAACTTGCATTGCCTTCTTGAGAATAAATGGCCACCGGTTTACGGGCTGAAGCAGCATCTTCGCTATTGTCATAGAAGCTATAACCCTGACGCCAACTCTTAGTACGCATCCATGAGCCATTTATTTGGAAGGCCGTACGGATAGCATCAATACGTCCGATATTCAAATCAAATTCTAAACCTTTAGTTTCTATATTTAAATTATTAGTTGGTTTTGCATAAGTAGACAATACCGGTAGGCTACTACTAAGCTCTATCCCGTTTTCTGTGCGCTGGTATTCATTGTAGATAAATGTATTGAAGGTGTTGAAGGTTTGGCTCATTACATAACCATCCTTCAGACGCTCCTTATAAGCTATTACATTCAGATTGGTTTTACCCACTCGTAAATTAAAACCGACTTCTGCTTTATGATTTTGGGCAATCTTCAAATCTGAGTTATCTACTTGCCGAACTTCTGTGGTAGTCATAAACAAGCGCTGGCTTTCCGGAATATTTTCATTGGTAAGCTCATTTATATTGATATATTCAAAATATGCATTTTCTGGATATAAATAGAGAAGAGAAGGCATCTTTGCAGCAATACCGTAACCTCCCTGAAGACTTAATAGATTCGGAATCAAATCAATGGATGCATTTACACGTGGCGAGAAAATGCCTCCTACTACTGAGGTATGATCATAACGCACACCAGCCTGAATGTTCAAATCATGCGTACCGCTTATGGAC
Source organism: Bacteroides uniformis (assembly GCF_025147485.1). Taxonomy (NCBI): domain Bacteria; kingdom Pseudomonadati; phylum Bacteroidota; class Bacteroidia; order Bacteroidales; family Bacteroidaceae; genus Bacteroides; species Bacteroides uniformis. The sequence continues at coordinate 3,379,855 of NZ_CP102263.1, read as the reverse complement.
CATTTGAAATTATCTTCCACATATGCACCAAATTGGTTAATGAAAGGAATATCCTTATAGTTACGTGGACGGAAAGATGAATTATGACCGTATTGACTACGATAAGGAGGAGTACTTGGGTCATAAGTTTTTCCTTTACCAACGTTACCGTCACTCCGGAAATCCGCACCAATCAAGATGCGGTTGTTTACATGACCGCTCGCCTTGAATAGAGAACTCGTCACTTTAGCAAACAAATTAACTTCACGACTATCGATCTCATAGTGTCCCAAATAGCTGCTTGGTAGATAAACAGCATAATGATTTATGTCTTCCGGTCCAAAATTAGTAATTTGATTACCATTGGCATCATAGATATGCTGACCTGCAAAGTTACTAAGTACCGCACCGTTTGTAGTGGTCATGGAATAAGGAGATGTAGCAGAACTGTATACGGTTTCATAATAACTGTCTTTATCCATATACGTACCTGACAATACATAGCGTAGTGTTTTTAACCAGCCCTTATTTATATTCCATGTACCATTGGTATTCAAAGTAAAACCTATATCGCGGCCTTCCGAAGCTGTTTTAGTTTGTTCATCATCAGGATTACGTTCACGTTGATCCTTACCATAAATAAAATCAAAGCTGGAATTGGTACGTAACTTATTATTAAAGAAAGTATTTGAATAGAGCAACTTTGTTGTGGCACGCTGATAGTGCTGGTAACTGGATATTGGATTATTCGTATTATAAGCATAATCTGCACTTACATTTAAAGCGCCTTTCTTTTTTCCAAGTTCAAAACCGGTTCCCATAGACACCTGATAGATATTGGGATTGGCTTTTGCTTTGACACGTAGCGGCTCACGACCAGCTTTTGTATTAATAATTACTGCTCCTGAGGTCAGATCACCATATTCAACAGAAGGGATACCACGAACGATTTGTATAGACTCTATATTTTCAGTAGAAATACTACGAACATCGGTTCCACCAGCCGGCGAGGCACCTCCGGCCAATGAAGCGGGTGTTTCCGTACCACTTAATACCGTAGGGCTCATCGCAGATAGATTAGCATTATTTGAGATGGGGGCACCATCACGAATTATTGCGGTGCCCATAGCATTCATCGGAGCTTCCGGACCACTGGAACTGGAAACTTGACGGATGTTAATCTGTTGTGCCGAACTCATATCTTGATTCTGTGAAATTCCACCTGGCATCAATGACATTACATCATATAAACTGGTCGCTTGCATATGGTCCATAGCAGAGCGGGAAATGTGAGAAGATGTGGATTTGCCTGAACGGCTGTTGGTTGCAGTTACTGTAACTTCTTTCAACTTAAAATCCTCATTCCTCATTGTAAAATTAAGAACCAAATCCTTATTTACATTTATTAAGGTGTCAATGGAGACTTTGCCCAAATATTGAATTTGCATACGAATTTTACCAGTAGGTACGTTTTCCAGTATGTATCTACCATTTTCATCAGAGGTTGTCCCTAGTGCAATTTCAGGAATAGACACAGCTGCAAATTCTAAAGGCAAACGCTTGTTGTTGTGGTCGTACTCATAAACAGTGCCTGTAAGTTTTACTTTGTAATTGTTTTGCGATTTGATAGGGAGGGCAATTCCTATGCAAATAAGTATAAACAAGTATATAATATTACACCCCAAAATACCTTTTTTCATAAGTAACATCATATTTATTAACAATGCAAAATTATATGTAAATTTTAAATTAAAACAAACCATTGTGTGTAACAAAACTAAAATTATTAAAAATACATGTTGTTTTTGTTGGTGCCGTTGCATAATCTCACAGACCTCAACCGTCTGTTGTCTAACAATATAGCAACTGCATTATATTTAGGAAAATCCAATATATATTAGTACTTTATTTAAGTTCCATACATAGTAATACGGATCTTGAGTGATTAAAAGCAAACTGCAAATCTAAATAAAAAACGGGATGGTTGTAGTTCTGATATGCTATATCTTAATACAACGCAGATAAATACTTATATTTTCATTGATAGATCTAACTAAGTTAAAAAACGGATTTTCTCCAAAATTCTTCTGATAGCTCCGTTCCAGCCTCATATTTATCGCACTTTACAGAAGCCCCAGTTCAAATATAAGGAAACTGTATCTCTCTTCGATAAAAGATCTATTTTAGGACGCAAAATTAGATATTACAAAAGATTATAAAAATACCATTTTTTGGGTATAAAAACGCATCTAATACCTATATATAGGTATTAAATATCATTGGCAATGTATGTTCCATTTCATTAAGCAAACAATTTTTTGTATAAAATACAAATAGTACTTTTTTACCCACTTAAAAAGTGCAAGAATGTATAAAAGTCCATGTGTCAGCTATAATAGGGGCATGAATAGGCATCCGTTCCATACCTGTCCCTATTTGAATCGGTCACCCCACAGTGACCGGACATTACTCACCCAATTCGGATTCTCATTACAGTAGGCAACGAAAATCTGTATCAAGTTCCAAAGCCCGAGAATCATTCCATTAAACCTGGCAGGAATTGTGACAACATGTCTGCTTGAAACAGCTACTATTATGGTATCATGCTGTATTGTTATGCTATATACCATGTTCTAAGTCAAAACTCTTTTTTTTTAGAATTGAAGGTTTAAGGCTCCATCCGAAAGTCAATATCACTTTCTCAAAATTCTTTTCTACAGCACCCTTTGTATAAGTTAGGATGTCTTTCTCTAGAAAATTTTTGAAATCAGATGAACTCATGTCTCTAAAAATGTTTATATATTCTTTTTTAAGAAATTCATTTATGGCATGTGCCGATATCTTTTTTTGCGTGCACTTTTCTATAACATATAAGTTGCTTGGTACCGGTACCATCGTGTCCAGCCCCATGAAGATATTACAGTCTACCATAAGAGTATAAGCGCCGCTCTCGGCAAGAGGTGCGGAAATGCAGTAATTGGCTTGCTCAAGCAGAGAATCCGCCAGTTCTTTTGTGGAAGAACTGATACTATTGGCCAATTGTTCATATCCTCTTAGATTCAGTTGGGATATGGTCTTTTCGATAGCCGGGATGAATTTCATTCCTGGACCCAGGTTCAAATCAAATCTTTTGTAATAGACAAGAAGCTCATTCCAATCTTTGTACCGTGAAGGTTTGATGATATTTACATTGTCTATACCATGTTGTTTAAGATACTCGCCGGAGGAAAATGCATCTTCTTTGAAGGTCTGTGTGTTTCCATCCGGGAAACTTAAATAGATGGTCTTATATGTGTCTCCAGTGTTGGTCCTTGCAAAAGCTTTACATTCCTCACCTTTGAGATAATATGCTGTGGTGATGTCAAAACCATTACCGCTGGCATCATTGTCATAGCAACAATTCCACTTTACCTTATCAGATGGGAATATACGGCTTATATTCTCTATTTGGGATTTGGTGACATATCCCCCCGTGCTTATGAATGCGCATGTGGTTTCTTTAGTATAATGGTTTATTTCGTAGAAACTCATTGCGTCAATAGCGGATTCAAAGAGATATATGTCTGTAACCTTGTCAAAAGGAACAAAATTGGCCATCCAACAGCTTTGTGCCTTGTCACCACCCGTGGCAAAGGCTTTATAATTGGTATTGGTCTCTGCAAAATAGTTCCTCATTTCAAAGTTAAGGATTTCCATCTGGGAGGGTTTGCGGAATGGAAAGCCGATATGATTGTTTTTTCCTACCTGGTAGATGAACAGTCTATTGGCGAAATCCTCCACAGTCTGTGGAGAGAGCTTCCTTTGGACGGTCAAATATGGATTATCCTTTTTGATAGGACGAGGATTCCAATAATTCAAATTGGATTCAATATCATTTGGATTCAGTCCCAGCAGAGGATTGTTTACCGTTTCGGTATCTTCATTGGTGATCTGTTGAGTAGGCATTGGTACACCATCAATGACGAAGAGAGGCTGGGTTCCTCCTGTGACGGAGTTGACACCTCTGATTCTGAAAGTCATTCCGCTTGACAATGAACCGTCTGTGGGGATAATCTGTACTCCGCTGATTTTGCCTTGTAGTGCTTGCAACGTCTGCGTAGAACTACTGTTTACAATATCTTTTATATTCACAGAAGCAACGGCGGTTGCAATATCACTTTTTCGCTGGCTACCATAGCCTACAACAACCACCTCATCCATCTCTGTGACTGAAGGGTCTAGAATGATATCAAATCTTCGGTTCTTTCCGATAGTGATAGTTTTGGGCTTATATCCCAGATAACTGATGACCAGTTTTTCAGAAGGAAGTACTTTTATCGTGAACTTTCCTTCTAAATCGGTGATTACTGCATTGGTGGTACCTTCGATATTTATCGTGGCACCGATAAGAGGTTCACTCTTCTCATCCAACACTTGCCCTGAAATAGTTACTTGCTGTGCTAATGCTACAGTGAAATGTAGTATTAGAAACAATGTGCTTAATAGTACTTTTCTCTTCATAGTGCAGATATTAAAGTTTATAATAAGGATTAATACAATTAGATTTAAAATGGTAGTGCAAATAAAGCGAATTATAATATCCATGTTTTGACCTATTGTACTTTTCTCTTGACCAAATTACAGACTTTTTCTTCAAAGGTAATCGCTTTCTATTAATTTCATTTATCACCGCGTAAAATTATTCGATTGGACTTTTTATAGTGAGTATTATCATGGGGAGTATTAAAAAAGATTGGATATGAAAAATAGTATGTTAAATCATTCTGTTTTCTCAAATATGCAGTGGGGTGTGAGCGCAAGGAAAAATATCTGTAGAAATTGATAATAATGTATTTTATTCAAACTTTCCATTTATCCAAACTCTATCAGTTATCTGCACTTAAATCAGGCTTTGATATTTCAAGAGTTTGGATAAATGATTAAGGATTCAGTCTGCATTAATACCGAACATAGCAGTCAGTGAACGATTGATACCTTACGTTCGCATCGTGCGAAGTCTATTCCTTTCCACACGGTTTTGCGTCCGGCTGAAGATGCACACTCGGCTTGCGCCTTGTTCCTTTGCTGTTTCTTTATACTTGAAGTTCTACAATTCGTTTCACAAAGAATTACCCTGTGGAAGTCTGCCCGCTTTCGCGTAGGGTGACGTTGAAACCTTTATCCAGGGCATTACACCATGGCATTCGCTTTCTCCACAATCCTTTACCCGCACCTCATTCGGCCGCTCTTACAATTGGCCACCCATCGGTTATTGGCTGACGGGAGAGATACGGGCTTACCAAGTTTCGCACAAATAACTGACGACCGACTTAGACTCCGCCTATCCACCAGCAGTGCGACATCCGTGTAGCACGATGTAACAGCGTACTATCCTGACTGCTTGCCTTTTGGAATGGCCCATAAATATCCGTGAGCTAATTCATAGTCACGATGGTACGGCGATTCACTTAGGTTACTCATATCAGTCAGCTTTGACATTCTTCGCCTATGATGCTTAGGTTGGAACGTCGTTGTCAAGAGGGCTTCGCACCCGACCGTTGCCAGTCACGTACGCCTCTTCAGGCTACTATTGATGGAACAATAGGTTCAGACACGATGCTGAACAATTACTTGTGTGACCTCTTGGCGCACATTACACTACTAAGGTAATGCTTTTATAGGAGAAGTCACATCTGTAAAAAACTTATTATCATGCAATTATCTTACTTTATCTTAGGCTAAAAGCCCTTATTCAAGGTGTCTGTATCCTATCATCCGCTACCGCTCGGTATCGGATTCCTCCAGACCGATGGCATGGCATATCTCCTCCACCAGTTCAGGAAGGCCGGAGTCTTTCTCCTGACGGGGATCGGGTGGAAACAGCGTGGAACGAAAGACACCCTTACAGACAGGGTCCGCCTCCTTGTTGTAGCGGAGGGTGTTCGGAATGTGTGAGGACAGCAGCCGCAGCCCCATCCTGTGGATGACCCGGTTCCAGGCATCATACAAATTCTTCCGTCCCCTTCTATCCACCATGTTCCAGAACAGCCGGATTCCTTTCAAGTTGCAGTTCCCCTTGGCGATCAGCTCCTCTTCCAGCACCTTGGTAAACTGCAGGGAACTCTGCATGACGATATTGTCCGCCTTGAGCGGGACAAAGATATAGTCCATCGCGGCAACGGTATGAACCACCCCCTCGCTGCGGAGCGTTCCGGGAAGGTCGAAGAGCACGATATCGAAAGTCTCCCCTTTTTCGTCCATATAACGCCGCAGGTCTTCCACCCCCTTTTCCGGGTCGCTTTTGATGACCGGATAGGCAGGCTTACGGATTCTTTCGTACTGCCGGTACAGGTTCACCTTCAGGTCATCATTTTTCATGACATTCTCCATGTCCCTCTCACGCATCAGGGCGATGCTGTGCTGCGGGGAGTCACAGTCCACAACCGCCACACGCACGTCTTTGCGGTAATGCAGGACACTGGCCAGCAGTACCGTAAAGACGGATTTTCCCACGCCACCCTTCTGGCTGGCGATGGCAACCAACAACTCTTTTTCTTTTTTCATCATACTTCTTTTTCATTAAAAGTTAAACACTATTGTTTCAGAAACAAAAATAATGCTCCCATCGGGGGAGATCCCCTGTCATGGGGGACGAGCCTTTATGACCGGGCCGGGCAGGGACTCCTCCAGAATCATGTCCGTCGTTTCCCTGTATTCTTCCAGATGCCGCGAGACAAGGTGGTTGATGAACCCCTCCAGAGTGACCTTTCCGTTTCTCGAGGCTCCCGCCAGGATGGACAGTTTCCGGTGCAGGGCGGCGGGAATATGCAGCGACCGACGCTGCACGCCCGCAATGCCATGCAGGTATTCCTCCCCGTAGACGGACGGTTGCATGGGGCCATTTTTCCTTGCGGGACGTATAATGTCGTTACCGGACGTTCCACGTCTCTTCCGGGGACAGGCAGGCGCTTCCCCCATGATCTCACGGATGCGGTCCGCGTCCATCCCGCCAAGACCAATCCGCTCTTTTACGTTCTTTCCTGTCATGATATGCCTTCTTGGACAATGACAACGTTTTATCGGCGAGGTGTTCCTCCCGGCTGTCCGTCCTCATCCCAGGGACGGTAGACCTCACCGAGCAGGGAGGCGATGTCCTCCCTGTGTTCCTCCATATGGAGTTCCAACAACCGGATGATAAAACCGGAGATGCTGCCGCAGCCGGCGGCCCTGACCAGCATGGCGATCCGGCGGTGCAGTCTCCCATCAATGTAGGCGGTCTTCCACTCAGCGGCTCTGGGAGCGGGAACCAGAAACCTCCTCTTGTATTCCTCCGGACCTGTCACTTTCCCTGCCCGGACCTGACTTCCATGACTTGGTATCTCCACCACTGGTTCCAGGGATGGGGAAACGGGAGCTGACAGAAGGTTCCCCGTGAGTCCGACCCTCTCGAGAACGATATCGGAAAGCCGGTTCTTTTCCTTTTCTGAATCCATATTTTAAAATCTTAAATTATTAAATTACACAACTGGTATTGTCTCGGAATACAAAATAAAGGAAGAAGAGAACAGGATGAAACCACCTGTCACTTATAGTCATCCAAAGTCAGTTATTGTCATGATACACATGACGGGGGGGACGGAGATGCCGTTCCGTTCGGACGGTTCTTCCTATGCGGAGGCGACATCAGAGGCCCGTAGTGGTGTGGAAAAGCGAGCGGGATTCCGTTTCCTTGTCCACCGTTCCTTTTTAATCCTTATGGGCAGGCGTGAGAGCGCGCATCCGTCCGGATACGGATTCTTAAATTATCGGTCTATGGGAGTGTAAAAGTATTAATCCGTTAATGGAGAATTATGAAGGAAGACCATAAGGTGTACACGGCTACATTCTCCATTTGCAGAAGTGTAGAAGTAGTAATCCATTAATGAAGATAATGCAGAAAAACCATAAACCATATACGGCTCACTGCCGCTCTCCATTTGTAGATGTGTAGAAGTAACAATCCATTAATGGACAATAGGGCATGTAAAGGGCAGATTTCCCGTATATTCGCCTCCTTATTCCCGAATTATGGACGTAAGTCATATGATTATGGAGAGATATCCACCCTTTTATGGGGAGAGCAGCCGGCAAACACCTGATGGAAATGCCTCGTAAATCACAGGAGAATAGCCATACAATGGGCTAATACACAATAATTATTGGATAAATGTGGTCCGCTCCTGCGGACAGCAAGTTGTGTTTTCGTTTAACGAAAACAGGACGGTTTAACGGAGAATACACCGATAAACCGTTACTTATTTCAAGCTCCAGCGTCGCTTTTTACATATCTAATTATAATTCATTTGAAATCACAAAACAGATTGAACCGAATGTGGTTAGTTTGTCTGTTTATTTCATGTCCGAATCATTAGTATGCTATGTTGCAAAGTTCGTATTCATTATGAAAAAATCCGCTTACGAGAACAAGATATTCAGGTAATTTGCCATCCTTTCCCCAAAGAAGTTCGATGTTAAAAAGTTCAGAAAGCGTTTTGGCTATGTCAAATCCGAAGGCTTCGAGTGACGGACGCACTTTTTCCGGGTGTCGGCATGGTGTGCCGCAGTTACGCGTACACTCGTTATCTGAGCAGTGAAGACATTTACCTATATAGGCAAATGAACGCCCTCCATATTTCCGTTCCATATCCAATAATTCGCTCTCGATTCGTATCCGTTCCGGTAAAATGAGTTTTTGTGTATATTCAATCGGAATATCTTTGTCTTCAGGGATTATCTTCGTTGCCATAAGATGTGCATACTTGTATTGTCGGAGAAACGATTCCGTATCAAAATCAAATGGAGGACACCCCCAACTTTTACCGTAATTGGTACATTGTTTGCAAAGTTCAAGAAAATGTGGTTCGTCACGGAATTCGGCGATGTATCCTTCAACAGTGATGTCTGAAGTAAAATTTTCTACAGTGTATATACTCATTGTTTCAAAATCATTGTACCGCATAAGGAGTCGAAACGGATGTTTTCATTTTGGAAAAGTCTGTCAATGTATCCGCTTTTCTGCATTTCAGACGCGGTCAAGCAACTTAAATTCGGGGTATCTAACAATGCTATCGAATCGCACATGGACAACGCGATGTCAAGTTCATGTGTCGAGAACATGATACATTTTTTCTCGTCGTGGACAAGCCTACGAAGCAACGCCACAAGTTCGTAGCGATTAGGCATGTCAAGAAAGGAAGTCGGTTCATCAAGGAGAATGATAGGAGTATCCTGTGCCAATGCACGAGCAATCATCACACGCTGGCATTCGCCATCCGACATTTTATCCATCGTGCGGTTTGCATAAGCCTCCATTCCCACCGAAATGAGCGATTGCATGACTATCTCCTTATCTGTTTCTTGCATCCTACCTATCCAGTTGGTATAAGGAGCACGGCCTATGGCTACGACATCCTTGCACCGCAGGTTGGCGATGCGCGTGCGCTCGGTCGTGACGACAGCCAGCGTTTTTGCCATATCTTCGGTTTTCATGCAGGCGATGTCGTGCCCGTCGAGAATGATTTTTCCGGAATAACACCGGTTCAGACCGGCTATGGCGCGGAGCAACGTCGATTTTCCTGTCCCGTTTCTTCCGATAAGGGCTGTCAGTTGACCTTTTTTTATCGTGGCATTTACCTCGTGGAGCAACGAGTTTTCTTTGTAACCTATGGAAAAATGCTGTAATTCTATCATGCGGTGATGGATTTGTTGCGTAAAACCACCCATACGACGATTGGGATTCCCAATAGAGCTGTAATGGCGTTGATCGGCAAGGTGAATATTTTAGAAATGATGTCGCAAAGAAGCAATATCGATGCTCCCGAAAGAATTGTTCCGGGCAGAAGGACATGATGATCGCTATTTTGGAAAAGCATTCTTGTGACATGAGGCATAGCGAGACCTATGAAACCTATCGGACCGCAAAAAGCGGTTATCGTTCCGGCGAGCAGCGTTGTCGAGAGAAACAACAGGCTGCGTGAACGCCGAATATTCAGTCCCATTGTTACGGCATATTCCTCTCCGAACAGCAGGAGGTTAAGCGGTTTGATGGTCAGTACAGCCAACAGCAGTCCGGCAAACACCGATGGAACAAGAATCAGAAGTTGTCCGGAGGTGACGTCACCCAAAGCCCCCATCGTCCAAATGACAAAGGCTTTCAGCGATTCCTCTTTGCTGAGGTACTGCAATATCTGCACGACAGCACCTACGCCCGATGAGAACATCATGCCCAGAATCAGGATTACCATGATGTCTTTTATTCGCTGTCCGACGGCAGTTATCACGAGCAACACGACAGCCGCACCCACCCACGCTGCTCCGGCAATGCCTATTGATGAACCGATCCCGGCAAGTACCACAAGTGCCACACCGAGACTTGCACCGGAACTGATGCCAAGGACATAGGGACCGGCAAGAGGATTACGGAAGAGGGTCTGCATCTGAAGACCGCTGACCGATAAGGCAGCCCCGGCCAACAGTGCCACTATAGCTTTTATGAGGCGTATGTTGAGTACGATTTTTTCCGTGGCACGGGAACAATTTCCCCCGGTCAGTGCTGCCCATACATCGCGGATCGGAATGTTGACAGCTCCCACGGCCAAGTCCAGTAAAAAAAGACCGACCGTGAGCGTAATCAATATGGAGAATAATATAGTCGAACGGGAACGCATCTATTTCAGTTGCTTGTAATACACACACTCTTCCTGCACCAGTTCAGGATGGAATATCTTCACGAGGTCGCGGAGCACGATGTCAGGATTCACGACGGCAGACTCGTAATAGTCGTTACCCCCGGCTGTGTTGGTACGGGCGTTGTTGTTATACACCTCTCCATTTTTGAAACATCGGGTATCGGTGAATTTCGGACATGATGCCTTCAAGTCGTCAAGGGAGTTCGCCATTCCCACGTTCAACCACATGTCCGCATCCGACGCGAGCAGATATGCTTCTTCTAAGTCAATGGGGATAGAAGCGTTTCCCGTGTTCTTCTGGTAGATATAGCGGCCTCCCGCATCAGTAATCAAGCGGGCTACATAACTTTGGGTTGAAGGCATGAACCACGAGTCGCCATAGGGAACATTAAGCATAACCGAAGGAGTGCCGAGGGTACTGTCGGCCACTTTCTTTTTCAAGGCGTTGTATCTGACCGGGATTGCGGCAAAGGCTTTTTCACCCTTCTCACGTTTTCCTGTGACTTCTGAAAGCACTACCATCCATTCGGCCTTGCCGAGAGGCGACTCTTCAAGATAATCGCCGACATACATGAACGGTATGTCGAGTTCTTCGAGTTTGCTTTCCATTGCGCTTGCGCCGTTCACCCCATAGAGCAGAACGAGGTCGGGATCGAGCGAGAGCAGCAACTCGTAGTTGATGTTCCCTTCATAGCCGACATCACCAATACTGTCGCGGCGGGCTTGGATGTCTGGGTTGGAAATGTAGTCGATTCCCGAAACGCCGGTTATACACCGGACTTCACCGATTGCGTCAAGCATGGCGATATGAGTGGAAGACATCGCCACGATACGTTTGGCGTCTCCTTTGAGTACCTGTCCTGCAAACCCTTCGGGAACCTCTTCACCGTTGCGGACGATAAACAGCCATGTGGTTACACTGTCCGCTCCCTGCCAGGGATTCCTGACGGTTATCAGTACGCTTTCCTTCCCGCCCGCCCCTTTGATGTCGAAGCCGGAGGCATATTCGGGAGCATAAAGCAGCAGGTTGAAATCATTGATTTTTGAGCTTTTGTTGTGGCAGCCTGTAAATGCCAGAGAAAGCAACAAAATCAGGCTTAAATTCTTTAATGCGTTCATATTGATGCAGATTATCGTTTACTATTTTTGTTTTTTCCGAACTTGGGTGTTATGCCGATGAATATCTCGAAATTGATGCCCGGCATGGGACGGGACAATACGGAAAGGTATTCTTCATCGAACAGGTTGTTGATGCTGCCCTTTAGCGACAGATCGGCCCATCGGAAAGAGAGCTGTTTTTCCAGTGTCACGTTATTCATGAAGTAAGGGGGCAGATAGCCCGTCAGGGTATAGTCATTACTCGACATGGTATAACGCTGGCTGTAATAACACCATTTGTAAAGCAGGCTCCATGTCCGCCATGACAGACGTCCGGTCACCGTTGCGGAAAACTCCGGCACGTATGGCAACTGTTTGCCGACGGATTGGTCTGCCGGACTCATCGGTTCGCTCTCGTTGATCGAGGGAGTCCACGAGAAAGTTCCGTTCATATCCAGTTTCCAGTCCTTTCCGAGCATTATATCAAGGTGGGCGTTGGTCTCTGCCCCGTAAGCATGTACCTTTTTGAGGTTTCTGGGGGAGAAGAATCCCTTGGTTGTGGGTAGCCAGATGATCCAGTCGTCGATGTGCGAATCGAACCAGTTGATACCACCGCTCAAAGCATATACATTTTCTTTCCCCACCGAGAACGACAACCCCACGTCGTATGTGAAGCCGTGCTCGCTTTTCAGGTCGGGATTACCGCCCGGCAGAAAATAGAGGTCGTTCAGCGTGGGAAAACGGTAGTTCCGGGAGATGGATGCTTTCGCCACGATATTGCCTTTTTTCGACAGTACCCCGTCGATGAAGAAAGCCGGGATAACCGGGGCCCATTCCGTACCGAACATATCCTCGCGAAGGACAAGCGAGGCGGCAAAACGATCGACAGGCCGCCATTTCGCAGAAACGGAACCGGAAAACTCGACACGTCCCTTGTCATACCCGACAACAGCCTTGTTACCTTCCTGCGAGATGATATTTTTGTCCGCGCTTTCCACCAAATGCTGGTGTACGGAAACACCGGCCGTGAACAGCCATTTCTCTGAAGGAGCATAATCCCCGTCCGCACTTCCGTAGAACGTGTTAATCTTACTGCGTGAGCGGGTCATCGAAGCCATTTCGCCGTTTCCCTTGTCCCGCTTGTAATCATAGGCCATCCATGTGTGTATATAGCCGCCTTTTACACCGACCTTCCATTTCTCCCGCACGCGATCCCACGAGAGGACGCCGCGAAACGTCTGCTCCCTTTGGCGGTTCTCGAAGTCCATGTCGTTCCCGTAATCCGTGCTGAGCATCGCCAGTTCCCGGTTGGAATTGATATACCAGGCGTTTAGCCCGAACTTGTCGCCTTCGCCCGTGTTATAATAAATTTCCTGCAAGACGTGCAGATCCTTATAAGCCCCGCTGCGGTTGCGTTCCGTCGGGTAATAGGAACCGATGATGTTCTTGTCCTCGTCATAGATGTTTTCCTTCTTGTCCCGGTTTCGGTATTTGTAGTCGTTGGGGGAAGAGGAATACACCACACGGGTGGAGGACTGCCAGTGTTTGTCACCGTAGGTCAGGCGGAGAAACTCGTCGAACGTGCTGAACGACCCCACTCCCTGCACGTACTGCAACCCGAACCCTTCATGGTTGGCCGGAGAAGTGGAGAGCCTGACCAGACCACCCAAGCCGCCGCCCGTTTCGTTTACCGATGACGTTCCGTGCAGCAGCGAGGCATCATCGATAAAGTAAGAAGGGATGGTGGAAAAATCCGTCATGCCCAGCATCGGGTTGTTAATGCGCATACCATTCCACGTCACTTGGGTATGCGAGGGAGAGGTACCCCGGAAAGCCACGGTGGATAACGTGGCGCGTCCGTAGTTCTTGACAAAAACGGATGAGTTGAATGTCAGCACATCGGCCATAGACAAGGCGATGTTCTCTTTCATGGCGATGGAATCGAAACGGGTTCGTTGCACGCCTATATCCTTCATAGGTCGTTTGCCCACCACCGTAACCTCCGGAATACGTAGTACCCTTTTGGTAATGCTGACGGAATTTTTCTGCTGGGCGGCAAGCAGAAAGGGCAGGCTTACCCCCACGAACAATAGAATAAGATGTCTTTTCATTTTTGTCCTCCTTCCTCGTTATTTCCAGCAGAAAGCTCCCGGAATGATTCCCACGTAAAATTCATCGATCAGCTTGCCTTGCGGCGAATAGCGATACACGATACCTTGTTGCTGGTAATCAATAGCGTCGGCCACATATACCTCCCCGTTGTTGGGATTGACCGTAAGGCCGTAGTATTTGGTGTCCCGAAACTCCAGAAAAGGCCGGACGGGAACACGGTCGGCTTCCACCGGCATTCGCCAAATATCGTTGTTGATCCAGTAAAGTGTATCCCGTGTACCGTTGAGCTGGACTTCCGAAGGCCAGTCGCCCAGCTTAAACTTGAACTGTTTCTCTACGGTGAAAGTCTCGGCGTCTATACGATAGAGAGACGGTGCCTCGTAACCGTATGGGCTGCCCTCGTAACCGCCATCCGTGATGGTCCACATCTTGTTGTATTTGTCCATGACCAGCGAAGTAGGTTGTATGCCGATGGTCAGTTCGTCCACGACCTTGTCCGTCTCCGTGTCGATTTTCAGGATGCGGTTCTGGTACGACCAGCAGTTCACATAGACGTACTTGCCGTATTGTACCATTTGTTCGGTGGAACCCGATTCCATGTCCATGTCTGGACATTCGATATAGCCGGTAATCTCGTATGTCTTGGGGTTGATGATGAAGATACGGTAGTCCCATATCTGCGTCACATAGGCTTTCTCATCCGACAGAAAATGGATATACCGGGGTGAGGTGAAACCTGTGATACGGCCCACTTCCTTGAAAGTATTGATGTCGATGGCGAAAATCACATGCGAGTTGTTCACCACGATCCAGCCTATACCGTCCCGGATAACCATAGACTGGGCCACATCGCCCAACTTGAACCCGTTGGCACGGTAAAACACTTCATTCTCCACTTCGCACGTGGCGGGATCGTAGTAGGAAAGCGTGGCATTGCTGTACTGGAAATTCCCCTCGTTGGTAATGAAAAGACCAGAGGCCGATACAGAGAAATCTTCCATCTCTCCGTAATCCCATTTCATGCAACTGCCGAAAACTGGCAGGCAGAAAAGAAAAAGGCAAATCCGTTGTATTGTTCTGCTCATTGTCATTCGGATAAAAAAGAGTACCCGAATCATTACGGGTACTCTGGTTAAGGTATAAGGTTTAATCCTGCTGCGTATATTGTTTGTCCTTCATATTTTGGAAGGTTGGGTTATACCCACATTTCGTCACGCTCCAACTTTCCCCCGTAATCATTCCGTTTTCTATAAACTTGCCGAAGAAAGTGTAGTCGGTAAATTTCGTCAAACCGTCAAAAACAACCCCATGCAAGGTCTCCAACTTCTCCATGGAAAGTGTTTCCTGAGAAAGAGAAGTCGCACTTTTTATCTGTAGCGTACCATCTATAGTCTGTAATTTATCACAAGTAATGCCTGTTGCTTTATTAACGAACAACCCTTCACCTCCTACGTGAAGCAATTCCGGAATATCCAGCGATTTACTTTGTAAAGATATTGCTAACGAACCCTCTCCCTCTTTATAATATACAGGAGAAGCTGAACAACAAACTTTGGATAGTAAGGGCAAGTTACAACTGGTAAAATTTCCAGATAAATAGAACTGTCCTCCCACTTCTTTCAAGACTGGCATTGTGATTGAAGCAAACATGGGTATTTGGATATATCCATATCCATCTATGATTTCCAAGTCGGGAAATTTGGCATTGCTTCGCATTTGGCCTGTCACATTTAGATTTCCATATACATGTTGAATTGTCGATATGGTATAATCGGTATTGTTGGTGGTTGGCTTACAAGTGAAGTCTTTGATATTCTTGAACGTGATTTCAGGGAACTTATTATTCGTGAGACTGGTGATGACAAAATTTACATTTGACAAATCTTCGGCTGTTTCAATTTTGGAGAGCTGCACCTTGTTTATAATTTCAATCTGGGGCGCTGTTTCTCCGAAGGTTTCAAATCGGGCGTTCGGCAACAGCAGTGTTCCGCTCACATCTTCAAGATAATCCAGCGTGATGCTTCCAAGTGTGGTGATCTTGCTCCAGTCGGGAAGTTGTTTGAGTGCCGTGAAATTCTTTATCTTTATCTGTCCCTTTATCGTTGTCAGTTTGTCCATTCCACCGAAAGCCTGAAGCACGTCATTTCGTTGGGGAACAAAACTACCGGTAGGAGGAGCTTCCATATTGGCTTCCATAATAATACTTCCGTTTACTGTTTCGATTTCCGGAAGGTTGATGGTTTCCAACATCACGGGGACGGTATGGAAATCAAGGCCACCGGTCTCTTTCAGCTTAAGGAAGCTCATGGAAGTCAGCTTGGCAAGATTGTTTACGGACAAGACCCCTCCGACACTTGTCAGTTCCGGTATTTCCAAAGACGCAATCGAACCGGCTGCTGTGTTCTCTTCATTGAGTCCTTGAAGATTCAGATCCTGACCTACAGTAGTCAGAACCGGAAACTCAAAACTCTGTAACGACGACGCATTGAACATCACGCTTCCTTCAATAGTTGCCAGTTTCTCGAATAGGACATACGTCACTTGGTCGTTATATACCGATATGTCTCCGGAGAGCGTTTCCAATGCTTTCATGGAAATCATGTGAAGTTCCGTAGCTTTCGAGGCGACATCGGTCGAACCTACCTGTAAACCTCCGGCAGAAACGATATTATCCAACCCTGTCAAGTCTGCACCGTTGTAACTGTTACGAATGACAATGTTGCCAGTAACCTCTTTCAAAGATGCCAATGCAGATATGTCAGTGATTTTTTCTGCCTCTTCCGCATCAGAGCCGATAATCAGGTTCCCTTTGACAACGGTTGTTTTGGTTGCGGCAAAAGAAGCTACCTCCTCGGTGGTCTTCAACTCCACATCTCCGTCAGATTCTATCTCGCTTTTCACGACCTTATAGGTATATTCGCGGGCATCTCCGTTATAGGATGTCACCCGGAAGGTTCGTTCGTTATCCCAGTCCGTTACCGTTTCAGGATCAGGTATGATTGTTGCAGAAGTTGTGTACTTGAATTCCACTTCGGCGTTGTTCAGCGATACCGTATAGGGAACGGTTATTGTTACTGTATTGTCCGTAATGTCGGCCGTGTACGATTTCCCGTCCACGGTCATCACGACCGATGTGATGAAATTTTCATCTGCATCTTCAGGTATAATTTCATCGTTTTTGTCACACGCTCCCAAAAAGAACAAGGATAGGAGCATGGGAAGAAAATAAATTTTCATACTTGTAATTTTTATTATTTGGTTAGATCCTCAAAAGAAAATACCTCCGTAGAAACTTCGCCCAGCCAGCCGCTTTTGGCCAGAACACCGCATTGTATTTTGATAAAGTCAATATATTGCAGATTGGCTTCCGTTCCATCGGCATGGATGGCATTGGAAATTTTGAAACCGTTCCTTTGTCCGCTTCCATCCACCGTACTGCCGCCTTCTATCTGGTCGTTTCCGAAATTATCCACGTACCCCCAGTCATAACTCTGATTATCCCAATAACCGGTTTGAGAATCTTGGGTGTTGCGGGCGGCCAGACAAGTGCCTGTCAGGGTATAACTGTTTTCCGAAATCCAAGCCGGATAATAATAGTCTTGTGTATGATAAGCGGACAGATAGTCTACCCAGCCGTTTCTACCGTCGGAACTGATCCATTGGACATCCATTTTTTTGCCTTCCGGACGGTAATAGGTCACTTCAAAATTCTGTATTGTTTCTTCCTTGCCTGCTTCAGATCCTTTCAGTTCGTACCACTCGTCATCCGGCAATCCGTTTCCGTTTATATCTTGCATGACCCATACGATACCCGGTTCGGAACTGCCGTCAAAGGCGTTCCCCTGAACACAGAAATCATATTGGTTACCCGAATTGGGAATACTGTGGTCGAAGCCGACGATGATATAACCCCCGAAAGAACCTAAAGAGACGTGCAGTTTGTCTTTCAAACGCTGTGTTGCCCATGCGACAGCCGCTTCAGGGGATGTTTCGTTGCCGGTCATACCGCCTATCGTGCTCGTCTCGTTGATAAATTGGCCGGGAGCTGGGGTATATTCATAGACTTTATTCCAGAGCTTGGAACTTCCCGAAGCCCGGAAGCCGTCTTGTTCCTTTTTGTCCACACAAACGACTTTTACGGTGGCAGTGACAGCCGTTTTCCCTTTGTCGATATTCCTGCTTATTTTTTCCGTCGGTGTGTCTTCCGACACAGTACAGGAGACGGTGTATTCTCCGGGTGCGGACGGCGTGAACTTGAACATGCGTTCCACTTCTCCTTCCATGACCTGACCGTCCACACTCCACTCAAAACGGGGATTGTCGAAATACTCCAACAACGGACGCAGGAAAACAGGACGGTCGGCAAAAGTGTACCTGTCCGTGGATGTTTGCAGGTAAGACGGGGTCGGGAATTTGACAACGTAGGGCATCGTTTCCACGACCTCTACGCTTACGTCTTTCGTTGTTGTCCCATCTATATTGGAAGCGTTGATTGTCACCGTATAAACACCGAGTTCTTTTTCATTGAAAGTATAAGTATTCTCGGTGGAAACGATTTTTCCTTCCCGTACCCATTCGATTTTGAACCCTTCGACATCCGAATGCTGAATATCGGGAGTAAATGTGTAATCGGTATTCCGGACGACTTTTAGCCCCTGCGAAGGTAGTGCCAGTGAGATGACCGGAGGGGTGAGTTCTTTCACTTCTACTTTCAGTTCCTCTTCGGCATAGCCTTCCGCATTGTCTACTCTTAGTTTGACATAAAAATCCCCGCATTCATTCCATGTACGTTGAAGAGACGGACCCGAAGAAACCAGCGTACCGTCTATCGTCCAAGCAAAAAGAGCATCTTCAACATTCTGGTATGTCGGGGCGATAGTCAATTCGTGATCGACCTTGACCGTGTAAATACCGGTCTCGCTGTCAAGTTCTATTATAGGTTGTCCTCCTACTTCTTCGGTAATGACTTCATCCTTGTTGCAGGAGGTGAACAGCATACAGGCAGAAATAATAAAATAGTGAAAACGATGCATGATGTGTGGATTTTAGAAAAATAACAGGGATACCCCCGACAGAAGGGATATCCTTGTATTCTTTTTATTGTATGGTGATATCATCAATACAGATATAAGCCGGAGTATTCAAACCGTATGCTCCCGAATCCGAACCCTCGAAGTTGAATTTCACACTTTGCACCCCTTCGGCATTGATTTCCCAATAATCCCATGTCGTGATAGGATCAACCTGTTGTTGGCCGTTACGATAATCGGCTAAAAGACGTTTGTAAGTGCGGATCAGACCGCCATTCGCATCATAACATTCCAGATTCACTTGGAAATACCCTTTCATCTCTTTCAGAGGAGTCGCTACCCCCGTAGAACCGAACTGATTACCATAAGTAATGACACCATAAGTGTATGAGGTGTTGCAGATCCACAGGCCGACCAATTTCCGGGGAACATTGAAATAAAATTCTGGTTTAGCCATCCATGCCTGATTGTAAGCATCCACATATCCGTAAACGACACCGAAATTGGAACCGCTGTGCCCGGCTTCCTTATTCTGTCCTTCCGCTTCCACCGCAGTGTTATAGACAGAACATTGGTTTAGATAAGAATACCACCAGTCTCCGGTATTTCCCGACTGATTGGAGCGGATGTTCCAGTTGGAAAGTGCGATGCCGCCGCTGGAATACTCTGTGCTTCCACCTACAGTATTAAACATTGAAAGGAAGAGATATTCTTCCGGAGTATTGTCGTAAATGGTGGTTACTTGAGGATACCCTTGGTACGAATAAAGATTTTCTCCGGCCGAGGTAGGTCCTGCTAACATGCCGGGATCGAAATCATCGAAAGTGATAGTTAAAGTACCGTCCGAATTTGTCACAGCACGGGTTTGCGAAGTTCCGGAATCAACCGGGTCCATCAAAAAGTCATCGTCCGAGCTACAGCCAGAGAACAAGGCGGTTGCGGTAAATAGACAGGCACCTGCCAGAAAGCGTAATTTTCTTTTCATAGGTCACTAAACATATTATTAACAAACACAAAAAATTCCCGTTCGTGCGGACTTACACGAACGGGAATATGTCTGTCTTCAAATATTGAATGGCCGATGAGCTATTCCTTATTTGATTACGACCCGTATATCCCGCAGGTGTAAATCTCATTCCGGTCATGGCAGGTCTTCTGACTCGTCCCGGTCATCGTGCCTTCCCGGTATTACACCAGTGGCAAAAGTTCGATGTCCGTTTTTGTGGACTCACAGCAGCGGGTACTGTCCCGGATTTTCACCGGGTTCCCTTTTCATTCGGAAGGCGTAAACCTCCCGAAACCATTTCCCGACTGCAAAATTATCTATATTACATATCAATTCCAAATAATTCATAATATTTATAATAAAACACACAAAGCATGACAACCGTACTGTTTTAATTAGAGCATTCAAGTTTACGACAAACGAAGACGGTAATTATCATACACAATATCCATAAACCAACAAAACAGCTTGCCATTTTCCATAACAATGCGTTCTGGAATAGATAACTGTTAGCTGCAATTATGCAAGCAAAAAAAGCAGACAGAATAATGACTATTAATATCATGCACCAGAAATTAATCCTATAAATTTATGGAAAACAAGTAAGGGAATGGAAGTTCCGTTGCCGCATGGATGCAGGTGAAGGACCTTCTCTTTTAACGTTGGATACGCCAATGCACGCCAACGGAAGACTCTGATATTATCTGTTTGGAAAGGATATAGGATGTGCGTTACTTTGTCGCATATTCAGAATCTTAAAAAGAATTTTAGTATGGAACTGACAATTATTGAAACAAGCGCGTATTAGGAGTTGAGAAAGCTGGTCAGCACGCTGGTCGTACAGATGGGCGACTTCCAGAAAAAGATTGCCCCGCCTGCGCCGGACAAGTGAATGGATGCGCAGGACGTATGTGATGGACTTATGCCCAAACACTTTCTGAAGAGTTTCCAGCAGCATCCCCTTGAGTATGGCCAGAACGGCAAATGCGTGGCGTCCGATGTGCGGGGTGACCTCGCCCCGGAGTTGCATTTCCTGCCTATGATTCCAAGACTGAGCCGCATGGCATTGTATTCACCTACCGGAAAGACACATTCGGGGAGTCTTTCTTTTCATCCGTACCCCTATATTTTTCAATCAGTTCAATAGCAATGGGCAATAATTTTACGACATACGCCACTCCCGTTTTTATACGGTTGCCCATCAGCCATGTACCGCCGTCGGAGTCGGTATGGATATTATCGTATGTTATGGCTTTCAAGTCCACATAGGAAAGACCGGTGAAGCACATGAACAGGAACATGTCGCGCATGGCACGCTGGCGTTTGTATCTCGGTTCTATATGGATTATCCTTTGCAGTTCCTCTTCGGAAAGGAAAGAACGCCTCTTGTATTCGGGCATACACTCGAATGATGCGAACGGATGAACCCGTATCCAGCCTTTTTCCTGCGCGATATACATCAGCCACTTCAAGGTATTGACACGCCCGAAGACAGTGGAGTTTGCCAAAGCGCATGTACCGAGCATCCAGTTGTAGTAATCCTCGATGAATGATTTCTCAAGTTCTTCGATGACAATATCCTCTGCATTCTTCTTGCTTTTCATGAAAAGCAGGAGACTCTTGTAATCGGCAACCAGACCGCAGTAGGTGCTTTCGGCTTTCTCTATGCCGATTTTCTTTTTATACGGTTCCAGCTGTTCCCTGAAAAGGTTCATAAGGGTGTGGCATTCCTCTGAGAAGCCGACATAGCGGTTATAGACTTTCTTGGCTGTAACAAAACTGTCGTGGTCGCAGATGTACTGGTAGTGCCTGGTGATTTGCGCCTTGATATTGTCAAGCTCCTGATTGAGTGTACGGGCCTCCTCGGACTTGCCTTTGGCCCGGTTGGTTTTGACGTCCCACAAAGCGAGGGACACTTCTTTCTTACAACTGAAACCGGCTTGGGTTCCATTGATGGTGATACGGCCCATAATCGGTGTCTTTCCGTTTTTTACAGACTGTTTATTCTCAAAACACTTAGCTATACATGGTCTGCGATAAGCTAAGAGAGATTCCCCTTACACAAAAGCATGGCATCTCCTTGTCGTATCTCGCCTTTATACTTTTATGTATAGTAGTCTACCGGATCGAATGAACAAGACCTATCCCATACATAAACCAATTTAGACTGCTATGTTATTTTTGAGGAAGAAGATGGAATGAGACCAGATACCCTCTTTAAGGCTGACTGTAAGTCGATTAAATGTAGAAAAAGATTGCTTTTGTCACAAGTAAAGTGTATATTTGCATTGAAAGAATCGTTCTTTGACAGAGGCAAAAGAAAACAGAATATTGTAATTCGCTCGTTTCTAAATCGTTACCTGATATTAATTAAACAGAAATAACTGTTTAATTTTCAATTAGATAGAGATTGTATGATGTTTCGCCACATATGAGCTGAGCTTCACACCTGGCAGCAACAGAGACGCTATTTTTTCCAGTTTCAGATTGAAGCCACGAAGAGCCCGAAGATAATCCATATACAGTTCTTTATCCTTTTTCACCTTCCCGGCCCGTTTCTTCTTGCTCTCTTGTCTGTGTAGAATCGGAAAGAGATAGATGGAATCCGGATTCTTGCTTTTAAACTCTTTCATCAGTTCCATCGCTTCTTTGGGAATACGCACCGTCATCTGCCGTCCTGTTTTGTGGCGGCTATATACAATGCGGTTCCCTTTCACATCTTGTTTACGCAAATAAGCGAGGTCAATGAACGGCATTCCTCGGAATAGGAACATCAATAAAAAATAAGCCAGCACACACCGCAGATCCGAAGGCAATTTTCTTAAGTCTGTACACAGCAACGTATTCATCTGTTCCAGTTCCAACGCCCGTTTAGTCTGTGATTCCACTTTTGTGTACACGTCATCAAACAATTTCGGGTTATAGGGCAGCACCTTTTCGCCGACCATCCGGTGATATACCGCCTTCAAGTTCCGCATATAGGTGGAAATGGTATTCAAGCTCAACCCTTTAGGCTCTCTTTTCCGCTTCCTCATTCCTTCCCGTCTCATCCATTCTTCATACTCCTTCAACCTGCCTGGCGTAAAGACCTCATCCACCGGCATCGGCATTCCTGCCCCACCGTAAAACTCCGCGATAGATTTCAACGCATACGTATAGGTATGTGCCGCCGAGCGCTTCTTATCCGCTTCCAACTGCTCAATCACCGTCTGCATATAAGATGCCAAATCCGGCATCTTCATGGGGCTCCCCATTTCTACATTCTTTTCTTTTTTACTCATAATAAATCTGATTTTCAAATCCGCACCCTACGCATATCCTAAAAAGGCCACGTTGATGGGAAAAATTTATGAGTACAAAGTAAATTATATAAGAAAATTATAAAGAATATATAAGGATAAATAAATTTGTTCACTAAAACAAACCGGTTCAAAGGAGGTTCTGCAAGATTAGAGTTCACCGAACAAAGCCATCACATCCACCTCGCCCCAATACAGATGCGTATAACTGGCTATCAGGTTCTTATAGCGAAAGACGGGAGTGGTTACCTTCCCTCCTTTGGCATTGTAGACCTGCGCTATCGAAAGAGGAAGACTGCACGCACCACCTTCTTTTCCATCGGTTTCGGGCACGGCAAACTGCGTATAATGGAATTCGTGTCCTTTAAGCCGCCATCCGTTATAGTCGAACCGGCGGTATCCCAATGTCAATTTCCTGCGTTTACGCTCGTTCGTAATGCTGAAAGGCAATACTCCTACCATCTCATTTCCAATATTGCCTACACAGCTCCCGGCGCTTCCCCCGTCCGTATCCCCATCAGAAAGAACGGACTGCGAAAGATATATCATCCCCCCGCATTCTGCCAGCGTCCTGCCACCGGCCTCTATATAGCTGCGGATAGACTCCCTGGCAAGCCTTGCCCCGGCAAGTTCCTCCAGACGGTTCTCGGGATAGCCGCCGGGCAGATAGAGCAAATCCGTCTCTTGCGGAATAGGCCGGTCATGCTCCGGATTGAAGAAAGTGACCGTGCCCATACGGCGCAGAATATCCAGATGCTCCGCATAGAGGAAGGAAAAGGACTCTTCGTTGCGCGCTACCGAGACATGCAGCTTCCCCGGCTCTGATAGTACCGGCTTCTCCTTCACTGCCGCCGCAGGCAATGGAAGCCCGGTTGTCGAGAGCAGCAGTTCCCAGTCCACATGTTCCTCCAGCAAGCCTGCCAGCATATCCAGTCCCTCCGTCTCCTTAGAACGGCTGAAATCCAGCCCCAGATGGCGCGACTCCTGCTCCAGTTCCTTCTGCTTGGGCAGATAGCCCAGACAAGTCACGTTCAAGTCTTCACAGACCTCCTGCAGCATCCGGTAGTGGCGGGGCGAGCCGACACGATTGAAGATAACCCCCGCAATACGTATATCCGGACGGAAATTGATGAACCCCGACAACAAAGGAGCCATGGAATAGGCAGCCGACTTGGCATCGGCCACCAGCACCACAGGAATACCCAAGAGCCGAGCCACTTCTGCCGACGAGCCCCGGTCGCGGTCGTACCCGTCGTACATCCCCATCATCCCCTCGACCACAGCAACATCCGCATCCGCCGAATAGCGTGCATACAGACTGCTTACGTGCTCCTGAGATGCCATGAAAGTATCCAGATTGACGGAAGGACGGCCGCATACCGCCTCGTGATACTTAGTATCTATATAATCGGGACCGCACTTGAAAGGCTGCACCTTCAGACCTTTCTTCATAAACAATGCCATCAGTCCACGACTGACGGTGGTCTTTCCACTGCCCGATGTAGGGGCGGCTATGAGAAACTGAGGGATGGAACGCATAATTAATGTGCTAATGATTTAATGTACCAATGTGCTAATCGGCTGCGCTATACTTGCGCTACTTCCCCATGCCGCAGGTCATTGGCACATTGGCATATTGGCACATTAGCACATTTTCAACGTGCAAAGATAAGCATATCTCCGACAAAAGTTTTATCTTAGCTGCCAAAATAAAACATACCACCATGATAACCGAAGAACTTAAGAAACTCTACATCGCACATACCGGACACGAACCGGAACAGATTGACGAACTCCCCTCCTCCGGCTCCAACCGCCGCTACTTCCGCCTCACCGGAAACCCTACACTTATCGGCGTCAGCGGAGAGTCTGTGGAGGAGAACCGCGCCTTCCTCTACATGGCAGAACATTTCCGCCAGAAAGGACTGCCCGTACCGCAAGTGTTCATCCGCTCCGAAGATGATATCTATTATCTGCAAGAAGACCTGGGCGACTCGCTCCTATTCAATGCCATCGAGAAAGGCCGCAAGACCAGCGTATTCGGCGAGGATGAGAAGCAGTTACTGCGCAAGACCATCCGTCTGCTGCCCGCCGTGCAGTTTGCCGGAGCCGACGGCATGGACTTCTCCTACTGCTACCCGCAGGCAGAGTTCAACAGCCGCAGCATTCTGTGGGACCTGAACTACTTTAAATACTGCTTCCTCAAGGCTACGGGGATGGACTTTCAGGAAGACCGGCTGGAGGACGACTTCCAGAAGATGGCAGACGTGTTGCTCCGTAGCAGCTCCGCCACCTTCATGTACCGCGACTTCCAGAGCCGTAACGTTATGATAAAGGACGGCGAGCCGTGGCTCATCGACTTCCAGGGCGGACGCAAAGGTCCGGTTTACTACGACGTAGCCTCCTTCTTGTGGCAAGCCAAAGCAAACTATCCCGACAGCCTGCGCCAAGAGTTGCTGAAGGAATACATCGACGCCCTGCGCAAGTACCAGCCCGTGGACGAGGCTTATTTCTATGCCCAGCTTCGCCACTTCGTATTGTTCCGCACCATGCAGGTGCTGGGTGCCTATGGTTTCCGCGGTTACTTCGAGAAGAAGCCCCACTTCATACAAAGTGTCCCCTTCGCCATCGAGAACCTGCGCCAGCTGCTCCAAGAGCCTTATCCCGAATATCCCTACCTCTGCCGGATTCTGCGCGAACTTACCGAGCTGAAACAGTTTACAGACGACCTGCAAAAGCGCCGCCTCGTGGTGAAAGTCACCAGCTTTGCCTACAAAAAAGGTATCCCCGAAGATTCCACGGGCAACGGAGGAGGTTTCGTCTTTGACTGCCGCGCTGTGAACAACCCCGGCAAGTACGAGCGTTACAAACCCTTCACGGGACTGGACGAACCCGTTATCCGCTTCCTGGAAGACGACGGCGAGATAGCCGTATTCCTGGAGCATGCCTACGCCCTTGTCGACGCTTCCGTGAAGCGCTACATGGAACGCGGCTTCACCAATCTGTCTGTCTGCTTCGGCTGCACCGGCGGACAGCACCGCTCCGTGTACTCAGCACAACACCTGGCGGAACATCTGCACAAGAAGTTCGGCGTGCAAGTGAACCTGATACATAGAGAACAGAATATTGAACAGACGTTTAAGGCCAAAGTTTAATGTGCTAATGTGAGAATATGCCAATATGAAAGCCATGATTTTCGCCGCCGGCCTGGGCACCCGGTTGCGCCCCTTGACGGACCACATGCCCAAGGCCCTCGTTCCCGTAGCAGGAAAGCCCATGCTGGAACGGGTGATACTGCGGTTGAAGGAAGCAGGATTCAACGAGATAACGGTCAATATCCACCACTTCGGGGAGCAGATTATCGACTTCCTCCGTACCCACGACAACTTCGGCACGGAGATTCACATCAGCGACGAACGCGGCATGCTGCTCGACACCGGAGGAGGCATCAAAAAGGCACGCCCCTTTCTGGACGGACAAGAACCTTTTCTGGTGCACAACGCGGATATTCTGACGGACATTGACCTTGCAGGTCTCTACCGCCACCATCTGGAGAGCGATGCGGAGTCTACCCTGCTTGTGAGCGAGCGCAAGACTTCCCGCTATCTCCTTTTTGACGACGACTACCACCTGCACGGCTGGATAAACAAGTCCACCGGAGAGGTGAAACCGGCAGGCTTCGACTACCGGGAAACGAAGTACCGGGAACTCGCCTTCGGAGGAATCCATGTCATCTCCCCCTCCCTCTTCCGCCTGATGGATGATGAGCAATGGGACGGCAAGTTCTCCATCATTCCTTTCTACTCGTCCGCCTGCACAAAGGTGCACATACAAGGCTATCCGCTGCAAGGATTCCGCTGGTTCGACATCGGCAAACCGGAGACACTGGCACAAGCGGAGGAATACTACAAACAAAAATAACAAGTAATGTAAAGCAGCCTAACATTACTTGTTAGCTCTCTTTACATTACTTGTTATCAAATCAACCTATGTACCATAGATTATCTATGGTGAAACTATGCCAGTGCCAGTATCAGCAACTGAGCCGTCAGCACCCGCAGGAACATAGCCAGCGGATAGACTGTGGCGTATCCCACCGCAGGGGCATCGCAGGATGTCAAGTCCGAGGAATAGGCCAATGCAGGTGGATTGGTGTTAGCTCCGGACAGCACACCTATCAGCGTATAGTAGTTCAGCTTCCAGAAATAGCGCCCCATGAATCCTGTCACCAGCAACGGAACGACCGTGATGATGGCCCCATAGCCAATCCACACATAGCCGCCTTCGTAGATAATGGTATCGATGAATCCCTTTCCTGCACCCAACCCCACGCAGGCCAGGAACAAGGCGATACCGATTTCGCGTATCATCAGATTGGCACTCATCGTCGTGTAGGTTATCAGCTTATATTGAGGCCCGAAACGGCTGATGAGGATGGAAACCACCAACGGTCCACCGGCCAGTCCCAGTTTCACGGGTTGGGGAATGCCGGGGAACATGAACGGCAGACTGCCCAAGATACATCCCAGGGCAATACCCAGGAAGATAGGAATCAAGTTGGGATGGTTGAGACGCTTCAGCGAGTTACCCAGCACCTTCTCCGCATGACTCACGGCAAGCTCACTGCCTACAATCGTCACACGGTCTCCCATCTGCAACTGCAAGTGGGGAGTTGCCACCAGATCCACGCCCGAACGGTTGATACGGGTGATGCAGGCACCGAAGTTGTTACGTATCTTGAGCTGAGACAGAGACTTGCCGTTCAGTTCCGGCTTGGTGATGAGGATGCGGCGTGAAATCAAGTTCTTGTCCTCCCGTTCCCACTCCACCGAAATTTTTCTTCCGAAGAAGGCAACAATGGCCTCCACATCTTTCGGGTTGGCAATGAACAGAATTTCATCCTGCATGTGCAGCACCGTATCGGCATTCGCCAGTTCTGTTTCCTGACTGCCGGTGTGCCGGATGCGGGAGATGACAAACGCACGGTTCAACAATGGTTTCACATCTCTGATCCGCTTGCCGTCTATTGCCTCATTGCGTATCTCTACCGATATGGGACGCACGGTCAGCTCCTGCAGATGACCCAGCCCGTGCTCGGCATCCTCCTCTTCTTTTTGGGTATTAATCCGCATGAAAATCTTCAAGGCTAGCAGCGCCAGGATGCAGCCCACCACACCCAGCGGATAGGCAACGGCATATCCGAGTGCGATTTCCGGAGCATCCACCCCGTTGAGGTCACTGTTTGCCTGCTGGGCAGCACCCAGACCGGGGGTATTGGTCACGGCTCCGGACAAGATACCCACCATCGTAGTAATGGGGATTCCGGTGGCAAAGTGCAACACAATGGTGATAAGCACGCTGAGAAAGACGGAAAGCATTGCTACCATGTTCAGCGTAAGTCCGCCCTTCTTGAAAGCGGAGAAGAATCCCGGTCCCACTTGCAGACCGATGGAATAGACAAACAGTATCAAGCCAAACTCCTTCAGGAAGTGCAGCAGATGTTCGTCGAGGTTCATGTCGAAATGTCCGAAGACAATGCCCACAAACAAAATCCAGGTGACACCCAGCGAGATGCCTGCCACCTTCAACTTGCCCAGCATGATACCGAAGGTGATGACCAGGGACAGAATCAGGACAGAGTGTGCCACTCCTCCGCCCCAAAGATTGGGATAACCCTCAAAGAGGTTTCTTAATAGTTCCATAGTTTCTATCTTTAGTTTTTACTTTTCAGCCTTATTGTTTAATTCTTAATTCTCTATTTAAAAAGTGTATCCCCACAGAAATCACTTCTCCGGGGATACGCATTTCACACATAAAAAATAACTACTATTATAAAGGCATGTTGCCGTGCTTTTTCGGTGGATTGCTCTGATTCTTGTTGTGCGCCATCTCCAATGCCTGCACCAGCTTGTAGCGGGTATCGCGCGGCATGATGACCTCGTCTATGAGGCCACGCTCGGCAGCGCGGTAAGGGTTGGAGAACTTGCTTTCGTACTCCTTGATAATCTCCTGCTTCTCTTCGGCAGAGGACTTACGGTAGAGGATGTTCACCGCACCCTCGGCACCCATCACGGCGATTTCCGCCTGCGGATAAGCCAGGTTCACGTCGGCACCCGTCGGTTTGCTGGACATCACGATGTAGGCTCCGCCGTATGCCTTGCGGGTAATCAGCGTTATCTTGGGCACGGTGGCCTCGGCATAGGCATAGACAATCTTGGCGCCGTGGCGGATGATGCCGTTGTGCTCCTGCATCGTTCCGGGCAAGAAGCCGGGAACATCTTCGAAGGTTATCAGCGGGATGTTGAAGCAGTCGCAGAAACGAATGAAACGTGCCGCCTTGTCGCTGGCATCAATATCGAGCACACCCGCCAAATAGGCAGGTTGGTTTGCCACGATACCTACCGAACGCCCGTTCAGACGACCGAAACCGATAACGACGTTCTTGGCAAAGTGAGGCATCACTTCGAAGAAGTACTGGTTGTCCAGCACCGGTTCTATAATATCCTTGATGTCATAGGGCATGTTCGGGTCCTCAGGAATGACGGTCTGAAGCGCCTCTACCCGGCGATGGATATCGTCGGAGCAGGGAGTGAAGGGAGCATCCTCCATATTGTTGGACGGCAGGAAGCTCAGCAGCTCGCGGATGCTCATCAGTGTCTCCTCCTCCGTATTGCACATGAAGTGGGTAACGCCGCTCTTGCTGCTATGCGTATAGGCACCGCCCAGTTCCTCCTTGTCCACCTCCTCGTGGGTCACGGTCTTTACCACGTCCGGACCGGTGATAAACATGTGGCTCTGCTCCTTTACCATGAAGATAAAGTCGGTAAGCGCCGGAGAGTAGCATGCCCCACCGGCACACGGACCCAGAATAGCGGATATCTGCGGAATGACACCCGACGCAATGGTGTTCTGATAGAAGATGGAGGCATAGCCTGCCAAGCTGTTCACACCTTCCTGGATGCGTGCGCCGCCCGAATCGTTGAGGGCAATGACGGGAGCACCGTTCTTCAGGGCAAGCTGCTGCACCTTTACAATCTTTGCGGCATTCGTCTCGCTGAGCGAACCGCCATGCGCCGTGAAGTCGTAGGCATAGACAAATACAAGGCGGCCGTCTATCTTTCCGTAACCGGACACCATGCCGTCTCCGGCAATCTGTTTCTTCTCCATGCCGAAGTTGGTGCAACGGTGGTTCACGAACTTGTCCAGCTCATTGAACGAGCCTTTGTCCAGCAGCATGTCAATACGTTCGCGGGCAGTCATGCGGCCGGAGGCGTGTTGTTTCTCTATCTTGTCTACGCCCCCACCCAGCGAGGCACGTTTATCCAGTTCCTCAAACTGGCGGTATATTTCTTCTCTGTTCATATTTGCATTTACAATTTAGTGATTTATAATATACGGACTGAATGCGACTCGGGATTATTCCTCCTTTATCAACTCCAATTCAATCAATACTTGGTTGGCATTTACCGGTTCGCCCTCGCCCACGAGGATGTTGCGGACGATGCAGTCGGCATTTACCTTATAGTTACTCTGCATCTTCATGGCTTCCAGCACCACGGCAATGTCGCCGGCAGCCAGTCGGTCGCCCACCTTGACGGGGATGCTTACCACCTTGCCCGGCATCGGAGCCAAAATCTTGTCGCCCTGCTTCTCGTCGGCTCCTTTCTTCATGTGCAGATACTTGGCTTGCGTGTCTACAATGTCTACGTGGAAGGAACGCTGGAGCATGCTGATGTCATAACTCTTGCCGCCCTCGCCGCGCACAAGGCCTGCGTTGAACGAGTTTCCGTTGTGCAGGATGGAGCAACTTCCGTTCTCTGCCATCACAATGTCCACTTCGTAGGGCTTTCCGTCAATGGTAAGTTGTACCTTATTCCCTTCCTTACCCACCAGGGTAATGTCTGCGATACGGTCTCCTATATGTATTTCCATTATTAATTATCCATTATCAATTATCCATTCCTTAAATCCTGAGCACTCCCTTCTGCAAGCCAAATTCCCTCCAACGGCTGATGGGGCGGGCATCGGGTAGCTGTGCCGAAACATTCTCCTCCAGATTAACCAGATAGTCCATATAGGCAGCTATCATGGCTATGTTCTCCAACTCTTCGTTGGCAGTGTTGGTGCGTACCAGCATGCGGGCGTTCTTCTCGATAAAGAGGGTGTTGTACTCTCCCTTCACAAAGTCGGGCACGTGCATGATGCGCTTCAGATAGGCAAGGTTGGTCTTTACGCCCGTAATTTTGTACTCGTAGAGCACACGGCGCATACGCTCGATGGCATACTGGCGGGTGGTTGCCCATACGATGAGCTTACCTATCATAGGGTCGTAGTAGATGGGAATCTCATAGCCGTCGTACACATAGCTGTCTATACGCACACCGATTCCGTTCGGCTCCGTCAGTTGCTTGATGACACCGGGAGACGGCATGAAGTTGTTTTCCGTATCTTCGGCACAGATGCGGCACTCTATAGCATGGCCGCGCTGGAACAGTTCCTCCTGCTTGAGGTGCAGCACCTCGTCGTTAGCAATGCGGATTTGCTCTTTCACCAGGTCCACGCCTACCACTTCTTCCGTGATGGGGTGCTCTACTTGCAAGCGCGTATTCATTTCGAGGAAGTAGAACCGACGGTTCTTGTCTACCAGAAACTCGATGGTACCTGCACCGGAGTAGTTTACTGCCTTGGCTGCGGCAACCGCCTTCTCTCCCATCTCCCGGCGCAATTCCGGCGTAAGGAAGGGTGACGGGCTTTCTTCTACCACCTTCTGATTGCGACGCTGCACGGAGCATTCGCGGTCGAAGAGGTGGATGACGTTGCCGTGGTTGTCGCCCAATATCTGGAACTCGATGTGGTGGGGTTCTTCCACGAACTTTTCCAGATAGACCGTGTCGTCTCCAAAGGAGGACATGGACTCGGAGCGTGCCGTGTTGTAGGCTTCCACCACTTCGCTCTCGTTATGGATAAGGCGCATACCTTTACCACCGCCACCCATAGACGCCTTCAGCATCACGGGATAACCTATCTCGTTGCAGATGCGCACGGCTTCTTCGGCACTCTGCAAAGGTTGTTCCGTTCCGGGAACCACGGGTACGCCTGCCGCAATCATTCGCTTGCGGGCAGCTATCTTGTCGCCCATCGCCTCCATCGTCTCGGCGGCGGGACCGATAAAGATAATCCCTTCCTCCTTGCAACGGCGTGCAAACTCCGAGTTCTCCGACAAAAAGCCGTAACCCGGATGGATGGCATCGGCACCGCATCGCTTTGCCGTGGCAATCACTTTTTCAATATTCAGATAACTCTCTTTTGCCACGGCCGGTCCTATCGGATAAGCCTCATCGGCATATGCCACATGATGAGAGGTGCGGTCGGCCTCGGAGAAGACCGCAACCGTAAGCAGTCCCATCTCCCGGCACGAACGCATGACGCGCAAGGCAATCTCACCTCTGTTGGCAATCAATACTTTCTTAATCATTTTACTTTTTCTTTAATATATAAAGGATATATATAGTCACACCACAATGCGGACATACCTTTAACAAAGGCATTCCATTTCTTGTTTAAATGTTCAACTAATATCTTCGTACTGTCTTCCTAACCCACGAGCAAAGGCAGCCTTTAATGAATGGCAGGTCTTCTGACTGACTCCTAATCCTGAAGCCTTCCCGATATTTCAATGCATATCAGTGGCAAGGGTGTTTTTCATGATATAAACGGAGCTTCACAGCAGCGGGACTGTCCGGGATTTACACCCGATTCCCTTTTAATCCAGATGATGGAAACATGCATCCGGAACCAATTCGCGGGCAAAGATAACAAAAATTATCAGGAGTATTCGCAAACCTAATAGTTTTTGTTATCTTTGTCCCAGTTTTGGTTTCACCTCTCCCGGTTCTGTTGGAGATGAGTGATGAAAAAGGGAATCAGGTGCAAATCCTGAACAGACCCGCTGCTGTAAGTCCTTCCAAAATCTTTGAATATTCTACAAGCCACTGTCCGCCCGGCGGATGGGAAGGCATTCAAAGAGGGATAAGTCAGAAGACCTGCCAAGACAACATAGTTTTAGTGCTTTCGGGGAATAAAGCAACAAAACATTGAGTCGAGGCATTCTTTATCCATATAAAGGAATCTTTCTCTTTGTTCATTTTTCCTTGAGGGCAAGTTACGAACGCTTATAAGGAACTGAAATGAGATTCATCACAGGACTGCTATTTACATTTATCTGCCTACTGCCTGCAGGTAGTATGGCACAGAATAAGGTCACCTTATCCGGAAAAGTCATAGACCAGCACGGGACACCGATAGCCCAAGCCACCATCGCTGTGGAAAACACCACCTCCGGCACCTATACGGACGACCGGGGGAAGTATTCACTGCAAGTCGCTCCGGGCAAACACACCTTCGTCGTCTCCTTCCTGGGCTACCAAACCGTGAAACAATCCCTCGACATCCGGCAGGATAAAAAACAGAATTTCACATTGCAGGAAAGCGCCGTGGCATTGAATTCTGTCGAAGTATACGGAAAGACCCAAACGCAGAAAGTGAAGGAAGGGGCCTTTGCTGTCAATGCACTCGACATCAAGCCGATAGTAAACTCACTAAATAACCTCAACGACCTGGTGAACCGTACAACGGGCATCAAGGTGAGAGAGGAAGGCGGGGTTGGCTCGGACTTCGACCTCTCCATCAACGGCTTGTCCGGAAATTCAATCCGCTACTTTCTGGACGGAATGCCACTGGACACCAAAGGAAGCGGTGTTTCCCTCGCCAACTTACCCATTAACATCATAGACCGGATTGAGATATACAAAGGAGTAGTCCCTGCCAGCTTGGGAACAGATGCACTGGGCGGTGCCATCAATATCATTACAAAGCAGGAGAAGAAGAATTATCTGGATGTATCTTACGGCATCGGCTCCTTCCATACACACAAGACGGACCTGAACACCCAGTTCGTAGAAAAGGGAACCGGACTAATAGTCCGGCCAACCGTTGGCATCAACTACTCCAAAAACGATTATAGAATGAAGAATGTGCAGATGCGCGACGAAAGCGGAGACAATTTCATATATGGCAATCCCAAGCGTTTTCATGACGGCTACTTCTCGCTACTGGCACAGGTGGAAGCCGGATTTGTCAACAAATCCTGGGCTGATGCCTTCTTTGTTTCCGCCTCCTATTCAAAAACAGACAAGGAACTGCAGACGGGGTCTGTCCAAAACAAAGTATACGGAATGGCAGAAAGGAATTCCGATTCCTGGAACATCTCTGCCCGCTATCAGAAGTACAACTTCATCCTGAAGAACATGCAACTGAATGCCTCCCTCTCCCACACCTGGGACCATTCCTTGACCGTGGACACTGCCTATCGGAAGTACTATTGGGATGGAGGATACATCGTGAGCCAGCGCAACGAGATTATGGGCAAAGAACCATCCATGCGCCACTACAAGCGTCCGCTCACCATTATGCGCACCAACCTGGACTATCAGCTGAATACCCATCACAGCTTTAATCTGAACTACCATTTGAGCCGTACCGGAAACGACCGCTTCGATGACCTTGATACCAGCTTCGAGCCGTCAAAAGATGTGGTTACCAAACATATCCTGGGACTCTCCTACAACCAGTCTCTGTTGGATGGCAAGATGGAAAACGTATTCTTCATAAAAGACTACATCAACCATCCCAATATCCGGCAGACCGACCAATCCAGCGTGACCGGCTCGAAGGATGTGCAAGGTTCCACCACCAAGAACTACTTGGGCTACGGTGCTGGACTTCGATACACCATCGTAGAACCTTTATCCATCAAAGTATCCTACGAACATAGTGTGAGACTACCCATCGCCCGCGAGCTGTTGGGAAACGGTACCACCATCTATGCCAACGTGGCACTGAAACCGGAAAACAGCAACAACTTCAATGCCTCTCTGTTCGGCACATGGCACCCGGGCAATGGACATACATTCTATTATGAGATGAGCGGATTTTTCCGTAAGGTAGACAACTACATTCAGACCAGCATTGCCGAGAAAGAGGGTACAATGCAATATACCAACGTCCCGGCTGTCCATGTAAAAGGTGCGGAAGGGGAAATGCGCTACGACTGGCAAGGCAGACTGCAACTCGCCACAAACGTCAGCTACCAGGACACTCGCGACCAGCAGAAGTACAAGGGTGACGGAAAGCCCTCTGCCACCTATAACAACCGTGTGCCCAACCGCCCGTGGCTATTCGGTAGCGTAGAGGCTTATTATACCTTCCGCAACATTGCCCTGCCCGAAAGCAGATTGCGCCTGGGTTGTACCTATCAATGGGTACACTGGTACTTCCTGACCTGGGAAGCTTACGGCGCATATGATAACAAGGCACGCATTCCCGCCCAGCACATCTGTAATGCCGACATCACTTACTCATGGAGACGCGGACGCTATAATCTGGCTTTGGAGTGTACCAACTTCCTCGACAAGACAGCCTATGACAACTACAAGCTGCAGAAGCCCGGACGTGCTTTTTTTGCTAAATTCAGACTATTCATTAACTAATCATTTAATAATTCATTCAAAATGAGAAAATTCAAATTTACACTGATTGCCTTTATGGCTGCCATGATGGCACTGTCATTCACAGCGTGTTCCGATGATGACCCGGAACCTAATCCTAATCCCGACCCGGAAGTCAATGAGGATAACTATCACTTCGACCTATTTGTCACCGTAGACAAACACGGTGGGATGAGTAGCAAGAATACCACTATTGTCCATAGCGTCAACTCATTGGCCACAGAGCAGGGTGTCATCACTGTGAAAAGAGAAGGTTCGGAACTGGGAGATTATTCCATGGAGACTATCTCAAAAGGAAAATATTACTACCAAATACCCGCAACCAACGACCGTTTCGTAAAATATCAAATCAAGAACAATGCAGTTCAGGTTATTGCAGAACGTCCTTTCAAGGCCAACAGCTATAAGGTACGTTCCTACACACATGCCTGGATTGATGACAACACACTCGTCATCATGTCTACCAATGGTAAGAAGGACAAGATTCTTTATACGAAACTGAACGCAGAGGACTTGACTATCCTTGCTGAAGGTGAACTCAACATACCAGCCCCCACCAACTGGCTCAAACTGACAAGCTCCGGTATCCTCACCTACCGCAAATCAGACAACAGATTGTACTACTTCTACTATTGGAAAGAGACAGACGGTTTGACGAATATAGACCAGCAAGAGCCTAACTTCCATACAGCCATTATCAACCCCTCTACCATGGAAGTAGAAAAAGATGTACTCTCTCCCATCGAATGCGAAATGGCAGGAAGCGCTTACGGAGAACTGATGCAAAACTGCGTAATGTACGACGAAGCAGACAATCTCTACCTAGCTTGTTTCCACGAAGAAGATAACGCTTTTTTCAAAGGCATCCTGCTACGTATCAACAAAGGCGAAACAGAATTCGACGCTTCCTACAACGGCTATCCCAATGCCGACGGCAAATTGCTGACCATTCAATATCTGGAAGGGAACAAAGCCTTAGTGTATGCACGTAATGACAATGCCGATAGACCCGCTGCAGATAAGCAACCCGGCATCGACGCTTACTCTCACTACTACGCCATCCTCGATCTTACCACCGGAACCAAGACACGCTTAAGCTATGATGGCAAGGAAATCGGTTACAGCGGCGGTCGCTTCTCACAGCGTTCTGTCATCTTCAACAACAAAGCATACATTGGTGTAAACACTGAAGAAGATGCCAACGCCGTTATCTACATCTATGACATCAAGACCGGTAATGTAGAGAAAGGAGCCGAAGTGGACGGACGCTTCTACTTCGATATGATACGTGTCATAGAGAACGATTAAAACAAGCATCAGTATTTATGAAGAATTTGTTTGTCTTTTTATTCCTTTGTAATTTCCTCCTCCTCTGCCATGCGCACGGGGGAGGCAACTACGAGCACAGCGATATGCTTGCAAGTATGAAACCCGGCGACAAAGCCGCCCTGCTCATGGTGCACTTCGGCACTACGCACGACGATACCCGCGCCCTCACCATTGATGCCATCAACGCCAAGGCACAAGCCGCCTTCCCGGAGTTGAAGTTCCAAGAAGCCTATACGTCGCGCATCATCATCCGCCGCTTGAAAGAGCGCGGCATCACGAAGCTGACTCCACTGGATGCCATGCTGAAACTGCGCAGCGAAGGTTACACACACCTCATCGTACAGAGTACCAACATCATTGACGGAGTAGAAATGGAATCCCTCCGCCGGGATGTGGAAAACGCACTACCCTTCTTCAAGGAAATACGTGTAGGTACTCCCCTGCTCTACTCTATCGAAGATGCAGAGAAAGTGGCAAGTATTCTGGGGAACCGCTACAACGCCCCGGCACAAAGCAAGAAAGCTACCAAAGAACACTTCGTCCTTGTGGGCCACGGCACCTATACCCCCAGTACCGCCATCTACAGTCAGATGGACTATATGCTGAAAGCAGGCGGACTGACCAATTTCCATGTGGGCACCATCGAAGGTTATCCAACCTTTGACACCATGCTGGCACAACTGAAAGCCGGGAAAGCCAAACGTGTGACCCTCATACCCTTCATGTTTGTTGCCGGAGACCATGCCAAAAACGACATTGCCGGAGAGTGGAAGGAGATGCTCGAGAAAGAAGGCTTCACCGTCAGTGCACAACTGGAAGGACTGGGACAAATTCCGGAAATTCAAGAAATATTCATTGACCATATCCGTTTCGGACTGAAGCACCGCATGCTGGACATCATGACGAAGAAGGCGGCCTATGCTGCCGGAAAAGACACAGAATAATATACCCATTAGTGGGTATTTAGTGTTCTTGAATCATCTTGTACTTTTGCAGGAAAAACGCGAACGACAATGAATGTTATCACCAAACTGATGTACTCTATTCATAGGATACTGGGCACTTTGCTCTGTATCCTATTTCTCATGTGGTTCCTCTCCGCCTTCGTGATGATGTACCACCGCTTTCCCCGTGTCAGCGCCAAAGAGAAAATGCAAAAGCTGGATATGCTCTCCCAAACCGGAGACTCACTTCCGGACATCTCCTCCGTCACAGCCCGCCTGCCCCGTGGCGTAAAGGTCAGGTCTACGATACTGAACCTCAATGCCGGACACCCCGAGTTCAGCTTTAGTACCACAAAAGGCACGCTTCATTTCCTTGCCGATTCCACCATCTCACGACCCTCTCTGGACAGTGAACACCTGCACCGGACAGCAGCTTTGTGGTGTTCTTCTTCCATTACCCGTATCGACACCCTCCACTCTCTGGACCAATGGATTCCCTTCGCTGAACTGAAAAAGGAAATGCCCATTTATAAAATATACTTTGCCGACGATGCTGGGACACAGCTCTATCTGAGTTCACAAAACGGTGAGGCCTTGCAGTTCTCCAACAGAAGCGAACGCTTCTGGGCATGGCTGGGTGCCATTCCCCACTGGGTATACTTCACCTGGCTGCGGCAGGACACCGTCCTTTGGACTAAGACCGTCATCTGGCTCACAGCTCTGGGTTGTCTCATGGTCATTGCCGGCATTTGGGTAACTGTGGATGTATGGCGTAAGACGCACCGAAGCCGCCATCCCAAGTTCTCCCCCTACCGAAAAAGATGGTATCACTGGCACTACGTCAGCGGAATCTTTTTCGGCATCTTCGTACTGACCTTCACCTTCAGCGGCATGATGTCTCTGGCAGACATTCCCGAATGGATTCATAAACCGGCACTGAAGAAAGGCAGCGCCACACGCACGCTCCATGCCCGTGCCCCACAACCGGAGGATTACCCCTTGGACTACCGCCGTGTCATAGCTGCCTATCCCCAAGCTTTGCAGATAGAGTGGCGCAACTTCCGCGAACATCCCTACTACATCGTAAAAGATAGAAAAAACGAGTATTACATCGATGCCGCCGACAGCCTGCCGCGTCCGTTACAACTCTCCGAAGAAGAAATCCTGAAAGGCGTGGAAAGCATTTATACCTCCCAGCGTGATTCTTCACAACATATCCCCGGCATACGTATCTCCCGGCTCGAACATTTCGAGACCTACTATCGCGACATGAGCAATATGTATCGCGGACGACCCCAGCTTCCCGTCTGGAAGATAACGGTGGACGACCCGGACCGGAGCGTCTATTACATTCACCCGGAAACGGGAATCATCCGCCATGTAGACACCTCCTCCCGCTGGAAATACTGGAGCTATACAGCCCTGCACCGCATGCGTCTGCCCGGTCTGAACTCCAATGCCACCCTGCGCAAGACTGTGCTTTGGGTATTGCTGCTTGGAGGTACAGCCGTTTGCATCACGGGTGTGGCGTTAAGTGTGAATTATATAAGAAGAAAATGTTGTAAAAGACAAAAACGCTATTAACGAGAATAAACTTGTATGAATAAGAAAAGACTTGGAATATTCCTCGGCAGCATAGCCCTATTGATTGTCTGCAGCTTTGCGGCCTATCAGTACTGGCTTGCTCCTACACGTATACTTATTATCAACGCAACCCTGGCACAAGCTGCCGACATTGCCCTGAACAATGACTGCGCCCGGATAGAAGTCACCTGCATAAAAAAAGAAGAGGTGAAGGACCTTTCCGGCTATGATGCCATCGCGATGTACAGCAGAGGGCTATACCTTGACGACGGCCAGATTGCCGAAGTGGAACGGGTGGGTGCCAGCGGAGTACCAGTCTTTACGAATACGTTACGAAATTTCACCCTCTCCCTCAATCACAATGTTACCAATGAACAACAGCATACGCTACGGGAGTATCTCAAGAACGGCAACAAGCACAACTACCGGAATGCCTTACTCTACCTGCGCCACATCGCCACTCCCCACCGGTGGGGACACCAGGATTACGAGCCTCCCATCCCATTGCTGGAGAACATGTTCTACCACCGCGAATACGGCCGCTACTTCAGTACTCCGCAAGAGGTGACCGCCTATCTGAAAGAAAAAAATCTCTACCATGAGGACGGACGCAACCTTGCCCTGATTTCCGGACTCAACTTTCCGATGGAAGGAAACCGTGCCCACGTAGATTCCCTCATCACGTGCTTGACACAAGCAGGCTTCAATGTCTATCCTTTCACAGCCGGAGGTCAACCGCGTGCCGATATGATACGTACCCTCCATCCCGATGCAGTAGTCTACCTGCCTATGGGACGGCTGGGCAATGACTCACTCATCAACTGGCTGCACCAGGAAAACATTCCTTTATTCATGCCCTTCCCGCTGATTCAGCCCCACGAGGAATGGCTGGACCCGGATACCCCCGTCAGCGGTGGCACACTGACCGCCCGTGTAGTGGTGCCTGAGATAGATGGAGGCATGCTACCCCTCTGCATCGCTACCCAAAACGAAAACAAACACGGATACTATCTGTACACCGCTGAAAATGAACGGATAGATGCCGTAGTGGACCATATTACCAAGTACATGTCCTTGAGAGACATGTCCAACAAAGAAAAGCGCGTTGCTATCTGTTACTTCAAGACTCCGGGAAAAGACGCCCTGCTGGCAAGCGGTATGGAAGTGATTCCTTCACTCTATAACTTCTTGAAACGCCTGCGTTCGGAAGGGTACGACGTCAGTGGACTGCCTGCTACTGTAGAGGAGTTCGGCAAGCGGATACATCGTGACGGTGCCGTCATGGGTTCGTATGCCAAAGGAGCACAAGAACAGTTTTTGAAAACGGCACACCCGATATGGCTTTCTACCGAGCAATACGAACAATGGGCACACGAAGTACTCCTTCCCGAGAAATATCAGGAAGTAACAGACAGATATGGAGATGCGCCCGGCAATCTGCTGGTAACAGAGGACAGTATTGCCATTGCCTGCTTGCAATTCGGCAATATCCTACTCTTCCCCCAGCCCCGCCCGGCATTGGGAGATGATGAGTTCAAACTGGTGCATGGAATGCCGGTAGCGCCGCCCCACAGCTACCTGGCTCCTTATCTGTATATGCAAAAAGGATTCAAGGCAGATGCAGTGATTCACTTCGGCACCCACGGCAACTTGGAATACACGCCCGGAAAGAATGTGGCACAGTCGCAGGCCGACTGGTCGGATGTACTGATTGGTAACCTCCCCCACTTCTATTTCTATACCACCGGAAACGTAGGCGAGGGTATCATTGCCAAACGCCGGACACATGCCGTACTGGTCACCCATCTCACTCCGCCCTACGTGGAGAGCGGTATGCGCCAACGCTATTCGGCCTTGCTCGAAGATATTCACAAAGTGCTGGACGAAGGTACCGAAAAACACCGAACCCTAGGAATAAGTATCAAAAAAGAAGCCATGCGTCTGGGACTGCATCGCGACCTCAACCTCGACTCCATCTCCAGTGACCCCTACACAACCAAGGAGTTGGAACGTCTGGATGCCTTCACCGAAGAGATAGCCAACGAAAAGATACTGGGTGCGTACTACACCATGAACGAGCCTTATTCTGACCGCGACCTGCTGACTACCACTCTCGCCGTCGCTGCCGACCCGCTGGCATACGAAACGGCCCGCAAGGACCGCGATAAAGGCAAAATCACCACAGAGCAGTTGCAAGACTTCACCTATATAGCCCACCACTACTTGCCTGCCGCCAGGAAAAGGCTGACCGCCTTACTCCAGAATCCACCCAAGGATACTGCATCTGTAGCACCGGAGCTTCGCCCCGCCCTACTCTATCGCGAACAGTTGCTTGCCTCCCCCGTCAACGAACAGAATGCCATGGTGCGTGCACTCAGCGGAGGAACCGTATTCCCTGCGCCGGGAGGTGACCCCGTACTGAACCCGAACGTTCTGCCCACCGGACGCAACATGTACAGCATCAACGCCGAGAATACTCCCAACCCAAGGGCTTGGGAAGATGGAAAGCGATTGGCAGAAGCGACTTTAAAACAGTACATCAGCAAGCACGGCGAATATCCCCGGAAAGTAAGCTATACCTTCTGGGCAGGCGAATTCATCAATACGGAAGGAGCTACGCTGGCCCAGGTATTCTGGATGCTGGGAGTAGAACCCGTACGCGACGCCCAAGGCAGAGTGGTTGACCTGAAACTGGTGCCCAGTGAAGAACTGGGGCGTCCGCGCATCAATGTGCTGGTACAAGTGTCCGGACAGCTACGCGACATAGCCGGTTCCCGCTTGAAGTTACTGACCGATGCTATACGTCTGACATCGGAAGCCGGAGATGAGACCTATCCCAACTATGTGGCATCGGGTACACTGTTGCAGGAAAAATTACTGGTAGAAAAGGGAACTTCCCCCAAACGTGCCCGTGAAATGTCTGTGATGCGTGTATTCGGACCGGTCAACAGCGGATACAGTACCGGTATGATGGCCTATACCGAGCACAGCGGCTCGTGGGAAAGCGAAAAGGAGATAGCCGAAGGATACCTCAACAATATGGGTGCCTCTTATGGGGACGACGAAAATTGGGGAGACGTCCAGGAAGGTTTGTTTGCCTCGGCACTGTCCGAAACGGATGTTGTCATCCAGCCCCGTCAAAGTAACACATGGGGCCCCATCTCCCTGGATCATGTATACGAATTTACGGGTGGACTCTCGCTCACCGTCAAAACCGTGACCAGCAAGGAACCGGATGCCTATATGGCAGACTACCGCAACCGGACCAACCGCCGCATGCAGGATGCCAAAGAGGCCATTGCCGTAGAGACACGTTCCACCATCTTGAACCCTACCTTTATACAAGAGCGGATGAAAGGCGGGGAAGGTTCGGCGCAGATGTTCGGCGAAATCTTCCGCAACATCTTCGGCTGGCACGTCATGCGTCCGTCGGCCATGGACAAAGAACTGTTCAATGACTTGTATAGAATGTATATAAAGGATGAGAATAAGCTGGGCATTCACGAGTACTTCCTCCGCGTCAATCCCGCCGCATTCCAGGCTATGACAGCCGTCATGCTGGAAAGCGCCCGCAAAGGTTACTGGAAAGCATCTGATGAGCAACTGAAAACCACTGCTTCCCTGCATGCACAAATCACACGCGAAAAAGGTGCCGCTTGTACCGAATTCGTTTGCGACAATGACAAGCTACAGTCGTTCGTTGCCGACCAGTTGGATAATAGCGAGAAGCAGACCTATACCCAGAACATGAAGGAGGTACACGAAGCATCCGCAACCGATGGCAAGGATGTCGTACTGAAAGAACACAAACTGACTTCCGAACAAACGGTACGTAAGAACAGGGTGAACGGAGTGGTTGCAGGCAGTCTTGTCGTCATCACCTTCATCGGACTGGTCGTACTGTTGAAGAAAAGAAAAAAGAATAAATAGAAACAGAGTATTATGGAATACGTCATTCATCTGTTAGCCCTATTCATCGCCCTCAATTTTCTATTAAAGGTGGGGTTCTATCCACGCTGGGGAATGTGGACGGTTGCCGCAGGCTGTGCCTTTTTTGCGTGGCTGGTGACTCCATGGATGACGGAACAGTCCAAGACCGTGGTGGCAGCTTTCTTTGCCTCCCGTCCACAGATGTTGAACTTGTCGGTATGTGTCACTCTGGAAGCCGCCATAATGATAACTTTCTGTTTCGACTGTTTCGCAAAAATGCGTACCCGCAACACGGCCTTCAAACAAGCGGTCACCCTCTTCCTGAAGTTATACCCCGGCATACTGATAGGCGGAGTAATATGCTATGTCCTGGCACTGCTGCTTTTCACTTTTCCCGGAATAGATTTCGGCAGTCTCTCATGGATAGCAGCCGGTGTTACTTTCTTTGCAGTCGGTGCCGGTAGCCATTTGCTGCGATATGCTATCGGTGACAAGCCGCTGCGCTTGGAAGTACTGTTCATTGTTAATATTTTCATTGTTATATTGAGCATCATTGCTACGGGCTATTGAAATAAATTAAAGAATTAAAAACTAAAAAGATATATGGAAACAATCTCAAACACACTGTTCTGGATTTCAAACGGGCTGCTGGTTCCCGTCGTAGTCCTGCTGCTGCTATTCTTTCTACGTGCCATTATCCTTGCGGGAGGTTTCTTCGGCGAGTTCTACCAGCGGATGAAATTACAGAAGCAATTCACTGAAACACTGGAGAACATCACCCCAGAGAATATAGACGGACTGCTGCAGCAACTCCCATCGGCAGGCAACTCCCCTCTCCTCCGCAACTTGTCCAAATTGTCCGCACACCGGGACGACGCTGCCTACTGCGAACACCTGCTTGCCAACTATGAAATGGAAGCCGAGAAGGAGTTGGGACGTTCGCGTACATTCATCAAACTGGGTCCCATGTTGGGACTGATGGGTACCCTCATCCCGATGGGTCCCGCACTGGTGGGGCTGGCACAAGGAGACATCTCCTCCATGGCCTACAATATGCAGGTGGCTTTTGCCACTACAGTGGTAGGGCTGGTCATTGCTGCTGTCGGCGTCATTACCCTGCAAGTGAAACAACGCTGGTATGCCCGCGAAATGAACGACTTGGAATATCTGTACAAAGTGATAAGCCGCCAAACGGCCGAAAAGGAATAACGGACTAACGATACGAAAACTATGAAGAGTAAGAGAAACAGATTACTGCACAGCGATTCGGACTCCGACCCCATGGGTACGGTAGCCAATCTTTTTGACGTAG
Source organism: Bacteroides uniformis (assembly GCF_025147485.1). Lineage (NCBI taxonomy): Bacteria > Pseudomonadati > Bacteroidota > Bacteroidia > Bacteroidales > Bacteroidaceae > Bacteroides > Bacteroides uniformis. Next base: position 3,334,960 of record NZ_CP102263.1, on the reverse strand, counting down.
CGATGGTCTTTGCCGTAGCCTTGATGGTGGCTCTCGTCTCCCGCTTCAATATGACGGAGATGTTTTCTAAAGAAGACTTCACCATGGTGAAGAATCCCGGAAAGGAAAATATGGAAATCATTACCAAAGAAGGGCAGGAAATCAAGAAATACACTCCCAGCGAAGACCAAAAGACCTCCGGTAAAAGAGGAAAGAAAGTGGGAGTTGCCTATCAGCTTGAAAATGGAGAGATTATCTATGTGCCGGAATAAGGGAATACAGTACCTATTAATAGCTATTTGGCCATCGCAGTATAACAACTATTAAGTATTTCACCCTCCGATAATGGTATGTACATTTGCAGCGTTATATAAAATAAAACAATATATGATAAAGAAAAGACTTCTCACAGCTCTCCTTATGGGAGGAATCATCGCCACCGGTGCCTATGCACAAGCAGAAAAAGGTGACAGCGACGATATGACCAAGAAAACTCACGAGTTGAACCCGGTGGTAGTAACGGGTACAGGTACACATCAGCGACTGAAGAATACCCCGTCTCCCGTATCGGTTATCACTGCCAACGAGATAAAGCGTGCCGGTATCACCGACTTCCAGCAGGCCTTGACCATGATGGTACCCTCGCTCTCCTTCCGTCCGAACGCGATGGGGTCCTATCTGATGATGAACGGACTCTCCAACAAACACGTACTGATATTGGTGAACGGACGCAAGGTCACGGGAGACATCACCGGTAACATCGACCTCAACCAAATAGATATGACCCGCGTCAAGCGCATCGAGGTGCTGAACGGAGCCGCTTCTTCCCTTTATGGTTCGGATGCCATCGGCGGTGTAATCAATATCATTACCAACGAACCTAAAGATGTGGTAGCCTTCAGCAGCAATAGCAGCTATACGAGAAAGAATCAATTCTCCCAAGGCTTGAATCTGGACATCGCCCAAGGAAAAATAGGGTCCTATACTTCCTATAAATACGACCACTCCGACGGTTGGCAAAACAGCCATCTGACAGAAGATGGAGAAGACATCATCGAAACGATTGCCCCGCTCTCCCTGGGCTACAGCTCGAATAACTTTTCGCAGAAGTTTACCTATGATGCTACGGACCAGCTTTCCTTCTATGCCAACGGCGGATACTATAACCGCGGACTCGAACGTCCGGTAGAACGCGAAGACATCACCGGCGGAAGCAAGTACAACACTACCTACGAAGGTTACAACTGGGGGGCAGGCGCCAAATACAAACTGAGTAAACGCAACGTTATCCAGTTCGACTATTCAGGAAACAATTACGCATCACGCTACAAATACCTGATAGAAAACAGCGGATACCTGCCCGGACAGTATGCGCTTACCAAGCTTCAGAAATTCCATGATGCCGAGTTGAAAGGTATCTTCGGTTTTACAACCAACAGCACTACGGTGTTCGGTGTAGACTATCGCCGTGAAGTGCTCCGCCGTCCCGACTCCGATTTGGACAAAAGTGTCTATACGACATCAGCCTACGGCCAGCATGAAGTGAAGCTATGGAACCATCTGACCGGTGTTGTGGGTGTACGCTACGACCATCACGAACAGACGGGCGGACGCTTCACCCCCAAAGTGGCAGCCATGTACAACATAGGCAACTTCAATGTACGTGCCACCTATGCTGCCGGATTCCGCGCTCCGGGAATTGACGAGCTCTACTACCACATGTTCAAGAAGACAATGGGTACACGAGCCACCATCTCATTGGGTGACGAGAACCTCGACCCCGAACGCAGCAACTATTACTCCATCAACATGGAATACCGCACCAACCGTTTCAGTGCTTCCGTCACCGGTTACCTGAACTATGTAAAGAACATGGTAACTTCCAAATCCACTAAATTCGATGACCTACCGGAAGCAGAGCAGAACCAGTTGCGTGAAGAGTTCCCCGAAATCGGTGACCTTTCATCCACGAAAAACCTAAGTGTCAAGAACTACTTCAATTTCGAGAAAGCTACCGTCAAAGGCTTTGAAGTGAACTTGAACGGCAATCTATTCCCGGGCTTCACCCTGACCGGAAACTATACCTACGCCTATGGACGCGGTCTGAACGAAGGAGGCGAATGGCAAAACATCGAGCGCAGCATACGCCATACAGCCACCATCACCGGAAACTATACACACAGCTGGAGCGACTATACCTTGAACCTCAACCTGAACGGTCGTCTGCAAAGCAAAGTCTATTATCCGGGTGACGCGGACGGCAATGCTCCGGGTTACGGCATCTGGAACCTCAATACCCGCCATACCTTCGACGGCTTCCGCAACTTTGTCATCGAACCGGGCATCGGCATAGACAATATCTTCAACAAGAAAGACAACCGCCCGCTGAACAAGAACTTCGCCTTGTATTCTCCGGGACGTTCGGTAGTAATCAGCCTGGCACTCAGACTAAAATAATCTCTCCATAACGCATTTAGAAACAACAACAATTATGAAACATTTTTTCATCACTCTCTATTTACTCGGCATCAGCCTCTTCTCCTCCGCACAACAAGAGGAGAAGGCGGCTCTGCTCATCACCCATTATGGCAGTTCGGACCCTCAGACACGTGCCTTGACGCTCGACGTCGTGACCCGTGAGGCACAAGAAGCCTTTCCGCAGTTTACAGTGCGCGAAGCATACATCTCGCCGATTGTACGAAAAAGACTTGCCAAGGAGGGTGTGTACAAAGACAGCCCTACGGATGCACTGCTGAAACTTCGCGCCGAAGGCTACCGGACCATCTACGTCCAGAGCACCACCTTGATAGAAGGCAGTGAGATGACCTCCGTCCGCAGGGATGCAGACAAGCTCCGTCCCTTCTTCAAGGAGATAAAAGTGGGAAATCCCCTGCTCTACTCCGTCGAAGACTGCGAGAAGGTAATCGGTATACTGACCGCCGAACAGCTGCGAAAGAAAGAAGACATTGTCTATGTGGGGCACGGCAACCAGCTACCCAGCACGGCTACTTACGCCATGCTCGACTTCATGATGAAAGCCCATGGACTGAAGAACTTCCACGTCAGCACCATTGAAGGATACCCCACCCTGGACGCAACCCTGCTGCAACTGAAAGAGACACGCCCCAAGAGCGTGACATTGGTTCCGTTGCTGTTGGTATGCGGCAACCATACCAAGGAAGATATTGCCGGCGTGTGGAAGACGGAACTTGAAAAGCAAGGCTATCAAGTGAATGTACGCATGCAGGGACTGGGCGAAAACAAAGCCATCCGCCAGCTCTATATGGAACACATCAAAGCCATGCTAAAAGATTGATAACCAGCAAGCGTAAAAGGGCTACACCTTTTACATACCAAGGCTACACCCTTTGCTCCGGATGGCTACACCATCCCGGACAAAGGGTGTAGCTCTTTTCAATGTACACAGATTACGGACATTTGTAACCATATTACGGATTCCTCCTCCTGCGATATGGTACTTTCCGGATTATTCTCTACATTTGTACAAAACTAACAGGAACGTTTATGGAAGAAGTAATCAAGCTCAATGCAGTAGACCAATACAACAAGATGTTCGGTCTCGAAACCCTGCACCCGCTGGTCAGCGTAGTCGACTTGTCCGAAGCCACCGGATACCCCAGACATTTCACGTTGAACTATGGCGTATACGCCCTTTTCCTCAAAAATACCAAATGCGGAGATATACGCTATGGAAAACAGTTTTACGATTACCAGGAAGGCACGGTAACCAGCTTCGCCCCGGGCCAGGTGACCGAGGTCAACATGCTGGAAGGTATGCAGCCCAGCGCCTCCGGCCTGCTGTTCCACCCCGACTTGATAAAAGGCACCTCGCTGGGACAGGGAATAAAGCAGTATTCCTTCTTTTCCTATTCCTCTACCGAGGCACTGCATTTGTCCGAAGACGAGAAAGAAATCTTCCTCGACTGTCTGAAGAAGATTAAGATGGAAATCCAACGCCCCATCGACAAGCACAGCAAGGGTCTGATTGCACGCAACATCGAACTGCTGCTGGACTACTGCATGCGTTTCTACGAACGCCAGTTCATCACCCGCTCGGCAGCCAACAAAGACATCCTGATGAAATTTGAAGCACTGATAGACGACTATTTCCAGAGCGACAAACCGCAGACCGAAGGACTGCCTTCCGTGAAATACTTCGCAGACAAAGTGTTCCTCTCTTCTAACTATTTCGGAGATTTGGTGAAGAAGGAAACCGGAAAGACGGCGCAAGAATATATCCAGAACAAAATCATCGACCTGGCCAAAGAAATGATTATAGGAAGCGGGAAGACAGTCAGCCAGATTGCCTATGAGCTGGGATACCAGTATTCGCAGCACTTCAACCGAGTATTCAAGAAAAACGTAGGCTATACTCCGAGCGAATACCGGCACTTGCAGGTTTAGACAATAAAGTTTCACCACAGATTACGCGGATTAGCACAGAGTTTTTTCGGTTTCGTCAAATATAAGTTCTATCTTTGTATGCCAATAGAACATATGGATATGAAACACCCCAAAATAATTGTTGCCGGCATCGGACCGGGCAATGAATCGGATATAACTCCCGCCGTAATTTCCGCTTTGCAAGAATCAGATGTAGTGGTGGGATATAAGTATTATTTCCAATTTGTAATCCCTTATCTCCACCCCTCAACAACATGCATAGATACCGGCATGAAGCGTGAGCGCGCCCGTGCCGAGCAGGCTTTCGAGCTGGCAGAGCAGGGAAAGACGGTCTGCGTCATCAGTTCCGGGGATGCGGGCATCTATGGTATGACGCCGCTTGTCTACGAGATGAAGCGGGAAAGGAACAGCAACGTGGAAATCGTTTCGCTGCCGGGCATCAGCGCTTTCCAAAAGGCAGCCTCACTGCTGGGAGCTCCCGTGGGACATGACTTCTGCGTCATCTCCCTTTCAGACCTGATGACTCCCTGGGAGCGTATTGAAAGGCGTATCATCGCAGCCGCTGCCGCCGACTTCGTGACGGCAGTCTACAACCCCAAAAGTGAAGGACGCTACTGGCAGCTTTACCGCTTGAAAGAACTCTTTCTGCAGGAAGGACGCTCACCGGAAACGCCCGTGGGATATGTGCGCCAGGCAGGACGCCCGGAACAAGCGGTACACATCACCACGCTGGGAGATTTCAATCCCGAAGAGGTGGATATGTTTACAGTCGTATTGATAGGCAACTCACAGTCCTACGAATGGAACGGAGCCTTCATCACTCCGCGCGGCTATTACCGGGACACGAATACCGAAGCCACGGGCATCGGGCAAGACATCATGATTCGTAGTTTCCGTACCATCGAAAAGGAACTGAAGAACAAGCATATTCCCCTCGACCATAAATGGGCTTTACTCCATGCCATACATACCACCGCCGATTTTGAAATGGAGCATCTGCTGCATACGGACGAAGGTGCCGTGGCTTCCTTGTATCAAGCCATCGAGAAAGGCGGAATCAAGACGATTGTCACAGACGTCACGATGGCAGCCAGCGGTATCCGCAAAGGAGCTTTGCAGCGGCTGGGCATAGAGGTGAAATGTTACCTCGGCGACCCGCGCACAGCGACGATGGCTGCAGAGAAAGGCATCACCCGTACCCAGGCAGGCATCCGCCTGGCTGTGGAGGAGCATCCCGATGCTTTCTTTGTATTCGGCAATGCACCTACGGCACTTATGGAACTCTGCGACCTGATACGTAAGGGCAAGGCACATCCGGCGGGCATTGTTGCTGCACCGGTAGGCTTCGTGCATGTGCAGGAGTCCAAACACATGGTGAAACCCTTTACGGAAATACCCAAGATTATCGTAGAAGGACGTAAGGGAGGCAGTAACTTAGCTGCCACGCTGGTGAACTCCGTGCTGTGCTACAACGATGCGGAGCAGTTGCGCCCGGGCAGGGATGTGTAAGTGAAAAGAGACATTCCATAACATTACTTGTTACGACCGATAACATTACTTGTTATGCCCCCTTACATTACTTGATATTTTCATAAGATTACTCATTGAATGAAACACAGATTTATAATCATAGGAATGGATGACAACCGTTCCCCCTTCTTTCCACCGGAAGCACTGGCACAGATACGGAAGGGGAAGGTCTTCTCCGGTGGCATACGGCATAAGGAGATTGTCGGTCCTCTGCTGCCTGCCGGGGCCGAATGGATTTCCATCACCGTACCGCTGGAGCGTGTCTTTTCCCGTTATGAAGAAATATTTACCCGCTTCGAAGAGACGGCTACGGACGACTCCATCATTGTATTCGCGTCCGGCGACCCGTTATTCTTCGGTTTTGCCAATACCATAAAGCGTAAGCTTCCCGAGGCAGACATTCTGCTCTATCCCGCTTTCAATTCCTTGCAGACATTGGCACACCGCCTCGTCATGCCGTATGACGACATACGCACCGTCTCCCTGACAGGACGCCCCTGGCAGGAGTTCGACCGTGCCCTCATAGAGCGTGCCCCCAAAATAGGCATCCTCACCGACCGCGAACATACCCCGGCCACCATTGCCGCCCGCATGCTGGAATACGGGTACTCCCACTACACACTATACATCGGCGAGCATCTCGGCAATCCCGAAAAGGAACGCATACGCCGGATGACACCCCAGGAAGCGGTTTCCGGTGACTTCGAACATCCCAACTGCCTGCTGCTGGACAGCCATCCCGGACAATGCCGCACAAACTCCCTGCACGGTAGCGAAGCCCCAGACTTTCCAGTCCGTCCCTTCGGCATCCCCGATGAAGAGTTTGCACATCTTGACGGACGCGCCCGCATGATAACCAAGGCTCCCATCCGCCTGCTCACCCTGCAGGCATTGGAACTGAACCGCCGCCGCGTCTTCTGGGACATCGGTTTCTGTACCGGTTCCGTCTCCATCGAAGCCCGCCTGCAATTTCCTCATCTCGCCGTCATCTCCTTCGAGATACGCCCCGAAGGAAAAGAGCTGATGGACACCAACTCCCGCCGCTTCGGCGCGCCGGGCATTACGGCGATAACCGGAGATTTCCTGCACACCGACCTCACTCCCTTTGCCCGCCCCGATGCCGTCTTCATCGGTGGACACGGCGGACATCTGGAGGAAATGATAGAGAAAGTGAAACAAGTGCTGCACCCCGAAGGCTGCATCGTCTTCAACTCCGTATCGGCAGAAAGCAAGGAGGCGTTCTGCCGAGGAATCGAGCGGAACGGAATGGTGCTCCACCCTTCCACCCATATCGCCTTGAACGAATATAACCCCATTGAAATTATGAAAGCCACGCTTTCTTAAACATACCCATTATGAAAACAGCTATTATTCTAATCTCCGAAGCCGGTTTGAGCATAGCCCAATCACTGCTCAACGAACTTCCCGACTCCGAAATCTTCACCCTCAGGCACGAAGAGGGATGCACACATATAGAATCCGCCGGCAAATTCACAGCGGAAAACTTCAACCGCTATGATGCCTTTGTCTTCATTGGCGCCATGGGAATCTGTGTCCGCACCATCGCTCCTTGCGTGAAGAACAAATATACCGACCCTGCCGTGATTTGCGTGGACAGTACCGGTAAATTTGCCATCTCCGTACTTTCCGGACACATCGGAGGAGCCAACGAACTGACCCACCAGGTAGCGAATATCCTCGGGGCCGAACCGGTAGTCACCACGCAAAGCGACTGCACCGGTCTATGGGGACTCGATACCCTGCCCCAACGTTTCGGGTGGTTTCCGGTCATCAACGCCGAACCCTCCACCCTCCTGCTGGCAGAACTTGCCAAGACGCCCGAAGAGAAAAAAAGAGTATGCATGAACGAGCATATCAGCCTCTTCGTTTCCGGCAAGCCCACCGCCCTGCTGCTCACGGTGCGCAATGAAGGCACGGACTGGATGGAGGCGCACCTGCCGCCTCATGTAGAAGTATTCTACCGGGTGCAGGACATTAAACCTTCACGCTTCAAACTGATTCTGTGCGTATCTCCCCAAGTCCCCAACTTCCCGGAAATGCCTATGATATGCTACGTGCCCTGTGTCGTACACCTCGGCATCGGCCTTGCCCGGCTGGCAGGTCCCGTGCGGAAAGTGGAGAAAGAGATTATGAACACACTGAAGGAATACGGCATCATGCCCCAAAGCATCGCCTCCATCTCCACGATTAAAGCTAAAAGTGACGAACCGGTAGTGAAAGCGCTCCAAAAGAAGTTCCCGGTCTACTTCTATACAGCCGAGGAACTGGCAGAGATAGAGGTGCCCCATCCCAGCAAAACCGTCATGAAGCACATGGGTACCCCCAGCGTCAGTGAAGCCGCCGCCTTACTGAGTGCAAACAACTCCCGGCTGCTGGTGCCCAAGAAGAAAGGAGAGAACTATACCGTGGCCGCCGCCCTTGACATAAGAACTGTGCGCCAGGGCCACATCGAAATAGTGGGTGCCGGCCCGGGCGACCCGGACCTGGTTTCCGTACGCGGACGCCAAATGCTGGAACGCGCCGACCTCATTCTGTATGCCGGCAGCCTCGTTCCCAAGGAGCTGACTCTCTGTGCCAAGGCCGGTGCTACCGTACTCAGCTCCGCTTCCATGGATTTGGAAGAACAATTTGAAGTGATGAAGAAGTTCTATGACAAGGGAAAATTCATCGTACGCCTGCATACGGGTGACCCATGTATCTATGGTGCCATTCAGGAACAGATGAACTACTTTGACCAGCACGGCATGAGCTACCACATCACCCCCGGCATATCCTCCTTCCAGGCGGCGGCAGCTGCCTTGAAGTCGCAGTTCACCATTCCGGAAAAAGTGCAAAGCATCATCCTAACACGCGGCGAAGGACGTACGCCCATGCCCGAACGCGAAAAGCTACATCTCATGGCACGCTCACAAAGTACCATGTGCATCTTCCTCAGTGCAAGCATTGCGGAGCAGGTGCAGGAAGAACTGTTGCAGGAATATCCGGAAACTACCCCCGTAGCTGTCTGCTACCACTTGACATGGAAAGACGAACAAATATTCAGGGGGGAACTCAAAGACCTTGCCAGAATAGTGAAGGAAAATAACCTCACCTTGACAACCATGATTGTCGTAGGCGAAGCCATCGGCAACCGTGAAGGTCTGTCACGGCTCTATGCACACGAGTTCAAGCATCTGTACCGGAAATAAATCAACGATTAATCACCCATAAACATTCAAACATGATATTAATATTTGGCGGAACCACCGAAGGACGCATAGCCATCCAAACCCTTGAAGAAGCCGGAAAAACTTTCTACTATTCTACCAAAGGGGATGAGCAGGACGTACTTCTGCATAATGGCATCCGCCTGCAAGGCGCGATGGATGCAATAGAAATAGAAACATTCTGTGCACAGCATCACATAAAGCTGCTGATAGACGCCGCGCACCCCTTTGCCACACAGCTGCATGAGACTCTGGAACAAGTCTCCGTGGAATCGAATATCCCCGTCATCCGTTTCGAGCGTATCTTCCCGGAACGCGATGAAGAACACATCACCTGGTGCAGGGATTATGACGATGCCATCGAGAAGATACAGAAAGAAAAGATTTTCATCTTACTTGCACTGACCGGCGTACAGACCATAGGTAAGCTGAAGCCTTTGTGGCAGAATGCCTGCTGTTACTTCCGCATCCTCGACCGTAACAGCTCGCGCAAGCTCGCCCGGGAACAGGGCTTCTCCGAGAAGAACCTCTACTACTACACACCCGGAGAAGACGAGCAAGTCCTGATGAAACAGCTTCATCCCGAAGCCATACTCCTCAAGGAAAGCGGGATATCCGGTGGATTCTGCGAGAAGGTGGAAGCTGCCCGGCAACTGGGTATACGCATCTTTGCCATCCGACGCCCCGAGACATCCGGCAAGTTTATCTGTGTAAACGGCGAGCATGGCCTGCGCCGCATAGTCGAGAAACATTTACCCGACTTCTTCCCCCTGCGCAGCGGACTGACTACCGGAACATGTGCCGCCGCTGCCGCCGTAGCCGCCACCTGGGATGTATTCAATATCTACTTCAAAAAGCGTCCTACGGAATTTCCGGTAGTTCTTCCCAACGGAGAAACCATACAGGTTCCCGTAGAGCCGCAGCACCATATTCCCCACTCCGACCTTCTGGAAAACGGTGACGGCATGTTCGAGACAAGCGCTACCGTCATCAAGGATGCCGGCGACGACCCGGACATCACCAACGGGATGAAAGTTGTGGCCAATATAGCCATACCTTTCCGCATAGACGACCCGCTGCCGGAAGACACTCCCCAGGACGACTACAACATCATCGTCTGCGGCGGCGAAGGCGTAGGTGTCATCACCATGCCCGGTCTGGGACTTGAGCTCGGTAGCTCTGCCATCAACGACACCCCACGCGAAATGATAAAGAAGAACGTCAAGCTATGGCTTGAACGCCTCCATATTGCCAAACAGCCCAATCCTATTCTCATTACCATCTCCATCCCCGGTGGAGAAGAAATAGCCAAACGCACCTTCAATCCCCGCCTCGGTATCGAAGGAGGCATTTCCATTATCGGGACCTCCGGCATCGTGAAGCCATTCTCCTCGGAAGCCTTCATCAATTCCATCCGGAAGTCCATGGAAGTGGCAAAGGCAACCCGGAACCCTCGTATCGTCATCAGCTCCGGCGCAAAGAGCGAACGTTTCATCAAGGCGTATTATCCCGACCTCCCCACCCAGGCTTTCGTGCATTACGGCAACTTTATCGGCGAAACCTTGAAAATAGCAGCCGAAGAGCAAGTACCGCACGTCACCCTCGGCGTGATGATGGGAAAGGCCGTGAAACTGGCCGAAGGCAATCTGGATACCCACAGCAAGAAAGTGACCATGAATAAGGAATTCATTCAAGACCTGGCACGCCAGACGGGATGCAGCGAAGAAACACTTGCCGCCATCGGACAGATGAACCTGGCGCGTGAACTCTGGGACATCATTCCCGAAGAGCTGCTGGAAAAGTTTGGCAAGGCACTGATTGAGCTCTGTCACCGGCACTGTGACCCCTTGCTGCCCAACAGCGAACTAACAGTATTACTCATAACCGAAAACGGAAAAATTTACTCATGAAGAAGAAGATAATCATTACCGTCTGTATGGCAATGACCGTACTGACCGGTCTGGCACAAAGCCCGCTGTCCTTTCATGCAAAAGCTGGAATCGGTACCTCCCATTTTCATGGAAAACACTCCAGTAGTGACACCCAAATAGCTTACAAAGCTGGTGTCGGTGCAGAATATGTCCTCAACAAGACCTGGGTGCTGCAATCCGCATTGGAATTCGTGTCCATCGGCGGTAAAGACGAGATAAGCCACATCGGCAAGGCCAAAATGCATGAACTGTATCTGCAAATCCCCCTCATGATAGCGGCCCGCCTCCATCTGGGCAAGGATTATCATGCCTCGCTGAGTGTCGGCCCTTATGCGGCCATAGGTGTGGCAGGCAAGACCTCCGGCGAAACCTACGAATATAGTAGCAGTATCCAGGGAGGATACCAGTTCAAGATAGACACTTTCGGCAGCATGGTAGACGGGAAAATGGGTAACAACCGTTTCGATGCAGGTATTGCCTTGGGACTTACTTTTGAATACAGAAGATTCATCATCGGTGCAGAGACACAAGTGGGACTGGTAAAAGTCAATGAGCAGATAAACCAGATGATAGGTCATTCGGAAGAAGGAGGATATTTTCCCAAGAACTTCGCCGCATTCTTCACGCTGGGGTACCGGTTCTGGTAAGGGAACATTTTGCCATACAGAGTTGTTTAGTATACAAACAGATACTCAACAATATAAACTGAATAATATGGCAAAAAGAATTCCTATCCTGCTGGCAGCAATGACAGCCCTCACCTTCGCCCCTCAAACAGCAGAGGCATGTACCGGTATCACCCTGACGGCCAAAGACAATGCGCACGTCGTAGCCCGCACCATCGAATGGGGAGGCAGTGAGCTGAACAGCCAGTACGTCATCGTACCGCGCGGTTATTCGCAACAATCACTGACACCCGGAGGCAGTCTGTCCGGCATGGAGTTCACCTCACGCTATGGCTACGTAGGCCTGGCAGTGGAGCAAAAGGAGTTCGTGGCCGAAGGTCTGAATGAAGCCGGGCTCTCCGCCGGGCTGTTCTACTTTCCCGGATATGGCAAATATGAGGAGTACGACCCCACACGAAAAGCGTCGAGCATAGCCGATTTACAATTGGTATCATGGCTGTTGGGAAGCTTTTCTACTGTGGACGAGGTAAAGGAGGCTATTGAAAATGTAACGGTCATAGCCATTGACCCACGCGCCTCCACCGTACATTGGCGGATTGCAGACAAGACCGGCCGCCAACTGGTATTGGAGTTCATCGACGGACAGCCCCGTTTCTATGAAAACAAACTGGGAGTATTGACAAACTCCCCCGGCTTTGACTGGCAGATGACCAACTTAAACAATTATGTGAACCTCTACCCGGGCAGTGCCGAAAGCAAATCGCTGGGCAATGTGACTATAGCCCCTTTCGGTTCGGGAAGCGGCTTTTTGGGAATTCCGGGAGATGTGACTCCCCCTTCCCGCTTTATCCGTGCCGCTTTCTACCAGACTTCTACACCACCACAGAATACCGCACAGGAAACCGTTCTCCAATGTTTTCAGATACTGAATAACTTTGATATACCCGTAGGCATCGAGTTTCCCCTCGGCCAGGTTCCTGCCAATATTCCAAGTGCCACCCAATGGACATCGGCCACAGATATGACAAACGGTATCATCTACTATCGCACCATGTACAACAGTACAATCAGAAGCATTGATTTGAGACAGATAGACTTCGGGCGCATCGAGTACCATGCAGCTCCCCTCGATAAAGTGAAGCGGCAACCGATAGCTCCCGTGAAAATTGAATAGGGACGCAGAAACTTCAAGATTGCCGCTGTTGCAGTTGTTCCGCCTCCTTCCTCTTCATCTCCGCCAGCACCCCGCAGGTCAATGGAATGGCGAGGAAGAAGGTCAGCATGTCCGACGCCGCCTGGCACATCTCCACCCCTTTCAGTCCTAAGAAATAAGGAAGAATGAAGATGAGGGGGATGAAGAACAGCCCTTGACGGGCAGAGGAAAGTATCGTAGCGCGTACGGGCTTGCGGATAGTCTGCAGCATCATGTTGCTGACCACAATCCATGCACCCAACGGATAGGTGATGAACTGCCAGCGCAATGCTGCCGCACCGGTAGCTACAACAGCAGGGTCTCCCTTGCGGAAGATGGAGACAATCTCCTCGGCATATCCCATACCTGCCACCGCACAAACCAGCAAAAAGAAAAAGCCTACCTTCACACAGAACCAGAATCCTTGGCGCACTCTGGCATACAGCCCGGCACCATAATTGAATCCGCATACCGGTTGGAAGCCTTGCCCGAAACCAATTAGGAAAGCATTGATAAACATAGAGATACGCGTCACAATGGACATCCCTGCAATAGCTGCGTCACCATATGCACCGGCCGCCACGTTCAGCAAAATGGTTGCCACGCTTGCCAGTCCCTGCCGGGTGAGTGACGGAGTTCCACCCCCAATAATTTCCTTGATGAAAGCCAGTGTAGGCGTAAAGTTTCTGTAACGTATACGTATATTTCCTCCTCTGCGCCCCATATATAGCAAAAGGATGAAACTACATATCTGGCTGACTACTGTGGCCAGTGCGGCACCGGATATGCCCATATCGCATACAAAAATCAGGATAGGGTCGAGCACCACGTTGATGACCGCCCCACTCACAATCCCCACCATGGCATACGCCGCATTACCTTGAAAACGTATTTGGTTATTCAGCACCAATGAGGCGGTCATAAAAGGAGTACCCAGCAGAATGATTCCCAAATAGCGCTCCGTATACGGAAGAATAGTAGGCGTCGACCCCAAAGCAAGGGAAAGCGGTGTAAGGAACAGCAATCCCAGCACAGCCAGAGCCGCTCCGATAAACAAGGCAAAAAAGAAGCCGGTGGATGCCATCTTCTCGGCACTCTCCGTTTCCTGCGCCCCCAACTTACGGGAGATGTAGTTCCCCGAACCATGACCGAAGAAGAATCCCACAGCCTGGATAATGGACATCACAGAAAACACGATACCTACGGCAGCCGTAGACTGGGTATTTATTTTACCCACAAAATAGGTATCTGCCATGTTGTAGAAGGACGTCACCAGCATGCTGATGATGGTCGGCACAGCCAATGACGTAATCAGCCGGGGGACCGGAGTCGTCGTTAAGTGGACATAATTATCCTTTGCAGAATGGTGCATCATAGGGAATGGAATGACAAGACTATTTGCAGCAATTTCTCAATGGAGTACACTGTTACCGGCTCCTTGCCCGGTCGATGGAATACGAAGCTGCCGTCTCCCTTCAAATCTCCGGTTTCGATATAAATCTCCGATTCAACATTCCGGTTTGCCAGAATCCCGTTTCTCTGGAGTGCCTTGCGCACCATGGCATACTTCTGCCCGTGGCCCGCCAAGCGTATCTGGGAGGTATATTCATTGGCTACCCTGAACAGTCCCGTTTCCAAATCAAAGGCAATACCCTTACGGGCAAAGAAATTGCTCAGGCTGCCGTTCAACGAAAGGTCCTCGGGAGTACCGATAGTTACGCCGTTCACCTTGTCCATCAGCCATATTTTGTCCGCTATCTGCAGGGCCAGTTCCAAGTCGTGAGTAGAAAGGAAAATCGTCTTGTCCGTTTGCCGGCTGAGCTGGTGAAGCAGTTGCATCATCTCTACTTTACTGGGAAAATCAAGGAAAGCTGTCGGTTCATCCAGATAGATGACGGGAGTTTCCTGGGCGAGCGCCTTGGCTATCATCACCTTCTGCCGTTCACCGTCACTCAGCGTATGCACCATGCGGTGCGCCAGGTGGGGAATGCCTACCAGGGCGATGGATTTGTCCACCACAGTCTTGTCCTCTTTCGAAAGAGTTCCCCAGAAACCGGTGTAGGGGCTACGCCCCAGACCTATCAGTTCTACGACGGACATATTGCGTATATCGCACTTCTCCGTCAGCACCACACTAATGACGCGCGAAAGCTGCTTGTCGGTATAGTCCCCAATCTCTTTTCCTTCAATAAATATGTTTCCTCCAAGTTTTGGCTGGAAGGCAGACAACGTACGAAGCAGCGTGGACTTCCCCACTCCATTAGCTCCCAACAAGCAAGTCAGCTCACCACTGTTGATTCCGGCGCAAATGCCGTCTGCCACCACTTTCACATCCCCCTTGCCGGGGTAACCGATGGAAAGATTCTCTATATGTATGGTTTCCTTATTCATTCAATTCTCCTTTCCGTTTTCTAAAAAGTACAGAAGCCACTACCGGCGCACCTACCAGTGCCGTCACCGAGTTGACCGGCAAAGCTCCCTCGAAGCCGGGCATACGGGCTATCAGATTGCAGACCAATGCCAGGGAAGCGCCTACCAGCAATGTGGCAGGCATCAACACCCGATGGTCCGAAGAGTGGAAGATGGCACGGCACAGATGGGGAACCGCCAATCCGATAAACATAATCGGACCGCAATAGGCCGTTACAATAGCCACCAGCACACCGGAGCATGAGATAACCAGCAGGCGTGCCCGCTTGATGTTCAGTCCCAGATTGCGTGCATAGCCATCGCCCAGCAGCAACAGATTCATCGTCTTTATCAGCAGGAAGGACAACGGAAGCAGCACAGCCATGATGCAGACAAACAGCACCATCTGGTCGCCCGAAACACGGGCAAAGCTACCCAATCCCCAAATGACATATGCACGTATATCTTCCTCCACACTGAAATATTTCAATACGCCGATGACGGCACTTGCCACATAGCCTATCATCACACCGATTATCAGCAGCGTCACGTTGCCCTTCACCTTCTGGGAGACATAGACAATGAGCGCCATCACAGCCAGCGCACCGATAATGGCGGCAACCGACAAGGCAACCTCGCCCATATACCCCAAACGGCTCAATGCCACACCGCCCATCGCCCCGGACAGCAATACCACACAAGCCACACCCAGGCTGGCACCTGAACTGATGCCCAATACCGAAGGCCCTGCCAGCGGATTGCGGAACACCGTCTGCATCTGCAGACCGCTGACTGACAGCCCTGCTCCCGCCACCAATGCCGTCAACGCCTGGGGCACGCGGGACTTCCAGATGATATTCTGCCAAATAACGGATTCATCCGTATTTCCCCACAATATATTCCACACAGAGCGCAGAGGAATGTGAACCGACCCAAAAAGCAGGTTCAGCAGGAAAAAAAGAAAGATAGATGCCAGTGTCAGCAACATCAACGGAAGTATGGGTCTTTTTATCATTTCAGCAGTTCGTAGTAAGTCGGTTTATAGTCGGGCAACAAATCGGGATGGAAAGCATGTATCAGGTCTTCCAATACAATTTCGGGCTGCATGGGCATACTTTCGTAGAAGGGTTTCTCACGCATGTTGCAGTATACCACTCCCTTCTCACGGAACGCACGGAAGTCGGCATAACGCGGGTCGAGGGACTTCAAGGCATCATACGTGAACGTCCCGTCATAGCTGTTGACAATGCGCCAATAGTCGGCACTCTCCGCCTGGCTATATACGGTTTCAAAATCCAGCGTGACACCTCCCGAACGGGGATCGTCTTTCAAGAAATAATCCGCACCGGCATCACGGAACAGTTCGGCAAGAAAGCTCTTTCCTCCCACTGCATACCAGTTGCCACCCCGTATCTCGCCGCTGAATACCATCGGACGCTTCTTCACGTTGGCAGCCAGCTCCTTCAATTCGTTATAGCGCTTCTCTATCGCAGCAAACTTTTCATTCGCCTCCACTTCCTGGCCTATAAACATGCCGATGAATTTTATCCATTCAGCCTGCCCCAACGGGGTCATCTCCTTATATCCCAAATGGGGAACCAGTGGAATACCGATTTCCCGCATGGCATCATATCCGCCCCGCTTGAAAGGAGAGATAAAGATAACATCCGGATTCATGCTCATTATCACTTCATTATCAAAGTTCCCTTCGATACCAATCTTCACGGTCTCGCCGGACTTCAAACGGTCGTTCATCTCCTTGTTGAAGAGATGGCGCGTACTGGTGATGCCCACCACATAATCGCAGGCATCCAGACGGATGAAGTTGGAAAGTTGCAGGGATGTCATACACATAACGTGCTCTACCGGCGTTTCAATCACCGTATAGTCGCTCGGTATACCGACAGGCTTTATGCCTTTCGGTACCAGCGCATAGTGGAAAGTGCTGCTGCTTTCTTTTTGAGGGTCGTGTATATCCACCAGACGGACATGGTGCGGAAGATATTTCACCGTATAGCCTTTGGCATAGCACGGTACAATGGTAGCTGCCGTGTCTGTCGTAACCGGAGAATAGCCCGTTTCGGAAGAAGATTCGGTAGTAGTCTGTCTTGATTTTAAGCCGCAAGAGGTTACGCATAAAATGCACAGCAGTGCAATGCCTATGGCAGATATCCGGGTCATGACTATTGGGGTTTATAGAATTCGGGCACAATATTCGTCATTTTTGGGGAAATACGCAAATGCTCTTCCCGCAAATTGGTGGATATTGTGCCTAAATAATCTTTAAAAGCCCATCAAGTCATTCAGCGCTTCGCTCATGCTGGGATGTGTAAAGACAAAATCACGGAGGAAGGTATATTCCTGCCCGGTCTTCATGGCCATTGCCACCAGGTTGATGACCTCGCTCGATTCCGGACCAAACAGCGTACATCCCACTATCTTGTCCGTATCGGCGTCCACCACCACCTTGAACAATCCGTTCGTATCGCCCAAAGTCCTGGCACGCGGAACAGCGGCTACCGGCAGTTTGTTGACCTTTATATTCAATCCTTTCTTGCGTGCTTCCGCTTCGCTCAGCCCGATGCGTGAAAGCGGCGGGTCGATGAATACCGAATAGCTCACCGGGTCACGGTCGGACACCTTGCGTTCTCCTGCCCCGAAAAGGTCTTCGCGCAGAATGCGGTAATCATCCAAAGAAATGTAGGTAAACTGCAAACCGCCCTTTACATCACCGATAGCATGTATCTTGGGGTTGGTAGTCTGCAAATAGTCGTCCACCACAATAGCACCGCGCTCATTCACCTCTACACCTGCCGCCGCCAGATTCAAGCCAGCCGTATTCGGACGCCGGCCGGTAGCCAGCAGGATGGCATCTGCGTGTAACTGATGTTCCTCTCCCGTGACCGCATCCCGGTAAATGACGTCAGAGTCTTTCACGGACTGCACGCGTGCATTCAGCCTGAAAACGATTCCTTTCTGTTCCAATACCTCCCGGACACTGTCCGCAATGTCCCGGTCCTCCCGGGATATCAGTTCGGAAGAGCCCTCGAGCACCGTGACTTGCGAACCGAATGAAGCATACATGGAAGCAAATTCTAGTCCGATGTATCCCCCACCTACAATGACGAGCTGTGCCGGCAGCTCAGTCAGTTCCATAATGGAGGTGCTGGTATATACCCGTGGGTTACCTTGTATCCCCTCTATCGGTGGAATGACGGTTTCGGCACCCGTATTGATGAATATCCGGGGAGCTTGCAATTGTAATGTCCCTTCCACCATCCCAACTTCCACCACATCCGGACCTGCAAAGGAGCCGATACCCGTATAGACCGTTATATGAGGATTGTCGGCCAGATTGTGATAGTTCTTCTGACGTAGGAAAGAGACGACCTCTTCCTTCCTTGCAATGGACTGACGATAGTATGCCTTCTTGACCTCCCAAGAAGCGTCTTTGTCCGCATGCTTTGCCGCATGCACCAATGTTTTTGTGGGAATGCAACCGATATTGATACATGTCCCTCCGTACATCTTTTCCGAACGCTCCACTACGGCAACGTCCAGCTTCCGTTTTGCCAACTCGGCAGCCAATGTCTTTCCGCCTTTGCCGAATCCGATGATAATGACATCATACTGTTTCATACGTCTATTTCCTTAATTGGTTCAATACTCTTTTTGCACTGTCAGACAGTACGACAATGGCACCGGCAAGAATGGCCGTATCCTTGATGACCAAGCGCCCTGCCCCCGTCAGCAACGGAAAGCCGTGCTCCCCGCTTCCCAAGTCGGGCACCCACACCTCAGGGGTTGTCACCAGGAAAGAGAGGGTACCTATTGTCATGACAATGGCCAGTGCAGCTCCCGCCAGTCCGATTTTCGGAGAGAATATCCCCAGAAATGTCAGAATGCCGATGGTCATAATCAGAATGCCCAGACCGTGAGAGAAACCATACGTATTGTTCTCCACGTGCCACTGATGTTTCGCCTCATTGAACTCGCCCTCTTTCAGCTTATACTCCTTGTACTCCGGGGCACTCTTTGTATAAAAGAAGCTCATGAACGGGCTGTTCGCCACAAAAGGGACAATCCCTTCAGCCTCATAATTCCAGAATTTCAACCCACCAATCCATACGAAAATAACCAGGATGGCTACACGAATCAAATTAACACCCAACTTTTGAGTGGAAGCGGCCAGCGTCAACGCAGCCATAAACAAGTTTTGCAATTTCGTTTTCATCTTTGTTCTACTTTTTAAATGGTTTCAGTAATATGACTTGATTTTTGTTTTTGCAAAGTTCCTTGTTTTCCACCACGTACGAAATGGCAATTATTCCGCAACAGTTGGCAATTCTTCCCGTTTCACTCTTTTCCGGTAGTCCGAGACACTCTCGCCGGTCATTTTCTTGAAAAAACGGCTGAACGCGGACAAGTCTTCGAAGCCCAGAATGGAGCTGATTTCCTTAGCGCTTTTGTGGGTATACAGCAGCAATCTCATGGCTTCTGCCTCAATGCGGTCATGAATCACCCGTAAAGGGGAAGGCAACCCGCAGGTCGAGAACAGATTGGAAAGTGTCTTGGGAGAACGGCAAAGAATATCGGCATAATCCTGCACTTGCTTCTTCTCCTTGAAATGCCGGTCCACTAATACGTAATACTGCCGGATGATGTCAAACGTCTTTTCCTTCTCCTGCCCCACCCCAAAACGCTGGCGCGCAATGCGTGTGCAGGTAATGATGAAACGTTTCAAGACAATCCGCAGCATCTCCTCCTGCAGGTTGTCATGGATGACCGATTCCTGCCGGAAAATGCGGACTATGTCATGCAAGTTGGAAGACTGCCCGGCAGAAAGCGCCAGTCTCATCACCCTGGAAGAGCCATAAAAAAGGAGTCCGTTGCAAGAGACCTCGTTGTCATGTCCATAGATGCAATAAAAATTGCTGTTGAATACAAACGTCAGGTATTCACCGTCCACCTCTTTTACCTCCAGGTGATGCAACGGGGTCAAGGTCACGATTTCATCCTTTTCCAGGCGCATGGGGATATGGTCTATTTCCAGAGTGAGCGTACCGATCTGTACCCAAATGAATTTATACAGAGTCTTGTCACGTTGCAGCGACGCACGCTCATGGTAGCTGGAAGTCATGGCTATGTTGCCATTCAAGCGGGTGTTCAGTTGATAATCCATAAAAAACAGATTGTTTTAGTAAATAACAAAGATAGCGAATATCTTGTTTGCTACTGATTATTTCCCCACTTTTGTAGCCGTTTTGCTGTTCTTTAATTTTTAACTTTAATGTCTTCATGCAAATGTTCCCCGTCATATTTGTATCTCTCGGTCCCGGCGAACCGGAACTGATTACCGTAAAAGGCTTGAAAGCCCTGCAGACAGCCGACTGTATATTCTGTCCCGAGACACTGGCCAAAGATGGAAACAGAGTTTCACGCGCAGCCGACATCCTATTGCAACTCGACATTCCGGAAAACACGGTGCACCGCTTTCCACTCCCCATGAGCAAACAGCGCGAAAAAGCCCTGAGCGCCTACGACGAGGTCTATATGGAGAGCTCCACCCTCCGGCAACAAGGAAAGAAGGTCTGTATCGTTGCCGAAGGAGATGCCGGATTCTACTCTTCCATACATTATGTATATGACAAACTGCAGGCAGACGGCATCCCCGTGAAGCACATCCCCGGTATCCCCGCCTTCATTGCCGCCGGCGCACTGGGCAGGCTCCATGTGGCCAGCCAGGAAGAGCGGCTGACGGTGATACCCGGCATTACTACGACAGAAGAGATAGAGAAACTGACAAGCGAAAACAGTGCGGTTGTCATCATGAAGTTGTCCAGATGCACCGATGAGATTCACCGCTGCATCCGCCTGCATCCCGAATACCGGTATCACTATTTTGAGAATGTAGGCACTCCGGAAGAGAAGTATATCAATGACAGCAAGCGGATAGCGACCATCCGCTTCCCCTATTTTTCCCTGCTTATCATTCGTACAGAGACCTTTTGAGTCCGATTTAATACAATTTCGCACGCCATAGGCATTATTTTAATGAAAATGGGTTACCTTTGCGCCGTTGAAATATAAAAAAGATAAGAACATGAAGAAAGTCGTTTTTTATATGATGCTGCTGGTTATGAGCATCGGTTATGCCTATGCACAAGGAAAGGCAGACATCAAATTCGAACAGACCACCCACAACTTCGGCACATTCTCCGAAAACAGTCCTGTGGTCAGCTACACCTTTAAGTTTACGAACGTAGGCGATGCTCCGCTTGTCATCCATCAGGCTGTAGCTTCCTGCGGATGTACCGTTCCCGAATATTCACAAGAACCGATAGCACCGGGAAAGACTGGAACAGTGAAAGTAACTTATAATGGAACCGGAAGATACCCCGGACACTTCAAGAAATCCATTACCCTGCGCACCAATGCCAAAACGGAAATCATGCGATTGTTTATCGAAGGGGACATGACCGCTAAAGATGCCAAATAAGCATTTTACCATACAGAATTAAGGAGATTTTTTTAAATCTCCTTTTTTTTTGCTTTCTTTGAAGTCTATTAAAGAAAAACATAAAACTACAAAACCTATGAAACAAGAAGAAGAACCTATTACCGGACTACCGGAAAATGCGTTCCGTGAATTGAAACCGGGAGAAGTGTACAACCCTCTGATGAGCCCGGATAAGAAGTATTCAGAAGTAAATGCCTGGTCGGTGACATGGGGTATTCTGATGGCCATCCTCTTTTCGGCCGCAGCCGCCTATCTGGGGCTGAAGGTGGGACAAGTATTCGAAGCCGCCATCCCCATCGCCATCATTGCCGTCGGCGTATCGGGTGCCGCCAAACGCAAAAACGCATTGGGCGAAAACGTCATTATCCAGTCTATCGGTGCCAGCTCGGGCGTCATCGTGGCAGGTGCCATCTTCACCCTTCCGGCACTCTATATTCTCCAAGAGACCTATCCGAAAGAAATCACCGTCACCTTTGCACAAGTCTTTATCAGTTCCCTGCTGGGAGGTGTGCTGGGTATTCTTTTCCTTATCCCCTTCCGCAAATATTTCGTGAGCGACATGCACGGCAAGTATCCCTTCCCCGAGGCGACAGCCACCACACAAGTGCTCGTCTCCGGTGAAAAGGGCGGCAGCCAGGCAAAACCATTACTCATGGCTGGTATTATCGGAGGTCTATACGACTTCATCGTGGCAACCTTCGGCTGGTGGAACGAGAATTTCACTACCCGCGTATGCGGCTTCGGCGAAATGCTGGCCGAGAAAGCCAAGCTGGTATTCAAGGTTAATACGGGTGCTGCCGTGCTCGGTCTGGGTTATATTGTGGGACTGAAATACGCGTCCATCATCTGTGCCGGCTCACTGGCCGTATGGTGGATTATCATCCCCGGTATGTCCATGATTTGGGGAGATTCCGTACTGAACCAATGGAACCCCGAAATCACGGCAACCATAGGCGCTATGGCTCCGGAAGAAATCTTCAAATACTATGCCAAGAGCATCGGTATCGGTGGCATTGCCATGGCAGGTATCATCGGCATTATCAAGTCTTGGGGCATCATCAAGAGTGCCGTAGGACTGGCTGCCAAGGAAATGGGAGGTAAGTCCAACGTGGAAGCCAGTGTGAAACGCACACAGCGGGACATCTCCATGAAGATTATCGCCATCGGTTCCATCATCACGCTGCTGCTGGTTGTTCTCTTCTTCTACTTCGATGTGATGCAGGGCAACTTGACACATACCATTGTAGCTATCCTGCTTGTTGCAGGTATCGCTTTCCTGTTCACCACCGTGGCAGCCAATGCCATTGCGATTGTGGGCACAAACCCCGTATCCGGAATGACGCTGATGACATTAATCCTGGCATCCGTAGTCATGGTAGCCGTAGGGCTGAAAGGTCCCGAAGGGATGGTTGCGGCACTGGTGATGGGCGGTGTTGTATGTACGGCACTGTCCATGGCGGGAGGCTTCATCACAGACTTGAAAATCGGTTACTGGCTGGGTAGCACGCCTGCCAAGCAGGAGACCTGGAAGTTCCTCGGAACCATCGTTTCTGCCGCTACCGTAGGTGGTGTAATGATTATCCTGAACAAGACATACGGTTTCACCAGCGGACAGCTGGCCGCTCCGCAAGCCAATGCCATGGCGGCCGTTATCGAACCTCTGATGAACGGTGTGGGTGCTCCTTGGCTGCTCTACGGCATCGGTGCAGTGCTGGCCGTCATCCTCAATTTCTGCAAGATTCCCGCACTGGCATTTGCATTGGGTATGTTCATCCCATTGGAACTGAATGTTCCGTTGGTAGTGGGCGGTGCCATCAACTGGTACGTGACCAGCCGCAGCAAGGATGCCGCTCTCAATGCCGAACGCGGGGAGAAAGGTACCCTGCTTGCCTCCGGTTTCATTGCCGGCGGTGCATTGATGGGTGTGGCAAGTGCTGCCATGCGTTTCGGAGGAATCAACCTCGTAAACGATGCATGGTTGCAGAACACCTGGTCCGAAGTGCTGGCGCTGGGTGCTTATGCCATTCTGATATTCTACCTCATCAAAGCTTCCATGAAAACCAAATAACTTTTAAATACCAAGAACATGAAAAAGATTCTACTTTTATCTTTTCTATTTGCAGCGACCATGTTATCTGCACAAAAGCCCGTTGAGCTGCCCCTATGGCCCAACGGTGCCCCCAATAACAACGAACTGACCAATTCCGGACAGAACCATAACAACGAATGGGTGTCCGATGTCACCACCCCTACCCTTACGGTGTATCCTGCCTCCCACCCCAACGGCATGGCCATCATCATGTGTCCGGGAGGTGGCTACGGAGGGCTGGCCATGAAGCACGAGGGACACGACATGGCTCCCTGGTTCAACACACAAGGCATCACCTATGCAGTACTGAAATACCGTATGCCCAACGGGCACCATGAAGTGCCCCTTTCCGATGCCGAACAAGCCATCCGCATGGTACGCGAACATGCCGCCGAATGGGGTGTCAATCCTCAGCGTGTAGGCATCATGGGCGCTTCTGCCGGCGGCCATCTGGCAGCTTCGCTTGCCACACTATACAGCGGTGACAAGACCCGTCCCGACTTCCAGATCTTGTTCTATCCGGTGATTTCCATGCAGAAAGGCGTTACCCATGGAGGTTCCCGTAAGAACCTTATCGGAGAAAATCCATCTCAGGAGCTGGAACAAAAATACTCCCTCGAAAGACAAGTGTCCCCACGCACTCCGCAGGCTTTTATCATGCTTTCTTCGGACGACGACGCAGTGCCACCCATCAACGGCATTGGCTATTTCCTCGCCTTGCGCGACCACAAAGTGCCTGCCAGCCTGCATGCCTACCCTACCGGCGGACATGGCTGGGGATTCTGGGACAACTTCACCTACAAGCGTCAATGGACGGAAGAACTGGAGAAGTGGTTGCGTGAAGGGCTCGTATTCCCGGTCTCTGAACCTACCACAAAGAAATAAAAGCAATTATGAATAAAAAGTATTTTTTACTCACTTGCCTCGCAGCGTTTCCCTTTGCCCTGACTGCTCAGGAGAACAATCGCTACGAAGAGATTACCAACCCCAAGCTGACAAGCATCAACCGGGAGCCTGCCCGCAGCACGTTCACCTCCTACGTCACGGAGGCTGATGCCGTCATCAATGACCGCAAGAACGGAACCTTCCGCTTGTCCCTTAACGGGAAATGGAAATTCCATTATGTGGAAACCTTCGCCGACCGCCCCACGGACTTCATGATGGACCGTGTGGACGCCAGCCGCTGGCCGGACATCAATGTACCCGGAAACTGGGAGTTGCAGGGATTCGGTACGCCCATCTATGTGAACCAGCCTTATGAATTCTGTTCTTCGGGCTATCCTCCTTATTGGGACAAGCCCAATCCTCCATACGTTCCCCAAGAATGGAATCCCACCGGCACCTACCGCCGCGAGTTCACTCTTCCGGGAGACTGGGACGATAAGGAAATTTTCCTGAGTGCCGACGGCGTACGCGGGGCAGCCTTCTACTACCTCAACGGCAAGTTTGTAGGCATGAGTAAAGATGCAAAGACTCCGGCGCGTTTCAACGTCAGCGCCATTGCCAAGAAAGGGAAGAATGTCATTGCCATTCAGATACACCGCTTTTCCGATGCCAACTATCTGGAATGCCAGGACTTCTGGCGCATCAGTGGTATCGAACGGGACATTTACTTATATGCCCAGCCTCAAATCCATCTCACGGACTTCAAGGTGGAGTCTCCTTTGGATGAGAACTACCGGAACGGTATCCTCAAGGTAAAGGTGCAGTTTACCAATGAAAGCGGACAAAATTCCCCATTTCTCGTTGGCTACCGCCTGCTGGACAAGAACGACCAGCAGATAGCCCAGTCCTCTACCCAGGTCAGCGGTGACCAGACAGAAGTGGAGTTCACTAAGAAAACCATCCAGGAACCTTTGCAATGGACAGCCGAAACGCCCAACCTCTATACCCTCGTCATCAGCCTAAAGCGACCTAACGGGGATGTGATTGAAGCGACAAGCTGCAAAGTAGGATTCCGCACAGTGGAAATCAAGGACAAGCAATTGCTGGTGAACGGGCAACCCATCCTCGTGAAAGGCGTGAACTATCACGAACACAACGAGAACACCGGTCACTATGTCTCCGAAGAACTGATGAAGAAAGACTTCGAGCTTTGGAAGAGATACAATGTCAATACCGTACGCACTTGCCACTATCCCCAGCAGGAACGTTTCTACGAACTCTGCGATGAATATGGTATCTACGTCATCGACGAAGCCAATATCGAAAGTCACGGCATGGGTTACGACTTGCGGGTAGGCGGTACGCTGGGAAACAATCCGCTCTTCATGAATGCCCATCTCGACCGTACCATGAATATGTACGAACGGGACAAGAACCATCCGTCAGTCATCATCTGGTCGCTGGGCAACGAAGCCGGAAACGGATTGAATTTCTACGTCACCTACAACACCTTGAAGACGCTCGACAGCCGTCCCATCCAGTATGAACGCGCACTGTTGGAATGGAATACGGACATCTACTGCCCGATGTACGCTTCCCCTTCCTATCTGGAGAAGTATGCCCGGAACAAGGAGATGACGCGTCCCCTCATTCTTTGCGAGTATGCCCATGCCATGGGCAACAGCCTCGGCAACTTCCAGGAGTATTGGGACATCATCGAAAAATATCCCATCCTCCAGGGTGGCTGTGTCTGGGATTGGGTAGACCAGGGCTTTGCCGCCAAGACTGACGATGGCCGTAAATACTGGACTTATGGCGGCGACTATGGCGAGAACGGCACTCCCTCTGACGGTAATTTCTGCATCAACGGCGTGGTATATCCCGACCGCAGTGTCAAACCGCAGACGGAAGAGATGGGGAAGGTCTACCAGAACATCAAGTTCCTCGACTTCGACAAGCAGACTTCCACCGTGAAAATCCGCAATGATTTCTCTTTCACCAATCTCGACAAGTACGACTTCTACTACATCATCCGCGACCATGGAAAGGAAGTCTACCGTGGCAAGATTGAAAATATCCATGCTGCACCGGGCAAGACGGTAACCACCGGCTTCCTGAACGGCATACCCAAAGAGAAACAGACAACGGGAGATGTGCGTATCGAGTTCTATGCAGCCATCAAGACGGCAGAGCCTTTCCTCCCGGCCGGCACGGTCATCGCACGCGAACAGACCTACGTCCATACTTTCTACAAGAAAGAGGCTACGGCACAGCAGCCCGCCACTTCTAAGGAAGAGGGAAATTTGGTGGCGTTCTCCGGTCCCGACTTCAAAGCCACCTTCGACAAGCAAAGCGGTCTGCTCACCTCCTATTTATACAAGAAGCACGAGTACATACTGAACGGTCAAGGTCCCCGTCCCTTCTTCTGGCGTGCACCGACGGACAACGACTATGGAGCCAACCTCCCCGTCCGCCTCAAAGCCTGGAAAGAGGCAAGCTATCAGGAACCGAAAGCCGAAAGCTTCCAAGTGACTCCGGGCAGCAATGCCACGACAGTAAAGGTGACCTACCGTTTTCCGCAGACAGAGGCCCGTTGGAACATCACCTATAAGATATATGCCAGCGGAGTCATCAAGGTAGACAACCGCTTCATGGCCGAAGGAGACCAAGCTCCGATGATACCGCGTGTGGGCCTGCGGATGCAGTTGCCGGAAAGCTTTACAGACTTGACCTACTACGGTCGCGGTCCGAAAGAGAATTACCGAGACCGCCGTACCTCCCAGTTCATCGGAGAGTACGCCATCCCGGTCAAGGATATGTACGAGCCGTATGTCCGCCCACAGGAGAACAACCATCGCACGGACATCTATTGGTGCGCCCTTACCGATAAGACGCAACGTGGTTTGCTGCTCATCGCCGACCGCACCTTTGAGCTGAACGCCTCCAACTATCCCCTGGAAAGTATGGACAGCGGCGATACGATTGACAACGGCGCTCCGCGTACCGAAAAGACCCATCACCGCCACCTCACCGACCCTCTGCCGGAAAAGATGGTCGATTTGTTCATTGATTACCGCATGATGGGTGTCGGTGGAGACGACAGTTGGGGCGCAACCGCCCATGAGCCCTATCTGATTCGTCCGGGCAAAGAGAACGCCATTGAATACGGTTTCTCCCTTGTTCCGTTCGATAAAAAGGAGGATTATAAATATTTAATCCGGCAATATTGAATTTAATCCCTCCGGATTAAGCTTTTATAAAAAGGATGTAGTAAATTTGCTGCATCCTTTTTACGTTTAAGAACAATAATAATCAAAAGAGAGAAAAATGAAAACAATGACTAAATTTATGTTCAGCGCCCTCTGCGCCGCAGCCATGGTAACTTCCGTTTCTGCCCAGGGAGGGAAAGATATGTTGAGCAATGGAATAAAGTATCTGGATGTGCCATACGTAGCCCATACACTGGAGGCAGATGGTCCCGAGGAACTCGTCATCAACTGCGATGAGGTAGACTGCACCACGCTGGTGGAATATGTGCTGGCAGAGACACTCACTCCCAAATTAGCCGACGGGGACATCTCGGAAAGCGCTTTCGCCGATAACCTGCAAAAAATCCGTTACCGTGACGGTAAAATCGACGGGTACACTTCCCGCCTGCATTATATTGCCGACTGGATAAACAATGGCGTACGCAACGGCTTCCTTCAAGATGTAACGGGCGCCATGAGTCCCGACACCGAACGGTTGTCTATCTCCTACATGTCTTCCCATCCCCAACTTTACAAGCAGCTGGCCAATTCGCCGGAGAACGTAGCCAAAATGAAGAAGATTGAGCAATCCTTGTCCGGCAAGGAAGTTCACTATCTTCCCAAAGCCAAACTTCCCGCCGATGGTCTCCCGTGGATTAAAGACGGCGATATCATAGCCATCACCACCAACACTCCGGGGCTGGACGTAGCCCACATGGGAATCGCTTTCTATGCGGATAACAAACTCCTGCTGGTACACGCTTCCTCTACCGACAAGAAAGTGGTCGTCTCCAAAGTCCCCTTGTCCCAAATGCTGAAAGACAATAATAAGTGGACGGGAATACGGGTGCTGAGGATGAAGAAATAAAATGAAATACTATAATATGGAAAAGGCGATGAAGAATCAAATCTTCATCGCCTTTTCCGTATATAGGATTGTTCGTTCCTATTCCTCCACGACAATATATTCATCAATATTCCGTGTTTCTTTACTGAAGTTCACACCTACTTTCACTAATTTCCTGCCATCCAAGGTATAAGGAATCAGATACCCCTTCTCATCTATTTGCTTCAGAGCTGCGTCGGCTGTACCGTCCAGTTTGAACTCAAAAACATAAATAGCGGTAGGAGTATGAACTACTGCGTCCGCACGACCACGGCTGCTGCGAACCTCGGACCGGATAAACTGTCCCAGCAAAGTAAACACTACATGAAAAATAACCTGATAATGACGTTCCGTATCATCACTCAACTCGTACGGAATACCGGAGAAGAATATCTTAAGACGCTCCATAAACGCCTCCACATCTCCACTCTTCAATTCACGCATGAATTTAGCGATGTGGAAACCAGTCTCATCATTGGATACATTGGTATAATAGGGTACCAAAAAATTCAGAAAGCCGTAACGAACCTCATCATTTGGAAAGCCTAAAGTGTATAGCTTCACATCATCATCATACCCTTTTATGGTCAAATAACCACTTTGATAAATCATCGGAAGAGGATTATTTGTTTCCGCACGATATTCAGAGAAAGCGGAAGCCAGCACTTCCACTCCATCTATCAATAGACGTATATCGTAATCACTCTGCTTCAGCAAGTCAACCAAGTAAGTAGGTGTGCCGGTCTGAAACCAATAGTACCCCATCTCTTCTGCATCAAAAGCATTCAATACACTGAACGGATTGAACATTCCTACACCTTCCGGATGAAAATGGTAACCATCATATTGACGTTCCATCAAATCAATCACTTCTTGTAAAGATATCCCTCTTCGTTTAGCCAGTCTCTCAAGTTCCGGCAGAAAGGTTTTCACCAACTCCTCTTTGGTAATACCACACAAAGCAGCGTAAGGAGACTTCATGCTGATATCATTCAGCTGGTTCAAGTCACTGAACACACTTACTTGCGCAAACTTGGTCACTCCGGTCAGGAAAACAAAACGAAGATAACGGTCAGCGCTCTTCAAGACACCGTAGAACGCTTTCAATATTTTCCGATACTCATCCAGCAAGTTCTCATCCAAGACCGCTTGAAGCAATGGCTTGTCATACTCATCAATCAGCACAACAACCTGCTTTCCTGTCTGAGTGCATGCCCGCTCTATCACGTAAGCAAAACGCTCTTCCGGACTACGGTCTTTCTTCTCCTGACCATAGAGCAGCTCCCATTTCTCCAGATACTGATTAAGCATAGCCGTCAAGTCAGCAGCAGCTTCATATTTCCGGGCATTCAAATCCAAGTGCAAAACCGGGTATTCTTCCCATTCCTTTTCCAGCTGTTCGATGGCCAAACCTTGAAACAGATCCTTGCGTCCTTGAAAGTAGGCTTCAAAGGTAGAAAGAAGCAGACTCTTGCCAAAACGACGGGGACGGCTCAAGAAATAAGGTTTACCTACATTTGCAATTTGATAAACCATAGCCGTCTTATCTACATAGAGATAACCATCCCTACGTATTTCCTCAAAAGTCTGTATGCCAATCGGCAGTTTACGCATCTGTTCCATGTTATTATTATAACCTGATTGGTATATGACAAAGGTACGATTTATATTTCAAAAATAAGACGAAAGGCGATGGAGATTTTAGTTTCCATCGCCTTTCATTATTTTACTAATCATCATTTCAGTATTACTCACGTAGACTGGTGCAATCCGAAATACTTCTTCATAAAGCAGGTATAAGAAAAACAAAGCAAAAGAATTATACCTGTCAAATACCAATAACCGTAACCTAAACACATTATATATCCTACGATAATGATTGCCTGTACTGCCATGTAAATAGAAGAAACCATTATATGGGGAATCTTCAGCTCATTCGCCATAATCTGATACAGATGCTTGCGATGCGGTAGCCCGATATTCTCATGAAGCATCAGGCGGTGAATGATAGTCAGCACACTATCCACACCGTAAACGGATAAAAGGACTATCCAGCTGAAATCTTCCGTTTCAATGATGAGCCTGCCTATCAGGAAAAGTAGAATAAAAGCGATACTCACAGAGCCTACATCACCGGCAAAGCACTTCGCCTTCTTGCGAAAATTGAAGAAACAGAAGACAACAACAGAACAAATCACGGTATAGATGAAGTCCGATTCTACAAAAGTTACCACCTCCTTATTGACGTATGCCAATGCCGCAAGTATAACCAGCGAGTAACCTCCCGTTATCCCATTAATCCCATCCATAAAGTTGTAGGCATTGATGATGCCCGTACAGACTATCAAGGCTATGACTATCCACCACCAGGACAAAGAGAACAGCCCCCACTGATAAAACATCATAGCCATAGCAGAGAAATGAAAAAGCAGTCTTGTCATCTGTCCGGTGGATTTTATATCGTCCACGAAGCTGATGAACGTCACCAGTGTCAAGGCAAGCAGGAACCAGGGATATTCAAAGCCACTCGTCAGGAAATAGGCAAACGCCCCGAAATAGAAAATAATCCCACCACCGCGTAAAGTCACTTTCGTATGGGAACTCCGCTCATTGGGCTTGTCGATGATATTGCACCTATCAGCCACTCTAAAATAAAAAAGTTCTGCCAAAAACAGCAGAACCAATATAATCAGATAATACATAACAGTATTTTCCTCTTTAATTTTTAATTGTTTACTTTTATATTTGAGAACGATTTTATCGTTCTCACTATCCCCTCCTCTGCCCTCACCGGCATTCTGTCAATACCCAGGGCAGCCTTTATCTTCGCATTACTCACCACATAATTCTCAGTCAACTTGTGCAGACGCTCTTCATTTAAAGGCAAATGGAGCAGAGTCCCAAGCCGGGCACAGAATTCCATCAGTCCTCTGTTTATCTTCCAGATATGCGGCTTGCGCTCCAAAGCCCGACACATCAAAGCTATCAGCTTATTCGTGGACAAGGCTTCGTCATCTCCCATGTGGTAGATACCACTCGCTACCTCCTTGGTCAAAAGACCTTCCACCACATAGCAGAGATTGTCTATCGAAGTAAAAGACCTTCTGTTCTCAAAAGCCCCCAAAGGCCAGGGAACACCTTTCCTCACCACATTATAAAGAAGATTCAGATTGCCTTTGTTACCGGGACCATGAATCATGCAGGGACGCAGGATATAAACCTGCTTGTCATCATAAGGATTAGCTTTCAATTTCCCATTCTCAACCTTCAACTTGTCAAGGATGTAATTCTCGGCAGCTATCTTACTTTCCCCATAAGGCCCTACCGGAGCAGGCACCACATCTTCAGTCAGCATATCACCCACCACACTGTCTGCAGCGGCTTTCACAGAACTGAAGAATACGAACTTCTTCGCAGACGATTCCAGAAAGAAATCAAATATCTTTTGGGTCAATCCCGTATTGATATCAAAATAGGATTGGGCTGCGGACCGATTTTTCATATCATGGGCTTTACCAGCCAGATGAATAATGGCATCGAATTCAGGAAGATCCCACATCAGAAAAGAAGCCGGTTCAATATCCTTCCAGAAAAAAGTCTTTACCACCCCCTCCTTTTCAGGAGCGACAATATCCAGCCCGTAAAGGCTATGACGTTCCTTTAGGGCAACAACAAGATTGGAGCCCACAAAGCCGTGGATTCCAGTGATTAATATGTTCATGGAATTATTCTATAAAATATACTGACCAGAAACGTGATTACCAGTTAGGGACAAAGCCTTTACCGAGGACAAAGGTAGGTCATTTATTACTTGCCAGAAATAGCATATAAGATATTCCTATTTACTCTCTCATTTTACGGGGATTCATGCGATTCATCAGCCCTTGAAAATAAACATTTAAAGGATATGGCAATAAAGAACGGACAAAGGGTATACAAACTCCAATATATGCAATGAAAGACAAATGAAGTCTTCTACAGCCACGTAAACCTATTTTCATTCTATGCCACCCTACTTCTATACTGTTTTTTCTCACACTGTCAGCAAAGAAGCGATAATGCAACAATGGTTCCGAAATATTGGCAAAATGCAATCCTTTTTCTGCACACCTGAACCATAAATCATAATCATCCTGACGCGGACCGGCATCAGGTTTATACCCACCTACTGATAAGATTGCATTTTTTCGATACATCACAGTAGGATGATTCAAGGGACAAGTCCAGACCAGACGAACAATATCCTCATGCGAAACTGGAACCTTTATAACCTCTTCAAGATTATTTCCACATTCGTCAATTTTAGTCGCATAGGCCCCCACAATATCTATCGTAGGATGTGATTGCAAAAAAAGAACTTGTTTCTCAAAACGAGATGGATAGCAAATATCATCTGTATCCATACGAGCCACAAACTCATAGCTACAATGCTTTAAGCCTATATTAAGTGCCTTGCTTAATCCTAAATTATTAGGCAAAGGAATAATTTTAAGCAAATTAGTATCGTAAGAAGATAGAACTTTTTCTAATTCAACAGTGAGAGGTCCATCCTTAATCAATATGATTTCAGAAGGAGGAAGCGTTTGGTTCAGTACACTATCAAGTGCAGACTTCAAATAAATCGGCTTTTCTTTATAATAGACCGAAATCAATACAGAATAGTTAGGTGACATTTATATAAGATGAATTATTTAAGGATCCATAGCTATTCTCAAGCCTTCTGCCATAATTTCGCATAAGATAATATCATAGCTTTTTGAGAAAATTTTTCTTCATAAATAATTCTTGACTTTTCCCCCATTTTTACAAAATCAGGTCTGTCAATCAATATCTTTTCAAACAACTCAGAGAGTTGTTGTTCATCTACATCTACCAAATAGCCTGAAATACCTTCAACAATCATTTCTGGAATACCTGCTATACGAGTAGATATAATGGGCAAACCACAACGCATAGCTTCAATAATTGATATTGGCAATCCTTCGTCTTTAGAAAACAAAATAAAAGCATCCGAGTTAGTCAAATAGTCATTTACTTGGTTTGAGTTGCCCACAAAATAAATATCAGCAGAAAGTGTAGCTGCTACTTTTTCCAAAATATTACGCGAAGGACCATCTCCGACAAAAGTCATGGAAAAAGATTTTTGTTGTTCAGAGGTCAATTTAGATAATGCATGAAGTATGCCTATTTGATTTTTACGATTACACAATGTTCCTACGCATACTAACCTAGTCTGATTGGTTGAAGATATACCCTTACTTCCACCTTCAATATCAGGGATGCCATTATAGACAAATGAAGTCTTTTGCGAAGATATGTGGGGGTAAAGATGACAAAAATTCCAACGTGGGAAATCGGCTACAAAATTTACTTTATCCACTCTATTCAGTACAACATCCTCTATCCTACGTTTCATAATACCAAAAAAACAAGAACGAAACAAAGGGTAATACTCTTCATACATTGACCATAAAGAGCCATTACTATGCAGTGTCAAATACACAGATTTTTTGTTTTTTCTTTTACGCAAATAGTAATAACAAGTAAACAAGTCTTGAAAATGAATAATATCCGGCAATTCATCATTGGGTATTTCATCGAAGGCTTCTACTATCCGTTTGGAATATCGTAATCCAGAAAAATAAATCATAGCATACGTCATGAGATGGCTATATTTAGCATATCTCATCAACTTGTTTTTTAGTGACGCTTTCCTCTTGATTTTATCATTGTTAGAAAAATTTCTTACTTCACCATGTACATCGTCAAGTGTGAAAGTTGATAGTCCGATTCCCTGATTCGCAAAATCATTGATGCAACTTCTTAACCCAAAGACAAACCGTGCAGCCCCATTAGGTGCTTTTATCCATCCGGGGAAAATAATCGTTACTTTTTTCATTATACTCCTATTTTCATTCATTCCATTCTAAACTTTCTTTGTGATTACAGCGTGTAAAAGGTTCTATTCCATTATTATGACTGACTCGTTTGTTAAGAGGAGGCAATTGCATATAATCGCCAAAATATTCGCGCAAATAAGTATCATAATTACATGGGATATTAAACATCTCTCCTTCAAACTCGTGACGTTTCAAAGGGAAAAGAACATCTTTGGATAAAAGCTTATACTCATTTATTTCCATGGCCCAAGCCAAGCTATCGGCTTCCTCCATTGTTTCAGCATGGAAAAAGTCATTGAGCCAATTATAAAGAGGAATATGTGAATATCTAATAAAACGTTTCATCAAATACCCCACTGTACGTTGCAAAAAAGCTCCATGTCTTACTACTGAATAATTGGTATCGTGAAGAAATAATTTCAGATGCGATTGCCACCATGAATGTTTTACATAATCAAAAGGGAAAATATCTAAAAATATACCTTTATGACATTTCAATCGTTCATACATTGGCTCATGAAAAGTACTGTATTTATCACGTAATTTCGCAAAAAACATGGGATAATCAGAATCTGTTTCTCTGGTTTGCAGGTAGATATCATCGCGTAATTCAGTTTTTGCAACTTCTAAAAAACGATAATAATCATTACGCAACATCGCTACATCAATATCATCGTCCCAAGGAATAAATCCACCATGACGAATAGCTCCTAACAAAGTTCCTCCATCAAGCCAATAAGGAATATCATATTTTGTACAAATGCGATCTAACTCTCTAAGTAATTTAAGCATAATAAGTCTGGCTTGCTCATTCACATTCTTACCTTTTTCACGGTCATCTTTCAGCATTATCTTAATATTTTAAATTTTCTAATGTAATATGCTCTTGCCACTAATAATGAAATATTAGTTATAAGCTGTATAATCAAAATTGATAAAAGATTGGTATGCAAGTTGAAAATAAATACAAATAACATGCATGCAACGTAAACCCCAAAAGAGCACCACATGGTTATGTTAAATGCTTTAAAATAGCCAGCTGCAACCAAGATGGGACTACCTTGCAAATAAATGATAGAATTGGTAACTATCAGCGGAGAAAGAATATATACTATTTCAACAGAGGGTTCCATCAACCCTTTGCCCAAAAGTTCAACTCCCCAAGGTGCCAGCAGCACACACAGCCCCCATATCAGTATAGCAACCCAAAAAGATATTGCCATAACCTTACGCATTAATCGAAAATTACGTTCAGATGCCACTTTAGGATAGAGAACTTGATTAAGAATCATTATAGGAAAAGAACCTAAACGAACTATCTTATTAGCTAAGTCATAATATGCCACTTCCTGCATACCAATAAAATTGCCAAGCAAAATAGCATTGCTTCGTTCTATTATCATATCAGCAATACGTGAATAAAAAATGGAAGTAGAGCGTTTGAAACGATACACCACATTGCGCATTTTTACCCCTATCAGCCTAACCTTATATTTCTCAAACATCACATACAATCCATAAGCAGTGCCAAACAAGCTACCAAGACTGAACAAAATAGGATAATACAGATAGTCGGCTTTCGAATGAATGAACACAACCATCAATATCACAAAAACAAGTTTACAAATCAACTGAAAATAGGTAACATACTTCAGTTCTTGTATTCCTTGAAAAAACCAACCCGGGAATAATACAGAAGCTATGCAATGTCCTGAAAAAAGGATATAAAGCATTTTCATCTTTACATCAAATAACATTAATGCTCCCACTAATAGCGACAGCAAAAACATACAAAATATAAAGCGAATGTAAAGCACCGATGATACAATCTCATTCAATCTGTGCTTGACATGTTGATATTGGGCTACATCTTTCACCGCAGAGATATCAAATCCCCATGCAGCCACCATTTCAATATATGTAATTACCGTAAACGAAAATACAATGTAGCCATATAATTCATCACCCAGTTTACTAATAATATAAGGATAAGTAATTAATGGTAAAAACAAAGCTAATACATTAAGTATAGAAACAAAAAAATAGTTCTTTACCAAGATTTTATTTGATAATATTTTATCTATTATTACCCGTTTCAACTTTACCTATTTAAGATATTCAACATTCATTATTTATTAATAGAGCCCTCATTTCTTCCCTACTTTTAATACAATCAAATCCCCAATATTTGGAGGCAAGAAGTCGTTTATCCACTTGTGCTTGTGATGAATCTTTTTCAAAAGTTTCCCATAAATCACGCCATAAAGGATTCACTTCTTCCAAGGTTTGTACAGGATTAATTACAAGATGAGGTTTGCCGAGATATACGCAATATCCTGTATGAGTACCAATACTATTTGAACAAGTATAATCAGATAATAAGATAATCGTTTTCAGACGATTCAAGAAGTTTATATCCAACTGATGACCAGCAGTGGTCACTTTAAATCCAGCTTTATTATATAAATCACCAAAACCGTTTTTATTTTCATCTAAATAATACATATTCACAATTACAGTATCAAATCCAAGCTTCTCTTTAAGTTCTAGCAATTCATCAATCATACAATGTATTTCATATTCTAAGCCACCCTCACAGCATGTATGTGTAGGAAAGAAAAGAAGAGTTTTGCCTAATTCCTTTTTCAAGGAATTCATCTCTTCACTATTCAACATACATTCAGCATAATGTATGTAAGGGCCAATAGCAATCACGGGTTTATGTAAACTTCCAAGCCCCTTCACTCGTATGTTGCTGAAAGTCATGATACGTTTGGTCGTTTTACACCACGCGGCCATAGGCACATAATCATCTACATAAAGTCCATGTTCTATTGACCATCCAAACTTATTTACACCAGAGTATTGTTTCAAAGCATAAGCCTGACCATAAAAATTAGAATCCTTAATAGCCTCTATTGGATAATAAGGTATAGGTTTTACTAATTCCTTATAATCAAACATGCTCAATGCCTGACGACGGTTAATCTCTTTCCAAAACCGTTTCTTGTTTCTCAGGCGATAATAAGTGTTATAGAGTGACAATAAAAGGAATGATTCTTTAAGCACTCGTGAAAAGTAAGAACGAAACATTTTGCAAAATCCTTCAATTAGGTTACATTGAAAAAATCGTAGTAAAAGGTATATAATTAGCTGATTCCTTTGACACTTCTTTGTTGAACATTAAAATTCCATACAAAAGAATAACAGCTAAACACAAAAAACGCCATTTATTAACATACATCAGATTTAAAACAGATGGGAGAATAAAAATATTTGCTACATAACATGTGCTTGCTATACGTTCTGAAATAGCACCAAAAGAATTGAATAATAAAAAAAAAGTAATACCTATAAATAAGATATTATAGAGAAATATACTTTTTTTGTCTATAAGTAGAAAATAAGAAACACAAAAAAGAGTGAGATTAAAGAACATTCCTATCGTAACCCCTGTCTCATTCAAAACTCCTGAATGTCCCCCATTTAAATAAAAAAACAATCTATTGTCAGTACCTATTATAGAAGAAAGCAACGTATCAAATAGAGAAAGGAGCCAATCGGGATGAGCAGATATAATAAAAGAAAACACCAAAACACCTGCATATATATAGATGGGATATTTTCTTAAATGGATAAACAATAATGATAAGAAGCAAAGACTTAACGCATGAAACATGGCACCACAAACAAGAGAAATAAATGCTCTTTTCTTTTTACCGACAAACCACCAGGAATACCCTTTCCAAACAAAGCTCACCATCACCCCATGACGAATCAAGTTAAAATGGAAAGATAAAAAGAATAGAAATACATATAATACGACTGACAAAGGTATATTATCTGAAAAAAAAGCAATGGCTCTTTTTAGATTACAAACTATTATCAAAAAAAGAATAAATGAAAGGAGTTCAAATGGAGCACCAATAGAACGCAACAAGGAGGATAACAGCACATAACCAGGTTCCACAAAAAAATCTTCACTCGTCAATTCAAACAAAGAATGAATTCGATAATAATAATCCGTATATTCCAAGTAATCAGTTCCTACGTCATACCTAAATACTACCATTACGAAAAGTGCAAGAATATATATGAAAATAATATAAAACCCCGTTCTCTTCAATCTGCTATCCTGACTCAGAAATGTTCCTATAACACCTATCCACAATAAAAAATAATAAATCCCCATTTACTTGATTACAAATTAACTGCCCTAACTTGTCAAAAACAATACTACAACTTGTACACGTTCTTCCCCAATATGTATATTTCCTGAACCTCTGCCATCATAAGGTTCTCTTCCTTCGACACCTTACTAAAGTAATAACCATCCGTTAAGATTGCGACTACAAAGTCTTTTATTTCATAACGTAAACCTTCACCTACATATGGATAAAAATACTTCTTATTATAATTTTGGTCTTCATAACGAACCTCAAAGTAATCAGTCTTCCACCATGGAGCTGGTACATACACATACCCCTTGGTTCCTGCAATAGTCAAAGAACCTTCTGTCTTAACGCCCAAGCCTACTTGAAATGAAGCAACGGCATGATCATAACGAAAAACAGCCTTAGTGAACATATCCACATCATTCTTCATCTTGGAATAAAAATTAATGTTTCGGAACTTTGTTCCCAAAAACTTAAAGATAGGCAACAGAGGAAAACAAGCATTTTCACTCATACTACCGCCAAAGTATTTGCTGTCAAGCTTTGCTGAATTTTCGTCTGTAAGAGTGGTCACAGAAGCATTTACCTCAACGATCTCACCAATCACACCGGAGTTGAGCAGAGAGAATAAGTGCCCGAAAGCAGGACAATAAGCAGTTTTGAGTGCGATCTGAAGCAATAACCCTTTTTTCTCTGCAATCGAGTAGAGTTCTTCTGCCTGCTTCTTACTAAATACAAATGGAGTTTCACAAAGAACAGACTTTCCCGCGTTCAAAGCAGACTTTGCATATTCATAATGAGTATAGTGTGGAGATGCAATATAAACGGCATCGCAATTTTCATACAACTCTTCTAAATCACGAGCAACTATAGGAATCAAGAATTTTTCACAGAACGAAACACATTCTTCTTGATTAGGATTGTATGCAACAGAAACGGACGCACTATTCACATTTTTCGGCTCTGGAACAAAACGTGAAGCAATACTGCCAGTACCAATAATGCCAATATTAACAATAGGACGCTTCTGGCGAAGCAAAGTAGATGAGACACCCTGAGTGCGAGGAAGGTAAATGACTTTACAGAACTCATTGAGATAGTCAAAATAGCCTTCCCAATCTGAACCGATTGCAAAAACATCCACTCCATATTTCTGTATATCATCAATCTTCTGCCCACGATATTCTTCTATCACAATTGATCTGCAAGACCAGTGGATTTAACCGCTTCAATACGTTCCATCA
Organism: Bacteroides uniformis; assembly: GCF_025147485.1. Lineage (NCBI taxonomy): Bacteria > Pseudomonadati > Bacteroidota > Bacteroidia > Bacteroidales > Bacteroidaceae > Bacteroides > Bacteroides uniformis. The sequence goes on along the minus strand of NZ_CP102263.1, from coordinate 3,294,694 downwards.
CGTTATTGCACGTGTTCATCTTGCCTCTCTCCAAGTCGAAATTATCTGTGGTAACACCCACAATGAGGTAATCACCTAAAGCTTTCGCACGTTTTAAGAGGTTATAATGCCCCTGATGAAACAAATCGTATGTTCCTAATAACTTTCTTCATAACCTTAGATAAATCGCTTTTCTCTTAAATCAATAAATGCAGCAATCAGTTTGTCGTAATCCTATATAGTCCTTGAAACGTTCATCCTTCAACATGGCCTCATAAATCACTCGCGTACTATCGGAATAATGACGTCCACCATAACATACAAAAAGCATGAGTTTACCGTCTGGCTTCAAGAACAACTTGTACAAATTTACCAAACCTGACATTACGTAATAGTAGACGTAATAAAGTAATTTACTTCTTTTTATCTTTGTTGTGATATCCATATTTATTACATTTTTCATTTGACAATCGGAGATATAGAACTGTAATTATTTTATTACGCGTATCCTTATACCACTTATGAAAAATATTATAGGAACTTTATGCTTCATACAAAAGGACTGGAGGAACTTGACATGAGGTAAAGCCTTGGTCTGGTACTGAAAATAAAAACTTGCTAAATCTTCGCTGCTATACATATCTTGCTAATTTTAATTTACAACGAAGGCTAACATTTCATTTTGAACTTTTTAAAGTGCTTACATAGCTGTGTATATCATAAAACTATAAGTTAAAGATTATACAGAAAATTAACAACAATCTATTATCTGCCATTAGTTTACAAATTATTGCACAAAAATAAGCACTTGAGGTTTAATTATCTGATTGATAATTAAATCTGCTACATTTTCAATATCCACAAACTTTACCGACTTAGGCAAATCAACATTAAACGACTTCTTTACCTTAGCTACAAGTTCATCAGTATAGACGAGAGTAGCGTCAGTTATATTCTCTACTCCATCACAATAAATTGACTCACGGTTAGCTTTACGCATCTGGTCTATAGTCCATACAGACTCATCAAACTTGGCAGTAGCAGTTACTCCATCAATAATTATAGGATAACCACCAATTTCACCATTTACCCCAGGAGTATGTATTTTGACTTGTTTTTCCTCTCGAAGAGCAGTAAGAACAGAGAATATGATATCAAAATTACTGGAAGCATTCATCATATTGCGCTTCTGATCTACAGGCATTGCTATAGAACAGGATTTAAGAAGTTCTTCCTTATTAAAATCCATATCCTTGCCTTGAAACTTTATATCAAGCAAGATGTCCTGACCTTCTGCATGACCTTCCTTAGAAATGACAACATCATGAAAATGTGATACCGCAATAGTTACATCAATGTCATTAAAATTCTTTATACCATATTTCTCTGCAATATAGAATTTTATACGAGGCACAAGATGATTCAAATTACCACTACCAAAGTCAAAATAAGCCTTACCCGCAGACTTTAGCCAAGGAATAACAGCATCGGAATATGAAGTATTGATTGAGATTGCCTCACAGTTGGCCTTATCGTATGCCTCCATTATATTCTTTGCATATCGAATAGAAAGCGGAGTCCAAATGCCGTATGCACGAAGATTACTCCATGAGATGCTACCATACTTCAAACCAGAGTAAACTCGACTACTATTTACTATGAAGTCAGGCTTTTCTGCTTCAAGTACAGCTGCAATGCTGTTCACATCGTTAAGGTCGCAGTTATCAACCACCTTAATCTCGCTACGGCACTGGTGACGAATGGTTGAAGCAGTACGAATAATATTTATATCCATCTGCATCTTTTCGGCATTACGTCCTACCACAACAAGACGAAGTTGTGAATCACCTAGTGATACAAGATAATCCAACAAGTAGCATCCAACGCTACCCAAACCAATAATCATAATAGTTATTGGCTGACTATTTTCAACCTTCCCTTTGAGAAGGGAAAGTTTTCTGTTCAGTATTTCCATTTTAATAAAGTAGAAAACGGGTTTGTAATAAATTTAGAATCAACAAATCGTAATAGAACTGTTGTAAGGATTAATATGCAAACACAGAGAAACAAGGCCTGGTAAAAATTAACTTGCAAATAGGTTGATAATATGTGTGCAAACATGCCTTGTATTACATAATATGCTAAAGTCTTTGATCCATAAGCACATATCGACTTGGGGAGGTTCACAAACATTAAAACAGCGAATGTAGTAATAATTGATCCAATATAAACCAATACTTTCAAAACAAGAAGCATTCCTATATTTTGATTGTACAAATTTGACATGTGCCACACATTGGCATTATTAAACTCTAATACATGTAGTATACGACCACTATAGATGAGACAAAAAGCAAAACATACTAAAGAGGCTATAGCCAAAACAAGCTTTATGCATTTTGAAACATCAGGAATAATAGGCAGGCCTTTTACTCTTCTCAAGAAACCCATCATAAAGAATGGTAGAAACATACACGACCGTTGGAACGATAGCAGGTTACCAAATTGTTTCAACGGAAGCATGTATGCAAATACGGCCAACAAGCAACTGAATATCAATAACTGCCCCCCCGCACCCATTATATTGTACGACAATTTTGCCAACTAGCTTATTGATAATCAACAGAAAAATAATATACCAAGTTATTAGGCTGATTAAATACCAGCCTGAGTTCTCCGGATTTAGTAAAGGGATGATACTTCCATAATAAAAACATTGAGGAATCATCACAACCAAAAATGTTTCCAAAAGCATAAAACCTTTACTAATCAGTTTTTCTTTATCCTTAACATTTGCATAATAACCACTGATAAAGACAAATAATGGCATATGAAAAATGTAGATTATAGAATAGAGCTTATTGGCAATAGGATTGCTTAAAGCAGGTTCTATTACATGACCGAATGTAACTAATACAATGAGCAACCACTTTATTCCATCTATTCTGTAATCTCTTTCTAATACAGCCATATTCATTTTTACATCAATTTTCTTACAATATCATAATCTGCAACAGTATTGCAGTTGAACCAGTCAGTGAAAGTCACTACATCATACTCTTCACTATTCATATCACTAAAGTAAGCCTGAATTATTTCAAGATTAGTACCTTGAAGTTGTTCTTTTGTAAGCGAATCAACAGTCTTCAAAAGCCTCTCAGATGAAGAAAATTTCCACATCTGACCACTGTTGAAGATTGCCTTGAATGGCTCTGATACAGTTAATGTCTGATGATTCGTATCATATAAATACCTTGGTTTGCCATCAACGTTAATGTATAACGCAACTGCCTTATTCGAGTAGATTGGTTCTCGGTTAATGGTAATCACACTCTTTGGCGAATTATACACTTGCCTGAAATCTGTAGCCATAAAGAACAAGTCGCCTTCTACGAAAGTCACATCACCTGCCTCCTTTATTGCCTCTATACCTTTGTATAAACTGTAGCCGGAGCCATAGTCTTTGAAATGCTCGTTGTAAACAAGTTCTATTTTTTTGCCATAACCAGAGAGTTCGTTCTTTACAAATCTTCCCAACTTCTCATAAAGGTAGCCCCCCACAAGGATATATTTATCGTACTCACCACAATTCTTCAGCAATTGAGCAAGAAGAGCGTATTGAGGTTCATCGGTATAATACAAGCATTTGAGGGTTTCTTCCTTAGTGTCGCGATTAAAACGCGTAGCCGTTCCAGCAACAGTTATAATCAAATATTTCATTTCTTGATACTATTTACACACATCGTGAGGCCTTCATCGAGAGTGATGATAGGTTTCCAGCTAGTACGGGTACGAATCTTGTCCGTATTGAGCAATCGACGCTCAGGATCAGACTTTCGGTAACCTTCGAAACGGATATCCACATCGTTGATGCCCATTTTTATTGCAATCGTCTTGACTAGATCAATAATGGCAATTTCCTCTTCAGTAGCCACATTATAAACAGTACCATCAAGAGCATCCTCAGAAGCGATGAGCTCCATAACGGCACGACAGCTATCAATATTATGAAGGAAGGTACGTTTGTTCACCTTCGAGTTTTCAAGAAGGGTTACGGTATGGCTTTCAAGCAGATTATCAATGATATGAGGGATAATGTGCTCTGCAAAACGCTCGTGCCTGCTATATACATTAGCAAAGCGAATAGAACAACCTTTAATTCGTCCCTTGCCAACAGCATCTTTCATAAAGAATTCAGTCATCAACTTGCCGCAAGCATAACTTGTACGTTGGCTATGTTCCGCTGTTGACATTGCCAAATAATCAGATTCTTTCACACCGCCATTCTCATTCCAAGACTGCATTGAGTAAACCTCCGAAGTTGAACAATTAATGTAAGTATCAGCCCTCATAGAAATGGCACGCTCCAAGAAATCCTTCATAGCAAGGACGTTAGTCTGAAAAGTACTCTCTACCTCATAGAAATGCTTTGTATGGACAACAGCAGCACAATTGATAAACACCAGACGGCCATCGCACTCAATTTTGAGTTCTTTCGCCTTATCGCATACTTCATCCATCTGAGCGACTTTGTTAATGTCGTAATTATAGAAGATGAACGAGGGATTGTCAATAATGTCTTTAACGGTATCAATAGAACTTGCAAAGAAGTTGTCGAAACCGATTACCGTATGACCCTGAGAAACAAACTGACGAGACAGTTCACTACCCGTCATGCCAGTAACACCACTTATTACATATAAGTTCTTCATTTATATTCCAAATTTTAATCGTTCGCTGTAAAAAGTATCTATCTCTTTGGGGAAAAGAGATTGTTCAGCTTCAATATCGTAAGGAACTGCATTGAAATGGGTTTCCCCCGTTTTAAAATTGATATACACATATTGTGCATATGGATTCTGATTGCGAGGTTGTCCAACTGAACCTGGGTTGATAAAAGTCGTACGTTTCTGATTGCGCATGATTGGATTGTCAACTTTGAAGAATACATCTATCTTAAAAGGTTGATGAATGTGACCGCTCAATACGTAGTCAAAATCCTGATACTTTTCATCTTCCACTTTTGCTGGAGTCAGTTTTCCCCAATAGGGATCATCAATAGTTCCATGTAAAAGAAGTACTTTCTTACCACCAATTTCCAACTCTTGCATTGGCTCTTGCATCACATTGCTTATATAATCAATAGATGTCTGAGTGAGATGGTTTCTTGTGTATTTGGACATCACACGAGCTCTTTCTGAAGAGAAACATGAGAGTTCCCCATCAATCAAAGCCTTCTCGTGATTGCCCTTCAAATTGGCAAGTAATGGAATATTAACAGTTTGTATACGTTCAATAATTTCATTTGAACGCATACCATAGTCGATAAAGTCACCTAGACTAATCATGGCATCTGGCTGATAGTGTTTCTCAATATCAGCTAGAACCGCCTCAAAAGCAGAAAGATTGGCGTGTATATCAGCAAACAGAATTACTTTCATACTTTACTTGTTAAGAAATTCCATAAAAGCCTCTTTGTTCTGAATAGGAGTTGTAGTTGGACGGCCAAGGTCCTTGCGGTTTCCCTTTTTTACGCAAATCTGAAGGAAAACAGGACCTTCTGCGTTCTTGAATTCTGCAAGTTTTGCTTCAAGTGCCTCCATAGTTTCTACACTATAAGCAGCCTTGTAGCCTACAGCTTGAGCAATTGCACAAAAATCAATCTTGAGACCAACAGTAGGCTGACCACCAACAGAATCGTGTGCGCCATTGTTGAACACAATGTGCACATAATTCTTGCATTTCATGCTGGCTGTAATAGCCATATTACCCATGTGCATGATGCTGGCTCCATCACCATCAAAACAATATACTCGACGCTCAGGCTTTTGGAGAGCTATGCCGAGAGCTATCTGGGAAGCATGGCCCATCGCCCCTACAGTAAGGAAATCACGTTCATGACCTTGGCTCCAAGCAGTACGTGCCTCAAAGAGCTCGCGAGAAATCATACCAGTAGTTGATACGATACAAGCATTATCTTCAATGTTTGAAGCCACCTTCTGAATCGTCTCTTCGCGAGACATTGCCAGTTCGTTTACCTCAACGCTCTGAAGCTTATAGGTATCGAAAGTATCCTTCTCTATCACAAGGGCATAGCACTCGTTGGTTGCCTTCATGAAGTCGACAGCTATTTTTATCTGCTTTGCAGCTCCCTCTTCATCCTTTGGCAGAATAGCATAGTTGATACCCATGGTATTAAGCAAACCGATTGTCACCTTACCTTGCTTCACATGCTGAGGTTCATCGTGAACTCCAGGGCGCCCTCTCCAACCGATAACGAGGAGCACAGGAATGTTATAAACGTCCTTGTCGGTAAGAGAGGCAAACGGATTAATGATATTGCCTTCACCAGAGTTCTGCATATAAACTACAGGCACCTTACCTGTTGCCAAATGATAACCTACAGCAATACCCATGGCCCCTCCTTCGTTAGCAGCAATAATATTCTGCTCAGCAGGAAGGTGGTCGGTAATATATGCACAAATGTTCTTGAGCAACGAATCAGGAACACCAGCATAAAAGTCTATACCTTGTTCCTTGAGTATATTTACAAAAAATTCGGGTCTTACCATTTGTAAAATAGTTTAAGGGGTAAGAAATTAATGTTTACTTCTTCTTTGTGCCTGGAATAAGATTAAGAATCTGTTTGATAGGCATACAGTACTGCTCAGATGCTTCAAGCGAACGGCTAGTATAGAGGATGGTTTCTGCACATTTAACCATTGCAGGATAAGCAGAACGAAGCATGTGATTAGCATAAATCACTACATTAATACCCCATTCAGCAAGTTCCTCTTCTGTGAACTGGTTATAAGTAGTAGGCACAACGATGATAGGAGTATGAGCATTCTTCTCGCGAAAGCGCAAGCAAAACTCCTTGATGTCCTCTCCAGACTTCTCTTTGGAGTGGATCATTATACCGTCAGTACCTGCCTCTACGTAAGCATGACAACGCTCCAAAGCATCATCTACAGTCTTACCAGCAATGAGAGACTCACAACGGCTGACAATCATGAAGTCACGAGTAATTTGCGCTTCCTTACCTGCACGAATTTTAGCCTGAAAACCTTCGATTGTATCCTGAGTCTGTACAGCATCAGTACCAAAAAGTGAATTCTGTTTTAAACCTACCTTATCTTCAATTATAACGCAAGAGATTCCCAAGCGCTCAAGGGTGCGAACGGTAAAACCGAAGTGTTCAATCTTGCCACCAGTATCGCCATCGAAGATAACAGGTTTTGTGGTTACTTCAAGGGTATCATTGAGGTCATGGAGACGGGTAGTCAAATCGACAGCCTCAATATCAGGCTTACCCTTAGAGGTAGAGTCGGTAAGGGAGGAAGCCCACATGCCATCGAATTCACGCTCCTGACCATTCACCTCTACCTTAGTATGTTCTGCTATGAGGCCAGTAAGACCATTGTGACTTTCAAGAATACGTACAATCGGTTTAGCTGCAATAAGGCGACGGAGAGAAGAAAGACGCATCTGAGGAGTTACACCAAGAGCATCAATCTCTTGTTTGATACCAGAAGCAGAGATGTTTTGGGTGTAAGGAATCTCGATAACCTCACCACCCAACTTTTCCATTACTTTGAATACCTCATCACGGATATACTTGTCAGGACCCACCTGCCAATCATCACCATGAATGATGTAATCAGGCTTGTACTTAAGGAGATTAGAGACATAGCTCCAATCATCCTGAGGGACCACCCTTGATACGTTCCTGATGCTCTCAACAACGTTCTTTCTTTGCTCCCAAGTGAGATAAGGAAGTCTACGGTGGTTAGCAATCGCCTTATCAGTGAACAAACCGATTATCACATCGCCATACTCAGTAGCTTTGTTAATGATGTTAATGTAACCCGGATGCATGATATCACCTATCATACCAAGATAAACTGTCTTTGCCATTATTATTTAACATTTTTCAAATTATTATAAAGAGCATCTATAGTCAATCACCTCAATCCCTCCTGCTTGAGAATAAGTGTGCAACAAAATCGGCTTTCTACCATCACTCAGGACTATACTCTGACCAGTGAGTTCTGCTACCTTTTTATCTTTAATAAAATCAAAATTCTTACTTGTCTTATACACAAAGATCGACTCTCCATATGCACGACTGCATTTTTGTGCCACTCGATAAATTTCTCCATCTACAGAGAATAACGAACCTGCGGGACGATTAATCTTCTTTTTGTCGCGATACTCGTCAACCCTAATTATCTTCATCGTATTCATGTCAAGAATAAACTTCTCAACATAATACTTAACTGTAAAGCTATTTGTTCCAACCTGACGATAAGTCAAAAGAGTGGAAGATTATTCTTAACAAGCTTATCACGAAAATACTTAGCCAATTCTGCACAACGCGCAATCTCCACCTCCGCACCACCTGCAGACTCAATTTCTTTTAAACGGACATTAATTTGACGAAGGATACCAACAGCAGGAGTACAAGGAGTCTGCCCTCTCTCCATATTTTTAAGAGCAAGCTTCAAATCAAGATACTGACAGCAACATTGGACCTTTTCTATACGTTTAATAGCCGAAGGAGCAAGAAGCATAACTGCAATACCCGGAGCGCAAGCAAGAGCCTTCTGACTTCCAGTAATCATCACCCCTACATCCATTGCCACCATATCAAATGAATCGCAAAGGAAGGTAGAGATTATATCAACAATCAAGAAACAATTATTACGTTTGCAAAAATCAGAAACAAGATTGATATCGTAATGTACCCCCGTAAAAGTTTCGTGCTTCTGCATAAGGAAAGTAGTGTAACCCTTGCTCTCATATTCAGCAAGATGTTCAGGCTTCAAAGCTCTACCATACTTAAGCTTAATTTCCGTAAAAGGAATTTTATGAAGGGTAAGCAATTCCACAAAACGCTCACCAAAGCTACCACCATTGATTACAAGAGCCTTATCCTGTGGCGTAAGGCAATTTATGATGGCAGCCTCCATACCACCAGAGCCAGAACATGTCATGAAAACAACCTTACTATCTTTAGTCGCATTAGCAAATTTCTTAACAAGGCGCTCATTCTCAAGCATCATTTCTGAAAACTCTGCTGTTCTAAATATGGTACCTGTTCGGCACCTATGACCCGTACAGCATCAGAAGATTGCACCGGACCTACTGTAAAATTAATCATTTATATAGATTCCTTTAATTATCAGTAATAATCAACCAATCCAATCACCACTCCCCCTTCTTCCTAACCTCCAGCCATTTTTCCACCCATTCCCCAGCCAATTTCCTGATTTCGTCATCATCCAGTTCCTCCAGTTCATCGATATAGTATCGCAGAAGAGTTTCGTATGTACTAAGTGAGGCGTTACACCCTTTTTTTTAAGTCTATGTACGTGGATGGAGAAATATGCAAATCCTTGCAAAGAGTTTCAATAGTGACTCCACTCTGTTTTCTCGTTCGCTCGATAAAAAAGCCCAATGAAGGGTGAATAAAATTTTTGCCCATTTAGATAAATTTTAAGTAATTAGATAGAATATTATGTTATATATTGTTATTATTTACTTTGTTCCTTTAAAATCTTTCTTACATGTGGGAAAGATTCAACGAAAGAGAATGAATACCTTTGAGCCAACTATTTAAACGTATAATATGCCAAAATCTTTTAAAATGTCGCTTTTCATGCCACCCATCTCACCGATGAAGGACGGAGCGACCAGGAAAATCGTGAAAAGCGCCACGCTTACCCCCCTGCGTACTTTAGAACTGAACGAAGTTTACCAACTCATCACAGCCAACAAACGGCTGATCACCCTAACACAAGCCATCCGCGAAGCTGCCCTACAAGGCGATGATAACAACTGCCGGATGCTGAAACAGCAAACCTTACCCTACGTCACCCCCTGCGGCGTATTCACCCGACGACGGAGCGACTGCCTAAAGCTACCCTCCGGACTGGTGGTGGTGGACGTAGACCATCTCGACTCACCTGACGAAGCCGGACGCCTGAAGCAACTACTGTTCAAAGACCCTTACCTCGCACCGGTACTGGTGTTCATCAGCCCTACCGGACGAGGTGTAAAGGCTTTTGTACCCTGCCCTATCGGAAAAGACAGCACGGAGGCGGTGCGCTGGGCCATGAACTACGTCCACTGCATGTATGACGCAGAAAACACACAACCCGGAAAAGGAGTGGACACTTCGGGGAAAGACCTCGTACGCGCCTGTTTCCTCTGCCATGACCCGAAAGCACTGCTCAGAAAAGTTGTGAACTTCGAATTATGAGTCATTGCAAATCACCGACTACAAATTACTAATTATAAATTACCAAATCCGATGGAACCACTATCTTCATTGCACCTTCTGGCCGAAGCAGTCAGAAATGCAGGAGCAGACATTGCTCCAACCTATCAAGAATATATACAACTGGCATTTGCCATTGCCACCGACTGCGGAGAAGCAGGACGGCATGATTTTTTAAGTCTGTGCAGCCTGTCGTCCAAGTACGACCGACGGGCAGCCGACAAGCTCTTCAGCAATGCCTTGAAGACCGGCCGTAACGACGTGCATCTAGGAACCGCCTTTCATCTGGCCGAGCTTTGCGGCGTGAAGATTCAGCATGAAGCCGCACCCGCCATTGGTACACTTGGTACACAAAGTTCACCCCTCTCTTCTACCTCACACACACGCGCACGCGAGGAAGAGTCCGCATCGGGCATTGAACCACTGTCTCCATTACCCACTTTCGACGAACACCTCCACTGGCCTTATCCCCTGAATCGCATCATGAGCTGCGGAACCTCCCTCGCCCAATACGATGTACTGCTACTGGGTGCCATCACCGTATTGGGTGCCAGTATGGGAAAACACGTCCGATGTTCCTACGGAGGAAAAATGATGTCCCCCTGCCTGCAAACCTTTGTAGTAGCCCTACCTGCATCCGGCAAAGGAGTGCTCTCCTTGGTACGCCTGCTTGCCGAGCCCATTCACGATGAAATACGTGGGCAGGTAGACGAAAGCATGGCATGTTACCGCCGCGAAAAAGCAAAATACGACACACTGGGCAAGGAACGTGGAAAAACGGAGACTCCCGTAATGCCTCTCAACAAGATGTTCCTCATCTCGGGCAACAACACCGGAACCGGCATCCTGCAAAACCTGATGGACTCCGACGGTACCGGACTGATATGCGAAAGCGAAGCCGACACCATCTCCACCGCCATCGGTTCGGAATACGGACACTGGAGCGACACCATGCGCAAAGCCTTCGACCACGACCGACTGTCCTACAACCGGCGCACCGACCACGAATACCGAGAGGTAAAGAAAACTTATCTTTCCGTACTTCTGTCAGGCACCCCCTCACAAGTGAAACCACTGATTCCCACTGCTGAGAACGGGCTCTTTTCTCGCCAGGTATTCTACTACATGCCTGCCATACATCATTGGCAAAACCAGTTCGACCGCAATGACAGCGATCTTGAAGATACCTTCAAGGCTCTGGGCATGGAATGGAAGGACAAACTGAAAACCATTGTCATGAACGGAATATTCACCCTTCACCTTACGGACGGACAGAAAGATGAATTCAACCGGCTCTTCTCCCGGCTTTTCGTACGCTCCGGACTAGCCAACGGAAACGAGATGTCAAGCAGCGTGGCACGTCTGGCCATCAACATCTGCCGCATCATGGAAGTGGTGGCCATGCTCCGCGCAATGGAACAAGGGGAAATCACCGCCTCGCCTTACGTGTCGCCCGACCCTCACACAGCCACAGACAATCTGAAAGACCACATTGTCAGCCGATGGAATCTCCTTATTGCTTCCGATGACTTTCATGCCGTACTCTCACTGGCCGAAAGCCTTTATCGGCATACCACCCATATCCTCTCCTTCCTGCCCAACACCGAAGTGACAAGCCGCGGCAATGCCGACCGGGATGCACTGGTAGACAGCATGGAAGAAGAATTCACACGGGCCTCTTTCCTGCAGAAAGCCGGAGAGATGGGCATCAAATCGGAAACCGCCTCCACCTGGCTCAAACGTATGCAGAAACACGGGCTGGTGGAAAATGTAGATGGCAAGGGAAACTACCGGAAACCAAAAGTCTGACATTCACTTCGCTTCACGCACGCGTATGTGTGTGAGGCGAAAGGATGGATGAACCTCTGTACCAAGTGTACCAACCTCACCTTTACGATTCCCGGCCTGACCTTTACGCCATCCAACCTCAGGTTTAAGGCTCTCCAAGTGCAGCCACTATCAGCCGCACTTGGGCAGGCGTATAAGAGCGGGAACGGGAAGAACCGCCCAAAGCGGAAAGTCCGTCACGCAAATCGGGACAAAGGTCTATCCAGTGTTTCAGTTTGCGGAAGGCAGCCTCCGGACAAAGATTGGGACAATAGATTTGGGCCAATTCGGTACGCCCGTATGTACGTATGACAAAAGAATCCATAGTTGACAGTTACGATTTATATTTCATCAAAAGTAACTATAAATCATGATATTATCAAACTTACAAGCGTAAATAACCGACTAAAACAGACCCAAACAGACGAGAACCTGCAAAAACCGACAAACGCCCGTATCCACAGCCTTATCTTTGCATCGTTGAGTTCAACACAGCAAATGTTTTTATCCTTTAACTTCTAAATTTTAATTGTATGATTCGTTACAAAAAGTATCAAGTGACGGGCGAAGACAGCCCACTGAAAGGCCTCTGGTATGCACGCCCCGTAATCGAAGAAACCTTCGACATCGAAAAATTGGCCAAGCACATGTCCAATCACAACACCCCCTATTCGAGTGGTGTCATCAAGGGGGTACTGGCAGACATGGTTTCCTGCACCAAAGAATTGATTCTGGACGGCAAGAACGTGAAACTGGATGACCTTGCCATCTTCTCCGTAGGAATCGTCAGCAAGAAAGGGGCGCAATCCGCTGCCGACTTCTCGCTGGCCAACAACGTGAAGGGGCTGAAGCTCCGCGCCCGTGCCACCGGCGAACTGAGTAATGCCCAAATCAACCTGGATGGACAGCTGAAGGAATCTTCCCTGTACACCGTAGGCGGAAAAGCTCCCGATGGCAGTGGTTCCGACGGCGGTTCCGGAGGAAGTGACGGCAATCAGGGCGAGAATCCGTTAGGATGAGAATAATTACAAATTACTAATTACTAATTATCAATTACCAATCATCATGAGTGAAGACAAAAAGTCAAAATCCGTGTGGGGCATTGTCCTCAAAGTAATCATCACCGTAGCTACCGCCATAGCGGGAGCTTTAGGTCTGGGCGCTTGCAAATAGCCATGCGTACGATTACCCTGCTCATTGTTCATTGCTCAGCCACGCCTCAAGGCGTGGCCCTGGGCTTTGAGGATTGCCGCCGCGACCACATCCACCACCGCGGCTTCCGTGACATCGGCTATCATTTCTATCTGACCCGCAACGGCGAAATACACCGCGGCCGCCCGTTGGAAAAAATAGGTGCGCATTGCCTCAATCACAACCGCCATTCTATCGGCATCTGTTATGAAGGAGGACTGGATGCTGCAAGTTTTCCTGCCGATACCCGTACATTGGAACAGAAGGCTTCGTTACTGGCACTGCTACGTGAGTTGAAGCGTATCTTTCCACGGGCGCTGATTGTGGGGCACCATGACTTGAATCCGACGAAAGCGTGTCCGTGCTTCGATGCGGAAAAGGAGTATAGGGGGCTGTAAAAGGCTCCCTATAATCCTTTATTTGAGTCTTTATATTTCAGAACCTAAAGTAATCAACTTTTCCATATCCATTACCTACGAACAAAGATAGAAAAATAAATTCCAGACCTCTATTTTATCTTCTTATTTTTATCAGGCTAACCATTCACGTACTCCAATGCAAACCTCGTCCCTTTCTCCAAATCCCGGTTCACGTTCTTTCCCAATATATCTTTCAGATATTTGGGGTGCAGGCCGAAGCCCGGACGGACGGAGCGAACGTTCCGCTCCGTAATCACTTCTCCGGCCTTCATATCCTCGGCCACATAGAGAGAACGTGATGCGGAACGGCTACCTCTCATTTTCTCCGTCAATTCGTAAGTCGTTTTCCCCAAAGATAACTCAGCCATGCGCACATCTTTTACCATTTGGGCAAAATCTTTCTCTTCCATAGAAAAAGAACAATCCGGACCACCGATGGAACGATTCAAAATAAAGTGCTTTTCTATCATACTCGCACCTTGAGTAACCGCCACAATGGGAGAGACACTCCCCAGGGTATGGTCGGAAAGTCCACTTTTTACCTGGAAACGTTCTGCCAAATCACGAATCATACAAAGATTGGCTTCCTCAACTGGAGCCGGATAAGAAGAGGTACACTTAAGAACCGTAATATCATTATTTCCCATTCTGCGGCAAGCTTCAACAGCCAATTGAATATCTTCTTCGGTGGCTATGCCTGTAGCAAGTACCATCGGCTTATGCTTCGAAGCCGCGTATTCTATCAATGGAATATCCGTAATTTCGAAAGAAGCTATCTTATAAACGGGACAGTCCAAAGCCTCAAGCATATCGACGGCTGTCTTATCAAAAGGAGAAGAAAAACAGATCAGTCCTTCTTCCTTGGCCACATGGAACAACTCTTCATGCCACTCCCAAGGAGTATAAGCCTGTTCATACAAATCATAAAAATATTGCCCGTCCCATATAGAGCCTTCATTAATTATAAAATCAGGCTTGTCACAGCGAAGCGTAATGGTATCAGCCCGATAGGTCTGCAACTTGACGGCATCGGCTCCGGCACGTTTTGCAGCCCTGACGGTTTCAATGGCTGTTTCTTTCTTACCGTTATGGTTGGCAGACATCTCAGCCACAATCATACACTTATCTCTCATGTCTTTACTATTTAATCGTCCTTAGAATACTTTCAAGCTCTTCCATACTATCAGTCTGAAGTATGATATACCCTAAACGGTCTAAAGAGTTTTTTATTTTTTTTTCAGAATAAGGTCTTATTTCAGACCGAAAAACAGCCGATGACCGGGAAGAGCTTAGAAAATCCACACAACGCTGATAGTTGAGCGGATTAAGGAACTGTACCGCTGAGCATTTTTCATGTTTGCGAAGGACATCAACGGGCAAACCAAGAGAACAGTTCACCAGATTTCTCAGCATATCTATCCCGGTTGACAATGGAACCAAATCAGAGGTTATATAATCTCCTCCAAGCCGGCAAGCAATTTCTATGATATAAGCGCCCGATTCATTCAGCTTTATTTCTGTATGCGAGGGGCAATTATTAAGTCCAATCAGGCAAAGTGCTTTTGATACGGTCTCCGAAACCAGCTCCCACTCCTGTTTCGTTATCCGCGCCGGTTCAATGTGCGTATCTTCAACAAAGAAGCCTTCTGCCTCACCGATACAAAGTTTCTCCGTAATAGTGACAACGGTAGTTTTATTGTTTTGCGTATATGTTTCAACACTGAATTCACGGCCTGTTATAAAGCCCTCGACAATGGCCTTTCCGGTACGGGAATAACCGAGAGCTTCGGAAAAAGCAAGTACAAGTTCTTTATGATTTGTAACCTTTTTTACTCCGCGGCTTGCAGAGGAATCTACCGGTTTGACAATATATGGATAATCTTGCAATGTGCCCAAGTCCGTATCTTTATCACAAAGCATGAAAAATGGTACATCAATCCCGTTGGCCGCAAACATTTCCCTCTGCAAGTATTTGTTTGTACAGATTTTTGCGACCTCAGTGGACATGGACGGAAGCCCCAGCTGTTCCCCGACATAGGAAACCACATTTACAGGCGCGTCACTTGTAGTAAGTATGCCGTCAACAGAGTGACGTTTGGCACATTCCAAAACACCTTCCTTATCCATCGTGCTGACAAGAACCGGTTCCGAGGCGTACCCCATTCCCGGAGCATTCGCATCCATATCTGCGACTATGGTATGCAATCCCATATCGTTCGCCTTTCGGATGACAGGAACCTGCATTTCACCTGCGCCCAGTATCAATAATCTTTTATTCATATAACCGAATTTATCACATCACAGATCTTTCTTGCCTGTGCTTCACTGAACCGGAAATCATTAAACAAATTGACGATATGCTTCGCCTCCACTTCCGCAACAGGAGAAGAAACACCTTTGAACATGTATGAAACCGAAGGGAAATTAGTCCCGGCAAACAGACCGGCCTTGAATATTGCGTCAAGAACCTTCTGCCGGTTCTCGATGACAATCATGAACCTCCAGTTCTGGAAATCATCTCCCATCTGAATCGATTCAGGAAGCAGATTCCTGTATATCTTGTTTATTTTCTCTTTTTCCGCAATCACTTTTGGGAGCTTTCTTTCAATGATGTCAAAATATTCCTCATCGGTCATTTGCAAATTTGAGGCGTCCAGCCAAGGATAGTCAGCCGGAAGCATATATCTGACATTCTCCAGGAGACATTTCCTTATATATACCGAATGCTTTTGTTCACTAATGCTATCATACTGATAATCAACAACTTCGTACCCCCCCCTAAAACTTGCATAGCCACCATAGGAAAGTTCTATGAATTTGGCATATCCGGTACTGTAAAGGCAGAGATCCACATTTTCAGGCAAGGAATCTGCCAATTCGGGAATGCACAAGCAACAATCATCAATGATACAAAGATTTGGATCGAGACTTTTCACTGCCCGGTAAAATTCTTTGTTGTCATACTTTTTCCCGTAGGCATGCACAAATACAAGACCGGAATATTTTCCCGCCTCTATAGCTGTCAAACATTTCTCGGTTGACATGGCATGGCTTTCATCTATGTCTATAAACTCAAAACCGACACCTGCTTTCATAAACGACAGGGGCACTACAGGACACACATTTGCCGGCAATAAGAACGGTTTATCAAAATGGTTGCCAGACAGATAATTATACAATATGGCCGAAGCTCTTTGTGAAGTTACTTGCATATCAACAGACTTTTAAACAAATTGACAAACCGTTTGGGAATATCCGGAGTGATGGCATGTCTTTTACGAATGGCCATCTTATCCAAATTCTCAGCAACAAGAGTAAAGGCAGCGGCATCGGTATAATCACCCGCCCCCTGAATCAGCCCTTCACGCAAAAACATATAATAGTCGTGCTCCTGATTATCAACATAATACCCTCCTATAACAGGAGTTCCACAGGCCAATGCCTCATTCATCATCGTAGAGGCAGGCAATATGGCGACATCTACAGTACTAAACAAGTCTGCAATGGAACCGGCAGACAAATTCTTCTGATAGGTTACTTTGGGGTCATCAACCATATTCTCGGCTGCATACGAATCACCGACAATTGCCGTTATCTTCTTCACATTGTCCTTGGCTTTAATTGCATGAATGGTCTGATACGTCAAATTCAAGAAATCAGAACCACCAAAAGCCACCAATACATATAAACCTCCTGAATAATTGTTCCGTTGATTCTGCAGCGCAACATTGAAGAAAGGCCTCCTCAACAATGAAAATTGAAGCCCAAAGGCAAATTGAGTATATGGTTCACACGAATAGTCATCACGCGTGTAACCCAATCCCTGATTGACTATAAGATCAGCCACATAGTGCTTGTCGTGCATATCATCCACACACACCAGACAGCAACCTTTTTGCTTGATGGCACGCTGGTAATCAGTAGTAAAGAAATAGTTGTCAAGTACCACAATTTCGTCACCTTGTAAAAGGGAAAGGAACTCATCATAATGTGATTCTTCCTGTAAGGGGATGAAAGGACATACCTTCTCCATCTCACTCACCTGATAAGGGGTAGGATGGCAAGTAAAGAAGGTACAATCAAAATCGTCCTTCAGCATATCGGCCAAAGCCAGAGTACGAATAAAGTGACCGTAGCCGATGGCAGCACTTGCATCGGCACGGAGATAGATTTTCTGCATTACATCATTTATGAAGCAACTCATACTTCATCTCTGCCAATGCCCAGTCAGTCTGTGTATCAAGGTCCTGCACTTCAAGTTCGGAAAGCACCAACCCGGCTGTATTCTCACCCCAAAAAGTCCGGCTCTCCACAAAGGGAGCAGTGCGAGAGAAATAGAACTGACCGGCATCGTGATAAATCGGTTCTAAATCTTGGGAACGTGCATTTTTGTATTCGGGATAAACCATACTAATTTTTCCATCCACGATGTGAAGGCTGCGCTGTATAGGATAGGAATAAGCCACACAAGTGAAAACGGAATCTATCTCCGAATTCATTTTTCCGTATGCTTCCCGGAGTCTTTCGGGAGTGACAAAAGGAGCCGTTGAGTAAATGCAACAAACCGTTTCAAACTCCCTGCCTTGCTCTTTATACTTCCTCAGTACTTCAAGAATTACATCATCAGTACCGGCATAGTCATTTGACATCTCGGCACTCCGCATAAAAGGAACTTTGGCACCATACTTACAAGCTATTCCGGCAATCTCCTCATCATCGGTAGAAACCATCACCTCCTCAAAAAGACCGCTTTGTAAAGCTGCCTCTATGGAATATGCAATGATAGGTTTACCCATAAAGGGCTTGATATTCTTACGCGGAATACGTTTACTGCCGCCACGTGCAGGAATGATTGCTATATTTTTCATTTCGCTACAAATTCTATAACCTTTTCAATCACATACTCCTGTTCCTCGTCCGTCAGCGTGGGATACATCGGAAGACTCAGACAATGTTCGTAATACTCTTCTACTATAGGTAAATCGCCTTTCCTATTGCCCCACTGCTGATAGTAAGGCATCAGATGAAGCGGAGCATAATGAACCTGCGCATAGACATTGTTCTCGTGCAGATAATTATAAAGACCCAAGCGGTCAGCTACTTGAATGATATAAAGGTGATAAGCATGATAGACATCGGCAGTATTGAACGGAGTCTTGATACCATCTATTCCGGAAAACGCTTCATTATAGCGTCTTACGATTTCATGACGACGTTCAAGACCTGCTTTCGCACGCTCCAGCTGAGAAATACCCAAGGCAGCCTGAAAATCAGTCAGACGGTAATTATACCCTAACTCCTGCATCTCGTAATACCAGCCACCATGATGCTCGTGCAATAAAGCAGGGTCTTTCGTAATGCCATGCGTACGGTAAAGACAAAGCTTGTCATAGAGCTCCTTGCTGTTGGTGGTCACCATGCCTCCCTCACCCGTAGCGATATGTTTCACGGGATGGAAAGAGAATACGGCACAGTCGGCAAAACAACCGTTACCACAATGTTGTTTCTTGCCTTTACTGTCCATGAAATAGCCGCCGGGAGCATGGCAGGCATCCTCGATAATCCACAAACCGTACTCGTCGGCAAGCTTTCTGAACTCTTCCAGATCCAAAGGATAGCCTGCAAAATCAACCGGAACAATACCTTTGTAAGTACCGCGAGGAGAAGCTTTAAGCATGGCTTCGAGTTTACGGATATCCATGAGGTAAGTATCCTTGTCAATATCACAGAATACCACCTCGCCGCCACAATAGCGAATGCAGTTGGCACTGGCAGCAAAGGTCATGGGAGTGACAATCACCTTGTCACCCGGCTTTACATTCAGTGCGGTAGCTGCAAGATGAAGCCCCGAAGTAGCATTGTTCACCGCTACGGCATATTGTGCACCTACATATTCGGCAAATTTCGTTTCAAATTCCCTGATTTTGGGACCTTGTGTCAGGTAATCGCTTTTCAGGGTATCGATGACTGCCCGGATGTCCTCATCTGTGATATGCTGACGACCGTATGGAATAGGCTTGCTTATCATTTCACCTCGAAATTAGGGTCAACGTATTTCTTGATATTCTCGCGCATAGTCTCTACTGTCTCCCACTCCGTATTGTTGTCACTGCTGTAGTGGAAACCGTCGGGAACGGGTACTGCATTGTGATGTCTGATGAACTCTTCGCGACTGTGCTTGAAAGATACGGAAGGAAGAATGACATAATATCTGCCCAAATCGATTGTATCAAGAGCATCGGTTACAGTAATCATCTCCTCGTGCAGTTTCTCTCCCGGACGGATGCCCACTTCCACCTGCGGCAGATTGGGTGCAATGGCAGTAGCCACGTCCTGGATATGATAGGAAGGAATCTTAGGAATAAAGATTTCACCACCCAGGTGATGTCCGATGGCATACATGACCAAAGCGACACCGGCTTCCAGTGAAATGTTGAAACGGGTCATGCGCATATCGGTTATGGGAAGTTCCTTCGCCCCGTTGTCACGCTTGTTGATAAAGAAAGGGATTACGGAACCGCGGGAACCCATCACATTGCCATAACGGACTACGGAGAACCTGATGTCCTTGGAACCGCTGATATTGTTGGCGGCAGTAAACAGCTTGTCGGAAGTGAGCTTGGTGGCGCCATAAAGATTAATGGGGGCACAAGCCTTGTCAGTAGAAAGGGCCACCACATGCTGTACACCGGTGGCAAGAGCAGCCTTTATCACATTCTGCGCACCGTGTACATTGGTTTTGATGCACTCTTCGGGATTGTATTCAGCGGTATCCACCTGCTTGATGGCGGCTGCATGGATAATCACGTCCACTCCTTCGCAAGCCCGCGTCAGGCGTTCGAGGTCACGGACATCACCGATAAAGAAACGCAGTTGCGGATACTTATGACCGGGATATTTCTGTTTCAGCTCAAATTGCTTCAGCTCATCGCGGGAGTAAATAATAATTTTCTTTACTTGCGGATAATCACGGAGAATGGTTTCCACAAACTTCTTTCCGAAGGAACCCGTTCCTCCGGTAATCAATACGGATTTATTGTTAAGCATTATATGAAAAGTTTTATTCATCGATATATTCCCATGGATAGGGATTGTCTGTCACATTCTGAAATTCATCAACCGCTTCCTGCTGTTCGGGAGTAAGTGATAAGGAATCCCAGGAGGCGATGATGGAACGGCCTTCGTCGGCCAAAGACTCGTCGAACACTTCACCGTAGCAGGCGGTAAGCAGACGGAGCTTCAGTAAGGAAGCGGGAAGGGCGTCGAGCACATCCCAACAACAGTCCAGCACTTCCTGGACATGCTGCTGCTTTTCGCCATGGTCCACAAAAGAGGCGCTGTAACCCATAAGAAGGGCAAGACAGACATTTGCCTGCTCTTCGATGGTAGTGCCTTTTACACCCGACCGGTATAAAGCCATGGTAAGACGGTAGACCTCACCGTTCCGCCGTGACAAGTCATCGCTATAGACGGGACTGCCGTCCATACCCAAATACATCAGTTCGTGCGCAGCACGCTGAAGAGTGATTGCTTCTTCGGAAAGAGACATAAGCAATTATAGAATTAAGAATTAAAAATTAAAGTTCAGCCGATTACTTCTATAAGATCGGGATGGATAGTGGCCATGGCAACAGCTATGACACCTTGTATTTCGATAACCACGCGACGGTCACGTGCGCCTTTCACCTTCAGAAACACACCCTCTTGCCCCTCAAATTCACCGCCGGTAATCCGGACTTTGGTGCCTTTGGACAAGTTCAATTCATCCGGTTGAAAATAAAGAAGATGATCATCGTAAGTGCCGGATACGGCAATGAAACGCTGCATCTGACCGTCTGGGACAATAATCTTCTGCCCACTGCGGGTATCGGTGATATATTGCAGATAAGTGACTTGAGATTTTACACGCTGCACATCGGAAGGACGGGCATGGACAAAAAGCAGATTATGAACGACCGGAACCAGAGCACGGACTTTTTTCCCTTTTTTTATACATATCTTGTATTGCATAGGAATGAAACAGCCCAAATTTTCTTTCTTGAGCAGATGCATGGCATCCGGTTCTCTGCGGTAGGTGGCACGCATAGCATACCAGATTTCGACCTCTTTCTCTATTCCCATTTTTATGCTTTTGTTCAGACAAGGGTGTTCTCCTGGGGCTTTGAACCTCTTGCATACACTTGAAATTCAATTACTTGCGGACACTTTATGTAGAATACGACAAGCTTTATGCCCTTCTTGTCAACAGATTTTTTGCAGTCATTCATTACCTGTCAGGTAAAATGCTGTAAACGAATCTATTGCAAGCAAAAAGCGTTCAATAGACGTTCGTTTTTTGAACGTCAATATTTAAGAAAACTAAAGAGGGAAGATTACTTAAAAATTAGTAAAAGGAAGAAGTTAGAGAAATACAATGCAATAGGCTTACTGACAAAGTATTATACTCACTAAAAAGAAATTTATAGAATATTTTTATTAAACATTTTGCGAGATTCAAAAATACACGTTATCTTTGCGTTCATTAAACGAACGTTTAAAAAACACCTTTTCCAAACGAAATATTCCACTGTATAACAAATAATTACATTGAAATAAAAAATATCGTGTTTATAGAAATCAGATTCCTACAAACACGATATCAATTAAAAAAGAAATTACTATTCTCAGAAGTTAAAGATACCCAATTCCGGGAAAGTAGCCCCTTGCACTGCAAAACAGATTCCGAAGCAAGCCGCACTTACAATCCAAAGAATAACCAGCGTCCACTTCAAACCGGAATTCATCGGCTGCCATTTGAATATCTGACTGAAGATGGCCCATACAAGACTGACCAAAGGAATTCCTACCAGCAAGATTCCTGCAATGTACATCACAATGGCAGACAACGGAGAAGTAGGCAGTACCACATCAGCCATCGGGAAAAAGGAAATGAGAGCCGCACCGCCACCAACAGCCACCGCTATCGCAGCAAACAACAACGCCACAAATACCACTCCAAATACAAACAGTACCGGACTGCAGATAATGGCAAATATCACCAGACAGATTTTCAAGAACCAGCCGACAATCATCACCAATGCATCTCCCAACTTCTGCAAGAAAGTACGGGGTTTGTCCGACCTCATATAATCATTCACCCCATTGGCAACCTTCTCAAAACCGTCCGTCACCGTCTTTCCGATATTCTCTACCGTAACGGCCTCGCCACGCATACTCAACTTCTCGGCTGCTGTGCGGGCTTCCGGTATAACCAGCCAACACACGATATAGACCGGTATCAATGTCCCTACCCCACAAATCAAGATGACAAGCAGTAACAGTCGAAGTAAAGTTACATCCCATCCCAGGTAGGCAGCCATTCCACTGATGACACCACCCAGCATTTTGTCATCCGGATTGCGGTATAGACGACGGCGTGTAGTGCCATAAGCGGTATTGCTGTTCCAAGCACCGGCACCATAGCCGCCCCCGGCACTCGTGCTGCCGGAATCGGCACTAGCACTCTCTCCTTCTGCCTCCATATCTTCCGGCTTTCCCATGCGGGCAATCACCTCTTCCACGTCGGCTATCGTGATTACTTGTGAACCGGCCGACAATTTCTCGGCAAAGAGTTCGGAAATACGGCGTTCAATATCATCTACAATCTCGTCGGCACCGGCTTCCTTGCGGAAGTGCATCTTGAGATTACTCAGATAATTATCCAAAAGACGGTATGCGTCATCATCAATATTGAAAACGGTTCCACCTAAATTTACAGTTAATGTCTTTTTCATAACACATTATTTATTTACAATTTTACTATTTACGATTTACCATCCGGCGAATTACGGTATATTCTCTTCAGCTATTTCAAGAATTGCTGATGTGATTCACCGTCTCGTTCAACTCTTTCCAGGATGTTTCCAGTTCACCGAGAAAGACTTCTCCTTTTTCCGTCAACCGGTAATATTTACGGGGAGGCCCTTGTGTAGACTCAATCCATTCATACCCCAAAAGGTCGTCGTTCTTCAAACGGGTGAGCAACGGATAAAGTGTACCTTCCACCACAATCAGTCTGGCTTCTTTCAACTTCTGAATGATATCCGAAGCATAAGCCGGCTCTTTGTGAAGCAGCAGCATGATGCAATATTCAAGCATGCCCTTGCGCATTTGCGACTTTACATTGTTTACATCCATAATGGTATTTACTATTTGACAATTTACTATTTGGCTGCGCAATAGAGTAATGAGTGTCCTTATTAATTCTATTGTTGTTCCTTGTATGGCACAAATATATGTATTATACCAGTACCTTGCATTACAAAGTACTTTATATTAAACATTATTAACAAGAAAAGTAGTTCACACTACTCTATAACATCAGTAACGTGAACAGAGAGGGAAAGGGATATTTACCGATAGATAACAATTTTATCCAATATACCGGTCAGACTCGCAATTGCTACTCCGTAGTTGGTTATGGGGATGTGCTGTGCGCGGGCATGGACTATACGATTGAGAACGTACTTCCGGTTGAACATGCAAGCGCCGCAATGGATAATTAAATCATATCGGGACAAGTCTTTGGGAAAGTCATTTCCAGATACAAAGTCTATCTGCAATTCCTCGCCGATGCGCTTTCGTAACAGGCGGGGAATTTTGACGGTGCCGATGTCCTCGGTCAGCGGGGCGTGGGTGCAGGCTTCGGCTATCAGTACACGCGATTGGGGTGTCAGACTATGAATAGCGGCAGCTCCCTCTACAAAGACATTGATGTCTCCTTTGTAACCGGCAAAAAGAACCGAGAAGGAAGTAAGACTACTTTCGGCAGGCTTTTGTTGATAGACGATGGGGAATACTTGTGAATCGGTGATTATCAGCTTAGGCGGACGGACAAGGGCTTGCAGGGAGGCTTGCAGCTTATCGGTGGTGCAACTCATCACTAAGCACTTTTTATCCAACAGTTCGCGGATGGTCTGCACTTGCGGAAGAATGAGACGACCTTTGGGGGCTTGTATATCCTGGGGCATCACCAGCAGGACGACATCTCCTTCACTTACCAAATTGCCCGTGATAGTCTGCTCACCAAAATTCTCGGGAAGCTTTTCGAGGATAGTATCGAAAATGCCTTGAATGCCGGTACCCTCTTTGGCACTGACCACAACGGGAGCCTGCCCGCACTCCTTTTCAATCCGAAGAACCACGGAAGCGGTGTCTTGACGGGAATCGGCTTTATTCAGTATCAGTATCACGGGGATTTCGCGCGCAGCCAGTAGCTTTAGCCATTGCTGTTCCAGCGTTCCGTCAGCTTCATAAAGCAAGAGGGCGATGTCTGCTTTCTCCACCGTCTTTAAGGTACGCTCCACGCGCATACCGCCCAGTTCGCCTTCGTCGTCATCAAAACCGGGGGTATCGATAAAGAGGCACGGGCCCAAAGGATATACTTCCATGGCTTTGGTCACGGGGTCGGTAGTAGTGCCGGGCGTTGCGGATACCAATGCCGTGTCTTGCCCGGTCAAGGCATTGACAAGGCTGGACTTTCCGCTGTTCCGTCGTCCAAAGACGGCAATGTGCAGGCGGTTGGAACGAGGTGTATTATTCATAAATCCGAAATCTAAAATCTAAAGTCTCTTTTCCCCTCCCCTATCTCCTGAAGATTACGTTCGGCTATCGCCCGTATCTTGGGGTTCGGGATATGCTCCATCTCCTCACGAATCAGCTGTATGCCCTTCTCCTTGGTTTCGGAGGAGGCATAGTCCTCCAGATATTCTTTTAATGTCATCAGTGCATTGGGCTGGCAGCAGTTTGCTATCTGTCCGCGCTTAACGAGCGACATGAAGCGGTCTCCGGTACGTCCCTCGCGATAGCAGGCGGTGCAGAAGCTGGGGATATGTCCCAGATCGAGCAGCCAGCTCACCACTTCATCCAGCGTGCGCCGATCGCTCACATCGAATTGGGAGGAATCTTCCTCTTTGGCTTCCGGCACGGCATAGCCTCCCACGCTGGTGCGCGAACCGCCGCTTATCTGCGAAACGCCCAGTTCGAGCACCCGACGGCGTACGGCTTCCGACTCACGGGTGGAAATAATCATTCCCGTATAAGGCACCGCAATGCGGGTAACCGCCACAATACGGCAGAACATCTCATCCGAGATGGCATCGGGAAAATCCTCGGTCGAAATATCATCTGCCGGACAGATGCGCGGCACGCTGATGGTATGCGGACCCACGCCAAAGGTAGCTTCCAGATGTTCGGCATGCATCAGCAGTCCTACAAAGTCATAGCGATAGGTATTCAGACCGAACAATACACCGATACCTACATCGTCGATGCCACCCTCCATAGCGCGGTCCATCGCTTCGGTGTGGTAGGCATAATTACTTTTCGGTCCCGTGGGATGCAAGGCTTCGTAATGCTCTTTGCTGTAAGTCTCCTGAAAAAGGATATAAGTGCCGATACCTGCCTCTTTCAGCAACCGATAGTTTTCCACTGTAGTGGCGGCTATGTTGACATTCACCCGGCGGATGGCCCCGTTCTTGTGATGGATGCTGTAGATGGTGCGGATAGACTCTAAGATATAGTCGATAGGGTTGTTTCGAGGGTCTTCTCCGGCTTCCAGCGCCAGGCGTTTATGCCCCATGTCCTGCAAGGCGATAACCTCGCGGCGTATCTCCTCTTGCGAGAGTTTCTTGCGGGGGATGGTACGGTTCTTGGCATGATACGGGCAATAGACGCAACCGTTCACGCAATAGTTGGAAAGGTAAAGCGGGGCAAACATCACAATGCGGTTGCCATAGAATTTCCGTTTGATTTCACGTGCCAGATGATAGATGCGCTGCACCAGTTCCGGCTCGTCACATTCCAGCAGCAGGGCCGCCTCCCGATGGGAAAGCCCCTGGCACAAAGCAGCCTTGTCAATCAAACTTTCAATGAGCGGACGGTTGTTGCGGTTTGCCTGCGCATACTCCAATGTATCCAATATCTCCTGGTGATTGATGAATTCTTCTGCTTGTCTTGACTTTATGTTATACACTTCGTAAATTGATAATTGGTAATTAAAATAAAGAATGAAGATTTGAAAATTATCAATTATCAACGGTCAATTCTCCATTCTCATAATCTCCTCTCTCTCTTGATACCTCGTAGCCTATCCCTTTCAGTTGTTCCTCCAATTTTAGCAAACCTTCTGCCGCTTCGGCACCCGCAGAAGCTTTGTTATCATAGAGGGAGTACTTCGCCCGCTGATGAGAAGGCGAAAGATTAGGCATCACGACATTGGCGCCAGCCAATATTCCCCGTTCCCGTCCGTCCGGAGCAAGTGTGGCCAGGGCAGTGGTAGCAGGTATCAGTGCCGCGGGATGCATCAACCGGAAGATAGAAAGCAACTTCAACGTCAACTCCATATCTCCCGGCGGAAAAGAGGAAAACGGAGTATCGTGATGCGGAAGAAAAGGTCCCATGCCTATCATCTCCGGCTGAAACCGTTCGATGAAGAGAATGTCTTCTACCAAATGGTCCACCGTCTGGTAAGGACTGCCCACCATGATTCCGGTTCCCACTTGATAGCCTATCTCTTTCAGCCAGTCCAAGCATTGCAACCGATGGGAAAGGGACATCTCCGCAGGATGAAGCCGGTGATAATGCCCTTCGTTGCAGGTTTCGTGCCGCAACAGATAGCGGTTGGCACCTGCCAGGAAGAAACGTTCGTAGGCTTCCCGCGATTTCTCGCCCAAGGATAAGGTAATGGCACAATCCGGGAAGGATTGCCGGATAGCGGCAACTGCCTCCACCATCCCCTCATCCTTCACCGCCGGCGCTTCGCCCCCTTGCAGCACAAAGGTACGGAAGCCCAACCGATAGCCTTCATGGCAACACGAAAGAATCTCCTCCTGCGTCAGCTCATAACGGGTTATGTTCCGGTTCTCCTTCCGTATGCCGCAATAGTAGCAGTTATTGCGGCAACGGTTGGTTATCTCAATCAGTCCGCGAATGAAGATTTTATTGCCAAAGCGGGCAAGCGCTTCTTCCCGAGCAAGCTCCTGCAGGTAGGCTGCAAGTTCTGTGTCCCGGCAAAGAAGCATGGCTTTATACTCTTCGGCATCCAGCCTGCGGTTGCTCCGCAGTTTGTCAATCAAATGCTTCATATAAACGGACAAAGGGCTAATACGTCTCTTTCCTCTTTGCCAACTCCTGCGTCAGCTGGCGCTTTCCGGCAGTTATTTCATTGTGCGAACATGGCCCGGTAATACAACCGCCCTCGCAAGCCATCACTTCAATAAATTGCCCCGGAGCCTTGCCCGACTTGGCGTAAGCACGCAACGCACCGATAGCCTTCTTATCCAGATTAGCCACTTGTACGGCATTGATTTTATCTGCCTCTTCCTTCAGATAGGCTTTCACGGCACCCATCACGCCTCCTGCCTGCGCAAAACCATGCGCCTCGCGCACGGAAGTGAAACTCATGGAATAGGGCTTTGCCTGCTCCATCTGAATATCCAGCCCGGCAAGCACGGAAGCCACCTCCTCGAAAGTCATGATAAAGTCCACCGCCTCGTCGCGCTGCGCCTCTTTGCGCTTGGCAACGCAAGGACCTATGAAGACCACCTTCGCATCCGGATACTTCTCTTTAGCAATGCGGGCAGCATAATACATTGGCGAACCGGTGCCCGACACGTAAGGCTTCATGGCAGGAATATGCTTGTTCACCAACTCTATATAAGACGGACAACAGGAAGTCGTCATAAACTTCTGACCCTCCTCCAGCTTCTCAATCAGCTCGTGCGCCTCGTTGCTGACGGTATCCATCGCACCCTGAGCCACCTCAATGACATCCGTAAAACCGACTTGTTTCAATGCGCCATATACTTGTTCAATAGTCGTCTTGAACTGCCCCAGGATGGACGGAGCCACGATAGCCACCACCTGCTCACCCTTGCGGATTCTGTGCAACACGTCGAACACCTGCGATATTTCGAAAATTGCTCCGAATGGACATGCATTGAGACACTTTCCGCAATAGATACATTTGCTTTCGTCAATATGCTCTATCCCCTTCTCATCCTTACTGATGGCTTTCACGGGACAAGCTTCCTCACAAGGTACGGGAATATAAACAATGGCATGGTAGGGACAACTCTTATGGCAGATGCCGCAACTGATACATGCATCATGGTCAATCCATGCCTGACCGCTCTCCTTGACATGCACTGCCTTCTTGGGACAATTCACCTGGCAACTGCGTGCCGTACATCCGCGGCAGAGGTTCGTAATCTCGTAGTTAATCTGCACACATGCCGAACAAGCTTCGTCAATCACACACATGATGTTGTCTTTCGGCCTGCCATTTTCCGCTCTGTCCAGTGCACGGGCAGCGTACTCCGACAAGGGGGTCAGCTCATCCGTCTCGTCCTCCATATCGAGTCCCAGAAGCGGCAATGACTTGTACTTCCACACCGCGCGCTCTTTGTGCACACAGCAGCGTCCCGCGTGCTTGGACCTCTTCGGACTCAGCTCGATGGGCAGCCGGTCTATTTTATCCACAAGTTCGTTGTTATTCCACAGCTTTACCAGTTCCTTCAGTAATCTGTGGCGGACAATCATAATGTTGCTCGTAAATGCCATAATTTTTAAAATCAAAATTAGTTAGTTCGGTAACGGTCTGCAAAGATAACGATTGTTTCACAAAAAAGGCTTAACTTTACACCCCAAACAGTATAAATACAACCGATATGTTTACCATAAGAAAAGCAACGACAGCAGACTGCGCACTGATTCAGAAACTTGCGCAGCAAATATTCCCCGTCACGTATAAGGATATCCTTACTCCCGAACAGACCGACTACATGATGGAATGGATGTATTCATTGGACAATATCCGCAAGCAAATGGAAGAGGAAGGCCACGTCTACTTCCTGGCCTACGAAGAATGTGAAGCGGCGGGCTATGTGTCCGTACAGCAGCAAGGAGAAGATTTATTCCACCTGCAAAAGATTTATGTGCTCCCCTATTACCAGGGTGCACATTGCGGCAGTTTCCTCTTTCGAGAAGCCATCAAGTACATCAAGGAAGTACATCCCGGCCCTTGTCTGATGGAATTGAATGTAAACCGCAACAACAAGGCACTGCAGTTTTACGAACATATGGGAATGCGAAAACTCCGTGAAGGGGATTTCCCGATAGGAAACGGATATTACATGAATGACTACATCATGGGACTGGAAATCTGAGTCCCGGCATTAAAAGCCCTCCAAAAACTAAAGGCTGCGCAGTTCATTACGAACATTGCGCAGCCTTTAGTTTTATCTTTCGTTTCCGATTACTTCGCCACCTTTTCAAGCCATTTCAGCATGAACAGCATGGTGAACATGGAAATGCAGCACGCTACTACAAATACCGTCCACGTCATCCAGATAGGAATACTTTCGTAGAGGATAGCACCGATAACGAGCAACTGATTACCAATGGCAGTAGCACCGAGCCAACCGCCCTGCATGATACCCTGATATTTGGGAGGAGCCACCTTGGATACGAATGAAATGCCCAACGGAGAAATGTACAACTCGGCAACAGTCAATATCAGATAGGTAACCATCAGCAACAGCGGAGTCACCTTCACCGGAGAGGTACCCAAAGCGATAATATCCTTGTGCATCGGCAAGTTGCTTACATAAGAACCGATAGCCATTATAAGGAAGCCAGTGGCAGCAATACCCATACCGATGGCAATCTTCCGCGGAGTGGAAGGCTCTTTACCCTTGGCACGCTGTGCTGCAAAGACAGCCATGATGACCGGAGTGAGAGACACAACGAAAATCGGGTTCAAAGACTGGAACAGCTCAGCTGAAATAGCCATGCCGAACAAATTCAAATCTGTATATTCCTTGGCAAAATAAGTCAGTGTCAATCCATTCTGATGGAACGAGAACCAGAAGAAAATTACCACACCGAATACGGCAAACAATGCATACATGCGCTGTCTTACCTCTTGTGCATTCATCTCCACTGCAGTGGCATCGCCCGCTTTTGCAGCAACCTTCTTGCTGGGATCGGGGAATTTCTTTCTGTTGATGACGAAAATTACCAAAGAGAGAACCATAGCCAGGATAGCTACACCGAATGCATAATGGAAACCAGTGGTGAACACGTTCAGATATTCATTGGCAAATACCGTCATATCCGTTACGGGTGTTCCGGAAATAGTGGCTTTGGCTGCCAATGCGCTATAAGTGTCCACAGCCTCGGGAGTCAGCGTTCCTGCCAGATGTCCGTGGCAAAGGGCAGGCAGGTCGGCATCATAATTGTAGCCGAATGTGGACAACCACCAGTTACGCACGCCTACTGCGGCAAACGGGGCAAAGATGGCACCTACATTGATGAACATATAGAATAAGGAGAAACCGGAATCGCGCATGCTGGAGTACTGAGGATTGTCGTACATCTGCCCTACGAGCGCTTGAAGATTTCCCTTGAAAAGACCATTTCCGAAAGCAATGACAAACAAGGCTGCACAAGTAATCACCAGAAACAAGGTCTTATTGGCAACCGGTGTAGGAGACGGGATGGCCAGCATCAAGTAACCTACCGCCATCAAAACAATACCGGCAAAGATGGTACCTTTGTAATTACGGGTTCTGTCGGCAATAATACCACCTATCAATGCTAGAATGTAAATAGAAAAATAAAATGTTGAGTAGATCAAACCTGCCTCTTTTCCATCCAGTCCGAACTTGGCTTGCAGAAAAAGTACAAGAATGGCCATCATGGTATAAAAGCCGAAACGCTCGCCCAAATTAGCAAAAGATGCGGCAATCAGACCTTTAGGGTGTTTGTTGAACATAAAAATTAGTTTTTAGAATTAGTAATTGGATTGATTTCTTGAATAATTCCTGCAAATATATAAATTCTATTGAAGATTTCCTTATAAAATTAAAATATCTCGGCAGAAATAGAAGATTTATTCATTAAAAAGAATACAAACCTCTGCATGCACTTCCCTTACCAAATCCTTCGGATCCAACTTAAGCTGCAAACCGCGTTGTCCGGCACTGATATAGATATACGGAAACCGCAGGCACGTTTCATGGATATAGGTAGGGAAAGGTTTCTTCATGCCGATGGGTGAACACCCACCCCGGATATAGCCAGTCAGAGGTAAAAGTTCCTTAACCGGGATAAGGTCACATTTTTTGTTTCCTGACGCTTTTGCCGCCAGCTTCAAATCCACTTCGTGCTCACCCGGGATGACACAGACAAAATAACCGGATTTATCACCGTGAAGAATCAGCGTCTTGAACACGCAATTGATGTCCTCACCCAAACTGGCAGCTACATGCACTGCACTTAAGTCGTTCTCATCCACCTCGTAGGGAATGAGCTCATACGCAATCTTGGCCTTGTCGAGAAGCCTTGCTGCATTCGTCTTATTGATTTTCATAATATTCTCTATGATGAGATAATTATCACTTGATATTCAATTCTTCACGCAGGAACTTAGGCGTATAGCCTTTCTTGCTTTTAGCAACCTCTTCCGGGGTTCCGCAGGAAAGGAGTTCTCCCCCTCCCTTACCGCCTTCTGGCCCCATATCGATGATATAGTCCGCCATCTTGATGACATCGAGATTATGCTCTATGACGATGACGGTATTCCCTTTGTCTACAAGTTTGTTCAACACGTTCATCAAAACGCGGATATCTTCGAAATGAAGTCCGGTAGTAGGTTCGTCAAGGATATACAGAGTCTTGCCCGTATCACGTTTGGAAAGTTCCGTAGCCAACTTCACGCGCTGGCTCTCACCTCCGGAGAGCGTGGTGGAAGACTGGCCCAACTTGATATAACCCAATCCCACTTCCTGGATAACCTTAATTTTGTTCAATATCTGAGGCACATTCTCGAAAAACTCCACCGCACGGTTGATGGTCATATCCAGCACATCGGCAATGGATTTTCCCTTAAAACGCACTTCCAGCGTCTCTCGGTTGTAACGCTTGCCGTGACATACCTCGCAAGGCACATACACATCCGGCAAGAAATTCATCTCAATGCACTTGTACCCATTGCCTTGGCAAGCTTCGCAGCGTCCGCCACTGACGTTGAAGGAAAAGCGTCCCGCCTTATATCCACGTATCTTCGCTTCGGGCAAGCCGACAAACAGATTGCGGATATCGGAAAACACACCGGTATAAGTGGCAGGATTGGAACGCGGCGTTCGTCCCAAAGGAGACTGGTCCACATTCACCACCTTGTCTATATATTCCAGCCCTTCAATACTGTCATAGTCCAAAGGATCCTGCAGTGAACGATAGAACTTCTGCGAAAGAATAGGCTGCAACGTCTCGTTGATAAGCGTGGACTTGCCACTGCCGGAAACACCGGTAACGCAAATCAGCTTGCCCAGCGGGAACTCCACATCCACATTCTTCAGATTATTACCCTTGGCGCCACGCAGCCACAGACTGTGTCCATTGCCCTCGCGACGCTTGGCAGGCACCTCAATGGCACGCTCACCATTCAAGTATTGGGAAGTCAGCGTATGCGTCCGGAGCATTTCACGGGGAGTACCGGCAAAGACAACATCCCCTCCCAGCCTACCAGCTTTCGGCCCCATATCAATGACATAATCGGCGGCAAGCATCATATCCTTGTCATGCTCCACCACAATGACGGAGTTGCCAATGTCACGCAGTTCCTTCAAAGAGTGTATCAAGCGCTGGTTGTCGCGTTGGTGCAGGCCGATACTCGGCTCATCCAATATATACAGCACATTCACCAGCTGTGAACCTATCTGCGTAGCCAGGCGGATACGCTGGCTTTCACCACCGGAAAGGCTGACGGAACTACGGTTCAGCGAAAGATAATCCAGACCTACATCAAGCAGAAATTTGAGCCGTGTACGGATTTCCTTCAGGATTTCACCGGCAATCTGCTGTTGTTTGCTACTAAGATACGGGTCTACGTTTACCAGCCAGTCATACAGTTCATTGATGTCCATCGTAGACAATTCGTAGATGTTCTTGTCGTGAATGCGGAATGAAAGCGCTTCCTTATTCAACTTGGCGCCATGACACTCCGGACAAACGGCAGTCTTGGCAAACTGGTCCGCCCACTTCTGTGCCGTGGCAGAAGCATCCTTCTCCTGCAACATCTGGATATACTTTACAACCCCCTCAAACGTCACAAAATAATCGGAAGAGGTGCCTATCAGTGAACTCTTTATCTTGATACGCTCGTCCGAGCCGTAGAGAATCTCGTCGATGGCATCCTCCGGTAAGTCTTTGACCGGTGTTTTCAGCGTTGCTTCATATTTCTCCAGCAAGGCAGTAATCTGCCAGAAGATCATGCTGTTCTTGGCTTTCCCCAACGGTGCGATGGCACCTCCGGCAATGGAGAGCTCACGGTCGGGAATCACCTTGTCAATATCAATCTGGCTGACCACCCCCAATCCCTTACACTTAGGGCATGCACCTTGCGGCGAATTGAAGGAAAAGTTGTGCGGCGCCGGTTCCCGATAGGACAACCCCGTCACGGGACACATCAGCCGTTTGCTGTAATGACGCACGCTATCCGTCTGCGCATCGAGTATCATCAGCAATCCGTCACCTTGACGCATGGCAGTGGCCACGCTGTTCTTCAGGCGTGTGTCATCCTTGTCCGTCACCACCAGCTTGTCTATCACCACCTCCACATCATGGTTCTTATAGCGGTCCAGCTTCATGCCTGGCAAGGCTTCGCACACCTCACCATCCACACGTACGTAGAGATAGCCTTTCTTACGCACCTGCTCGAAGAGCTCCTTGTAATGCCCCTTACGGCTGCGCACCAGCGGAGCAAGGATATAAATGCGTTTTCCTTTGTAATCCTTCAGGATAAGATCAAGTATCTGTTCCTCGGTATACTTCACCATCTTCTCGCCGGA
The DNA here is from genome assembly GCF_025147485.1 of Bacteroides uniformis. NCBI lineage: Bacteria > Pseudomonadati > Bacteroidota > Bacteroidia > Bacteroidales > Bacteroidaceae > Bacteroides > Bacteroides uniformis. The sequence continues at coordinate 3,260,105 of NZ_CP102263.1, read as the reverse complement.
GAGATAAGAATAAGCCTCTCCCGCACGGGCATACAACAAACGAAGGTAATCATAAACCTCTGTCGTTGTACCCACCGTGGAACGTGGATTCTTATTCGTGGTTTTCTGCTCGATGGAGATAACCGGACTCAGTCCCGTTATCTTATCCACGTCCGGACGTTCCAAATTTCCCAGGAAGTTACGGGCATAGGTTGAAAAGGTCTCGATATAGCGGCGCTGCCCTTCGGCAAAAATAGTATCGAATGCCAAAGAGGACTTGCCGCTTCCGCTCAGGCCTGTAATCACAGTCAGGCTGTTACGGGGAATCTCGGCATCGATATTCTTGAGGTTGTGCACGCGCGCACCATATACATTGATATATTCTGTTTCTTCTTGCATGTTGATTTATCCTATCGTTTTAACTGCAAAAATAACTGTTTCCCCCCGAATATCAGCCGAAAAGCGCTATTTTTCAGTTTTGAAATGCACAATATTATTTCTTAACGCAATCCTTTGGTTTGAATGCCACAATATTCGTACCTTTGCAGCTACTTTGGGAAATTGTAAACATAAACCAACGATTACTGAATGAAAACGATTAACCGCATTATCTGCTCCCTGCTGCTTGCCAGTGCATGCAGTATCGGTGCAATAGCACAAGAGAATCAATCTTATTTTCTGCATACTATCGAAAAAGGACAAAGTCTCTACTCCATCGCCAGCATGTACGGCGTCAGCCAGTCGGACATCATCAAACTGAACCCCGGCAGTGACGAGAAAATATTCATCGGACGCACATTGCGTATTCCACGCAGCGCTGCCAACATACAAAAAGAAACATACCATACCATCGAAACCGGTGAGACCCTTTACCGACTGACCGTGAAATACAATGTATCTGCCAAAGCCATCTGTGACGCCAACCCGGGACTGAGCGCCGAGAATTTCCGTATCGGACAAGTAATCCGTATCCCTTCCACAACCGAGCCCCAAACCATGGTCCCGGTTGAGACACAAAGCAGCACTGTGGTTGCCAACAACAATATTCTCGGCCCCGTAGAGTCACGATGCCGTGACATGCATAAAGTGAAGCGGAAAGAAACCGTATTCAGCATCAGCCGTGAATACGGCATCAGCGAAGCCGAACTGATAGCCGCCAACCCGGAATTAAAAGGCGAAAACAAAATAAAGAAGGGAACCTTCCTCTGCATTCCCTATCCCAAAGCACAGACGGAGCAAAATATCCAGTCGCAGGCAATACCTACCGACAGCGAACTGTTCCGTGAAAACCGGAAAAAGACAGAACGCTTCAGCACCATCAAGGCTGCCGTCATCCTTCCCTTCCTGGACGGGGTATCAAAGAGCGAGTCTTCCCGTATGGTGGAATACTACGAAGGCCTGCTGATGGCCGTAGACAGCTTGAAACGTACTGGCACTTCCATTGACTTGTACACTTACAATTCTGGTCCCGAAAGTGCCTCGCTGAACTCCATCCTGGGCAAAAGCGAGATGAAGGACATGGACATCATCTTCGGGCCTCTGTACCAACAGCACATCAAACCGCTGGCCGAGTTTGCCAAGAAACAAGACACACGCCTGGTGATACCATTCACATCGAAAGACAACACGGTATTCCAGAATCCGGCGGTCTATCAGATAAATACCCCCCAATCCTATCTGTACTCCGAGGTGTACGACCACTTTGTGCGCCAGTTCCCCAATGCCAACGTCATCTTCATTGAAGCCAGCCAGGGCACCAAGGACAAGGCAGAATTCATCAAGGGACTGAAAGATGAACTGCGCAACCGTTCCATCCCGATGAAGAGCCTGAAAGAGGATGTCACCGTAGAATCCCTGAAAACAGTATTACGCACGGACCGTGAGAATATCTTTATCCCCACATCCGGCAGTAACCTGACATTGATTAAGATACTTCCCCAATTGACGCTGTTGGTACGCGAGCAACCCGAAAGCCGTGTCCATCTGTTCGGCTATCCGGAGTGGCAGACCTACACCAAAGACCACCTGGAAGCCTTCTTCGAACTGGACACCTATTTCTATTCCTCTTTCTATACCAACAACCTGCTTCCTGCCGCCATCAACTTCACCAAGAGCTACCGCAGATGGTATGGCAAGGAGATGGACGAACGCTATCCCAAATTCGGCATGTTGGGCTTCGATACCGGTTATTTCTTCCTGAAAGGACTTGCGCGCTATGGCTCTTCTTTCGAGAAGAACATGCAGGGACTGGATTTGATTCCCATCCAGACCGGCTTCAAGTTCCAACGGGTAAACAACTGGGGAGGCTTCATCAACAAGAAGGTGTTCTTCGTGCACTTCACCAAGAACTTTGAGCTGGTGAAATTGGACTTTGATTAGGGATTAAGGATTAATCATCTGATAATCCACTATATAACTATCAACTTGTAGCCTGTAACTCGTAACTTATAACTTATAACATGAACCTGAGAACAATCATCATATTCGCCCTGCTGGTGTGTGCATGTATATTGCCCCTGCATGCGCAGGTGGGCGAGCAACGCCACAACTTCGCTGTGGGCGTCAATGGAGGCATCAATCTGAATAGCGTAAGCTTCTCTCCCTCTGTCAAGCAGAAGAATCTGATGGGTATCAACGGCGGTGTAACAACCCGATACATTTCCGAAAAATACTTCAGTATGATTTGCGGTGCACAAATCGAGCTGAACTTCTCACAACACGGTTGGGACGAGTATTACGAGGACTATCCCACACTGAGCTACACCCGCACCATGAACTATGTGGAAATACCGTTCCTGGCGCATCTGGCATTCGGCAAGGACCGCGGTTTGCAATTCTTCATCCATGCCGGTCCGCAGATAGGTTTCCTGCTTGGCGACAGCGAAAAGATAGACGGCGACTGGGACGGCACTGTAGCAGAATCCTACACCAACATCACCGTGGAACAGCACGGCAAGGCCATAGACAACAAATTCGACTACGGCATTGCAGGTGGAGCAGGCATAGAGCTGCGCACCAAGGCAGGCAATTTCATCGTAGAAGGAAGATACTACTATGCTTTATCCGATTTCTATGGTAGCACCAAGAAGGACTTTTTCTCACGCTCCGCACACGGAGTCATTACGGCCAAGATAACTTATCTCTTCGACTTGAAGAAGTAATGCTTATAGGAAACACCCGTTTCCACACGTAGGAACGACAATTTCCTCTAATGGGAACAGTATAATGGAACGACTGTAACCTCAAGAGGAAACGATAAAAAAGGCAGACCACGTATTCCGAATGAAATACGTGGTCTGCCTTTTGTTATTATCAAGTAGATAAACCTTCTTATCTTCTTAAACGGTCTGCCGCCTTCACCATCACCTCATCTTTGTAGATGGCACGGAAGGCCAGATAGTTGAGGATGATGGCTACCACCGGAAGGCAAAGCGCCCATCCCAACTGGAAAGTCATTGCATCCAAATCACCCTTCAAAATAAACATAAATACACAGAAGGCTATGTAGTAGCCTATCAGCAGAATGCTGCTGAAAATCGTCATGCGTATTTGCAACATACGGTTACGGAAAAGGAATATCGTACAGAAGGCAACAAGTGCACTGAGCAACAATATCCCGAACAAGCCCCAAGTAGACTGAAATCCTCCGTCGGCCAAAGCCACTCCCAGAGGTTTGAAAACATGTGCTGTCACTCCGTCCGCTCCGATGAACTGTCCTACAGGCATGCAAATTGCCACAACCAACAGGATAGTTACCAACAACAAATAAACAGATTGAATACGTTGTATCATTACTGTAATTTTTCTTTTTCCTTAGCCGGGTTACGATAGTAAATCTTACCCTCCACATACTCTTGCGTTGCAATCAATGTCGGCTTCGGCAGTTTTTCGTAATAGCGGGAAATCTCAATCTGTTCCCGGTTTTCGAACACTTCTTCCAAATTATCATTGTAAGAGGCAAACTCAGCAAGCTTTTTGGAAAGGTCATTCTTGATTTCCACACTAATCTGGTTGGCACGTTTTCCGATAATCGCTACGCTTTCGTATACATTACCGGTATCCTCACACAACTCCATCATATCACGGGTCACCGTAGTAGTAGGAGCATTTGTCTTTCTGTAATCCATAAATTTATCTATTGTATTATTATATTATTGCTCTTCACTTCCTTCTCCCAGCATTTTCTGTGCTTCCTTAAAGATTCGGTCGACTTCCTTCATATACTTACTTTCGGGGAACTCATTTTTAAAGGCATAACATTCATCCACCGCTTCACGGTAACGTTCGGCTCTTCTATCTTCCACACTATACACAGCCAACTCATACTTGGCACGCAAGATAAGAATGGATAAATCTTCACGTAGGTTGGTATAGGGATAATCCTTCAAAGCATTCTGCGCAGTGATAACGCAAGCCTGATAGTTGTTGCCCAGATAATTACCCATATTATAATAAAGTTTTGCAGACAGATACTCCTTCATCACCAGCTTGTCCTGCAAGGCAAATATCATGTTCTGCGCTTCTTCTTTCTTGGAGCTTTGCGGGAAGTATTCCATAAACATCTGCAACTGCTGGATGGCGCTATACGTACCGGATTGGTCCAAACGCGGCTCCGGAGTATCCAAATATAGAGCTTTACCGGCATGGAAACGTGCCAGTTCAGTGAATGTGCCGCGGGGATAAACGTTGTAGTATTGAATGAAAGTCTGCGCAGCAGTCTGATAATCCTTTTGGTTATAGTAACTCATGCCCAGCATATAGAGGGATTCCTCCGCCTTATCAGTACCTTTGAGAATGGCAATCAATTCATTGAGCAAAGTAGCAGCACGGTTGTACTGGCCTTTTGCGAAGTAATTTTTTGCCGCTTCGTACTTGTATTCGTAATCTGTGCTTTTCAGCAATTTGTTGTATTCTCCACACGAGGAGAGCAGCAATGCTGCAAGCAGAGTTATTAGGATGTTCTTCTTCATTACTTTTGTTCAAATAATGCGCAAAGATAGAGGTTCGCATCGAATAAAGCAACGATACGAGCCTTAATTTTTCAAAAACCAGACGAACGGGCAGGAATTAGGGATGAATGGTGAAGGATTAGGGATTAGTGACTGTGCTATCAACTGCATAGTCCTCATCCCTAATCCTTCCTCCCTAATCCTTCGTTTTCACAGTTTATAGAGTTCGCTTGCCGCCAGCAAATCGACCTTTTTTTCTGTCAATACACGGATACAGTTATCCATGTCGTTGGGACGGATGATGACATTGGCCGTTTCACCATTGGCAAAGGAATACATGTACTCGATGAACACGCCTTCATCGGAGAGGAAACGGAGCACTTTCGCCAATGAGCCGGGGATATTGGGACAACTGATGCCTACTACATCCGTTACGTTCACTGCGAAGTGATTATCTTTCAAAGCCTTATATGCTTTATCCGGTTCGGAAACAATGCCACGAAGGATACCGAAATCGGCATTCTCTGCAATACATAGAGCAGAAAGGTTGACACCTTCTTTTGCAAGAACTTCAGTCACCTCTGTGAGGCGACCGGACTTGTTCTCCAGAAAAATGGAAAGTTGTTTTGCTACCATAGGTTTATTTACTATTTGACGATTTACGATTTACCATGTACAATTTGGCGATTTACAATTTGCGGTTGTCGATGACGCGCTTGGCTTTGCCTACGCTGCGCTCAATACTGCGCGGTTCTACCAAACGGACATCTACGCCGAGACCGAGTACGCTCTGCAGGCGGGCCACAAGCTTCTTCTTCAGAGCCAGCATCTTGTTGATTTCATCGGAATAGTATTCGGGACGAACCTCAACCTGCAACTCCATGGTGTCGGTATTGTTCTTGCGGTCTACCAGCAAGAGGTAGTGAGGCTCGAACTCCGGCATTTCGAGGATAACGGACTCTATCTGCGTGGGGAACACGTTGACACCACGGATAATCAGCATGTCATCACTACGTCCCAAGATGCGGTCCATACGAACCAGTGTACGTCCGCAGGAGCACTTATCGTAGTGCAGGGCGGTGAGGTCCTTGGTACGGTAGCGCAACAGCGGCATCCCCTCTTTGGTAAGGTGAGTGAACACCAATTCGCCGGTTTCTCCAGGGGCAACCGGTTCGAGGGTCTTCGGGTCTACAATCTCGGGGAAGTAATGGTCTTCATTGAGGTGGGTACCGTGCTGGCACTCGCATTCGTAACCTACACCGGGACCGGCAATCTCACTAAGCCCATAAATATCAAATGCCTTGATACCCAGCTTGGTTTCAATATCCCGACGCATACTTTCGGTCCACGGCTCGGCGCCGAAAGCTCCCACTTTCAACTTAAACTCTTCACGGGGAAGACCGGAGTCTTTGATGGCATCTGCCAGATAGAGGGCGTATGAGGGCGTGCAGCAAAGTACGGTAGAACCGAAATCATGCATCAGTGTAATCTGCTTCTCCGTATTGCCGCTGGACATCGGGATGACGGAAGCGCCGATATTCTCGGCACCGGCATGCGCACCCAGTCCGCCGGTAAAAAGTCCGTAACCGTAGGACACCTGGAAAATATCCGAGCTACCGGCACCATAGGCGGTAAAGGCCCGTGAAAGGCATTCGGACCATGCTGAAAGGTCTTTTCGGGTATAGCCTACCACAGTGGGTTTTCCGGTTGTGCCGGAAGAGGCATGAATACGCACAATCTGGCTCATAGGTACGGCACAGAGGCCGAAGGGATAATTGTCCCGCAAGTCGTACTTGGTAGTAAAAGGCAGTTTTACAATATCATCTATACTGTTTATGTCATCGGGAGTAACTCCCAGTTCCTGCATTTTCTTACGATAAAAAGGAGTGTCATGATACACACGCTCCACAGTCTTTTTGAGACGAATGCTCTGGATTTTACGAAGGCTTTCGCGATCCATGCATTCGATGCTTTCATTCCAAATCATGTTCTTCGTTGTATTACAATTATTAATGGTTGTTATCAATATAGCTGCAAAGTAAACAAAAAAATTTTGTTTATCTCAAAGATTTTACCGAATATTGCCGCTCCTAAGAAGAGAAAATGAACAAATTCGAACTGACATCCGCTTACCAGCCCACCGGTGACCAGCCGGAGGCCATCGCACAGCTGACCGAGGGCGTGCGCGAGGGACTTCCCGCACAGACACTGCTTGGTGTCACCGGGTCCGGAAAGACATTCACCATAGCCAACGTCATTGCCAACATCAACAAGCCAACGCTGATATTGAGCCACAACAAGACGCTGGCTGCCCAGTTATACAGCGAGTTCAAGGGATTCTTCCCGAACAATGCCGTAGAATACTATGTGTCCTACTACGACTACTATCAGCCCGAAGCCTACCTGCCATCATCGGACACCTATATAGAAAAAGACCTCGCCATCAACGACGAGATAGACAAGTTGCGCCTTGCCGCCACCTCTGCCCTGCTTTCGGGCAGGAAAGATGTAGTGGTGGTATCCTCCGTTTCGTGCATATACGGCATGGGGAATCCGGCAGACTTCTACAACAACGTCATCGAAGTACAGCAAGGCAAGAATTTCAGTCGCAATGTCTTCCTGCGACGCTTGGTGGACAGTCTTTATGTACGCAACGACATTGACCTGAACCGCGGCAATTTCCGCGTGAAAGGCGATACGGTGGACATTTATCTGGCTTACGCCGACAACTTGCTGCGCGTCACCTTTTGGGGAGACGAGGTAGACAGTATTGAGGAAGTGGACCCTATGAGCGGCGTTACCGTCGCCAAGTTCGATGCCTACAAGATTTATCCCGCCAACCTCTTCATGACCACCAAGGAAGCCACGTTGCGTGCCATACACGAAATAGAGGATGACCTTCACAAGCAGGTGCAATGGTTTGAAAACGAAGGCCGCCCATTCGAGGCCAAACGCTTGCAGGAACGGGTAACCTATGATATGGAAATGATACGCGAATTGGGACATTGCTCCGGCATTGAGAATTATTCTCGCTACTTTGACGGACGTGCTGCCGGTACCCGCCCCTACTGCCTGCTGGACTTCTTCCCCGAAGATTTCCTGATAGTCATTGACGAAAGCCACGTCAGCGTCCCGCAGATACGTGCCATGTACGGAGGTGACCGCGCCCGCAAGATAAACCTAGTGGAGTACGGATTCCGCCTGCCGGCTGCCATGGACAACCGCCCGCTGAAATTCGATGAATTCGAAGAGATGGCCAAACAAGTGATTTACGTCAGCGCCACACCGGCAGACTATGAGCTGATGAAATCCGAAGGCATCGTAGTAGAACAAGTCATCCGCCCGACGGGACTGTTAGACCCCATTATTGAGGTGCGTCCCAGCCACAACCAAATAGACGACCTGATGGAAGAAATCCAAGTACGCATCGAGAAGAACGAGCGTACCCTCGTCACCACCCTCACCAAACGAATGGCTGAAGAACTGACGGAATATCTGCTGAACAACAACGTGAAGTGTAATTATATCCACAGCGACGTAGACACTTTGGAACGTGTGAAGATTATGGGTGACTTGCGCGAGGGCGTTTACGATGTACTTGTTGGTGTCAACCTGCTGCGTGAAGGACTCGACCTGCCTGAAGTCTCTCTCGTTGCCATTCTCGATGCAGACAAGGAAGGTTTCCTTCGTTCCCACCGCTCACTGACACAGACTGCCGGACGTGCCGCCCGTAACGTGAACGGTATGGTCATCATGTATGCCGACAAAATAACGGACAGCATGCAACTGACCATCGACGAGACCAACCGCCGTCGCGAGAAGCAGTTGAAGTACAACGAAGAGCACGGCATCACACCACAGCAAATCAAGAAAGCCAAGAACCTCAATGTGTTTGCCACCAACGAGGCTTCCGGCGAAGCCGTCCTCAGCAGCGAGAAGTTCACTTCCAGCACTCCCCGCCCCTATGTGGAACAAGAAAGTACATCTACGATGGCTGCCGACCCTATAGTACAGTACATGAGCCGCAAGCAACTGGAAAAGAGTATCGAACGTACCAAGAAGCTTATGCAGGAGGCTGCCAAGAAACTCGATTTTATCGAAGCCGCACAGTATCGGGACGAGGTGCTGAAGATGGAGGAATTGCTGAAAGAAAAAGACGAGTAAGGGATTTCCCCTCTTTTTCTCAAACTATACTCCCCTCCTTTTGTTATTCTATGAAACAGAGTATTAATTCATAAAGACAAAAGCGAGATGAATAAACCAATAAAGACAATAGCTGTTGCACTGGCTGCCATAGCCTCCATGAGTGTGCAACAAACAGAAGCGTGTACCCGAGCCACCTACATCGGTCCTGACAATACAGTCATTACAGGACGTACGATGGACTGGAAAGAAGACCTTATGAGTAACATCTATGTATTCCCAAGAGGCATGCAAAGGGCAGGCTACAACAAAGGGAATACAGTGAACTGGACTTCCAAGTACGGTAGCGTCATTGCCGCCGGTTATGACATAGGTACCTGCGACGGTATGAACGAGAAAGGTCTGGTTGCCAGCCTGCTCTTCCTTCCGGAGTCCGTTTACCACCGCCCGGGAGACAACCGCCCGATTATGGGCATCAGTATCTGGACGCAATACGTACTCGACAATTTTGCAACCGTACGCGAAGCTGTGGATGAACTGAAAAAAGAATCCTTCCGCATTGATGCACCAGACCTGCCCAACGGAGCCGCTTCCACCCTGCATCTGGCCATCACAGATGAAACCGGAAACACGGCTGTCCTGGAATACATAGACGGAAACCTTGAGATACATGAAGGCAAGCAGTATCAAGTAATGACCAACTCTCCCAAATATGAACTCCAGCTGGCTATCAACGACTATTGGAAAGAGGTAGGCGGGCTGAATATGTTGCCGGGAACCAACCGCTCCAGTGACCGCTTTGTACGCGCATCGTTCTACATCAATGCCATTCCGCAAACAGCGGATGCAAAGATTGCCGTACCCAGTGTATTGAGCGTAATGCGCAATGTTTCTGTACCGTTCGGTATCACCACACCGGACAAGCCCCATATCTCCTCCACCCGTTGGCGTTCTGTATCCGACCAGAAGAACAAAGTATATTATTTTGAGTCCACACTGACCCCTAACTTGTTCTGGCTCGACCTGAAAAAAATCGATTTTAGCCCGAATGCAGGAATCAAGAAACTCTCACTGACAAACGGAGAAATCTATGCCGGAGATGCCATAAAGGATTTGAAAGACAGCAAAGGATTTGTATTTCTTTTCCAGACGCCGGTAATGTAGCACAGCCCCTACACATAGCCCCTCAATAATGGATGCTTCCCACTTCTTTCTATAAGAGAAAGCAGGGAAGCATTTATTTTTCTCATTATTTTTGTGTACGTTTGCAGATACATACTCAATGCAGCAATTTACATGGAATTATTAGTATACAAAGCCTCTGCCGGCTCAGGCAAGACCTTTACGCTGGCTGTGGAATACATCAAGCATTTGATAATCAATCCACGCGCCTACCGGCAGATACTTGCCGTAACCTTCACCAACAAGGCTACGGCAGAGATGAAGGAGCGCATACTGACACAGCTTTACGGTATCTGGAAGGGAGCACCTTCTTCCGAAGCATACTTGGAGAGAATTAAAAATTATAAATTAAAAATTAAAGAAGAAGGCGGGGACGGATTGACGGACGGGGAGATTCGTCAACGGGCCGGCATGGCACTGCAATACATGCTGCATGACTACAGCCGTTTCCGCGTGGAAACCATCGACTCCTTTTTTCAATCTGTGATGCGCAACCTTGCCCGCGAACTGGAACTGAGTCCTAACCTGAACATAGAGCTGAACAACAGTGAAGTGCTGAGTGATGCCGTAGACAGCCTCATCGAGAAGCTTACCCCCACTTCTCCCGTGCTGGCATGGCTGCTGGACTACATCGACGAGCGCATCCGCGACGACAAACGCTGGAACGTATCGAATGAGGTGAAAAGTTTCGGACGAAACATCTTCGATGAAAGCTACATAGAACGCGGCGAAAAACTACGGCAATGCCTTCGTACTCCGAACACGTTGAAACTCTACCGGGATGTGCTGCGCGATATGGAAACCGAGGCTCTGGAACAGATGAAAAGTTTCTACGACCAGTTTGAAGGCGAACTGGAAGGGCATGCCCTCACTCCCGAAGACTTGAAAGGAGGTGCCCGAGGCATCGGCAGTTACTTCCGCAAACTGCGCGACGGCAGACTGTCTGACAAAGATGTGCTGAACGCCACCCTGCAAAACAGCCTGGCAGATGCAAAAAACTGGGCAACGAAAACATCCTCACGGAAGGACGACATCATCTGTCTGGCAAAAACCAGCCTGATACCTCTACTGCAGGAAGCCGAAAGAATGCGTCCGCAACGCAACCGCACCCTGAACAGTTGCCGTCTCTCGCTCCAGCATCTCAACAAACTACAACTCCTCAACCATATTGACGAAGAGGTACGTACACTGAACCGAGAACATAACCGCTTTCTACTTTCGGACACCAACGCCCTGCTGCACAAATTGGTGCGCGAGGGTGACTCTTCGTTCGTCTTCGAGAAAATCGGCGCCAACATACGCAACGTCATGATTGACGAATTCCAGGACACCAGCCGCATGCAATGGGACAACTTCCGTCTGCTGTTGCTCGAAGGACTTTCGCAAGGAGCTGACAGTCTGATTGTGGGAGATGTGAAGCAGTCCATCTACCGCTGGCGGAACGGGGACTGGGGAATACTGAACAGCTTGGGAAATAAAGAATTAAACTTAAACTCCTTCCCCGTCCGTGTGGAAACCCTAAAAACAAACCGGCGTAGCGAAACCAACATTATCCGTTTCAACAACCAGGTATTTACCGCTGCCATAGACTACCTCAATGCATTACACCTGAACGAACTGAAAGAGGATTGCCTACCCCTGAAACGCGCTTATGCCGACGTAGTGCAGGAATCGCCCAAGAGCACGGAGTACGGCTACGTAAAAGCCACCTTCCTTGAACCGGACGATGAACACAACTATACAGAGCAGACCCTTCTCGCTTTAGGAGAAGAGGTGCAACGGCTGCTGGAAGAGGGCGTAACACTGAATGATATCACCATCCTTGTCCGCAAGAACAAGAATATCCCGCCGATAGCCGACTATTTTGACAAAGAACTGCATCTTTCTGTCGTGTCCGACGAAGCTTTCCGTCTGGATGCCTCCCTTGCCATCTGCATGCTGATGGATGCCCTGCGCTGCCTATCGAATCCGGAGAACAAGATTGCGGAGGCTGCGCTGATGGAGAATTACAAATTACAAATGACAAATGACGAGCAGTCGGGATTCATCATAGCCACTCCCCTGCCCGAAACCTTTACCTCCCGACGGGAAACGCTGCGCTTGATGCCTTTGTATGAGTTACTGGAAGAACTGTTCAGCATCTTCGGCATGAGCCGCATTGAAAAGCAGGATGCCTACCTCTTCTCCTTCTTCGATGCTGTGACGGAGTATCTGCAAAGCAATTCTTCCGAACTGGACAGCTTCATCCGCTACTGGGACGAAACCCTTTGCAGCAAAACCATCCCCAGCGGTGAGATGGACGGCATACGCATCTTCTCCATCCACAAGTCCAAAGGACTGGAATTCCATACCGTACTGATTCCCTTCTGCGACTGGAAGCTGGAGAACGAAACCAACAACCAGCTGGTGTGGTGCGTCCCACCGGAAGAGCCTTATAATGCCATCAGCTTAGTGCCGGTGAACTATTCCACCACCATGGCGGAATCCATATACCGGCAGGACTATCTGCACGAACGTCTTCAGCTGTGGGTGGACAATCTGAATCTGCTGTACGTGGCCTTTACCCGTGCCGGCAAGAACCTCATCCTCTGGAGCCGGAAGGAACAGAAGGGAACCATGTCCGAACTCCTTGCCAACACCCTGCCCCGCATAGCCAAAGACGGAGCAGGCAGTTGGGACGAAGAGGCTGCCATATACGAGAACGGCAGGATTTGTCCCTCCTCCGTCCCCGTCTCACAGCATGACGCAGACAACCCTGCTGATGACGAAGCCAAACCTCTATGCTGCGAACGTAAACCTCTATACTGCGAACGTAAACCTGAGGTTTATGAACAGCAACCGGTCAACAGACTTTCGCAAAAGCCGGTCAAACTGCCCGTCCACATGGAGAGTATGCTCCACGACATCGAGTTCCGGCAATCCAACCGTTCGGCAGACTTCATAGCAGGAGTAGACGAAGCAGAGTCCAGCTGGCGTTTCATCAACCGGGGACGTTTGCTGCATACCCTATTCTCCGCTATCGAAACCGAAGAAGACATTGACAATGCCATCAGCCAGCTCGTCTTTGAAGGTGTGATTGGACGGAGTGAGACGGAAGAAGAAATACGCAATCTCACCCAACGCGCTTTCTCCCTGCCTCAAGTCAAGGACTGGTATTCAGGAACGTGGCAGCTATTCAATGAATGCGACATCATCTGGCAGGAAAACGGTGAACTGCGGACACGCCGCCCGGACCGCGTGATGATGCGTGGCGAAGAAATCGTAGTGGTGGACTTCAAGTTCGGAAAGCCAAACAAGAAGTACAACAAGCAGGTGCAGGGATACATGCAACTGCTGGTCCGCATGGGGTATGTCGCAGAAAATATACGGGGTTACTTGTGGTATGTAGAGGAGAACAACATAGAACCGGTATAACTCACTCCCCATCCACTATTAATTATCAATTATCAACTAAATCATGGAAACATTCCTCCAACTGGTCGCCCGCGACCTTTACGCCAAAATAGGAAACGACCTCTCGCGCACCGCCATCGTTTTCCCCAACAAACGTGCCAGTCTGTTCTTCAACGAATATCTGGCAGCTGAAACGGACCGCCCTTTGTGGTCGCCTGCCTACGTCAGCATCAGCGAACTGTTCCGGCAACTCTCTCCATTGAAGTCCGGTGACCCTATCCGCCTGGTATGCGAACTGTATAAGGTGTTCCGCGAAGAGACCCGCAGCGAAGAAACTCTGGATGACTTCTACTTCTGGGGAGAACTGCTCATCAGCGATTTCGATGACGTAGACAAAAACCTTGTAGATGCCGACAAACTCTTCAGCAACCTGCAAGAACTGAAGAACATTATGGACAATTACGACTTCCTCGACCAAGAACAAGAAGAAGCCATCCGCCAGTTCTTCCAGAACTTTTCCATAGAAAAGCGCACGGAGCTGAAAGCCAAATTCATCTCCCTCTGGGATAAACTGGGCGACATCTACCGCCACTACCGCCGCAATCTTACAGAACTGGGCATCGCCTACGAAGGCATGATGTACCGCAATGTCATGGAGCAACTCGACACCGACCGACTGCGCTACGACCGCTATGTATTTGTCGGCTTCAACGTGCTGAATAGAGTAGAAACCCGTTTCTTCCAGCTCTTGCAGGATGCCGGAAAAGCAATGTTCTATTGGGATTACGACGTGTTCTACACCCGTCTTCCCCTTGAGCAAAAGCCGCCCTATACCCACGAAGCAGGCGAATTCATCCTCCGCAACCTAAAGCTGTTTCCCAACCAACTGCCCGAAACTTCTTTTGATGTACTGCGGAAACCCAAGAACGTACGCTTTATCTCCGCTTCTACCGAAAATGCACAAGCCCGCTACTTGCCGCAATGGATTAGGGGGAATGAAGAATTAAGAACCCCTTCTTCATTCAAAGACACTGCCGTTGTCCTTTGCAACGAATCCCTACTGCTTCCCGTCCTCCACTCCATTCCGGCAGAGGTAAAGAACGTCAACATCACAATGGGATTTCCCCTTGCCCAAACTCCGGTGTACAGTTTTATCAACGCCCTTGTAGAGCTACAGACTACCGGCTACCATGCAGGTACCGGACGATACATCTACGAAACCGTAATCACGCTGCTGAAACACCCTTACACCCGGCAACTTTCCCCCAATGCCGAAACACTGGAAAAACAGCTTACCCGGGACAACCGCTTCTATCCCCTTCCCTCGGAGCTGAAGCAGGACGCATTCCTTGAACAAGTCTTTACACCACAGAACGGCATCGCCGCCCTATGCAGCTACCTCACCGAACTGCTTCGCGAAGTGGCCGTCCTCTACCGCCAGGAAAAAGACGTGGAAGACATCTTCAACCAGCTGTACCGCGAGTCTCTGTTCAAAAGCTACACCCTCGTCAACCGCCTGCTCAGCCTGATAGAGACCGGCGAATTGAGTAGTGTGCGCACAGACACGCTGAAGCGACTGCTGAACCGCTTGCTTACCTCTGCCAACATTCCCTTCCACGGAGAACCCGCCATCGGCATGC
The DNA here is from genome assembly GCF_025147485.1 of Bacteroides uniformis. Lineage (NCBI taxonomy): Bacteria > Pseudomonadati > Bacteroidota > Bacteroidia > Bacteroidales > Bacteroidaceae > Bacteroides > Bacteroides uniformis. Next base: position 3,244,819 of record NZ_CP102263.1, on the reverse strand, counting down.
AAGTAATGGGGGTGCTGGAAACGCGTAACCTCGATTTCCGCAACCTCATCATGCTCTCCCTCAACGAAGGGCAATTGCCCAAAGCCGGAGGCGACTCCTCCTTCATTCCCTACAACCTGAGGAAGGCCTTCGGCATGACCACCATAGAACACAAGAATGCCGTCTATGCCTACTACTTCTACCGCCTCATCCAACGGGCAGAAAACGTCACCTTATTATATAACATCTCTTCGGACGGACTGAACCGCGGGGAGATGTCCCGCTTCATGCTGCAATTCCAGGTAGAGTCGCCGCACAACATCTCCCTTGAGTACCTTGAAGCCGGACAATCTCCACAGCAAGCCCGGGAAATTGAGATTCACAAGACACCGGAGATGTTGCAACAGATGTTCGACGCCTACAACATCCACCAACGTCCCAAAGCGTTCTTCTCCCCCTCTGCCCTCAATGCCTATCTGGACTGCCGCCTGAAATTCTACTACCGATACGTAGCCGGCCTGAAAGCTCCCGATGAAGTAAGCGCCGAGATAGACTCCACCCTCTTCGGCACCATCTTCCACCGTTCCGCCGAACTGGTGTACAACGAACTGACAGCCAACGGACGGGAGATACGTAAAGACGACCTGGAACAATTACTGAAAGACGATGTTCGCCTGCAAGCCTATGTGGACAATGCTTTTAAAGAAAAGTTCTTCCATGTGCCCCTTACGGAGCAACCGGAATATAACGGTACGCAGCTTATCCATTCCAAAGTCATTGCCTCTTACCTGCGCCAGCTTCTGCGCAATGACCTGCAATATGCCCCGTTCCGTATGGAGGGTATGGAACAGGACGTCAGAGAAATGATGGAAATAGATACTCCGCAAGGAAAGCTTGCCTTACAGATAGGCGGTACCATCGACCGCCTGGACAGCAAAGGAGACACGCTACGTATCGTGGACTACAAGACAGGCGGTACTCCCAAGACTCCTGAAAATATAGAACAACTGTTTACTCCCGCCGACAACCGTCCCAACTATATTTTCCAGACGTTTCTGTACGCCGCCATCCTCTGCCGCAAGCAATCGCTGAAGGTAGCCCCTTCCCTACTTTACATCCACCGGGCAGCTTCCGAAAGCTACTCCCCGGTCATCGAAATGGGAGCGCCGCGACAACCCAAGGTACCGGTCAACAACTTCGCTTTCTTCGAAGACGAGTTTCGCGAACGGCTGCACGGACTCCTGCAGGAGATATTCAGCCAAGAAGAAACATTCAGCCAAACAGAGGATACCCGGAAATGTGAATATTGCGATTTCCGCAGTCTGTGTAAGAGATAAAAAAACAGACCATCCGTTCATAAGAAACAGATGGTCTGCACGACCGTAACAGACGGTCTATTTGAGTCTGACGGATGGTCTGTTTTACTTCAACGGACCATCCGTTCTATTTTCTTCGTTATCACTTCTTCACCGGAATAGAGAAGCTGAATATGGAGCCTTCGCCTTCCTTGGAAGTAAACCACAGTTTACCGCCATTCTTCACGACAAAATCCTTGCATAGCAACAAGCCCAGTCCCGAGCCTTCTTCGTTGTTCGTGCCGAACGTGCTGAAATGCGTATCAGTATGCAACAACTTCTTCTGCCCCTCCTCGCTGATGCCACAGCCATAATCCTGAACGCTGACAACTGCCATACCATCTACTTCCTCCATCTTCACCAGTACCTCTGAGTTCTCCTTACTGAACTTAATGGCATTACTCAACAAGTTACGGACCACTGTCTTCAGCATGTCAATATCAGCGTTGACCATCATTTTTTCCGGTTTCATCTCGTGGATTCTTATCTTCTTCAGGCTTGCCACCATACTGAAAATCTCAATGACACCGTCTGTCACTTCGACGAGGTCCACATCCTGATAAACCACGTTCAACTTACCGATTTGACTCTTTGTCCATTTCAGCAGGTTATCCAGCAATGAAAACACATCCTCCGTAGTCTGATTAGCCATCGTCAGAAGCTCGTACATTTCGGCGCCAATTTTCTCAGATGGCAAGTTCAATATCAGCATATTCAGCACCATTTTGATGGATCCCATCGGAGAACGTAAGTCATGGGCAATCACCGAATAAAGCTTGTCACGCCCGGCAATAGTACGTTGCAGTTCTTCCGTCTTACTCAAAATCAACCGTTTGGCAGCTACCAAAGATATTTGGTGGGTAACACGGATAATCAATTCCTCCTTATTGAAAGGCTTAGAGATGAAGTCATTCGCGCCAACCTGAAACCCCTTCACAATATCTGCCGTACTATTCAGTGCGGTCAGAAAGATGATTGGAATATCAGCTGTATTCGGATTTGACTTTAAATGTTGAGCTACTTCAAAACCACTCATGTCCGGCATCATTACGTCAAGCAAAACCAAATCAGGATTTTCCTTTTCCACCTGTTCCAACGCTTGCCGCCCGTTACTTGCAGTAGCAATCGCGAATTTCTCATTTGTCAAAAGCACTTTCAACAATAAAACGTTTGACATCACATCGTCAACGATGAGAATCTTGTATTCGGAAGGATTTATTTCCATGTTCATCTTTCTATATTGTTTTTCCCGTTATCAAAATTACTATTTAGTTAGGAACGATATTCCTTAAAATACTCTATTATATACTGTAAACCCTCTTCCAGCTCTATAGTCGGTTCCCAGCCCAACTTTTCCTTTGCCAGAGTGATGTCCGGCTGACGCTGTTTGGGATCATCATGAGGCAGTGGCTTGAAAATCAGTTTCGACTTGGAATTCGTCAGCCTAATGACCTTTTCCGCCAGTTCCAATATGGAGAATTCATTCGGATTTCCCAAGTTTACCGGACCGATAAAATCGTCCTCCGTGTTCATCATCCGCACCATACCTTCTATACAGTCATCTACATATTGGAAACTTCGCGTCTGATTACCCGAACCGTATATTGTAATATCCTGGTTCTGCAATGCTTGAACCACGAAATTGGAAACCACCCGTCCGTCATTCGGCAACATCCGAGGACCGTACGTATTGAATATACGGATAATCTTGATCCGCACTCCATTCTGGCGGTGATAGTCCATAAACAATGTCTCGGCACAACGCTTCCCTTCATCATAACAAGAACGGAGGCCAATTGGATTTACATTTCCCCAATAACTTTCCACTTGGGGATGAATAACGGGGTCACCGTACACTTCGCTGGTAGAAGCCTGCAATATCTTGGCATTCGTCTTTTTGGCCAGTCCCAGCATATTGATGGCGCCCAATACAGAAGTCTTGATGGTTTTAATGGCATCATATTGGTAGTGGATGGGAGAAGCAGGACAAGCCAGATTATAGATTTCGTCCACATCTGCCTCATAAGGGGTTTCCACATCATGCAGTACAAATTCAAAGCGGGGATTGCTCTTCAGATGAGTGATATTTCCTTCCGAACCGGTGAAAAGATTATCCAGACAAATCACCTGATGCCCGTCGTTTATCAATCGGGTACAAAGATGAGAACCTATAAAACCAGCACCGCCACTAACCAAAATTTTCTTCATGTAATGTTTTTTATAGTGCCTTAAAGCACATAGGACCTATTCTGTTTGTTTTGATGCTGACAAATGTAGGCGATTTGACTAAATTATGCAAGTTTGCAACGAAATATTTCACTTGTTAATGAATATAAAGAGGCAGATTAAAAAATCCACCCCTGAAATATTCATTTATTTATCCGCCACATACTCTTCTTTCTTATCCGGAATGCTGAAGTTCTTGTTCGCAAACAAGTCTGCCAGACCCGAAATTTGCTTTAAACGCAACACTTCGTCGCGATCCATTCCGATATTCTTCATTATCCATTCATCAGACATACCGGCTCTGTCCAATTCCGCAACAATATGGCACATCAACTCGATATTATGCGTACCACGGGCACGATTATGACGGATAGTGGACGCCATACGGTTGGAAAGTTCCTTGTCAATCACGACCACGGGAAGCAACCCGTTTTCGCGCTGATAAATTCTTTTGGATGTCTTCAACACCTGATAACGGTGGTAACCGTCCACCAGGATGTAGTTATCCTCTTCCTCATCATAGTAACAGACACAAGGCATGGTGAAACCATCTTCCCAGATGGAAAGCTCCAGAAGCTTCATTTCGGGCGGTGCCACTACATTCGGATTGTAATCGTTTGCTTGTATTTTCTCTATTGGAATTGCCCTTACGTTATATACCGGACTTTTATCTACGCTCATAACATCATATTTTTGAATTGTTCCATTATCTTGTCTCTTTTGTATGCCTCTTCCTTGTTCAAGGCAAAACCCATGTACTTGCAGGCATGGTCATTCTTCAGGATGCATATGCACATCCGCTTATAAGTGGGAATTTCCCGGAATTCCGCGATGTCAATATCATCCAGATAATCCATGCGCACCGGCTTCTTGTTTGTCTTGTAATTCGTGGTATTTATCACTTCAATGGACACTCCTGCATCCCTCAGCTTCTGGATGGTCTCGTCAGCCAGACACCCCCCTTTTGTACGCCAGAATTCAATGCTGACGGTAAGCTTTTTCAAGTAGTTCCTCCGGGTCTCTTCCGGCAAGGTGGAAAGCAGGAACTGCATAAAGCCTTTCCACGTATACCCTTCGGGCAGTCGGACCGTCTGCCACCCCATAGCACGCGTCCCTCCGTAAATACCGGTAAAGTTCACCCCGTTGACCCGCCCTATCATTCTTCCCCAAGTATTCGGGTCGATGACACGATACAGCTTCAGGCTCTCTTGTGCCTCACAAAGAAAAGGGCTTGCCACACGCTGGCGTTCGATATTGACTCCGGCTTTATAATATAGGTCATACAAATGGTTATAGTCAAAGCCGAATTTGCCATTGGCCGTCCAGATATCCGTCGTCTTCCAATCATAAATGGGATAAGCATTGAAAATGTCATTGCCTATCTTCGAGGTCCAGCGGTAATTGTGGTACATCTGATACTTCCGGTTCAGATGGATGCTGCGCCAGCGGTTAAAACTCTCTTGCGTACGGATGCCTATGAGAAAGCAGGCACGCACTCCATCCTTCTTCTCATGCAGCCATTTGGCAAAGTGCATCTGGAACTCATAATCCCACATTTCGGGAGTGTAGAAAGGAAACGTCTCTTTAGTGAGGCAGCCTTTCGGCATCTTCCTTACCCAAATGTCCTCCAAATCCTCCTGCCACGGACGCCAGTAACTCTGGTACATCGACGTACAAGTCGTTACACGGAAAGGCACACAAACACGATACACCTCCAATATATCCTTATTCGCCTCCAATACCCGGTCCACATAATCAATGGTCATGCTGTACTGTATCTCATAGTCCATATGGAATACACACAGTTTACGGTTCAGCCGGTTCCGGCGGATATAGTCTATGCACAAATTCAGCAACACTCCACTATCTTTTCCTCCCGAAAAAGAGACGCATATCGTGTCAAATTCCCTAAAAATCACATCAAGACGTTCTTGCGCCAGTTCATACACATTTTTGGGTGTAGCCATAATTATCTGTTTTTCTTCATTTTCACATAACGGGTCCATACCTTGTCTTCCAAAAAGCCCAGCTCGCTGAAGACATCCCTATCTTCAACAAAGCTAACAGCCGTCAGACTACTCTCCTCGCCCTGCTTCTCAAGTACCTTTTCCAGAAGCAATTTTAGCGTGTCAACATTCCTTTCCTTAATATAATAGTTGTTGATGACACATTCATACTTCTTGTGCTCCACCGGCACAAAACCTACAACATGTTTATTATCCAGAGCAACAAACCACTCGTACTCTTCCGATGTCCGGAAAGGGTAATTGTAGTTCTGTTTCAGCACTTCCGGGCTCATAACCAAAGGGGCTACAAGCTCGTACAGCTTTTTATCCGTACCATGTAATTGCACTATCTGTATCATATCTACATTTATATTATTTGTAATTACGTGTTAAAGATAAAGCTTATTTACGACGGAATATTCTCCTTTTAAATAGATTTAAGAATATAGCCCTGTAATATAAAATATTAATAAATAAATATTATCCCCCTAATTTGTATATGTTGATTAATTTGGGTTTCTTTGCAAAAGAAAGTCACCCGAAGAGAAATAATGAAATATTTACTGCTTTTTATGACCTTTGCCAAGATAGGAATGTTCACTATCGGTGGCGGATACGCTATGATACCTCTCATTGAACGGGAAATCGTAAAAAAGAGATGGATGAGTAAAGAAGATTTCATGGAAATGTTTGCGTTGACCCAGTCACTTCCCGGTGTTTTTGCTGTCAATATATCCATATTCGTCGGCTACAAGCTGCATAAAGTAAAAGGTAGCCTGGTGTGTGCACTTGCCACAATCCTCCCCTCTTTTGTCATCATGATGCTGATAGCCATGTTCTTCGCTCATTTTCAGGACAACCAGGTGATGATACGCATCTTTAACGGTATCCGTCCGGCAGTAGTCGCACTGATTGTGATACCCTGCATTTCGGCTGCACGGGCACTGAAGCTGAAGTATTGGCAACTGGTGCTTCCAGCCATCGCCACCATACTCATCTGGCAATTCGGGCTATCCCCCGTATACATTGTCCTTGCAGGAATTGCAGGAGGAATGCTCTATACATTATGGTTAAAAGATAAACTGAGAAAATTACAGATATGATTTATTGGCAGCTGATATTGGTATATCTAAAAATCGGAATGTTCGGTTTCGGAGGCGGTTACGCCATGTTGTCCCTCATCCAATATGAGGTGGTGGACCACCATCACTGGCTCACCCTGCAACAATTCACGGACGTAGTGGCCATCTCGCAGATGACGCCTGGTCCGATAGGCATCAACAGTGCCACCTATGTGGGCTATGCAGTTACTCAAAGCGTGTGGGGAGCTGTCGTGACCACCATTGCAGTATGTCTTCCCTCGTTCATCCTGGTATTGCTCATCTCTTACTTCTTCGTGAAATGCAAGGACAACAAATACATCAAGGCGGCAATGTCGGGACTGCTGCCCATGTCCGTATCATTGATAGCTGCTGCTGCCCTATTGCTGATGAACAAGGAAAATTTCATAGATTACAAAAGCATACTTATCTTTGCAGCCGCTTTCGGCGTGACGTGGAAGTGGAACCTCCACCCTATCTTACTGATAATCCTTGCCGGAGTCGCAGGCTTCCTTCTATATTGAAGAAGCGGTAGAGACGGACACCATCTTGCGGGCATATGCCCACACCACGCAATAGGCAACCAGCGGTACGATGAACGCCCACACCATCGTCGTATGGTCTGCCACCAGTCCCATCAACAGCGGACCTACCACGCCTCCCACGGGAGACATCATCAGGAAAGAGGAAGCCCTCTTGGTATGGTTGCCCAGCCCGCGCAAGGAAAGTGCAAAAATCGTGGGAAACATAATAGCCTCAAATGCATATCCGCACAACAGAGCTGCAAGCGACACCATTCCTACATCCAGCAACACCAACAAGGTAGTCATCACAGTGCCCGTAGCACAAACCAGCAACATCTTCTCGGCACGCACACGTCCCATAATCCAGCTACCGGCAAAACGTCCTAACATAAATAATCCCAGTCCACCGAAAGAAAGCACTACGGAAGCTTCGCGGGCATTCATCCAATTCTGCTCCACCACGTAGTTGATGAAGAAGCTGTTGATGGAAATCTCGCCGACCTCATAGGCAAACAAGGCTATCAGCCCGAAAATGAAAAGCCGGTGTGACCACAATCCGACCTTATTACCAGCTTCGTCCACCTCCACACTATGTTCAATCTCGGGCAACTTGATTCTTGAAAAGACCAACGCTACCAGCAACACAATTACCCCCATGCAGATATAGGGCAATGCGACATTACCCGAGCCCGTCTGCCCATCCTTCGAGAAGAGCAGCAGTCCAGCCAGTACCGGTGCACAGATACATCCCAGACCGTTGAAGGATTGCGCGAAATTCAGCCGGCTGGCAGCAGTTTCCTTTGCGCCCAATTCTGTGGCATAAGGATTGGCGGCAGTTTCAAGAAACGTCAGTCCACAGCCTATCACGAACAATGCAAACAAGAAAAGATTAAAAGACAGATAATGCTGCCCGGGGATAAAGAGCAGCGAACCGACGCCGTAAAGCAACAGACCGAATACCACACCCCGGCGGTATCCGAAGCGACTGATGAAAAATCCTGCAGGAATGGCCATAATGAAGTATCCCATATACATCGTCATCTGTATAAAGGCCGAATGTGTCTTCGTGATATCCAGTATCTCTTGAAAGTGCTTGTTCAGTACATTCAGAATGGCATGGGCAAATCCCCACAAAAAGAAAAGAGAGGTAATCAAAATGAAGGGCACAAGGTATTGTCTGCCCACCAATGGTATTCGTTTCTGTTTCATAATATGATAATTCCAGACAATCGTTGCAAGGCGATTGATAATTGCGGGTGCAAAGATAAACAAAACTCCCGGTCTTTACCCAACATTTTCCTATTCGCTATTGTACGGAGCAGCTTTTTCTCTAACTTTACTGCCATCATACAATGTTAAGCCATGAAAAATGCCATCCCACGATACAATTTCTACAAAACTAAGTACGGAAGCGAACTTCTGATAGATGTCGTTGATTTGCAGTATACCCGGAAATTCTTGACCCAGGGAAAAGTACATATTCTGACCTACTATGACATCACCTTCATCACAGAAGGAGAAGGAGAATTCACTATCGGTAACCGGACACACTTGGCAGCTCCCGGTGATGTATTCTTCTCCAAACCAGGTGAGGTGCGCAGTTGGGACACAGACCGTATCGGCAACGGTCATGCTCTAATTTTTGAGGATACCTTTTTGACCTCTTTCTTCAAAGACCCACTATTCGTGCAGCACCTCCCGTTCTTCCGAATGGGAAAAATGGTAGACAAACTCCAACTGCCGAACGGGCTCTATGCACGAATACTCCAACTTCTGCACGACATAAAAATCGAAATCGACTCTTTCCACCCACACGATACGGGCATATTACGCGCCTTACTTTACGAAGTCCTCATGCTACTCAACCGTGCCTACCGCACCTCTATCCCTCCGGAGACGGGTAAGGAGCCACATAAAGATATCAGCAGCTTCCACCTCAGCCGATTCTTCGAATTGGTTGGGGAGCACTTCCGGGAGCAGCATTCTGTACAATTCTATGCCGATAAACTATGCATCACTCCCAACTATCTGAACGAAATCCTCTCTTCGGCCATAAACATCAACGCCAAGCAGTACATACTCAACAAGGTTACAGACGAAGCCCAGCGTCTGCTCACCTACACCGACCTCCCCATTTCAGAAATAGCCTCCGAACTCCATT